>NZ_JHXR01000004.1 GCF_000621645.1 Vibrio cholerae ATCC 14035 | reverse complement strand
CGCACCGTCGCGATACAAAGAGCAAGTGGGATGCCAACTTTCACACCATTCAAAATCAATAAGTTATAGAAATAGTCCCATCAACAAAGCAAAAAACTGCCCAACGCTGAGCAAGATCTTGCTTGGCGGGCAAAAATCCTCTTGATGAAAAAACGCGCTTCTCATCACTTGGTTATCTGCACCTTGATTGATACACTTCGCTTTCGTTTATCGTCACGGAAGGCTATTTCCATGAATGCGTTCAATAAATTAGTAAAACATTCTAAAAAAATTTCTAACTTTAATCATTTGTCGTCCATCGTTGGTTGGGACCAAGCCGCCGTCATGCCCAGTGGCGGCGCTGAAGCGCGCTCGCAAGCCATGGCAGAGCTTTCTGTGCATATCCATGGCCTGATGACCCAGCCACAATTGGCTGATTGGTTTGCCGAGGCAGAAAGTGAAACGCTCAATATCGAGCAGCAAGCCACCCTGCGCGAAATGAAACGCCAATGGCAACAAGCGACGGTTCTGCCTGAAGCCTTAGTCGAAGCGCAATCCCTAGCTGGCTCCAAATGTGAACACGCTTGGCGTAGCCAACGCAAAAATAACGATTGGACAGGTTTTGAGAAAAACTGGGCGGAAGTGGTCAAGCTTTCTCAAGAAGAAGCGCAAATTCGTGCCGAAGCAACTGGGAAAACCCCTTACGATGCGATGCTTGAGCTTTATGAGCCGGGCACGACAACCGAACAGCTCAATCGTGTATTTAGTGATGTGAAAACTTGGCTACCAAGCTTAATTGATGTGGTGATTGAAAAGCAGAGTAGCGAAAGCTTTATCGCACCTAAAGGCCATTATCCTGCTGAAAGCCAAAAAGCGCTGGGGCTGGATGTGATGAAGCTACTTCAGTTTGATTTTAACCACGGCCGACTTGATGAAAGTGTGCACCCCTTCTGTGGCGGCGTACCGAGTGATGTGCGCATTACTACACGCTACAACGAAAGCGAGTTTGTACAATCGCTGATGGGCATTGTGCATGAGACTGGCCATGCGCGTTACGAGCAAGGTTTACCTAAGCATTTGGCTGGCACTCCGGCTGGCGAAGCGCGTTCGATGGGCATTCATGAATCACAATCTCTGTTCTTTGAGATGCAAGTGGGTCGTAGCCCTGCGTTTATTGCCCATCTCGCTGAACTGGCAGGCAAACATTTTTCGGCGATGAATGATCCGGTCTTCCGAGTGGAAAACATTCAAAAACTTTACACGCGCGTGCAGAAAGATTTTATCCGCGTCGATGCGGATGAACTCACCTACCCAGCCCATGTGATCCTGCGTTTTGAAATCGAACGAGATTTGATGAACGGCAAGATCAAACACACTGATGTGCCAGAACTTTGGGATCAAAAGATGCAGGCTTATTTAGGCCTAAGCACCAAAGGCAACGATCAAAATGGGTGTATGCAGGATATTCACTGGACAGATGGCAGCTTTGGTTACTTCCCAAGCTACACCTTAGGTGCCATGTATGCTGCGCAATTTATGGCGGCCATGAAGAAAACCGTGGATGTGGATGGCGCGATTCGCCGCGGCGATCTCTCACCAATATTCTCTTGGTTGTCTGAGAATATTTGGAGCAAGGGCAGCTTATTCAGTACCGATGAATTGGTTAAACAAGCGACGGGGGAAACCCTCAACCCAGAGCATTTTAAAGCTCATTTGAGTCAGCGCTATCTGAAGTAATCTTTCACGAACCCCACGAAGTGTGGGGTTCTTTATTTCCTCAAAATCTCACGTCTTCACCGTCATTTTTCAGCGCATGCTAGATAATATTTGTAAATGAATGCAACGTAATTGCAACAATGACACAGCTAACCTAATATGTGACCCAAACTTTTGTATGAGTTTATCAACGGCGCAGGAAATGCCGTTCAAATCGATCACTTTTAAGGATGTAAAGTGCTATGGCCCAACTCTCGTTTAAAAACAAGATAATTGCCCTGATCATCGCGATTATCTCGCTGACCATCATCACCTCGTATTTTAGTGTTAACTATTTTATCAGCGATTACATCAAACAGGCGGATAGCCAAAACATCACGCATAACATTGATTTGATGCAACGTAAGCTTGAAAACGAACTGAACAGCAAATTAGCTCTCGCACAAAGCCTGAACTTCAGCATGATGGATATTGGTGAAACTAAAGCGAGCTCTGGATTCAATAAAATCATAAAGATCGTCAACGGATATGCCTTTGATGATACGGGCAATATGAGCGAAGAAGATGCTCAGCAGTATGTGAGTCTCGCTGAAAATCATGGTGATGCTGTGGTGGTTAGCCCTGTGACATTCAATGAGGGACAGCCGACGATTACCTTTTCAGTCAAGCGTTTCGATGAGTCAGTAGATTTCTTCGTATTCAACCTTTCCGCCTTTAGTCAAATGATGACCGATTACGCAACCGAGGGCAGCTTTGCGGAATTGATGGCTAATGGAAATGTGATTTTCTCGGATAAGCAAGGGGTAAACCTCACGCCCATTACTCGTCCAATCAATTTTGCTGGACAAGATTGGCAGTTGATTGGCTACATCGATTTAACCGCGATTCAAGCCAATACCGATCAGCTCAACTGGAAAATTACCCTCGCGCTTTTAGTCTGTGCCTCCGTCATTATTGTTGCCAGCGTGACTATGCTGCACGTTTCATTTAAGCCATTGAGCCGCCTTAACACTTTGGTTGCCAACCTATCACAAGGTAATGGTGATCTAACCCAACGTCTCGCCGTTGAATCAAAAGATGAAATTGGTCAAATCTGCAACTCCATCAACCTTTTCATTGAAAAACTGCAGCAGATGTTTATCGACGTAGCTGACTCATCGAAAGAGATTGATCGTGCCGTTGTACATTTAAGCAACCAAGCTCGTTCCAATCTCAATACGCTTAATCAACATACGCAAGAAACTGAACAAGCGATTACCGCCATTGAAGAGATGAGTGCTAGCGCAGGCTCTATTGCGCAAAGTGCGGATGATGCCGCACTACTTACCGAACGAACAAATCGTTATGCTGATGAATCAAAACAAACCGTTACCGAAGCTGTCAACAGTGTCAATGGACTGGTGAACCAAGTCTCCTCGATGGCAGAAACTATCACGCGTATGAGCGAGGACACGAAGCAAATCAATTCCGTATTACAAGTCATCGGCGCGATTGCAGAACAAACTAATCTACTGGCGCTCAATGCGGCGATCGAAGCTGCTCGTGCTGGTGAACAAGGCAGAGGTTTTGCGGTAGTCGCTGATGAAGTTCGTGCATTAGCCTCTCGAACACAACAGAGCACTTCGCAAATTAATGACATGCTCGCGACCTTAAAAACCACGACAGAAAACGTAGTAAAAGAGATGGACTCAACCCGTATTCATTGTGAAGAAACCGCTGAACGCACCAATCATGTGATGGATTCGCTCAATGTGGTGACTGATTCAGTCGCTGAAATGAATAATCTGAATACTCTTATCGCCACATCAGCGATGGAGCAGCGGCAAGTTACACACGAAGTGAGTAAAAACATGGCGGCAATTCAAGAGATGGTGCGTAAGCTCAACATGAATGCCGCGCAAGTCACCTCGGTCAGCAATGAGTTGCAAAATACCTCACATGCATTGAGTGATGTGGTAGGACGGTTTAGAGTTCAATAACGCTTTAGTCTTCACCACATTCATAAGCTCGAGAGAATAAAGGCGTAATGCCATGTGTATTACGCCTTTGACGTTTAATGAACAGCAGAGGTATCCACCGCTTGCTTGGGTTTTGGCGCAAACCAAATCATGCAGGCTGCAAATACAAAGATCAGTGCAATCACGATAAACAACTGGTTGGTTGCCACCATCACACTCTGATTTTGCAATATCCAGTCCATCGCAGAGCGCGTCTGCTCGGCACTCATTCCTGAACTTTGCATCGCTTGTGCCGCGACACCCGCTTTATCAGTTAAGCCTGCCAACTCAGCATGCACATAACGTGTTTCATGCTCCCATGAAGTGTTGATCATTGAGGTCGCAAACGCACCGGACAAGGTTCGGATAAAGTTCATCAATCCTGCTGCTGATTCCATTTCGTGCGGTTTGACACTACCAAGGGCTATCGCAGTCAATGGCACAAAGAACAACGGCATGCCGATACCTTGGAAAAATAAAGGCCAACTGATTTGCGAAAACGTCATATCTACTGTGTTAAAGCCACGCATGAAAGTCCACAGCCCAAGCCACATCACGCCAGCAAAAACAAAGGGCCGAGGATCAAATTTCGAGGACAGATTGGCCACTATCGGTGCCAAAAAAACCGCTAGAATCCCCATACTGGCAGTAGCGTGGCCTGAAATGGTGGCGGTATAACCCATGTAAATTTGCAACCATAAAGGTGTTACTACAGAAATACTAAAAAAAGCGCCGAACGCGAGTGACAACGTCACCAAACTGATGCTGTAACCTCGATGTCGGAACACCTTTAAATCCACGACAGGGTTTCGCTCCGTTAGCTCCCAAATCAAGAATGCAATGAAACCAATCACAGCAATCACCGCCAAAAACACAATGCGCGATGACTCAAACCAGTCATGATCCTTACCTTCATCCAACATTAATTGCAATGCGGCGACCCACACGACCAATAACGCCAGCCCCACTTTATCAATTTTTGAATGCGTCGTTTTGGTTTCAAATTTTTTCAGCAATTTCCAACACAGTAACGCCGCGGCAATAGCGAAAGGCATTTTGATGAAAAAGATGTATGGCCAACTGAGTTGGTCACACAACACGCCGCCAAGAATAGGTCCCATGATAGGTGCCACGAGCGTGGTCATCGACCAGATACCAATCGCAGCATGGCTTTTGTTTTTGGGGAATATTCGCATCATCAAGGTTTGTGAAAGTGGCATTAAAGGCCCTCCCACGAAACCAAGCAACACTCGAAACATCACCAGCGTGCTCATGCTATTGGCTAAACCACAGAGTAATGAAAAAACACCGAATAACAGAAAACAGGTGACAAAGACTCGAATAGAGCCAAATCGCGAAGCCAACCAACCCGTAAGAGGTACCGAGATCGCCTCTGCGACCGCATAAGAGGTAATCACATAAGTCCCTTGGCTAGTTGAAGTTCCTAGGCTACCAGCGATATTGGAGACAGAGACGTTAGCAATAGTGGTATCCAAAATAGCGAGAAAGTTGGCCATTGCCAGACACAGGGCACCGAAAAACAGTGCCCATCCTGACAGAGGTTGCATCTCATTGTCAGCGTTATGACTCATGGATTCACCTTAGCCTTGCTCTGATACTTTGGCGGCGCGGTACTGCACTAAGGTTTGTGGATCGGTAGTTCCAGCAGTATCTATCGTGGCAACCATAGATAATCCTACCTGCAGTGGATAGGCTTGCAAATCTTTGGGATCCAACTCGATACGGATCGGCAAACGCTGCACCACTTTAATCCAGTTGCCTGTGGCGTTTTGTGCAGGGATCATCGAAAATGCGGAGCCCGTACCGCCGGAAAAACCAGCGACCACACCATGGTAGGTCACATCATCACCATACAGATCTGCCGTTAAGGTAACGGGTTGTCCAACTTTCACATCGCGCAATTCCACTTCTTTAAAATTGGCATCGACATAAATATGGTCAGTAGGCACCACGGTCATTAAAGGCATCCCCACCTGTACACGACGCCCAACTTGTACTTGGCGTTTAGCGACGATTCCACTGATCGGCGCACGAATCACCGTACGCTCGAGATCGATTTTCGCTTGTTCATAACGCGCTTTTGCCAGTAAGACTTCAGGGTTGCTATCGACGGTCGTGTTATCGGTCAACGCTGCATTAGCTTTTTGTGAGCCAATGGTCGAGAGCTTAGTTGCCTGTGCTTGCGCCATAGCCGCTTTTGCCGCGTTAAGGTTTGCTTGTGCCTGCGCAAAACCGGTTTTGGCATTCGTCAGCTCTTCACCAGAAACGGAGCCGGAACGCACTAAGTCTTCCCGACGAGATAAATCGATTTTTGCTCGTTCAAAGTCCGCTTGCGCCGCTTTTAACTGCGCTTTCACACGCTGCTCATTGGCTTCTTGTGCTTCCACCATAGCACTTAAACCTTCGTCATTAGCGAGATAGCTACGTACACGGCGTTTTGCGAGTGCCAAATCCGCCTCAGCTTGAAGCAAAGCTAATCTCGCATCGGTATCATCCAGCTGTACAAGTACGTCGCCTTGTTTGACGTACTCGGTATCCACTACATTCACTTGCGCGATAATCCCGCCCACGGCCGGCGTGACTTCGGCGATTTCCGCCGCAGCATAAGCGTTGTCGGTGGAAATGTAGCGTGAACCGATAAAGTGCCAATAGAGTGCATAACTCCCTCCGGCAACCACAATTGCGGCCGCTAATCCGAGAAACCCTTTTTTACGCGATTGAGCTGCGCGTACACCATCAAATTCGGTGTTGCTATTATTTGAATTCATTGAAGATAACCTATTAAGATTCTGTTGTTTCAAAACCGCCGCCTAGCGCATGGATCAGCGCAAGATCTAAACTAAAAGCGCGTGACTGCAAATTGACCAATGCTCTTTGGTTATTGAGTAAAGACTCTTCAGCTACCAAAACATCGAGATAGGTGGCTAAACCGCCTTGATAACGGTTCGTCGCGATATGCAGTGCTTGTTCAGCTTGCTGTACGGCTTGTTCGGTTTTATTAATTCGCGCTTGCAGAGCTTGGCTACTGGTCACCACATCGGCGATTTCATGCAAGGCTTGCACTAACGTGCCATTGTATTGAGCGACCGCTTCTTGGTAACGAGCTTCTGCCGAAGTCAACTGCCCCTCTAAACGCCCACCCGTAAATAGTGGTAAGTAGATCGCAGGCCCAATTGCACCTGCGTCATTACCACTATCAAACAAATGATCCAGACCAAATGCCTGATAACCAATAAACGCTGACAAAGTGACATCTGGATAGAATTGTGCTTGCGCAATACCGACTTGCTGTGCTGCGGCTTCTGCCCGCCAACGCGCAGCGGTGATATCAGCACGATGCCCCAGTAATCCAACGCCAGCCTCCGACGGCAAGCCATAACGAGAGGTCAAGGTGATATGGGGTTCTTCAATCGATGCAGCGCGATCAGGCCCTTGCCCCACCAAAGCGGCCAAAGCATTTTTCTGTAATTGGATCGATTCTTGAATACCAAGCAACTCCGCTTCCACACTCGCAGCAACCGCTTTCGCTTGGCTGACAGAACCTAGCGTTTCTAAGCCATTGGCATAACGTTTTTCTAAAAGCTCAACGGTTTTGTTGCGCACTTGTAGCGCGGCATGCACGGTCTCTTGATTGGCATAAAGACGAGCTAATTCGGCATAAGCATTAGCAATCGATGTGCTGATCATCAAACGCGCAGCCACACTCTCTGCCTCAGCGGCAGCAAGCTCGGAAGTCGCCGCAACAACCGCTGCGCGATTTTTTCCCCAAAAGTCAAAGTCATACTGAAAATTCAAGGTTAGAGTGCCATAGTCATTCCAACCATCGGGAGGCGTAGCAGATTGATAACGTTCACTGACTTTACTTTCCGTGGCGGATGCCGCTAACCCGAGATCAAATGATCGAATTGCGCCTGCTTGACGAGCAAAACCTTGTGCCCCTTTAAGCCGAGCCATTGCCATCTCTAACGATGGTGAGTGCTGCAACGCTTCCTCAATCAGATGGTTTAATTGTGCATCTTGATAGCGTTGCCACCAATTCACTGATGGCCAGTCCATTTCAGCTTGGTGAGAAAATGTGTTTGTCGAGCTAAGCTCATTCGCTTCCCACATCGTCGCAAGATCAGGGTAATGATCGGGTACTGAGCAACCCGTTAAAACGAAAGCACTCAATAGAGAAGCCGTAAAATAAGGCGCTGCTTTATGCAACAAACCTACCGTTTGAACGCTATTTTTCACATTTGAAAACCTTATAACTAAACCGTACCGTACAGTTATACTCTTGACAGAAGGAAACCGTCAAGGGAAACTTATCCACAATTTCTAACTGGAAATAGATGAACTCATGCGGGTAAAAAGTGAAGAAAAAAGGCAAGCAATTCTAGAGATTGCTAAAGATTCCTTTACAAAACAAGGTTTTGAACAGACTTCCATGTCGCATATTGCGAAGATGCTAGGGGGCTCGAAGGCCACGTTATACAACTATTTCAGCTCGAAAGAAGAGATTTTCACGGCGGTTATGGAGTCATCAGCGACAGAGCAAATCGCCCTCTCTTTCCTCTCACTTGACCATAATCGAGAGTTAAAACCCGCCTTATTAGAATTTGGTTACAATTTTTTGAACTCGGTTTTAACGCAAGATGCGATGTCCATCTATCGAATGGCGATTCATGAAGCCGACCGATCTGCAATCGGCAGACATTTTTATGAAAATGGCCCGAAACGAGGTTGGGCTCGTTTAAGTCGCTACATTACGTGCCAAATTGAATGTGGTTCACTGAAAGAGTGTGATCCTTGGATCGCCGCCATGCATTTCAAAGCGTTGCTATCTGCACAATATTTTGAGCCCTTTTCATTAGGTGCGATTGAAAAACCGACCTCAAGTGAACTTAAAGCTACGACCCAACGCGCGGTAGAGGCCTTTTTATGCCTGTACGCAGCTGATTGAACTGAAAAATAGAATAGAAAAAGCCGGGAAATTCCCGGCTTTTTCTGAAGTGTTCGTATTAATCTTGCACCGCACGCTTATGTTTGGGCACATAGTTCAAAATCGAAATCGGCACGGGCTTTTTCGGCTCAAAGCCTTCTACCACGCGACGCTCAATCAAATGGCCTAAGCGGCTTTCAATCATGCACAGATTTTTGAAGTTGTCTTTTGAGACAAACGAAATGGCTTCGCCGACAGCCTCTGCGCGCCCTGTTCGACCGATTCGGTGGACATATTCATCGGCTGGGAAGGGCAAATCGTAGTTCACTACACGCGATAGCTGGTCAATATCAATGCCGCGTGCTGCGACACCTGTTGCGACCAAGTATTTGATTTTTCCTGACTTAAAATCTTCAAGCAGTTGGGCGCGAATGGCTTGGCTACGGCCACTATGAAACGCTTCCGCATGGATGCCCCGCTTTTCAAGTTGAGAAACGAGCTTGGCTGCACCATGTTTGGTTTCAATAAAAATCAATGCCTGATCCCACTGCTGCTCATTGATTAAATGGCTCAACAATGCGGATTTGGTGTCTTTATCGACGGTGATCAGCCATTGGCTGATATTGCTTTTTGAGGCTTGGTTGGCGGCAATACTGATTTCATGCGGATCGCGTACTGCGGTTTTCGCTAACTCACGCACTTTACGTGACAGTGTCGCGGAAAAAAGCAGAAACTGTACTTCACTCGGCAGGCAGTCAATGATTTTGTTGATCGACTCAATAAAACCCATATCCAGCATGCGGTCGGCTTCGTCGAGTACCACCATTTCTATCTCTTCGAAATAGACGGCGCGTTGCCCATAGAGATCCATCAAACGCCCCGGTGTGGCCACCAGCACATCCACGCCATCAATCAAGCGCTGCTTCTGTGCTTGTTCATCGACGCCACCAAACACAGCAAGGCTCTTTAAGCCCGTGTCTTTACCGTATTGCTCTACTTTTTCCGCCACTTGCATCGCAAGCTCGCGGGTTGGCACTAAAATCAAGGCGCGGACACGTTTTTTACGTTGCGTTTGCCCTTGGCGCAGTTTTTCCAAAATAGGCAGGACGAAACTGGCGGTTTTACCCGTGCCTGTTTGCGCAGCGGCAATCAGATCACGTCCCTGCAAAATCACTGGAATCGCTTGGGTTTGAATATGGGTCGGTTTTTGGTAACCAAGTTGCGCTACGGTTTGTACCAGAACGTCACTTAATCCAAGTTGAGAAAAAGACATGAATTTACTCGAGCTTACTGCCAGACCTAACAGAGGTCTAGCCTAAATATAGAAGGGTCAGATTCTAACACTAACCTAAGCAACCGCTGTGTTTTTTCTTCTTACAACGCTATTGTTTCAACATGAGATGATGAATGAAGCCATGGTTTAGGCTTACTACTGGATGGCTTTCCGGCTCATCTTATTCATCCACAATATTACTCACCGTTTTTTGTACATTTTCCGCTGCATGCTGAATTTGCTCAATCAAAGACTGGGTTTGTTGCAGCATATGATTGAATTCAGTGACTTTGGCTTGGATCTGCTCCATGGTTTGCCCTGACTGTTCGGTGAGTTGGCTGTTGCGTTTAACAATGTTGTCAATTTCGCTAGTTGCTTGACTGGTATTCGACGCTAAACTGCGCACCTCATCAGCCACTACAGCAAAACCACGTCCATATTCACCTGCTCGAGCGGCCTCAATGGCGGCATTTAAAGCTAACAAATTGGTCTGCTCAGCAATTTTGTTGATGGTTGTGACTATTTGCGTGATTCTCTGAGATTGAGATGAGAGGTCCGTCATCAATGCATTTGCACCCGCAATTGACTCTGTAATACCACTCGCTATCGTTGCCGCAGCATCAATCATCTCGCGCCCCGACTCTGCCACACGAACCGTTTCTGCAGACGTTTGCTGAGCCATTTGCGACGCTTCTTTGGTTGCATGAGCTTTTAACACTTGATCTGTAACATCTGAAGCAAATTTAACAACTTGAGTCACGACACCTGCATCATTAAAAATCGGGTTATACGTCGCCTCTAACCAAAGATCTTGACCGTGGCGAGTGCGCCGATGGAATAAACCGGATTTAAACTCCCCTCTTGCGAGCTCACGCCAAAAGTTTGGATTTTCTTTATAGAAACGGTCATCACAAAACATACGGTGATGTTTGCCAACAATCTCTTCCAGTCGATAACCCGTGGCTTTGAGAAAGTTCTCATTCGCCTCTTTGATGGTTCCATCCGGATTAAACTGAATCATGGCTGATGAACGATCCAGAGCATGAAATACCGCAGCCTGCTTGTCCGCCGTAATTTTGGATTTCGTCACATCATGGGCAACTTTAGTCACCTTATATACATCGCCCGCACGATTACGTACTGGCATATACGTTGCCTCTATCCAGATACTCGAACCATCTTTCTTGAGTCGGTGAAACATTTTTCGTTGCGCTTGTCCTTGGGCTAGGCTTTTCCAAAATTGTGCATATTCCAAGGAGTTAACAGTCTCGGGATCACAAAAAATTTTGTGATGTTGACCAATCACTTCTTCTTTGGTGTACCCCATTGCGCTCAAAAAAAGTGCGTTTGCATCTAAAATTTTGCCTTGCGGATCAAACTCGATATACGCAAGGTTCCTTTTAAGTGCAGAGACAATGTCGCTGTCATGATTGTGTTGTTCCACCTCTGATTGGGCGGCAGCTTTTTTCCAAAATGGCATAAATGGCTTCCAAATCAATGACTCTCAAACTCATTATAGTAGAGAGCCTTATCTTTTATGTTTGTAATACTCTACTCGTTTAGTGACAACACACTGTTACGAAATAACAAAGCGTCCCATCAATAATTTTAATCCTTGGGCTTGTTGTGCCAACTCTTCACTCGCTTGAGCCGTTTCTTGTGCACTGAGCATGATGGTTTCCCCAGCATCGCGAATATCCGTCATGTTGTGGCTAATCTCATCTGCGGCAACCGATTGTTCCTCACTGGCTGCCGCTACTTGGGTATTGGCGGACGTGAGTTCTAGAAGAGCAAGATTAATCGAATCGAGCTGTTTTTTTGCGGCGGTAATCGATGAAAAGCTTTCTTCTATCTGACGATCGCTTGAGTCAATCATCTTAGTAGCCGATTGCGCACGTTCCACTAAGGTCTGGATCAAGCCCTTAATTTCATGTGTTGCCTGTTGGCTGCGAGATGCCAGAGCTCGCACCTCATCCGCAACCACAGCAAATCCACGGCCTTGTTCACCGGCACGCGCCGCTTCGATCGCTGCATTTAAAGCCAGTAGGTTAGTTTGTTCCGAAATTCCTTCTACGACTAACACAAAACTTTCGATCTGCCGAGTACTGGCCTCTAACTCAACAATCATTTGCTGTGATTGCTGGGCATTAGCAACCAATTGACTAGAAACCGTCTCAGTTTTACCCAAGACATCGCAGCTGTAGCGTGCATTTTCCTGTGCCCTTGCTGTCGCAGCGGAGGACTCTTCCGCACTGCTCGCCACTTCCGTAATCGTGATTGCCATTTGCGCCATTGCGCTGGTGACTTGTTCTGTATTGGCTTGCTGCTGTTGTACTGACTTCTTATTGCTTTCTGCCGAAGAAGCAAGTTGTGTCACGGTTGAGGCAATCGTATTTGCTCTGTCTATTACCTCACCGACGATGTGGCTCAGAGATTGAGCCATGGTATTCATACTGGTAATGAGCTGGCCAATTTCGTCACCTGTAGTGACTTTAGCTCGCTTGCTAAAATTTCCTTCAGCCATTTCATTGGCCAACTTACGGGCTCTAGCAATCGCCATAACGATTTGTTTACTAAACGCAAACCCGAGAATTAACCCGAATAAAATCGCAAAGGCGCTTAAATAAATCATTCCCCATAGCGCCTCACGTTCTTCTTGCTCTGTCACTAAGACAGATTGCTCAGTTGCTTGCTCGATTTTACGCAGAATATCGATTAAACGCTGATCTAGGCTGATTTGTAATTGTTCAATCTGCTCGGCATCTGCTACTAATAATTTAACCTCTCTGCCAGAACGAAGTTCATTCAGCAACTCATTGAGCTTTCTTTCAAATTCTTCATGTTCACGACCTAATGAGTCAAGGTCTTGCTCTAGATTAGCCAGATAGCTACGTATTGAGGGGGAAATCGTATGTTCTATAGAAGATTCAAGTAGTTGACGAGATTGGTTAAATTCTTGCTTGAATTTATTCACTAACTCCATGAGCTGTGCTTGATACTGATTTTGCTGCTGCTTGCCTTGACTACTTTCGATGCCTGCTGCGCGGAAGACTCGTTCAAGAGTAATCGCCCCTTCGAGTTGATGAACGGTCATGTCGGTCATCAATTTGGCTAAAGGTAAGTTATCGTGAGCTATCGCCTCTATCTCAACCGCTACTCGTTTCATCTTAGTAATAGAATAAGTGGAAACCATTAACGTTAGAGCAAGTAAACACCCAACCAGAGCAATCATTTTTTGGGTAATCGATAAATTATTAAACCATTTCATCACAGTGCGCCTCACGTTCCATGTCACATGCCATAAAATATGGCTCCAAAAGTGTCTCAACCTACTCGGCATCAAAGCCTTTAAGTAGATAGAAAAAACCGCTAGCCGACGCGAGGTACTAACCTCTAGTACAAATTTTTCTTTTTGTTTGTTTTAAATTTAAGCCTTTGCTTAAGTATTTTAGATTATGAAACAAAGAATGCTTAAACCCGTTCACCACAATTCATCTAATTCATTGTTTAATAAGAATATAAATAAGTTACCACTTTAGTTTAATGAACATGTAAAGCTTTGCATCTAGAGCAAATCATCGATAGAGACATATGCAACATAGTTGGAAAATCTTGAAATTCAAGAGCAAACAATTATAAAAATATCAACTAAAAAATATCGATGCAGATTTGGCTCAAATCCTCTTCCCTATCCTCAATAAAAATAAAGTAAATCCTTGTTTTTAATTAGTTTAAATTTAATTAGTTTGAAACTGGAAAATTTAAATCATTGTCTATACTGATCTAACATCTTGGATGAATATCTCATTTTGGAGATGGATTACATCTGTTACATCAATGGCAAACAACGAGGTTTTCCATGGCGCTCAAGAAACATATCACTACCAGTGCTAGCTCATCATTTAGTCCGAGCAACCATAGCACTTCGGCTAATGCCCCCAAAAAAGAAGCTGATGATTTGCGTCGCCAAGCAAGAACATTAGCCAGAAAACAACAAGCTGCCGAACGAGTGGCTTCTGCTACAGCAGAATTATTGGCTGGATTAGAAGAAAGTTCTTCTGCCATGACTCAACTACGTAGCTCTATGGAACAGATTGCGGTGGGTGCGGAAGAATCTTCATCGGCTACAAAACAAAGTGAAACGGCGGTATCACAGATGAATAACTTCATCAATGAACAAGCCACCTATGCCACTCAATCTAAGCAAATTTTGACTAAACTCGAACAAGATATTGTTGATGTGGCTAATAAAATCAATGAGATGGTATCGAACGTCCAAACCTCTTCAGAACGACAAAACGATTCGGTCAAACGAATGATCGAACTTTCCGAACAAGCAGCCAAAATTAATGATGCAGTGAAACAAGTCATACATATCGCGGATCAAACTAACTTATTGGCGTTGAATGCGGCGATTGAAGCGGGTCGTGCAGGTAAACATGGGAAAGGGTTTGCGGTGGTGGCCGATACAGTTAGAACCTTAGCTGAGAAGGCCGAAAAAAATGCGGCCAACATTGAAAGTCTCATCAAGGACATTTCTAACGGTGCGGAAATGGTTTCAAACGGAGTGAAATCAAGCTCTCAAAAAGCAGAAAGTGAAGTTCAGAAAGGCCATGTCGTCAATAAACAACTTACGCTCATTCGCAATGAAATGGTTGATTTAGTGAAAGATTCAGAAGTGTTATTGAAAGCTGCGGATGAGATGTCTTCTGCAGCAGTTATTGCCTTAAAAGGTTCCGAATCTGTCTCACAAGCCGCTCAAGAACAGTCGGCCGCCTGTGAAGAGAGCTTAAAAAGTCTAGATCAACAACAAATCGCGCTTGATGGTGCTGTCACAGCAGCTCAGTCACTTGATGAATTAACCGATGAGCTACGCACATCCACCGATATCGTTAAATCATCTGAAGAAGTCGCTGCCGCTGCCGAAGAGCTCTCTGCTGGCATTGAAGAGATCAACCGCTCATCGAATGAAATTATGGGTGCACTCAACCAGATCAGCTCTGGTGCACAACATATGGCCAAGTCGGTTGAAACCGGGATCACTAGCTTAACGCAGATAGAACAAGGAGCTCGCCTTGGTAAAGAACGCGCAGAAAGCAGCCTGAAAGCTTGCGAGAAAATGTTGACAGGTATAGAAGAAAACAAAACTACTGTTGACGAGATGATCTTAGCCATTACGGAATCTACCAAAGCTGCAACGGAAAATCTGAATGAAATGGCGAATATTGAACGTATTTCGCGACAGATCGATAAAATCGTCGATGGTATTTCCAATGTCTCCATTCAAACCGCCATGTTGGCTGTGAATGGTGCTGTCGAGGCAGCACGCGCAGGTGAATATGGAAAAGGTTTTGCTGTTGTTTCTACCGATATTCAAAACCTCGCCAACGATGCTGCTGAAAACGCTGAACAAATCAAAGATCAAGTTAAGAATATCCAAGAGCAAATCAACATTGTTCGTAAAGATTTAGCTGACATCCTTTCGACAGTGATGGAAGAGGCTCAAAAAGCAGCTCTGACCATCAAACAACTGGATAATGTTCGCTCTAGGATGAGTGATGTGGTGTTAGGAAGTAAACGTATTTCTGAAAGTGCCGAGGGCATCGAGCGTTCGATTGCTGATGCACGCGCGGGAATGCAACAAATTGCCACTGCAGCCGAAGAATCCTCTCATGCAACGGGTGAAGCCGCTACTGCGGCTCGTCAGCAAAGCTCAAGTACTTCGGAGCTGGCATCCGCAATTGAAAATATTGCCGCCGTTGCCGATGAACTTCAATCAATCTGATTGAGGTGAACTATGACCAGTGAAGCCCTTGTAGACAACGAACTTGAGCATGAAGAGAACCTCACACAGTATGTCAATTTCATGCTGGGTGATGAGCTTTTTGCTTTACACATGCAAGAAGTGGAAGAAATTATCCGTCTCCCAACTACGTTTTCAGTACCACTCACTCCCAGTTATTTGATTGGATTATCCAACTTAAGAGGACAAATTCTTCCCGTTCTGTGTCTACGGACTTTACTGTGCATGGACAGAACCTCTGCGACGGAAGCCACGCGAGTGATTGTCATTACAATTGGCAAGACCAAGATTGGATTCACCGTCGATCGTGTTGTGAATGTCGCAACCCCTGACCCTGAGATGATAAAGCCGACCAATACCGCGGGCGGCAAAATTGACCCAACCTTAATTACCAACACCATTCACTCGGATAATCAGATTATCCAAGTACTGAATTGTCATCGTTTGTTAGACAACTCTGTCGAAGAAGAATTGGAATTAAGCACGCAGCGTTTTAACCACCTCTCTTCTCAGTCTCATTTTGGGGATGTGACCGATGAAGAACGAGATGATGATGAAGACATGCGACAGCTCGTGTGCTGCATGGTAGATGGGCAAGAATACGCCTTTCCACTAGAGGACACTCAAGAAATTGTGCGTATACCCGAGATTATCACCAAGGTCCCTCTTACTGAATCCGCCATTCTTGGAGTGATCAATTTACGTGGCAAAACGCTCCCATTGGTCAGTCTGAGAACGCTGTTTGGATTACCCAGCATTAGCTTTAGTGATAGTCACCGTGTCTTGGTGGTGAATATATCCCTCTCAGAGAAAGAGCGGCTTCCCGTGGGGGTTGTGGTGGATGCCGTACGCGAAGTCATACGCCTGCATGTGGACGTGATGGATAGCGTTCCAGAAATCATGAGCAAGATGGGACAAGCCAATGACATTTCGGCCATTTGTAATCTTGATGATGGCCGACGCACACTCAGCGTTATTTCTGTAGAGCAACTTTTTGACGCTCAAATCGTAGATCAATTCTCCGAAGCTTACCCACAGGAAGGAACTGATATGTCGACGATCGACGATGTAAGTATCCTAGAAGATGACAATACCGACATGCAGTTGGTGATTTTTAAGTTGGATAAAGAAGAATTTGGCATCTCCATTCATACCGTACAAGAAATTATCCGTATTCCAGAAAATATCAGCCGCGTTCCTAAAACCGATGATTTTATCGAAGGAGTGATTAATTTACGCGGTAACGTTTTACCTATCGTCGATATGCGTAAGCGTTTTCATCTACCCGAGATGGCACGCCATGAACGCCAACGTATCTTAGTTGTGAATTTTGAGAAGATTTCAACAGGTTTTATCGTCGATTCCGTCAGTGAAGTATTAAGAATACCGGAATCCCAGCTGGAAGATGCGCCCGTGTTGAGCGAAGAGCAAGCACAACTAATGCGCCAAATGGTCAATCTCAGCCCTCGAATGATAGGAGTACTGTCCGCCGATCAATTGATCAGTAATACCGAGATGTACAAGTTACACATGGCTGCAAACGATATGGATAGCTAAGTTTTAAGGCTGGAGGGAACATGAAGATTTTAGTTGTCGATGATTCTGCGTTAATGCGCACCACCATTAGCGACATATTGCAAAACATTCCGAATGCCCAGATTAAAACAGCACGTGATGGTATGGATGCCATCGACAAAGTGATGAAATGGCAACCGGATGTGATGACGTTAGACATCAATATGCCCAACATGGATGGTCTAACTTGCCTTACGCAAATCATGGTTGAACGTCCCTTGCCAATTGTCATGCTCTCATCCCTCACCCATGAAGGTGCCATTACAACGCTCGAAGCGCTTTATCTTGGTGCGGTAGACTTTGTCGCCAAACCCGGAGGCACTATCTGCGGTCGATTACAAGAAGTCGCACCATTGATCCGTGAAAAAGTTCGCGCGGCAGCGAAAATGAGAGTCAAAGTTCACACGCAGCTTTCGGTATCACCAGCAGAAGTAGAGCACAAACATAAGTCACCTGTGGTGGAAAATAATGAAGACCACCAGCTTGCGATCATGGGGGTTTCGACAGGAGGGCCCGGCACTGTTGAAACGATACTGCGCCATCTGCCCGCCGATTTCTCATTACCTATTATTGTTAACCAACACATGCCAGAGAGCTTCACTGCCGCCTTTGCACAAAGGCTTAATCGCCATCTGCAACAACCCGTGAAAGAGATTAACCGTGCTTTAGTGCTTGAGGCTGGTACCGTTTATGTTTGTAAGGGTGACCGAGACTGCATTGTCACGCTACGTGATGGTAAATTGGCTGCCATGCCCACGCCAAATGATAGCCATTTTTCATGGCATCCCAGCGTCTCCAAACTGGTTGCCAGCGCCATACGCACTTGTGGAGAAGATAACTTATTGTGCGTCATGCTAACGGGAATGGGCGACGACGGTGCCAATGAAATGGCTCAGGTTGCTCAAGGAAACGGTATTGTTTTTGCCCAAGAACCCACAACCTGCGTAGTCCCCAGTATGCCGGAAGCATTACTTAAACGTGTACCCCATATTCCAACAGGAACTCCAGAGCACTTAGCTTATCTGATGACCGAAGTGGTGAGACAGTCCAGTAGGGAGCTTCACTATGGCAATCATTAAACGCAGCGCTGCTACAGACAACCCAAATATTGAGATACCTTCTACTCCCGAGCAGATCGATGTGCTGAGCGCAGAAGCGCTGATGGAAGCTCTACAAGGTGATGACCTCGAGCAAATTTTACGTGCGATTCATCAGTTGGAAGCTGCGGACTCAGTTGAGTTTCAACAACATCAAGCGGCTTTATTTACTTTGCTCGATCGCGATACAGAACAAAACCCTTGCAGTGATGCTGTTTTCTCACTGTTAGCCATCCGAAACAATGATGAAATCACGACTCGTTTGATCCCCCTGCTCGATTCAGAAGCTCCCTATTTACGTAATCAAGCGATTGAGATTTTACAACATAGCCCGCAACAGCTGGAAAGGCACATTCAGGATTTACTGAACCATCAAGATCCTGATGTTCGGATCTTTGCTATCGATATTATCGGGCTTTTACCTCATCAATCGGTGCCAGAATGGTTAATGCAAGTCCTCCAGCACGAAGAACACATTAATGTGATTGGTACAGCGATCGACAGAGTCGCTCAGCTCTCAGACCCTAACTTCTCGACGATATTGGGGGAGGTCAAGCAACGATTTTCTCATGTACCCTATCTCGTTTTTGCCTGTGATGTGGCTATCAAACGGTTAAATACCTAAGGTCAGCATTATGAATGAGATTGTCATTACCGATACTGACTTCTGCCGATTCCGTGATTATTTTTATCAAAAAACAGGCATTTTTTTTGAGAACAGCAAACGTTATTTTGTTGATAAACGCTTATTACAGCGCATTGAATTAACCGAACACCAAAGTTTTCGTGGTTATTTTACTTATCTACGCTTTCAAGCCAGCGGAGAAGAGCTGCAAGCCGTTATCAACGCACTCACCGTCAATGAAACCTATTTTTTCCGCGAGATCAGTCAGTTGGAGTCCTTGGTTGAAGAGGTTTTGGATGACATCGTACGCCATAGGCCAGGTGAGCTAATACGCATATGGTCTATGCCCTGTTCTAGTGGCGAAGAGCCCTATTCAATTGTGCTGTTTTTACTGGAACATTGGCCAAAGCTAGAACAGGTCGATATTGAAATTATCGCCTCAGATATTGATACCGGCATTTTACAAAAAGCAGCACAAGGTATTTTCAGTGCTCGTTCTGTTAAAAATTTACCCAATAGTTCTCTCAACAAATATTTCAGCTTACGGGCTGATGGCAGTTACCAATTAATTGACGATATTCGTCAATCGGTACGTTTTACTCAAACTAACCTCAACAACCGAGCAGAAGTTCAAAAATTAGGCGCTATGGATGTTATTTTTTGCCGAAATCTGTTGATTTATTTTGATGATATTTCGCGCCGTAACGCAGTGGAATCTTTTTACGAGCAACTCAATCCCGGTGGTGTTCTCTTCCTCGGCCACTCAGAGTCGATGAGCCGTATATCCTCAATTTTTCATGTAAAACGCTTTCGTAAATCAACGGGATACTACAAACCGCACAAGGGGAAAAAGTGATGAAAAAAGTAATGGTCGTTGATGACGCTTCTACGGTGCGTATGTATCACAAAGCTTTACTCGAAGAGATCGGAATATTCATTTTAGAAGCCAGTAATGGTGTTGAAGCCTTAGAACGAGCGCTAGAAATGCCCGTTGACCTATTTCTGGTGGATATCAATATGCCCAAGATGGATGGCTTTACTCTCGTTCGGGAAATACGCTGTCGCCCTGAGCTGGCGGGCATTCCGACTGTCATGATCTCAACCGAATCCCAAGAAAGCGATAGACAACAAGGTATTCATATGGGAGCGAACTTGTATATGGTGAAACCTGTGAATCCTGAAGAATTACAACAAACTGTTACCTTGATGCTTGGGGGGTTGAAATGAACCCAATAATGCAAAACTTCATCATCGAGAGCCGAGATTTAATTGAATCCGCGGCACGAGGTCTACTTGCGTTAGAAGCGAATCCCGATGACAAAGCCATCATTAACGAGTTATTCCGAGAAATACATACCGTAAAGGGAGCCTCAGGTATTCTCGATAATATTGCGCCTTTCACCCAATTAGCGCATCGAATGGAAGATTTGATGCAAAAAGTGCGTGATGGACATGTGGCTTTAAACGGCACAATGCTTGACCTGATGTTGGGCTGCTGCGACCAATTTCTCTTATGGATTGAAGAGTTAGAACAACACCAAGAGCTCTCAGCAGAGGCGGTATCGATCAGTAAACAGATGATTGCTCAGTTAGCACCTTTAACTCAAGCCGCGCCAACACACACGCCTACCCCTGCCGTAGCGGCGCAAGAAGAGACGGCCACCCTATCCATCAGTGAATTAACGGAGCTATTAGGACGAGATTGCTTCAACGATGTAGAAGCGCTTTTGGAACATCCCGATGCTTTACTCTTGATTTATACCCCCGATAAACAGTGCTTTTTCTCTGGGGACGACCCATTGGCTTGGATGCGTAGTGTTGAAAAGGTCTCTTGGCGTAAAGTAGTGCTCATCCCAGATTCTGAGCCTTTCGATACCTATCAGGCTCAAATGCAGTTTCTGCTGCTGACTCAATCAGCGAAAAAAGACCTAGAGCAGCAACTTGCTCCGATAGAAGGCCAATACCGCCTTTACCGCATTCAATCGGACAACCTACCCACAGCACCGATTGATCAGCGCACACAATATGTCGAGCGAATTGTTAAACAACAAATCGCGTTGCTTAGAGAAGAACAAGTTTCGGAATCCGTACGTGCTGGTACCTTCTTATCGATTAAAAATCTCTACTGTGCCCTGAGCCAACAAATCAGTGATCGCCCTGCTCCCTTGCCAGAATCTGTCTCGGCCGATGAACTTATCACCTTGTTTGATAACATTTTACTCTCTTTTGCTCATCGAACCGCCATCATCGATAAATGCGAAAATGAACCTGCTCAACCCTCCGCTATCACGGTTAACGAGCAGTTAGACAAGGTGAAGAAAAAACAGATAAAAACACTGAAGGTGGATCAGGAAAAAGTCGATTTATTGATGGATTTGGTCGGTGAGCTGATTGTTGCGAAAAACTCGATGCAATATCTCGCCTATCGTGCAGAAAATGAGTTTGGTGTTCGTAAACTTGCACAAGATATTAAAGCAGAACAGAGTGTGATATCGCGTCTTGCTGAAGACCTACAGTCTGTTGTGATGCAGGTCCGCATGGTACCACTTGCGACCGTTTTTCAACGCTACCCACGCTTGATCCGCGATATCTCACGCAAACTGGGTAAACAAGTCGATCTGATCATCGAAGGTGAAGACACTGAGGCAGATAAAAGTATTGTTGAAGATCTCTCCGAACCTTTAGTGCATCTGATCCGTAATGCCCTCGATCACGGAATAGAATCACCCGACATACGTCGCGAACAAGGGAAGAATCCAACAGGAAAAATTACTCTAAGCGCTTTTACTCTTGATGATTCTGTCATCATCAAGATGAGTGATGATGGTAAAGGCGTTGATGTCGAACGCGTCAAAACCAAAGCTTTGGAACGCGGGTTAGTGGAAGCGAGCAAACTTGAGCGGATGAGCCAACAAGAGATTATTCACTTGATCTTTGAACCCGGCTTTTCAACGGTTGAACAAGTCAGTGATCTCTCAGGACGCGGTGTGGGTATGGATGCAGTTCGTACGGCTATTGAACGCAACGGCGGCACTCTCACACTCTCCTCAGAGCCGGGGAAAGGCAGTGAAATTACCATGATCCTGCCACTTTCTATGACCATTTCACGCGTCATGATGTTTGAACTTGAGCAGCAGTCCTTTGCTATTCCCATTGAATCGGTTATCCAAACGTTAAAAATTTCCCGACACAAAGACATTCGCCGTGTAAAAAATCTCGATACGTTCATTTTACGCGGTGAAACTGTGCCTATTTTGTATCTCAAGCGTGCGTTTGAGATGAACTCTGCCCAAATTTATCCCGACATCCAACCTATTCTTGTTGTCCGTGTGGGTGATGATGTATTGGGACTTGCCGTAGATCGATTACAAGAGGGACAAGATGTCATCATCAAACCTCTTGAGGGTGCTTTGGCCACATTCTCCATCTACCGTGGTGCCGCCATTATGGGAGATGGGCGTGTCCTTTTAGTGCTCGATACTGAGGAGGTAGTAAAACATGCCCGTTGAATATAAAAACCGAGTGGCCTATTTAGTCGATCACGTCGGAGTTGAAGAGGCAGAAACATTATTAACATGGATGGAATCGACACCAGGGTCTAGTGTTAATTTAAAGCACTGCAAACATGTGCACTCAGCGGTATTACAAGCACTAATGTTTGAGAAGCCTCGCGTGACTGTGTTGCCCAATGATCCCGAACTTAAAGTTTGGTTATCGGCGGCCAACATCATCGGAAAAGGAGAAAATAATAATGTCTAAAAGCATTCTGATTGTTGATGACTCTAGTACTGTTCTTATGAGTGTCGATGCCATGCTCTCTAAACTGGGTTTCCAAGTCGAGAAAGCAAAAGATGGCGTTGAAGCAGAAACTCGACTCAAAGGTGGTCTAAAAGTCAACCTCATCATTACCGACATCAATATGCCTCGTATGGATGGTATTGAGTTGATTAGCAAAATTCGTGCGATTGCTTCATATCGCTTTACCCCAATTTTAGTGCTCACTACAGAACAAGAACAAGCCAAACGCAATGAGGCTCGCGCCAAAGGTGCAACAGGTTATTTAGTTAAGCCCGTAACGGGAGATCAATTGAAAGCCGTGATTCAACAAGTTCTCCCAGGTAGTATTTCGTGAGGTCGTTATGATTCGTTACCTATTTGAACGGCTAGAGAATAATAAAAAACGCTATCTTTTCTTCACTATCACTCTAAGCTGCACAGTGCTTCTGTTGGGCTTAGAACTGGTTCGATACTGGACTCCGCAATGGTTTTATCTACCGTTTGCGATAACCGCACTTATCTTAACGATGACCGCTTTGGTTTTCTCTCAGGGCAATCTTTTTGTGCGTTTCCTACAACAAATCCATGAACAAGAAACCATGAAACAAAAAGAAACCGTTTCTGCCATTTGCGATTGGATCGATGAATATCGCGATCTCAATGGCTTAGTCGCGGATCATATTGAGAACGTAAATTCTGATGCACAAAAAGCCACTGAGGATATTCTCAATCACATTTGCTCATTGGATCACGCAGCCGCTAATTTTACTCACTACCTCAAAGACATGGAGTTCGATTCACAAAATATGGTATCGAGCTTAGATGAACACACCTTAGTTATCTCAAATCTAGCCGATAGTACTCGCAGCCTGATGAGCAATATCCAAACCGAGCGCAAACAGGTTAATGATGTATTAAACCGAGTCATGGGACTTAACGAGATCACCGAAGTCATTTCAAAAATTGCTAATGAGACCAATCTACTCGCCTTGAATGCCGCTATCGAAGCAGCTCGCAGTGGTGAAATGGGACGTGGCTTTGCTGTTGTCGCAGATGAAGTGCGACATCTTGCTCAGAGAGCTGGTGAGGCAGCCTCACAAATTAGCGAAGAAATAGAAAGCCTTCGTGCAGAAGTGACTCAACGTTTTGAAGTCGCCAATAAAGAGAGCAGCGAGCAAAACATCAAAGCTGATATGATGATTGAGTCCGTACAAAGCTTAAGACAAAGTTTCTCTTCTGTTCGTGAATTAAGCGAACGACAAATCACCCAAATCATGTTGTACAACAATGATCTTGAGAAAAATATCAGCGGTAGTATGGCCTGTACTCAGTTCCAAGACATCGTCCGTCAAAAGCTCGATAGCATCGAAGCTTTAATGCGTGAAAAACACTTATTGGTGGGTGATGTCTTTAACGGTATGCGCCTCAATGATCTGCGCCATCGGGAACTAGAATACACAGAAACCCTGCGCCGCCTGTCATTGGAGTATAGGCACGACTTTGAAAGACACTGTAACTATCGCGATTCAGATATGAACAGCACAAAGCAATCGACGTTATCCACTTCAAATCCATTACCGAAAATTGAGCTGTTCTAGCCTAACTAGCCAGAGCCGAAACTCACGGCTCTGGCTTTATACTAACTTCTGCCGTTAAGCACTCATTTTGAGTCCAGCAATACCCGCGATGATCAGAAATAAACTGAACAGCTTAATCAAGGTTAAGGTTTCGCCAAACAAAAATGCGGCAGCCAGTGCCGTTCCTACTGCGCCAATTCCCACCCAAATGCCGTAAGCCACGCCAAGAGGCAGAGTGCGCAACGCGATCCCGAGTAACACAAAACTAATGACCAGCGCCGATAAGGTAGCGACAGAAGCCAGCGGTTTGCTAAAACCTTCACTGTATTTGAGGCCAATAGCCCAAGCGATTTCACAAATACCGGCGAGAAAGAGGATTAACCACGCCATATATACACCTCATATATGGGGTCGTCCCCGAAGAAAAGATGGAGCGGTGAGGTCGTCCTCACTTCCTGATGTGCCGCTAAGACTAGCAAAGCTTACGGGTCTTGGCTAGCTTGGCTTGGCGCGATGCAAAACTCGCAAAGCCGTGTTAATCCATCTCCGGTTGACGCTTGTTGGGTTGGCGCGGCGAAGTTCTCGGTTTAGCTTGCCGCACATGGCGCGCGAGGATACGCATCGCTTCGGCTTGTACCGCAGGCAGTTTCTGCCACTGCCATAAGCGATCCCGTGCTTGCTTGGCACTGGCTTCCAAATCCATCACCGGCTTGAGGTAAGGGCTCTCAAGCGGTACTTGATACATCTGCGCTTCAAGCGGTGTCATCAGCCAGGGTTCAAAGAGCAGCGGTACAGGCACTTGCGCCAACTCTGGCACCCATTTGTGAATAAACTGCCCTTCGCTGTCATGCTCTTGTGCTTGCTTGGTCGGGTTATAAATGCGGATAGTATTGGTACCCGTGACCCCTGCTTGCATTTGAAACTGCGGATAATGAATGCCCGGTTCAAAATCGAGGAACAGTTGCGCCAAATAAGTCACGCCCGCTCGCCAATCCACATTCATATGATGAGTTAACACGCTCACCAACATCGCGCGCATGCGAAAATTGAGGTATCCGGTTTGAATTAAGCAACGCATACAGGCATCGACCAGTGGAATGCCGGTGTGCCCAGTTTGCCAAGCCGCTAACTGCGCGGCGGGGGCATCGCTTGATTGCTGTAAGAGTGAATCATAAGCGCGGTTGACGCAGCGAAACTCCATCTCACATTCTGATTCAAATTTTTGGATAAAGTGACAGTGCCAATGCAGACGTGATGAAAGCGCAATCAGGCTGCGGCGAAATCCCGCTACCGACCAGTGTTTGAGCAAAGTTTGATACATCTCCCGCAGTGAGATATTTCCCCACGCAAGATAAGGCGACATCCGCGAGCACGCGTGGCGCGCTAAGCTCGGACTTGAGATGGAGCGGTAATACTCTCGCCCTCGACGCACGAAAAAATCCTCCAGCGTCGCCCACGCCATATCACTGCCACCAGTTTGCATGCCCGCTTGTTTACTCTGCCATGTGGCAGGGATATCGCTGCGCAAACCAAGCGTTGCGGCATCCAGCTTCAGCCAATTGGCGCGTGTTAAATCAGGATCGCAGCAAGGGGAGCGCATTACTTGCTGCCAATGTTCATCCCAATTTTTTCGGGTTTGCGCCCCGCGGATCACGGCAGCATAAGGAAATTCATGCCAGACGATGTCGTGTTGCTGGCACCACTGTGCCAGCGCAAGATCGCGCTGAAAAGTGCAGGCTAAACCGACTTCTTGATGAGAATAAATCGCCTCAATGGCGTAGCGCTCAGCAATACGTGCAAAGCAGGTTTGCCAATCGGATGTGACGATCAACACCTCCCCTTTGCTCTGCGCCAAATCACGATTGATGGCTTGCAATGATTGCCACACAAAGCGCCAGTGTCGTTCGCTGTAATGCGCATCGCCAAGCAGCATTGGCTCAAACAGATAGAGTAGTAACGTCGGTCGCCCCGAAGTTAACGCCGCTTGTAATGGCGCGTGATCGGTCAGCCTTAGGTCACGCTTGAGCCACACCAGATTGATCTTTTCCATACTCTTTCCTTGTTTTCTCTGCCGTTTGTACGCGACAGAAGAGGAAAAGATCGCTCCCGTGTTCTATCTATCGCTTCTCTTTCTATTACCTCACTTTCTGCCTATTACCGAGTTTTCTATTTATCACCTTATTTTCTATTGAACACAGAGAGAGGCTAGTGCCCTTTCAGCGCATCTTTACGTAAACGCCAAGCGGTCAGTATCATCGCCACAACCGCCAACGCACTCATGCCGATGTACACCAAACTAAAACCTTGGGCGAGCACATCAGGCGTTACTGATGAGGCTTGGCTGCCATGCTCACTTACCGTGACACTTTGCGGCACACGCAGATAAAACAGCGCAGAACAGAACGCCACCCCGAGTGCGCCGCCAAGCTCACGACCAAAGTTAAACAGTGACATGCCAATACCCCTATCACGGGCAGGCAACACACTCTGTACCACCACATTAAGAGAAGGCAGAGTGAAACCAAGCCCAAGGCCGCCAATACCTAGCGAGAGATGAACCCACAAATCGTAGTGAATCTGCCAGATGGCGACGGCAGCAAGCAGAAAACCGCTCACCACCAGCGCTTTATATCGCCCTGAGCGAGCCACCCATTTGCCACCAAGATAAGCTCCGGTGGTGATACTGAACATGAAAATCACCATCACGGTGCCACTTTGCGACGGTGAAAAGCCTTTCTGCCACTGCAATTGCAGCGGCATATAAACCAAAAGCGCGAACATCAACATTTGTGAGGCCATGATTAGACCAATCGCGGTCAGGTAACTGGGTAAGCGTGCCAAACGCGCAGGCAAAATCGGGTCACTCACCTGTCTTTCCACAAGGATTAACAGCACCAAGCAGAGTAACAGAGCAAAAGCTCCCCACCCCGCAGGCAAAAAGGAGTGTGAGGAAAGCTGAAGCAGCAGCAAAGTTGTGGTGAGCATTAAAAGCCCAGCGCCCAGCCAGTCAAATCGACTGTGACGTTTTTGGTTAAGGTGTCTGAGATGGCGGTTGACCATATACAGAGCCACCATTCCCAGCGGTAAATTAATGCCAAACACCCAGCGCCAACTGAGGTGATCGGCAAAATAGCCGCCAAGCAAGGGGCCAGCGACACTGGAAACCGCATACACCGCCGAAATATAGCCTTGGTATTTGCCGACTTCACGCGCCGGAATGGAATCAGCAATCACGGTGAACGCCAAAGCAATCAAACCACCGCCGCCAATTCCCTGCACCACTCGCGCCCCAATCAGGGTTGGTAAGTCAACGGCAAAGGTACACATCGCTGAGCCAACAATAAAAATACCGATGCTGATATTGAGCATGCGTACACGCCCAAACAGATCGCTCAATTTGCCATACACAGGCAATACGGCTGTGGCGGCGAGTAAGTAGGCGGTGATCACCCAAGTTAAGGCGGTTCCCGCCGAGAGATCTTGCCCAATCAAGGCCAGCGGTGTGGTCACTATGCTTTTTTCTAGTGAACCAAGGGCAATCACTAGCGCAACGCTAGCAAAAATAATTCGCGGATGAGGGGCATCGGCAGCGGGAATAGGATCAAAATGCATGAGCTCTCTTTCAAGATAAAGTCAAAGGGAATGGATTTGCTGTGGCACAAGATAACCAAATCACAGCCATCCGAAAATAGGATAGAATGGGACGCGAAATTGCAAAAATGGGATTACCGATGAAACTTGATGATTTGGCGCTGTTTTTAACCGTGGTGCGTTGTGGCAGTTTTGCCTTAGCAGCGAAACAGAAATCGATGTCTACCAGCACGCTGAGCCGCCGTATTCAGCAACTTGAACAAGATACGGGCAGCATTTTGCTGATCCGCAACAGTAAAGAGTTGGTACTGACCAAAGAAGGTGAACAGCTATTTCACAGCTACGCCGAGCTGTTTGCCCAAATTGAGCGCAAACAAGAAGAGGTCGAGCAAGCGAAACGAGATTACCGCGGCGAAATCGCGATAAGTGCACCCGTGTTACCTCTGCGCCACCAATTAACCCCTTTGGCGCTGGAGTTTGCCGAGCTGCATCCGAATGTCACACTGCGCATGCAAGTTGGCTCAGGGCTCGACTATTTCAGCCAGCGGGATCTGGATATCGCGCTGCGTTTTGGCCCACAGCCGGAGTCCGACTGGGTAGCGCGTAAACTGGCGCGTAACCCTTCCGTACTCTGTGCCAGTGCTGAGCTTGCTGCCAAACTCAGCACAGTAACGCTTACCTTAGCGCATCCCGAGCAGTTAAAAGAGCATCCCCTACTCAGTCTCAACCACAAGCTGCCGTGGATTTTTCATCACCACAGCGTCGCGCAAAAAGTGCAATTTATTCCGACGGCGCGTTTGTGCTCCGACGAGCTGGACACGATAGTGCAAGCCACCTTACAAGGCATGGGCATCGCCCGCTTACCAAGAGGATTAATGGAGCCACTCCTGCGTAGCGGTCAGCTCATCGAGCTGCTCCCCGAGTGGGAAATTGAAGGCGCAGATGTGTATCTGCTCCATCCGCAGCGCCGTTTTTTACCTGAGCGCACTCAAGCCCTGATTGATTACATCATGACGCACTGGTCACGTGTCGCATTCAGTTATTGGCATCAGCCTTAACAGCACCAAGCGACTGTGATGAACGATGACGCCGGCAGCGCTCCGAACAATATTTGACTTCATCCCAACACTGCTGCCATTTTTTACGCCAAGCAAAAGGCCGCTGACAGACAGGACAAATTTTCTGCGCCAAATAGGCTTTTTTATGCGAAGTCACCCTACACCGAGTATCACGTCAGTTATTCAATTTGAAGATATACGAACGTTGCGTCTGATTGGCTCACCGCTTGTTATGATTTGGGAATCGTAAGAGAGAGCAAAAGAGAACAAGAAAGAAATCAGGGCAACATACTTTGTGAATACGCTTGGTGAGCCCCTCCTCTGAGTGAGGAGGGAATCGAGAATAGGAAATGATAAGCAGGAGCGCGGTTACAAAAACGTACAGGTGAGGCTCAATCAATCTGGTCGATGAACCAGCGCTGAAACTCTTCTAGAGGCAATTGGTATTGTGGCAATTCCTGCATCAATTGGGCAAGGCACGGTTCAAGCGCCGTTTTGTTGTAGGTGAGCCCGCTTAAACGCAGCGCCAATTGCTCCATCGGATAAGGGTCCAGCATGTCGCTGAAAATCGTGGCTTGCACAATCGTGCCGCGCTCAACTTCAAGATACACCTCGACGCCACCCCAGCTAAATCGTTCATCCATGTGGTGAGTAAAAGGTGGCGTTTGTCCGAAGTTCCAATCCCAACTGCTTTGCTGAGCGAATTTTTGCTCAAATCCCGGCAAATCAAAAAACGACTGCGGCGAGATCAACTCAGGCTCAACCTGCTGTTGGTAATGTTCGCAATAGGCTTGCATGATCGCTTCACACACTTGTTGGTGCTCAATATCCGCTTTAACCGTGTTGAGGTTGATGACTCGCGATTTCACCGAGGTTATGCCTTTCGCTTGCAGCTTTTTAAGATCGGGATTGAGGTAATCGGCTAAACGGTTGAGATCGGCACTCAGCAGCAGCGTGCCGTGGTGAAATCCGCGATCCAGCGTTTCGCGATAAGCAGAACCGGAAAACTTACGAATACCCTGTTCATCTTCCAGTACCAGATCATTGCGCCCGTTGGCGACCCCATGAATCCCCAACTTTTGCAGCCCCGCCAACACAATCTTGGTTGAGACCTCTTTATCGTACTCCGGTTTACCCGCCATAAAGGTGAAGTTGGTATTGCCCAAATCATGGAAAACTGCCCCGCCCCCAGTCTGACGACGTGCGAGTTTCACTTTGTCCTGCTCCATACGATCCGTTTTGCATTCGCGCCACGGGTTTTGCGCACGACCAATCACGACGGTATCGGCGTTACGCCACAAAAACAGCACACGCTGATCGGCGGGCATAGAACGAAAAATCGTGTCTTCGACGGCGAGGTTAAACCAAGGGTCCGTAGAATCAGAGAGCAGAATGCGAGTCTTAGTCATGGTTGTTGCGTACCAAGCAATAGAAAAGATGCGCCATGTTACGCAATTCTGCGCAGATAGCCAAACCCCTTGCTTTCAATAAATTCGCCACACAAAAAAGCCTTCCGAAGAAGGCTTAAGATGATCAGCGAAAACAGACCTGTGCCCAGCGCGCCAGACCCGCCGTAACCGAACCAAAGTAGTTACCACTGACGATAGGCACGTTAGGCAGAGCTTGCTCAACACCAGCCCGTAAAATCGGTGAACGCGCGCTACCGCCGGTCATAAAGATCACATCCGGCGTCACGCCGCCGAGCGTCACCGCTTCTGTCACCAACTCAATCATTTTGGTCTTGGGCACGTCAATCGCTTCGATCATCGCTTCGCGTTGAATTTCAACTTCTAGCAGTTCGGATAGCACTTTGATTTGCGCAATCGCTCGCGCCGTGTCAGAGAGCGCAATCTTCGCCTCTTCGGCTTTTTTGACAAGGCTGTAACCCAAAGTATCGTGATAGACCGCCAGAAGTCGCGCCAGTTTTTCCGGCTCACGCGCCTCTTTGTGCAGGCGTTTTAAATCGGCCAAATTTTCACGGGAAAAGAATTTGGCTTGCGCACTCACATCGTTAATCGCAATCGGATTCCAAAATTGGGTGATCGGCATGTCTAGCCCGCTTTGCGTTTGAGTGCCAAAACCAAAGGGCGTCATCAGGGCTTTGAAAGCGAGATGAATATCGAGATCGTTACCGCCTACGCGCTGACCTGTATGCGCAATCAGACTTTGCGTGCGATCCGCTTTGCCGCGCCATGATGGCCCCATTTGAATAAGTGAGCAGTCGGTGGTACCGCCGCCAATGTCCACTACTAACACGGTTTTGTCTTCGGTCAGTGTGGCTTCGTATTCTAGCCCAGCAGCGACAGGCTCAAACTGAAACTCAAGATGACGAAAACCAGCGCGAGTGGCCGCACGGCGCAAAATATTTTCCGCTTGCTGGTTAGAGTCCTCCCCGCCCCGACCATGAAAATTGACCGGACGACCAATCACCGCATCCTGAATCACTGCATCGGAGTGAGCTTCTGCTTGTGCTTTGATGTTGGCCATCATGGCGCACACCAGATCTTCAAAAAAGCTCAGTTGAATGTCGTGTAACCCCATCGCCCCCAAAAAGGATTTGGGCGATTTCACGTAATACACTTCATGGGGATCGGAGAGATAGAGATCAAGCGCCGCCTGACCAAACACCACATCAGCAAACTGTAAATCAATGCCTTCTTCACGATTAGACGCCACCGAACGACGCAGAAGTTGCTCACCGAGTGCATCCGCTGGGGCAATGTGACGATGGCGAAATAGATGTTCAGACACCGACTCACGCGTGGGCGCGGCGAGTGTCGAAGGAATATAGAGGCTGTCACCTTCAAGTGGGATCAGCACAGGCCTGCCATCCTGCATGCTCGCTACCGAGCAGTTGGCCGTACCATAGTCAAATCCAATAAACATCTACCCACTCCTACTCTTAAGCGAAAAAAGGCCGGCGATCCTATCGCAAGCCTTCTCTTATCTCTAGAAGAAATTGTTGTTTTTGATACTCACTCACGGCGCGCCCTCACCTAAAGCCCCTTCCCAGATTCAGGTCATCGCTATGCCATTACTTGGAACAGCAGACATGAAAAAGCCAGCATGACGCTGGCTTTAGCATTGCGATTAAAGCAAATCTTACAAGAAGTGGAACGTCGCATTGAATGAGAGCGTGCCAACGTCTGTGCTATCCATGGTGTAGTTCATGTAGCTTGCGCCTACTGAGAATGGCCCTATGATGAAGTATTCGGCACCGATGCCGTACATCACGTCGATACCATCATCGATTTTGCCACCGTTGATGTCTTTATCCCATGAGTGCAGGCCGCCTTTAGCGTAAACGTGCAGAGGGCCGAAATCCATGCTTGGTTTCACTGCAAAGTAAAGAGAAGAGGCTGACAGCTCTTGAGTTGCATTGATTTCAAAGTCACCGTGGTTCACGTAACCCGCTTCTAAACCAATGAATGGCAGAATACCTGTGCCAGCATGCACAGAGTAAGCCGTACCATGTTTGCCTTCATAATCCGATTGACCTACTGACGCACCGCCATAGATCCATGAATCCGCCATCGCGGTTGAAGAGGCACCCAGTAATGCCAGAGCAAGTAATGTCTTTTTCATAATTAACCTTCTTTAAATAGTGGGGCAACGTTGACGGCGGCCAGTCGTTGCCACATTGAGTGCAAATTCCGTCATCTCAGCTTGTTAAGCAAATTTCGTACCTATTTATTATCGAGTGCCACGAAATTTGCCTTCATGACTAACAAGCCTCAATCGCGTTGATGATCCGCTTATCCGAAACCGGATACGGCGTACCCAATTGCTGAGCAAAATAACTCACGCGTAACTCTTCGAGCATCCAGCGGATTTCTCGCACGTTATCGGGAATCGCCATCCCTTTCGGGATCTTGTTCAGCAGCTCTTTATACTTGTTGGCTACCGATTCAATTTTCAGCATATGCAGACGATCTTTGTTGGGATCGACCGGCAGTTTTTCCATCCGGCGTTCAATCGCGCGCATGTAACGCAGAATGTCCGGCAGACGTTTCCAACCGCACTCAGTCGCAAAGCCGCTGAAAATCAGCCCTTCGATTTGTGCTTTCACATCAGAAAGCGCAAACGCCATCGTGAAATCCACCTTACCTTTCAAACGCTTATTGATGTTGTAAGCCGTGGTCAAAATGGTTTCTACCTGCTTGGCAATCTCAACTACTGTATCGCCAAGCTCGGCACGCACATGCTCTTTGAGCGCTTCAAATGCTTGTGGCTCCCACACCATGCCGCCGCGCTCTTCAATCAGCTTATCAACGCCGCAGGCAATGCAGTCATCAATCAAATCGAGCACTTTGCCATACGGGTTAAAGTACAAACCGAGTTTAGATTTGTTCGGCAGATTGGCGTGCAGATATTTGATCGGTGATGGCACGTTAAGCAAAATCAAACGGCGCTGACCGGCACGCATCGCGCTAAGCTGCTCTTGCTCGGTTTCAAACAGTTTGATTTCGACGCTGTCTTTCTTATCGACTAACGCCGGATAAGCTCTAACTTCAAAGCCACCACGCTTTTGCTGGTACACTTTCGGTAGCTCACCAAACGACCACGTATGCAGATCGCGCTGCTCGATATCGTCATCGGCCACTTGTGAAAGTGTCTCTTGCACTTTCTCTTTCAAGCTCTCTTTCAGCTCATGCAGATCGCAGCTTTCATTGAGCTTGCGATTGCGATGATCCACCGCGCGATAAGTAATTTTTAAATGCGCAGGCAGTTGATCGAGTTTCCAATCTTCACGCAGCACCGTCACACCCGTCATGCGGCGCAGCTCTTTTTCCATTGCATCGAGCAGCGGCATTTCAAACGGTGTTACACGCGCCAAAAAAGCGTCAGCGTAATTGGGGGCTGGCACAAAGTTTTTACGCAGCGTTTTCGGTAGCGATTTAATTAAGCTCACCACCAACTCATGGCGCAAACCGGGAATCTGCCAGTCAAAGCCATGTGGCTCAACTTGATTTAAGATTGGCAGCGGAATGTGTACCGTCACACCGTCACTGTTCTCGCCCGGCTCAAACTGGTAACTGAGTTTGAGTTTCAGATTGCCTTGATGCCAGAAATTCGGGTAATCCAGATCGGTAATGTGGCTGGCATCGCCTTTGAACAGCATCTCTTTTTCAAAGCTGAGCAGATCCGGCGTTTTACGACTAGCGGTTTTCCACCACGCATCAAAATGGCGACCAGACACCACTTCGGTACCGACACGCTGGTCGTAGAATTGGAACAACTCTTCATCATCAACCAGAATATCGCGGCGACGCGATTTGTGTTCTAACTCTTCCACTTCGGCGAGTAGCGCGCGGTTTTGTTTGAAGAAGGCGTGTTTGGTTTCCCAATCCCCTTCTACCAGTGCGCTGCGAATGAAAATTTCGCGACTGAGCACAGGATCAATCGTGCCATAGTTGACCAAGCGCTTGGGAACAATCGGGATGCCGTACAGCATCACTTTTTCATACGCCATCACCGCCGCATTTTTCTTCGACCAATGTGGCTCACTGTAACTGCGCTTGCTCAGGTGTTTCGCTAGTGGCTCAATCCAATCCGGTTCGATTTTCGCAACCACGCGCGCCCACAGTTTGGAGGTTTCCACCAGCTCTGCCGACATGACCCATTTCGGCTGCTTTTTAAATAAGCCAGAGGCAGGAAAAATGTTGAAACGTGCGTTACGTGCGCCGTGGTACTCGTTCTTCTCCTGATCTTTCATACCGATGTGCGACAACAAACCGACCAAGATCGCACTGTGCACCGCATGGTAACTGCCCGGTTCATCATTGAGCTTAAAACCCATTTCCCGAGTCGATTGATGCAGTTGGGTGTACACATCCTGCCATTCACGCACGCGCAAATAGTTGAGATAGTCAAGCTTACACTGACGGCGGAACTGGTTACTGGTCAACGCTTTTTGCTGCTGTCCGATGTAGTGCCATAGGTTCACTAACGTTAGGAAATCTGAATCTTCATGGTTAAAACGGCGATGTTTGTCATCGGCCGATTGCTGCTTGTCGCTCGGTCTTTCACGCGGATCTTGAATCGACAACGCGGAAGCAATAATCATCACTTCTTTCAAACAGCCTAATTTAGACGCTTCGAGCACCATGCGTGCCAAACGTGGATCAATCGGCAAACGCGCTAGCTGCTTACCACTTTCGGTGAGGCGTTTTTTCGGGTCTTTGATTTGATCGTTGATCGCCCCTAACTCTTCGAGCAGACGCACGCCATCTTGAATGTTGCGCTTATCTGGCGCTTCCACAAAGGGGAAGGCTTCAATATCGCCTAGCCCCAATGCCGTCATCTGCAAAATAACCGAGGCTAAGTTGGTGCGCAGAATCTCAGGGTCAGTAAACTCAGGGCGTGACAAGAAATCCTCTTCCGAATAGAGGCGGATACAGATCCCCTCTTCGGTACGTCCACAGCGGCCTTTACGCTGGTTAGCGCTGGCTTGGGAAATCGGCTCAATCGGCAAACGCTGCACTTTGGTGCGATAGCTGTAACGACTGATACGCGCGGTACCTGGGTCGATAACGTATTTGATGCCCGGAACCGTTAGCGAGGTTTCCGCCACGTTGGTGGCCAGCACAATGCGACGACCCGCATGAGGTTGGAAAATCTTGTTCTGCTCACCGGCTGACAAACGTGCATACAGTGGCACAATTTCCGTATCACGCAGGTTGCGCTTTGAAAGCGCATCCGCGGTATCACGAATTTCGCGCTCACCGTTCATGAAGATCAGAATGTCGCCCAATCCTTCATCGCACAGCTCATCCACCGCTTGGAAAATGCCTTCCAGTTGGTCGCGATCGCTTTCACTGTCATCATCCCCCGTAAGAGGGCGATAGCGCACTTCCACCGGATAAGTACGGCCTGAGACTTCGATGATCGGCGCATTGCTAAAATGCTTCGAGAAGCGCTCAGGGTCGATGGTCGCCGAGGTGATGATGACTTTGAGATCGGGACGACGCGGCAAAAGCTGCTTGAGATAGCCCAAGATAAAGTCGATGTTGAGGCTGCGCTCGTGCGCTTCATCGATAATGATGGTGTCGTACTGGTTAAGGAAACGATCGTTTTGGATCTCCGCCAGCAAGATACCGTCAGTCATCAATTTGATTTGAGTCTGATCAGAGATTTGGTCGGTAAAACGCACTTTGTAGCCAACAAAGCCACCGAGTTCGGTTTCCATCTCTTCGGCAATGCGGTTTGCCACTGATCGCGCAGCAAGACGGCGCGGCTGAGTGTGGCCAATCAAACCGTATTTACCACGGCCTAATTCTGCACAAATTTTCGGTAGCTGAGTGGTTTTGCCTGAACCGGTTTCACCGGCCACGATCACCACTTGATGATGAGCAATCGCCTGCGCAATATCATCACGTTTTTGGCTGACTGGCAGCAGAGCGGGATACTCGATTTTTGGCATTTGTTGCTTGCGCTGCTCCACCACCATCATGGATTGCGCAATATCGAGCGCGATTTCGTCAAATACTGCGTTGCGTGCCGATTCATTTTTAATTTTACTGGCACCATCAATGCGTTTACTAAAACGAAAACGATCTTTGATCAGGCACTCTCCGAGCGCCTTTTTTAAACTGGCAGCACTATTGGCTTTTGGCTGAGCTGCCGAATCGGGTGTGGGCTGTGACGAAGTCAAAGCATTTCCTATTGTTATCTTTCCAAAAAACTGCGCGGATTGTACCACAGAGTTTTAGCAACACGCCCATGATCCCACGCTTTAGCCACCTTTACCTGCCTACAGAAACAGCAAATGCAAGCCTAATACTCAAAAGAAGCTTCGTTTTCGGCGCGATTGGCCGCTAAAATGAAGATAGAACCTTAAGGAAACGAAGCGATTGTGAAAGCCTCTGAACTGAAAACGATTTTAAACCAGCTCCCCGATGACCTTGATCCTGATGTGGTGATGGGGGAAGTGTGGCTTCCAGAGCGCTTAATTGAAGCGCAGCTTGACGATGACATGCTGTTTCTCACCTTTGATAACGCGCCGGAAGAAGGAGAAGGCGAAGAGGAAGGCCGCGGCTTTGTCGAGCATGAGATGGAATTGATCCGCTCACAGCTCATGACGATTTTGGCTGAGGACAGCGGCCCCAAAACCAAAGCCGAAGCACTACTGGCGTTGATTACTCTTGCCCACGAACGCACTAGCTCAGAATTTATCGAAATTTTAGGTGCTATGCTTGAAGAGTGACGCTCAAGGCCACATTGTTTAACCTACGACTCCCAATCTCCAAGGCTTGCCTATGTTTAATGCACTCACCTCCCTGTTTAAGCAGCTTCTTGAAGGTCAAGACTTAGCTCAACACTCTGCCACACCAGAGCTGGCTATCGCCTGTCTGCTCAGCGAAGTGGCTGGCGCAGATCAACAAATTTCAGCGCCAGAGCAACAAGCTAAGCTGGCACTGTTGCAGCATTTGCTCCAATGTACGGCTGAGCAAGCCAGCGACTTACTCATGCGCGCAGAGCAAGAAGTCAAACAATCTGCGTCACTGTACGATTTTACTTCCCAGCTACGTAGCCTCTCTCAAACACAACGGTTTGAGCTGATCAAAGCGATGTGGGAAGTGGCCAACGCGGATGGCACGATTGATCCGCTTGAAGATGCGGTAATTCGTAAGGCCGCTGAGCTGCTGTATGTCGATCACAGTCAGTTTATTCGCGCCAAACTGATGGCCGCAGACAAACATCAATCACCAGAATAACGCCGCGCGTTATCGGCTCCGACACTCTCTCCCTTTGTCTGAAAGACAAAAAGCGCGAAATTCGCGCTTTTGAACTTGGGCTTTCATCTAGAACTTCTTGTCTAAAAAGTCGCTAGAGTGGTGGTGTCATTCGCCAATAGAGCATCACAGCGATACAACTTAGAGCATTCACCAGCCAACAGACGTAAAGAATATCTTCCATCGGTACACTCGGCTTTGTGGACAACCATACAAAAGCCTAGAACAAGATCTGAAACGTTGCATAACAATTTGCTGAATATCACATTACAGCATGGTTAACGCTAACTTTGCCAAGTTGTAGGCATCAACATAGCCTGAGTGCTGACGCCCTTCCCATTCAATACCTTGCGATTCCTGAGCCGCGCGATGACCGATACGTTTGTCTTTCAAACGATGTTGAATACGATACAAGGTGGCAAGGTTGAGAAACTCTTGGAACGGGACAGAAAGGCCCTTTTCTCGACACTCGTTAAGCAAAATGAGGTCATCGCGCCCCCATGAGGCGTAAATTTTATTCGAACCACCGAAGTTTTTGACCATAGACTGGATCACCTCGGCTAAAGGCCGCCCCTGCTTTTCGATTTTGCGCGGTGTGATCCCAGTAAGTTCGGCGCAAAACAGCGAGATTTCATCTTTTTCCGGTTTGACAAAGTACTGCGCGCGCTTGACGATTTCTCCCGCCGCGAGATCGATTTCTGCTAGACCAATTTCAATGATTTCACCCGTGGTTCCCACTCCGTTTTCGTTCCAACAACACATTTCTAAATCGAAGCACACAACACGGTTGTAATTCATTCTTGGCTCTTTCTCTGTTACATAAAGTCGAACATCCTACCTGAATTGAAGGCATAATTCGATTCTACCTTGCTGCATTGCTGCGCAATCGATACACGATTTCGACCTTTCGATTTACTGAGATAGAGCTGATCATCAACACTCTGTAAAATTTCCGGCTCACTGTACTCACAGTTAATGCTCGCCCCAATACTGATGGTTAAGGTTAATGGTGTTTCGGCATTGAGCATCACAGGTTCGGCTTCGACCACTTTACGGATCCGCTCTAGATAAGTATAAAGCGCCGTTTCATCAGTAACGGATGACAAGATGGCAAACTCGTCACCGCCGAAACGGGCAAAAATATCCGATTCAACCAACTCTTTTTTCACCACATCAACCACATGTGTTAAAGCGTAATCCCCCGCTAAATGCCCATAGCTGTCGTTGATTTGCTTAAAGCGGTCGATATCAAATGAAATCAAGGTAAAGGATTGTTTTTCATCTAACATTTTGCACAAATGCTGACTAAAGAAGCGGCGGTTATAGATGTTGGTCAAACTGTCATGCTCCACCAGATAACGCAGCTCTGCGGTACGCTCCTCAATCATATCTGTCAGCCGTTGTTTCTCTTCCAGTTGCATTCGCATGATGTAGCTAAGCAGCAGAGAAATAATAACGCCACCCAACCCTAAGCCCAGTAGCACCCACTCTTCACTATGGTTAATCGGCTGATGCAGTTCAAACTCCAGCACCCAATCACGGTTTGGCAACACCAATTTGCGCTCTATTTTGGGTTCATCATCCGCTCGCCACATCGGGCTTTGATAAAGAACCGGACTGTCTTCCGAATCAAATCCGGTATCAATCACGCGCATATCGAGATCTTGTTCCATTACGCTGATTTGGACCAGTTTCTCGAAATAGGTGGATAGGCGCACCACCCCGACCATCACACCAAGTAAGCTGCGATCATCTTCTGAAGAAAAAACAGGGTGATACACCAACATGCCATCTTTGACGATCGACTTATCAATCCCATCTTGTAGCAGGCGCACTTTATCCGAAACATTCGGCCGACGATTAACGACAATATCCGCCAGTATTCGTTTGAAACGTTCACGCTCCGAGTAAAAGCCTAACAGTTTACGATTGTCATAATTAAGTGGATAAATATCCGATAAAACGTATTTCGCTTGGTCATCCGTACCGAAACCGTGTTTGATCTCTCCCGTTTTTGGCACCGTGTACAAAGTGAACTCAGGAAAACGTTGCTGCATTCGCGCGGTAAAAGTTTCAGCCTGAGGCGGCTCAACTTTCACTAACCATTGTAAAGCAATCAGGCTTTGTGAACCTTTAAGGGTCTCTTCTGCGAAAGTGTGAAAACGCACCCAGTCATCGCTTGTGCTTGAGCGGAAAAAGTTGGCGGCAGAGCCGATAAAATGGATATCACTATCGACAAACTGCTGCAGTGCCATAGTTTGCCGGTCCGCGAGATTTTCCAGCAGAGTACGATTATGGCGCAGCTGTAATGAGTATGCGGTGTAAACCACAAACACAGTCAGAAGCAGAGAAAACAACAGTACCAGCAAGGGCACAATCACGCGCACATGTTTGAGCATCCACTTCTTCCTTATTATGTTATCTATCATGAAAAATCATGATGAAGATGTGTGATATATCAATATCCTTACTTCAGTTGGGACGCTAGATTCAAGTCATTTTCAGAGCATTCAGTGATAAACCGAGCGCTTACTCACGAAATGCAGGGGTAGATGGTGCAAAATCGACCACACTCACTGCTCACAAAGCCACCAATCAAACCTTATCCCAGCCTGTAAATCGGGATTCATCGCTGCCTTTCGCCTTGAATATGGTACTATCCGCCCCTATTTTGAGCTTAGTCTATAACGCAGCTTAGCGAAAAAGCCTGAGTTAACATTGGTACAACGAAACAAAGTGCACCTGATACTCATTATTTTCGCTAAGCGTATACCAACCGACTCGACGCTTCAGGTCAGTGGTAAGTCTGTCAATCTCCGTAAACACATAGACAAACTGTGTGATGAAAGAGAGCAAACAGCCCGCCCGTAGCTTCAAGTCCGGGTATAGAAACTTGTTGTGCCTTGAGCACAGAGTCTGCAAAAGAGAATTCACGATGAATATCGACCTAAACCTGATCCCAACCACTTTTGATATGCTCCATGCTGGGCTAGCAGCTTCGTCAGTACTGCTATTGATTGTTGCCATTGCTCGTAAAGGCAAAGTGACAGAAAAGATCGTAGAAAAACCCGTCGAAAAGATTGTGACGGTTGAAAAGCCAGTAGAAAAAATCATCGAAGTGGAAAAATCGTCGAAATTGAAAAAGTCGTGGAACGAGTCGTTGAAGTGGAATCCAAACTCGCAACCGCCTCAACCGATTCAGCACTGCAACTTCTCTCGCTGCTGCAAAAAGAAGCTCGCCTAATTGACTTCTTACAAGAAGAAGTGAGCCAGTTTTCGGATGAAGAAGTGGGCGCAGCCGCTCGCGTGATTCATAGTGGCGGCCAAAAAGTGCTGCGCGAATACCTCACGCTATCGCCTATTCGTAGCGAACAAGAAGAGAGCCGCATCAGCGTCGAAGCGGGCTTCAATACGCAAGAAATTCGCCTAACCGGTCAAGTGACTGGCCAAGCGCCATTCGTTGGCACTCTGATTCACAAAGGTTGGCGTGCAGATTCCATAACCCTGCCGAAACTGGCGGACAATTACGACACTTCTATCCTCGCGCCTGCGGAGGTAGAACTGTAATGGAGATGCCAATTCATTCCGCCAAATACAGTGTAGGTATCGACCTTGGTACAACCCACTGCGTACTCGCTTATCAAGATGTACAGAGTGAAGAGAGCCGTGTTGAAGTGATGTCGATTGCGCAAATGACAGCGCCGGGCACTGTGGAAAACCTCAACCAGCTCGGTTCTTTCGTTTATCAACCCCATGAACATGAAATGGCTGCCGCTTCACGCCGTTTGCCTTGGAGCAGTGAACCAACTGCACTGGTCGGTGCAATTGCGCGTAATTTGGGCTCAAAAACCCCGATTCGCCTAGTCGCAAGCGCCAAATCTTGATTATGCCATGCGGGCGTTAATCGTCGCGAAGCCTTTTTGCCATCGGGCAGCCCTGAAGATGTCAGCAAAATTTCCCCTCTGCGTGCCACTGAACTTTATTTAGAGCACTTACAAGCCGCGTGGGATCATGCGCATCCTGATGCCCCATTAGCTGAACAAGATGTCACCATTACCGTTCCTGCTTCGTTTGATCCTGCCGCCCGTGATTTAACCGCGGAAGCGGCACGTAATATTGGCCTGCAGCACTTTACTCTGCTCGAAGAACCACAAGCGGCGCTGTACAGCTGGATTGATAACCGCCATGAGCAATGGCGCAGTGAAGTGAGCGTTGGCGATGTGGTGTTAGTGATCGATATCGGCGGCGGTACCACTGACCTCTCACTGGTCGAAGTGACCGAAGAAGAAGGCAACCTTGCCCTCAAGCGTATTGCCGTTGGCGAACATATTCTGCTCGGTGGCGATAACATGGATCTCGCCCTCGCCTATCGTCTGAAAATGAAGTTGGCGCAGGAAGGCAAAGAGCTGCAAATGTGGCAAGTACAAGCCATGACACACGCATGCCGTGATGCAAAAGAAGTACTCCTCAGCCAACCGGATTTGGCCGCAGTGCCGATCGTGGTACCAAGCCGCGGTTCTAAACTGCTCGGCGCAACACTGAAAACCGAACTGACTCGTGAAGAAGTTCAGCAAACGCTAGTCGATGGTTTCTTCCCAGCAGTTTCTATCAACGAACATCCACAACACAAAATGCGCGGCGCACTGACTCAGATGAGTTTGCCTTACGCGCAAGATGCCGGCATCACTCGCCACATCGCCGCATTTTTAAGTAAACAAGCCAACGCGCAAGGTCAAACCGAAAGCCTGCCTTTCGCGATGGCCGGCATTCCGGGCATGGCCGCTCCACAAGCCGATTTCATTAAGCCAAGTGCCATTTTACTTAACGGCGGTGTGCTTAAATCGACTCTGCTTGCCGATCGTTTGCTAGAAACCATCAATGCTTGGTTAACTCAGGCCAATGCGGCTCCTGCCAAACTCCTTGCCGGAGTGGATTTGGATCTGGCAGTGGCACGTGGCGCGGCTTACTACGGCGTTGTGCGTCAAGGTCAAGGGATACGCATCCGTGGTGGTATTGCTTCGGCTTACTATGTCGGGATTGAAAGTGCGATGCCAGCCATTCCGGGCATGTTACCGCCGATGGAAGCACTCTGCGTTGCTCCATTTGGTATGGAAGAAGGCTCGAGCGCGCAAGTCGCGGATCGCCAGTTTGGCCTAGTGATTGGTGAGCCAGTGCACTTCCAATTCTATGGCTCCACCGTTCGCCGTGATGATGTTGCGGGGACTCACCTTGTCGATTGGGCCAATGATGAACTAGACGATCTGCCAACCATTCAGATCACCTTACCTGTTTCTGAAGGTCGCCGAGCAGGAGAAGTGGTTCCGGTTACGCTGGCATCACGAGTGACTGAGCTCGGTACGCTCTATCTTGAAGCGATTGCGGCTGATAATGGCCAAAAATGGCATGTGGAATTTGATGTTCGGGATAACCCACAGAACGAACCTACACCACAGCAACATTAACAAGACAGTAGCGGCATCCTTCGGGGTGCCGCTCAACCTTTATGAACACGAGGTATCGCATGTCATCACCACGTTTTCTGGTCGGCATTGATTTAGGCACCACCAATACTGTGGTCGCCTTTTGTGAATTGAGCGATGCTCTTGAACAAGCGCCTATAGAGATTTTTCCTGTCGATCAATTGATTGGCCCAGGCGAGGTGGTTCGCCGTCCACTTCTTCCGTCTTTCCGCTACCACCCTTCACACGGACAATTCACCGATTCTGATTTGACCCTGCCATGGTCATCCGAATTGGTCGAGGGCGATCTGCCCCAAGTGATTATTGGCGAGTGGGCACGCGATTTAGGCGCGAAAGTCGAAGGCCGGCAAGTCTCCAGTGCCAAAAGCTGGCTGTCACACCCTAATGTCGATCGTACTCAGCCGATTTTGCCTTGGGCAGGTGCCAGCGATGTTGAAAAAGTATCACCGATTGTCGCCAGCGCCAGCTACCTCAACCATATTCGCCAAGCGTGGAATCATCGCCATCCGTTGAACCCGCTTGAGCAGCAAGAAGTGGTGATCACCGTCCCAGCCTCGTTTGACGAAACGGCGCGAAAATTAACGCTCGAAGCCGCACGACTGGCTGGGTTATCCAACATCATGCTGCTCGAAGAGCCACAAGCGGTGTGTTATGACTGGCATCATCGCCATCAAACCCAAGCCAACGAGATCTTGCATGCGTCCCCGCTGATTCTGGTGTGTGATGTCGGTGGGGGTACCACGGATTTAAGCCTGATTGCCGCGCAATTTGATGCGCAGGCCGCCTTACAACTCAATCGAATTGGCGTCGGCGATCATTTGATGCTTGGCGGTGACAACATTGATCTGGCTTTAGCGCATGTGGCGGAACGTCGCTTTAACCAAAACAAAAAACTCAGCGCGGCAGGTTTATCCAAGCTTATCCAGCAAACCCGCCAAGCGAAAGAGAGCCTGCTCTCTGCAGATGCACCAGAGCAGATGAAAATTACCCTGCTCGGCAGCGGCTCAAAATTACTTGGCGGCACTCAAAGTGTCGCCCTACACCGTGACGAAGTACACCAGATTGCGCTTGATGGATTTTTTCCACTGACCCAGCGTGACGTACTACCAGAGAAACGCCGCAGTGCAGTCGTGGAGTTTGGCTTGCCTTATGCGTCTGACCCTGCGGTCAGTAAACATATCGCTGAGTTTTTGAGCCACCATCAAGGCGTGGTGCCTTCCGATCCTAATACAGAGCCCAATACAGTATCCACCGACCTGTTGCCGACAGCGTTATTACTCAACGGTGGCGTCTTTAATAGTTCGCTCATCACGCAAAGACTCATCGCGTTACTGAGTGACTGGTTAGGCCGGCCAATCACCCTACTTGATAACCCACACCCAGACTGGTCTGTCGCATTAGGCGCTGTGGCTTATGCCAAAGCAAGACGCGGTGCACAGCTCAAAATCGGTGGTGGCGCAGCGCGCTCTTATTTCCTTCATCTACAAGAAAAAAATAAACTCGGCAAAGCCTTATGTTTGCTCGCCAAAGGCAGTGAAGAAGGACAAGAAATTCGTTTAACCAGCCGCCGCTTTGCCCTCACGGTCGGTGAACCGGTGCGCTTTAATTTGTTAACTTCGACGCACGATCACGTCACACAAGAGCAACGGGTACAAAATGGCGCTCTGTTTACCATTGATACCGATAAGTTTCAGCCCTTGCCGCCTTATATTGTTACGTTACCCGCACTCGATCCCACCGAGCTTGCCGCCAACCAAAAGCAGCGCGTAGAAGTGCAATTGGCCTGCCAATTAACCGAGGTGGGCACGCTGCAAATCGTGTGTGTCAATCCCAATGATGAAAAGCAGCGCTGGCAGGTCGAATTTGATATTCGTCACAGCTTAACCCAAGCCGGAGAGCTGGAGGACAGCGTCGCTACTTCTCCTAAGTTACAACAGGCGAAAGATCTCATCAGCAAAATCTACAGCGCCAATAAAACCAGTGCTGACCAACAAGCGATCAAAACGCTGACCAAAGAGCTAGAAAAACGCTTAGGTAAACGGGAAACGTGGGATTTTTCCACCTTACGCAGCCTGTTTGACACGCTTGCCCTTGGCCGTAAGCGCCGTCGCCGTTCAGAGCCCCATGAAAAAAACTGGCTACGTCTGGCCGGCCTCTGCTTACGTCCCGGTTTTGGTGATGCCACTGATGGTTGGCGGATTGAACAAATTTGGGCGCTGTACCAACAAGGTATTCAGTTTACCAATACGCAAGGTTGGACAGATTGGTGGGTATTCTGGCGTCGTGTTGCGGGTGGTTTGAATCAAGAACAGCAAGAAACCTTGCTGGCAGATATCGCCAAGTATCTCCATCCCGGAGCAATGCGAACGCCTGCTTCAACTAAAGAAGCCCAAGAGAAAGGCTATGAAGCCATGGTGCGTCTCGCCGCCTCTTTAGAGCATTTACAGGTGGAAGACAAAACTCTACTCGCCACTTGGTTTTTAAATAAGGCACTCAACCATACTCAATATCAACAAGCACATTGGTGGGCATTAGGACGATTGGCCGCTCGCACACCTTTTTACGGCAGCCTGCATACCTGTCTGCCCAAAGAGCAGATCCAGCAGTGGCTCCCTAAGCTCTTAGAGCAAGACTGGCAACAAGAGCCAATGTGCGCTTTTGCCACTGTGATGATGTGTCGCAAAACGGGGGATCGCACTCTCGATATATCGGAAGAATGGCGCACACAAGTGTTGGATAAGCTCAAGCAGAGTCGCGTGGCCGATTCATGGATTAATCTGGTTAGTGACGTAGTCGAACTGGATGAAGCGGAAACTCAACGCGCCTTTGGAGAAAGCTTACCCAACGGGTTGATTTTGCTGGCTCACTGAGCGAGAGCGACAAGCCCAAACAACTTGAAGTCGCAGATATACCAAAACTACTGGGAGTTGCAGGTATTGAAATTAGGAGCCGTTAGGCTCCCATCCTATAAACAATCTGAGTTAACTCGCGCTCACGTCTTGCAGCATGATTCGGTTTCGTCCTTGTTGCTTCGCTTGGTATAACGCCTTATCCGCTTGGCGTAATACTTCGCCATATTCATGTGAACTTTCGAAAATCACCGCGCCGATACTGACCGATACTTTGAGTGGTTGCTGTTCAACATGAAAACCTACCGAAATCGCATCACGTACCGAATCAAGAGCTTGCGATACTCGCTCAAAATCATTTTCACGGGCAAAGATCGCGAACTCTTCACCGCCATATCGAGCGACCAAGCATTCCGTTAATGCCAGTGACTCTAAATGGCGAACCACATAAGTGATCACTGAATCACCAATATCATGTCCATAGGAATCATTGATCTGCTTGAAATGGTCAATATCGACTAAAGCCACCATAGATTTCTGCTTAGACTGCTTCAATTTTTGCTGTACTTGCTCTTTAAAATGACGACGGTTAAACGCGCCTGTCAGTTCATCTTGAATAGAGCGTAAGCGATGCCATTCTATTTCCTCGAACAAAAACAGCATTAGCATGGTGCCAAGAATGATAAAAAAGAACAGGTTCTGCACCACTATGGTCGAGGCGCGAAATACCGCCAACAAAGGTAAAGTTTGATAAGCGACGAAAGGAACGTAGAGCATGACCATCATCATTGCCAATACAACAGCGAAAAGAGTTTGCTCTGGCCGCCCACGCTGACCATTTTTTGCCGCAACGATTGCAGAAATCAGATACACCGAAGACAAGCTTAACGAAGCAATCAAGATGCGCAGTCCTATGTCTTCAGGATTCAAACGGAACAAGAGATATAACAACAAAGCAAACAACAAGGAGTGCGCCATCATCAGTAGGTATAAGCCACTTTTGATCGGCTTTTGATACCAGCGCAATACGGCAAATAGCATGCAATAACCGCCAAGTTGATAGAGCAAGTTATTGACAAAGATGGCAAATCCCATCGGTAAAATAAAACGCAGCGAAGAGGTGGTATAAGCCAAGCCGTAAGCCAAAAACAGCAGCACAAACCAAGTGGCCGTATCCAATTTATGTTCAATCAGCTTGCTTCTTAACATATAAAGAAAGAGCGCGGCTATTGCACTGCATGCGATGTTATTTATCACTGTGGCAATTTCTAAAAAAGAAAGATCCATCATGCTTGGTCGTCCTGAATGCACAAAAATAAAATCAACTTAAACAACATTTTGGCGCTCTTCTCCCCAAATAACTACTAAAATATAAATTATCTAACAACTTAAGCTCGCATTAACGACCTGAACGGGTGTAGAATTCGCCTCCCAAACAAAACTATAGTCTTATTAAAGACAAGTAGACTCGCGTCGTTGGTTAGTAACTGCTGTGACAGTTTGCTCTTTTGCTTAATTTCGATTTTCGTGAATAGCCTCCCCTATGCAGGAAATCGAGGTATCAATAAAACATAGATTCTATGCCCAGATACCCTAACGTTGCGGAAAAGCGGATATCCTTCAATCTTCCACTCTTTCGCAATCATATAGGCTGGGTATACAAGCTCAGGTTGCAAATAAGCCAATGGAACAAGATAAATTTACACATGTTTTTCGTTTGCCAGGGTCAATCCAAGTGCGCATTGCCAAATGGCAGCAAACTTTTCGAGGTAAGTCTGATTTAGTGCTCCATCAAGCACTGGTCGCACGCAATCATCAATATCAACAAGACGAATTTCTGCCTAAGGGTTGGTGCGTCAATCTGTTTGATCCGGACGACATTTCGATTACTCATCACGGTGATTATATTCAAACCGCAATGCGCACTATGATCGATAGAAAAGTGTCTTATAAGCGCATTTATCTGTCTCGTTTACCCTTAGAGCAGGCAGAAGCAGAATTACGTCAATTTAAAATAGTGTGGATCAAAAAACATAACACGGTTGCGCAGCGCTTTAATCAAACTCAAAAAGCCGCATTCTTGAATTATGCTCAAGAAGAAATTGAGACACTCTACCCTGCCATTCCTGAACAAGGTTTTGACCGTGGATTGTGGAATCGCTTGGTCAAACAAGAATTTGGACCAGCCGAACACTACGAAGACCCCTATTTTGTCGTCGAAAATGTGGCGGCAAAGAAAGCCGCCGAGCAGAGACAATCACAGCATAAACCCGCAAAATTTGCCGCTCGACGTAAACCGAATCCCACAAAGCCTTTTCACGCGAGACCCGCAGCGCCCAAAAACGCGCGCTACTCATCGTCATGACAGAAACCGCAGCAACCAAATTCTGATCCCGTTGCTGCGGCCTTTGTGCATCAGCTCACTAAACTGGTGTGATCGTGCTTATCTTGGTGGGCGCAATACACCGTATTGCCGGATTGATGTTTTGCGGTGTACATCGCCTCATCAGCAATACGCAATAATTCAGGTACTTGGGTCGCTTGCTCTGGATATAAGGCGACACCAATACTCACCCCAATCTCTAAGCTCTCTTGGTTAAGTTGAAGCGGCTTTTGTAGTTTTTCTAGCATCTGATAAGCCTTATTGATAACGCCACTGTGATCCTGCAGCAGATCTAGGCATACCACAAATTCATCCCCCCCTAAGCGCCCACAAAAATCCGATTCTCGTATCGACCCTTTGAGCCGTTGAGCGATTTCTTGCAAGACAAGATCACCTACTTCGTGCCCTTTGGTGTCATTGATTTCTTTAAATTTATCTAAGTCAAAAAACAGCAAAGCCAGCTTCATGTTTGAGCGCTTCGCTTTAATTAACGCGTGACTAAGCTGCTGTTTAAAGGCACGGCGGTTCAAAATACCTGTCAATGAATCTCTTTCTGACAAGAAACGTAATTCCGCTTTTTGACGCTCTAATTTGGCGGTTTTTCTTGCCACTTCCGCTTGTAACTCATCTTTGGTAACGGTTGTGCTTTGCAGCGAAGCCTTCATTTGATTGAAAAACTGAGTTAATTGAACAAACTCTTGTTCATTATTTTGAGTGGAAATTCGGCTGGCGAGATCCCCTTTCGCCATTTGTTCAATCCCTTCTTGGAGAGTTTTACATCCATGTCGGAAGCGGCGTAACACCACCAGCGCGATACCACAGACAACCGATGAGAAGAGCAGTAAGTGCGCCATGGTGGTTAACAATAAATAGCGTTGATTATTAATGCTCTCTTCCATGACTTGACGCTGAAAATAGGCCAACTCCTCATTCATGTTTTGCACCAAAATATTGTATCGAGAGTGAAGTAGCTCATAAGTTCCGATGCCATCGACCAACTTAGTAATGCCCGATTCTTCGGCCATGTAGCGCTCTTGTTCTAATAGCCCGGCTAAACTGTTATTCATTCTTTGGATGCCGGCTAAGTGTTGCCCAAAGACCGTTTCCATCTCGAGCTGCCCAGCCAAAACCTGCTGCGCACGATAAACCTGCTCTAAGCTATGAGCATCGTTGTATTGCAGAAAGACCCAGAGCTGGCTACGCAACATGGCAATGCTGTTTTGGATTTCCAAAATCGTATCCAGCTCAGCATTGGTTTGCTGCTGCCGCTGATCTAAGTTCAGTAATGAGAAAGCAATAAAACCAACTAACAGCAGTGATGCAATAAACAGTAACGTCATTTTGCGGTTTAATGAGTTGATCAAGGCTGGCCTCCATCGTTTTTCACCGCTTCGCTCAACAGGTCGTCAGCCATTAATTGCCGATAATCGGGCAATTGACCATGCACTAACTTGTTTTCTAATGCCCAGCGTCCCTGAAGTTGTAAGTTCGTTAATAACGTATTACCGAGCGAGAGACGAAATGAATAATCTTGCCATGACCATCTCAGCTGTTTTTCATCAATATTCAGCACACCTGCCACTCGGTATCGAGTGCGTTCTGGGTTTTGATGAATCCAATCAATCGCTTGCTTCAGGGCTTTTAAAATCGCAAGACTGCGCTGCTTTTCTTCTTCCGTCGTCGGTTTCATGGTTAATAAATTAAACGATAAGGTGTAAATGCCCGGTAAACTCAGGTTGGTCACTTTCGATTCCGCAGCAACCCCAATTTTGTATCCCCAAGGCTCCCAAATCGAAATGGCATCCAGCTGTTTATCAAATAACTGCTGATAAAGCTGATCCGCAGTGCCATACACTTTATCGATTGGAATACCTTTCAAGTTATTGGCCAAAAGTAATGAATCAAAATAGAACTCACTGGCGCTCGCTCTGATCATACCGACACGTTTGTTGTGTAAATCCGCAACCGAGCGAATCGTCTCACTTTCTAATGCAAGGAGCTTCAAATCGTTATCTGATTGCACAAAGCTAGCAAGAATAAGAAAATCCTGACGCTCGAAGCTGCTAAACATTGCCACAGATTCTGACGCCGTCGCATAACTCACCGCCCCTTGAAACAAGGCTTGGCTGCATTGCACTCCACCACTGCATGCCACGAGCTCAACATCAATCCCCTGCTGCTTAAAAAAGCCCAGCTGATCAGCAAGATAAAAAGGGGAAGAAAGAGGTGTTTGTGATACCGCTATTTTGATTGGAGCAGCATTGGCGTTAACGCTAATCGCGGTTGCCAAAGGAGTCAGCCATCGCCACGCTACGAAAGCGATGGCGAGGATCGATAGGTAAACTATCCATCTTCGGGATTGCCGAGCCAAAAACATGCCAACCTATGAATCTGTATGAATATTGTTCTATGGTTTAGTGTAGTTGCTAATCGGTGATTCGCGAGTGTTGCCCTTATGGACAACACTCAGCGTTTGAATTGAGAAAGGATTGTGTGTCTACCGAGATGATTTGTCGGTTATTTACAGGTTTAACTAATGAGTGACATCATCAGTACGTTCACCAAAATCGGCTTGATCATAGATATCGGCCAAGGTTTTTTGGCGTTTTTGGTTACTTTTGCGATATTTCTTCGGTTCAAAGTATTGTTCAACGTGCTGCAAAGTTTCCTCATGCTGTTTGGCAGATTGAAGAAATTCAGGGTTATTCATCGCTTGCTGACGCAGACGATTAACACGTTCGAGTGTGTCCCAAAACATATTATGCCCTCCTTCACTGTACATAATTACAGCATAGTCAACTTTATACTCTTGTCAACCGGAATACTGTTTTTTAATACAGTTCGATAGGGCGTCAAATGATAAACAAGCCAATGATGTACGTTTCAATCGCACGTTTAATACATTAGCCTGCTGCGACTATCACAAAATGAGATAGCAATCAGAATAACTCATTGTTTATCAAGTTAATGAGGAATATATTTTCCGAACTAACATCACATATTCAGAACATGAAACTCTATTTTAAACGCTCGTTGCTTGTCTTTAGCCTAATGTCCTCATTCTGCGTCGCCTCTGAACGATCTGCATGGGAAGAGGTTTACGCCAAATCTCAACACAAACAAACAGAGACGGCCCTAAAACTATTACAGGATCGCTACCATTCCCTTCCTGAAGGGGCAGAAAAACTCTATTTAACCTCTAAATTACACGGCTATTTCGTGCTCAAAGGGCAGCCCTATTATGGTGAATTGGTCAATTCCCATGATACTTACGCGCTGACAGAACAACGCTTCCTAGACGCGTTGAATCATGAAGAAAGTCTCGATTACCACTCTGCAGAAGAAACCTACTTAACCTTCTACGCCGAGATGAAACAAAAAAACGACCAAGATGGCATGGTGCTATTTGAATACCATCTTTGTCGTCTTTTCCAGCGGCATGGCCGCCCGTACCAAGCTCGTTTCTATTGCTCACAGATGGATCAGCGCCTTCTTAATGCTGAAGATCCCCTATTTCCTCGCTATCGCGGCCTACACCTCGTCGCCAATAATTTGGAGTTCTTAGGGGAATATGAAGAGGCGCTGCAAACTTACGATCTGCTACTCAGTCTGCTGCCTGATTATGTCGACCCATCCGGTATTTATAACGATGTCGGGCTTCTGATGGGGACATTAGGCCAGTATGAATCGGCCTTGGACTACCTCAATAAAGCATTGGAGTATCGACTCGAACAAGGCAACCCACTACTTATCGCGCAAGTAGAACACAGTTTGGGTGATACTTACTTCAAGCAAGGTCGATATGAAGAAAGCATCCTCTATTTTGAACAAGCGAAAGCCCATCTTACTCCCGCTAATTATCTGTTTGGGTTGGCTTACGTGCACCTAGGTTTAGGCAAAGCGTACATTGAACTCAATAATTTCGTTGAAGGCGACCAACATCTCTTTCAGGCTCTCGAGTATGTCAATCAACATAAAGACCAACATTTGCAGGGACTGATTTACTTATCACTTGCGCAAGCCCATTTCAAAGAGCAGAAATACGCGCAAGCGATTGACTATGCTAATCAAGCTGTCGCGATTAGCGAGAGCGCTTCTCTGCCACGCATTAAAGCGCAAGCTTATTTACAGTTAGCCAAAATTGCGGAGGCTGAGCAGCAATACCAAGAGGCATTAAGCTGGTATCGCCAATATGCTGAGAGTGAGCTGTTGCTGCGCAACACAGAGCAGCGTAAAGCTTTTGAAGCGCTCGATCTGGCGAAAGCGGAATTAGAACAAAAACGCGGCGTCAATTTTTGGCGAGAAAACTACCAAGCGTTGGCCGAAAAATATGAAATGTTGAAGTGGCAACGTGTTTCACTTTCACTATTAGTGATTGTGTTTGCACTGATTCTGCCCATTGCCCATTATCGTCGCAGAAAAGAGTGCGATCAGAATCAACAAGATAGCTTGCATGGAGTATTAAGCCGCACCAGTGGATTAGAGCGATTAACTCATATTGAAGCCTGCCAGCAAACTGAGCATGTCCATTTGCTTGCTCTATTGGATATTGACCAACTGAGGCAGTTCAATGAACGTCACGGCTATGAACGGGGCGATATTGCGTTACAAAATACAATCAATACCTTGCTGCACCAGTTGCGTGCCAAGGAGTTTGTGTGTCGCTTAGGGGATGATGAATTCTTGGTGGTTATGCCAAACTGCAGACGTACTCTTTCGGAAACACGGCTGTTTGTGCTTCATCATGCGTTAAATGGCAAAACACCAACCGATGCTAAATCAACAGTTGGCTTGAGCGTTACCCTCAGCTATTTAGCGGTAGAGAGTGGTTTGGCGAGTTTTACGCACTTTTATCCTAAGCTGGATAGCGCTCTAAGCATCGCCAAACAGAGCGGCAATGGCGGCTTAATCGATGCCGCCGATCCCACTAATGCGCTGCTGACTGCTTGCTCTTAAGCGCACTCATTATCAGATCGCGATTATCGAGATACGCTTTAAGCCCAGCCTGACGTAAACCACAGGCTGGGCATTCACCACAGCCATCACCTATCAACCCGTTATAACAAGTGAGCGTTTGGTGACGAACCAGATCCAATGCTCCCAGTTGATCGGCCAATGCCCACGTCTCAGCTTTATTCAGCCACATCAATGGAGTGCGAATCATTAAAGGCAGATCCATGCCTTTCGCGAGTGCTTGGTTCATCGCTTGTACGAATTCATCACGGCAATCGGGATAACCGGAAAAATCCGTCTCACAAACCCCAGTAATGACCGTGGTCGCGCCGATTTGGTAAGCATAGATACCCGCCAAAGTTAAAAACAGAATATTGCGTCCCGGAACAAAAGAATTCGGCAGTCCATTGGCTTGTAGCTCATGAGAAACCGGAATGTCATCACGCGTCAGCGAGCTGATGGCCAGCTCATTGAGTAAACTCACGTCCATGACTTTATGCGCAGTCACGCCAAGCTGCTTCGCCAATTGCTGGGCCACTTCTATCTCTAATTTATGGCGCTGGCCATAATCAAAGGTGATCGCATGCACTTCATCAAACTCTTTTAACGCCTGAACTAAACAGGTGGTTGAATCTTGCCCACCACTGAACACGACGACGGCTTTTTTCATGATGCGCTCCCTTTAAGCAATGTTGAGATATTTATGGGTTTGGATAGATAAACGCCAATTGCGAGCAATACAGGTGCGAATGCACAACTCTGTCGCACGCGGCTTTTGGCTAATCGGCTGCAAAGCGATTGCGGTTTGAGCACTGACCTGAGCTCGTGCAAGCAACTCATCAAGATTGTCGATATCTTTCTCGGTCGCCACGGGATGTTTAATTTCGTTGGCACGTTGCAAGGCTGAATCCAGAATCGGTAACTTCCCTTTCATCGCGACCTTGGGTGACACTGTCACCCAAGTGTTCTCGGTCGCACAGACTTCGTAAGTACCACTGGTTTCAATTTGGCATCGGCAACCCATTGCTTCAAACGCTTGAGTTAACTCGGTCAAATCGTAAATGCAGGGCTCACCGCCCGTAATGACGATATGTTTTGCCTGATAACCTTGCGCTTGGTAGCGTTGAACCACCTCTTGCGCAGTGGCCTGACACCAAGTTGGCGCATCATTGGTTTTCAGCAAAATTTGTGAGAATGAGGTTTGGTCTGAGTCTAATGTTTCCCAAGTCTGCTTAGTATCACACCAAGCACAACCGACTGGGCAGCCTTGCAAGCGCACAAAGACCGCGGGAACACCAGTAAACACGCCTTCGCCTTGGATAGTCTCAAACATTTCATTTATTCGGTACAAGATGAACGACCTAACATGGATAAACAGTTGCAGGTGGCAGACCATAATGGAGATAGCGATCGAGGTCAAATTAAATGCGTCTATCCCCTTCTTAGTTCAAGCTTCAGCGATATTGGCGACCGTTGTTCACCCTAATTACATAGAGCATCTAGGTTCGTCATATACCGCCTGCCTACAACTCCAAGTAATTGGGGGATAACCAGATGACTTAGAGCAACAAATTGCTACGAATGGAAAGCGCAAAATTGCTCTAATTTTCATTTTTTATCACTGTGGCTCACAGTTTAAGCACGATGTGTATATAATCGAGCTCGTTCTCTTTTTCCACTTTATGTAGGTACCCGATGTACAAACTGATTGCGCTCGATATGGATGGCACACTGCTCAATAGCCAAAAACAGATCTCTCCTCGCACCAAGCAGGCTATTGCTCAAGCTCGTCAGCAAGGCATTCAAGTGGTTTTGGCTTCTGGCCGCCCTCTTGATGGCATGCGCAGTAAATTGGAAGAGTTACATCTGACCACGGAAAATGACTATGTACTCTATTACAACGGCTCTATGGTCGCGAATGTCGGTACTGGGGAGATTATTCATCAACAAATCATTGATGGCAAAGCGGCTAAGCGTGTGGCAACACTCGCGCAAGAGTTTGGGCTCAATACCCATGCCTTTAGCCAAATTCACGGTTTGATCACCCCTAAAACCAGCCAATATACCGAAGTGGAAGCCTGCATAAATGGCCTCAATATTACCGAAATGGATTTTGCACAATTGGCAGATGACCACCCGATCATTAAGGCGATGATCGTCGGAGAGCCAGAAAAACTCACTCAAGCCATCGCTCAATTACCAGCGCAATGGCGTGAAGAATTTACTGTGGTACAAAGTGCGCCCTTCTTTTTAGAATTTCTTAACACGGGCAGTAATAAAGGCATCGGCGTACAAGCGATTGCAGCGCATTTAGGCATTCAAGCCAGTGAAGTGATTTGTATGGGAGATGCGGAAAACGATCACCACATGCTGCAATACGCAGGCCTCGGTATCGCAATGGCGAATGCTATGGAAGAGACCAAACACATTGCGGATCACATTACGCTAAGCAACGATCACGATGGCGTGGCCGTGGCGATAGAACGCTTTGCGCTAGGCTGTTTCAGCGAAGCTTAAGTTTTGATGGGGAAGCTTTGGGTAAGGCGTGTTATGCCTTACCTGCTCTCTTTTATCCTCGTCTTTTAACCTTGCTGAGCCATTTTGAGTACTGTGGCTTTGCCTTGTAGCAAGGCGTATTCACTACTTCCGGAAGGGATCAACACACACACGTTTTGTGTTTCTTGTTGAGCTTGTAAGAGTAAAGTGCTCAATTCAACCGATGAGTTGAAGCTCTGTCGCTGTGCATCTCGACGACACAAATCCACAAACACAAATGGACAATCTTGGGTATGCAGCACCAACTCAGCTTGTTGCATATAGCGCAGCGCTTTCAGTGACAATAGCTCAACATCCGCTCCAAACTCGATCCACGTCGTTGCAGAAACCTTGTCCGTAGATTGAGTAAGCAGATGAATATATATGCGTTCTAATGACTCTCTATCTTGCGCATTTTTGACTTCCGGATGGGCAAAAAATCGCTCCCAAAATTGACGACGTAGATCAACACTCGGTAAGAAATCTTTGATCGAATTACGCTTTGAAGCACCGAAATCCGCCAAAAGTGCGAGATTTTGCGCTAAAACGGCTTCCAAGGTTTCACGAATATTGCGAATCAACACTGGAGATGCGCCGCCGCTGGAAATGGCGAGCTGAATGCGGCCTCTTTCAATCATTGAGGGGGTAATGAAGTCGCAGTATGGCTGATCATCCACCACATTGACTAATATGCCCTGCTCTTTCGCATCCTTGTAGACTTGATGATTCAATTCTGGATTATCTGTGGTTGCCCATACTTGAACATAACGTTTATCTAACCAGTGTGATGAATAAAAATGCTGAATCCAGTGACATTTCCCCTGTTCAATCCAAGCCTGTAAAGCGGGAGCCACTTGCGGCGAAATCACGGTGACTTTAGCATCCGCTCTCAATAGCGCATCAATCTTTCGGCAGGCCACTTCGCCGCCCCCGACGACCAAAACGGGTTTATTGGTCAAATCCAAAAACAGAGGAAAATAGCGCATAGTACATCTTATGGTTGTCCATCCTTAACTGGCACTCATGCTACCAAAAATGGGGCAAGAAAAGCATCTAATAACCAGAATGAAATAAAATCTGTGCAAATTTCACCCATAAATCAGTGGATCCGACTGATCCTTAACAAATTAATAGAACTATTAATTAGAACTTCGTTCACTCACCGCCACGCCATCCTGTTGCACCACTCTGTCACTCAGTTGCACTATTTACATTTATTTAACACTTCGCCATTCTGGCGCAGTTAAGGAATGGGGAAATTAAGCAACTCTTTTCACTCGTTGTTTGAGAAATCTGACATCCTTACCTACGCTTACAACTGGTTGATTTGTCAATGTGCAACCACATAGGCATCAACCTATAACTGAAGAAACACAACATAGCTGAACTCTTGTATCAGGTGTCACCTGGTCAAAAACGGATCAAACAGGAAGGATACAAATGGCGAATAAACTCACTGTTCTTGCTTCTGTCGTCGCAGCCTCGTCTGCCATGCTGAGCCTCTCGGCATCAGCCGCAGAAAGCACTCTAGACAAAGTGTTATCTCAAGGTTTTATTACTTGTGGCGTCAGTACAGGCTTACCGGGTTTTTCTAACCCAAATGCAAAAGGGGAATGGGAAGGGATCGACGTTGAATATTGCCAAGCAATGGCAGCAGCGGTTCTAGGCGATAAAACCAAAGTTAAATTTGTACCACTCACCGCAAAAGAGCGTTTCACTGCGCTGCAATCCGGTGAAATTGATGTTCTGTCTCGTAACACAACATGGACTCTGCAACGTGATAGCGCCCTGGGTCTTAACTTTGTCGGGGTGAACTACTACGACGGCCAAGGTTTCATGGTGAAAAAAGATTTGGGTGTGAAAAGCGCCAAAGAACTGAATGGCGCGTCAGTCTGTGTTCAATCGGGCACCACAACAGAACTCAACTTGGCAGACTACTTCCGCAATAGCGGTATGACTTACAAACCTGTGGTATTTGATACTGCAGCTCAAACTTCAAAAGGCTTTGATGCTGGTCGTTGTGATGTTCTGACGACTGACCAATCAGGTCTGTATGCACTGCGCCTCAATTTAGAAAAACCAGACTCTGCGGTCGTTCTACCTGAAATCATCTCTAAAGAGCCTCTAGGTCCTGTGGTTCGTCAGGATGATGATAAGTGGTTCAACGTCGCTAAATGGGTACTGTACGCCATGGTCAATGCTGAAGAGTACGGTATCACATCGAAAAACGTCGATGAGATGATGAAGTCAGACAACCCAGAAGTAAAACGTATCCTTGGTCTTGATGGTCCGAAAGGAACGGGTCTTGGCATTCGTGATGACTGTAGCTACCAAATTGTTAAGCAAGTGGGTAACTACGGCGAAAGCTTCGATCGCACGGTCGGCTCTGGCTCACCACTAAAAATTGACCGCGGTGTGAATGCACTCTGGAATGCGGGCGGCTTTATGTACGCACCACCTATCCGTTAATTGATAACTATAATCCCGACCACCTTAAAGCTGCAGTACGAGACGTGCGTACTGCGGCTTTAAGTAAAAGGAATCTGCGCTTGGTTTAGCTCCGAGCACAAAAATGGATAAGAGGTTATTGTTGTATGAAACCCACAAATAAAGCGACGCCAGAGACTTCTGACGCGCATTCCAAGCATACCAATTTGCTTTATAACCCAACCTTCCGTTCGGTTGTGTTCCAACTTCTCGCCGTTTGTGTACTCGCATTTTTTCTCTACACCATAGTGAACAATGCGTTAACTAACCTTGAATCTCGAGGGATCGCAACGGGGTTCGCCTTTCTAGAGCAAACCGCTGGTTTTGGTATCAGCCAAAGCTTAATTCCCTACGATGAAACTTACAGCTATGGCCGAACGTTTCTGGTGGGCTTGCTCAATACCGCTCTGGTTTCAGTACTCGGCATCTTATTAGCGACCATACTGGGATTTTTGATTGGCATTGCTCGCCTCTCCAGTAACTGGCTAATCAGCCGCTTAGCAGCGGTCTACATCGAAACATTTCGTAATTTGCCACTGCTACTGCAAATATTCTTTTGGTATTTCGTTGTGCTTCAAGCCTTGCCATCGGCAAGGGAAAGCATGCATCTTGGCGAGTGGTTTTACCTCAACATAAAAGGTCTGTATCTCGCGAAGCCAATCTTTGAATCCGGTAGCATCTGGGTTCTGGTTGCCTTAATCGCTGGTATCATTGCCTGTTGGGTATTGAGTATCTGGGCAACAAATCGCCAACGTTTAACGGGACAACAAACCCCGATGGGACGATACATACTCTTACTGTGTGTCACTTTTCCAGTGTTGGTTTATTTTCTACTTGGCCAACCTATCACAGCAGAATATCCCGTACTACGCGGATTCAACTTCCAAGGCGGGATCTCGGTACTGCCTGAACTGGCGGCATTACTGGTCGCCTTGACCATCTATACCGCATCCTTCATCGCAGAGATTGTGCGTTCTGGGATCAATGCGGTCAGCCACGGGCAAACGGAAGCAGCAATGTCTCTCGGTTTAACTCGTACGAAAACCTTAAAACTGGTCATTATTCCTCAAGCACTCAGGATCATCATTCCACCGCTGACTAGCCAATATCTGAATCTAACCAAAAACTCCTCACTGGCCATGGCTATTGGCTACCCAGACTTGGTTTCTGTATTTGCGGGCACCACCCTCAACCAAACAGGACAAGCGATTGAGATCATTTCGATGACCATGTTGGTCTATCTCACGCTGAGTTTATTAACTTCAGCCTTAATGAACCTGTATAACCGTAAAGTGGCACTGGTGGAGAGATAATTATGGCAACACATCAATTTCAACCTAGCCTACCGCCGCCATCCAACACAACAGGGGTCGTCGGTTGGTTACGGAAAAATTTATTTAATGGCGTGTTTAACTCAATCGCAACCTTGGTGTTAGGCTACTTAGCTATTCAAGGTCTCCTAAATATCCTCGATTGGGCAATTTTTAACGCCAACTGGAGCGGAACCACGCGTAACGACTGCACCCTTGAGGGCGCTTGCTGGGTATTCATCAGTGTTCGCTGGGAGCAGTTCATGTACGGCTTCTACCCCGCGGCAGAACTGTGGAGACCAAGGCTATTCTTCTTCACTCTGGCTCTTTTTGTCGCACTGCTGGCTTATGAAAAAACACCAAAGCGAGGTTGGATTTGGCTGGTTTTCGTTAACATCTATCCCTTCTTCGCTGCCCTACTTCTTTATGGTGGTGTCTTCGGGCTGGAAGTGGTCGAAACCCATAAATGGGGTGGATTGTTAGTCACTTTGATCATCGCTTTAGTCGGCATCATCGCTTCACTACCAATTGGCGTTGCACTGGCTTTAGGACGTCGCTCCGACATGCCCATTATTCGCAGCTTATGTACCGTCTACATTGAGGTATGGCGTGGGGTGCCTTTAATTACCGTACTTTTCATGGCTTCGGTAATGCTGCCACTCTTTTTATCTCAAGGCAGTGAGATAGATAAGCTACTGCGTGCCTTGATTGGCGTGGTGATGTTCAGTGCCGCGTACATGGCGGAAGTAATCCGTGGTGGTTTGCAAGCGATTCCCAAAGGCCAGTATGAGGCAGCCGATGCGCTCGGTTTAAGTTACTGGAAAAAAATGGGGCTGATTATTCTGCCGCAAGCGCTGAAAATCACCATTCCATCGATTGTAAATACCTTTATTGGTCTGTTTAAAGACACCAGTCTGGTGTTGATTATCGGCATGTTTGATGTGCTCGGCATCGGACAATCCGCCAATACCGACCCGAATTGGCTCGGTTTTGCTACAGAAAGTTATGTTTTTGTCGCGTTAGTGTTCTGGATCTTCTGCTTTGGCATGTCGAGATACTCGATTTGGCTCGAAGGCAAACTCCATACCGGTCACAAACGATAAGTCACTTTGCAAGGAACGTATTATGACGCAACAACTCAATCAAGATTTTATGATTCAGATTAAAGACATGAATAAATGGTATGGTGAATTTCACGTCCTGAAGAACATCAACCTGAATGTCAAAAAAGGCGAACGTATCGTCATTTGTGGACCATCCGGCTCAGGAAAATCAACCATGATCCGCTGCATTAACCGCCTTGAAGAGCATCAAAAAGGGCAAATCATCGTAGCGGGGAATGAGCTCACTGAAGATTTGAAAAACATCGAGCTAGTACGCCGTGAAGTTGGCATGTGTTTCCAACACTTCAACCTCTTCCCTCATCTGACGGTATTGGAAAATTGCACGCTCGCACCGATTTGGGTTAAGAAAATGCCTAAAGATAAGGCGGAAGAAATTGCCATGAAATATCTCACTCGGGTGCGCATTCCAGAGCAAGCGGATAAATATCCCGGTCAACTCTCCGGTGGTCAACAGCAACGCGTAGCCATTGCTCGCTCACTCTGTATGAATCCACAAATTATGTTATTTGATGAGCCAACCTCTGCCTTAGACCCCGAAATGGTGCGTGAAGTGCTGGATGTTATGGTTGAACTTGCCGAGGAAGGCATGACCATGTTGTGTGTGACCCACGAAATGGGCTTTGCGAAAGAAGTCGCAGACCGCGTTATTTTCATGGATGCCGGAGAAATCATTGAGGAAAACAATCCAAAAGAATTCTTTGAAAACCCGCAATCGGATCGTACACAGAACTTCCTTGCTCAGATCCTGCATCACTAATCGACGGTACTCACTTCATCGTCATTGATTCAGAAGCGTTAATCGCTTCTGAATTCTTTTAAAATCATGCAAATAAAAAGACATCATTCGGTGAATGAGATGAAATATCGTGTTACAACTGCACATAACCTTAACCACCGATTTTGATTATTATTGAGTTAGACAGCACAAGGGGCTTGAAATTTATGGCATTGAGCCTCATAACTGTCCCTGTAGCAATCAGTACTTTTAATAGAGGAAAAGTATGAATACGCCAATGTTTACCAGAACTTCCAGCTTGGAACGTACTCTTGAAACCAACAAGGTTTTGAAGAATACCTACTTCCTGCTTTCTATGACCCTTGTCACCAGTGCGATTGCAGCAATGGCGACTATGGCTATCGGCATTTCTCCTATCGTTGCTTTGGTGATGCAGTTGGCTGCCATTGGCATTTTGTTTTTCGTGATGCCAAAAGCGATTAACTCATCATCAGGCCTAGTATGGACGTTCGTCTTTACTGGACTGATGGGAGGAGCTCTTGGCCCTATGCTGAATTTCTATGCGGCGATGCCAAATGGCCCAATCGTTATTGCGCAAGCACTCGGCCTGACTGGCATGGTGTTTTTAGGCCTGTCGGCTTACACCATTACCAGCAAGAAAGATTTCTCTTTCATGCGTAATTTCCTGTTTGCTGGCTTGATCATTGTGATTGTTGCGGCATTGATTAACATCTTTGTTGGCTCAACGGTAGCTCATCTGGCTATCAGTAGCGTTTCTGCACTGGTATTTTCGGGTTTCATTCTGTTTGATACCAGCCGTATTGTGCGTGGTGAAGAAACCAACTATATCTCAGCAACGATTTCTATGTACTTGAATATCCTGAACCTGTTCACTAGCTTGTTGAGCATTCTGGGTATCATGAACAATAACGATTAATCGCTTAGATTGTTTTACGGTAAGCCCGATGAATTCATCGGGCTTTTTTATGCTTGAGCCACACCTTGAGCTTCGCTACCCTATGCGCAAATTGACAACCACAGACACTCACCATGCTGGAATACCAAGGCAAAACTATCGACACTGACGCCCAAGGCTATCTTCTTGACTTTACGCAATGGGAAGAAGGGATGATCGCTCTTTTAGCAGAGCAAGAAGGGATTGAACTGACAGATGCCCACTTAGAAGTGGTTCATTTTGTCCGTCGTTTCTATGAGGAGTTTAAAACCTCCCCTGCTATTCGTATGTTGGTCAAAGCGATGGAAAAAGAGCACGGCCCAGAAAAAGGCAACAGTAAATATCTGTTTAAACTCTTTCCGAAAGGCCCCGCCAAACAAGCAACAAAACTGGCTGGCTTACCAAAACCGGCGAAGTGCTTATAAGATTTAAAAACTCCATAGCGAAGTCATCGTATTAGGCTTCGCTTTGACACTCTTCCGACTTAACACTACAGAATTTCAAACCCTTGATAGTCATGTTCTAACTCACTGCTTAAGCGGCGCACTTGCCGAACGCTGGCGGTTTTAGGACCTTCTTGCAACCATAGATACAACTCTTCTAATCTTTCAGGTGTGCCACAAGCCACGACCTCTACATCTCCGTTATTGAGATTTTTTGCGTAGCCCGTTAAACCCAACTTCAGACCTTGATGAGACGTGTGATAGCAAAAACCCACGCCTTGCACATGACCTGAAACGATAAACTTACTGCACTGTTTTTCCATTTTTTTCATCCTGATTTATGCCATTGTTCAGACCACAGAATGCTCTCTTCCCTGTGGCATAAGAAAGCCAGATTCATCGATACGACTTTAATGAAACTGGTTCAAGCATAGCCGAAATCCACGTTATCCCAAAAAGAGTTGATAACCCCTTACCTTCGAATCATAAGGAAGGGGCTTTTCTTTTGCTTTTCTTCATCAGTTCCACGACAATAGCCGCCCATTTCTATTTCCATCTGAGTAGCGTAATGACTCCTGCAATTTATTTGGTCAAAGGTCGAGACAAATCTTTGCGTCGTAAACATCCGTGGGTTTTTTCTCGTGGGATCAGCAAAGTCGAAGGGACTCCTAAACTGGGAGAAACTGTCGATGTTTACTCCTTTGAAGGCAAATGGTTAGCCAAAGCGGCCTACTCACCGCATTCACAAATTACTGCGCGTGTCTGGAGCTTTGAACAAGAGCCGATTGATCGCGATTTCTTCATTAAACGCATCGAACAAGCACAATTATTGCGCAACGATATTATCGAACGTGATGGCTTAACCGGTTACCGTTTAATTGCCGCAGAATCAGACGGCTTACCTGGCATTACTATCGACAAATATCAAGATTATTTGGTCTGCCAACTACTGAGTGCCGGTGCCGAGTATCAAAAACAGACTCTGGTCGAGGCATTATTACATTGCTTCCCTGAGTGCCATATTTATGAGCGTTCCGATGTTGCGGTGCGTAAAAAAGAAGGGCTGGACGAGCGCGTTGGGGTACTGCACGGTGAATTACCACCTAAATCGGTCGTGATTGAAGAAAATGGCGTTAAGATCAGCGTCGATATTGTGGGTGGACACAAAACGGGTTTCTATCTAGATCAACGCGACAGCCGCTTCCAATCCATGAAATACGTTAAAGAGAAAGAAGTGCTGAACTGCTTCTCTTACACGGGTGGTTTTGGTTTATACGCACTCAAAGGCGGAGCTAAGCGTGTGATCAACGCAGATGTCTCTCAACCAGCCTTGGATACGGCTAAGTTCAATGCTGAATTGAACGGTTTCGATATCAGTAAAAAGCGTGCGGTGTTCTTGAATGCCGATGTATTTAAACTGCTGCGCGAATACCGCGACCAAGGCACACGTTTTGATGTGGTGGTGATGGATCCCCCCAAGTTTGCCGAATCTAAAGCCCAGCTGGATGGTGCATGCCGCGGCTATAAAGACATCAACATGCTGGCCATGCAGATCTTAAACCCAGGTGGCACCCTGCTCACCTACTCGTGTTCAGGGTTAATGGATCAAGTGCTATTTCAGAAAATTATTGCCGATGCGGCTCTCGATGCTGGACGTGATGTAAAGTTTGTTGAGCGTTTTGAACAAGCGGCCGATCACCCAACCGATACCGCTTATCCTGAAGGTTTTTATCTCAAAGGCTTTGCTTGTAAGGTTTTATAAGCGATGGCGTGAGCGAACGTTAGCAAGCATAGAAAGCGGTCTCAATGGAGGCCGCTTTTTACTTGCCACTCTTCACTTTTCACCACGCGGTTACGCCCGAGTTTCTTCGCCGTCAATAATGCATGATCCGCCAGCTTCAAAACGGTTTCATAACTCTCCGCCTGCTGCGCATCGGCAAAGCCAATACTCACTGTCACGTTTAATCCCGGTGCTACTGCAGACAAATCAACCTGTTCAATCTTACAACGCAGCTTTTCAAAATAACCCCAAGCTTGCTTAGGATCTCCTACATATAAGATGGTGAACTCTTCACCGCCCCATCTCGCCACTCGGGTTTTGTCGCCAACATACCCAAGTAACTCTTGTGATACCGCTACAATGGCTTGGTCGCCGATAATGTGCGAATAACGATCATTAATCTGCTTGAAGTGATCAATATCCAGCAGCGCAATACTGACTTGCTGATCTGGATTTTGCAGACGAGAAAAGGCTTGTTTGAGGTACATATCAAATGCGCGGCGATTGGCAAGCCCAGTTAAATCATCTTCTTTCGAGAGTCTCTCAAACTTTTCCGCTTGTAGGCGCAATTTTTGGGTTTGCAGCGCAACCTGCTCAACGAGATACAACTCACGCCGTTTCAAAATACGAATTCGCCACATCACCAGTGACACCGCCAGCGCCAAAAACAGCATGCCAGCCATGACAATCACCTCTTTACGCTGCCACCAATGAGGTTCAATGATAAATACGTAACTAAACGTGGCATCATTCCACTCACCATACGGATAACGGGCGCTGACAAAGAATCGATATTTACCCGGCGCTAAATTGGTGTATTCCGCTTGGGTATTATGACCCCGATATGACCAATCTCGATCGAACCCTTCAAGTTTCGTGCGATATTGCAAACGCTCTGACATCACAAAACCTAGCCCCACGTATCCGAAGCTCACCCGATTGGTTCCAGCCGCAGCAATGTACTGCTGATCAGGATTGATAATCTCGCTGTCAAAACTGACCGATTCTAGAACGACCGGTAAACGCAGTTCACTCAGTTGCTGGAGACGCTGTACCTTGATGCTCGCCACCCCTTTCGCAGTGGCAAAAAGCAGCTCACCATTTGGCAAACTTGCAGACGCAGGGTTGGTCCCTCCATTCGCCTGACTGGTTGCCATGCCATCACCTTCATCAAAATGTTCGAATTCAAGCTGTGTGCTCATGCCATCAGCGACCGCTAACATCTGATCATAGTTGAGCTTCCATACCCCACGGTTGCTGGATAGCCACACATGCCCTTCACTATCACGTAGCATTTGGAAGAATTTATCGATTGGTAAGCCTGCGGCACGACCCACAAGGGAAACGCTTGCATCACTCAAGCGATAACGCACGATGCCTCTGTCTGTGGCCATCCAGACATAATCGGATTCCATGTAGAAGCCAAACACATACTGTGCTTGCTCTTGCTTAGTAAGATCAACCGGACGAATCTTGCCTTGAGCATCAAAATAAGCCACACCAACGGCACTACCAACCCACAGCTTCCCTTCCGAATCCACAGCGAGTGCCATGATGTAATCATCAGGCAGGGGGGAGTTGTCTTTGTTGTATGTCGTCAGCACACCTTGCGGCGTTCTTTTGACAATACCATTTGAAGTACCAATCCAAAGATTATCTTGTGGATCGGTGACGATGGCTCTGACTTCGCTGCTTGGCAAACCGTTATTTTCATCTAGCACAGGACGCAACTGGCCGTTTTGCCAAAGGAGCAATCCTTTTTGTACCGTCCCAACCCAGACTTTTTCACCTTGCTGGTCTGCTTTGGCCAGACTGAGTATCGAAGGACGAGCACCGACTTGAGGCATTAACGCGCTATGTGCCAAGCCCTCTTCAATAATGCTTAATCCACGACTGGTACCGACCATAACTCGTCGGTCATCTAGCGGCAACAAGGTTCGGACATAATCGCCCACTAATCCTTTATCACTGTTGATATTAATGAAAGGCGCATCACGCAGTCGCATAATGCCAGCATTGGTCCCCACCCATACACTGCCTTCGATATCCTGATACCAAGAAAGCACTCGGCTATAAGGCAAACCTCGACTAGGCTCCAAAAATTGCAGTTGCTGATTTTTCAAACGTGCAATGCCGCGATTAACCGTGCCAATCCACCAGTTCCCGGCACGATCTTGCTCCGCCAGCGTCACCACCTCTTTCTCAAGCGGTACAAACAACGATTGGAAGCCTTCTTCAGTATTGATCCAAACACCTTGATCTGTTGCCACGACAAGTTCTTGATTCAAACTGATGGAAATATAGTTAATTCGCTCATAGCGCCCAATCGGCAGTTCCATGGCTGACGCTTGCCAATCATTAAAGCGATACAACCCTTTATCGGTGGCCGCAAAAATCACTCCATGCTGATTTTTTACTAAACGATACACACTGGCATCAGTCAGTAACCATCGATCAGGCCCATAGAGGTTATTACCCAAATAAGGTCGGACTACGACGCCGAGACCTTCAATCGCGAGCCACAAGTTTTGTGCATCATCAATCAATGCACCATTGACTAAACTGGGCGCAGAACGAAAAGATTGCCAGCCATAACTCTGTCTGTGCGTGATACTCCCTCGAGCACCAGCCACCAACAACCCATTGTTATCCATGGGTAATAAGGTGCGAGTTCCGGAGTCAACCATTCCAGTTTGTGGATTGCGATCAAACACTTGAAAATTGATGCCGTTATATCGCACCACGCCTTCCCAAGTGGCAAACCACAAATAACCATCGCGTGTCTGGGCAATACTATTAATACTGTTGTGCGGTAAACCATCAGTGGAAGTCCACGTCTCCACGAAATAGTCCGAAATATGTTCGACTACGGCATAAGCAGATGAACTGATGATCAGCAAAAACACTGAACAGATCTGCACTCCGCAGCAAGCTAAAAGCCTAATTCCTGTCATTATTCTAATGGTCCTTTATACTGGAAGACCGCCCCTTTAGGGTCTTATACACCTTGAACTTGAAGCGGCAGCGGTATTGACGGCAACCCCAAGTTGTTTAGGTATAATGACTTCCAGCATTAAGCTGGATAATCTTATTATTCGCTGATCATCTGGGCGTGAGCCAAGTGCACCATCACCAATGATGAAAAGCGGTTTTTTATTTTGAAGCCTAGCTTTCCTTTACTCACTTATCATAAAAAGTGATTCAGGTTTTAGTGACATTGCATGACGACAACGATATCCATTCAGGTACTTGGCTGTACCCATCCTTTTTATTATCCGCCAAGGTTTCGTTACTTATTCTTTCGTCGTCAATCGAAGTGGTGGATTATCTAATTTCTGATCACACTATTCACCGTGTTTTTCTCATTTTTGTCGCACACAATTCATTATAAAAAATAAACTTTATTGTCGAATTTTGCCAAGATTTCAACCGAAAGAGTGAACATGCGCATCCTATACTGAAACAGTATGTCGATCCTCTAAAATATATCCCCAATAACACTCTGTATTTGTTTGCTCGATAAGGGGCTACACTACGGCTAGACTCATTCCGAGCTAGGGCTCGAAATCGTGTAGAGATATACCACCTTCATAAGGAAAACATAATGATTCAAATCGGACAAACCTTACCAGATGTTCAACTGAGCCAAAGAACCAGTGAGGGTACACTGACTCACTCTGTAACCACTTTGTTTGCTAACAAAAAAGTCGTACTGTTTGCCGTTCCGGGTGCCTTCACCCCGACTTGCTCAGAAGCACATCTACCTGGCTATGTCGTCTTGGCAGACAAATATAAAGAGAAAGGCGTCGATATGATCGCTTGCGTTTCAGTTAACGATGCTTTTGTGATGAAAGCATGGGGCGAAGCGCAAAATGCGAGCGAAATTACCATGCTGGCTGATGGCGACGCGAGCTTTACTAAAGCCTTAGGTCTCGAAATGGACACAGGTAACTTTGGTGGCGTGCGCTCGCAACGCTACGCCATGGTGATTGAAAATAACGTAGTCACTCTGCTCAATGTTGAGCCACCAAAAACCTTTGAACTGAGCAAAGCAGAAACTGTACTAGCCAGTTTGTAATTCTAGTCCTCAAAAACCCGACACTGGGTCTTTTGACCGCGTGTCGGGTTGATCGCCTTTCTTGAACAACTCTCGTTGCAAACCTTGAACACTATTACTTTAAAGCTACTGGTTTAAACGCTCACCGCTTAACTGCGGATAAGTGGCTAATAGCGCCTTTGCCTGCTCAAAATCAAAATCTTCAATTGCAGAAATTAAGGCGGCTTGCTGCGCCGAATCCCACTGGGAAACTTGGCGAATGGACTTACTCAGGCTTAATGCGGTGACATCATAATCATTGATCGCCTGTTGCAACGGCTGATACCACAAACCCCAATCTAGGTTCTCCGCCAATAGCGGCTCTTTATGCTGATGTTCCCACGCAGAGAGTTCATCATCGACTTGGGTTAGCAAGCTTTGAGCTTGTTGAAGCTGCTCAAACGAAGGTGGGACTTGCTGCTCTAGACTCTGCTCCATCTCTGCCGCCAACTGAGCTAAAGCTTCCAATCCTAAATTCGCGGCAGAACCTTTCAGAGTATGAGCCACTCGGGTCGCAGAGCTCCAGTCTTGCGCTTCGATTAGCCCTGTTACACTGTTCAGCTCATCAACTTGGCTATCGATAAAGTGACGCAGAATTTCAAAATAGCGTTGTTGATTACCCCCAATCCGGAAGATGGCTTGTTCCAAATCAACGCCCGTCAGCTGAGGCAGATCCAACAAAGTGTTCATCGCAGGTTTTGATGCGCTGGGTTTATTTGGGGAATGCGATGAAAAGCTCTGCTCATCACTCACCTGAAGAAAATGCCTGAGTACCTGATAAAACTTATCCACTTCAATCGGTTTGGAAAGATGATCATTCATGCCTGCTTGCAAGCAGCGTTCAATATCTATCGCCATCGCATTAGCGGTCATAGCAACGATGGGTAAGCTCTGCCACCGCGGATTGGCTCGAATATGCTCAGTCGCGGTGATCCCATCCATGACCGGCATCTGCATATCCATTAACACCAGATCAAAATCGGCATGCTCTAACCTCTCAAGCGCTTCTTGACCATGATTGGCGACCACGACATTAAGGCCAGTGTCTTGGAGTAGGCCAAGCGCAACTTCTTGGTTCACCTCATTATCTTCGACGAGCAACAGACTCTGGCCGACAAAATTCGGCCTGCTGTTGTGATGCGCTTCGTTCGTTTTATGGCGTACATGCTCAATTCCATAACTGGTCACAATCGCATCCAGCAGATTCGAGGGATTAACCGGTTTGACAATTAAAGCGTCAACCAACTTGCTGTTTTCGCCTTCAAGGTTAATTTCACGTCCATAAGCCGTGACTAAAAAGCTCTTCATGTGCCCACGAAGGCCGAGGGTTTTCACTCGCGTCAGTAGCTCAATGCCATTCATACCAGGCATGTTCCAGTCAACAAACAACATATCAAAGGGTTTCTGTTGAATTTCCGACAGCGCCTCAAACCCATTACTCACCGTCACGACGTTAAAACGCATAGCGGTCAGTAAAGAGTCGAGAATGTGGCGAGCAGAATCATTATCATCCACCACTAACACTCGCTTATCCGCTAGGCCATGCACAGGTTGGGAAATATCACGCATTTTGGCATCTTGCAGACCACACACCACAGAAAACTCAAAGGTGGAACCTTTACCTTCTTCACTATGAACGGTAATTTGCCCCCCCATAAGCTCGACCAATTGCTTACTGATACTCAACCCAAGCCCAGTGCCCCCATATTGACGCGTAATGCTGTTATCTGCCTGCGAGAAAGCATCGAACAAATCGTCCAGCTTGTCTTGGGCAATGCCAATCCCTGTATCTTTGACGGCAAACCGCAGCGTGACTTGCTGTTCATTCAATTGGCTCACTCGTGCAGACAGTACAATTTCGCCTTGTGAGGTAAACTTCACCGCATTACCACACAGATTGACCATCACTTGACCAAGCCTAAGTGGATCGCCAATCAGCCCTAGTGGGATGTGCGGGTCGATATCCATCAAAAACTCAATGCCTTTCTCTTGGGCTTTCAATGAGACGACTGCCGTCACATTATCCAGCACATCATCAAGATTGAAATCGATCCGTTCTACATTGAGTTTACCCGCCTCCATTTTGGAAAAGTCGAGAATGTCATTGATGATGCCCAGTAAGTTTTTGGCGGATTCATTAATACGAGTCACGTATTTGCGTTGTGTCGTATCGAGTGGGGTATTCAATGCCAGATGTGCCATACCCAAAATTGCATTCATTGGGGTTCGGATTTCATGGCTCATATTCGCTAAGAAGTCACCTTTGGCCTGACTCATCGCGTCCGCCGCCTCTTTGGCTTTGCGGAGTTCATCTTCCATCTCTTTGCGTTCGGTCATATCCAACAAAATACCGACGATACCATTGACCTTGTCCGCACGATCGCTAAAAGACGCCTCGTAAACCAGCATTTCACGCTGAACACCCGTGTAATCGACCAAAGAAACTTCGTAATTTTGGCTACTTTGTTGCTGAGTCAACACTTGGTGCGCCGCAGCAAAGCGCTCTGCAACCTCAGCGGGGAAAATCTCTTGCGGCTCTTTATCAATCACTTCGTTATTGTATAAACCCATGAGATCCAAGAACTTGGCATTGACAGTGAGGAATTTACCATCTGCACTCAAGCAGTACATCGGGTTGGGTGTAGCATCGAGGATCTCTTGATTGAGCTGTGATTGTTCAAGCACTTTTCTTTCTGCCAAACGTTGCTGCTCCGCATTTTGGCTAAGTTGAATCGCGACAGAGAGATCGTCAAGCATCTGCGATAACCAATGGTATTGCTGCATTGTCAGCATGCCTACAGTTCCTAACTCCAGTAACGCTATCGGCTGATTATTGACCTGTAGAGGTAGGTAATACACCTCATTGAGTGCAATCACTCCTGAGGTAGAAACCACTTGGAAGTTGCCATTGAGTGACTTCATTGCATAAGGCTTGCCCGAACGAAGCACACTACAATGCGTTGTCGTTGGATCACTGTAGTCACGTTGTGCAGACTCCGACTGACCAACACCGGCAATACGCGTCAGTACGCCATTTTGATAGAGATAAAGACCTATCAGTTCAACGGGAAAATGGTGCAGTAAAAACTGTGTCACCTGATTGCACAAGGCTTCCGTGGTCGGATGGTTGCGAATGATGATGTTGAAGTCTTTCACCAAGGTATTAAAACTGAGCTGTTCGGCAATATGGTGAAACACCACATTCAAACTATCGATAAAGCGTTGTAATTCGCCATGCGCTTTTTGAGTCAGAGTAAATTCATAATCTTCATTGCGGACTTGCCTCACCACCGTTTTCAATAAAATGCTTAATGGAGCAACGTAGACAATCCAAAGCAGCACAAAAGACGCCATGATGGCCAACAGTAGCAAACTGACTAAAACTGAGTTAACTCGCTCATAATATTGCGCTTTCTTATCTGCAGATCTCACTTGAGATTCAATACGCCCTACGATATTGGAGTGCGCAGATCCAATTGCAGCCATAATTTTAGCTTTCTCGAGAAAATACTTTTCGCTATAAAGCAAAGAACGGGCAAAGTTAAGATCAGGTTCCCCGGTGTAGCGGTATTCCCCCGCAAACTCTCTCTTCCACCCCTTCACCGCCATGAAGGCTTCACGCTCCAATGCAACTAACTGATCCGATAACGATAAAGCATTTTGTAATTCAAGAAACTCGACCGACCCAATGCCGGATTGACGAATGCGTTCAATCAATGTGGGATAGCGCTGATTAGCGTTTGGTGTAAGTTCACTCGAATCGTTAAGTACAACTACATCCCAAAACTCGTAATCATTATTGCTTGGTGCTGGCAGTTTGCCATTACGGACATTCAAAACTTGGTTAAACATACGCAACCATCGCTCATTGCCAGTGCTAGCATACGCTCGGGCAAACTTAGTCAAGTGGTCTGAGCTTTGTTTTAACTCTTGAGATAGACGATAAAAGTGAAAAAGCTGCTCGCTGTATTGATGGCTCTCTAGCCTAAGATCTGCGACTTGCCGAGTCACTTTAAACATGGCAACCGCCAATATCGCCATCATGCAAAACAGTAGTACGAACATCGCTTTTATCGAGCGCATGCCATCTCCTTCTCTACACAGGATTTTGTATAACCTATTTTCAAAGTTTAGCTATAGTTTAAGCAACTCATGTCACTTTAATCTTAAATGCCTAAACTTTGTGATGAATAGGATGTTTCACATGTCAATGGAAGACCTTAGCCAATGCACGATACTGATCGTCGATGACTCGCCAGACAATATCGCCTTTATGTCGCAAGGGCTGGCACAGTACTATCGAATCAAGGCTGCTCGCTCAGGAAAAGTGGCACTCGAGATTTTGGCGCAATACCCTATCGATCTGGTTTTACTCGATATTGTCATGCCAGAAATGTCGGGCTATGAGGTAATTAATCAAATCAAACATAACCCGCATACCGAGCATATTCCGGTGATTTTTCTTACAGGTAAAAGTAATCCCGAAGATGAGCAATTAGGCTTTGAGCTTGGTGCCGTTGATTATGTTTTTAAACCGGTCAGCATTCCGCTGCTGAAATCGCGCGTTCACACTCACTTACAAAATAAGCGCTCTAAAGACATTTTATTGAATCAAAACGATTATCTGGAAACCGAAGTGCTGCGACGGTCCGGAGAATTGGATCGCATGCAAGATGCTGTGGTGTTTGCGCTGGCCAGTCTTGCAGAAACACGCGATCCGGAGACAGGTAATCACCTACTGCGTACCCAACATTACGTGAAAGTATTAGCCCAGCGTCTCGCCACCACGGACAAATACCGCGATGTACTGAGCCCGACCGTGATTGATACTTACTTTAAAGCGGCACCGTTGCACGACATAGGTAAAGTCGGCATTCCCGACAATATTCTGCTCAAACCGGGCAAATTGACCCCAGATGAGTTTACCACTATGCGCAATCACGCCTTGCTGGGTAAGCTTGCTCTCGAAAAAGCGGAGAAACTTTCCGGAGCCTGTACCGCGCTCATCAATGTCGCAAAAGAAATTGCCATGGGTCATCATGAAAAGTGGGACGGTTCAGGTTATCCACTAGGACTCAAAGGCGACGATATTCCTCTGAGTGCCCGCTTGATGGCTCTCGCCGATGTGTATGACGCTTTGATTTGCCGCCGCGTTTATAAAGAACCGATGAGTCATGAAGAGGCCAAAGCGATCATTTTACAAGGCCGAGGTTCACATTTTGACCCTATGGTGATTGATGCCTTTTTAATAGAAGAGCAGAACTTCATCGACATTGCACAAAAGTTTGCCGATGAAGAATCTGCTATGGTACCGATTCAACTGGGTCAACAAGCGTCAGGCTGATTTTCTGGAGCAGCCTGCGCAAACGCAGGCAAAGCACGTAACCTTGCTGCGATCTGCTGTAAGGTGGGATAACGACTCATATCGAGATCAAATCGCTCAGCGTTATAAACTTGAGGCACTAAACAGACATCGACCAGAGACAAGCGATTACCCACACAATATTCCCCTGCCGTATAGCGCAATTTCTCTTCCAAACCTTGAAAACCTTTATCAATCCAGTGGCGATACCAACGATTTTTTTCTTCATCGGCCACACCAAGCTTTGCGGTAAGATACTGCAAAATCCGCAAGTTATTGAGCGGATGGATATCCGCTGCGATGTCTAACGCTAACGCTTTCACCTGATAACGCTCGGTACCTCGCTCTGGGATCAAACGGGGGTCGGGATAGGTTTCATCCAAATACTCAATAATCGCCAGCGATTGATTCAAGCAGAGTTCACCATCGATAAGCACAGGAATCAACTCGCTAGGATTGAGGCGATGAAACTCGGCATGATGCTGCTCCCCTCCTTCACGGCTAAGATGCACGGCACGGGACTCGTAAACCAACTGTTTAATATTGAGGGCAATACGCACTCGATAGGCGGCTGACGAACGCCAATAACCATAGAGAATTAAACTCATCACACTTCCTTGTTGTACTGCATCACCTGTTGCTCAATCGCACCAAAAATACTCTGTTGCTGTGGATTGAGCATCTCAATTCGCACCGTATCACCAAAGCGCATGAAGGCTGTTTTGGGCTCACCATCACGCAGCGTTTCTATCATTCGCAGCTCAGCAATGCATGAATACCCTACGCCACCTTCACTGATTGCACTGCCATAATCGGTTCCCTGCTTATTGGAAACGGTACCCGACCCTATGATCGAGCCCGCACACAGTGCTCGTGTTTTCGCTGCATGAGCGATTAACTCTGGGAATGAAAAAGTCATATCCACGCCGGCATTGGGGCAGCCAAACAGTTCGTGGTTATAGGTGGTACGTAATGGCAGGGCAAGGCGCGCGCCATCCCACGCCTCACCAAGCTCATCTGGAGTCACCGCGACAGGTGAAAAAGCCGAAGAAGGTTTGGATTGATAGAAACCAAACCCTTTAGCGAGTTCGTTGGGGATTAGACCACGCAGTGACACATCATTGACCAGCATCAGTAGCCGAATGGCCTGCGCCGCTTCTTGCACTGAGCTTCCCATCGCCACATCGGCAGTTACCACCGCCACTTCTGCTTCAAAATCGATCCCCCACGCTTCATCCGCCATCAGGATCGGACTCCGCGGGGCTAAAAACGTATCTGATCCCCCTTGATACATCAGAGGATCGGTCCAGAAACTGGCGGGCATTTCTGCGCCACGCGCTTTGCGCACCAATTCAACATGGTTAACGTAAGCGGAACCATCCGCCCAATGATAGGCTCTAGGCAACGGAGATAAACACTGCTCTGGGTCGAACAAACGGGCAGTAATAGTACGTTCATTCAGTGCGAAATAGACATCTTGTAACGATGCCACCACCGCATCCCAATTATCCAACGCCTGTTGTAAAGTACGGGCAATCTCAGGTACCGCAACACACAGGGTTAAGTCACGGCTGACGACCACCAACTGACCATCTCGCGTGCCATTATTCAGGGTCGCTAACTTCATATCGCCCTACTCCTTTTTACTCTGCCAACTGTAAACATACTGACGATTTTCCACCTGCTGTGCCGCATCACTAAACTGTAGCGCATGGCGGGTATCAATCATGACCGCCACTTCATCGGTGAATTTTTTGCGATATTCCAAACCGGCTTGGAACGCTTTCGGATGGGGGCCGTGAGTAAAACCGGCTGGGTGGAAGGTCACCATGCCCGCTTCAATATTATCGCGGCTGAAAAAATCGCCAGCGTGGTAAAACAGCACTTCATCATAATCATCATTGTTGTGATAAAACGGCACTTTCAGCGCGCCGGGATCACTTTCAATGGGACGAGGGACAAAAGTACACACCACAAAACCTTGGCCGACAAAGGTGGTATGTGCCGAAGGCGGAAGATGGTAGCGATGCGACATCAGCGGGCGAATATCACGCCAGTTGAGGCGCACGACAGAGAGATCGCCATGCCAACCCACCGCATCCAAAGGATTAAACGGGAAGGTGATGGTGCTTAGCTGCCCATGACGTTTTACCTGCACTTGCGTCTGCTGCTCAGAGTATTGCGCGCGGAATTGATCATTGATCGAAGGCACGTCCAACACGGCAGGGTCAAAGACCGCGTGATTGCCGACTAAGCCTTTTTCGGGTAACGCATAAGCGGCATCGGTGTTTTCAATCATCAAAATAAACAAGGGCTCAATCGGCTCTAGACGCCAGTTGGTCGAGCGCGGGATCAGCACATAGTCGCCATCACTGACGACCATATGGCCATAGTCACAATAGAGATCCGCTTTACCTTGATGGATAAACAGCAGCTCATCACCATCGGCATTGCGCGCCAACGCTGGCATAGCTTGCTCTAGCTTCCACACCCGCACTTTCACTTCATGGTTGTGCAGTAACAGGGGCACTTGCCAAGGAGACAAAGCATTCACTCCTTCCACATGATTGAAGTTGAAGGCGCGTGGACGCAGTTCGCCTTCCCACTCGCTCCAACCTGTCGGTGCATGTTGATGATGAAAATGCGCTGCGGGGCCAAAAAAGCCACTGCGCCCCGCTTCACGTTCGTAAATCGCCTGCTCTGGGAAATCCGCATGCGCCTGCCTTGAACAAGTGCCTTCACGATGCGGAAAAGTGATCCATTTATGCATCAGTCAATACTCCACGGCGGATCTGATCTTCTTCAATCGATTCAAACAGCGCTTTGAAGTTACCTTCACCAAATCCTTGATTACCTTTGCGCTGAATGATTTCAAAGAACACAGGCCCAATCACAGTTTGAGTGAAGATTTGCAGCAAAATGCCATCTTTCATCGGTGCACCATCAATCAAAATACGTAAGTCACGCAGTGCTTGCACATCTTCTTGATGTCCCACCACTCGCTGATTCACCTTGTCGTAATAGGTGTCCGGAGTGGGCATAAAGTCCATGCCACGTTCACGCAAGGTTTTCACAGTGTGGTAAATATCCTCGGTACTGAGCGCGATATGCTGGATACCTTCACCTTTGTACTCACGAATAAACTCTTCGATTTGCGATTTATCGTCAGAGGACTCGTTGATCGGAATACGGATTTTGCCACAGGGCGCGGTCATGGCTCGGCTCACCAACCCTGTCAGTTTGCCCTCAATATCAAAGTAGCGAATTTCACGGAAGTTACCAATCCGCTCATAAAAGCCTGCCCACAGGTTCATGTTGCCACGTTTCACGTTGTGGGTGAGGTGGTCAATTTCATACAACCCCACTTGCGCTTTGGCAAGGCGCTCTTTGCTATCAGGGTAGAAATGAAAATCGACATCATAGATGCTGCGATCGCCATAACGATCCACAAAATAGAGCAAGCTATCGCCAATCCCGATCACCGCCGGAATGCTTAACTCCATAGGCCCAATCTCAGTTTTGTACTCGACGGCACCATTGGCCTGCGCATGCTTGAGAGCAATCGCCGCGTCTTTCACGCGAAACGCCATCCCGCATACCGAAGGGCCATGCTGTTTAGCAAACGCTTCAGCTTGGCTACGAGGCTGTGCGTTGACAATAAAGTTGATGTCACCCTGACGATACAGCCAAGCTTCTTTAGAACGGTGTTTAGCAATTTCGGCAAAGCCCAGAGAGGTGAAGAGGTGTTTGAGGCTGGCAATGCCCTGCTCATCAGCGGCAGTATATTCCACAAATTCAAAGCCATCTGTACCGAGTGGGTTTACGCTATCCATCATCATCGTTTCCTTGGTGTGTTGAGTTGAAGTAACCATGGCTGAAATAATTCATAAAGAAAATCCCAGCTCTGCAAATGGGTTAACTCACCCCTAAATCACCAAAAGGTAACAATTTTATTACATTCAACACATCTAAGATCAACGCCACAAAAACTTTTGCCCTAATCCTACAAAACTTAAACACAACTCATTGAATATTAATAAATAGTTAAAATTTCATGTCTAAATTTCGTGAATTTACACTCATCTGAGAAGAGTAAAGCCAAGCTTACAATGTAACGATATTGTTACTTTCAATTCATGCCAGACGTGGCTGGAGCCTCTCTATTGACACCATTAAGCCTTGCAACGCTCTGGTTTCTATTTCCCTCTGGTTTTCAGGCTTTTTTTGATTTAACGCATCATCAGTCAAGTCAATTGCAGGCATGGTGACAACTTCTGTTCCCTAAGAGGTATTCCTATGAGTCTGATTAATACCCAACGCCTTGTTGACCACTTCCTGCAACTGATTCAGATCGATAGCGAATCGGGCAATGAAAAAAAGATTGCTGAAACGCTCGCGGAGCAACTGGGCGAACTTGGTTTCACCGTACATAAACTCCCTGTTCCGGCGGAGGTGTCAAACGGCTTTAACCTGTATGCCCGCCTAGAAGGCACACTCAATGACAGTATTCTGTTTAGTTGCCACATGGATACGGTTAAACCGGGTATCGGCATTGAGCCTGTGATTGAAGATGGCATTATCCGTTCCAAAGGCAACACGATTTTGGGTGGCGATGACAAATCTGGCATTGCCGCGATCCTTGAAGCGGTACGTGTTCTGCGCGATAGCCAGCAAGCGCACAAAACCATTGAGATTGCTTTCACTGTGCATGAAGAAGGCGGTCTGAAAGGTTCTGAGCATTTTGATATGAGTAAGGTGCAAGCAGAGAAAGCGATTGTTCTCGACACAGGTGGCCCAATCGGCACTATCGTGCGTGCAGCACCGGGTCAGCAAAAAATCGTCGCACAGATCAAAGGTAAACCCGCTCATGCTGGTTTAGTACCGGAAGATGGAATCAGCGCCATTGCGGTGGCCGCTGATGCAATTACTCAAATGAAACTGCTGCGAATTGACGAAGAAACCACGGCTAACATCGGTATTGTGCAAGGCGGTCAAGCGACGAACATTGTGATGCCTGAGCTGAAAATCGTGGCGGAAGCGCGTTCACTCAACGATGCCAAACTCGAAGCGCAAGTTCAGCACATGATCGAAACTTTTGAACGTGCCGCGGAAAAGCATGACGCAACCGTTGAGATTGAATCGACTCGCGCTTACAACGCCTTTAAGTTGGAAGAAGACAACGCGCATATCCAAGCGATCAAAGCGAGCTTTGAAACAATCGGTATTGAGCCGAAAACCAAGCTGAGTGGTGGTGGCAGCGATGCCAATAATTTCAATGCGAAAGGGTTAACTACGGTAAACCTCTCAACCGGTATGGCTAAAGTGCATACTACTGAAGAGTACATCGCGATTGCGGATATGGTGAAAATTGCCGAATTCGTCTGCGCTTACACTACCGCCTAATCAAGTACTTGAGTCATCAATAAAAACCGGAAGCAAATGGCTTCCGGTTTTTATTTAAACTGATTTTAATATGTGGAACTTACTATCGGAGCTTTTAAGCCGCGGCGAGCCAGTAACACAAACAGTAAAATCAGCACGGGATAGCGCAGAGTTTCACCCACTAACATATAGAATGAACTGTGATTGAAGGGCTCAATCAACAAGGAGATTCCCTGATCGGCTAACAGTAACAGCGCGATCATCAGCAACACCCCACGCAATGAAAGCGTTGAAGAGCTTGGTGTTAAGAGGGTCACTAGACCAGAGATCGTCACCAATAACGCAAGCCATTGCGTAAAAATGGGTTGCGGCCAGATGATAGCAAGGATCACGCAAGCGACGGTCAATCCCCACCAAACCGACTTAGAGCAAAGTAGGCTCTCGACATTCACACCCGGTTTTAAATCGAGGCGAATAATGTGCCAAGCGACTAAGGCTCCCACTAAGGCACCAGTGGCAAGATCACTGAGAAAAGCACTACCCGAATAAAAAGAAGCAAATGAGAGCCAAGCAAACAGACCGACCCACACACGCATCACCCAACGCTGAGTGAACTCTTGTTGCACATGCCACAGCAGCACACCTAAGCAGCTCCAAAGCGCGATAGGCAAATTCGGGAAGGCAAAGCCGTAGCTTGGAAACAGCTCTAATGCAGGTTGGTAAACATGTGGTCTTGGTAACGCGAACCCCTGCTGAGCGACGAGGCACAGCAAGGATGTGACCGACATAGCAAACAGAATCTTGTAACAATAAGGTTTGCCAAGCTGCCAATAGAGCAAAGGAAACAGAACCAAAGCGACCACGGGAAGATTAAAAATCATCCCGCTTAAGATCAGGTTTTGTAACCAAGGCATACTCTTTTTTAGTTGGGCGACACCATGTTGTAATTGCCCCAACCACTCTAATTCCACCTGCTGAAATTGAGGAGCCGCTTTATGGAGCTCTGCCACATAATCTACCGCTTGCTCTTGGCTTACTTTGAATAAATCGGCAATAAAAGACCACTGTTCTGGATAACGATACTGCTCAGCCTTGATGAAACTTGGATTAACCAACATGGCAGAAACGGTTTCTACCCCATAATCCGGCGCAAACCAGATCGGCAGTTCATACCCTCCAAAACCATTTTGGTAAGAGTAAGCGATCACCTGAGATTCACTGACGCATTCATAGACTACCGCGGTCGATGTCTGGCCAATCAGGCGTCCAACAGAAACCACCATGCCAGTCTCTTGCCATGTTTCACGCTGAGCCGCCATTTGGGGTGTTTCACCCGCTTCAATCGTACCGCCGGGCAAGGAGAGTTTTCCGGTGAGCACTTCTTGGGTCATCACTAATTTATGATCACCACGGATCAGACATAAAGCGCCGCGATAAGCTGCCTCTTCTTCTTGGCTAGATAACGCCGAAAAAGAAAGCCCCATGCAGAATGTGAAACCCAACATTAACCAAAATGCGCGAACATGTGCCAACAAGATTGTTTCCTTTAAAAAAACGAACTGACCTAAACCAGCGGTTTACGCAACCAGTGAATATGCTGAACGAAACCAGCACACTGATAAAAATCTTGGGCAGACTGGTTAAAGTCCCAGACTTCAACAAACATCTGTTTTACCCCGTAATCTTTGAAAACCCGCTCTAATTTATGACATAGCTGACTGGCAATCCCTTGTCCACGAAAGGCCGGAAGCACATAAAGCTCATCGACACTTCCCATTGCAACCGCCTGACTCACGGTCGAAACCAGCTCACAAAAATGGCCCGTAATAAAGCCCACCACCTGCTCACCTTGTTTGGCGACATACACCAAACACTGCGGATCATCCAAATAACGGGCAATACTCTTCTCTTGTTCAATCTCTTCCGCGGTCTTGAAATGTTCAGGGCATTGCTGATGGTGTTCATCATGCAGCTCAAACATCAACTGGTTGAGTTGTTGTAAATCTGCACTGCTTGCCGAAGAGAGTGAGATATTGGCCATTTTGTGATTTTTATCAATTTATAGTGGGGCGAAATTGTATATGAAGCTCGGAAAAAAATCAGCTTTCACTGTGGGGATTTTGTGCAATCAGATTGTTATCTGTGTCACAGAGATGAGATAGGCCATTAAAAAGTGCTCCATGAGGAGCACTTTATGTTTTGTTCACTGCATTTTCAGTGCTGAAACAGGTTTTCCAGCTCATTGAGGCTCATGGGATCGTCAATCGTAGATGGAATGGTGTAACTCTCACCATCAGCGATTTGGCGGATGATACGCCGCAAAATTTTGCCGGATCGCGTTTTCGGTAAGCGTTCGACCACTATGGCATGCTTAAAGCAAGCCACCGCACCAATTTGATTGCGCACACTGGCAACCAACTCTTGCTCCAGCGTTTGCGCATCAATCTTCACCCCATCTTTGAGCACCACTAAACCCAGTGGCAACTGCCCTTTCAGCTCGTCGTGGACGCCAATCACCGCACATTCCGCGACAGCCGGATGCGCGCCGACAATCTCTTCCATCTCGCCTGTCGATAATCGATGCCCCGCAACGTTGATCACATCATCGATGCGTCCCATGATGAACAGATACCCGTCTTCATCGAGATAACCGCCATCACCGGATACATAATAACCGGGGAATTGCGCCAAATAGCCCGACTCAAAACGGTCATGGTTACGCCAAACGGTTGGCAAACAGCTTGGTGGTAGAGGCCTTTTTAGTGCGACAAAACCTTGCTGATTGGCGGGCATGTTTTCGCCAAGCTCATTAAGAATCTCCACCTGATAACCGGGGATGGGTTTGGTTGCCGAGCCCGCTTTGATGGGCATAGATTCAAGACCCGTTGGGTTTCCAGCAATCGCCCAACCCGTTTCGGTTTGCCACCAGTGATCAATCACTGGCTTGCCTGTTTTGCTTTGTACCCATTCCAAGGTCGGCGGGTCAAGCCGCTCTCCGGCCATAAAAATGGTGGTTAACGCCGACAAATCGTACTGTTTTAAATAATCGCCATTTGGATCTTCTTTTTTGATGGCACGAAACGCGGTCGGCGCAGAAAACAGTGCGGTGACTTGGTACTCCTGACACACTCGCCAAAACGCGCCGGGATCGGGTGTGCGTACCGGTTTGCCTTCATACAAAATGGTGGTGCAACCGTGAATGAGCGGCGCATACACAATATAGGAGTGACCGACTACCCAGCCCACATCCGAAGCTGCCCAAAACACCCCGTCTTGCGGCATGTTGTAGATAATCTGCATTGAATACTTGAGCGCAACCGCGTGGCCGCCATTATCGCGCACCACGCCTTTCGGTTTGCCTGTGGTGCCTGAGGTGTAAAGGATATACAGCGGATCGGTGGCGAGCACAGGCACACAACCGTGTGGCGTGGCCGATTGCACGACCGTGTTCCATTCCAAATCGCGGGCATGAGTGAGCTCGGCGCGGCATTCACTGCGCTGATAAACCAAGACTTTTTCAGGTTTCCAGCGGCTATCCATAATGGCTTTATCGACCATGGGCTTGTAGGGAATCACCTTATTGATTTCCACGCCGCACGAGGCGGTCATGATCACTTTCGGCTCCGCATCTTCAATCCGAACTGCCAGCTCATTCGGTGCAAAGCCACCAAACACCACCGAGTGAATCGCGCCCAAACGCGCACAAGCCAGCATCGCCATCGCCGCTTCTGGGATCATCGGCATGTAGATGATCACGCGATCACCCTTGCTCACCCCCTGTGCGGCCAGCATACCAGCAATTTTCGCGACACTGTCACGCAGTGCCGAGTAACTGTAGCGCTGCTTTTTGCCTGTCACGGGCGAATCATAAATCAGCGCCGTGTGATCACCACGTCCTTGTTCACAATGATAGTCGAGTGCTAACCAACAGGTATTGAGTACACCATCGGGAAACCAACGTTCGATACCATGTTCGTCATTGGCCAAAATGGTTTGCGGCGGTTGAAACCAGTCGATCTGCTGCGCTTGTTTGCGCCAGAAGGCTTCGGGCTGCTCTTTCGCCCATTGATATTGCTCTTGATAGGCAGACATCGCATTACTCCTTGCTCTCACTGAGGGCAGCGTAATTTTCGGGAACGCGTACCCATCCTTCCATTAGAATTCTGGCGCTGCGGCTCATGATCGCGCGCTCAATTTGCCAGCCTTGTTCACCTTGCTTGGCTTTCGCTCCGACTTTTAACGTGCCGGAGGGATGACCAAAGGTGACTGACGTACGCTCGCCGCCCCCGGCAGCCAAATTGACCAACGTGCCCGGAACGGCGGCAGCAGAGGCAATCGCCACAGCGGCGGTTCCCATCATGGCGTGATGCAGTTTGCCCATCGAGAGCGCACGCACGAGCAGATCCACCGAATCCGCTTCTACTGGCTTACCGCTTGAAGCGAGGTAACTTTTCGCGCCACTGACAAAAGCAATTTTTGGCGTATGTTGGCGGTTTTGTGCCTCTTCGATGCGCTCAATCAGACCCATTTTCAGTGCGCCATAAGCGCGCAGCGTTTCAAACTTCGCCAAGGCTTGTGGATCACTGTTGATGGCATCTTGCAGCTCAGTACCTTGATAGCCGAGCGCTTCGGCATCGACAAAAATGGTTGGAATGCCCGAGTTGATGAAAGTGGCGTTGAACGTACCTACATCCGGCACTTGCAAATCATCCATCACGTTACCAGTTGGGAACATAGCACCGCTGTCATCCGCAGGATCCACAAAATCCACCTGCACTTCGGCCGCCGGAAAAGTCACGCCATCGAGTTCAAATTCACCGCACTCCTGCACTGCGCCATTGACTATCGGCACATGCACTACAATGGTTTTGCTGATGTTGACTTGCCACACTTTCACCGCCACCACACCATTGTGCGGAATACGCTCAGCAGGAATCAGCCCAGCATGGATCGCAAACGGCCCCACCGCAGCGGAAAGGTTGCCGCAGTTTCCGCTCCAATCGACAAACGGTTTATCTATCGCCACTTGCCCGAACAGATAATCCACATCGTGATCTTCGCGCGAACTGGCACTCACAATCACCGTTTTGCTGGTGCTCGATGTCGCACCGCCCATGCCATCAATCTGTTTACCGTAAGGATCTGGGCTACCAATCACTCGTAACAACAGAGCATCACGGGCAGCACCGGGAAGCTGCGCTTCAAGCGGCAAATCGTTCAGACGGAAAAACACCCCTTTGCTGGTTCCGCCGCGCATGTAGGTGGCAGGAATACGAATTTGTGACACTGTCTCGTTCATGCTGCCTCCTACTGCGCCAAAAAGTCTTGTGCGAAGCGTTGCAACACGCCACCCGCTTGATATACATGTACTTCATCGGCTGTGTCCAAACGACACGTCACCGCCACATCCAGCTTCTCACCGTTTTGTCTGGTCACGACTAGCGCTAAATCTGCACCGGGCTTGATCTCACCCACCACATCAAACAGCTCAGTGCCATCGAGCGCTAACGAGTGGCGATTGACGCCCGGCTTAAACTCTAGCGGCAGTACGCCCATCCCAACCAAGTTGGTGCGGTGAATGCGCTCAAAGCCTTCGGCCACGATCGCTTCAACGCCGGCTAAACGCACACCTTTGGCCGCCCAGTCGCGTGATGAACCTTGGCCGTAATCCGCTCCCGCAATCACAATCAGCGGTTGTTTGCGGTTCATGTAGGTTTCAATCGCTTCCCACATGCGGGTTACTTTGCCTTCCGGCTCAATACGCGCGAGAGAACCTTGTTTGATCTGCCCGTTTTCTTTAACCATTTCGTTAAACAGTTTCGGGTTGGCAAACGTCGCGCGCTGCGCAGTGAGGTGATCACCGCGGTGCGTGGCGTAAGAGTTAAAATCTTCCTCTGGCACGCCCATTTTGGTCAGGTATTCTCCAGCCGCGCTGCTGGCCAAAATGGCATTGGAGGGCGATAAATGATCGGTCGTGATGTTGTCACCCAAAATCGCCAGTGGTCGCATCGCTTTCAAGGTGCGCGGTGCCGCGAGCGCTCCTTCCCAATACGGTGGACGGCGAATATACGTGCTCATCGGCCGCCAGTCATACAGCGGTGAGCTCGCGCTTTGTGTCTCATCGAGTTTAAACATCTGGATATAGATCTGCTTGAACTGCTCCGGCTTGACCGCGCGGCCAACGACGGCATCAATCTCTTCATCACTTGGCCATAAGTCATTGAGATAAATCGGCTTGCCTTGCGCATCGTGACCCAGCGCGTCACGCTCAATATCAAAGCGCATCGTGCCTGCTATCGCATAAGCCACCACCAGCGGCGGCGAAGCCAAAAACGCTTGCTTGGCGTACGGATGAATACGGCCATCAAAGTTGCGGTTGCCAGACAGCACCGCCGTAGCGTAGAGATCGCGTTCAATAATTTCTTGTTGAATCGCGGGATCGAGCGCGCCACTCATGCCGTTACAGGTGGTACAGGCATACGCCACAATCCCAAAACCAAGCTGTTCGAGTTCAGAGAGCAGCCCAGCTTCTTGCAAATACAATTTGGCGACTTTCGAGCCGGGCGCGAAAGAGGTTTTCACCCAAGGTTGACGTTTAAGGCCGAGCTGATTAGCTTTTTTGGCGAGTAGCCCTGCCGCAACCACGTTGCGCGGGTTACTGGTGTTGGTACAGGAAGTGATAGCGGCGATGATCACCGCGCCATCAGGCATCAAGCCCTCTGCTTGTTGTGCTTCTCGTTGCTGAGCAGGAATGGCAATGCCGCGCGCGCTCAGATCTTTGGTCGGCAAACGGCGATGCGGATTGGAAGGCCCCGCCAAATTGCGCTCAACACTGGAGAGATCAAACTCCAGCACACGTTCGTATTCCGCGTGCTCTAAGCTGTCCGCCCATAAACCTGCGGCTTTGGCATAGCTTTCAACCAAAGCGACTTGCTCTGGCTCGCGGCCAGTCAGTTTTAAATATTGAATGGTCTGTTCATCAATGTAGAACATGCCGGCGGTCGCGCCGTATTCCGGCGTCATATTGGAGATGGTCGCGCGATCGCCGATGGTCAGCGCTTTCGCCCCTTCGCCAAAAAACTCCAGATAGGCTGAGACCACGCGCTCGCGGCGTAGAAACTCGGTTAAGGCCAATACAATATCGGTTGCGGTAATACCTGGTTGGCGCACTCCGGTCAGTTTCACGCCGACAATGTCTGGCAAGCGCATCATCGAAGGGCGACCGAGCATTACGGTTTCCGCTTCAAGGCCGCCCACACCAATTGCCAGCACACCGAGTGCATCAACGTGCGGCGTATGGCTATCCGTGCCTACGCAAGAATCAGGGAAAGCCACACCCTCTTTCACCTGTATCACCGGCGACATTTTTTCCAGATTGATCTGGTGCATGATGCCGTTACCGGCGGGGATCACGCTGACGTTTTTAAACGCGGTTTTACACCATTCGATAAAGTGGAAGCGATCTTCGTTGCGTCTGTCTTCCACCGCACGGTTTTTCTCAAACGCATCAGGATCGCAGCCGGAATATTCCACCGCCAGCGAGTGATCGACAATCAACTGAGTCTCGACCACAGGATTGACTTGCGCGGGGTCGCCGCCTTGTTCGGCAATCGCATCACGCAAGCCTGCCAAATCAACCAACGCGGTTTGGCCGAGAATATCGTGGCACACCACGCGCGCGGGATACCAAGGGAAATCAAGATCGCGTTTACGCTCGATAATTTGCAGCAGACTTTCGCTCAATTGTTCCGGTGGGCAGCGGCGAACCAAGTTTTCGGCCAGAATACGTGCCGTGTAAGGCAAAGTTTGGTATGCGCCCGGTTTTAACGCCTCGACCGCCGCGCGCGTATCAAAAAAATCGACCTGAGATTGCGCAGGGCTTGGCAATAAGGCTTTACGATACAGACTGTTCATGTTTTTGCTTCCATTGCTTAGCAACTAAAAGATAGGAACTAAAAGATGCTGCTGGCCATTCAAATGGCTCTGAACCCTCCACAGGAGGGTTCGTTGTACTTGTTCAGTGTTAGCCACGCTGTTCAATCGGCAACCAAGTTTGATGCTCAGGCCCTACATAATCCGCGCTTGGGCGAATAATTCGGTTATTCGAACGCTGCTCATACACATGCGCAGCCCAGCCGGTTAAACGGCTCATCACAAAGATTGGCGTGAACAATTTGGTTGGAATGCCCATAAAGTGATAGGCCGAGGCGTGAAAGAAGTCCGCATTACAGAACAGGTCTTTTTCACGCTTCATCACCGCTTCCACGCGCTCAGAGACGGCGTAGAGATGAGTATCACCGACCGCTTCAGAAAGCGCCTTCGACCACTCTTTGATTAAGGCATTGCGTGGGTCACTCTCGCGATAAATCGCGTGGCCAAAGCCCATGATTTTCTCTTTGTTCGCCAACATGCGCATGATGCCCGCTTCCGCTTCATCGGCACTGTGCCACTGCTCAATCATCGCCATCGCGGCTTCATTCGCTCCACCATGCAAAGGCCCGCGTAGCGTACCAATCGCGCCTGTCACACAAGAGTGAATATCCGACAAGGTTGACGCGCAGACTCTTGCCGCAAAGGTAGAAGCATTGAATTCATGCTCAGCGTACAGAGTTAACGAGCAGTGCATCACTTTTTTGAACAGCTCGCTCGGCGCTTGGCCAGTGAGCATTTTGAGGAAATAGCCGCCAATCGAATCTTCACTTTGATCGGCGGTATCAATCCGCACCCCGTCATGACTGAAGCGATACCAGTAACAGATGATCGCCGGAAACAGCGCCAACATACGCTCGGTCGCCGCTTGTTGCTCAGCAAAGGTATGTTCAGGCTCAAGGTTGCCAAGAATGGAGCAGCCCGTACGCATCACATCCATCGGATGCGCTTCAGCAGGGATCAATTCCAGTGCTTGTTTAAGTTTTTCGGGTAAACCGCGCAGGCCAATCAAACGAGTTTTGTACTGATCCAGCTCCGCTTGCGTTGGCAGATGCCCCACCAATAGCAGGTGCGCGACCTCTTCAAATTGAGCATGATGGGCCAAATCGGTAATGTCGTAACCACGGTAGGTTAACCCGGTTCCCGTTTTACCCACAGTACACAAAGCGGTGCTTCCCGCGCTTTGGCCGCGCAGCCCTGCTCCGCCTAACTCTTTTGCAGCAGACATGTCGAACTCCTTTTCTGGCTCTCCTTTTGGTGCTAGCGCACCGACCTCTTAGTGTCCACCTTCGGGTGTTTTAGGAGAGCAATTTCACGTTATTGGATTTAATTTTCTCTTACTCGCGCAGCCACATTGGCTGTCACACACATAAGAGAGGGTTGTTTCCTTGGGCTTCCCTCGGCTTAAGAGGGTTGTGAAAACAGCTGATCCAGCTTGTCTTCGTATTCGTGGTAATGCAGGTAAGCGTAAAGTTCTTTGCGCGTTTGCATTTGATCGAGCAACGCTTCCTGATTCCCGTGTTCCAGCAAGTGGCGATACACATTTTCCGCCGCCTTATTCATGGCTCGGAAAGCGCTGAGTGGGTACAGCACCATATCCACATTCACCGCCGCCAATTGCTCACCGCTGTAAAGGGGTGTCTGACCAAACTCGGTAATGTTGGCTAAAATCGGCACAGGTTTACCGGTAGCACTGCGCAGTGCCGTTGAGAACTGTTCGTACTGTTTCAGCTCGGTCATGGCTTCAGGGAAAATCATGTCCGCGCCCGCTTCCACACAGGCGATCGCTCGTTCAATCGCGCTATCCATACCTTCTACCGCTAAGGCATCGGTGCGCGCCATGATCACAAACTCAGGATTGATGCGCGCATCCACTGCGGCTTTGACGCGATCCACCATCTCTTGCTGGCTAACAATCGCTTTATTCGGACGATGACCACAGCGTTTTTGCGCCACCTGATCTTCCATGTGTACCGCCGCGGCTCCGGCTTTCTCCATCGCTTTGATGGTGCGTGCAATGTTAAATGCGCCGCCAAAGCCGGTATCAATATCCACCAGCAAAGGCAAATCGCAGGCGTTGGTGATGCGTTCCACATCTACCAACACGTCATTGAGTGTGGTGATGCCCAAATCTGGCAAGCCGTACGAGGCATTGGCAATGCCACCGCCAGAGAGATAAATCGCTTGATGGCCGATACTTTTCGCCATCATGGCGCAGTAAGGGTTGATGGTGCCGACGATTTGCAGTGGATGATGGGTTTTCACTGCCAGCCTGAATTTGGCGCCAGGACTTAAACTCATGGGATTCTCCTTAACCTTGTTGTTGGGCATCCAGCATTATTTGTTGTTCGATCAATTGGCGACTGCGCGAGATGTGGCGACGCATCAGCATTTCGGCCAACTCTTCATCTCGTTGGCGGATCGCACGCAGAATAAATTTGTGTTCTTCCAAAGCTTCTACCGGACGCGAATGCGAACGCGGCGATTGGTAACGATACATGCGCAGCAAGTGGTAAAGCTCATCACACAGCAAGCCAATCAGTTGTTGATTGCGGCTGGCTTGAATAATGCGGTAGTGGAAATCGAAATCACCCTGCTGGTGAAAGTAAGAAGCGCCTTCAACCTGATCGATATGGGTCGAATGTGTCGACAATAGGCTTTCTAAGCCCGCCAGTTCGATTTCGGTAATATTGCGCGCCGCAAGCCTTGCAGCCATGCCTTCCAGAGCTTCGCGCACTGCATACAGCTCAACCAATTTGGTGGGTGACAATTGAATCACTCGCGCACCGATGTGCGGAATGCGCTCTATCAAGCCAAGCCCTTCGACTCGCATTAACGCTTCACGCAATGGGCCACGGCTGACTTGAAACTGTTTGGCGAGCTCAGGTTCAGAGATTTTACTGCCCGGCGCGAGCTCCCCTTCAACAATGGCTTCAATCAGATATTCGGTCAGATTCTCTGATTTGGTGCTCTCTTTTTCAGTGCTCGCTTGGCGGACTAACGGACTACTTTTCATCAATCGTGATTCTCATCTTCGCACCTAACTGTTCACAACTCACTCTGTGTTAAATGCGCATCGCTATCTTGGTCTGATGAAAAAATAGCCCATAAAAGTGTCGACAATCAAGACAATTGTCGACACTTTAGACTAAGGTATAAAGTGGAACACGGGGAGAAAGAAAGGGAAATTGAATTAAAAACCTTTAAAAACAAATAGTAAAATAAAGACCTCTTTTTATTTCTCACCGACTGGTTGCGTATCATGATTAATATCTGTCTACACAACACGCCTTTCCATGACGTCAACATAACCTCAATCAAGACCGTGAACTTTATGAACATAATTCACTTAATGCCCAATATTGCTTTTATTGACGGATTAAAGACATTTATTTAACAGCTTATTAACCTTGGTTACATGCTCATTATCAGGAGCAGTGGTACCCCAAACCTTGGCCACAGAATCCTCACGATTGACGATAATGACTGACAAGCGTTAATCATGCCTCTTTTCGTGAGGTCGTGGTGAAAAAGAGATACCCCAATGACTTGAATCGTAGCCGACACCGCTGCCGCTGCAGGTCGAAAGGGGACAAAACAATAAGCATCAATGAGCTATATGATGCGCCAACATAAGGAACGTGAAACATGCTGAAGTTTTTTAAACCCTCCCTCACTGCCGCCATGCTGGCCGCTACTTTTTCTTTCTCCTCTCTCGCGGCTGACCTTGAAAAAATCCACTTTATCGTACCCGGTGGTGCAGGTGGCGGCTGGGATATGACGGCACGCGCCACCGGCGATGCGCTAACGAAAGCGAAATTGGTCGGGAATGCTTCTTACCAAAACCTCTCTGGTGGCGGTGGCGGTAAAGCGATCGCACACCTGATTGAAACCGCCGATCGTCAGCAAGATACGCTGATGATTAACTCGACCCCGATCGTCATTCGTTCGCTGTCTGGTGTTTTCCCTCAATCTTTCCGAGATCTCACGCCCGTTGCCGAAATCGTCTCTGACTACGGTGCGTTTGTGGTGGCAGGTGATTCAAAATACACCTCTTGGGAACAAGTGGTCGCGGATTTCAAAGCCAATCCGAAACAAATCAAAATCGCAGGTGGTTCAGCACGCGGTAGCATGGATCACTTAGTCGCTGCGGCGGCCTTTAAAGGCCAAGGCTTAGATCCAAAAGAAGTGCGTTACGTAGCTTATGATGCGGGTGGCTCCGCCATGACTGCCCTGCTCTCTGGCGAAACTCAAGTCCTTTCAACCGGTCTGGGCGAAGTGCTGGAGATGTCGAAATCCGGTCAAGTGCGCGTTTTAGCGATCACCTCTCCAAAACGTTTGGACATCGCACCCGATATTCCAACCCTTGCCGACTATGGCAACCCAACCACCTTCGTTAACTGGCGTGGCTACTTTGCCGCACCGGGAGTGAGCGCAGAAAAAGTCGCGGAGTGGAACGAAGTGTTCAAGAAGATGTTTGCCAGCGAAGAGTGGAAAGTGATCCGTGACCGTAATGGCTGGATTGACAGCTACAAAGGTGACAAAGAGTTTTACGCTTTCCTTGAAGAACAAGAGAAGCAAATGGGCGACCTGATGCGTGAACTCGGCTTCTTGAAGTAATTGCAGCAGAAGCGGAGCAATCCGCTTCTCTCACACTGTTTGCCGAGTAAACGTAAACACCGTCACTCCTTTGTTTATGGGTAAAGTTTGTTTATGGATAAAGTTCCTTTGACTTGCAGTCATACCCAAACACCTTAATACTGCCTGCATTTTTGCTGGCAGTGTGACAGGTTTGGTTAATCCCCATTTATTAACTTGTGTTTACTCGGCTCTTTCTCGCACACCGTTCACAAACCCAATGGAGTTGGATATGTCGGACCTGCCAACCAAAATTTTCACCAAAGAAAACTTACTCTGCCGTGACCGAGTGGGAGCCATGTTATTCCTGCTGTTCACCCTTGGTTACGGCTATCAAACCTCACTCATCACCATGTTTCCGAGCGATGAGTTGGAACCCTTTAACGCCCGAACCTTACCGACCATTCTGACTTATGCTGGTATCGGTTTATCGCTGCTACTGCTCGTAGTGGGTCAGCCGGATAAAAAAAGCGGTGCGGTGCTTGAGTTTAACTGGAAACTGCTGATCGGCTTTTTGGTACTGATGGCACTGTACGGTCTTGGCCTGACTTATCTCGGCTTTGTGCTGGCCACTTCCTTCTTCTTACTTGCTGGTTTTTACCTGCTAGGCGAACGACGTAAAAGCATCCTGTTTGGTGCTTCATTCCCCTTCGTGCTCGCTTTTTATTTGTTACTGACCAAAGGACTGGATGTGTATCTAGAGCCGGGTCATCTGTTTACTTTCGGATAGGAAATCATCATGTTAGACGGAATTTTACAAGGGCTGGCAACGGCGGTAATGCCGACCAACCTGATGATGGTCATGATCGGCTGCTTTGTCGGCACCTTCATTGGCATGCTCCCGGGCTTAGGCCCCATTTCAGCGATTGCGCTGATGATCCCGATTACTTACGGGTTAGAACCCGCTTCTGGCCTGATTTTGATGGCTGGCGTTTATTACGGCGCGATTTTTGGTGGCTCAACCTCATCGATTTTGATCAACGCACCGGGGTGTTCTTCAACCGTCGTGACCGCATTTGATGGCTACCCAATGGCGCAAAAAGGCCAAGCGGGTAAAGCTCTGGCATTGGCGGCTTACGCTTCCTTCACTGGCGGTACACTGTCTGCCATTATGTTGCTGTTTGCCGCGCCTGCTCTGGCGAAAGTGTCACTCAGCTTCCAATCCTCCGACTATTTCGCGCTCATGCTAGTCGGTCTTTCAGCCGTTGCCGCCTTTGCTGGCAAAGGCCAAGTCATCAAGGCATGGATGATGACTGTACTCGGTTTAATGCTTTCCACCGTAGGTATTGATAAAGGTATTGGTGTCGAACGCTTCACCTTCGGTCTGACCGATTTGATGGATGGCTTTAGCTTCCTACTCTTAGCGATGGCGACCTTTGCCCTTGGCGAAACCTTAATGGGCATTTTAAAACCAGATGCAGACAACAGTGCCAACGAGCAAGAGCAGATGAAAAACATCGGCAGCATGAAACTGACTAAGGAAGAAGTCAAAGAAGCGGCTCCGGTTTCACTGCGCTCCTCAATCCTTGGTTTCTTCACTGGCGTACTACCCGGAGCAGGCGCAACCATTGCCGCTTTCTTGGCTTACGGTATGGAGCGTAATCTTGCCCCGAAAGATAAGAAAGAAGAGTTCGGTCAAGGTTCGCTTCGTGGCTTAGTGGCACCAGAATCGGCCAACAACGCAGCATCCAGCGGCTCATTCGTACCACTATTAACGCTAGGTATTCCGGGTTCCGGCACCACAGCCATTATGTTGGGCGCATTGATCGCTTACGGTATTCAACCGGGGCCTCGTCTGTTTGTTGAGCATCCCGATATTTTCTGGTCAGTGATCATCTCAATGTACGTGGGTAACATCGTACTGCTGATCCTTAACTTGCCGTTGATTCCGTACATCTCCAAACTGCTGGCAGTACCGCGTACTGTACTGCTGCCGATGATTCTGTTCTTCTCCATCACCGGCGTGTATTTGGTGTCGTTCAATACCATGGATGTGTATGTGATGATTCTGGTCGCGATGGGCGCAATTGCCCTGCGTCTAGCGAACTTCCCACTCGCTCCCCTCCTGCTCGGCTTTATTTTGGGCGGTTTGATGGAAGAGAACTTACGCCGCGCGTTGATCATTACGGATGGCGAAATCAGCTTCCTGTGGGAACGCCCAATCACTTTAGCCTTCACAGTCTTGGCAATTGTGACGCTACTTAGCCCACTGTTTAGCCGCTTGATGGAGCGTAAAAAGCGTCCAACAGGGGTGAAGCTGCCGCACTGATTAAAGTCTATTCTTTGCAAGAAGATAAGCACGCCACCGCAAGGTGGCGTTTTTCTATATTTCGCGACGATCTGTTCACTACTCTTGGAACAATCGACGTTCCCAGCCATTGTTTAAAATATCTCAATAATTTCCATCATTAGAAATCAATCATTCGACCCGCAAAACCACAATTCCGGGTTTTGAACGGATATAATCCATAAAAGGAAGATCGACAACTTTATTGTATTTGGATAAGGATGAAGCGTTACGGTAGAGAATTTGATTATTTTCTTTAACGATAATGCCGGTGTGAGTGACATCTAACCCTATTTTTGGAGAATAAACCCCAACTAAGTCACCATTTTGCAGATTATCGAGGACAGATTGAGTAATTTTATCACTCGGAATATAAGTGATCATTCGTGGAATAACTCCTAAACCTTGAATATATTTCCCGCCTTCTACTTTTTGATTTAACTGTTTAGGTATAGTGATAGCATCAGGACTCATCTTTTCAGTAATATCGATAGCAATCTGTGGTGATAATGCATACCAATCACTGAAGAAGTGCTTGCGGTCATAAAAATGAATATGGGACTTTTTATAGCGAATATTCATCAGGGAACTGAAAAATGATGGCGTATCGGAAGCTTGGCTTAACGCTACGACATAATCTAAATAGGTAAAACAATCCATCCCATCAAAGTTCACTACTAGCGCGTATGGCAGGTCGGAATGATGAACTAATGTATTCGCTTGATAGGGAGTATCCATAAATAAGCGAGATGTATGAACGAGTAAGTCACCCGATGCTAAATATGCATTCGGTTTTATTTCACTTTCGATAATAGCGTTTACTTTCTCAAGAGTACGCTCGCTAATACTAATGGCATATTCATCTGAGTGATGTGTTGAACAGGCAGCGAGTAATATTATCAGCAGAGCGCTAAAAGGCCGTTTGAGCATCGATTTTTTATCCTTATTATTGTGACTCATAAATCATGTCATTTATTCATAATGGCAATGCACCCTGCCTACTTGTACTTTGCACACTCTACCACTGTTCTATCCTTTGTCGACATTCAGTTTATGCTGTAAAAAAGCCGCCTAAATTGGCGGCTCGATTAGCTATCATACCCAAACGGCTTGGAGTTACAGGCAGCAAGTGAGTTTATCCCCATGAGCATAGATAAACACTGTGATTGGAGTGAACAAACGTAACCAACACCGCTGCAGCTTCAAGTAGGAAAGGGATATTTTTCAAGCTCGCTTTAGTTTGTAACTGATAACCCTAGCAAGTCTTTTAGAAAAATAGATTAGTAGTTATAGTTCACACCAAGAAATACTTGGCTGGCTTTAGTAAAGTTAACATTGTCCAAGCCATCAAATTTGTTGCTAGCCAGATATTGATACTTATAACCTAACTCTAAATTCCAATGTTCAGTGAACATAATGCCAGCACCAACAGACGCTGCGAGCAAAGCTCCAGTATTACTTTGATTTTTGTCAGCACGACTTAAGCTTCTTACTGAGACATCTAATTCATCATGATATAGACCAATCTCTGCACCCGCTTTTACGTAAAACAGATCATTGAAGTTATGTTGAATATTCTGCCCTACACCAAGGATCGCGAGTTGACGCTCGACGACAAGCTTATTGTATGCATCAAATAGTGTAATTTCCGTATTACCATAATCTAAAAACACATAGCGAGTGGTCAATTGCTGTTCATTCAGTTGCTTTGTCGCGCCCCAATGAATACCTAGCATGGCGAATTTTTCATCGATATCTTTGAGATCTGAACTTGTATCTTTGTTGAAATCATTACCAAAATCAGAGCTTTTGAAACTAATACCAAATTGGTTGTTGGACATGGTTTCTTGGGTTGTTTCCGCTTGCACAGAGGACGCGAATAAAATGCTAGTAGCAAGCAAAGAAATAACTGTTTTCATAAAAAATAACCTTTAGGTATTTATAGTAATAACGAATGTCTTTTGCACAAAATCGATTAAATTTAACTCATTAATTCACAATAATCAGATTATGAACCTTAGAGACTATCGACATTGAGAAAAGAGTCGGCATTTTACTCATAAACACAAAAAATGAAAGTCAAATAATTCATTCACTTTTGGTAACTAAATTACACAACATCGTTTACTCATCTCTCTATATCAAAAAGTTCTTCAGCATTCAGTCTAACGCTTTCGAAACCATACATTATTTTATATTTAGTTGTTTTATATTCAGAACGTATCCTCACCGTGTTCATCCAAAAGTAGTAATTCAATCCTCCACATATACCCAATAAAAAGGCCTGATAATCATCAGGCCTTAAAAACAGACAAATCGACAATCTGCTTACTTCTTATTGGCGTATTTCATTGAATCCAGCGCTACAGCGAAGATGATGATCGAGCCTTTAATGATGTACTGCCAGTATGGGCTAACGCCGATGTAGGTCATACCGTAGTTGATTACTGTGAAGATCAGTACCCCGGTTACGACCCCAGCGATACTCCCCACCCCGCCAGCGAATGAGACACCGCCCACCACACACGCCGCAATCGCATCCAACTCATATAAGAAGCCTAAGTTGTTGGTAGCACTACCAATTCGTCCCGCTTCGAGCATACCGCCAAACGCATAGAACACACCGGAAAGCGCATACACTTTAAGCAGAGTCAAAGGCACGTTAACACCCGACACTTTCGCCGCTTCTGGGTTTCCACCAACCGCAAAAATGTTTTTGCCGAACACGGTTTTATTCCACAGTACCCACATAAAAATGATCGCGATAATGGCGTAGAAGGTGATGTAGGAGAACCGAAAATCCCCAATTCGGATAAAGCCTTGAGTGAAGGTAGTGAAGCGTTCATCAAAACCCGCAATCGGTGATGCACCGACCGAGTCGTAGTACAGCGAGTTAATGCCGTAGACGATGATCATGGTGCCTAAGGTCGCGATAAACGGCGTTACTTTGAGGTAAGCGACGATCACACCGTTGACCAAACCGATAATCGCACCAATCAAGCAGACACTAATGATGACCGCAAGAATCGGAATTTCACCCAAGCTTGGGAATACTTTGTTCACGTTATCCATTGATTGCAACAAAGTAGCGGAAATCACCGCGGCGAGACCCACTTGGCGACCAGCTGATAAGTCAGTGCCTTGAGTCACAATCAAACCTGCTACCCCCAACGCAATAATCACGCGCACCGAGGATTGAGTCAGGATATTACTGAGGTTACGTAAGCTTAGAAATGAGGGCTCTTGAATCACAATAATCGCCAGCAGAATAAACAGCACTGCGTAGATTGCGCCCTCTTTTAAATGTTTAATTGCAAATGATTTGACAGCATCCATAGTCATTTCCTTAGAGGTATCGAGAGGCCAGTTCTAGAATTTCGTTCTGAGAAGTTTGTTTGGTATTCACAATGCCTGCATTGCGGCCGTTGCTCATCACCATGATCCGGTCGGTAATTCCGAGCAGTTCCGGCATCTCAGAGGAAATAATGATGATGCCTTTGTCTTTCTTGGCCAGCTCTAAAATCAGCTGATAAATTTCGTACTTTGCGCCCACATCAATACCGCGTGTCGGTTCATCCAACATCAAAATCTCGGGTTGAGTCAGCAGCCAGCGCCCGATGATGACTTTTTGCTGGTTACCACCGGAAAGCGAACCGATATGAGTTTGATGCGACGGGGTTTTCACCCGCATAGAATCAATCACCCATTGCGTATCACTTTTCATCTTCTTGTCACTGAGTAGACCGTAAGGCGTTTTGTACTCGTCCACGTTGGCAACTAACGAGTTAAAAGTGATGTCGAGATTGGAGTAAATCCCCGTCGAGCGGCGCTCTTCGGTCACGAGTGCAAAACCGTTTCTGATCGCTTCATGCGCATCGTGATTTTTCATTTCACGACCATGGAGCAGAATATGTCCGGCACTGCGTTCACGCACACCAAAAATGGTCTCCACAATGTCGGTACGGCGCGAACCGACGAGACCCGCCACGCCCAAAATTTCCCCAGCTCGTAGTTCAAACGAAATATCTTGAATCGAGGGTTGATTGAGTGCGGTGAGATTCTTCACCTCAAGAATGACATTCTTCGGTTCGTTGCTTTTTTCAGGGAAACGCTGGGTCAGTTCACGGCCAACCATCATCGAAATGATCTTGTCCATGTCCAACCCTTTCAACGGACGCGTATCGACCCACTGGCCATCACGCAAAATGGTGATCTCATCGCAAATAGAAAAGATCTCTTCCATTTTGTGCGAGATGTACACCACCCCACAGCCTTTTTCTTTGAGCTTTTTGATGATGGTAAAAAGATGGTTTACCTCTTTTTCGGTCAGGGATGAGGTAGGTTCATCCATGATCACCACTTTGGCATCGTAGGAAAACGCTTTGGCGATCTCGAGCATCTGCATCTGTGAAACCGACAAGGTCGCGACTTTGACCTTCGGATCGATATCAATATCGAGTTCGGCAAAAATCGCTTTGGTATCCCGATACATTTTGTCGTGATCGACAAAAAATCCTTTGGTGGGATAACGGCCAAGCCAAATATTATCCATCACCGAGCACTGTTTTACTTGGTTCAACTCTTGGTGAACCATAGAGACACCGGATTCCAGCGCCTCTTTTGATGAGGAAAAGTTCACATGCTGGCCAAGAAAAATGATATCGCCTTCATCTTTCTCATAAATACCAAATAAGCATTTCAACAAGGTGGATTTGCCTGCGCCATTTTCACCCATCAAGGCATGAACCGAATGCGGACGCACTTTTAAATTCACCTTATCCAGAGCTTTCACTCCGGGGAACTCTTTACTCACCCCTGTCATTTCCAACAGGAATTCATGTGTTTGATTGACCATGGCATCACTTTTATTATGCAAAAATTCAGACAACCCATATCAATGCGTGGTACACACGGCGTGATATCTCTGTGCGGCAAATCCGTTGATCTGTCGCTGAATCTTTCGATGTTGCAAAAATATATCCAAATTACTTAGCGTTGCAGCTTCAACATAAGAAGGGATTGTGAAGAGGGGATGTTTCCTTCCCCTCTTCTCGCCAAGGTTATTCGACGTTATTGATGTCAACGCCTACGTAAGGTACGCGAACGACCTTATTCTCAATAGTCCACTGAGTGCCTTCGGCAGCAGGTTTGCCATTGGCTAGATTACGCGCCAATTCAAAGGTCGCTTTAGCTTGGTTTTGCGCATCATTCAGCACCGTACCCGCCATGTCGCCGGACTTAATGAGTGCCAAGGCTTCTGCCAGAGCATCGACACCAAATACTGGGATTTTTTGGCCAGCACCGCGCAGAGCTTCAATCGCGCCCATCGCCATACCGTCGTTGTTGGCAATCACGACTTCGATCTTGCTGCCGTTAGGACCAGAGAGCCACGCGTCCATCTTGTCTTTGGCCATCGCGGTATCCCACATGCCGGTATCCATGTGCAGTTCTTGAGTTTTGATGCCGTTGTCGTTGATGGTTTGCACGGAGTAAGTGGTACGCGCTTCCGCATCTGGGTGGCCTGGTTCGCCTTTCAGCATAACGTATTGCAGTACACCATCGCCGTTTTTATCCCACGCTGGGTTAGCTTTCCACTGCGCAGAAATCAAATCGCCTTGAATGATGCCAGACTCTTTAGAGTCAGTTCCGACATAAAACGCTTTGTCATAACTGGCCATCGCTTCAGCGGACGGTTCTTTGTTGTAAAACACCACAGGAACGTCGTCGATTTTAGCTTTCTGGATGATGGTGGGTGCAGCCGCCGGGTCAACAAGGTTGATCGCGAGCGCTTGTACGCCACGCGCCAACATCACATCGACTTGGTCATTTTGCATCGACTGGCTATTTTGCGAGTCATTCATGAGGATACGCGTGTTGCTATCCGCCGCAGCTTCTTTTTCAATCGCTTGGCGAACAACCGACATAAAGTTGTCATCGTATTTGTAGATGGTAAAGCCAATGGTGGTATCTGCCAGAGCTTGTGTACCAAAACCCATACCAGCAGAAAGCATTGCTAAAACAGTTAACTTTCTCATTGAACAAGTCCTATTTGTTGTTTTGTATTACGTGTGTAGGGAACAACGCTTACTCGACCTTTTTGTACAAAAATCCACTTGCACAGTCAGTGAAAACGTTTACTCAGAAGTATAGTTTTAAAAAACACAATTAATGTGAACCAGTTAAAAAATTGTTCTTCAAACTGCCAAACTGTAACCATTTGTTTAAATAGTTTGAACTCAATAACAATTTAGCCCTTATATGATGACAATATCCGTGCTCACTCAGTGGCATAATGTCATATCTAAAAAAACAATGAGTGATAACGCTTACACCAAGCTAATGGTGGTGATAAGAATTGAGCTGCTTATGAAGTGATAGAAGTATAGATGGTGTTTTAACAAGATGACGAAAAATACCCATTCATTCGCTACTCACGCTCCACAGAGACGACAGATAAGTTTGCTGATTTCATTATTGGCATATGCCAATAATGGGCGCAAGATAGCGACGTAATCTTATTTAGGAGAACTAAAATGATTCTAGCCGTTCCTAGCCGCCACGGTGTGCCGTTTAACCATTTTGCCAAAGCGCCCTCATTTTCCGTTATCGATTCCAATACACAGCAGTTACAAGCGGAATTCCATCTTGAACTTGACCCATCAAAGTCCTGTGGCAAAAAGTCAGCGATTCTGCATCAGCTCCGCCACTATCAAATCGAAGGAGTTGCGGTTAGCCAAATCGGACAATCCATGCTGCAAGCCTTGTTTAACGCAGGGATCCGCGTCTATGCTTTACCTAGGGGAGTTGCTTTAACCGATCTGGTATTAACACAGTTACAGCCAATCACGGATTTAAGTTATGGCAAAGCCTCACCAAATAAAGTCCATGGTGAACGAGGATGTGGTAAACACAGTAGCAATCCTTCAGGCTCGCGTAACACATTCGTTTCGCCATCGACACACCTGTTTCAGCGTGGGTTTTCCATCAAACGGTTATGGAAAGGAGAAGAGAGATGACGTATCTACTGGCTTTCGGTGCCTTTGTGCTCTTTGCGGTTTTAATGACGTTAGGGGTGATGGCTAAGCGCAAACCGATTCAGGGCAGTTGCGGTGGGCTGGCTAACGTAGGGATTGATAAAGAGTGTAATTGTGAAACCACTTGCGATACTCATCAGCGCAAGCTTTACCAAATTTCCGAACCCAAAAAATAAGCCCCCTCTGCAGCTTCAAGCAGGCAAGACATAAACGATTAGGCAGGAAATCTCCTGCCTTAATCTTATTGTGCTTATATTTATTGTGTGCTTGAGGGGTTCATCGTAGGTCGGCACTCTTGCTCATTCGGAGCCAGATAAGGCGATAAAATCGGTGCCATACCTTTCAATACCTGCACCGGCAGTGCCGAGGTAAAGGTAAATTTCTCTGAATCACTTCCCGCGACGTACGCGGTTAGTGTTCCAAAGTGACGATCGCCCAAATAGAAAACAAAGGTGGCAGTTCGGTTACGCGCTAGAGATTGCACAACAGTACCAGCGCGGTTGACCGTTTGTAAGCGGTTATCGCCCGTTCCGGTTTTACCACCCAATACTATCGGCGTACCATCCGGCAGTTTAAACACACCAGAGATCCGTCTGGCTGTACCACTGTCCACCACCTGAGATAACGCCCCGCGCAACGCTCTTGCGACTTCGACAGGCAAGACACGCACGCCTTGAGTTTCAACAGGCGTGAACTCGGTTTCAAACGGAGTATCTTGCGCAAAATGCAGATGGTTAATCCGTTTCGTCGGCACACGTACACCATCGTTTAAAATAATACCCATTAATTCAGACAAGGCGGCAGGCCTATCACCCGAGCTACCCAGTGCAGTAGCAAGAGAAGGCACAAGGTGATCAAACGGGTAACCTAAGCGTTGCCAGCTTTGGTGAATATCCGTAAAGGCTTCCACTTCCAACATGGTGCGCACTCGGCTGTCACGGGCATTACGGTGACGAGTTTTAAACAACCAGCTGTACACTTCTTGGCGTTTATCACTGCTGGCCGCAACAACATCGCTAAAAGATGCCTGATGGTGTTCATTGAGATACCCCAATAGCCACAGTTCAAGCGGATGTACCCGAGCGATATAACCTTGATCCGGCAGTGAATATTTACCACGTCCATACTTGTTATACAGTTTCTCAAGCTGTTTATCAGTAAGCTTATCGCGCGTAATAGGCGGTAATTTATCATCCATAAAGCGCACAAACTCGCTAACGGATGCCTCTGGCAATAGGTAACGATGTACCGCTGCTAAGCGGTCGGCACTCGGTTTTAAACCTTCGAGCAGCGTCGCCATACGCTCGTCTGTCGTTTTATCTTTGTATTTACGCCAGAAGCGAAGTAGATATGCTCTACCCTCTTTATCCGCAAACTGACGCAAGTATTCCATGCGGCGCGGATCTTTATCATCCTTCATCAATTGAGCTCGATACCCTTCACTGTATAGGGTGTAGCGCTCAATATCTTTCATTAGTCGCACGAAAGGCAGGTTGATCGACTCACGCAATGCATCACGCATCGTCACGATACGTTCATCATCTTCTTTACGGAAGTTATTGAAGGTATGGATACCTCCACCGGTAAAAAAGCGCTCTTTCGGATCTGCGGAATATTCTCGTTCCAATGCCGCTTCTAACATAGTCGCCAAATCGCGTTTTGGACTCGTCAGTAACCATTCCAATGACCAGACGCTCAAAGTATCTTGTGCCTCTACCAGATGGCGGCGAAGTTCCATTACCGACAAGTCATGATATTTACTGTGCAGTTTGGCGATAATCTCAAGATAAGTCGTTAATACACGCAGCTTAGCGGTAGAGCCCAACTCCAACTTACTTCCTTCATTGAGGTCGAACGGTTGATTGGTGTTGTCGGTTTGCACACGCACTTTGAAACCTTCATCCGTTCGTTCAAACAGTGTGAAGCTGTAACGCACATCCGCCGTTTTTTCTGCCGCCAGTAAACGGAAACCAAGAATGCCCACTTGCGCTGCGTACTCAGGATTCGCCAATTTCTGCAAATAACGAGTAACTTCACTTTGTAATTCAAAGTTCAGCGTGGTTGAGGCGCTAAGATCCATTCGGTCAAGATCATACAAACTCACCCCAAGCTGACGGCTTAAATGGGTACGTGCCGCCAGTAAACCTTTATTGGTATTAATTCGAGTCACCGCAGGTTGACGCACAAAATCACGGAACTGCAATGTTGCGTTCAGTGCCGCATCCATTAATGATTTTGAAATCATCTTTTCACGGTAGAAAAGTCGTATGTGACTGTCGGTTAAGGCATTTAAATCAGGACGACCCGATACGGCTAGGTAGTATGACGGGCGACGATGAGCAATCATCAGCGCAACAACCTGACGCAATGCCAAACCTTGTTCGGCGAGATTAACAGACTGATTGAGTCGAGTATCCAGCAGTTGATTGACACGCTCTGGATCCGCTGCAAACCATACCCACAAACCATCACCTAAACCATGCACTTCACCATAACCGGGCGCAGCCGACAGCGGCACTGAGTTCAAATAAGCCCACACCACCAACTTACGCGCCTCTAGGGTATTGGCCCCAAGTCGATAAGCACGTACACTCGCCGAAACCATTTGGCGGATTTTCTCTTGTGGGCTGTAAGTCAACCCATCTTCTGAGTGACGGTATTTCTCAACTTGAGTCGCCAGCGTACTTCCGCCCGCCGATTGCCCATCCAAATCGAGCGCTTTACCGACCTGAGTCAAAGCCGCTTTAAAAAAGCGTGGCCAATCTACAGCAGGGTTCACCAGCGGATTTTTATCGCTCAACAAATCGCGGTTTTCGATGAACAATAGCGACTGCACAATCAGATCAGGGATCGCGTTAAAGTCTGCATAGTGGTTGCCGGGATAACGGAATTGATAAACGGGTTCAGTACGGCAATCAAATAAGGTAAGTCCAGCTTGCACTTTTTCCGTGTAAGGCACATACAGTCCATATTGCGCATAACGCTGAAGCTCATCGGAAAAACGCACTTGCTGGCGAATTGTAAAACCACGCTGCAATAGACGCTCTTGAATATTCGGTAGCGCCACATAACCTAAACGCTGGTCGAAAGGCCCGTAACTCGGGAACGCGATTTTGTCACTAGCTCCCGGCTCAACTTGATAGGTCAACCCAGCCGCATAACGACTGATTTCACGCGATTGCAGTGTTGAGGTTTCCATTTCATGGAACAGAGCGGCACCACCTGCTGTACCAATAAGCAGTACCGCAATTAGCCAGTATCGAGGTTTGTTTTTTTGTGCGCGTCGACGCTTTTTTAACACGCGGCGAGGAATTGAGTCAGAAGCCACTTAGTTGAATCCGTTTAATCACTGAGAGTGTAGCCATAAAGCAACAAGAAGAACTCATCGATAACCGATGATAATAGTGTAGAAGTGTAGAGAAGTTACTGAGTTTAGCGAACAGCATTTTCTTATCTGGTTAAAATCGTACCTGATGTATTTTTCGAACACTATGCATGGCGCACATCATTGCATAATGCCGATCGTGTGAACAGTACCTATGAAAAGAAAAAATACTCGTCGTGCCACATATACAGAACTCTATTTTGATAAACATTCCGTTTTCTGACAGAAACAAACAGAAATATTCGTTTTACTGATGATATTTTCAGTTAGTATTGGACGTTTGTTCCTTGATGGATAAACCGTAAATACGAGGTCCCCATGTCTAACCAACCCAGTCTCTACATTATCGAAGACGACACTAAACTTCGCGAAATGTTGGCCGAGTACATGACCAATCAAGGTTTCCAAGTAACCACTTTTGCGACTGGCGAAACCGCTCCCGAACAAATTCTGCTTAATCAACCTGATCTGGTTCTGCTCGATCTTATGCTACCTGGCGAAAATGGCCTGACAATTTGTAGACAGATCCGTGCACAATTTCTCGGTAAGATTCTCATGCTTACCGCCAGTGATGATGATTTTGACCATGTTGCGGCTCTTGAAATGGGCGCCGATGACTTCGTCAACAAGCCAATAAAACCCAGAGTGCTTTTGGCGCGGATCCGCATGCTGATGCGCCGAGAAGAGCGAACCTCCGCCAGTGCCGATGCTACCCATTTATTGCAATTTGGCGGTCTTTTACTTAACCAAAGCCGACGCCACTGCGAATTGGATGGAGAAGTGATCAACTTATCGGATAGTGAATTCGATCTGCTGTGGCTCTTAGCTTCAGCGGCGGATCAAGTTGTATCACGCGAGTTTTTGACCAAATCACTTCGGGGGATTGAGTATGATGGGCTAGATCGGACAGTCGACAACAAAATTGTCACTTTACGTAAAAAGCTATGTGATGACTCTAGCACGCCGAAACGGATCATTACGGTACGCGGTAAGGGATATTTATTTGTGCCTGACACTTGGTAAACCTAAGTTGATTTAAAGGAAACCTATGCGCCGCATTTACATCGAGTCACTTGTCTCACTGATCGTGCTGTTTTTTGGCAGCTTGGTCAGCTATAGCTTTATTGTCTATGAATTAGATACCGACTATGACTACGTACTGGAAGATTATCAGGCAGAAGCCTTACAGACTTTATTAAGTCAAATTCGTCAGTTAGACAGTCCAGAATCGGCGAAAACCGCACTGCGTGGCTATGCCGAACATATCCACAAAACTGTCGACTTACTACCACTCACCGAATTACCACCAGAAGTACAACAGCACTTTTCGAGTGAGGCAGCGCATTCTCCTATTTTCCACGATGATGACCGTAATTTATGGCTTCAGTTGGACTCCAACGAGCAAATTTATCTCCTCAAACCCGACAGCCACTCTCCTGTCTATCAAGCCATAGATCGCGCCGATAACCTATTGTTTGTCTTTATGTTAGGTGGATTTGCTCTCTATTGTATGTTCTTAATTTGGTTTTTGAGTCGCCGGCTACGTGAGTTGGAGCGGGTCACTCACGATTTCGCAAATGGTAATTTGCAAGCGCGAGCGAGTACTAAAAGCAGTAAAAGCGTGGGTAAGCTCAACCATAGCTTTAACATGATGGCCGATAAAATCTCTCACCTGATCCTCAGTAACAAAGCGCTCACCAACGCCATCGCACATGATTTACGCACCCCGATCTTCCGTATCCAGTGGCAAGCTGAAGTGTTAGCCGAAAGCCAGTTGAATGCAAAACAGCAACAGCAAGTTGCGAGCATTATTGAGGACACGGAGGAAATGGAAACCATGGTGGATGAACTGCTGTATTACGCCAAACTAGAACATCCAGAAAGCGACATCCAGAGTCAGTATTTAGAAGTTAATCAGTGGCTTGCCGACTTTATTGACGAGCAAAGCCATAAAAGCAGTTTACAAATACAATACCTCCCTTCTCTGCAACCCTTAATGCTGGATGCCGACCCTCAATTGCTCACAAGGGCATTGGTTAACCTCATCCGTAATGCAGAAAAGTACGCAGGTGATCGTCTACTGATTGAAGCGAGTACCGTCGACGCTAAGCTCTGCATCGCCATACACGACAATGGACCGGGGATTGAAGAGCAACATTGGCCGCATATCTTCGATGCCTTTTACAGCACTGACTCGTCACGCAACAAAGCGCAGTCAGGGTTTGGGCTTGGTCTTGCCATCGTTAAGCAGATCATGGCGCGTCACCAAGGTGAAGTCACGCTGACCAAGAGTCCATTGGGCGGAGCTTGTTTCTCGCTATGGCTACCTCTATACCCCAACAAACTGGAGTTGCCAGTAAACAAGCAGTGAGTTGATCCCCATGAGCATCAATAGACAATGCGATTGGGGTAAACCCTCGCGACCCGCACATGATTTCAGCTTCAATTAGAAAAGATAAGTAGACAGGGATAAGCCGCTCTGACAAAAGTCAGACATAGCCATACAAACTATTGATATTGTCCTCGCTAGCGATTTTGTACAGTGTTCACATCCAAACATAAGCTCTTAATTGGAAGGACATAATGAAAAAGATCGCACTATTTATCACAGCATCACTTATCGCAGGCAACGCTCTAGCTGCCCAAACTTACATTCGTAACGGCAATATCTATACCCACGAAGGTCAATGGGCTGCGGAAGTGGGTGCTTTTGGCAGTACTGACCTACTCAAGGATCAAGACAAATCTTACGGTGCTTTACTGAACTTTGGTTACCACGGTGAAGATTTCAACGCTGATCTTTCAGGCCTCAACTACCGCTTCTTTGGCAACACAGGCGATATCGTGAATCTAGGCACTTATCTGACTGGCAGCGGCGTTGCTTATGACCAAGATTCAGCAAACAGTGTCAAAGGCATGGACAAGCGCAAAGCCACGGTTGACCTAGGTTTAAACGCCGATATCGCGCTGGGTGACGGTACGGTATCAACCTACTTCCAACACGATATTCTTAATGAGAACAAAGGCTACAAAACGGGCGTTAACTACTTCCATATCATCGATTTGGGTGTCGCTGACTTAGTACCTTTTGCTGGTATCAGTTACCAGAGTTCGGATTACAACAACTACTATTTCGGTGTAAAAGACAAAGAAGCAACCGCGCAGCGTAAAGCCTACCATGCGGGTGGCGACTTCTCTTACAACCTAGGTTACAAATTGGTTTACCCAATTAATGACCGTTGGGAAATCACCCAAACCAGTGCTTACACTCGTTTAGGCTCTGATATCGCTCATTCACCCATCGTCGACAGCGCAAACCAGTGGCTCGTTGGTGCAACCGTCGCTTACCACTTCTAGTCGGCTAGCACTTCTGAACGATACCGCCTTCAGACAGGAGCTCCTCCTGTCTGATTTTTCTGCTTGAACTGCCCTGCGCTACCGAAATGGCTTTGATATGAACCCACGCATTGATTATTTAAAAAGCTTATCCACTCTCGCTGCTGAAATTTATCCCGATATTCGCGGGGTCAAGAAGCTTCGCTATAACGCTCGTTTCTGTCTGTGGGGGATCTTGATGCCGGATACCTTGGCTCGTATCCAAGATTTACTGAATCAGCCCTCTTTTCATCCGGTTCGCCAACACTATCCACGCACCTTGGAAAAACCGTTGAAACCTTATGTCTGTGTGAAATGGCCACCCCAAGAGCGCGCACAACGGCTGATTGAACATTTTGCATTTCTGGAAAAGCGCCATGCTCAACTGCTTCCGCTCATTTATCGTCATCAAGGCTGGTCGCTGTTTCAACACGAGTTGTTTTCGATTCAGCTCTGCCACGGCCCAGAGCGCGAAGGTTCACTTGCTCTGGTCTTGCTCAGTCAAGATCACCAACCCCTGTTCACGCTCGCGTTCAATATCAGTGGTCGTAACAAGCCTGTGATTCATATTGGCGCGTTGCAAGGCCCGGGACCCAACGTTGAAAATCGCCAAGAGATCATCCGTCAATTAACCCATCAGTTGCATGGATTGCGTCCTAAGGCGCTGATTATGGAAGTCCTGCTGATTTTGGCACGCTACTGGTGTGTAGAGAAAGTTTATGGTGTGACTAATGAGGGGCATGTTTATCAAGCGCTGCGTTACATCGGCTCAAAACGCAGTTCGGTACGCTTTCAGTATTCCGAGTTATGGCAAGAAATGGGCGGTGAAGCGATTAACCCTTATTGGCATTCGCTCCCAACGCATCCACCGCGTAAAGCCCCTCTCAGCTTGTCGAAAACTAAGCGCCGACTCTATACCAAACGTTATGCTTGGCTGACCGAGCTTGAACAGTCGATTCAAGCTAATTTGCAGCCTTGGGATAACGAGATTCACCACTAAGCTCACCTAACATCGCCTTTCCCGACTTCAACCACGCAGTCGGGAAAGCACAATGGTATTATCCAACTCGCTTTGCCATTCGGTGTAATCTAAACGCTGATCAAACACATAGTGAGTCACTAAACTGCGGACACAATCCACCAAGATTTTAGCGCTCCACGGTTTGTCAAAGTAGTGATGAATCCCAGCCGTGTTGATGGCATTAATGGTGTCGGTGTGGGTAGCTTGCCCAGTGAGTAAAACCTTTTTAGTGTGTATGAAGCGAGGGTCAGCGCTGATTTCACTGAGCAACTCGACGCCACTTTTGCCCGGCATCACGTGATCAGAAATCACGACCGCCACCCATTCCCCTTGGGCATCAAGGTCATCCAGCAGCTCCAAAGCTTCGTCTGCCGATTCGCAGTCTTCAATATTGATCCAGCGGCTCAAGGGCTCTAAATCCTGTAACACCGCACTCAGTACTTCGCGTTGATCATCCACGCAAATGATGTTCAGTTTCTCCATGGTATCCCTCAACTGGTAATTTAATCCTAAAAATGGTTTTGTCCTGATCGCTTTTCACCGCAACGGTTCCGCCATAGCCAGAGACAATACGTTTGACAATCGCCAGCCCCAGCCCAAGCCCAAACGAGAGCCCCTCTTTCTTGGTGGTAAAACTGGGTTGGAAAATCTTACGCCGCGTGGCCTCATCTATTTCTGGTCCATTATTGGCGACCGTCACGTATAGACGCTGGCGAGAACAGCGGGTTTGAATATCAATCGTAGGTTCCGTGGTTTGCGCCATCGCATCACAGGCGTTTTTAATTAAATTGATCCACACCTGTACCCACTCGGTTTGCGAGCCTTTGATGATGGGTAAACTTCCCGGACGCATCCGCACGGACACACGACGTAAGTCACTTTGTAACAGGGCCAAAGCGCGATTGATGGTGCTGTTCAAATCCACTTCTTCATCCAAGCGAATATCCGCTCGACCAAGCTGCTTAACCGATTTGACTATCCCAACCGAATGTTTTGCGGCCAATCGCAAGTCATGCAAATCTCGCCCCATCTGCCAATAACGAATCGCTAAATGCGGATTTTTCAGCCAGTGAGCGGAAAGCTCATTAGCGGGAACCGCGCGGGCTAACTCGCGGGCGATATCTTTGGGTAGCTGATACTGCTTTTCAAACACAGCACCGCGTTCACGCGCTTCACTGGACGACACTTTCTGCCCAAACAGCAAACCAAAATCGAAAAACTGACTCGCTTCTGGATGCACTTCTTCCAGTAACTCCATAAACAAGGCTTCTAGGCGTTCTGTTTTACTGCTGACCACCCCAATCGCATTGTTGAGCTCATGAGCAATGCCCGCCGCGAGCTGGCCCAGCGTCGTCATCTGCTCAGCAGAATATAGCCGCTCTAAAGCACGTTCTTTGGCAACCGCTTCTTGAGTGGCTCTTCGCTGCCGCTGAGATAACTCAGCCACAATCACAGGCATGAATTGAGTGCTGAGTGAACCATACTGCTCCACATCCTGCACTGGTGTATCACGATCAATCCACGCTAACTCGACCTCACTATCGGCAATCACAGTGGATGACGCCGTCCACAAGCCAGAGAAAAAACTGTGTACCCCAATAAATGCGCCGGAAGCGGCAGAAAAAACTTTAATGCGCCGCTCACCTTTTTCCGCAAAATAGCCAGAAACGTGGCCACTTCGTAAATAGTAAAGCCGATCGTTATAACCATTTTGGGCAAGCAAAATTGACCCAGCCGGTAAGGTAATACAGCGATCGGCATGGTTGAAATAGCGCTCAATAACGGCCGCTAAGTTGGACATAACGTTTCCTTAATGGCCGACCATGTTGAGGATCCACACCATCACAAAGCTCATCAGTACCCCAAAAATCCCCAAGATAATGCCCACTTTTGCCATTTGTTGGCTCTGTACATTCCCTGTTGCATGAGCCAGCGCATTCGGTGGCGTACTGATCGGCAATGACATCCCTAAAGACGCCGCAAAAGTGACCACCAGAATCAGCGTCACCTCACCGCCCAAAGGATTGAGTGGCGTCATGGATGCCCCAAGCGCGGCCATGATAGGCATCAGCAAGTTAGCAGTCGCGGTGTGTGACATAAAATTCGCCATCAGCAAACAGAGGATAGCCGCACCGAGAATCACGACATAGGGCGAATATTGGTCAAACGGAATACTGTGAACAACCAGTTCTGCCAGACCGGTTTTATCTAAGGCTAAACCTAAAGCAATACCACCAGAAACTAACCACAACACATCCCAAGAGATCATTTTTAAATCTTCTTTGCCAATAATGCCGGTCACCGAAAAGACCGCGACAGGGATTAAGGCGACTGAATAGGAGTTCATACCGTGCAGTGAACCGAGCATCCACAATAAAATGGTCGACGCAAATGTGATGTAAACAATGATGGCTTTGGGCGTTTTTAAAAACTTACCTTTGATGGTTAATTCAATGGTTTTCTGCTCCGCGCGATACATAAACTCAATCAGCAGCCAAGCGAGCGCCATTAAAATCACCACGAACGGGATCCCAAATGCCATCCATTCGGCAAACGTAATTAAGTTATCGCCCACCAAATATTTCAACGCGATTGCATTGGGTGGCGTCCCTATGGGAGTACCAATACCTCCAATATTAGCGGCCACCGGAATACAGAGCGCAAACGCCACACGCCCCGGATCTTTAGGGCCAAAAACAGCAATCACTGGCGTTAAAATAGAGAGCATCATGGCCGTAGTAGCTGTGTTCGACATAAACATCGAGAACACTGCGGTGATCATCATTAAACCCAACATCACGTACTTCGGATTATTGCCAAATGGTTTGAGCAGTACGCGGGCTAAGTTGACATCCAGCCGGTATTTGGTTGCGGCCATCGCGAGGAAAAAACCGCCTAAAAACAGCATGATAATAGGGTTGGCAAAGGTTGCCATGATTTCAGTTGATTTCAGCAAAGCACCAAATTCGCTTGTCCCCTCACCCAACCGAAACAAAATGAAGCCTTTATCGGAAAGCATCAGCACTTCGAGCACAATGATCACCACCGACGTGGAATAGATAGGAATCGGTTCAAATACCCACAAGAGCGCCGCTAATAGGAAAATCGCGATGACCCTTTGTTGTATGACAGTCAGCCCTTCGAAAGGGAATGCGGTGGCAGGAAGCATCAAGACCAACATGGGGATCAGCAACGGAATAATATATTTAAGATAAGGGCGCATCATATTCACTCTTCCTGAGAATCGATTATGTGTTTGGCGAGGAGCTGGCACGCTATCACCGCGGCAATCGTCATTATTGATGCTTAAAAAAGAAATGTTTGGTGTTAGATCAATGATTAAAGTTTCTTAACAGGGGAATACACAAAAGTGAGTCACAGTTAACAAATCGTTCACTGAAAATGGCTCTTAAGGCAGAAATAATAAAAACATAAATAAATTTATCTGCGCTTTCTGTGGCATTTGCTAACTTTATTTATAAGAGTCGTCAATTGACAATTGAAATGATAGTATGCGCCGACTTTGGGACATACGTAACTTTGTCGCAGATAAGGATGTTGTTATTCACGCGACTTTGAGTGACATCAATCTAAAGGTAAAACATTCATGTTTCTAAAAAACTTGTCGATAGGCAAAAAAATTGCAGCCTCGTTTTCGGTTATTGCAGTAATTAGCCTAGGATTCGCCATCTACCTGATTTCAGAGCTAGATAAAATCCAATCTGAATTACTCAACTACACCGATGACACCTTACCGGCAATGGAAAATGTCGATGCGATAAAAGACAAGATGTCTTACTGGCGGCGTACCCAGTTTGCGGTACTGCCAATGAAAGATGAAGCGCAAATTCGCCAAACTATCGAGCGTAATAATCGCGTTCAAGCAGAAATCAACGATTCTCTGGTGGCTTACGGTAAAACCGTATGGCCGGGCGAAGAAGAGCAAACCTTCAAACGTCTCATGGGAAATTGGAATGCTTACACGGCGGTCACCGATCAATTTAACCAGACGCTTTTGACCCAAGGTGCCGATGACGCTTACCCCATTTTGGCCAACTCACTCAGTACTTTCGAAGCGTTAGAGAGCGATTTCACGCTCCTGATCGGCATTTTGCATCAAGCCATGGACAGCAACAAAGTGCAAATCTTAAGTTCAGTGAAGACGCTCAACTCCACCTCAGTGGCCAGCAATATCGCTATTTTAGCCATCATGGTGCTCATGACTTGGCTGTTAACTCGCCTAATCTGCGGTCCGTTGGCGATTGTGATGAAGCAGTCGAATGCGATTGCCAAAGGCGATCTGTCGCAGACGATGGATCGCTCCTCTATTGGTAACGACGAATTGGGAACCTTGGCCAATGCGTCTGAGCAGATGCAGCAAAACCTCCGTCAACTGATTGATGAAATCATTTCAGCGGTGACTCAGCTTAGTAGCGCAGTAGAAGAGATGACGCAGATCTCTAACCAATCTGCAGATGGTATGAAAGAGCAGCAGTACCAAATCACTCAAGTAGCAACAGCAATGGCGCAAATGAAAGCGGCAGTGGCGGACGTAGCTCGTAACACCGAAGACTCCGCTAGCCAAGCGATGGCAGCCAATCACAAGTCACAAGAAGGGGCTCGTGAAAATGCTTCTATGGTTCGCTCGATCCAACAAGTGGCCGATATTATCGGAGAGGCGGGTCAAACTGTGAGTGAACTTGAGCAGCAATCTAGCCAGATCAACGTTGTGGTTGATGTGATCCGCAGTATTGCCGACCAAACCAACCTCCTCGCGCTCAACGCGGCTATCGAAGCGGCACGTGCCGGTGAATCAGGTCGCGGCTTTGCGGTGGTTGCGGATGAAGTTCGGACTCTGGCGGGTCGTACCCAAGATTCAACCGGTGAAATCACCACGATTATTGAAAAACTGCAAGTCATGGCCAAACAAGCCAAAGATGCGACTGAACGTTCTCGCTCGAGTATCGATAAGTGTGTGGAACAAGGTAACCACTCTCAGTCTTTGATGATCTCTATCGAAGAGTCGATTGCCAATATCGCCGATGTGGGTACACAAATCGCCAGCGCATGTAGTGAACAAGATTCGGTCGCGGATGAACTCAGCCGCAATGTGGAAAACATTCACTTGGCGTCACAAGAAGTCGCGCAGGGTTCACAACAGACAGCCCAAGCTTGTCGTGAACTGACTCAGCTCGCGGTTTCGCTACAAGATACACTACGCCGATTTAAGATTCGTTAATTTTCACGCTACCTACAGGGCGGCGTCTTTCTCTATTCTTCTTGCGACTTGGAGCAGCCGCTTCTCAGTCGCAAGAAGAATGTTCCATCAATGATAACCACAGGAGATATCATGCATTTTAAAGCCACGCTGCTTTCTCTCTCTATCGCGGCGACTTTGCCTTCTTTCTCTCTCTCTGCTGCGCCATTACACATCGACACCGCTTTACCGGATGCCGCTCAAATTCAGCAAAGTAATTCTTGGCTGGAGATTAGCTTAGGCCAATTCCAAAGCAACATTGAACAATTCAAATCACACATGAACGCCAACACCAAAATTTGCGCCATCATGAAAGCCGACGCTTACGGTAACGGTATTCGTGGTTTAATGCCGACCATTATCGCGCAAGGCATTCCTTGTGTGGGGGTGGCAAGTAATGCAGAGGCGCGTGCGGTGCGTGAAAGTGGCTTTAAAGGTGAACTGATCCGTGTGCGCTCTGCCAGCCTAAGTGAAATGTCCTCGGCACTCGATCTCAATATCGAAGAGCTGATTGGTACCCACCAACAAGCCCTCGATCTGGCGGAGCTTGCCAAACAAAGTGGTAAAACGCTCAAAGTTCACATCGCGCTGAATGACGGCGGCATGGGCCGTAACGGCATTGATATGACCACGGAAGCCGGCAAGAAAGAAGCCGTCTCTATTGCGACTCAACCTTCGTTGAGTGTCGTTGGCATTATGACCCACTTCCCGAATTACAATGCGGACGAAGTGCGCGCAAAACTGGCTCAATTCAAAGAGAGCTCAACTTGGCTAATGCAACAAGCCAATTTGAAACGTGAAGAGATCACACTGCATGTTGCGAACTCTTACACCGCGCTCAATGTGCCAGAAGCACAACTGGACATGGTTCGTCCAGGTGGCGTGTTGTTTGGTGATTTGCCAACCAACCCTGAATACCCATCGATTGTTTCTTTCAAAACACGTGTGTCTTCGCTGCACCATTTGCCAAAGGACTCAACTGTGGGTTATGACAGTACTTTTACTACCAGCCGTGACAGTGTGCTGGCGAACCTGCCTGTGGGTTATTCTGATGGTTACCCGCGCAAAATGGGCAATAAAGCCGAAGTGCTGATCAATGGACAACGCGCCAAAGTCGTGGGAGTGACATCGATGAACACCACTGTGGTTGATGTGACCGAGATTAAGGGCGTGCTCCCCGGTCAAGAAGTGGTTCTGTTTGGTCAGCAACAGAAGCAAAGCATCGCGGTCAGTGAGATGGAAAACAACGCTGAGCTGATTTTCCCTGAGTTGTATACGCTGTGGGGAACCAGTAACCCACGTTTCTACGTGAAATAAGCTATACCCAAACAACTTGGAGAAACCACCCAATCGAGGTGGGCGCATACGCCCACCTATCTCCACAGACCTTTTTACGGCATAATCTCTTCGCACTTTCTGCTGAGTTTTTCATTATTTATGCCAACAATAAAATCTCCTTTACTCATTGCTATTCTTAGCTTGCTCGCCGCTATGATCACCATCCAATCCGGAGCATCGATTGCGAAACAGTTGTTTCCACTGGTCGGCCCGGGCGGTACCGTAGCGCTACGCATCAGCCTCTCTGCGCTGATTTTAATGCTGATTTTCCGCCCTTGGCGTGCACGCCTCAGCTGGCCACAATGGCGCTCTATGTGCATTTATGGTGCAAGTTTGGGTGGGATGCAGCTGAGTTTTTACTTCGCTATCGAACGTATTCCACTGGGTATTGGGGTAGCGTTAGAATTTTCAGGCCCACTGCTGCTCGCCTTACTCTCCTCTAAGCGTAAGAAAGATCTGATATGGGTTGCGTTGGCTATTCTTGGTATTGTGTTCTTATTACCGGATATGAACGGCGTTGATGCGTTAGATCCAATTGGCGTTGCGCTCGCATTAATTGCTGGCGGTTTTTGGGCTGGCTACATCTGGTTCGGACAACGTGCTGGCAGCGTAGGCTCAGGCGGTATGACGGTTTCGATTGGGATGCTGGTTGCCGCAGTCATCTATTTCCCAATCGCCACTCAATTGGCCGAAGCCTCGATTTTTAGCTGGTCGATTCTGCCGATGGCACTGCTGGTCGCCGTAATGTCGAGTGCCCTACCTTATAGCCTTGAGATGGTGGCACTCAGCCGACTCTCTACACAGCATTTCAGTGTATTAATGAGCTTAGAGCCTGCGATTGCCGCGATGGCGGGGTTAGCCATTTTGGGTGAAACTCTACAATGGAGCCAGTGGCTGGCGATTTTTATGATCATTACTGCGTCCATGGGCTCTACCCTGTCCGCGGCGAAATCACCGACTAAAGTGACTCAAGAGTAAAAGCACCGCGGTCAATCATAGGAAAGAAAGAAATAAGAAGAGAAAAATCCGGCCGAAGCCGGATTTTTTATGGGCGCTGCCCGAATTTTACTTTGCCTTCGCTACTGAACCAGAGCGCTTCTTTACGCCGGCGGCCAAGCAAAAACGGGCCATCATCGTAAAACAGGAAGTTCTTCCAATGGCGCTTAAACACTGACCATTTGGTCTCCAGTACGTTGTATTTCTCGTAGCAGAAATACACGGTGACATCATCTTGCCATGCTAGGTGGGCGGCCAATGCTTCCGGCAATTCTGGTTCATCGCTCTCCCACTCCGCCATCCAGCCTGTCTCACCAGACCAGCTATTGGCTTTGCGTGGCCAGTCGTGAGAGCTCAAACGCTCAGCGTCAGGACTTGTCGCACTGATGTTCTCCTTCCAAAATTGTGCTGCGCGTAGTGGCTCCATGGGTTTGATCTGAGCGAGATCAGCTTCAGGCACTGGCATCGACGCATGGGTAAAAATCCATTTTCTTTGGTATTGATCCAAAGGCAAATAAGACATTGAGTTTCCTTAAACTTTCAGCCAGCCGTTTTGGCTCGCTTGTTCAATAATGTGTTTTGCGTGCTCCCAAAGGGTTTGGGGTTCGCCGAACGGGTTATTCTTTCCAATTGGGATTGATCAGCGAAGTCAGGTTATGGTCTTCCCATTTACCGTTGATCAGTAAGTAATCTTTAGCATGGCCCTCAAGCACGAAACCCACGCGTTTGAGCACATTTTCACTGCGTTTATTGTGCGGAATGTAAGAAGCCATTATGCGATGCATGTTGTGCTCGCTAAACATGTACTGACAAGCCATCGTCAAAGCACGCGTCATGATCCCTTTGCCTTGCGCCTCATAGGCCAGCGAGTAACCGACATTACACGCATGGAATGGGAAGCGGATAATATTGCTAAATGAGATGGTGCCTAACATGGCATCATTTTGCGCATCCAAAATCAGTAGATAGTAACCGAGCTTCATTTTGTGCAATTCATTGAGCTTAATTAGCCTTTGCAGCCAGCCGGACTCAGTAAAAAACTCAGCTTCACGCCTTGGCTCCCACTCAATCAAGTGGCTTCGGTTATCCACAAAATACTGGCTTAAACGCTCGGCGTCGTTGATTTGCGCGCAGCGTACAACAATGTCACCATCGGTTTGATAGAAATGGCATTCGCTGTTTAATCCATTCATCAGCGCTTCCTTATTCCATAATCCCTCAGCTTATTCGCGATCGACGTGTGAGAAACATTGAGTCTTTTCGCCAACTTACGACTGGAAGGAAAAGATTGGAACAGACGATCCAACACTTGCGATTCGTACTCCTTCATGATGTCGTCGAGCGAACCATCGAGGTTGATACTAGGCGCAGAACTTACGCTGTCCACTTGCGGTAGGTGGAACGGTTCAATACCCAGCACATCCCCTTCAATTTCAGTTAAGGCACGCAGCACCATATTGTCCAGTTGGCGCATATTGCCCGGCCACTGATACTGACTGAGTTTATCCAGCAGATCGTCGGTCAACTTAGGTTTGAGCATGCCCAACTTGTTACAGTGTTTGGTGATGAAGAGTTCAAGCAGCGGCTGTACATCACTTGGGCGTTCACGCAGAGGTGGAATACGCAGCGTCAAGACATTGAGGCGGTAGAACAGGTCCTCCCGAAAACGGCGCGACTCGGCCAAATCCGCTAAATTATGACGCGTGGAGGCAATCACACGCACATCCACGTGGATTTCATGCTCCTCCCCGACACGACGGAAAGTGCCATCTTGCAAAAAGCGCAGCAGCTTAATTTGCAAATGTGGACTCATTTCACCAATTTCATCCAGAAATACAGTGCCACCATTGGCTTGCTCAAAAATCCCTTTATGACCTTGTTGATGGTTAAAAGATCCCGGCGCATGACCAAACAATTCGGTTTCGGCCACATCATCCGGCATCGAAGCGCAACTCAGAACCAAAAAGGGTGCAGAAGAACGATCCGAACGGTTATGGCACGCCTTAGCGAGCATCTCTTTACCTGTGCCGGTTTCCCCTTCAATCAGCAGAGGTTGATCAAGCATGGCCAATTTTTTCGCTTGGCTCATCAGGCTTTTGTGTCGATTCGAAACACCCACAAAATGTTCAAAGCCTAAGTTGCTCTGTAGTGGGATTTGAGTTGTGCTAGTCAATCCCGCATTCGCAGCACGTAACATCATCATCGCGCTGGCTAAGGTGGATTGTTTGGCATCGCTCGAAATGTAAACGGGCATGATTTCCATCACATAATCCAGTCCATCCAAGACCACATCTTCACGCAGACGAGACTTACTGCCTTCCAGCCAACGTGTGAAGTTGAAGACGGGCATCAAGGCTGAAATTTGCTGGCCGATCATGCTGGATTCTTCACGATTGAACAATGCAGCCGCAGCGTGGTTAGCCATATCCACCGCGCCTTTGAGGTTGATCGCCAATACCGCATCAGGCAAGTTATTGAGCAGAGAAATCAATTCGGTGTTGTGCCGTTCAATCGGCATGAACTGGATTTTACGGACATCTTTCACCCCGGGAATGCGGCGAATTTCCGCCATCAGTTCACTGAAGGTTTCAAAATCAATATCAGGACAATTGAGGTAAATAATACCGATCACATCGATTTCGATCCCTCGCAGATCGATGCTTTTGGAGGCGAGAATATCCAGTAACTCGCGAGTCAGACCTAATCGGTCTTCACAGAGGACTTCAAGACGCACTTTAATAGGATCCTGTTTGAAAGTGTCACGAAAAGTTGACAGTAGTTTCGCCCAAGCCCAGATCGGCGTCAAGCGATCCGTGATAACGGATCGCAGTTTCCGAGAATGAAAGGTTATTTGGCGAGCAAAGCAGCCACTTTACTCACGACTTGCTTACGAACCGCACTCAGTTTGAGTTGACGATCGGGGTGCCATGGCAGTGGACGCAGCAACCCTACCGCTTTAATGCCCAAACGTGCGGTCAGAATACCTACGCCTACCCCCTGCCCTGCACGGGCAGAAAGGCGTCCGGCCAAGTCCATGGAAAACAGATCCACGCTGGCATCAACAGCCAATTCACTGACTCCAGCTAACGCCATATTGAGCAATACGGCTTTAAACAGTTTTATGCGTGACCAGTAACCGAGTTCAACGCCATACACTTTTGCCAGTTGATCCACCATGGAAAAGTTACGCCAAGCCACCAGCAACATATCAGCAATCGCGAGCGGGCTAATCGCCACTAATGCGGCCGCTTCAGTCGCATAACGAGTCACAATTTGGCTGGCTTGTTTGTCTTGTTCGGCCACCACCAACGCATCATACAAATCGAGAATTTCTGCATCACTGTGGCTACTATTGAGAGCCGATAGCCAACGTTGGTAGCCCTGCTTATCCACTTTACCTTGTTTGGCTATCTGCTCACAGAACACTTGGCCTTGGCCAACTGCATCATTCTCCATCAAGATTTGCGCTTGTTCTTGAACACTAAAATGCTGACGTAGACGACGCAGTTTCCACAACTCTTTCGCGATAGCGCCCAACCCTAACGTCGCCAAAGCACTGATAAACCCCACCCATCCTAGGCTGAGCCAGTCCGAATGTTGAATGGCTTGTACCACGCTATCGATAGCCTGCCATGCGACCAAACCACTGAAAGCCGCAAACAAGCCACCGGCAAACCATTTGCGCCCTTTGCTGGGTCGAATGACGGTGTCAAGCTCAGCTTCCAATGCCTCTTCTGCTGGCTCTTCCATGTTCATGGGCACAAACTTTTCTTGTGCGCTAAACTGCTGCTGAGCCGTCAAGCTCGGCGTTTCTAAACTACCTTGCAGTGGCTCGCTAAAAATCTGTTTGGTTTTAAGATCGCTCATCGCAGTTTATCTCCAATCAGAATGTCGAGGGCTTTATCGACTCGAATGTGCTGGCATGGCTCATCCATCGCCGTGGGCAGTGGACGAAACGCCGTAAAATCAAACGCCTGACGCTGCCAATAATCGGGATCTGGCAGTTTGCGCGGCACCTCACCGGGAAAGAGCGTGATGGATTCACCTTCCAGAGTGATACCTTGAATCGCCGCCACCTTCTGCTCTCCCTGCATGATGTAACCTGACTGCGTGGCGCGCACCGAAGCCATGCTGATGCAGTTCATTTCAATATTTTCATAGGCTGCATGCTGCCATGCCGGATGGATCATCTGCTGCAATAGAGAAACCATATTGACATGCTGCTCCGGTGTTACATGGTCAGCCTTAGTAGCCGCAAAGACGACTTTATCGATTTTGGGTGCAAATAAACGGCTGAGCAAACCACTGCGCCCATAGCGGAAACTGTGCATGATTTGCTCCAGCGCGCTGCGCATATCCAAAAACGATTCGTGCCCAACATTGAGCGGCGATAGGCAATCCACCAACACAATCTGGCGATCAAACGTCGCGAAATAGTCCTTATAAAAGGCTTTTACCACCTTGTTTTGGTACTCCTGATAGCGCGCTTGCAGCAAAGCGTAATAGCTCTGCTTGCTCACTGAGCCCTGCGGCGCATGACACGGGAAAAATTGCAGCACAGGCGCACCTTCCAGCTCCCCTGGCAACACAAATCGTCCCGGCTGAACCCAATGCAGTCCACTGGCTTTACATTGATGCAGATAGTCGGTGTAACTCGCGGCAATCGCCGCCAAGGTTTGCTCATTAGCTTCTTGGTGAAGATCAAGCTGCTCCACAGCGTCACACCAAGGCTTAGCGAGCTCTTTGCGTAACCCATGCAGAGCATGAAATTGCTGTGCTGACCAAGTGGCGTAATCCATCTCTAATAGCGGTAAATCGAGCAACCACTCTCCGGGATAGTCGATAATGTCGAGATAGAGAGTTGCACTACTGGTGAGTAGCTTTTTGCTGCGTTTTTTCGGCTTGTATTTGATCGCCAAACGAATTTCGCTTACATCTCGGGTTGGCACTGGCCAGTTTGCAGGGCTGCTTTGCAACTCGGTTAACGCTTCATCATAGGCAAAGCGTGGCACCATCATGTTGCTTTGCGGCACACGCTTTGCGCCAATCAAGCGCTGCTCACGATCCGCCGCTAACAGAGGGAGATTATGATGGCTGGACGTATGCAGCAGTTGATTGACGAGAGAGGTAATAAACGCCGTTTTACCTGCGCGCGAAAGTCCCGTCACCGCAAGACGGACATGAGAATCGAGGCCACGATGGATAAAGTCGCTCATTTCTTGACGAATACGCTGCATTGTTCACTCCAAATCAGGATTTCGCACAGCTTAATAAACTCAAGCTTAATGTGAGATGAATATACCCTTCCTACTTAAAGTGGCAGCAGTGCTGACTACCTGAAACGCCAAGTCGTTCGGGTATCGCTTTTGCTCAGGTAAGTACTAGGCACAGAGCAAATCACAATGGGTAATGGCTCGCTCCTGTCTATAAGCCATTCAAGTCACAGGAGCGATAAGAGGGATTAATCTTCTTCGATCAGTTTGTAGATGACAAACAGTGCGATCTCAAGCAGCACAAATAAACCGCAGGTGATGGTGACGTATTTATCATTAAAAATGCTGATACCGTTCAAAATAAGGTCGTAACCGACCACAGCACCGATCACCACAGCAATAATGATTTGTAGAATCTGAATAAAACGAGGCATGCCTACTAACTCCTGACCTATCGATAACGAAATGAATTGTATACCAAAACTACAGCTTCGAGTAGGAAAGGTATCCTATTAAAAAGGTGCAACTTACGTGCACCTTTGTCATTTTTTGCCAAGTTCCTCGCTGAGAAGAGGCAAGCCTTTACTTGGCCGCTTCAGCGATTTTGACCCGCCAAGTATCTGGACCGATTTGGTGCGCATTCGCGCCCGTTGAATCCACAGCAACAGTGACTGGCATATCTTCGACTTCAAATTCGTAGATTGCCTCCATGCCTAAGTCTTCAAACGCGACTACGCGAGCTTTCTTGATCGCTTTCGCCACTAAGTAAGCCGCACCACCGACTGCCATCAAATAAACAGCTTTGTGTTTTTTGATCGATTCAACGGTAGCTGGGCCGCGCTCAGCTTTACCAATCATGCCCATGACGCCGACCTCTTCCAGCATCATGTCGGTAAACTTATCCATACGAGTTGAAGTTGTAGGGCCTGCAGGGCCAACCACTTCATCGCCTACTGCGTCCACAGGACCTACGTAGTAAATGAACTTGTCTTTCAAATCGACACTGTCAGGCAATTTTTCGCCTTTTTGCAGCATGGTTTGAATGCGTTTATGGGCGGCGTCACGACCAGTGAGTATCTTGCCAGACAGCAGAACCGTTTCACCGGTTTTCCACGTTTGGATCTCTTCACGGGTGATGTTATCAAGATTGACACGACGCGTATTCGCGCCCGCTTCCCAAGTGATTTGTGGCCAATCTTCTAACTTAGGCGGTGTTAACTGCGCAGGGCCGCTGCCATCGAGTGTGAAATGCACGTGGCGTGTCGCCGCACAGTTGGGGATCATGCAGACAGGCTTAGAAGCGGCATGTGTCGGTGCCGATTTGATTTTCACATCAACCACTGTGGTCAAACCACCAAGGCCTTGCGCGCCAATACCGAGCTTATTCACACGGTTGAAAATGTCTAAACGCAGCTCTTCTTCCGCATTTTGCGGACCACGCTCGATAAGCTCATGAATATCAATGTGTTCCATCAAAGCTTCTTTGGCGAGGACGGCCGCTTTTTCCGCCGTACCGCCAATACCAATGCCGAGCATGCCCGGTGGACACCAGCCCGCGCCCATCAAGGGTACGGTTTTTTCTACCCATTCCGCAATATCATCGGACGGATTGAGCATCACCATCTTGGTTTTGTTTTCACTGCCGCCGCCTTTGGCCGCAATTTGAATATCCACTTTATCGCCAGGCACCATATTGATGTGCACCACAGCTGGGGTATTGTCTTTGGTATTGATGCGCTTGCCCGCAGGATCCATCAATACTGAGGCACGCAGTGGGTTATCTGGGTTGGTGTACGCTTGGCGCACGCCCTCATCCACCATCTGCTGCACCGTCATGTCGGTCGAATCCCATTGCACGCCCATACCAATATTGACGAAACAAGTGACAATACCCGTATCCTGACAAATGGGGCGGTGGCCTTCTGCAGACATGCGCGAGTTAATCAAAATCTGCGCTATCGAATCTTTCGCCGCTTGGCTTTCTTCACGTTGGTAGGCTTTTTCTAGGGCTTTTACAAAGTCTAATGGGTGGTAGTAGGAGATGTACTGCAGCGCATCAGCGACACTGCTGATCACATCTTGCTTGCGTATTACCGTCATTGCTCGCCTCGTTATTGTTATGCTTCCGTGTACTGCGACTTGGGTGAATTACTGCTTCCAAAACCGAAGGAGACGCTCACTCTTTAAGTAGCAGCTTTGTATGAGATTTTTATGATACTCTTGCTTTCCCTGCGATGCTACGCAATGAACGGTTTCTCTGTCACAAATTACACAAATGAATAACAACCAAACTTTGTCAATTGAACACAAAAAATTAACTTATCACCCTGATATTGCTAAACAATTTTTCACATCCATTGAGCAGCAACCTTGGGCAATGCTGCTGCGCTCTGCGTCTACCACCCATATGGATAGCCGCTTTGATATTCTGGTCGCCAATCCTTTCGCCACTTTAGTGACTTTTGGTGATGAAACTGAAATTCACGCCCAGAACGGCGTGACATTGTCACGAGAAGATCCTTTTGCGCTTCTTGCTGACATCCAAGAGCAGTATCTTCCTCAAGTGACTGATGAGTCGGAGTTACCTTTTGTTGGCGGTGCTCTGGGGTATTTTTCCTATGATTTAGGACGCCGAGTCGAAGTCCTCCCTAGCTTAGCAGAACAAGATATTGCTATGCCCGATATGGCCGTGGGCATCTATTCTTGGGCGCTCGTGGTCGATCACCAACAGCACACCGCGCAATTGGTCGGACAAAATGTTGAAGACGCTTGGGGTTGGTTAAACCAACAAGAGGCGATAAAGCCAAGCGAAGTAACTGACTTTGCTCTCACATCGCCTTGGCGATCCAATATGAGCTATACCGCCTATCAAGATAAATTTGCTCGTGTACAGGACTATTTACGCTCGGGAGACTGTTACCAGATCAACCTCGCGCAGCGTTTTCAGGCTCACTACACTGGTAGTGAATGGCAAGCGTATTTGAAGCTGGAAAAAGGTAATCAAGCGCCCTTCTCCGCCTTTTTGCGTTTGCCACAAGGCGCAATTTTGAGTGTTTCTCCAGAACGTTTTCTGCAAGTTTGTGATCGAGTGATTGAAACCAAACCGATCAAAGGCACACGTCCACGCCATGCCGACAAGCAACAAGATGCCCTACTCAAGCAAGATTTAGTCAGCGCAGAAAAAGATCAGGCCGAGAATTTAATGATTGTCGATCTGCTGCGTAATGATATTGGTCGTGTGGCAAAGCCGGGTAGCGTGCATGTACCTAAGTTGTTTGATGTCGAAAGCTTTCCCGCCGTGCACCATCTGGTGAGCACGATTCGCGCAACACTGGATGAGCAATACCAAGCCGCCGATCTGTTACGCGCCTGTTTTCCCGGCGGTTCGATTACGGGAGCGCCCAAAGTGCGGGCAATGGAAATCATTGAGGAGCTCGAGCCGCATCGCCGTAGCGCTTATTGTGGCTCAATTGGCTATCTCAGCCGTCATGGAAAAATGGATACCAGCATCACGATCCGCACTTTAGTGGCCTATCAGCAGCAGCTTTACGCTTGGGCGGGTGGCGGCTTGGTGGCTGACAGCGAAGGCGCTGCGGAGTATCAAGAAACGCTAGATAAGTTAAGCCGAATTCTTCCAACCCTAGAATCCTAACTCTCAGTTTGAACCACCGTCAGCACCGCCTATGCTCGCTGGCGGTTTTCTTCTCAAGCCATCCCCTTCCTACGTACAGCGTCAAGTCGGTAGAAAGGGGATATCATATCTGGCAAATGTGCAGTAACCGACAGCGCATCCTTTTGAAACACGCTATAACAGGTGTTATACGTTAATCACGGTATAGAGGCCTGCTTTGCAAAACATTAGCCGTCACGAGTTTATCCAGCAGTTTCAGCTCCATTTACCCGCCGCCTATCCTCAGGAAAGCTTGCGGCGCGTCGCACATTTAGCGCCAGAGAAGCTACGTAAAGCGTCGGTATTGATTGGCGTAGTAGAACGCCCGCAAGGCCTACAAGTGATCATGACCAAGCGCGCAGCACATTTGAGGCATCATCCCGGGCAAATCAGTTTTCCCGGCGGAAAGTACGAAGAGAGCGACCACTCGTTACAGCAGACGGCAAAGCGAGAAGCACGAGAAGAGATTGGCATCCCAGAAGAGAAAATTCGTATTGTTGGTCAGTTGCCTGAGTTAGTGACCGTAAGCCAATTTGCCGTGACGCCTTTTTTAGCTTTTGTCGAATCCGACTACCCGATTCAGCTCGATCACAACGAAGTCGATGAAGTGTTTGAAGTGCCGATCAGTTTTTTGCTTGATCGAAAAAAGATCTACAGCGGGACTTTTCAGTTAAAAAAACACCGTCATAAACTGTTCGCCCTCTCCTATAAACAACATTTTATATGGGGTATGACCGCACAAATCATCCAATCCCTTCAAAAACAATTTATTAATTACAATGAGTTAGTTTGAAGGCCTATTTTTCTCACTTTGGGCAAGGCAATACAAATCATTAGAAAATCTAATCAAAAAAACAAGCAAACGTTTTCCTGACCATTCACTGAGAATTTTTCACGCAAACATAACTAAATCTAATCCAACCCATTAACAATTCTCACATGTGGCACGCCAATTTCGTGATCAAAAATAGGTTTTTGATAGAAGTTTCAATAAGTACAACCAATCATGATTTAGATCTAGTTTTCTTATGTGAAAAATGTGCAAAAATGCGCTCCGACTTATTTCCTGTTCCCAAAATGAGTAAAAACATATGAATACTACAACAGCGGCTACTTCTACAGCACGTTCTGCTAGCAAGTGGACCTACAAAGATTTCACCTGGGCTCTGTCCCTTTTCGGTACAGCGGTTGGTGCAGGTGTCCTGTTCCTACCTATTAAAGCGGGTGCGGGTGGCTTCTGGCCATTAGTTCTTCTCGCACTGATTGCCGCCCCAATGACTTGGTTTGCACACAAGTCTCTCGCTCGTTTCGTATTATCTGCAAAAAATCCTGATGCAGACATCACTGACACGGTTGAAGAACATTTTGGTAAAGCTGGCGCTAACCTCATTACTTTTGCTTACTTTTTCGCCATCTATCCTATCGTTCTGATCTACGGTGTGGGCATCACTAACACGGTGGATTCTTTCCTCGTTAACCAAATCGGCATGGAATCGATTCCTCGCTGGTTACTATCTGGTGCACTGATCACGGCGATGACTGCTGGTGTGGTATTTGGTAAGGAGCTGATGCTGAAAGCCACTTCTGCCATGGTTTACCCACTGGTATTCATTCTGCTGGCTCTCTCTTTCTATCTGATCCCTGATTGGAACACTTCCATGATGGAAGTCGCACCTGACTGGTCAGCAATGCCTGCTATCGTATGGCTTGCGATCCCAATCATCGTGTTCTCTTTCAACCACAGCCCAATCATTTCTCAGTTCTCTAAAGAGCAACGCCAACAGTTTGGTGATAAAGCCGTACAAAAAACGGACATGATTACTGGCGGTGCAGCGATGATGCTGATGGGCTTCGTGATGTTCTTCGTATTCTCGGTAGTTCTATCACTGTCTCCTGCAGAGCTGGCGATGGCAAAAGAGCAAAACATCTCTGTTCTGTCTTACCTAGCTAATGAACACGCTTCACCGATCATCTCTTACTTAGGTCCAATCGTGGCATTTGCAGCGATCACCTCAAGCTACTTCGGTCACTTCTTAGGTGCTCATGAAGGTCTAGTCGGTCTGGTGAAATCACGCAGCAACATGCAAGTCAGCAAGATTGAGAAAATCTCTCTGGGCTTCATCGTCATCACCACTTGGATTGTAGCAATTGTGAACCCAAGCATCCTAGGTATGATTGAAACCATGGGCGCACCAATGATTGCTGCTATCTTGTTCCTGCTGCCTGTATTTGCAATGCACAAAGTGCCTGCAATGGCTAAGTTCAAGACTTCAGCACCTGTACAGATTTTTACAGTTATTTGTGGCTTGGCTGCGATTAGTTCTGTAATCTACGGCGCTCTTTAATCTCTACCTCTGCGTATGAGCTTAAAACACAAAACATAACTATACCAAAAGCCTCCCTACCCTTAGGGGGGCTTAGTTTTGAGGCATTCAAAATGATTAGTGTATTTGATATCTATAAAATCGGTGTTGGTCCTTCAAGTTCACACACGGTTGGACCGATGAAAGCGGGTAAAGAGTTTATTGACGAACTACGCTCAATGGGAAAATTGCGCGACGTCACTAAAATCACCGTGGACGTTTATGGATCGCTATCACTGACAGGGAAAGGTCACCACACGGATATCGCTATCATCATGGGTCTGGCAGGCAATACGCCAGAGAAAGTGGATATCGACTCGATTCCGAGCTTTATCGCTCGTGTAGAAGAAACAGAACGTCTTCCTGTTGGTATGCACTGTCATACCGTCTCTTTCCCTCGTGAAGGTGGGATGAATTTCCACCGCACTAATCTGCCTTTGCACGAAAACGGCATGCAGATTCACGCATGGATCAACGACGAGAAAATCTTCAGCAAAACTTACTACTCTATCGGTGGTGGTTTCATTGTTGATGAAGAGCACTTTGGTAAAGAGAACGAATCTCTTATTCAAGTGCCTTACGCTTTCCGTTCAGCGGAAGAGCTGCTGAACCAATGTAAAGAGAGTGGCCTCTCGATCAGCACGCTCGTTATGGCGAACGAAAAAGCCATGCATTCTGACGAAGAAGTGCGCACCTATTTCGCGAACATTTGGCGTACCATGCGTGAGTGTATGGAACGCGGGATGAACACCGAAGGCATCCTACCTGGGCCTTTGCGTGTACCACGCCGTGCGGCAGCGCTGCGTCAACAACTGCTGACGTCCGAAAAAACCACCAACGATCCAATGGCGGTGGTTGACTGGGTAAACATGTATGCGTTTGCGGTTAACGAAGAAAACGCAGCCGGTGGCCGTGTAGTCACTGCACCGACTAACGGTGCGTGTGGCATTATCCCTGCGGTACTCGCCTACTACGACAAATTCATCCAAACCGTGACTGAGAAAGACTACATCCGTTACTTCGCTGCTTCTGGCGCGATTGGTGGTTTGTACAAACGTAATGCGTCTATCTCAGGTGCAGAAGTGGGCTGTCAAGGTGAAGTCGGTGTCGCTTGTTCTATGGCAGCAGCGGGTCTTGCTGAGCTTTTAGGCGGTAGCCCAGAGCAAGTCTGTATGGCGGCTGAAATCGCGATGGAGCATAACCTTGGTTTGACTTGTGACCCTGTTGCAGGACAAGTACAGGTGCCATGTATCGAACGTAACGGCATTGCAGCGGTGAAAGCGATCAACTCAACCCGTATGGCGCTGCGTCGTTCTTCTGCCCCACGTGTTTCACTGGATAAAGTGATTGAAACCATGCTGGAAACCGGCAAGGACATGAATGCTAAGTACCGTGAAACCTCACAAGGTGGCTTGGCGATCAAAGTGATCTGTTAATCAGAACCTTTTTGTGCTTACAAAAACGCCCGGATTTCCGGGCGTTTTTTATGTGGGGCGTTTTCACTCTGAATCTCAAATCGATTCGCTATTCACCACGATAAATACAACCCGCGGTGCAGGTTTCTTTGATCTCGACTTTGCTCAGCAGCGGTAAGCTAGGCTTGAGTTGCTGCCAAATCCATTTCGCCAACACTTCACTGGTTGGGTTTTCTAACCCTTCGATATCATTCAGATAATAGTGATCGAGACGATCATAAATCGGTTTGAATGCCGCTTTGATTTCCGCAAAATCCACTACCCAACCGGTATGGGGATCAACCTCACCTTCAACATACAGACGAACTAAAAAAGAGTGTCCATGCAAACGACCACACTTATGACCAGCGGGCACATGCGGTAAGTGGTGAGCAGCCTCAAACATAAACTCTTTGTATAATTCTGTTTTCATCATCATTCTCGGGGCATAAAAAGAGCCGCAATACTAAGAAATCTCTGCTGCTGAAACAAGGCTATTCAAAACATAATTCGGACAAACCGCCCCTCTCACACCAGCGACTGAGAAACATTCCTCAATAATCAATGCAATATACCCAAACTACTTGGAGTTGCAGGTAGGCGGCAAGTGAGTGAGTCCCCATGAGCATAGATAGACTATGTGATTGGGGTGAACGAACGTAGCCAACACCGCTGCAGCTTCAAGTAGGAAGGGTATAGCTAAGAGTATGCGTCATACCTCATATTTAAACTCACACTTTGGTTAAGGTCACACTAACAATTGGTCTACGTTTGTCACCTAGTGAATTAACGCTATATTTACATAAGTCGGGGTCACTTATAATTACAAAACTATCATGAACTCATCCATTCTTAGTAAATTGCTGCTGACATTAATCACCGTGTTTGCCTTAGTTTTGGCGGGCTCAACGTCTTATCAATATTGGCAGCAAAAAGATCTCATTCATTCCGTGTTAAGTGAGCAGCTGCACGACAAAGCCAGTAACTACTTTGATAGCCTGAACATGATGATGCTGACTGGCACCATGGCACAAAAAGAGACGCTACGCCAAAAAGCATTAGCACAAGATGGCATTGAACAAGTTCGCGTCATTCGAGCGCCTTCTTTAAACAAGATTTATGGCCCCGGAAGCACGGATCAACAACCGAAAGATGAAATTGATCAACGGGCATTACAAGGCGAAACCATTATAGAGCCCTATCAAGCCGATTGGGGGAAAGGCATTGTGGTTGCCTTGCCGATGAAGTCGAGTGAAAACTATCGTGGTACTAACTGTGTGGCTTGTCACATCGCACCAGAAGGTGAAGTGCTTGGTGTAATTCGTCTTGAGTTTAATCTTAACCACTTAACGCAAATGGTGAATCATCGCACTCTTATTGGTGTCGGCATTATGTCGGTTATTGCGCTGTTTGGTTTTATGTTGACGCTGTTTTTCATGCGTAGAATTATCGTTCTCCCTTTGCAAAAAACGTCGGCCTTTATGTGTGAAGTGAGTAAGAGTAAAGATCTTTCCCATCGACTCGAAAACGATAGAAAAGATGAACTCGGGCAACTGGCGGTATCCATCAACTCACTGATGGATACGGTGTCAGACAGCTTGCAACAAGTGCAAGACACTTCCCATTCCCTTGCTGATTCGGCCAAAAAGCTTACGAATGTCGCGCAAGTCACCGATCAGGCGGCCAACAATCAACAAAAAGAAACTGCAGAAGTGCAAACCAACATCACGGATATGCAAGGTAAGCAGCAACAAGTGGAGTTTGCGACCGAAGAAGCGTCTAAATTGGTCAATCACACCACCAGTATTGTTCAGCAAAGTGCCAAGCAAGCACACGCAGCCAGTGAAGATATCAAAAATCTGGTGGGCGATATTGAGGCGGTCAAACAACGGATTGTGGAATTAAATAATCAAACTGGCCAAGTATCATCCATTCTTGGCGTGATCAAAGGCATTGCCGAACAAACTAACTTACTTGCGCTGAATGCCGCTATTGAGGCGGCGCGAGCGGGCGAACAAGGTCGCGGTTTTGCTGTCGTTGCAGATGAAGTGCGTCATCTTGCATCACGCACCACTGAAGCAACCGGAAATATTGAAAACATCATCGCAGGATTTCAGCGTGACAGCCAAGCCTCGCTCTCTTCGGTAGATACCGTCTGCTCTCATGCGCATCAGCGTTCATCCGAAGTGGAAGAGCTCTCAGCGGCCATGACTCGTGTGGTCAGCGAAATGCAACAAGTGCTAAGCCATGCTATGGGCATTCAAGAGCAGACCAAACGCACCACGGAAGTCAGTCATGAGATCCAAAATAAGGTTGATGTCATCACTCATCACGCGAACAACACATCACAATCGGCAAGTGAGACGCGTGAGATCAGCATCGATCTTGAACATTTGTCACAACAATTGGAGTCCTTGCTGAATCAATTTACTTTGATTGCTAAGAATTCTGCGCGGAAACCACATTAAAGGTTGAAGCTGACAAATTGACAGGTAATATGTTCCGTTGAATCTGTAAAACTCTCTACAACCCAATGTTTCGTCTATTTTTTGCGCAATGACGAGCGCAAATGGCATTGGGATGTCTTTATATCTCAACGGAGACTGTAATAAACATGACTTACGCGCCTGTAAATGACGTACTCAGCGGCAAGCTCGCAGTAGACAGTGAAGTCACTGTTCGCGGCTGGATTCGCACACGTCGTGATTCCAAAGCTGGAATTTCGTTTCTTGCCATCTATGACGGCTCTTGTTTCAACCCGATTCAGGCCGTGGTTCCTAATAATCTCAATAATTACGACAACGAAGTTCTGAAGCTCACTACAGGCTGTTCCGTTGAAGTAACCGGTAAGATTGTTGAATCTCCAGCTTCAGGCCAAGCATTTGAACTGGCTGCGTCTGACGTAAAAGTCGTCGGTTGGGTTGAAGATGCTGACACTTACCCAATGGCGAAAACGCGTCATTCGATTGAATATCTGCGTGAAGTGGCTCACCTGCGTCCACGTACTAACGTGATCGGTGCGGTTGCGCGTGTTCGTAACTGCTTGGCACAAGCGATTCACCGTTTCTACCATGAACAAGGTTACTTCTGGGTTTCAGCGCCTCTTATCACCGCTTCTGATGCAGAAGGCGCAGGTGAAATGTTCCGCGTTTCAACGCTGGATATGGAAAACCTACCGCGTACTGATGCAGGTAAAGTGGATTACAACCAAGACTTCTTTGGTAAAGAAACCTTCCTGACCGTATCAGGCCAGCTCAACGCGGAAGCTTACGCTTGTGCGATCAGCAAAGTGTACACTTTCGGTCCAACATTCCGTGCGGAAAACTCAAACACCAGCCGTCACTTGGCGGAATTCTGGATGGTTGAACCTGAAGTTGCATTCGCTGACCTGAACACTGTAGCAAAACTGGCTGAAGACATGCTGAAGTACGTGTTCAAAGCCGTACTGGCAGAGCGTCGTGACGATCTTGAGTTCTTTAACGATCGTATTAATAACGAAGTGATTGCGCGTCTTGAGCAATTTGTTGAATCTGATTTCGCACAAGTGGATTACACTGATGCGATTGAAATTCTGAAAAACTGCGGCAAAACGTTTGAATTCCCTGTTGAATGGGGCATTGATTTGGCTTCTGAGCACGAGCGTTTCCTTGCAGAAGAGCACTTCAAAGCACCGGTTATCGTGAAGAACTATCCAAAAGACATCAAAGCGTTTTACATGCGTATGAACGAAGATGGCAAAACCGTTGCGGCGATGGACGTCTTGGCACCGGGCATTGGTGAAATAATCGGCGGTTCACAGCGTGAAGAGCGTTTGGATATTCTTGATGCGCGTATGCGTGAATTTGGCATCGATCCTGAGCACATGGACTGGTATCGCGACCTGCGCCGTTACGGCACAGTGCCGCACGCGGGCTTTGGTCTGGGCTTCGAGCGTCTCGTGTCTTACGTAACTGGTATGGGTAACGTACGTGACGTTATTCCGTTCCCACGTACTCCACGTAGCGCGAGTTTCTAATTCCGCTCTGTTGAATGTAAAAACCGTCTCAAACGAGACGGTTTTTTTATACCTCAAGCTCACTCTTATTGGCTTTTCTGTTGGCTTTTAGCCATTTGCAGTAGATAAAAATGGTGTATCGGCCCATAACCTCGGCCGATCCTCAATTGATCGGCATGCACAATAGCTTGGTGGATATACTGTTTGGCTTTATCCACCGCTTCCACTAACTCAGCCCCCTGCGCTAAGTATGAAGCAATCGCAGATGAGAGTGAGCAGCCCGTGCCATGCGTATTCTTCGTAGCAATACGGGGCGCACAGAAATAACGACTATCACCACTTTGAATCAGTAAGTCATCACTGTTGGCTTGCTGATGGTCGTGACCGCCTTTGAGCAGTACCGCTGGTGTGTTTAACTGACTAAGCGCGGTAACACCCTGCTGCGGATTCTGCTGCCATTCTTGTTGCGTCATCCCCACTAAAACCGCCGCTTCTGGCAGATTAGGCGTAATGAGATTGGCTAACGGTAATAGCTCACGTTTTAACGTCTCGACTGCCTCTGCCGCCAATAAATGATGGCCACTGGTTGAGATCATCACTGGGTCGAGCACAATCCATTTTGGTTGATATTGGCGTAGTTTCTTAGCAACCAGAGCGATGATTGGGGCATCCGCCAGCATACCAATTTTGACTGCCAAGACGGGAATATCGCTAAACACGGCGTCTAACTGTTGCTCAACCACTGCTAATGGCAAAGGAAAAACGGCGGAAACACCCTGCGTATTTTGTGCAGTAATCGCGGTAATCACTGAGCAGGCGTAACCCCCTGTCGCTGAAATGGCTTTGATATCGGCTTGAATTCCAGCGCCACCACCGCTATCTGAGCCTGCGATAGTCAGCACTATGGGAGTATGAATAGAAGAGATTGTTGACATAAAAGCTCCTGTGAAAACAGGAACTGATCCCAAACTGCAAATCAATGGTGAGACAATACCAGCGGTTGAGGATAGTTCCCTACGTCAGTCCTAACTGAATCAGGTTCAACGGGTCTCGCTACGCGATCTCAGCCTTTAATTCGCACGTTGTTATACCCAAACGACTTGGAGTTGCAGGTAGGCGGCAAGTGAGTTCATCCCCATGAGCATAGATAAACTATGTGATTGGGGTGAACGAACGTAGCCAACACCGCTGCAGCTTCAAGTAAGAAGGGTATATACGCTCTCAGGCTCCCCGACTACAGGACGTATCTTAACAGTATTCCTTGATACAAAAAGCAATTATTGCTCCTCTCAATCGTTACACTCTGATACGACCACTCAAAAAATGTTCGTTTTAAAGTGGTCATCACCCAGCAATGTCTATAAAATCCGCGCCTTTATTCAAAACGATAATAAATCACACTCACTTTAATGATGCTGCTTATACTTAACTAGCCGTAACTTATTGACCATTTGGGTTCTATCACTTGCTATGAAAAACACGATTTACCATGCCCCACTGACGTTTGGACTCTATGCGCTTGCTGGAGTGCTCTTTGCGCTTTACACAAGCCGAGTCTGTCCTTTTCTCGCGACATTAAGCACTCGTGAAATCGCCACTCAGGTGGGTGCTGTCTTCATCCTCGCATGGCTGATTCGGCATACTCTGCTTCGCCAGCACATTTGGGCAAGAAAACAGCAATTTATCCAATTGGACACGGCACTCCTCTTCGCAATGAGCCTGCCTTTAGCGCTTTACTACAATCTGCAATACCAGTTCACGTTAGACAGTAATTTAAAAGTACTGTTTGGAATGACCTTATTTGGTTTCTTCACCGGAGCGTTATTGCAATTAAGCAGTAAGTTAAGAACGCTGCGCCAAATGCCTCAAAGTCAGAACCTTGCTCTCTCTTCTGATGAGCGACGTTCCTTAGTCAAACAGCTGATTGGCTTGATCGTCCTTTTAATCAGCACACTGACGGTGATGCTCAGCATGGTCGCAATCAAAGATATTCACTGGCTGGAAAATAACCCTGCGCGCCTACTTGATGGCAGTGGCAAGATCAGCATTGTGAAAGAGTTTGCCTTTTTGTCCTTGGTGTTAGGCGGCTACATCACGGCCATTCTCGTACTCTGGAGTCGAGTGATGAAAGAGATCCTCGACCATCAGGAGCGCTCATTGCAAGCCGTGACGCAAGGCAACCTCCAAGTACGCCTTCCCGTCTACTCTAACGATGAGTTAGGCAATGTCGCCATGTTGACCAATCAGATGTTAGACAGCTTAGAAGCTACGCAAAATGAGGTCAAAACCACACGTGATGTGGCTATCGTCAGCTTATCGGCTCTCGCGGAATCACGAGATAACGAGACAGGGGCACATATTCTTCGCACTCAAGAATACGTCAAAGCGTTAGCAGAATATCTCGCTGCTTTTCCCCAATATTCAACGCTGTTAACCCCGGCTTATATCGAACTACTCTACAAATCCGCGCCATTACATGATGTAGGCAAGGTTGGCATTCCAGATTCGGTTCTGCTCAAACCGGGCAAACTGACCGATGAGGAGTTCACCGTCATGAAAGAGCATCCGCGTATCGGGGCGCAAGCACTTGCGATTGCTGAGCGCCATTTAGGGACGAGCTCCTTCCTCGCCATTGCCAAAGAAATTGCTCTCACTCACCACGAAAAATGGGATGGCACGGGTTATCCGGCGCAATTACAAGGAGAAGCCATCCCGCTTTCCGGTCGCTTAATGGCGTTAGCCGATGTGTATGATGCCTTGATTTCAGCTCGGGTTTATAAACCGGCTTTTAGTCATGACAAAGCCAAAGCCATTATTGTCGAAGGCAGTGGTCACCATTTTGATCCTGTCGTGGTCGAGGCTTTTCTCGCGGTTGAGGAAAAGTTCGTGGCCATTGCAGCACACTTTAAAGATGCCGCATAAGGTTGTAGTTATACCTTTTCTACTTGAAGCTGCAGCGGTGTTGGCGACGCTCTGCTTTGCGAATGCTCAATCCATGACGATGGAAAGAAATGAAAATTTAATACGTAATGATCTGAACATCGCCAAATCTTATCTTATTGATGTATTGCCTCAATAACCGGACAAAAATTCATCTCGCCTTAGGCTGAAAAGCCCAAGGCTTTTACATCACAAATGACCAACTATTCCCAGTTTTTCAGCCAAGTAAAAATTTTTCGATATTTTCTTTCAGGTGCTGTTGTCACCTGAATACGAGGGAGGTATAAATACGGTAAATTTTGATGAGTTCAATCATCCCTTCCCACCCTAACTTGACATGGATGTGCTTTATGTTCGAAAAAGTCGTTGCCGCTCCCGCTGACCCTATCCTAGGTTTAACTGAAGAGTTCAAAAAAGACCCTCGTACCGACAAAATTAACCTCGGTGTAGGTATTTATAAGAATGAAGCAGGTGAAACCCCGGTTCTCGCTACTGTAAAGAAAGCAGAAGCCGCACTGCTTGAGTCAGAGAAAACCAAATCTTATCTCACGATCGAAGGGACAGCTGAGTACGGTTTAGCAGTACAAAAACTGCTGTTCGGCGCGAATTCGGACATAGTGACACAAAAACTGGCAAAAACAGCGCAAGCCCCTGGTGGCACTGGTGCGCTGCGTGTGGCGGGTGAATTTATTAAGCGTCAACTGGGCGATGTGAAAGTCTGGATCAGTAACCCAACTTGGGCTAACCATCACGGTGTGTTCAATGCCGCTGGCTTGGAAACTACGCAATACGCTTATTATGATGCCAAAGACAAAGATTTTGCCGCTATGCTGGCAGATTTAGAGCAGGCAGAGAAAGGCGATGTGGTTTTACTGCATGGCTGCTGCCACAATCCAACGGGTATTGACCCAACAGAGCAAGAGTGGGAAGTACTGGCGAAATTGGTGGCTGACAAAGGCTTACTGCCTCTGTTTGACTTTGCTTACCAAGGCTTTGCTTCAGGTGTGGAAGAAGACGCGGCTGGCCTACGTATTTTTGCGAAATACAACTCTGAGATTCTGGTTGCCAGCTCTTTCTCAAAGAACTTTGGCTTGTACAACGAACGTGTCGGTGCCTTCACGCTGGTTGCACCTTCAACAACCGTTGCAGAAACGGCGTTCTCACAAGTTAAAGCGATTATCCGCTCTATCTACTCAAACCCACCAGCTCACGGTGCTGCCGTTGTCACTTATATTCTGAACAACCCAGAATTACGCGCAGAATGGGAAGCCGAAGTCGCGGAAATGCGTGAACGTATTCAAGAGATGCGCGTACTTTTCGTTAACACATTGAAAGAAGTGGGTGTAGACGCTGACTTTAGCTTTATCGAGCGTCAAAACGGCATGTTCTCTTTCTCTGGCCTAAGCAAAGAGCAAGTTGCACGCCTCAAATCAGAGTTGGGTATCTATATCGTCGGCTCTGGCCGCATCAGCGTAGCGGGGATGACCAAATCAAACATGCTACCCTTGTGCCAAGGCATTGCTGCGGTGATGTAATCGCATCGTCAATGACTCTCTTAAACCGGCTGGAATATGGCCGGTTTTTGTTTTTTTACTGTTCATATACCCAAACTACTTGGAGTTGCAGGTAGGCGGCAAGTGAGTTCATCCCCATGAGCATAGATACAGGTAAACGAACGTAGCCAACACCGCTGCAGCATCAAGTAGGAAGGGTATAGATAGACTCCTTTCCCTATCTCTGCGTGCTCCGATTAGCCCTAAGGCAATAAATTGAGGTAGTATGGTCTGCCATACCGCCAAAAACATTGCCTAACGCATGTTTGTAACGATAGGAGCCTCCATGGACGCCGAGTTAATCGAGATTCAACAATTCCTGCAACAGCATCCGCCTTTTGATGCCTTACCCAACGAACGACTGCCTGAAATCGCTCAACAAATTGAAATTGCCTACTTTCGTAAAGACACACCGATTATTGGCTATAAACAAGCCATCAGTGATTTATATTTGGTTCGTAGTGGGGCGGTCGAAGTCTATCGACGTCATGGTGAGCTGTACAATCGACTGACGGAAGGCAGTCTATTTGGACAAATGGGGTTATTAACGCGTAACCAAGTGTCTTTTGCGGTCACTGCAATTGAAGATACGCTGCTGTACTGTTTGCCTGAAGCGCTCTTTCACCGTTTACACCAAGAGTTTGATAGTTTTGCCGATTTTGTTGAAGTAGAGCAAGCCGTACGCTTGCGTCAAACCGTTGCTAAACAAAAAGAACAAAATGATCTTATCACCAGCAAAGTCAAACAGCTGTTAACCCGTTCAGCACCAACGATAGACAAACAAGCCTCTATTCAACAGGCGGCACAGCGCATGGCAGATGAAAATGTCTCTGCGCTGCTGATCCTCGATAACCAGATCCTGCTTGATACGGAAGATGACTCAACGCCCATGGTCGGCATTGTCACGGAACGAGACCTCTGCCGACGCGTCTTGGCGCAAGGTATGGATGTCACACAGACCGTCAGCCAAGTCATGACTCATGAGGTCATCTCGCTGGATCATAACGCTTACGTCTATGAAGCCATGCTCGCCATGCTACGCAATAACGTTCACCACCTCCCTGTATTAAGAGAAAGGCAGCCGATTGGTATCATCGACATGACCGACATCGTACGCCATGAGTCGCAAAACTCATTGCTTTTAGTCAGTCGTATCTACCAGCAAACTTGTATTGATGATTTGGCTCAACTCGCCAATGAAGTCAAAGCAAGCTTCGTACGTTTAGTTAACGAAGACGCCAATTCACACATGATTGGTACTGCGATGTCGACCATTGGCCGCGCTTTCACGCAGCGCATCATTGAATTAGTCGAGGCCGAGTTGGGTGCTGCGCCACTACCCTACTGTTTTGTCGCCTTTGGTTCGATGGGACGCGATGAACTGTTGATTGTGACCGATCAAGATAATGCTCTGATTTTAGATGATCGCTACGATGTGCAGCAGCATGGTGCTTATTTTGCTCAATTTGCTGAGTTGGTGTGTAGGGGATTAGACCGCTGCGGATACCCATTGTGTGATGGTGAGATCATGGCTAGCAATCCGAAATGGCGCATGACTCGCAAAGAATGGGAAACCTGCTTTGCTGACTGGATTGATAATCCCAACCCGCAAGCTCTGCTCAATGCGTCGATTTTTTTTGATCTCGATGGTGTCTATGGCCGCACCAAATGGGCCGAGCAACTGTCTGGTTTTATCGTACGCCGCGCCAGACGCAATCAGCGATTTTTAGCCTGTTTGGCGCGTAATGCGCTCAATCGCACGCCGCCACTGGGCTTTTTTAAGAATTTCGTGATGGAAAAAGATGGACGCCATAACAACTCCATCAATTTGAAACGTCGCGGGACAGCACCACTGGCAGATTTGATCCGCGTACATGCCCTCGCCGCAGGTTCACGCGCTAAAAACTCGTTTGAACGTTTAGATGATGTAATTGAAGCAGGATTGCTCCCACAAGGTAAAGGCAAAGATCTGCGTGATGCCTTGGAATTCATCGCTATGGTGCGGATTCGCCATCAAGCGATTGATGTTGAACAAGAGCGTGAGGCCGACAACAGTATCGAGCCGGAACATCTTTCGGACTTTGAACGACGCAACTTAAAAGATGCGTTTCAGATCCTCAGTAACGGACAGAATTATCTTAAGTATCGTTACCAAGCCAACCAACATTTTAAGTGAGCGCCATGTTCGATTCTGCGATTTACTGGCCCGCTCGATTTGCTCACTTAGCCCAGCAGGCTCGGCAAACCCATTTACAGCGCTTTTATGCTCAACCTCTGGTTGAAGGCTCAACACCGATTCATCAGTGCTCACTGGTTGCCCTCGATTTTGAAACAACGGGACTGAATGCCGAGCAAGATGCCATTGTGAGTATCGGTTTAGTGCCTTTTACTACTCAACGGATTTTTCTTAGTCAAGCTCGGTATTGGTTAGTAAAACCCTCTCAACCGCTTGAAGATGAGTCGATAGTGTTCCATGGGATCACGCACTCCGAGTTGCAGCATGCGCAAGCTCCAGAACAGGTGTTGAAGGAATTACTCGAGGCGCTGCACGGCAAGATTGTCGTCGTACACTTTAGGCATATTGAACGTGATTTTTTGCGCCAGATTAGCCTGAATATATGGGGCGAGGCGATCGAGTTTCCCGTGTTGGATACATTAGAAATTGAACGTCAGTTACTGGATAAGCAACGCTCGCTGTGGCAACGGATTGCACGTCGACCTTTACCCTCAATACGCCTTGGGCAATCACGGATGCGTTATCACTTACCGCCCTACTCACCTCACCATGCGCTGACGGATGCCATTGCGACCGCAGAACTTTTTCAAGCGCAGTGCGCGCACCATCTCCCACCCCACACCGCTATTCAGTCTTTGTGGCTTTAGGCTCTGTGCTCTGTGGCTAAGAGCCCTATATAGGTCTTTGACCGCGAATCGAAACTCGAAACGACGAGATACATAAGAACGAAAAAGGAGCGCATCAAGCGCTCCTTACTCTGACTTTGTCAGTGACGTCATTACAGTTTAAAACGACGGATCTCTTGTTCTAACTCATGAGACAGTTCAGACAACTCTGCAGCTTGTTCAGCAGCGGAGTGAGCTTCTTGCGCGAGATCATTTGAAACATCACGAATACCTACGGTATTGCGAGTGATCTCCGAAGTCACAGAAGCTTGCTCTTCAGCCGCTGACGCAATTTGCGTCGCCATATCACTGATACGTTCTACAGTTTTATGGATCTGCTCCAAGCTAACCGAAGCTTCATTCGCATCATCAACACTGGTGTCCGCGAGGCGACGACTGTCGTCCATAATACCTACCGCTTTACCTGTGGTGGCTTGCAGCGTTTCAATCATCTGCTGGATTTCTTTGGTCGACGCGTGGGTACGTTGACTCAACACACGAACTTCATCAGCCACGACAGCAAAACCACGTCCTTGCTCACCCGCACGGGCAGCTTCAATGGCCGCATTCAGCGCCAGTAGGTTGGTCTGTTCAGCGATGTTCTGAATCGTCGACAGAATCGTACTGATTTGGTGACCATGTGCTTCCAGCTCTTGAATAACTTCGGTCGCGACTTGTACTTCTTCAGCCAAAGATTGAATCGAACGCTGCGTTTGAGTGACTTGACCCGCGCCATGGACACACGCCGTCACGGCTTCACCTGCGTTTTGCGCCGTGTGATCCGCATTACCCGCAATTTCTTGAGTGGCAGCAGCCATCTCATTAATTGCGGTAGCCACCATATTGATTTCGTCTTGTTGCAAGCGAATTCGGCTACTGCGCTCTTCCGCTTGTGCCGCCGTCACTTTCGACTGCTGCGCCAATGCGGCTGAAACATGGCTTAACTTGAGTACCATGGTGTGCATGTTGCTCACAAAGGTATTGAAGTTGCTTGCCAGTTGTCCGACTTCATCATCACTGCGAGGTTCTAAACGTTGTGTCAAATCGGCATCACCAGAGGCAATTTCCTCCAGCGCTTTCGATACACGACCCAAATCACGGAACAAGAAGCTAACGAGCCAAGAGACAATCACAACCACAATCACAATCACAGTGATCAGTAACGCAGTAGTGATAAGGCCTGTTAATAACTCAGAATGAGAGGCGTATTCGGTATCACTGTCCATCTGTACTGCGAAATACCAAGGTGTATCGGGTACCGCAGTGAAAAAGAAGAACTTCTCCACGCCATTCAGTTTAAGCGCAAGCAACTCACCTTGATTCGCAGCACGCTCGATAGTGCGCATGTCCAAAGCAGAAGAGAGCGTCGTCACAGGCTTCAGTAGCAAGGATTTATCTGGATGTGCTAGAAACGAACCGTTTTGGCCATCAATCAACATGGTTTGTGCATTTTTTCCTGCGTCCATGCTGATCACGTCCGCAATCAGCTGATCAATGAGGACATCTGCGCCAACCACACCACTCATATTACCGTTAAGGCGAACAGGTTCTGCAATCGTCACAAGCAGTGCGCCGGTTATCGCATCACTGTATGCGGTGGTGATGATCTGCTTACCCGCACTGGCTGCATCTTTATACCAAGGGCGCGTACGTGGATCGTAATCCGCACGATTACGCTCTGGATGTGAGCGGTACATCGCGCCATCAGTCGTACCGTAAAAAATATCGTCAAAACCACCCGCATTGCGCGCTTGTTGCAGATAAGGGACAACATCTTGTGCTTCAATGTGAGCATTAAACGCAGTACTAATTGATTTACGGATAGAAATCCAATCTGAGATGCCTTTAGCAGCGGTCGAAGAAATTGCGTCAGCACGAGTATAAACCGCATTGCTGGTTTGCTGTTGCAATTGACTGGCGGAAAACCAAGTCAATGCCGTCGCCATCACCACCACTGCCGATAAACTTGCGCCAATCAGTTTGTGTTTTAGTGTTAATTTCATTATGTCAAACAAAAGGTTGGAACGAAGGAGTCACGATAGTAAACACTATTCGATTAAAGCGCACTCGTTTTGTCATTTTTTCTCACAACTTGTCACAGACCAGAATTAACCTTTTATGTTATAAGGTCTTAAACGACAAATTACTGGCTTATGCCAAACTTTTTGCTCTCACACAACGTGATTTGCCTTCCAAAATCACATATAACTAAAGGATATAAGCTTATGAATAGAAAATATCTGATAAAGACAGTTCTCAACAACATATGTTGTGCATTTTTTTACAGTTCTGCTATCTTTCGCGCTTAATGAGACCTGCAATTTCCTGCGATACCGTCCGGTCAGCAAAATTGCAGTAAACTCTTAAGCTATCTTCGTATTTCACTTTGTTATCGGTTCATTTCTATATGATTCGTGTGTCCAGCGCCGTGCAACGTCATGCGCAAAAACTGATTGTACTTTTCTCCCTGCTGTTTGGGGCTTCTTTGCTGATGTCTGATAATGGTTTTGCTACAGACATTAAAAATACTAATGCCTCTTCTCCAGTGAATTCAGAGTCTACTAAGCCAACAAAAGCTGGCGAAGTTAAAAATGTGGTTCGCTTTGCCAAAACGGGATCGTTTGATAACGACACCGTTGTTCGCCTAGCTCGCCAACTGGCGAAAAAGCCTTATGTTGCCTTAAAAGATCCGCTACCAGAGAGTTTGGCCAATATCAGTTATGATGAGTACCGCGATATTCGTTTTAAACCCGACAGTGCAGTGTGGAAAGCAGATGGCCTACCATATCAAATGCAACTATTCCATCGCGGTTTCTTCTTCCAAGATCTGATTGAAATTGCACTTGTTGAAGGCAACCAAGCCACTCACCTAAGTTACGACCCCAATATGTTCACCGCTGGCGAAGTTCTACAACAGAACCTGCCGACTGAAGATATTGGTTATAGTGGTCTTCGTGTGCATTACCCTCTCAACAGCCCATCCTATTTTGATGAACTGTTTGTATTCCAAGGAGCAAGCTACTTCCGTGCTCTGGGTAAAGGCAATGCGTATGGCTTGTCTGCGCGTGGCTTGGCCATCAAAACTGCCGATCCAGCGGGTGAAGAGTTCCCTATTTTCCGTGCCTTCTGGGTGGAAAAACCAAACTACGACACCAACTTGATTGTGGTCCATGCCCTACTGGATAGCCCAAGCGTGTCTGGTGCGTATCGTTTCTCTATTCGTCCAGGAGAAAATACTCGTATGGACGTTGAGGCGGTACTCTTCCCACGCGTGGAGTTAAGCAAAGTTGGTCTAGCTCCGGCAACCAGTATGTTCATGCATTCGCCAAATGGCCGTGAGAAGACCGATGATTTCCGTCCTTCTGTGCATGATTCTGATGGTTTATTGATGATCAACGGACGTGGTGAACGTTTGTGGCGTCCATTGGCTAACCCTAGCACACTGCAAGTGAGCGCCTTTATGGACAACTCACCGCAAGGCTTTGGTTTGATGCAGCGTGAGCGCGATTACGCCAACTACCAAGATTTGGAAGCCCATTACGAAAAACGTCCAAGTCTGTGGGTTGAACCGGTCGGTAACTGGGGTCCTGGTGCTGTCGTGTTGACAGAAATTCCAACTCAATCAGAAATTCACGACAACATTGTCGCCTTCTGGAAGCCAGCACAACCTCTTGCAGCAGGCAGTGAATATCGTTTCTCTTATCACCTCAACTGGGGTGCGCAACCAGAAGCGAATCCACAAGCGATCACTGTAAGCCGTACTGCGAGTGGACGTGCCGATATTGCCAAACCAACGCCAAAACGTTTGTTCGTGATTGATTACCAAGTCCAAGGTGCCAAGCCTGCACAGATGCCAGAACCGAAAGTGCGCAGCAATGCTGGGGTAATCAGTAACGTTGTACTGCGTGATAACCCTGCCAATAATGGCTATCGCCTCTCATTTGAATTTGATCCAGGCGAAGTGACGCTGGCTGAACTACGGGCAGAGCTCACTTTGCAAGAAGCGCGTCCTGTAGAAACTTGGTTGTATCGTTGGACCCTGTAGTAAGTACTCGGATTTTTTATGACAAACCCAATGGTTGAACAAGGAGCCTCCCAGTTAATGGGAGGCTCTGCCATGCCACCAGAACAACACGGCGAAATGCCGGAACAAAATCTTAAACGACTGAGTGAAGGTTTTCCGCGTGACGCCATTCAAACGGGTGGGGTTAAATCCTGCTCGTGGCGACGTGTGTTTGTGGTTGGTTTTGCTTTACTCATTTCTGCTTTTGCCATCTTTGAAATGCGCGGCGTATTTTTGGTCGGTGGACTAACGCCTATCGAATACGCGGTACTGGTTCTCTTTGCTATCAACTTCTGCTGGATTGCCTTAGCCTTCTCAAGCTCGATTGCCGGATTTTTTGTTCTCGCGAGTCGCAAACCTGCCCCCAATACAGAACAACCCCTAACGACACGTACCGCAATTTTGATGCCGACTTACAACGAGGCACCCGATCGAGTCTTTGCCGCAGTAGAAACCATGGCTTTGGCTCTGGCGAAAACTGAACACGGACATGCCTTCGATTGGTTTATTCTCAGTGACACCACCGATCCTGAAGTGGCGTTATCTGAAGAGCAAGCCTTCTGGTTGCTGCGTCAACAAACCGCAGGTAAAGCTAACGTTTATTACCGCCGCCGTCGTAAAAACATTGCGCGCAAAGCGGGGAATATTGCCGATTTCTGCCGTCGTTGGGGCTCGGGGTACGACCACTTATTAGTATTGGATGCCGATAGTGTGATGCAGCCAAGTACTATGATTTCATTGGCTCAACGGATGCAAAGTGACCCAGATGCTGGATTGATTCAAACCATTCCGGCGCTGATCAATGGCACGACGCTCATGGCTCGTGTGCAGCAGTTTGCCGCTCGCATCTATGGTCCAGTGGTCGGTACTGGTCTGGCTTGGTGGGTACAAAAGGAAGGTAACTTCTGGGGTCACAACGCGATTATTCGTACGGAAGCCTTTATGAGTGCCGCTGGCCTACCGCATTTATCTGGTAGACCGCCTTTTGGTGGACATATCCTCAGTCACGATTTCGTGGAAGCTGCTTTAATTCGTCGCGCAGGTTGGAGTGTTACCATCGCCGCGGATCTGAGTGGCTCTTTTGAAGAGTGCCCTCCTTCGATTATCGATTTAGCCGTGCGCGATCGCCGTTGGTGTCAAGGCAACCTGCAACACAGCCGCATCATAGGCACCAAAGGTCTGCACTGGATCAGTCGTTTGCACCTGACTACGGGCATTATGTCCTACCTCTCTTCGCCATTTTGGCTGCTGTTGATTTTGTCGGGTTTGTTACTGGCACTGCAAGCGCACTTTATTCGTCCTGAGTATTTTACCGAGCAGTTTTCACTGTTCCCGACTTGGCCGGTCATGGACTCCGCACGCGCATTGCAACTATTTTACATCACCATGGGTATTCTATTTAGCCCGAAAATTTTCGGATTACTGCTGCTGATGTTTGATGGTGAAATGTGTCGTACCTTAGGGGGACGACTGAGAGTCATACTCAGCGCGGTGACAGAGATCCTACTGTCTGCACTGGTCGCTCCCATCATGATGCTCATCCACTGTGGCGCGGTTGTGTCGATTTTGTTTGGACGTGATAGTGGTTGGGCTCCTCAACGACGTGATGACGGTAGCTTGCCAATCAAAGACTTGCTGTACCGCCACCGTTGGCATATGACAGCGGGAGTACTCCTTGGTTATGCAGCGATGCTCGACTCATGGACCCTACTGGCGTGGATGTCTCCAGCCTTAATCGGTTTGTGGTTCTCTGTACCACTCTCTGGGATCACGGCGTCATACACCATCGGAGCTTGGTTTAAACAAAAACGCATTCTTGCGACTCCAGAAGAAATTGAAACACCGGCTATTGTGCTTGCTGCGCAAGCTCGTCGTGACGAGTATGTGGTGGATCTTCAGGAAGTGTGGAACGCACGCATGGTACTTGCTGATCACAACCTGATCGCTCTACATATTGCGATGATGGATAAACTGCCGTCGCGCCAACCCGGCACCGCGATTGAGCCTTTGGATGCGGTAGCACGCATTAAAGTACAGGAAGCGGAGAGTCAGGAAAGCCTATTGGCGCTACTGACCAAAGTCGAACTGAGTTATGTTCTTGGCAATCCCCTGCTGATCCAGCAGGTAGCCAAACTGCCGCCCAGCTTAGCGAACCAGACTGTCTAAACTGAAAGTGTCGCCTACACGATTGTGTTCGCGACACTTTTTTATCCGCTCTTACTTTTTATCCCCGCTGACTTTTTACTCCCCTATTACTTAACGCTTACAGCAGCGTTAGCGTTGGCTGTAAACTTCAAATCACTGAGGGTCGTTTATGAGTCTTGCCTTTCAGCTATTTTCGACAGTGGTTGATCGGCGTGACGCTTTTTTAAGATCGGACGAAAGCTTTGCGGACCGACTGTCGGTTGCTGTTTCACCATCGCAATCAATGACTGCACCGCCGCACGTGCCATTTCGCTGATCGGGAAATGTACCGCCGTCACCGTTGGATATAGACTCTCACACAAATCAACACTGTCAAAACTGACGATAGAAATCCGCCCCGGCACCGCAATACCTTGTTCATGTAAATACTGCAGCGCCCCAGTCGTCATCTCCTCACTACACGAGAAAACAGCCGTGATCTCGGGGTGGCGAGCGAATAGCTGCTGCATCGCAAAATAACCACTTTTGCGACCGTAATTGCCTTCTTCACACAGTGACTTGCTCGGGAGAATCCCCGCTTGAGCTAAGGCATCGAGATAGCCTTGCTGCCGTAGACGACTATTGTGTCTGTGTAGCGGTCCGGTGATACAAGCAATTTTCCTGTGGCCTTGCTGAATGAGATGCTCCACCACTATCTGGCTTGCTCCACGATGGTCAAAAGTAATGCAGCGCTCTTCCAAACCTGCCACATAACGATCGAGAAGAACAAAGGGAGTCGGCTGCTGAGCTAATGCTCGCAAATCATCGTCTGATAAATACCGGCTGTGCAGAACATACCCATCGCAACGCAGATCGTGAAAGCGCTGTATCGCCTCTCTCTCTCCTTGTGCAGAGTGATGGCCTTGTGCTGTGATCAAAAACTTATGGTGCATATCCAACTCGGTTTGCACCTGTTCCATCATTTCACCAAAAAAGCCACCTGTGTAATACGTGACTAGAAGACCCATCATATTCGATGAGGAGGTCGCCAAAGAACGGGCTATTGCACTCGGTCGATAATTAAGTTGAGCCATTGCTTGCTCAACCTTACGCCGCGTTTCCTCTTTAAATTTCCCCTCACCATTGATGATCCTCGATACGGTAGAGCGGTTCACACCTGCAAGTTCAGCAACATCTTTAATTCTTGCCATATTAGAGCCTATAGGAAGTCAGAAACTTCAGAAAAACAAGGAACTGCGAGCTTGCACGACACTCCCTTACGGAAGTCTCCACTCGGCGAGACAGCTCCCATCATACACAGGAGTGCAGAGGAGCAGAAATCAAAGCCGAGTAATCCGTGATTTCGATATCATGCGCTACCAACAATTGTATTAATTGTGCGCTAGTCAGAATGCGCAACTCTTCTTCTCTTTGCTTGGCATAACCGCTGCACTTTTCGAGTAATGGATCCACGAACGCAGGATGGCACATAACCTCAACCAGATCGAAGCGTTCTTTTAGCTCAAGCAGATGTTTCATTAAAGGGTCGATGCCCAAACGTTGATCATAGAAAAAATCAGTGAAATGATAACGACAGCCGAACGCCTCCTCCCCTGCCATACCAATATCCCGCAGTGGAACATGGTATTTTTTAGCCACTTCATAAATGATCGGAGCCAATTGAGGATGAGTATGGGCGTGATGATGGCTATCAAGATGACTTAAAGTGAGTCCAAGCTTTAGAAAATGTTCAACCTGGGCGATAGCTTCATGGTATATCGCCTCAGGTTGATAGTCTCTACGCTGCCAAAAATCACGATAAGCGGTGAATACGCCATGTTCATCGGTTAAGTTTCTTTCTCCCGTTAAAGGGCGTCCTGCTGTAAACCTCAGATGAAGGCCAATTTTTAATTCGGGAAGCTGTTTTGCCAATTGAACTGCATGCTGCTCTGCAGGCATGCCCACCATTAAAGTGGTTGATTTTACGACCCCATCAAGGTGGGCCTTGACAATACCTTGGTTGACACCTTGAGTTAAACCAAAATCGTCCGCGTTAAAAATTACCTTCATTGAGAGATTCACCTTATTACCGTTACCATGTGGTGAGTTTAAATTGGGGTAGATAAACGGCATTTTCACGCAGAATATCATCCAAAATGGCTTTCGCCCGACCAATATCAGGCACCAATGGGTTATTCGTTAAAGCCATTAAAGCAAGGTGATAGTCACCGTGTACCGCAGCTTCTATCGCAAGCTGCTCATAGGCTTTCACTTGATGTAGCAATCCACTGATTTTTGGTGAAAGTTCTCCGACCGCAATCGGTTTTGCTCCCCAACTGCCCACCACCGCACTGCATTCAATCACAGCATCATGAGGTAATGAACTGATCGCCCCATGATTCTGCACATTAACCACATGAATACTATTGCGATTATTGTAGATGGCATCAACAAGATTTAACGAGGCATCCGAATAATAAGCACCGCCACGCGCTTCTAACTCTTTAGGCTTATGAGCCAGATGTGGATCTTGATAGAGCTCAAATAAGGCCTTTTCAGTGACCATCACTTGCTCAGCTCGCGTTCCTTTCTCTTGAGCACTTTTTTTCTCTTCTGCCAACATAGCATCCGTTTGGTAAAAGTAGCGGTGATAAGGGCAAGGAATCGCGCCTAACGCTTTTAAGAACTCAGGATCCCAAGGTTCTTCCCAGATATTTTTCATGCTGAAATTGGCGCCATCACCCACCTTTTCTAAAACGGTTTGAGTGATATTTTGACCATCCAACCAAGCTTGGTGCACCCAAACTAAATGGTTCAGCCCAGCGAACTCGAGCTGAAGGTCTTGAGGTTCACAGGCCATCATTTCAGCAATCATCATCTGCATAGAAACGGGAACATTACATAATCCTATGCTTTTGACTTTTGAGTATTTACTGACTGCCTCCGAGACCAAGCCCGCAGGATTGGTAAAGTTGAGCATCCAGGCATTGGGTGCTAGCTCTTCAATGTCTCGGCAAATATCCAGTATGACTGGGATCGTTCGAAGTGCTTTGGCAAAACCACCAGGCCCTGTGGTTTCTTGCCCAATCACATCATATTTCAGTGGAATTCGTTCATCATTCGCGCGAGCGGCAAGCCCCCCAACCCGAAACTGGGTCATAACGAAATCAGCGCCAGTAATCGCCTCTCGGCGATCAAAGCCCGCTTTAATTTCAATGTCAGCTCCAACTTTGTCGACCATTCTCTGCGCAAGATCTCGAATGATCTGTAATTTTTCCGCACCTGCTTCAATATCCACAAAGTGCAACTGCTTCACTGGCAGAAAATCCAATCTTTTGAGAACCCCTTCCACAAGCTCTGGGGTGTAACTACTGCCACCGCCGATGACTGCCAGCTTTAATGCATTTCGAGACATTTTGCTTCCTCACCCGCCAAGTGTTTGTGTAAAGCCACCATTTCAGTCGCCATTTCCTGTGCCAGAATTGTCGTCATTAAATGATCTTGAGCATGCACCATCACCAAGGTCATTGGTACTTTGCCTTCACCCTGATCGGCTTCAATCAATTGTGTTTGAATTAAATGAGCTCGGTTTAAGCACTCTTTAGCCTGACACAATTTCTCTTCTGCCTGCTCAAAAGATCGAGTACGCGCTAAACGTAATGCTTCATAACACAAGCTTCTCGCTTCACCCGCGTTGCAAATAATTTCCATCACGATAAGTTCTTGTTCCATTTCTCTCTCCCGAAGCTAAGGCTGCCCATCGGCAGCCTTAAACCGTTTATGCCGTGACACCTTGTCCACTTGGTTGCGCTGCTTTGACTTTACTTTCCACAGGTTGCTCTTGTTCAACCACTTGCTTCTCAAACATTTTGAAGAAAGGTAAGTAAATGAGCAGATCAAGGATGAGTAAACCCACGACCAGCAACACAGGCGTAAACGTCCAACCACTACCCCATGACGCACCGATAATGGCCGGTGTTGTCCATGGCGTGGTTGCTACTCCCATACCGACAAAGCCCAACTGAATCGCAAAATAAGCAATGGTGGCATTGATTACGGGAGCGAAAACGAAAGGCAGGAATAAAATCGGGTTCATCACCACTGGACTACCAAAAATCACAGGTTCGTTAATTTGGAAGAATCCTGGTACCGCACTCATACGACCGATGCTTTTTAAATGAGCTGAGCGGCTGAAGGACATCAAAATCACTAACGCTAAGGTTGCACCTGAACCACCGATAAAGATGTAAAAATCCCAGAATGGCTGTGTGAAGATATTCGGGACGGGCTGCCCAGTAACAAACGCATCAATGTTAGCACTGATATTGGTTAAGAAGATGGGAGATAGCAGACCGACCACAATCGCAGCCCCATGAATGCCCGCAAACCATAACAATTGACACACCAGCAGCGCGCCGATAATCGCTGGCAGTGTGTTTGACGCACTGATCAACGGTTTGAACATCGCCATCACAGCATCAGGGATCAACATGCCATATTCGGCTTGTACAAAAAGGCTCAGCGGATAAAGCGTCAAGAAAATCGCCAAGACAGGCAACAAAACTTCGAATGAGCGAGCAATCGCAGGTGGAACTTGCTCTGGCATACGAATGGTAATGTTATGCTTTTTCATAAAGCGATACAGTTCGACGGCAAAAAAAGCACACATAACTGCCGTGAAAATCCCTGTGCCGCCCATATGCGCCATCGATAGACTGTCTTCTTTGGCGGGTGCCGCGACCAACAAAAAGCTCATCAGTGACAGTACTGCACTCGTGATACCGTCCATTTTGTAAGCTTTCGCTAAGCTGTATGCTACACCCAACGAGACAAATATGGTCATAATGCCCATCGACATATTAAACGGCATCATGATGATATCGAAATGCGTCGTAGCGAAGTTTAACCACACGCGACCAAAAACATTGGTGGTATCTTCAGCAAAAGGAGGGAATGCAAAAATTAAAATAAAACTACCCACAATAATAAATGGCATTGCCACAATAAAACCATCACGCATGGCACGTACATGAGGCTGATTCCCCACTTTTGCTGCAATGGGGGCTATATGCTTTTCTACGATTCCAATTATCGCATCATAAAGCTTCATAGGATTCACCTTATATTTAAGATAAAGAGTTCCCTATCCTCATTTAATTAATGAGGATTGAGTGAAAATATTGTCCGAAAAACAGATTTAGTTAATTAAATCTAAAGCTTGCTGAAGAACCTCGTCACCTTTCATCATGCCGTAAGCTTGAGGAGAGATAGCTGCAATGTTTTTGCCATATTCATCGGCCGTTTTGCGTAGCTCTTCCAACTGAAAACGGACTTGAGGCCCTAATAAGCAAACATCATATTCTTGGATGGCCTCTTCAAATGCATTCACTGATAACGCATCAATCTTGCACTCAATGCCTTTACTTTCAGCAGCTTGCTGCATTTTCTTCACTAACATACTGGTAGACATACCAGCACTACAGCAGAGTAGGATCTTTTTCATGCTCTACACTTCCCTTGTTTAAATATCGACTTAAAAACTGTAGCAAAATAAATCCGCATTAAAAAGCGCAACCGGTTGCGCTATTCGTGAACAAAATCCCATTTCGGATAGTTAGCGCTATTTTTATCGATACACTTCTAGATAGGATAATGAGAAGAAATATATAAGCCTACCTGATGGACTTGTTATTTCTATCAATATAAACACTAGCAACGTCACTCTTAAATTTCTGATTTAAAATAATGGATACTAAGATGAAATTAAAAAACTTGGCTCTATTTACCGCGATATCGTTAGCCATTTCCGGTCATTCTTTTGCAAACAGTACCCCTAAGGGCACGATTTATTTAACTTTTGATGATGGCCCGATCAATGCGTCAGTAGAAGTCATTAAGGTTCTAAACCAAGGCGGGGTAAAAGCCACTTTTTATTTTAACGCTTGGCACTTGGATGGTATCGGTGATGAAAATGAAGATCGTGCTCTAGAGGCTCTAAAGTTAGCTCTAGATTCAGGCCATATTGTCGGCAACCACAGCTACGATCATATGATTCATAACTGTGTGGAAGAGTTTGGCCCCACCAGTGGCGCAGATTGTAATGCAACCGGTAACCATCAAATCCACTCGTATCAAGATCCCGTTCGTGATGCGGCCAGTTTTGAACAAAACTTGATCACATTAGAAAAATACCTGCCTACTATTCGTAGCTATCCAAACTACAAGGGATATGAGTTGGCTCGCCTACCCTATACCAACGGTTGGCGTGTCACAAAGCACTTCCAAGCTGATGGTTTATGCGCGACATCCGACAATTTAAAACCTTGGGAGCCGGGTTATGTGTGCGATCCAGCTAACCCATCAAACAGTGTGAAAGCCTCGATTCAAGTACAGAATATTCTTGCTAATCAAGGCTATCAAACTCACGGATGGGATGTGGATTGGGCCCCCGAAAACTGGGGTATTCCTATGCCTGCCAACAGCTTAACCGAAGCCGTTCCCTTTTTGGCCTATGTGGATAAAGCCTTAAATAGTTGCTCACCAACCACTATCGAACCAATTAACTCGAAAACACAAGAGTTCCCTTGTGGCACCCCACTGCACGCCGATAAAGTGATTGTGCTCACCCATGATTTCTTATTTGAAGATGGCAAACGCGGTATGGGAGCGACACAAAACTTACCTAAACTTGCCGAGTTTATCCGGATTGCCAAAGAAGCAGGTTATGTTTTCGATACGATGGATAATTACACTCCTCGTTGGAGCGAAGGTAAAACGTATCAAGCGGGAGAATATATTCTGTACCAAGGTGTGGTGTATAAAGCGGTCATTAGTCACACTGCGCAACAGGATTGGGCTCCATCATCCACGTCAAGCCTTTGGACCAACGCCGATCCTGCGACAAACTGGACACTCAATGTCTCCTATGAGCAAGGCGACATCGTCAATTACAAAGGTAAACGTTATTTAGTCAGTGTCCCACATGTTTCACAACAAGACTGGACACCAGACACTCAGAACACCTTATTCACAGCTTTATAAAAAGCTGCTCCTATAGTCAACCTACAGATTCAAGTAGGGATGGTATCTCTATCGTCAGATAGTTTGCGCGGAGAGCTCTCCGCGCTTTTTTTTGAACATTTTGGCTAGGAAATGATTGATGCGGATTTTAGTTTGCGCCGCCCTTTTGACAACGCATACCGCGTATTAAGATTGGTGGAGACGCTTGCTGGAAGCCATGAACTCAGGTTCGGTTTTTAACCCTTTCCATAAGCTGACGCACATCAGTAGCAAGATCACCGTAAATGGCAAGGCTGTAGAGATAACGCCCGCTTGCAGCGCTTGTACCGCCTCCGTGCCTCCAATCCATAGCAGTGCAACCGCGACTGCGCCTTCGAGTACTGCCCAAAATACACGCTGCAATACTGGTGAATCTAATTTGCCACCTGAGGTAATACTGTCAATGACCAGTGAACCCGAATCTGACGACGTGATAAAAAACACCAAAACCAACACCACGGCAATCACAGATAGCACCTTACCGAAAACCAGCGAATCAAACATCTGGAACATGGCTAGCGAAACATCGGTTAAGCCATTTTGACCTAACACGCCGATTTCATTAATCACTTGATCCACGGCCAGACCACCAAATACCGACATCCACACCAGTGTCACTAACGTTGGGATCAATAATACCGCCACAATGAATTCACGAATGGTACGTCCTTTAGAAACACGTGCGATGAACATGCCAACGAACGGCGACCATGAAATCCACCATGCCCAGTAGAAGACTGTCCAACCTTGGAACCACACTTCATCTTCACGACCATGAGGATTACTCAGCGGGATTAGGTTTTGTAGGTAAGCCATTAAAGTCGTCGGAATCGAAGTCAATGTGACGCTATAACCAATCACAGCCACCAGTGCGAGCAATAAAAACGCGACAATCATATTGATGTTAGAGATGACTTTCACCCCGCCATCAATACCTCGAACCACAGACAATGTGGCTAAACCTGTCACCACACAGATCACAGCAATTTGTAGCCCGATGCCCGATTCAAAACCAAATACATGGTGGATACCTGAAGCCGCTTGCTGCGCCCCAAGACCGAGAGACGTTGCCAGACCAAACAGCGTGGCTAATACCGCAAGAATATCGACCACATGCCCTGCCCAACCCCAAGCGCGATCACCCAGTAACGGATAAAAAACCGAGCGCATTGAAAGTGGTAAACCTTTGTTGTAGCAGAAAAAAGCCAATGATAGAGCAACAACACCATAAATGGCCCACGGGTGAAGTCCCCAGTGGAACATGGTTGCTCCCATCGCCAGTTGCGCAGCTTGAGGAGTGTTGGCTTCTACACCCAGTGGTGTTTCATACCACCCCGTATAATAGGCCACGGGTTCTGCGACACTCCAGAACATCAAACCAATCCCCATCCCTGCAGCAAACAACATCGCTAACCAAGATAGAAAAGAGTGATCCGCTTTCGCGGCCTGTCCACCTAACCGAATTTTACCAAACGGTGAAATGACCAATCCGACACAAAACAGTAGGAATAAGTTACCCGACCAGATAAACAACCAGTCGAAGCTCGCAATAATGCTCTGCTTTACGGTATCAAGCCCAATCTTAGCTTGGTGGGCATCCACGAGTACGGTCAGTAGTAAAAATGCAGCGATCAAACCTGCACTGATCCCAAACACGGGATTGTGCACATCAAACCCCCATTTCTGCACATTATCTTGGCCTACGGTGTAGTCCGTATTATCGATACTGTACTTATCAATTTCTTTTGTCATGTATCCTCTCTGAGTCATTTAAATCGAGCTCAACAACAATGACAACAAAGCATTTTCGGTTTTTTAATCACAAATTGCTTTGTACTCATTGTTAATTCCATTCATTAAAAGCACGATTATTTTACATAGATCACAGAAAAGATCCAGTTTTCAGGCCATTTAAGTCAGTTAAAGATAGAAAACCCTTTGTTCATGTCAAAAAACCATATCAGAAACCACCGAAATTTAATTTCTATTCAAAGCATTTATCTGGAATGCAAAATTCAAAAAATATCGCAATAAAGCTATGGATTACTCTTAGCTCAACACTTTAAAAATCAAGGTAAGTAAGGTATGGTTCGCGACAGATTCAGCACAAACTGGGTGAACCCTCTGTGGAAAAACACGAAGAAGTATTAGTCGCACTGCGCCAGATCATCCGCGCCATTGACCTACACTCCAAAAAACTTAATAAGGACGCAGGGCTCACCGGCCCCCAATTGATTTTGATGCGTTCAATTCATGACTTAGGTGAACAGGTCACCATCCGTGAGCTCGCGGTGCATACCAATATGAGCCAAGGCACGGCTACCACGATTTTGGATCGATTGGAGCGTAACGGCTATGTACAGCGCGTGCGCAGTAACAGTGATAAACGCAAAGTTCATGCACACTTAACCGATGAGGGGCGTAAGCTGCTCGCACAAGCACCACAGCCTTTACAAGAGAGCTTTGTTGAGCAATTCCATCAATTACAAGATTGGGAACAGAGCTTACTGCTCTCTTCTGTACAACGCATCTCTGCCATGATGAACGCGCAAGATATGGATGCCGCGCCGATGCTGACGATTGGTAGCATCACGCAGCCAGAATAGTTCATTCCAGTAAACCATGTTGTAGCGCGTATTGAGCCAACTCTGCCGTGGAGTGGATGTCGAGCTTATGCTTAATATTTTGCCTATGGGTTTCGACCGTGCGATAGCTGATATTCAGCAAGGTCGCGATTTTTTTACTGCTGCAACCTTGTGCAACCATACGTAAAATTGCCTCTTCACGGCGGCTCAGCGGGTTTGGCTTATTCGCCACAGGTAAAATCTCTTGGCTAAACAGTGTCGAGGTGGTGGATTCGCAGAAGTACGTCGCGCCTTGATGAACCGTTTTGATCGCTTGCACCATTTTCAGTGCTGAGATTTCTTTGAGCATGTAGCCCATTGCGCCGGCTTGCATCACTTGCATAATGTACTCGCGGTTATCATGCATGGTCAGCATCAATACTTTGGTGTGAGGAACTTCTTCTTTGATCAAGCGGGTGGCTTCAATACCGTTCATGATCGGCATACTCACATCCATCAGCACCACATCCGGTTGGTGAAGTTTGACCAATTCTAAAGCTTCCAATCCATTACTCGCGGTGGCGACGACCTCGATTTCCGGCTCTTGCTCTAAACGCGCAATAAAACCATCCAACACCACCTGATGATCATCCACCATCACCACTCTGATTGGTTTATCCATAAACACTTCCATCCAACTTCAGTAAAACCGTAATTTCGGTGCCCAATTGTGGCTCGCTGCTTAATTCAAATTCCCCACCAATAAACTCCACACGTTCGCGCATGTTACGTAAACCAATCCCGCGTTTTTGCAGCGCTTCTTTGCTGGAAAATCCTACCCCATCATCACGCACCATAAGCTGCAACATATCACCCATTTGCTGCAGTAACACCGTGACTTTCTCGGCTTTGGCGTGTTTTTCAATATTATTGAGTGACTCTTGCACCACTCGATACAACGTGGTGGCCACTTCCGATTTTAGCTTGCCGGGTTGGGTGTCAAACAACATCTCGATCTCCATTTGTGAATGCAGTTTGAAATCCTCGAGCAGCGTCGTGAGTGCCGCTTGTAAACCGAGATCATCCAGCGCACTGGGGCGCAAATGGTGTGAAATTCGCCGAACTTCATTAATTGCAGTTATCAACGAGTGCTGGGATTTTTCCAGATGCACGATCTGTTTAGGGTCGTTCAGTTGGTTGGCCAGTAACTCAAGATGACACTTGCTAGACACCAATAACTGATTAATTCCGTCATGCAGTTCGCGGGCGAGATGCTTCTTTTCATCTTCCTGAAACAACACGGTTTTGTGTACCAAATCTTTGAGATTCTTATCCGCCAAACGGTGTTCATGCAGGTTGATGGCTAAGGTCAACACAATGATCACCGCTACAGTGACTATCAAAATCACCACAACAGAAAAGAAGGTGGTATCAATATTTGCGTTCACTGCCGCTTGCATCTTCTCGACTTCATGACTGAGATCTTCAATGTACAAGCCGGTGCCGATCATCCATTCCCAGTCGTCAAGCCAAGCCGAATAGCTGAGTTTAGGGACAGTTTCTCCACTTGAGGGTTTGCGCCACAAATATTGGTGATACCCACCACCCGATTGGGCTTGGAAAAGTAGCGCTTGGATGAGAAAGTCACCGCGTTCATCTTGCAACTGCCATAAGTTTTGCCCTACCAGCTCAGGCTGGATCGGATGCACCAAGTTCGTGCCCTGAGCATCATAAGCGAAAAAGTAGCCATCAGAGCCATAACGAATATTGGTTAATACCGCTTTGACCTGCTGTTTGGCTTCCGCTTCACTTAAGTTGGGATTACTGGCAATCAACCTCACCGCATCAAACGCCACCTCGACGCTGTCTTTGAGTGAGGTTTCGCGCTCTTCCATCAGCTTAGCTCGGAAGATCTCAATTTCACGCTGGCCTAAGGTTTTAGCCTGATGGATCGAAATCCAACTGATGCTTGCTGTGGCAATTAAGAGAGGCAGTAAAGCCAGCAAAATCAATTTGGCTTTGAGAGGCATTCCATTTCCCCATAAAAAAACTGCTTTCCGACCCTTCGAAAAGCAGTTTCACTCTAACAACTTGTTGATGTGGATTGAATTTCGATACGCTCACTCTTGAGTCGGATCACATTCCATAAAAGCTTGGGAATACCATCAACGAAATCAACACCAAAATCTGGATCAGGATAAAGGGCACCACGCCGCGATAGATATCCATGGTGGTGACCGACTTTGGCGCAACCCCTTTCAGATAGAACAAACTAAAGCCGAACGGCGGAGTTAAGAACGACGTTTGCAAGTTCATCGCAATTAAGATAGCAAACCACGTCATATCCACATCCATCAGCACGGCGACTGGAGCCAAAATCGGTACGATGATGAAACAGATTTCTACGAAGTCGATAAAGAAACCCAGAATTAAGATCACCAACATAGTGACAATCAAGAAGCACCATTTATCTCCGGGCAGATTCATCATCCATTCTTCGACCAACTCATCACCACCAGTATAAGTGAACGCCATCGAGAACGCGGTCGCGCCGAGCAAAATAGCAAATACCATGGCGGTCACTTTGACGGTTTCTTTAGAGGCATCATAGACCATTGACCAACTGAATTGACCATACGCCAATGCCAGTAAAATCGCGCCCGCACCACCAAGTGCTGCGGACTCTGTGGGCGTCGCCACACCAGCGAAAATCGAGCCCAGAACCACCACAATCAGCGCCAACGGCGGGATAACCGCTTTCAGTGCTTTCACCACTTCTTGACGACGTGATAAATCGGCATCAGGTTCAATAGGCATCGCCGCTTGCGGATTCAGCTTGGCGTAAATCAGGATGTAGATGATATACGCCGCCACCAGCATCAAGCCCGGCCAGAGTGCGGCTTGGAACAGATCGCCAACCGGAACCCCAAGCACATCACCCAATAGAATCAATACGATAGAAGGCGGAATGATTTGTCCAAGGGTCCCCGACGCACAGATGGTGCCACACGCCAACCCTTTGTCGTAACGGTATTTGAGCATCACAGGCAGTGAGATTAGTCCCATCGCCACAACCGATGCCCCCACTACCCCTGTCGAAGCGGCGAGTAACGTGCCCACCAATACGGTAGAAATCGCCACACCACCGTGAATGCCACCAAATAAGCGCCCCATCGACTCTAATAATTGCTCCGCCAGCTTGGTTTTTTGTAGCACCAAACCCATAAACACAAACAGCGGCACCGCCATTAACACGGTGTTTTCCATGATCGATTGAATGCGGTAAGGCATGAACGCAAACATCTCTATGCCTTCAGCCCACACGCCAAAAATCAGCGCAATGCCACCAAAAGTAAAAGCGACGGGGAAACCCAGTAATAGCGCAAACAGGGCAACGAAAAACATCACAATACCAATCATACGTTTCCCTTACTTGGTTTGGTCTGCGTGCATCAGACGTGGGTTAAACACTTTATTGAGCGAGTGGATGATCAAGCCGACGCCACTTATCGCCATGAAAGTGAAAGAGACTGGGATCATCGCCTTGATAATCCAACGATATGGCAAACCACCCGGGTCACCAGACGTTTCACCCAGCGCGTAGCTTTCTTTAGCAAAGTCGATCCCGAAATAGACCACTAACAAGCAAAACGGCAACAGGAAAAACAGAGTGCCAAGAATGTCGATCACCGCCTGTGCTTTCATCGATAAACGTTCATAGAACAGATCGACTCGTACATGGCCGCCCGCTTTAATGGCGTAAGGAATACCAAGTAAAAAAACCGTGGCAAACAGATGCCACTCTAATTCTTGAAAGGCGATAGAAACATCGTTAAAGGCATAGCGCATCACAACGTCATACACGACGTTGGCCACCAACAGAATAAACAGAATACTGGAGAGCCACCCCAGTAGATCGCTAAGACGGTTAAATAACCGCTCAACATAAATCAGACTTCTCATTACACACTCCCTGTCTAATCAAATTGCTCCGTGTCACGAATGTGCACGGAGCTTATCGTTATGTGCTTTTCTTGGGCTTCCTGCACACGCAGTTCAGCTTATCATTGTGATTCGCTATTGAGGTAGGCTCGCAGTGAAATATCTGTCCAACTACGTGTTTGTTTTAGATAGTTGGCTTGCGATTCTTGAATCTCTTTAGCCAGTGGATCTTCTGCTGCGTGTTTCGCCAGTAGTCGGTCGTTAACCTCACGCAGGGCTTTAATCACAGGCGCTGGGAAGGTCTTCACTTTCACATCTGGGAACTCTTGGGTAATCGAAACCCAGTTTTTGCCACTTTCATGAACTGATTGAACATACATGTCGTAAGCCGCAGTGCGCATCGCAACACGTAAGATTTCACGCAGATCTTCAGGCAATTTATCCCACGTCTTTTGGTTGACTAAGAATTGCAGCTCAGTTGCTGGCTCATGCCAACCGGTGTAGTAATAAGGCGCAATCTTGTGGAAACCCATACGTAGATCAAGTGACGGCCCTACCCACTCTAGCGCATCAATCGTGCGACGCTCGAGCGAAGTGTATAGCTCTCCCGGAGCAATGTTGGTGGGTTTGGCACCGAGCTCCGCTAACACTTCTCCGGCAAAACCGGGAATGCGCATTTTCAGCCCTTGCAGATCTTCAACGCTGTTGATCTCTTTTTGGAACCAGCCGCCCATCTGCACGTCGGTGTTACCACCGGGGAATGAGAGCATATTGTGTGGAGAGTAAACCTTCTCCATCAGTTCCATACCACCACCGTGGTAGAACCATGCGTATTGCTCGCCGGTCGTCATACCAAAAGGCATAGAGGTAAAATACAAAGTGTTCGGAACTTTGCCTTTCCAGTAATAAGACGCGGAGTGTCCCATGTCGTATTGGCCCGATTTCACCATATCAAACACACCCAGTGGCGCTTTATGTTTGTTGGCAGAATCAATGCGAATTTGTAAACGGCCATTGGACATTTTCTCCGCCATTGCCGCCATATTCTTTGTGGTGTCGCCGAAGATTGGGAAGTTAGGTCCCCATGTCTCAGCCAGTGTTAAACGGTAAACTTTCTCTTCTGCAAAAGCGGAAGTTGTGAACAGCGCAACACCCGCTGCAATAAGCAGCACGCTTCGCTTCATAACTCGTGATACAGATTGATGAATCAGACTCATGGTTTGACGTCCTTGGTTATCCATACCTGCGCACCCTGCAACAGGCTCGTCAACAATGTGGTCGATATTCGTAAGACAAGAAATCGGCGAGACCACGCAGCCAAGTAACACCCTAACCGCACGGTTTAGCCATTCGTCTTAAGTATTACTACGTAGAAAAAAAACAAAATATATTGAAAAACAAAAGGATAAAGAAAGATTAATGAATATATGATGGGGATATACGTAGTCATTTCTACGTGAGAGGATTTTAAAGAAAAGAGTAAAAAATGTGACAAAGGCATAGCTATCACTTGCAAGACAATAACAGATCAAGTGAACTAGGAGCCAGTAGATACCTTGGTCAGCAGTAGTAAAGCTCCGATAACGGAGCTTTACTTAGAACTTACACCGCCAGAGTGTAAGTCACTTTATTGCCGACTTGGTTTTTCTCAACCAGCTTTTCATCGAGCAGTTTTTTTAGCGCGCCCGCGGCCCATGCAGAAGCTTTCGCTTCCTCTTGGCCTGCAAGCAAACCAATCGCTTTGGGGTTAATCCCCTCTACTGCGCCACGCACAATCTCAAGGACTTGCTGCTGTTTTGGCGTCAGTTGACAAGCCACAGTTGGCGTTGCTGCTTGCTCAGATTGGTGCGCCGAAAGGGCCTTTGAGTGCACGGATTGCGCAGGTTGCTGCACAGAGGTGCTCGATTTTACCGTGGCAAGGTTAGCAACGATCGCTTTAATGCGTTTTTGCAGCTTAGCCTGCACTTTACGCTTATGAGCTAGTCTCATCGGGTCGGTCTCCATTTCACTGCCCAAAGGCAGTCATAAAATTTTGAAGCGCGCTTTATAGCAAATTACGTTCGACGTTTGTAGGGATGAGGTCAAGTTCTCGGCGACAAATGATCTTTAGCCCGCTTAGATGACTATAATTTGGGCGACACGGCCAAAGAGTGAGAAGGGCATGCCCACTTTGCAACTTTACAATCATCAGATCCATTTCACGCCTTTCGTGATAAAGGGACTGTTAGCCTTGGCTGGCCTTGTCACTTTGATAGTCATTGGCATCGCCGAATCCCTTTTGCAAGCCGTGGTCGGAATACTCGCGCTCATGGCTTGGGCAGGCATTGCCTACTGGTTGATGTTAAAAGGACAAGTGGCTTACACATTAACGGCAACCCATCTCCAGCAGCATTTTTATCAAGGCGGTTGGGTGGTGAAATGGAATAATATCAGCCAGATTGGTGTGTGCAGTTACGAGCGGGAAGGCTGGCATCAACCTCTACCTTGGGTTGGCATTCGTCTTAAACATTACGCGCCCTACCTCAACAGTATTTGCCCTCGCTTATCGACCCAACTGTTGCTCAGCCAACGCGCCTTACTCTATCTCGGTGCTCAACAAAAAGCGCGGCATCATCAATTTGAAGATCTGGTATTGGATTCCACACCCTATGTGGACGCCGAAGGTAAACAATACACCGGACTGCAAGCCATGCTGGCCAATCGAATGCAGTATCAACGTGACTTCTTTGGTTACGATATTTTTATTTCAGAGCAGGACTTAGATCGCAGTGCAGAAGAGTTTGTCGGATTGGCTCGGCGCTATCTTGCCGCTGCCGAGCCAGAGGATCTTCAGTAGAGCGGCATTTCGTCCGCGACAAATGGGTTGCTGGCACGTTCACGGCCAAAGGTAGATTGGGGGCCATGACCGGGGATGAAGGTGACATCGCTGCCAAGCGGCCAGAGTTTATTTTTGATAGACGCAATCAGAGTATTGAAATCCCCTTGCGGGAAATCCGTACGGCCAATACTGCCGTTAAACAGCACATCACCCACAAACGCCAAACGTGCCGCTTCACTAAACAGCACAACATGACCTGGTGTATGTCCGGGAGTATGGATAACTTGCAGAGTTTGCTGACCAAAGTGGATCACATCACCATCATCGAGCCACTCATCAGGTTCAAAGGCTTCAGTAAGCGGAAAGCCAAACATTTTGCTTTGCCCTTCGAGCCCTTGTAGCCAGAAATTATCCGCTTTGTGCGGCCCGACAACCCGAGTTCCACCGAGAGCTTGCGCCAGTGACTGCGTACCACCAACGTGATCAAGGTGACCATGAGTCAGTACCAGTTGGGTTACTTTTACGCCTAGCTCCGCGATCAAAATCGCGAGCTGTTTCACATCACCACCCGGATCCACCACTATGCCTTCCATGGTTTCATCACACCACACGATAGAGCAGTTCTGAGCAAAGGCCGTAACAGGCACCACCTGATATTGTAAAGACATAAACCTATCCTGTCTGATTCTTAACTGGCAGGCACTATGTCATTAACGCCCGCCTTTGACAAGTTAGGCACCGACCCATTGGCGTACAGGGCCGGTATCAATGTGGATAAATTGGCTTTTCGGATAGTAACCAACACCGCCCGCTTGCAAACTGATCGCCGCTTCACGGATTTTCTTTAGCGACACACCATCCAAACGGAAATCGATGGCCTGCCCAGACATGTGGTAACTTTTCTTCGCCACGCCTTTTGATTTACTGCGTAGCTGCTTGTTGGTCGCGGGAGAGCGGTAACCAGAGACAATATGCACCTCGGCTTGAGTGCCAAGTAGCAATTGGATTTGGCACAGTTGATCAAACAGCAACTTATCCATGGCATGCACTTCGTCACGACGAAAATCACGGCATAAATGATTCAGCCGTTTCAATTCAGAACGAACGTAATTTTTGCCATTAAAATAGCGCGTTTCAATGCTTTCGCCTGTATGTAAGTTGCTTAATGCCAATTCTCTTGGCTTGGCGGCATAACTCGCGAACGCGATGCTGGGCGTACAGGCGGCTAAAATTAATCCGCCCGCAGTCAGTTTTAAGAAATCTCGACGTGTTGTTTGCACTTTAATTACCTACCGAACTGGGCTCTATCGATACGGAAAGTACCGGACTCTGGGTTCGATATCAAATGCATAAAACGTGCTAACTATCACTGATTCTAGAGAGAATCTCGCTTATTCCTTGAGCAGAAAGGAAAAATATCTGCTGTCAAATTTTAGTCAAATTTGGAGACGCGTCACCATTGCCGAGAGCTAAAGCATCATAGTGATAAATATCATCACGATAATGTAGCACACCTTCTTCATACCACACGGTCTGATAGATGATGTGGACTGGAATGCGCTTTTTGAGCGCAATCGCTTGGGTGCTCACTGGAAAATCGTCGAGCGTAATGCCCTGATTAGCGAGTAAGGTTTGCGCAAACTTTTCAGCGTTTTCTACCCGAATACAGCCAGAACTGAACGCCCGAGACGCGTTATTAAACAGATGCTTGCTCGGCGTATCATGCAGATAGATAGCGCGTGAATTGGGCGTATTAAACTTATAGGTCCCAAGCGCATTTTGCACGCCTGCCTGTTGGCGCAGACGGTATGGGAAGGTTGCCGGATCAACGGTTTCCCAATCAATCAGCGCAGGATCAATCACTTCTGGATCGCTCCAACCACGAATGATTTCCATATGATGATTGGCGAGATACTCACTATCACGTTTCACCATGGGTAGGATGTCTTCCACCATGATTTTATGCGGCACATTCCAAGTTGGATTGATGATCAGTGAATCGAGTTTGGTATTCATCACCGGTGTCGGCCTGGTGGTTTTGCCTACCACAACCTTGGCTTCAAAGACTTCGCGGCCGGCATCCCAATACTTCATATCAAAACCGGGCACATTGACCACAATCATGCTGTCTTGCTGGGTTGGCCATAAGCGAATCCGCTCTGCATTAAGCGCTAATAAGGCAAGGCGCTCAGTTACGGATGTGTTCAACCACTTCATGGTTTGTGGGCCAATCACGCCATCAGGCTGCAAGCCATGCATCTTCTGAAACTGCTTGATCGGTTTTTCAAGCGAGGCGTCGTAATAGGCCACATCATTCAAGATGGATGTGGTATCCAGATTCACCAGAGCTAAACGCTGCACTAAAGCTTCACGGTGGCTTAATGGGTCACCCGGACGCTTAAGCCGCTCCATCTGCTCGTATAGTGCCACCTCATTAAACTCAATGCTCGAGAGTGATTGATACGCCTGCAGCAGTTGTTGATAAGCAGGGTCTTGTGGGGTGTATTCATCCATTAAGCGAGCGAGCGACTGGTTACCGATCGCCATATGCAAAGCCAGTTGCGCCTCTTCACTCGGCAGAGCAAGAGGTTGATCAAGTTGACCTTCAAAAAACCAAGCAATACCGACTTTTGGTGCCTGCTCAGCATAGCTGAGGTATTGCAGTAAAGTGTCGGTCGCTAACACATCATACTCATGCCATCTATCTTGCTGACGATAGCTTTTGAGCGCGAAAAGTTGTCGGCTAAATAAAGGGCTGAAACTCGCACGGTGAATCACCTCAAGCTGAGCTTCAAAATGGTTCGCTGTGGCAAGATCGCTCCACAGTAACTGATCATTGTTACTGTGATAGATTTGCTCAACCAAAGCCGGGTTGGTGATCTGTTCATTGACCGGCGAAGTGCTATCAATCCACCCCAATTCAACAAAACGCTGGGTGGCAGAACACGGAATAACAAAGAATAACAATGCGATAGCGGCAACGACTCGGCTTTTCATCAAAACGCCCTACTGGCTGAAGATGCACTAAGTATGGCAAAACTCAGCCGCAAAATTAAGCTATTGATAGGACTATTTTCACTCGTGTCTCATCTTTATCGTCGGTCGTTCTATTCCCAAACGAATGAGCGTTGCAGGATGATGGCAAGCAAGGCGGCGGCAAGTACGTTCATCCCCATAAGCCCAGAGAGACTATGGGGTGAACAAACGTGGCCAACGCCGCTGCCACATCAAGTAGGAGGGTTATGCCTAGATCGCTGACCAATGGTTGTCCCACATCACATTGCTCATATGCGATTGCGAGAGCTCAGGTGCAGATTGCAAAATGATTTTGCCCGACCCCGAACTGATTTGAAAAGCACCATGGCGAACAACCACGCCGGAAGCATCGGCTAAAGCGGCTAATTCCACCAATTCGCCCGTGGCTTTTGACCAGATCCCATAGCAATTCCCGGGGGGAGAGGTGGCAAGAATCCACTCATCGGTCGCCGCAATACTGGCAATATAGTGATTAAAACGCGCCCACTGCTCAGGCTCTGCTTGTAATGGCTTAAGCGGACCAGTCCCCGTGTGCATGGCAACTAAGGGAGGATAATCGTCTGGCTGGCCGCGATATTGCTGACCACACAGGACTGTGTTATCCCCATCATGAGCCAAATGACGGATGCTCAGATGGCGATCAGGTAAAGTGATTTGCTCCAGTACCTCACCTTGCGCTGAGAGGTAAGTCAAACTTGGCTGCATACTCTCTAGATTTAACGGCTCACGGCCAAAAGTGTGGACGCCACCAACCCCCACAACCAAACGACCATCGGCCATCAAGATCACTTCGTGAGGACCAATCCCAAAACCGCTCCATTCCGCGACTTTTTGATAGTGGTGAGTCACATCATAAACGCCAATCACACCACGACTGGTTTTCTGCCCCCCTTCCGTGGCATATAAGTAGCGGCCATCATGTGAATAGACACCATGTCCGTAGTAGTGACGCTGCGTATCGGCGGGACGCAGCACAATTTGCTGAGCCGTTTGATAATCAAACACCGACATAAACTGACCGGGGCGGCGTGCAAAAGCCACCGCATGCGGCAACGTTGGGTGAATGGCAATACCATGCCCTCGAGCAGGTAAGGCAAGCTTACCAACCGCCTGCCCAGCGTTATCTGCCATCACTACACTAAAGCGTTCTCGCCCTTCTATTGCACAGCCAATCAAGGCTGGCTGGGGCGATCGCGCAGAGCTACAACCGCTGATTAGCCAAGGTGTCGTGCAGCCAAAAAGCGCCACTTGCAATAAGTGGCGACGTGTTGCATCAGTCACCATCGGTTGCATTAAACCCTATGACCACACCGAGTCCCACAGCCACTTCGTCGTGCAGCAAATAGTTCAGTTGCTCGAGCTTGTCGCGCAAAACTAAACCCTCGCGATACCCCGCTTTGGTTTGCAGCAAATCAAACAGGCTTGCTTGTTGCGGCCAAGTTTCGATAATCCCGGCCAACTGCGTGGTGACGCGATCCGCCGTGGCAACCATACCTTGTTGGCGCAGCATCGCATCCATACCTTTGCCATCGGCAAGGTATAAGGCTTGAATCGCCAACAAGTTATAACGCATATTGCTCAGCGAGGTTTTCGAGCGCCACGACTCCGAGAAATAAGGCCGTGGCTGACCAATGTTGGCCAGCGGCCGATTGAGCTTAGAGAGCGTAAACTCCAACTGATTGGAAAGCAGCGCGATGTACTCCGCACGCCAAGTGCGATCATCCAAAGATTGCCATGGGTTCTCTTGCCAAGCCTTAGCAATGTGAGTGGCATTACGCTGCACAGTCGCACTGATAGCCATCGCGGCTGGACAAGCTTGCTGCGGTGCAGTCAGCAAAGGCGATGCGCTATCGAAAATGAGCCATTCCAATGCCCCCAACCCTTGCACTGCCACACTCTGTTTTGCAATATCGTCGACTTCCCATACTGGCGGTTTGGCGAGCAGCTGCTTCATTTTATGCCCAGTCGTGTCTTTTTTATCTGGCCAGAATTGCATATTCCAGCTCAAATCTAATGCGGCACTCGGCCCACGCTGCTGTCCTTGTAAGGCCATCCAACCTTGCATGCTGGCTTGCCACTCTTGTTTCAGTGCTGATATATCCGTCGTCGGCGCTTGGCAATAGTGAGCCATACGCTGCTGTAACTGCTTGGTTTGCTCAGCGAGAAGGTGGGCAGATTCACGCTCTAGCTCGAATACCGCTTGACTAGGATGCTCCATGTCTGGAGCACTCTGACACGCAGCCAGTAAAGACACCGCTAGCAGAGTCACTGTTTTTTTCATCTTTCTCTCCTAGAGTGAATTCAAAAAGGCCACCAGCGCTTCACGCTGCGCTTTATCAAACTGCAGTACCTTATCGCGGCTCGCCTGCGCTTCACCGCCATGCCACAGCACCGCTTCCAGCACATTGCGCGCACGGCCATCATGCAAGAAATAGGTGTGTCCATTGACTTCTTGGGTATAACCTATCCCCCACAAAGGGGCAGTACGCCATTCACGCGCAGATGCCAAGGCCTCTGGACGACCATCACTCAAGCCTTCGCCCATATCATGCAGCAGCAGATCGGTGTACGGCTGAATTCGCTGCTTGGAAAGCGCAGGACGCTCAGCCAGCTCTTGCGTCAACACATTGGTTTTATGGCAAGATTGGCAACCCGCTTGAGCAAACAGTTTTTCACCCAATTGCACCTGAGGATCTTGCACGTTACGACGCACAGGCACCGCTAAGTGCTGAGCATAAAACTCCACGAAATCCAGAATGTTATCGCTTACTTCTGGTGAGCCGCCATTCGGTAAATCACGGCAGAGTGTCTGTTTTTCGGTGCAGTTTTCTTGCGGAAAGAGATGACTGGTTAATCCCAGATCACCATTAAAGGCGGCCGCATTTTGCTGCATGATGTTGGGTTGGCCCGCTTTCCAGCCAAAACGGCCAATCGCCATTTCGCCAGTGCGTACATCGCGCACTTGGTTAACGCGGCCGGAAATACCATCGCCATCGCGATCCTCAGGGTCAGCCCACTGTAATAAGGTCGCATCCGGGATCGCTTCTAACAGTCCAAGTCCAATCATCGGCGGTGCAACCCGCGCCGACATTTGCACATCTGGGTGCATCTCACCATAAGCGAGATCCAAAATCTTTAGGTTCGGTTTCCGAAGTGCCACAGGAGTACCATCGGCAAAAGTGACGACCACTTCATCATACGTAATGTGGATTCGCCCTTCTGGTTTTTGGTCGGGTAGCGAAAAATCTTGTAGCTGCCCGCCATAAGTCGGCTCTGGCACTACGCCATTGACCGCATAGATGGCTTTTTGCTGCTCAGTAACCGCAGGAATACTCAAACGCACCAGCATGGAAACCGCTTGGGTGTCATTAGGCTCTGGTGGATGGCCTCGTCCGTCTTTAATGTGGCAATTTTGGCAGCCATTGGTATTAAAAAGAGGTCCTAGTCCGTCGCGCGCATCCGTCGAAGCGGGAGCGGGAACCCAAGGATTGCGGAAAAAGCTGTTACCAACACTAAAATCAAGGCGTTTCGCCATCGGCAAATTCGCGGCCGGCATCGAAAACGCATTGGCTCCCTCTTTCGTGGTACTGGTTTCCCCACCCGATTTAATCTCTGTTGCCAAAGCAAAGTTGCTCAAGGCGCTCGTGAGTAATAACAGAGATAAAGACGACTTCATGACATGGTTCCTGTAAAAAAACGACCCAATCCCTGATTCCCTTTACCGTATAAGTAGCTGCGGAATTGACGCTGCATACCAAACTATTGAGGAATTATCATCGACGTAAAGCGAGATTGGGTTTTATTGCAAAAATAAGTTATCCCTTTCTCCATGCATAAACCAAAGGCCATTGCGCGAAGAAAGGGATGAGGACAGTGACGAGATTAAAACTCGTGATCTGCCGTATCCGGGTTTAGATTATCGATCCCGATGATGCCTGCCGCGCGCTCAATCGAACCCGTTTGCGCGACGAGCGCCATAATGGCTTGATTGATAATCGCATGCCCTGCCGCGTTATCTGCCGCGATCAGTTGATCAAAGTGCTGGTTATTTTTTTCAGCTGCCGTGACTAACTCACCCACTTGCGTGCGCGCCGCTTCAAACTGTTGCAGGATCTCTTTTGCAGCATTGGCATCTTTCTCTGCAACCAATTGGTACAGACTTGGGCCTTTTAGCTCAGAACCATCGGCGCGAGTGTAGCTACCCGTGTAGATATTGTAGATACCTTGTTCGTTGTAGTAGTGCGAGTTATGCGTGTTATCCGAGAAGCAATCGTGCTCATCTTCCGTTGAATTCGCTTCCAACGCGACTTTCATACGCTCACCCGCCAATTCCCCCAGTGATAGCGAGCCCATACCAAACAGCATTTTGCGCAGACCATTTTCCGCCGACTCACTCAGCAGTTGTTGGCGATAATTATCTTTTTCACCACTCGCCCACTGCTTCTCCATCCACTCAAGATCGGTCACCAAAAGTTGCGCGGCGGCTTTGAGGTATTGTGCACGGCGATCACAGTGGTTATTGGTACAGGCTTTGCCTTGCAGATAATCCGTGTATGAGCGAGCACCGGCACCGGCTTTGGTGCCGTTTAAATCTTGTCCCCACAACAGAAATTCAATCGCGTGGTAGCCCGATGCCACGTTGGCTTCAGAGCCACCGATTTCGTTGAGGCTGGCCAGCAGCTCAGGCGTGATCTCTTTCACATCAACTTTCGTTGCGCCAATGGTCAGTGCAGTATTGGCAATGATATTGGCATTTGCGCCTTCATTGCCCAGTTCATGTTGATAACTTCCTGCCACATAATCGATCAAACCTTCATCTAGCGGCCACGCGTTCAACTGACCTTCCCAGTCATCGACAATCGCGTTACCAAAACGGAACACTTCTGATTGTTGATAAGGCACACGCGCCGCCAACCACGCTTGTTTCACTTCTTCCAGACCTTGTGCGGTCGGAGCTTGTAAGAAACGGTCGATGGTTTTTTGCAGTTGCTGCGCAGTCACACGTGAATCGGCATAAACGGCATACGCAATATCGGCATAATGTTCAACCACTTGGGCTTGAGTTGGCGCTGCAGCGAAGCTCGCTGATGTAGTGAGCGTCAGTGAAGCTAAGATGGTGGAAGAGAGAATAGACTTAACGTTCATGGAGCGTCCTTGTTGAGCTTGATATGAATTGCAAATTATTATCATTTGTTATTTCGGTGCAAATAATACAAATTTACAATTTTTTTTCAACCTGAACACACAAAAAACCCCACAAGTGTGGGGTTTAATAACATGCGATATTATCGGCAGCAACGCGAATCTATTTATAAAACTGAAGGTTACAGTTTGAGTTGATGCTTACCGTGAGAAACTTTGGCTTTCAGGTAATTTTCATTACCGTCTTTGATGTGTGCCGAGGTATGAACCACCTCGACAATCTCAATGCCATGTTCTTGTAACTCACGGATCTTTTTCGGATTGTTCGTCACCAAACGGATCTTCTTCACCCCCAAGGCTTGTAGCATTTGTGCGGCTTCCGTAAAGTCACGCAGATCATCCCCAAAACCGAGGTGATTATTGGCTTCATAAGTATTCATACCCTGACTTTGCAAGCGATACGCATCAATCTTGTTGTACAGACCAATACCTCGCCCTTCTTGACGTAAATACAGAATGATGCCGCCTGACTGCCCCATGCGAGTAATGGTTTCTTCTAGCTGCTCACCACAGTCACAACGAGACGAATGGAAAACATCGCCCGTTAAACACTCCGAGTGCATACGCACAAGCGGGGCTTCTTGGGTGGTATCCGCTGATTTGAAAATCACTGCAACGTGTTCTTTGTCTGATTGCAGTCCATGAAATGACAGGATTTCTGCGTCAATATTGCTTTTCGCACCGACTTTAAAATCGACTCTGGCTCTTACTTCCGCCATGTTTGCACTCACTTGAATTTCTGTAACGGGATGCACGTTTCTCAACATTTGCATAACTTGTCTCTACTAGTGACCTAACTATGAGGGCTCATACCCCTTTTTTCAAAGAAAAGATCACTCGAAGGCTTAAATTGTTATGTTATAACAAATGCCTTTTTGAGCAACAAAAAACCCAACCGGAGTGGGTTGGGTTCATTCAAGCATCAAAATAGGGATAAAAATAATCAGTTTTGCGACTTCTTCCAGACGCTCAACTCAATCCAGATTTGCTCTAATTGACGTAACTCTTCATCGGTTAATACCGAGAGTGTCGGTTTTGATTGTGGCGCTGAATGAGCTTGCAACGCGCTCAACTGCGCGTAGAACTCTTTCTTCAGCTGGGTAACAACCGAATTGTCCACCTACTCTCTCCACAATTTCATCCATTTCTTAAAAATAATACCTTCTTTCATAATTATTTCTTATCACGCAATAAGATATGGAAGTATGGTCACATAATTTTTACACTTTAGAGAATAATTACGCAGCGAGTACCTTGGCGAATACCTCAAGCGATCCCAACGCAACGCATTTTTCTTTGCCCTTAATGAACCGAGACTCCACTTTGCACCGCTTCGGTTGGTATTGCTTTGCGCTGCAGTTGACTAAACAACGCCAACAGCAGTAAAGCACTGAAAGCACCAGTTAAAGAAACATACAAGGTACTGAAATAGTTATAAAACTCACCGACTACGCCAACCGATAAGCTCGCCACCAAAGTACTGATACTGAGCATGCTCGAAAATAAGGTGGAAGCCGTGCCCAATCGGTCTTGCATCATGTCCTGCAGCACCACCATGCCTAGCGTCGCGCATACGCCGATAAAAAAGCCATTGAGCACTTGCGCGGCCATCATGGCAACAAACCCAGTGTGGGTCAGCATCACACCGTAAAACAAGATGCCGCTGGTGATCCCAAACATCAGCAATTTATTTGTTCCCCATCGCTCGGCAAGTTTTCCCGCCATTAACATGACCGGAATTTCACACAATGCGGCCGTGCCAAACAGCAACCCTAGCCAATGTTCAGGCACCATCAACTCACGTGATAAATAGAGCGGCATACTGGTGATATAAAGATTGTTTGAGCCAAAAGTACATACCAAGGTCACGCAGTACAGTACGATCAAAGCACGCTTACGGGGTGAATATTGTCCAAGTTCGACTGGCGTGGTTCCAACGGCTGAGGCGGTTTTCACCCCTGCTGGCAAGAAGCGAGCAATCAGCACTATGCCTAAAAATACTATCAGAGCAGACACCGCAAAGGCGGCATTAAAGCCGAAACTGGCTTTAAGCATAAACGCCGCCGGAGGGCCAAATACCCAAGCAATCGCAATTCCGGCACGCATGGTAGAGAGGAAGGTCGTTTTATCAGTTAAATGCTGATCGGCGTATTCGCGGCCAAGCGCAAAAAGCTGACCAAATGACGCGCCACTCACGCTAGCAAACAGTACCACCACCATGATGGCGAGACTGTAGCTGCGAATAAACATAAAGCTGACCACAGTGATGAGATAACAGATTAACGAAACCAATAAGATGGTTTTACGCTGCCAATGACGATCTGATTGGCGTGCAAGCCACTGCGACACGATAACTGAGCTGACGACTGCCAACACCATATACAGGCTCAGTTGCATCGGTGAAGCATCGAGCGCCTCAACAATAAACAGACTGGAGAGTGGATAGAAAAACGCTCCGCATAGACCCGTAACCAGTGTCGACATAATAAACAGTAAGGCGGTTTTATCTCGATACATGCAGTAACCTCATAGCAATATTCGATGGAATCCCCTTCCTACTTGGCAGCGTCGCTTTATCCCTAAACGACTTAGAGCATCAGGGGGGATTATGGCGGCTAGTGTACTGAATCTGGGCATGAGTTATTGATGTTATTCGAGCCAGTTCTAATACTATTCAGGCAAAATCACTTGATGATTTGACAGAAAATAAGCCATTCCTCTAGTCTATCTCCATGCATTGAGCGCATGAAAACTCACGTAAATCGTTATGCGACCTTTAATTGAAAATGTGATGAGCGGTATTAGTCAGGATTGGGTGCTGCGTGAATTTCGCAGCAAGAGCCAAACTCAAGAATTTTCCTGTCCTTGGCACTACCACACCGAATATGAATTAGTGCTCTACCAGAACCCTGATCAGCGTTTTGTCGGTAACTATTTTGCAGGGGATGCGATTGGCGCGGTTGAGCACAACACACTTTTACTTTACGGCCCCGGTTTACCACATATGATTGCGGGTAGACAGCTGATCAATAAAGCCCAAACTCTGCACTCAACGATTATCTGGTTCAAACAAGAGTGGCTAGATAAGCTACAGAGCGTATTGCCTCAAGCTCAAGCTTTGCAACGCTTGCAGCAACATGCCTCCTATGGCGTGCGTCTCAGTGAGCAAACCGCTACGCGCGTCGCCGAACTCCTAGCCAATGTTGATCAACAGCCTCACAGTTACCAATCTCTGCGCGTGATTGAGTCCTTGCTTGTGATGGCGGACGATGCGCAGGCACAGCGTCTATCTGTCGCACCCTATGTGATGACGGCACTCACCAGCAACAGTGACACGCATAAGAAAATTCAACTGGCCAAACAATATGTGGAGCAGCACTACGCACAAGCAATAAAAATTACCGACTTATGTCATCAGTTACATTTGAGCGAAAGCTCGGCGTATCGCTTATTTGAAAAGCACTATGGGATGAGTTTTTCTGAGCATTTAAAGCAGTTTCGAATTGGTAAAGCGTGTGAGCTTTTAGCCAGTTCTGCGCTGCCGATTGCATTAATTGCCGAGCGAACTGGGTTTGGCAATTTGTCGAACTTTAACCGCCAATTTAAAACCCTCAAAACCATGACTCCGAGAGAGTTTCGCCAACGATTTCAAGCAGTAAGTGGGTAGCAAAACGGCCACCCACTCACGACTCGTTAGCCTTTCTGGCCGCGCTGCGCCGCTTTGCGCGCCAGCTTTTCTGCGCGGCGTTTTTCAATCAGTGCCGCACTCTCTTCACCGATATGACTTTCACCACGCAGCTTTGCTAACTGAACTTGCTTTTCACGCTCACGGAAACGCTCTAGCTGCTCTTCGGAATGAGTACCAAAACAGCGCGGACAGCTGACGCCTTGTTCATACTGTTCGCTCTGCTTATCTTCTTCTGTGATAGGCAAACGGCAAGCATTACAGATTTGATAATCACTTTCGGCAAGGCCATGCCCTACCGCAACGCGCCCATCAAACACATAGCAATCCCCTTCCCACAAGCTTTGCTCTTGAGGCACTTCTTCAAGATATTTCAAGATGCCGCCTTCAAGGTGATACACCTCTTCAAAGCCTTGCTCTTTCAAATATGCGGTGGATTTTTCACAGCGGATCCCGCCAGTACAGAACATGGCGACTTTCTTGTGCTTTTGCGGATCAAGGTTTTCCTGTACATAGTGTGGAAACTCGCGGAACGTCTCCGTTTTTGGGTTGAGCGCGTTTTTAAAGGTGCCAAGCTGTACTTCGTAGTCGTTTCGGGTATCCACCACCAAGACTTCAGGATCGGAAATCAGCGCGTTCCAATCTTGCGGCTTCACATAAGTGCCCACTACATGACGGGGATCTATGCCTTCTACGCCCATGGTCACGATCTCTTTTTTGAGTTTGACCTTAGTGCGGTTAAACGGTGGCTCAGAGGCAGAAGACTCTTTATACACAGTGCCTTTTAAACTCGGTTCGTTTTCTAGCCACGCCAGCAGCGCATCAATCCCTTGGCGAGAAGAAGCGACCGTACCGTTAATGCCTTCTTGCGCCAGCAATAATGTGCCGCGAATGTGGTTCTCTTCCATCAGTGCCAGCAGCGGCGCTCTTAGCTCTTGGTAATGATTGAGCTCAACAAATTTGTAGAGCGCACAGACAACATATTGACTCATGGTATGACCTTTCAATTACAACACCTATAAATTGGGCGGGCATTATACCCAAGCAAACCGATGACAAATACGGAGTGTTTTTGGGGGTATAGCGTCTGATGCGATCAATAGTACTGCTATCTAGGCATAGGCAGGATCAAAAAAGCCGGACGATTGTCCGGCTTTGATTAGGCACTTTATGAATTTCCCTACCCAAGGGTGATTAGGCAGGGGTATGACAGAGCAAATTACTCTTGTTCACCATCATCATCTTGTGCAACAGGTGCATCGTTCTCGACAAGTGCTTCCTCACCTTCTGGCAATTCCGACTCTTCGATTTCATCGATACGCTGCAGACCTACCACACTTTCACCTTCCGAAGTACGGATCAGGGTCACGCCTTGAGTATTACGGCCCACTTGGCTCACTTCCGCCACGCGAGTACGTACCAGTGTACCGGCATTGGTGATCATCATGAACTCATCACCCTCGGCCACTTGTACTGCACCCACAACGCTGCCGTTACGCTCAGAGACTTTGATCGAAACCACACCCTGAGTTCCACGACCTTTGGTTGGGTATTCAGATAGGCTGGTACGTTTGCCGTAACCATTTTCAGTTACGGTGAGTACGTCACCTTCGGTCTTCGGCACGATGAGCGATACCACTTGGTCGCCATCAGCCAGTTTCATGCCGCGAACACCCGCAGCGGTACGACCCATTGGTCTTACGCCTTTGAACTTGATCTCTGGCTGGCCATTTTCATCCAGCACAGGTTGACCATTTTCATCCACAACCGCGGTTTCTTCGGACTCTTTAAAGCGAACCACTTTACCGAATTTAGAGAACAGCATAATTTCGCTTTCGCCATCGGTGATATCCACACCAATCAGCGAGTCTTCGTCACGCAGGTTGAGCGCAATCAAACCATTCGCACGAACGTTGGCAAACTGATCCAGCGATGTTTTCTTCACAGTACCGTCACCGGTTGCCATGAAGATGAATTTATCTTCACTAAACTCAGTCACTGGCAGAATCGCGGTGATGCGCTCGTTTTCTTCCAGAGGAAGCAGGTTCACGATTGGCTTACCACGCGCAGTACGGCTGGCGAGCGGCAGTTGGTATACCTTCATACGGTAAGTTTTGCCGCGAGTCGAGAACAGCAGAATGTTATCGTGAGTATTGGCAACCAGAAGACGCTCAATGTAGTCCTCTTCTTTCATCTTGGTTGCGCTCTTACCTTTACCACCACGACGCTGTGCTTCGTAGTCGCTCAGTAATTGATACTTCACATAACCTTCGTGTGACAGAGTCACAACCACATCTTCACGAGCGATCAGCTCTTCCATGTCGATGTCGTGCGTTGCTGCCGTGATTTCAGTGCGGCGCGCATCGCTAAAGCCAGCGCGAATCGCTTCTAGCTCTTCACGGATCACTTCCATCAAGCGCTCTGTGCTCGCCAGAATGTGCATCAATGCCGCGATTTCTTCGAGAAGCTGCTTGTACTCATCGAGGATCTTCTCGTGCTCTAGACCAGTCAGCTTGTGCAGACGCAGATCCAGAATCGCTTGCGCTTGTTGCTCAGTCAGGAAGTACTTGCCATCGCGGATGCCGTATTGTGGCTCAAGCCACTCAGGACGCGCCGCATCCGTACCTGCACGCTCAAGCATTGCCGCAACGTTGCCAAGATCCCAACCACGGGCAATTAAGCCTTCTTTTGCTTCTGCAGGCGTGGCGGCACGGCGGATCAGTTCAATGATTTCATCAATGTTAGCCAGAGCCAGTGCCAAACCTTCAAGGATGTGGGCACGCTCACGCGCTTTACGCAGTTCAAAAATAGTACGACGAGTCACCACTTCGCGGCGGTGGTCGACGAAACACTTCAGCATCTCTTTCAGGTTAAACAGCTTAGGCTGACCGTTATCGAGTGCCACCATGTTGATACCGAAGGTGGTTTGCAGCTGAGTGTTGGCATACAGGTTGTTCAAAACCACTTCGCCAACCGCATCACGCTTACACTCAATCACAATGCGCATACCGTCTTTGTCAGACTCGTCACGCAGTGCACTGATCCCTTCGACTTTTTTCTCTTTCACCAACTCAGCGATTTTTTCGATCAAGCGCGCTTTGTTCACTTGATAAGGGATTTCGCTGACGATAATGGTTTCTTTGCCGTTCTTATCGGTTTCGATTTCCGCTTTCGAGCGCATGTAAACCTTGCCGCGGCCGGTTTTGTACGCGTCAATGATGCCTTTACGGCCACTGATCAGCGCGGCGGTTGGGAAATCTGGACCAGGAATGTAGTCCATCAACTCATCAATGGTGATCGCTTCATTATCGATGTAGGCTAAACAGCCATCGATCACTTCACCTAAATTGTGCGGAGGAATGTTGGTTGCCATACCCACCGCAATACCAGATGCGCCGTTGATCAGCAGGTTCGGGATCTTTGTCGGCAATACCGCAGGGATCTGCTCGGTGCCGTCATAGTTCGGAACGTAGTCAACGGTTTCTTTGTCTAGGTCTGCCAAGAGTTCGTGCGCGATTTTCGACATACGAACTTCGGTATAACGCATTGCCGCCGCGGAGTCGCCGTCGATCGAGCCAAAGTTACCTTGGCCATCGACCAACATGTAACGAAGTGAGAAAGGCTGCGCCATACGCACGATGGTGTCGTAAACCGCACTGTCACCATGAGGGTGATATTTACCGATTACGTCACCTACCACACGGGCAGATTTTTTATAGGCTTTGTTCCAGTCGTTGCCCAGCACATTCATCGCGAACAGTACGCGTCGGTGTACTGGTTTAAGGCCATCACGCACATCAGGAAGAGCACGACCCACGATAACCGACATCGCGTAGTCCAAATACGAACTGCGTAGCTCGTCTTCGATGTTTACGGGCGTGATCTCTTTAGCTAGATCGCTCATAGAGCCATTATCCCTCTATAGTTTGATCGGTATACCCAAATTCTTACTGAAACGAAGCTCACTACAAGATTGAGCGCCAAGTCAGTCGAGAACTGGATATTCTTGATACTTATAAGGTGAAAAAATATAACACATCTTTCCACGCTTCGGCATTACTTTCCCTGACCTTTTATCAGGTTGTGACCTTGGTTGCGTCTTAAATGCCGAGAATTTACACATTCCTTGCACTTGGCAAAGTTAGATGGTTGTTTTTTAAACGCTCATCGTCAAATCTGGCATCTCAACTGGTGCGATTTACTCAGCGCGCTATAATGCCCACTCTTCACGGATGCGTAACACAGGCGATACAAGATGGCTTCAATAGACTTGGCTTCGACACCACTGACAGCAACACAGAACGTCGATCCTAATGAAATCAAAAAATTTGAGGATATGGCTTCCCGTTGGTGGGATCTGGAAGGCGAATTTAAGCCTTTACACCAGATCAACCCTCTACGTTTGAACTATGTGCTAGAAAAAGCCAATGGCCTGTTTGGGAAGAGGGTTTTGGATGTCGGCTGTGGTGGCGGCATTTTAGCCGAAAGCATGGCGCGCGAAGGCGCACAAGTGACTGGTCTTGATATGGGGAAAGAGCCGCTTGAAGTAGCACGTTTACATGCCCTTGAGACGGGTACCAAACTCACCTACATCCAAAGCACGGTGGAAGCACATGCTGAGGCCAACCCGCACACCTATGATGTAGTGACTTGCATGGAGATGCTGGAGCACGTTCCTGACCCACTTTCCGTGATCCAGTCTTGCGCCAAACTGGTTAAGCCCGGCGGCCATGTGTTTTTCTCGACCCTGAATCGCAACGTCAAATCCTATCTATTTGCGATTGTGGGGGCTGAGAAGCTGCTGAAAATCGTTCCAGAAGGCACGCATGACCACAACAAATTCATTCGCCCTTCTGAGCTTTTGAAGATGGTTGATCATACTGCGCTGCAAGAACAAGGCATCACAGGTTTACACTACAATCCGTTTACCGATACCTATCGTTTAGGGTCGAATGTCGATGTGAATTACATCGTCCATACTCGCCTTTTTTAGCGCATACTCCACGCTAAAAAATCGATGCGGTAGCACAAGTTACCGCGCTTTTTTAGCCTATTTTTCGTGCGTTTGATTCCATTTTAAACGATCCATTTTTAGGGTGAATTTTTCCTTAAAGATCAAGAAATTTTTTTTCGTTTGTGGTTACGAATAAAGCGATGTGCAAACGGCGATTTTTTACAATCAATTCTGCTCTTAGATCATCAGTAAGTAGGTACTAACTGATTTTTTTAATTTTGCTAGTTATCCACAAAATGTCCCAAAGCTGTAACTTGCAATACCGATGCTATAGCACTATCTTGTAACCCGAACACTGAAGCACCCCTACATATAGTGTTTATGACACTATATGTAGGGCGAGCTCGATCACAAAAGCCTCGATTCAATTTACAAGATTTAGACAAAAACACGGCTTTTATCAGTTTTGTTAGGGAAATGAAGCAGAATGAACCAACAACTTACTGTCACCAAGCGTGATGGCCGCAAAGAAAACATTGATCTGGATAAGATCCACCGAGTGATCACTTGGGCTGCCGAAGGTCTGCAAAACGTATCTGTCTCACAAGTAGAACTGCGCGCTCACATTCAGTTCTATGACGGCATTACGACTTCAGACATTCATGAAACCATCATTAAGTCAGCAGCGGATCTGATCTCAGAAGAGACCCCCGACTACCAATACCTTGCTGCGCGTCTTGCGGTTTTCCACCTGCGCAAAAAGGCCTACGGTCAATACGAGCCACCTACACTGCTCGCTCATGTCACCAAGATGGTTGAGAAAGGCAAATACGACAAGCATTTGCTCGAAGACTATACCCGTGAAGAGCTGGAGCTGATGGATCAGTTCATTGATCACCGTCGTGACCTTGATTTCTCTTACGCTGCAGTGAAACAGCTTGAAGGCAAATATTTCGTACAAAACCGTGTTACCGGCCAAATCTACGAAAGTGCACAGTTCCTCTATATTCTGGTTGCGGCTTGCCTGTTTGCGAAGTATCCCAAAGAGACGCGCCTTGATTACATCAAGCGTTTCTACGATGCGACGTCGACCTTTAAGATCTCGCTACCTACACCGATTATGTCGGGTGTACGTACTCCTACTCGTCAGTTCAGCTCTTGTGTACTGATTGAATGTGGTGACAGCCTTGATTCTATCAATGCAACGGCAAGCTCGATTGTTCGCTACGTTTCTCAACGTGCCGGTATTGGTATCAACGCAGGCCGCATTCGTGCGCTGGGTTCGGAAATCCGTGGTGGTGAAGCGTTCCACACTGGCTGTATCCCCTTCTACAAATACTTCCAAACCGCAGTGAAATGCTGCTCGCAAGGTGGTGTTCGTGGTGGTGCAGCAACCGTATTCTACCCTCTGTGGCATGGTGAAGCGGAATCTCTGCTGGTTCTGAAGAACAACCGTGGTGTAGAAGAGAACCGTGTTCGTCATATGGATTACGGTGTTCAGCTCAACAAACTGATGTACAAGCGTCTGGTTGAAGGTGGCAACATTACCCTGTTCTCTCCTTCTGATGTGCCGGGACTGTACGACGCTTTCTTCCAAGATCAGGATGAGTTCGAACGCCTGTACGTGAAGTACGAAAACGATCCTTCAATTAAGAAGAAAACCGTTAAAGCGCTGGAAATCTTTACTCTGCTGATGCAAGAGCGTGCTTCAACAGGCCGTATCTACATCCAAAACGTTGACCACTGTAACACGCACAGCCCATTTGATGCGGCGGTTGCACCTGTGCGTCAATCAAACCTGTGTCTGGAAATCGCGCTACCGACTTCGCCACTGGCGAATGTGGAAGATGAAAGCGGTGAAATTGCTCTGTGTACCCTCTCTGCGTTTAACTTAGGCGCGATTGAGTCACTGGATGATTTTGAAGAGCTGTCTGACCTTGTGGTTCGTGCTCTAGATGCATTATTGGATTACCAAGACTACCCACTGCCTGCGGCACGTCGTTCTTCAATGAACCGCCGTACTCTGGGTGTGGGTGTGATCAACTACGCTTACTACCTAGCGAAAAACGGTGTGAAATACTCTGACGGCAGCGCAAATGGCCTGACGCACCGCACGTTTGAAGCCATGCAGTATCACTTGCTGCGCGCTTCTATGAAGCTGGCGAAAGAACAAGGTCGTTGCCCACTGTTCCATGAGACCAACTACGCGAAAGGCTTGATGCCAATCGATACTTATAAGAAAGATATCGATCTGGTGTGTGCAGAGCCTCTGCATTACGACTGGGATAAGCTGCGTCACGAGATCATGGAACACGGTCTGCGTAACTCTACGCTGACGGCACTGATGCCTTCTGAGACTTCATCGCAAATCTCTAACGCGACCAACGGTATTGAGCCACCACGTGGTTACGTCTCGGTCAAAGCCTCAAAAGACGGTATCTTGAAACAAGTGGTTCCAGAATTCACTCGCTTAAAAGAGAACTATGAACTGCTGTGGAACATCGGCTCAAACGATGGCTATCTGCACTTAGTGGGTATCATGCAAAAGTTCGTTGACCAAGCGATCTCTGCCAATACTAACTACGATCCAAGCAATTTCGATTCTGGCAAAGTACCGATGAAAAAACTGCTCCAAGATCTGCTGACAGCGTATAAGTTTGGTGTGAAAACCTTGTACTACCATAACACTCGTGATGGCGCGAAAGACGAGCAGACCGATGCTACGGTGAAAGTGCAGGAAGACGATTGTGCCAGCGGCGCTTGTAAGATCTAAGCGCCTGCTTCTAAAGCACAACACGAGAAAATAGTTTAACTCTTTGATTTGCATGCCTCTTGCTTAGGCAAGAGGCCAAACGGATGAAGGCAACAATGGCTTACAGTACTTTTACCCAAAAGAAGAATGACCAACTTAAAGAACCTATGTTCCTTGGTCAGCCTGTCAACGTCGCACGTTACGACCAACAAAAATATGAGATTTTTGAGAAGCTGATTGAAAAGCAACTCTCCTTCTTCTGGCGTCCAGAAGAAGTGGATGTATCCAGCGATCGAATTGACTACGGCAAATTGCCGGATCATGAAAAGCATATTTTCATTTCTAACCTGAAATACCAAACTCTGCTCGACTCCATTCAAGGCCGTAGCCCGAACGTCGCACTGCTGCCACTGGTTTCACTGCCAGAGCTGGAAACGTGGATTGAAACTTGGTCTTTCTCTGAAACCATTCACTCACGCTCTTACACTCACATCATTCGTAATATCGTGAATGATCCTGCAGTGGTGTTTGACGACATCGTTGAAAACGAGCACATCATCAAGCGTGCGAAAGACATCGCCCACTACTACGATGATTTGATTGAGCTGACTAATGACTATCACCGCTATGGTGAAGGCCAACATCAGATCAACGGTGAAACCATCACGGTATCGCTGAAAGAGCTGAAGAAGAAGCTGTATCTCTGCTTGATGTCAGTCAATGCACTGGAGGCGATTCGCTTCTATGTAAGCTTTGCCTGCTCTTTCGCGTTTGCAGAACGTGAACTGATGGAAGGTAACGCGAAAATCATCAAACTGATTGCACGTGACGAAGCCTTGCACCTGACGGGTACTCAACACATGTTGAATCTACTGCGCAACGGCATGGATGATTTTACCTTCCTGCAAGTGGCAGAAGAGTGTAAGCAAGAAAGCTTCGATTTGTTCAAAGAAGCCGCTGAACAAGAGAAAGAGTGGGCAGAATACCTGTTCAAAGACGGTTCGATGATCGGCCTTAATAAAGATATTCTGTGTCAGTACGTCGAGTACATTACCAATATCCGTATGCAAGCCGTCGGTTTAGAGCCGGCATACCCAGCCGCGACGAATAACCCGATCCCATGGATCAACGCATGGCTGTCTTCTGATAACGTGCAAGTGGCACCTCAAGAGGCTGAGATCAGTTCTTACTTAGTGGGTCAAATCGACAACGAGGTAAGCGCCGATGATTTCGAGGGCTTTGAACTGTAATGGCTGCAATCAAAATCAACAAGCTGCTGACAATTGAATCTAACTCGAGCCATACTCTGCTTGAAAGTATGGAACAAGCAGGGTTAGAGCCAGAATACAACTGTCGCGACGGGCACTGTGGTGCTTGTCGTTGTCAGCTCATCTCTGGTGAAGTCGAGTATGTTGGTTTTGCCATGGCTTATACACAAGGCAATGAAATTCTACCTTGTATCTGCCGTGCAAAAACGGCACTTGAGATAGAACAAGTCACGTATCAGCTAAAAGCCAAACGCGCTTAACCCATCGCGCCCAACCAATGGTTTTCGACTTTATCAATAAGTCGATGAGGTCGATAACCGTTTGAGTTGAGAAAAGTGAGGTGAACTCTACCCAAACTATTTGGCGTTGCAGCTTCAAGTAGGAAGGGGAAAAGCCATTGAATATGAAGTTGCCGCCATGAATACGGCGGCTTCACAGGATATGCACAAACCAGAGCTTAGGCTCTGGCTCTATTCCCGCCACACAAAATCGCATCCGCAGTTCTCATGGATACCCACTTATTGCCGATTTCGCGTCCGCCATCATCAAATAGCGATAACCAATAGCCTTGGTTACTGGCGTTATCGAATTGGGTTGGAGCGTGTAACCAGAGTGAAACTACATCCTCAGTTCCGTCGCTATGTGCTTCTCCTAAAACGACTTTTTGACTGGCGATTTTATACCAAACCAAGATTTTCGAGTGTTGAAACATGTCAGCCTCCTGCCGCCACTTTTCGGGGGAGCAGTCAGTGTACCGATCCAACCAAGGGTTTAAAGCCTCTCTTTTGAGACAAATCATGCTCTCTAAATAAATCATCCGCTTATTGATTAGACAAAATACGCATAACGAAAGCTAAACCATCAATAAGCAGAATAAGTAGCGGATTCATTCAGTTAACACCGAACGCGTAACGATAAAAAAGCCATTTAAAATCAATCCATTATTGTAAGATTTTGATTTTTAATTGAGCACGCTACTCGGCAAATGCATCTCTTTGACCCGCTCAACCGCACTGTAACCCACAAACATAGAACGTCCAGTGAGATAGCGCAGTAACATGTCCGCAGCCAGTGTTGCGATCCACTCTTTTTGCTCTTGTGCGCTAAAACGACGCACAAATTTGACTGTTTGCCCCCACTCACCATTTGGGGTTGAGAGCGCAACCGAAACGTGATCCTCTTTCAAAGCCCCTGTAACCAGTGCCATTTGGGTACCGCATTTGTCTTTCGTCGCTCCTGCTAGGGCAAACGCTGCTGCTAGTGGGTCTTGATGAGCAAGCTCAGACGATACTCTGTGGCTTAAGATCCAAGAATGGCCGGCGAGGGCTTCAACGTTGGGATCACTCAGCAGCCAACTCGACAACCCACCTTGGGTTGCTTGCTCTGCCAAAGCCAAAGAGAGCCCTTTTTCTGCCATCACATGGCCTAAATAGGTCAACATGGGTTCATCAATGCTCACCACATACTGTTCTAGATGCGAATGTATGATTTTCAGTAAGCTGAGGCGACGTTCTTGATCTTGGTCTGGGCCAAACAGTTTGACTTCAATAAACGGCAGATAAGAGCGATAACCTAAGGTGTAGCCTTCCGGCAAATGCATTTTATCTAGCTTATCGGAGATGGAGGATTCCGAAGTGCCGAAGGTATATAAGCGGCTACACTGTTGCCCTTGAACGGAAGGAAATTGCCGCTGCAGATTAGGCAAGATCTGCTCGCTGACCATTTTGTAAAACTCTTTGGGAACGCCCGGAGTGAAATAAAACCAGCAATCGTTGATCTGCATTTTAAAACCACAAGCGGTACCAATTGGGTTATCAATCACCTCGGCATTGGCTGGCAGCATCGCTTGTTTGCGATTACTTTCTGGCATCGCTCGACCACGCCCAATGAAAAAGGCTTCCAGTTGACTCAACCAATCTGCGTTCAAAACCAGCGGTTGTTCTGCTGCCTGAGCCGCAGCTTGGGCAGTGATATCATCGCTGGTCGGGCCTAAACCACCATTGACGATTACCACATCCGAGTTAAAGCTCAGCATCATTAATTCTTCCACCAGAGCAGGCAAGCTATCTCCAACCGTGGCGCGTTTAGCCAGTGAAAAGCCATGTTGATAAAATTCGCGCGCTAGCCAAGCGGCGTTAGAATCGACGATATCACCGTGCAAAACTTCTTCGCCGGTACTGAGCATTGCTATTTTCAACATATTTGCCATCCTGATGTAAATGCAGTTTCCATATTGGCTTACAATAAGCTAATAGAAAAGAATGTTTTATCGACTAAGCTATTTCAAACAAGCGCGAATTATCGGTTCCTTGTTTGTGAGTTTTATGGATAATTGTTACCCTGATCGACATATCACCTAACTGGAGACATCTGTGCTCAAGAAAAACATCACCTCAATGATGTTGTTGACATTTTCCGCCTGCGTAAGTGCACAGCAACAAGATGTGAACTTCAAATCTGATTTTACCTATCCATTGAGCTGTGAACAGAACGGCTGCTATTCAAGCAATTATTATACCGACTCTGTTGGTAACCCTTTTTCTTTGAGTCTCAATGATGCTTCTTCACTCAAGCTCGATGAACATCTTCCCAAATATTTAATGGTGCAAGACACCCGTGACTGGGATTATCTGAAAGGTCAAACCTATACCATTCTCGGCCTGAGTGTTATGACCGCAGGATTGATGACTTTACTCCCTGAATCCATCACAAAATGGGACGCAGAAGATCGCAAACTGAGCGGCCTTGGTAAAAAGTGGAAAGATAATGTTACCTCAGGCCCAACTTGGGATCGTGACGAACATTTTCTGAACTACATTATGCACCCATACTTTGGTGGTGTTTATTACACGGCGGCGCGTCATGCAGGATTCAACGAGTTCGAATCCTTCCTCTACTCGGCCACCATGTCGACGTTCTTCTGGGAATATGGGGTTGAAGCTTTCGCAGAAGTCCCCTCGTGGCAAGATATTTTCATCACCCCGTTTTTTGGTGCTGTGATCGGTGAACTGATGTTTGAAGCCGAACAAAATATTGTGGCGAATGGGGGTGAAGTCATGGGCTCCGATACTATGGGTGGCGTGACTCTCTTCTTCCTCAACCCAATCGGTCATATTCATGGCTGGGTCAGCAGTGCTTGGGGAGGCTCTGCGGATGTTTCCTTCCAAAGCAGCCCTTGGTCAAACAACCCAGATGCAGCCAAATATGCGTTGGATGCAGGTGCTCCATACGATTCACAGTATTACGGCGTCAATTTTAAAATCACCTTCTAATCTGTGCGACAGGCTATACCTAAGGTATAGCCTGTCTGCATTATTCGCCTTCACGTTCCCTTTCATTCTCTCCTCGCAAGAGAACCAAATAATCTAAAATTGAAGCTCAGTGCCAGCCAGAAGGGGATAAATCTGTGGCGCAAGTAGAATTATTGTCCTTCTGCTGAGACTCCCTGTCCAAAAATTGATTTTGGTCAATTCCACCCCAAGTTAACCTCCTACACTCAAAGAGCGAGCAACGCGTATTCCTTGTCAGGAGGCCAACATGAACAGCACATTTATTGTGAATTTTGTCGGAAAAGCAACGCCTGCCACCATAAAGCAACTGGCAGCCGTCACTCACGAAAATGGAGGTAAGTGGCTCATCAGTAAGGTGAATTTCATTGAAGACAGCGTTGCTGCTGTGATCAAAATTGAATTACCTGCAGACAATGCCAGCACAGTGAAGCAAGCCTTCCAAACCTACCCCAGTCTTTTGGTCGAAATTACCGATGCCGACCCGCATGTCCATAAGAGTGATGCTGTCTATAAGGTCAGATTGGATGCCAACGATCGCGCAGGGATCGTGAATGAAATAACTCATCTGCTTGATGGCCAAGGTATTAGCATCTTAGATATGGACTGCCAACGTGTGTTTATCGCCGGCGGTGGCGGTATCAGCTCAAGCCTATTTACGGCCAATGTCGCTATGCGCCTGCCAGTGAATATTGAAATCGATGACGTCATCAATGAGCTTGAAGCGTTAAGCGAAGATACTCGCGTGACGCTCGAAGCTTAACTCTTTTCATCCCATCCTAACGAGGGAGGCTTAGCCTCCCTGCTTGCGTTTGAGTTATTGCACTAACTCTCATCAAATAGTTGAGCTGGTTAACAAAATGAACTGAGGCCAGTGGCAAATCAGCCGTTGTGAACCATCCTTTTATTAGTCCTTATCGGCCTATTCATTCAAACAATAACCTAGCCGAATAAGACCATAAACATTACAGCGCTCAGTTAGGTGGTAACGTCATGTTGAAGCTAGAGAATATCAAGGTCAGTTATAAACTGGCCGCTATTGTCATCGTCGGTATTGTTGGATTTTTGAGCCTGCTCTTTATCTCTGCCAATGCCCTAAAAGAAAACTTGGTTGCTGAGCGTGAAGCACGTTTGAAAGCAGTGATTCAAAGCACCCTATCTCAGGTGGCTTATCTCAACCAAACCCTACCCAAAGAACAAGCTCAAGAACAGGCCAAAGCCCTGATTAACGCGCTACGATTTGATGGCAACAACTATATGTTCGTGATTGATGAATCACGCTACACAGTGGTACACCCGATCCGTCAGGATCTGGTTGGTCAACAGATGGGGAATCCGGGCAAAGATACAGAAGGTCAATTCTGGTTCACCATGATCGACTTAGCGCGCAATGGTCAACAAGGCTCGTTGATCTACCCTTGGAAAAATCAACAAGGCAACCCTGCCGATAAACTCTCGTTCGTCAATGGCTTTGCGCCTTGGGGATGGATTTTAGGCTCAGGCATGTTGTTGGACGATATTGAACACGCGGTTTACCAACAGTTCCTGAGAATGGGTTTCGCCACCCTCATAGTGACGCTCGTTATGATAGGTCTGGGTGTTGTGATCAGTCGTGCGGTGATTCAACCACTCGATACCATCAAAGATGTGATGAAAAAAGTTGCCCAAGGCGATCTCACCGCACAGATTCCTGTGCTGGGTAAAGATGAGCTTGGTATTGTTGCCCAGCGCATCAATAACAGTATTGCCGCCGTACATGATGCCTTGGTTGAATCCGTACAGTCCGCCTCTTCTGTCGCGGAAGCGGCGATCCGCATCGCCTCCTCTGCCGAAGAAACCAGCCAAGCCGTGGTTTCACAACGTGACCAATTAAGCCAACTTGCCACCGCGATGAACCAGATGACCGCGACCGTGGCTGATGTGGCAGGCCATGCAGAAGACACCGCGCGCGATACCCTCGATGCTAGCAAAGAAGCGAACCTAGGAGATAAGGACGTCCATTCGAGCGTAGACAGCATTCGCGCCTTATCGGTTGAACTGGGCGTTGCAACTGATCAAGTGAATAAGCTCAAAGAAGGGGTGATGCAAATTAGCGAAGTCACCTCGGTCATCAGTGGCATTTCCGAACAAACGAACCTTCTTGCTTTAAATGCGGCGATTGAAGCGGCGCGAGCGGGCGATCAAGGTCGCGGCTTTGCTGTGGTCGCCGACGAGGTACGGAATTTAGCCAGCCGAACTCATCATTCCACCGATGAAATCCAAACCATGATTAACCGTCTGCAACAACTGGCGGTAAGCACAGCCAGTGCGATGCAAAAAAGCCAAGCATTGGCGGCTAACAGCGTGGCAACCGCAGAAAATGCGGGCAGCGACTTATCTCTGATTGTGAATCACATTCAGCACGTCAGCGACAAAGCCACTCAGATTGCCACCGCAGCGGAAGAACAAAGTGCCGTTGCCGAAGAGATGAACCGTAACGTAAGTGGCATTAATGATGCGGCGCTGGAAATGTCGCAAGCGGCCACTTATTTAGCAGAAGAGAGTGAAAAACTGGCTGACTTGTCGCGTCAACTCGACCAAAAACTGACGGCCTTTAAACTGTGATCTCACTCTTTTTATGAGCAGACAGAGATCAGCATGGGCATTCTTCGATGAAAGTGCTACCCTTACGGCATTATCTACTGCGAGAGAATAAAATGAGCAAATTAACGGCAGATATCGAAGCGAATCTAGCGCTGTTTATTCAGGAAACCCAAGAAAGCCAACTTGTTTGGGGTTTACGCAATGAAGAAGGTTGGCTCTCTTGTGAGTCGACTGAATTTGAAGAAAGTGAAGTGATGCCTTTCTGGTCATCCAAAAAAGATGCGCAAATTCATAACGTTGAAGAGTGGGCTGACTTTGAAGTGGTAGAAATCCCGCTGGATGTTTTTGTAGAAGATTGGTTAATCACTCTTGATGAAGATGGTGTTCTGGTCGGAACGAACTGGAATGCCAACCTCGAAGGTAAAGAATTAGAGCCATCACAACTGGCCAAACTCTACCTATAACCTATTCCCTATGTAGGTTAATCGGTATTTCAGTTCTCCCTACCGATAAGGCGCTTAATTGCGCCTTTTGTTTTTGCTCACTTTGTTTTTCAATCCTGTGATTCATGTGCTGACGTAGCCCCGCTGCACAAGCTTTGTTACACTTGCCCTCCTGTTAAACCCCATTCGGAACGCAAGCATGCAATTAACTAAGCTGACGCAAGAGATTTTCGACCACTTATACCGTGATATCAGTGAATTCCGCCAAACCTTTGATCTGCCTGTCGCTGCACCACAGACCTTAAATTCCCAGGCTGACACCTTACACACTTCTTTGGCGATTGAAGAGCTGACTGAGCTTGCCCAAGCCGACAATAAAACCGAACAAGCGGATGCGATTGTGGATACCGTCTATGTGTTGATGGGAAGATTGGTGCATTTAGGCCACGCTAAGGTAGAAGACAATCTAGCGATCAGCTATTTGATTGACCTACTTTTGCATGTTGCGGCTAACTTAAATATCGACTTTCTTTCATGCTGGGATGAAGTACACAGCTCCAACATGAGTAAAGTGTGTCGCAGTGAACAAGAGTATTTAGATACTGAGAAATTCTATGCTGAACAAGGTGTCAAGCTAATGGCGGTTCATCAAGGTGAGTATATTATTGCCAAATGCGCAGAGGATTTTATCTCTGAGTCTAAAACCGTGCGTCAGGGCAAAGTGCTGAAGTCGGTTTATTACCGCCCTGCTAACCTCGCAGCACTCACTCAGTAATCAGCCTCTGCTTTACCTTGGCAAGATATCGAGTATCCAGATAAAAAAAGGCCACCTTAGTCACTAAGGTGGCATACTGCGTCTGATTGGGGCCAATCAGTTCAGCACAAACTCAATACTCTTATACCAAGGCACCATTCAGGAGAGAGTGCCAAGGGATCTGCCGAAGAGTGATGAGCCTAACAAGAACGAGAATGTATCAAATCTAGTATTGCGAATTGTGTGCCAATATTTTTTCCTTGCGTTAAAAAACACAAATCATTGATAAATAAACAAATACTAAAAAACTTTCTCGCCTATTCTTCCAGCAACATGCGCTAAAACAGTGCTCCATGCGCCATGATTGGTCAACGCAACACCTGATAAGATGCTGGCGTCTTAGGCTCAATCGAACAGCAAGTGAGGATGCCCTTCCAGTTCCACTCGGCGAATTGACGTGCCAAACACGGATTGCAGCACTTCTTGAGTCAGTACCTCTTTCGCACTTCCAGCACGGTATAGAACGCCACGACTGAGCAGTAACACTTGATCAGCGTGACGCAAAGTGCGGTTCAAGTCATGATTGGCCATGATCACCGTTAATCCCTGCCCTGCCATACGCTCAATCAGACGATACAACAGGCTTTCTTGCGCAATATCCAAGGGTGCCGCTGGCTCATCCCAAATCAGTAAACGCGCAGAAGGATTCAAAACCGGTGAGACCTGTAGACAACTTCCGGCTAGACGCACACGCTGCCATTCACCACCAGAAAGCTGGTGAATCGAACGGTGTAGTTTGTCATCAATATTGAGTAAACGGCTGATCTGATCGATTTCGCTGGCCACTTCCGAGCGTTCTAGGGCTACGTTCGCAGGAACCGACAGCGCCAAATATTGGAAAACGTGCAGTTGAAAGCTGGGTTTATCATTTTGTGCCAGATAAGCGCGATGGCGGGCGAGTTCAGATAAGCTTGCTTGACTCACGTTTAAGCCACCAACCTGCACAGATCCAGAGAAAGGGATCATCCCCGCTAAAGCGGCAAGCAAGGTGCTTTTGCCACAGCCGTTGGGGCCAATCACATGCCAAACTTCGCCAGCGTTAGCCTGTAATGACAACGGCAGCAGACGAGAATCCACCTGTAAGCTGTTAACACGAATCATGGTTTCTCACCAACATCCAGATAAAAATGGGCGCGCCCAGAGTGGTGGTGACTACCCCCAATGGCAATTCGCCGCTGCCCAGCGCCAAACGCGCAATCAGATCCGCACTCACCAGTAATAAAGCGCCGCACAGAGCAGAAAGTGGCAGCAATAGACGATTTTCCGAGCCTAGCGTTAAACGCAGCAAATGAGGAACCACTAACCCAACAAAACCGATCACTCCCCCTAGTGCGACGGAAGCCCCGACCAGTAATGCGATAGCGAGAATGAGCCGCCAGCGAACACGATGAATATCGACCCCTAACTGTTTGGCATGCCCTTCACCAAGCATCAGCTTATCCAGAACACCACCTTGCAAGACAAGCCAAATCACGACAGGCACCGCCACCAAAGAGAGGAGATGTTGATACCAACTGACGCCTGCGACACTGCCCATTAACCAGTACATCAGTTGACGCAAACCAAGGTCATCACTGAAATAGAAAGCCCAAGTGACTACCGCGCCAGACAAAATCCCCAATGCGACCCCGATCAGTAATAGCCTTGCGGTGGTCAGGCGTAACTTACGAGCCATCACCACCAAGAGCAATGTAAACAACAGCGCGCCCAATACCGCGGCCGCCATAAAAGCCACAGGGGAATTTAAACTCGGGAAAAACAGCAGCAGAATCACCATCGCCACGCTTGCACCACCCGATACCCCCACCACGCCCGGCTCAGCAAGCACATTGCCTAGCAACACTTGTAAGGTGGCTCCCGCCACGGCCAGAGAAGCCCCAATCACCGCCGCAGCCAGTAATCTTGGCAAACGCAGTTCCCATACCAACTGCTGTTCGAGAGAAGACCAAGCGGAAAAAGGAGATAGCCACAGCTCTCCCACCAACAAATAAAGGACACACACACTCAAAAACAGCCCGACCAGCAGATAACTGCTGCGCTGCCAGCGTTGCTGTTTATGTTGAAGCAGTCGATGAAAATCCATCTTGTCGTTCATAGAAAAAAGAATGGCCTAACCTTACCGTTAAGCCATTTAAATAGAAAGGAGATCATGACCAAGCAAGATCAGTCGTACACCAATTGGTCATCTTCATAGCGCGTGTTCACCTTACACACCATCAAGGCAGCACGCTGGCCAATGGCCACTTTGCGGTTCGGGAAAACAATCGCTTCCCCTTCATTTTTCGCCATTAAAGGCTTATCACCATCGTGACCAAACACTTCCCCATGCATAAAGGCGGTGAAGTTTTCCACGTCGTCACTGAAGCGAAAATCAAAATCATCATGCAGACGCACTATGGTGCGACTGACTCGGTACATCACCGATTTTCTCGGTAAGTGCTCGGGTTTATGGCGAGAGATGAGATCTCGCATCGCCAGATCAAAGGCCAGCAGACGGTCTAATAGATTTTCACCTAAGCGTGCCACTTGACCAAGCTCTAAGGTTAAGGCTTGCGCAGCATAATGCTCGGCTGAATACCAACTAAACGTACTGGAAGGCGCATTCGATAGCATCACGGCTTCAATATGGGCTTGCTCGATAAATTGCATCAGGCTACGGCTGCGCACCGGATGACGCGCTTTCGGGCTTACTGCAAACGAATAGTGTTTCGAGCCACGAATGGCACAGTGCAAATCTAGGTGCCAACGCGAGTGCTCGTCCGTGTTAGCAAAAAACTGTTTAAGCAGAACTTTGAGGTTATCGGCAATCGCCAGCTCAGTGCTCGGAGTGTGGGGCTTATCATCAAATAAGCGGTTGAGATTCTGCTCAATAAAACGGACATGGCGCACCGTGGCTTGCGGGTGCGCCAGAATAAATAAGCAGCGCTCAGCAACGGGTTGAAATCCGCTGACGATATCGTCAATCCATTTATCCAGCAGTTCCATAGGTGCGGTTTCATCACCATGTACCCCACAGGAGATCACCATATTTTTTGTCGCCGCGTCCGTTTGAGCTGGGATCACTTCCAACACGCCACGTTGATGCAGCTTTAAGGTCACACCCTGCTCTGTACGTACGGTTTGCGCGACCATGGGATGGTCAAGATCTAAGCTGTCGAAAAGAAAAGATTGGCGGAAGAGAGACTTCGTCATGCGCTACTCCTTTATTGCACAGCGGTATGTTAAGAAATTGTACGAACAATTTATGCCAAGATGATCGCACTTATCATCACCCATTCAATATCCGTGGTCGTTAACGGCACTCTACCCAAACGACTTGGAGTTGCAGGTGGAGAGTGATCCCCCATCATAGAAATACTCAGTGATTGGGGTGAGCGAATATAGCCAACACCGCTGCAGCTTCAAGTATCAAGGAATAGATCTTTTTATTCCCAGCCAGACGACGATATAGGCGCGGATTCTACCACTAATTCAATGAGATGCTCCATATTCAATTCGCTTTATGGGCTAACGGCAAAGCGCATTTCCGATGCTGGTCACGCTCACTATCGGTGGCTCACCGGGATAAAGGACAAGCTCTGTCACCGATTGATGAGGAATGGTTAACCGAGTATGCCAGTGTGGGTTGCGCCAATCGACACCCAATACGTGTGCCAAAATCAAACGTATGGTTCCTGCATGGCAGAGGATAAGCGTATCGCTCTCAAGCTTAGGTAACCATTGTTGCCAAGCTTGACTCACTCTTTGATAGGCCATAGCGAGAGGTTCAGCTTGTGGCAGTGTGTTCTTTGCGGGGTCTTGCCAAAAGGCATCCAATATTGGCCATTGAGTCTCCAAGTCGGCAAAACTTTGCCCATCCAACTCACCAAAGTTAAGCTCTTGGAGCTGCGGGTCGAAATCGAGCATAACGTGCGGACGAGCTGATTGGAGCAATCGCGCCAGATCGGCGCAGCGACGTAAGGGGGAGCTTATCACACGAGTAAACGGCAAAGTGCTCAATTGGCTGGCTATCGCTTGCTGCACGCTCGGCTTCACCGCGACATCCGTTATACCATTCAGGGCTGCAGGGCCTTGTGTTTTGCCGTGACGCAGTAACCAAATTCGGATCATGCCTTGCTACTCGCCTTTTAAACGCTGTGGCAGACCCGCCACGACAAACGTTACCGAATCGGCCAATGCCGCGATTTTCTGGTTCATCCATCCCGCGTGGTCAACAAACATGCGAGTCAATTCGCCCATAGGTACGACTCCCATACCCACTTCATTGCTGACCAAAATAATGTGAGCTTGGGTTTGAGCCAATGCCGCCAACAGCGAATCGACATGCTGCTCAATCCGCGCTGCACAGAGCGCGGCTTCGTGTTCAAAAAGCAGATTATTGAGCCATAACGTGAGGCAATCGACTAACACCAAATCTTGGCGTTGAAAGCGAGTTAACGCCTCAGCCAAAGCCAGCGGCACTTCATGTTCATTCCACTCTGCGGTTCGTCGGGCTTGATGATGAGCAATCCGCTCGCGCATCTCATCATCTAAGGCCGTGGCGGTCGCCACATAATGCAAGGTCGCCCCCAAAGCTTGTGCAGTTTGTTTGGCGAGTAACTCTGCGTAACTCGATTTACCACTACGGGCACCACCTAAAACGAAATGAACCGTCACTTTGCCCCCTAAATCATCACTTCATGCTGTAAAAAAGCAAGCAAGATCAGATAGATCAGAATTTCCATCAACTGCTGTGCGGCGCCAAGGCAATCGCCAGTAAAGCCACCCAAACGTCTGATAAGCCATTGGCGGAAAATCTGTCTGAAAATCAAGCTGGCGGCGATCATCACTCCAATAAACTGCCATGAGAAGTAAAGCAGTGTCGCTAAGGCGGTAAGGGATAACACGGCCACATCCGTACCCGACAGCTGCTGCGCCAGCGGCTTACTTTTACTGCTGTCGGTATCGGAGACATAAGGCGTATTACGAATCAAAGACGCCGCCACCGCGCGGCTTAGGGTATAAGCCAGTAACCAAACAGGAACCAGTGAAGTAAGATCGGCCAATTCGGTGAGTAGCAAATATTTACCCAGCAAAACCATAATCAAAGCGCTAGAGCCATAAGTGCCAATGCGGCTGTCTTTCATGATCTCTAGACGTCGCTCAGCCGTCATACCACCGCCCACACCGTCAGCCATATCCGCTAAGCCGTCTTCATGAAAGGCACCGGTCAATAACAAGCTCAACACCATGGTCAAAAACACGCTGATGTTGGTAGAAAAAAGCTGCGTCGCGAGCGAATAAACCAAAGCGCAAATCGCCCCGAGCAGGAGTCCAACCAGAGCAAAATAGCGCCCAGCTTGATTCATTCGCTCACTGCTATAAGGCAAACTCACCGGCACAGGAATGCGGGAGAAGAAGCTCACGGCCAGCAAAAACAGCTCCAGTTGATAACGTAAAATGGCCGCCATTACACTGTGACTCCTGCATCAGCAAAACTGGCCATGTGGTTGTAAAACTCCACTGCAGCACGAACAAGACCCAGCGCCAACACAGCTCCGGTACCTTCACCTAAACGTAAACCTAAATCCAACAGTGGCTCTGCGGCCAGCATTTCTAATACTGCGCGGTGCCCCGTTTCTTGTGAGCAGTGGGCAAACAGCAAAAAGTCTCGTACATTTGGCTCGATTAAGGTCGCAACATAAGCGGCAACCGTCACAATAAAACCGTCCACCAGCACTGGGGTTTGCTTTTCGTATGCCCCCATAAATGCCCCGACCATTTGGACAATTTCAAACCCGCCAACTTGCTGCAAGACATCTTGTGGCGCAGCGCCTAAACAGCGCTCAACACCTTGGGTAACCAACGCTCGTTTACGTTGGTACTGCTCATCCGTAATGCCGGTGCCACGTCCAACACACACTTCAATCGGCAAGCCGGAGAGTGCCGCCAAGATTGCTGCTGCACTGCTGGTATTGCCAATGCCCATCTCACCAAACATCAATAGATTACAGCCCGACTCAACTTCACGATGAATCAACGCCTTGCCAAGTGCGATTCCCTCTTGCACCTGCTCTGAAGACATGGCGGCTTGCTCGGCCAAATTATGCGTGCCCGCACCGAGACGCTGCTCAATCAAATCCGCGTGAGCGGGCTGAGCTCGCAAAATACCGCAGTCAATCACCCGCATCGCGGCGTGTTCAGTACGACAAAAACAGTTGATGGCCGCGCCGCCCGCGAGAAAGTTTTGCACCATTTGCTCAGTCACTGCGCTTGGCGCAATACTGACACCTTGCGCAGCGATGCCGTGATCGGCGGCAAAAACCAAAACGGTCGGCTGATGAATCGCCAGTTGAGTTACCGCTTGATCTTGGTTTTGGCTTTGGATGAGTGCTAAATGATGCGCGACGCGCTCAAGTTGCCCTAGCGCCCCGAGTGGCTTGGTTTTTTGATCGATTCGTTGTTGGATTTCGGCGCTGAATGAGCGATCTAACATGCGGGCATCCTTACTTCTTTTTAAGGCATGAAAACAAATGCGGCACAGTCTACTCGCTCTGAACAACAAAGCAAAAGCCTTCACTTATTTTGCCTACTACACCACACTCTCAGCGCAAACGACTTGCCGCCGCGTCTGACATTAGTCTCGGCATCCAATATACCCACACTACTTGGAGTTACAGCTTCAAGTAGGAAGGAGATAAGACGGATATAAGCATTTGAACCAGTCTGTTCTATACTTTGGTACAAATAGTGCTTCATCTTTTAATGCTTCAGTTTGGTTATCCTGTTTTAACGTTGTCTCTTGCTTGAGACACCACAAGGAGCTGTACCATGATTGCTAACCAAAGATCACCGAAACCAAAGCCGAATAAACCTGCCAATAAAAAAGGCAAGCGCGTACCGTTTGCACTGACCTAATTCCATTGAAAAAGAAATGCCCATCAGGCCTGCGGAACACAGACCTGAGGGCATGAGCTTATACCCAAACAACTTGGAGTTGCAGGTAGGCGGCAAGTAAGTGAATCCCCATGAGCATAGGCAAACTATGTGATTGGGGTGAACGAACGTAGCCAACACCGCTGCAACTTCAAGTAGGAAGGGTATATTTATGCACTGAGTTTGTTCACGGCAACCGAATTGATGCAGTAACGCAAACCGCTTGGCGGCGGCCCATCAGGAAACACATGCCCTAGGTGCGACTCGCAAGTGTTACAACGCACTTCCACTCGAGCACGCGCTAAGCTTTGATCCATATGGTAGGAAATGGCATTGAATTTGACTGGCTGCGAAAACGAAGGCCAGCCTGTGCCTGAATCAAATTTGGTTGCCGAATCAAATAACAGGGTTTGGCAACCGGCACATTGGTATAAACCCGGCTCAAACAGCTCACACATCGCATTAGAAAAGGCTCTCTCTGTGCCATGTTGACGCATCACGTAATACTGCTGTTCATCAAGCAAAGTGCGCCACTCTTCATCACTGCGCGTCACTTCACGCTCTGGCTTAGGATTGCCTTGGTTTGCAAAATCCAACACCTGTTGCCAGTTCAACATTGCTCTCTCCTCTTGTTGGACTATTGACTATGCTCAAACGACTTAGTACGGCAGCGTCAAGCTGGAAGAATATAGACCGCGGATGCACCAATCTTATTGCATTCAGATCACCAAAATACACACCTGCAAAAGCAGCACAGTTCGGGCAATGCTTAGTCAAATTGATCGCCAATTAGTCAACCCTCTGTTTTTGATAACCATTAGTTATAAAACATGATTTTTTCTCAGTTTATTTTCGTGATAGCGATCGCTATATTCCAAGAAAATCGTTCTCATTTAGGATAGAACAATCGGCTTGCTTTGATGGCCGTTGTTACTCTCCTTCCCCCTTTTAAGGATTTGCTTATGTCAGTGGTTACCCTTGCAGCACTGGTGATTTTCGCCGGTCTATTGCTCTATCTGTTTGGGCTACAGAAAAAAGCCGCCACCCTTTCTCGTCAAGTTTTGTTTGGTTTAGTACTAGGTAGTGCATTTGGTTTGGCACTGCAAGTAGTGCTCGGTGAAGGCCATCCCGCTATTCAAGAAACCCTATCTTGGGTTGCTATCGTCGGCAATGGCTACGTGGGTCTACTGAAAATGGTCATCATGCCACTGGTGCTGGTATCGATGATCTCTGCCGTGGTACGTCTGGATAAAAACGGTTCACTGGGCAAAATCTCCAGTCTGACTATCGGTATTTTGCTGGTGACTACTGCGATTTCTGCGCTGATCGGTATTCTCATCACTCAAGCATTTGGCCTGACGGCTGAAGGTTTGGTTGAAGGCGCACGCGAAACCGCACGTATTGCAGCACTTGAAAGCCGCGCATCAACGGTTGCCGACCTAACGATTCCACAAATTCTGTTGAGCTTTATCCCAACCAACCCCTTTGCCGATTTAACCGGCGCACGTTCAACCTCCATCATCGCGGTGGTGATTTTCGGCGTGCTCACTGGTATTGCCGCACGCAAAGTGATTGCCGATAAACAAGAGTTAGAAACGCCAATTCGCACTTTTGTTGAAGCAGCACAAGCGATTGTGATGCGTTTAGTGAAAATGATCATGGCGCTGACACCTTACGGTATCGCCGCGCTGATGGCGAAAGTCGTCGCGACATCCAGTGCTACCGACATTCTGAACTTGCTCGGTTTCATTGTGGCTTCTTATGTGGCGATAGCCCTGATGTTTGTGGTGCACGGATTACTGGTTGCTATGGTGGGCGTTAACCCAACCCGTTACTTTAAAAACATCTGGCCAGTACTGACTTTTGCCTTCACATCGCGCAGCTCTGCGGCCACGATTCCTCTCAATGTGGAAGCGCAAATCACCAAACTGAATGTGCCACCTGCAATTGCTAACCTGTCAGCTTCATTCGGTGCCACGATTGGGCAAAACGGCTGTGCGGGCATTTACCCTGCGATGTTGGCGGTAATGGTTGCTCCAACCGTTGGGATTAACCCACTGGATATTCACTTTATCGTATCGCTGATTGCGATGATCACCATTAGCTCCTTTGGTATTGCAGGCGTGGGTGGCGGTGCAACCTTCGCAGCTCTGATTGTGCTGCCAGCCATGGGCTTACCCGTCACGATTGCGGCGCTTTTGATTTCTATCGAGCCACTGATTGATATGGCGCGTACGGCGCTTAACGTATCAGGTTCGATGACGGCAGGCACAGTCACAAGCCGTTTGCTTAAAGAGACAAACGAAGAGCCTGAGCCGCAAACTCAGCAAGCCTAATCTTACCTTGCCAAAGCCGATGCCCAGCATCGGCTTTTTTTTGTTGAAAGGCTGAACAAATAATGGGATAGCACAAGGGCAGCAATTGCTATGTCAGGGTCAGGATGGTCTAATAACGGCAATTTTTAGCGATTTGGTAAGCCACATGCAGCAAGAACACCAGCCCACATTCTTCTTTTTCGACTACGAGACTTGGGGAGTCAATCCCGCAAAAGATCGTCCTAGTCAGTTTGCGGGTGTGCGTACCGATATGGACTTCAACATCATCGGCGAGCCTTTGGTAATTTACTGTCAGCTGCCCAACGACTATTTGCCCGCCCCTGAGGCCGCATTGATCACAGGGATCACCCCTCAAAAAGCCAATAGCCAAGGTCTCGCGGAGCCCGAATTTATCGCGCGTATTCATGCTGAGCTCTCCACACCCAATACCATCAACCTAGGTTATAACAGCATACGTTTTGATGATGAAGTGACGCGCTACACCTGCTATCGCAACTTTATCGACCCCTATGCTTGGAGCTGGCAACACGGCAATTCCCGTTGGGATCTGCTGGATGTGCTTCGCGCGTGTCATGCTTTGCGTCCTGAAGGTATCGAGTGGCCGGAAAATGATGACGGCTTCACCAGCTTTAAACTGGAACATCTTTCTGTTGCCAACGGCATTGAGCACAGCAACGCGCACGATGCGATGGCCGATGTGATTGCCACCATTGAACTGGCGAAAAAAGTCAAAGCCGCGCAGCCGAAATTGTTCGACTACTTCTTCACTATGCGCCACAAACGAAAGCTGACAGAACTGATTGATATTGTGAACCAAACTCCGCTGATGCATGTTTCTGGCATGCTTGGGCGTGAGCGTCACTACACTAGCTGGATTGTGCCTATTGCTTGGCATCCAACCAATCAAAATGCGGTGATTGTGGTGGATTTGGGTAAAGACCCTCAGCCGCTGCTGGAGCTCGATGCCGAAACGCTGCAAGCGCGTCTCTATACGCGGTATGAAGACCTAGCGCCGGATGAGCTACCAGTACCCGTGAAATTGGTGCATCTCAATAAATGCCCTATTCTCGCTCCGGCCAAAACCTTGACCGCAGAAAATGCACAAAAGATTGGTATTGACCGCGAACAGTGTCTCGCGCACTTGAATGTGATTCGTCAACACCCCGAGATTCGTGAAAAGCTGGTGACGGTATTTAGCCAAGAGCGCGAATTTAACCAAGAGAGTGATGTGGATAGCCAACTCTATGCCGGCTTTTTCTCCCCAGCCGATCGCGCGGCGATGGAGATCATCCGCACCACTGCACCGGAGAATCTGGGCAGCTTAGCGATCCGGGTGGCCGATAAGCGCATTGAACCGCTGCTGTTTCGTTATCGTGCGCGCCATTATCCCCACACCTTAACCGATACCGAGCAACGCCGCTGGGCAGCGCATTGTCGTGACTATTTCGAGCGCAATCTAGAAGGTTATATGTTGAATTTGGAAAATCTGGTGCATGAGCATCAAGCTGATCCAAAGAAAATGGCGATTTTAAAATCCGTCTACCATTACGTGGAAAAACTCGCTTGCTAACATCGTTTATTTTTACTTGCTGATTTTATTGATGATAAAAAAAATAGCTCAATACTGTGTCTCCATGGGACTGATTTTTCTCTGTCTGTTGGCGGGCATCAACTTACAAACTTGGTTAGGCATTGCTATTCCCGGCAGCATTATTGGGTTACTGATCCTATTTGGCTTGATGGCCAGCGGTTTAGTGCCTGTCGAATGGGTCAAGCCCAGTGCCACCCTGTTTATTCGTTACATGATTTTGCTGTTCGTCCCGATCAGTGTCGGCTTGATGGTGCACTTCGATACGCTACTGGCAAACCTCGCCCCGATCCTCGCTAGCGCTATCGGCGGTACCTTAATTGTCATGGTGACACTGGGACTGATACTGGATCGAATGCTCAAGAAGGGGAAAAAGTCATGTGGCTGATCATCACACTTGGGGTATTTTTCGTCGCCCGTTGGGTGGCTCAAAAATGCAATACCCCACTGGCCAATCCGCTTCTGATCAGTATCGGTATACTTATTCCACTGCTGACTTACCTCAAAGTACCTTTTGAGACTTACTACGCTGATAATCAGTGGTTGAGTTATCTACTCCAGCCAGCGGTTGTTGCTTTGGCTTATCCACTTTACGAGCAGTTGCCACAAATTCGTGCCAACTGGCGAATTATCGCTTTGGCTTGTGGCGTGGGCAGTGTGATGTCGATGATCACCGCCAGTTTGATAGCCGTAAGCATGGGGGCAGATTTAGAACTGATTGCCGCCTTAATGGGAAAATCAGTGACAACGCCGATCGCGATGGAAGTGGCACGCCAGTTGGGCGGCGAGCCCGCGATTGCTGCGATTTTGGTGCTACTCGTCGGGCTATTTGGTGCCATTCTTGCCTACCCGATTTACAAACTGCTCAATATTACGCATCCCATCGCCAAAGGGCTGACCATGGGTACGGTATCCCATGCCCTCGGCACAGCCACGTGCGCTGAAAAAGATCCTCGCGACGCCGCGTTCAGCTCACTAGCCCTTGTCGTGTGTGGTGTTATCACGTCTGTATTAGCGCCAAGTCTGTTTGCTTTCGCACTCTGGCTTCAATAATTTCATTTCGAGTGGCGTCACATCTCATACGCTTGCAATCGTTATCATGTGTGACGTCACTCTAATAATGAAACATAAAAATAAATTACACAACTTAACGTGACACTGATCACCTTATAAAATCTCGCATTACCTAAAATAGGATTCCATGCAATGAAAAGGAATCACTATGAGAAACCGTATTGAACAAGCATTACAACAAATGCCTGCTTCTTTTGCCCCATATTTACGTGAATTGGTGTTGGCCAAGGATTTCGATGCCACTTTCTCTGCCGAGCAGTATCAGCAGCTTTTGACCCTTTCGGGTATGGAAGATGCCGATTTGCGCGTCGCGCTGTTACCTATCGCTGCCGCTTACTCGTATGCCCCCATCTCTGAATTTTATGTCGGTGCGATTGTACGTGGCATCTCCGGCCGCCTCTATCTGGGCGCCAATATGGAATTTACTGGTGCGCAGCTTGGACAAACCGTACATGCTGAGCAATGCGCCATTAGCCATGCTTGGATGAAAGGGGAAAAAGGGGTGGCAGACATCACCATCAACTTTAGCCCTTGCGGCCATTGCCGCCAGTTTATGAATGAGCTGACCACAGCGTCTTCGCTGAAAATTCAACTGCCCAAGCGTGCTGCCAAAACTTTGCAAGAGTACCTCCCTGAGTCGTTTGGCCCTGCCGATCTCGGCATTGATTCTGGCCTGATGAGCCCAGTCAATCATGGTAAAACCAGTGACGATGATGAAGAGCTGATCCAGCAAGCTCTGCGCGCGATGAACATCAGCCACTCGCCTTATACCCAAAACTTCAGTGGTGTGGCACTGAAAATGCGCAGTGGCGCGATTTACCTTGGCGCGTATGCCGAAAATGCTGCGTTTAACCCAAGTTTGCCACCGCTACAAGTTGCCTTAGCACAAGCGATGATGATGGGTGAATCATTCGAGGATATTGAAGCCGCAGCTCTGGTAGAGAGTGCAACCGGCAAAATCAGCCATCTTGCCGATACTCAAGCAACGCTGGAAGTGATCAATCCCGATATTCCACTTTCTTATCTCTCACTGTAAACCGAATGAAGAAGCCATTGGCCTCTTCACTTTTTGCTACTAGCTCTCTTAGTCCACCTCTTACTAAAGATGTCGCGCGCACACTTTTCCATCACCCACCATGACGTTCTGAATAAAGCCTGATAACTTGCGCTTTTTACACGTATCTCTCGCAAGCTATGTTTGAACAAATCATTGCCATTCTCTTTCCTGTGATGAGCTTAGTCTTGATTGGCTATTTGATTGCTCTCTGGCTCAAACCCGATTTTCGCCCGATCAATCGCATCAATATGGAGGCCTTTGTGCCTGCGTTGGTGTTTTCTTCACTGGTCAACATGCCACTGGATACGCAGCAAACACCTCTGTTGCTTGCCGCTCTTGTCGCGGTATTGCTGCCCGGCATGTTAATGCTCCTGATATGTCGTTTGGGTCGCTGGTCATTTAAAACATGGGCTCCACTGCACATGTTTCGCAACAGCGGTAATTTAGCGATTCCCCTGTTTACTTATGCGTTTGGCGAAACCGCGCTCCCCTCTGCCGTGTTGCTGTTTGTGGTTTCTATGTGTCTGCACATTAGCTTAGGGGTAGCCATGCTGAGCAAAGGCAGCGTATTGAAAACCGTGCTCAGCGCTCCGGTCTTTTTAGCATCCTCACTGGCTTTACTGCTCAATCTAAGTGGAGTCTCTATCTGGTCCCCCTTGTACAACGCCACCGCTTTACTGGGACAAGCTGCCGTTCCTGTGATGCTGCTTTCGCTCGGCTCACAAATGATCAACCTGCGCTTAGCCGGGCTCAAAGTTGGCCTTGTTTCAACGGCACAATCTCTGCTCACCGGAGCCTGCGCGTTTGCGCTGATTTACTTTTTCATTCCACTGCCTCCCTTACAACTGCAAATGATGGTGCTGTTTACCATGTTGCCCCCCGCAGTGATGAATTATCTGTTCGCCGAGCGTTATCACATCGAGCCTACTCAGGTTGCGGCTATGGTGTTGTTTGGTAATTTCTTCAGCTTATTAAGCCTGCCCATATTGCTGTTTATCGCTCTTTCACTCTGATCCTGTTCGCCATAAAACTGTCATAAACTTGACCAGAATACGGGGTAATCTGACTGGCTACAGCGGGAAGCAAACGTTTTCTTTTGTGCTTTGTTCCAGTATCATGGCCGCTGTTTTTTGCTAATGTTGACTGAATGACTATAAGGATTGTCTATGTTTGGGACAGCGACTCGGGATAACGCAACGCGAGTACTTTTGCTTGGCTCTGGTGAACTTGGTAAGGAAGTCGCGATTGAGTGTCAGCGCCTTGGCCTCGAAGTCATCGCCTGTGATCGTTACGCCGAGGCGCCTGCCATGCAGGTCGCCCATCGCAGCCACGTGTTTGATATGCTCGATGCCGATGCACTACAACAAGTGATTGATTTAGAAAAGCCACATTTCGTGGTTCCAGAGATTGAAGCGATTGCCACCAGCAAGTTAGTGGAGTTAGAAGCGCAAGGCTTAAACGTTGTGCCTACCGCCAATGCAACTCGCCTCACCATGAACCGTGAAGGCATTCGCCGTTTAGCCGCTGAAGAGTTAGGGTTGCCCACTTCCGCGTATCAATTCGCAGACAGCTATGAGAGCTTTGCCGCGGCAGTAGAAACCATCGGTTTACCTTGTGTCTGTAAGCCTGTCATGAGTTCATCGGGCAAAGGCCAAAGTGTTATTCGCACACCAGAGCAGATCGAAGCGGCTTGGCAATACGCACAACAAGGTGGACGCAGTGGCGCTGGCCGAGTGATTGTGGAAGGCTTCGTGGATTTTGATTACGAAATCACACTGCTGACCGTACGCGCTGTGGATGGCGTCCATTTCTGCGCTCCAATTGGCCATCGCCAAGAAGATGGCGATTACCGCGAGTCATGGCAACCACAACTGATGTCAGAAAATGCCATTAAAGCGGCTGAATATGTGGCAGAACAGGTGGTTAACGCGCTTGGTGGTTATGGCTTGTTTGGAGTTGAACTGTTTGTGAAAGGTGACAAGGTCATCTTCAACGAGGTTTCCCCTCGTCCACACGATACCGGAATGGTGACGCTCATTTCTCAAGAGCTCTCTGAATTCGCTTTGCATGTGCGCGCGTTTACTGGTCTACCGATTGGTCAAATCGTGCAATATGGCCCATCAGCCTCTGCGGCGATCCTCGGTCAAGGCCAATCACAGAACATCCAGTTCAGTGCGCTTGATGACGCCCTAAGCATTCCTCACACCCAAGTGCGCTTATTTGGCAAGCCAGATATTGCGGGTCGTCGTCGCTTAGGTGTTGCCCTGAGCCGAGGAAAAACGACGCAAGAAGCCACTGATCGCGCGATTGAGTGTGCGAAAGCCGTGAAGATTCATTACTAATTCAGCTCTTTATCTTTATCAGCACTATCAGAAAGCGCGCTCATTCAGCGCGCTTTTTTCATTTCTACTTAGTGGCGTTCAAAGAGTCAGAGTCACTCGCTTTTCTCAATCACCCAAACTTCTTCGGCAAAGCGGCTTAAGCCCGCTTGTGTGCGCTTATTCAGATGCGGATCTATGCTCGTATCTTGGTAAACTCTGCGCACCTCACATCCCATAAACAAGGTTCGAATTTCCGCTTCAGGAACCGAAAATGGCGGCCCTGACAACTCAGTTTGCACATAATCCATACTGACCAGCAAAATGCGCCCACCCGGTTTAAGCAGTTGCAACACGCGCTGCGCGTACTCTGTGCGCATCTCTTCCGGCAATGCCACTAGCGCCGCACGATCATAAACTAAGTCCACCGATTCAACAGGAGCTGTGAAGAAATCTCCGGTAAAAAGCGTAAGCTCATCAAACTGATATAGTTCATGTTGCGCATTGAGTCGGGTCACTGTCGGGGTATAGAAATGCTCGGCAAAGAAAGAACGTACCGCGATTTGACTCAGTTCAACCCCTTGAACACTGTCATGCTGATTCGCCAGCCAAATCAGATCTTCACTCTTACCACACAAAGGGACGAGCACTTTTTCACTGCGTTTAGGGGCAAGATCAGACCAAAAGCGGATCAATAGCGGGTTCACGTCTTCAAGGTGAAAACCAATCTGGTTCGCCGCCCATTTGTTATGCCAAAACTCAGGATCTCGCATCTTCTACTCCTTTTCATTTGCTGCCGCCAAGAGTAGCGGATCTTCTGCTCCCGCGGTAGCACGAATTTGTCCCTCCCCATCTGTTCGACGGTTACATTTCTTTACCTAAGGCTTTGGAACTCCATCGAAAACTCGAAGTCTGAATGGATGCCTATGTTCTTTCCAAACGATTTGAAGTTGCAGAACCTGAAATGGCAGATAGGCGCAGATGAGTGAATTCCAATAAACACAGACAGACTATGTGATTGGCGTGCGCGAACATCGCCCTTGCAGCTTCAAATAGGAAGAAGATATGTGATGGATAACAAATTCTTACAACTGAAAATCCAGATTGAATTGGAAAAGGAACAACAAGGCCCAATTGATCATAGTGAGCAGAAAGGAACACTAAACCCACTTTGATTGCACTGTCAGAAAACGCCTTCTAGATCTACTTTTTGACTGAACAGCGCAAGCTAAGGAGAGTGAATGAGTCTATTGCTACGTACCACAGCCTTAATGTTATTGCTGCTGAGCCGTGCTCCTGCCATGGCGGCTGTGCCATTAACCACCAATTCAACGGAAGATAACCGCGAAGAGTCACAACAAAACGAAGTCAGCTCTAAGCTGTTTCGTCATAGCTTAAGTGGTTTGTACGGTATCGCTAACCAAAATTACCCTATTGTCCAGCCTTATCAAGATTTTGATGTGCTGTACAGCAAAGCACATCAAGCCCAAATCGAGCTAGAAACTCTGTGCAAAAGCACCGCACTCTTGACCCATACTCAAGCCTACTTTGCTGGCACAAAATCTCGTCAGCGTGCTTTAGAAAAGGTTGAGCTAGAGTTAGATGGTCAGGCCGAGCGTATTACCGATTTAGCCCGAGCCACCATAGTGGCGCATGATGTGGCGAGTCTCGTCACCGCTTATGAGACATTAAGTCGAGAAGCGACGGTCGTGAAAGTGAAAAACCGCTTCAAGAATCCGGCAGAATCTGGTTATCGCGATCTTAACGTTTTAGTTCAGTTACCTAAAACAGGGATTATTGCTGAGGTTCAGTTGCATTTAGCGGCGATTGCGCAAGTAAAAAGTGGTGCAGAGCATGAGCTGTATGAGCAGATCCAAACCATTGAGCGCACCGCGCGCCAAGAGCAACGTGAGTTAACCGAATGGGAAAATGCGCAAATTGCCAAGATGCGCTCAGCCTCACGCGATCTCTATCAACAAGCGTGGCAGCCTTACATCACAACGCACATTCAAGCGGCATAAATACCCGACCCAAGCCGCTTCGGACAGCACAAATAAAGCACGCAGCCTAGACATCTCGGTTGCGTTTTTTATTGAAATGGGGATAAAGCAAAAAGACCACGCTCATCGGCGTGGTCTATTGCTCGGTCTTATTTTTCGACTTTGATGTTCTCGACACGGGCTTTCAATTTTTGCCCTGGGCGGAACGTTACGACACGTCGAGCGGTAATAGGAATATCTTCACCGGTTTTAGGGTTTCGACCCGGACGTTCATTTTTATCTCGTAGGTCAAAATTACCAAAACCGGAGAGTTTTACCTGTTCGCCACTTTCGAGTGCTTTACGAATTTCTTCAAAAAACACCTCAACCGTATCCTTGGCATCCCGCTTGCTCATGCCGAGCTGTTCGAACAGGGCTTCAGCCAATTCGGCCTTTGTGAGCGCCATAAAACTTCCCTCAAAGCTAAGTTAAACCTTGCTGCTGGTTGGCAGCGCCAAAGCAATTTTTATTCGGCCAATCAATAACCTAACTGCCGAATAGTGAAAGTGTATGCCAACCTTCTGATTTTCGCCAACTTTTTTATTACTCAGTAAGCGATTCAAAACGTTACGATTTACATCTCTTTCAAAAAATCACTGATTCTCTCTTGGATGACAAGAGGAAAAAAATCTGAGTTTTTAGTTATTTACATCATTGTCACTAAAATGATTTTCAGACCCTCATCACTATTTAGCGTAGATAATTTTTTTCGATACGCCAAAAATTTTTTCTTAGTTTCATCTAAAAATCAGAGAGTTGTTGGCTCAGTTCCAGATTATCACGATAAAAAAACAGGCTCCGAAGAGCCTGTTTTCATCTGATTTAAAGCGAAGATAGACCTAAGCTTAGTCGCGCAGAGCCGCGCCGAATTGGGCAGATACGGCTTGCACAATCGCCTCTACCGCTGCTGCGATATCCGCTTCTTCAAGTGTGCGTTCAACCGATTGCAACGTCAGCGCAATCGCCAAGCTCTTCTTGCCTTCTTCCACGCCTTTACCGACATAAACGTCAAACAGTTTTGCGTCTTTCAGTAGCTCACCACCCGCCACACGGCAAGCTTCAACGATGTCGCCAGAAGCGATGTTGCCATCGACCACCAACGCGATATCACGACGGTTGGCTGGGAACTTAGAAATCGCTGCGGCTTCTGGGATCACGCGTGTGTTGATCGCATTCCACTCGATCTCGAACACAATAGTGCGACCATTGAGGCCAAACTTACGCTCAAGTTCTGGGTGAACCGTACCAATAACACCGATCGCTTTGCCATCCACCATAATCGCTGCAGCTTGACCTGGATGCAGCGCTGGATGCTTAGTTGCTGCGAAGCTATAGGCTTTGCCTTTCGCTGTCAGTTCAAGAACCGCTTCCAGATCGCCCTTCATATCGAAGAAATCAACGGTTGCCGTTTCCATATTCCAGTGCTCTTCACCACGAGCGCCAGAGATCACACCCGCCAGCATAGGCTCTTGGCGCATGCCATTTTCTGCCGCCGCATCAGGAATGAAGCGCAAACCGTATTCAAACAAACGAACACGAGGTTGCTGACGTTTCTGGTTGTGAACCACAGTGTTCAGCAGACCTTGGATCAAGCTCAAACGCATCGCTGACATTTCAGCAGAAATTGGGTTTGGCAGGATCAGCGCATCAACACCCGGTACAACCAGTTTCTGTTGCTCAGGCTCAACGAAGCTATAGGTGATCGCTTCTTGGTAACCACGGTCAACCAGCAGATCGCGTACACGCTTCAGCGGTAATTTCGCTTCGTTGTGCAGGTTCATGTTCAACGCGGCCACTGACGCTTGATTAGGAATGTTGTTGTAACCATAGATACGGCCAACTTCTTCCACCAGATCTTGCTCGATAGCAATATCAAAACGCCATGTTGGCGCGGTCGCTTGCCAGCCTTCTGCGGTGGTCTCGACCTGCATGCCTAGACGCTCTAGAATCTCCACGACGTCCGCATCCGGAATCGCATGACCCAGCAGTTTGTCGAGCTTGCTACGACGCAGCGCAACTTGGTTTGGTTTTGGTAAATCGGCCGCAGATTCTGCAGCTACCACTGGCGCAACGTCACCACCACAGATCTCAACCAGCAGTTGCGTTGCACGCTCCATCGCGGCGTGTTGCAAAGCATAATCCACACCACGTTCAAAACGCATTGAAGAATCGGTGTGTAGGCCGTAGCTACGTGCACGACCACGAATGTGGTCTGGTGCGAAGAACGCACACTCAAGTAATACATCTTTGGTGTCAGTGCTGACGCCAGAATGCTCGCCACCGAATACACCAGCAATCGCCAGCGCTTTTTGTTGGTCAGCAATCACTAGCGTATCTGCGTTTAATTTGGCTTCTGAGCCATCAAGCAGCGTCAGTTTTTCATCTTGCTCAGCCAGACGAACCACGATTCCGCCTTCAATCTTCGCCAGATCAAACGCGTGCATTGGTTGGCCTTGCTCCAGCATCACGAAGTTAGTGATATCAACCACCGGATCGATAGAGCGGATACCACAACGACGCAGTTTTTCTTGCATCCAGAGTGGCGTTTGCGCTTGAACATTCACGTTCTTCACGATACGACCAAGGTAACGCGGACACGCCGCTGGCGCTTTCACGTCAATTGAAATCGTATCATTGATGGTTGCTACAATCGCATTCACCGCAGGAGCAGTCACGTCCGCACGGTTCAATACGCCCACTTCACGAGCCAGACCACGGATGCTGAAACAGTCCGCGCGGTTAGACGTCAAATCCACATCGATAGTCACATCGTTCAGTGACAGAAAATCGCGGAAATCCATACCAATCGGTGCGTTTTCAGCCAGTTCCATGATGCCGTTCGATTCAACATCGATACCCAGCTCAGAGAAAGAACACAGCATGCCGTGTGACGGTTGGCCACGCAGTTTAGCTTTTTTAATCTTGAAATCGCCTGGCAGCGTCGCGCCTACGGTTGCAACCGCAACTTTCAGACCTTGACGACAGTTGGCTGCACCACACACGATGTCCAGAAGCTCTTCTTCGCCTACATCGACTTTGGTGACGCGCAGTTTGTCAGCATCTGGATGTTGAGCACACTCAACCACGTGACCCACTTTTACGCCGTCGAACACACCAGCTACGGCCAGTACGTCATCCACTTCCAGACCCGCCATTGTAATTTGGTGAGTTAATTCGTCAGTGGTAATTGCCGGGTTAACCCACTCACGAAGCCATGATTCGCTGAATTTCATTGTATATACCTCTTGGGAACCCTGAATTATTTGAACTGTTTTAGGAAACGCAGATCGTTTTCGAAGAATGCACGCAGGTCATTCACGCCATAGCGGAGCATGGTTAAACGCTCAACGCCCATACCAAACGCGAAGCCTGAGTATTTCTCAGGGTCGATGCCTACGCTGCGCAGTACATTTGGGTGCACCATGCCGCAGCCTAGCACTTCTAGCCATTTGCCGTTTTTGCCTTTGACATCCACTTCCGCTGAAGGCTCAGTGAACGGGAAGTAAGACGGACGGAAACGCACTTCCAAATCTTCTTCAAAGAAGTTGCACAAGAAGTCATGCAGGATGCCTTTCAGCTGTGCAAAGTTAACGTTTTCATCAACCAACATACCTTCCACTTGGTGGAACATTGGGGTATGCGTTTGGTCGTAGTCGTTACGGTAAACACGGCCCGGCGCGATGAAACGCAGTGGCGGCTGACGCTCTTCCAGAGTACGGATTTGCACGCCAGAGGTGTGAGTACGCAACATCAACTTCGGATTGAAGAAGAAAGTATCGTGATCAGTACGCGCTGGGTGATCCGCGGCAATGTTCAGAGCATCGAAGTTATGGAAATCATCTTCGATTTCAGGGCCAGACTCTACAGTAAAGCCAAGCTCACCAAAGAAGCTTTCAATACGTTCGATAGTACGAGTCACTGGGTGCAAACCACCATTTTCGATACGGCGACCGGGCAGTGTCACATCGATGGTTTCAGCCGCTAACTTGGCTTCCAGCTCTGCGCTTTGCAGCGCATCTTTACGCTCAGCCAGCGCTTTTTGCACCGCTTCTTTCGCAACGTTAATTTCTTGGCCAGCAGTACGGCGCTCTTCCGGCGGTAGTTTACCTAGGCTTTGCAGTTGAACCGTCAGTTCGCCTTTTTTGCCCAGATACTGAACACGCACTTCATCCAGTGCGACGAGCGACTCTGCAGCGTTAATCGCTGAGGTCGCATTAGCAATAATCTCTTGTAGATGTTGCATCGTTTCCTCGTCTGCTAATCAGCAGTTTCCTTTAGGAGCCCGAGTAGGTTTCTTTGGGAGTCGCAAGACCGCCAATAGTGTTACCGTAAGGGATTCTTGGGGTTTTCAAATAGCTGTACATAGTACCGAAAGCCAAGATTAAAGCCAAATTGAAATCTATCCTGTATGCATTATTGGGGCATTATTCATGCACTTGAAAAGTCTTACATCAATACCCACTAATTAGAAGTACGCGGTGACATGCTAAAAAACCCACATCATCGCATTTTTCATCCAGAAAAGGACTATCAATGAGAGTAGAAATCGTACCGATTCGACCTGAGTTTGACGCTGAGATTTGCCAAATTATTCAAAGCGTCGGCGCTGAATTTGGCGCGATTGGTGAAGGGTTTGGCCCATCGGATGCCGAAGTGCTTGCCATGAGCCAGTACTATCGAGAGCAAGACCGTAGCGCGTATTTTGTTGCGTTATTGGAGGGGAAGGTAGTCGGCGGTGGTGGCATTGCACCTTTTGCTGGCCATACGGATTTGTGTGAGCTGAAGAAGTTGTTTCTGCTCCCCACAAGCCGCGGCCATGGCGTAGGCCGGGCGCTCAGCGAACATTGTTTGAATTTTGCGAAACAGCAAGGCTATACCAAATGTTATTTAGATACCCTTTCTAGCATGACTCAAGCGATCAAGCTCTACCAACAGCTTGGTTTTGAGCACTTAACGCAGCCCATGGCGGGGACAGAGCATAATGGCTGCGACGTGTGGATGCTGAAATCACTCAACTAGCTCGGCGCACCAAAAGCGCAAACACGATTTTTTCCGCTGTTTTTGGCAAGGTAAACCGCTTGATCCGCCGCGCGCAGCAGCTCATGGTGATCTTTCATGTTTGAGGCAAACGCGGCAACCCCCATACTGACACTGCCTTGCCAACGAATATTGTTTTCAAGCGAGATCACCTGCTGTTGAATCGCACGGCAAACCTGCTCTGCAATATAGACACCACCAGCAGTGTTGGTTTCAGGACAGATCACTAGAAACTCGTCGCCACCTAAGCGACATACCAGATCATCACTACGAAAGTGATCTCTTAGCATGTTCGCTATCGTGGTTAACACTTTGTCGCCTACATCGTGCCCGTGATGATCATTAACCGCTTTAAACCCATCAATATCGATCATGACACACACGAAAGGCTGCTGGTTGTCTTGCGCAAGATTCCAATGCAACACAAGCTGACGCATGGCTTTACGGCGGTTTGGTAAGCCCGTCAAACTGTCGGTCATGGATAGCGCTTCGAGCTGACGATTGACTTGGTAAAGCTGCTGAGTGCGCTCAATCACTTTTTCTTCCAGTGATTGATTGAGTTTGACGAGTTCTCGATTACGTTCAGAGACTTGATCAAATAACGCATTAAGGGCATTGAGTAATGGCTCCGTCGCGGCATTTTTCTCTCGTTCCTCTTTAGCGTAGGCCTCTTCGGCACTCATGCCTGAGCGAATCGCAATCACTTGTCGCGCCATATTCTGATCGATACCTAAGATGTGGTACGCCAACCAATGGATCAAAAACTCCAATAACTGAACGGCCGAGCGGTCATCCACATCATGGATGAAAGCTTGCATGCTAAACACTTCAGACATAAACGTGCGATGAACCTGAATGTGCTCTTCAAGATGAAGTGCTGAAATGCCGACCTCACGCATGAGCTTCTCTTCTTCTTTGAAGTGGTACTCAGAGTAACGAGAAAGCTCAAACAGAGCGAGACGGATCTCATCTAGTGACACATGATTTTCGGCCAAAAGAGAGCTGTAGCGGTTGACGATATTGACGAGAGATTGATGCTGCTCATCAACCTCCTCCAATCCTGTTTCGAAGTATTGATCCCATTTGAATGATTGCATGCTCGGCGCTCAACTCTTTAGCCTATACCGCTAACTCACGATTATTCCTTAATAAATCTAGGGCAATTGTAACGAGAAGCGAATCACTCGACGTGACTTTAATCATAAAAACCGGAAAACGTTAGCAAGTGCTAAATAAATCAACGAGAAATATCACAGCGCAGCATGTTGAAATAGTGCAAAAGTACCAGAATAGAAAAAGCATCAAGAAAGCAAAAGCCCGCTCAATGAGCGGGCTTTCTGATTTGGAGCGACACACGAGGTTCGAACTCGTGACCTCAACCTTGGCAAGGTTGCGCTCTACCAACTGAGCTAGTGTCGCGAAATGGAGATGGTGCCCCGGGCCGGACTTGAACCGGCACGACTCGAAAGTCGAGGGATTTTAAATCCCTTGTGTCTACCGATTTCACCACCAGGGCACGCAAAATCTTTGCGATGGAAGACACCATCTTGTGATACCGCTTAACGCCATATCATTTAATTTGGAGCGACACACGAGGTTCGAACTCGTGACCTCAACCTTGGCAAGGTTGCGCTCTACCAACTGAGCTAGTGTAGCAATGGAGGCGCGTCCCGGAGTCGAACCGAGGTCCACGGATTTGCAATCCGCTGCATGGCCACTCTGCCAACGCGCCTCTGTAATTTCAGACTTTCACTTGTTTCGGTGGCTGCCTGACTACGGGAATGCATTCTACGCATTCGAGTTATTGAGTCAACACAATTTTTTGGCCTTTCTAATCGTTTGACTATTTAACGTGCAAAAACGCGATATTTGCTCACTTTATTAGCAAAAAACACCGTATATTTATAGAGATAACTGGATCCCAAGCTTCACTTTTTTGTTTTACTCGCCTATCGCGCAACGATAAAAAAACGGGCTTTCGCCCGTTTTCTAGTGATGTTCTTCATTCAGTAAGTCGTCTTTGGCCGCCGCCAAATATTGCACCATTGACCAATAGGTCAGCACAGTCGCCACATAGATAGAAATGTAGCCAAGCCAAATCATCCAGTCGTCATAACGCCAGATCAGTACCCACAGCGCAAACATTTGAGTCAGAGTTTTTACTTTGCCAACCCATGACACTGCGACACTGGCTCGTTTGCCAATTTCTGCCATCCACTCACGCAGTGCTGAAATGATGATTTCGCGAGCGATCATGGTCACCGCAGGAATGGTGATCCAGATACTGTGGTAATGTTCGGTGATCAAAATCAGCGCCGTGGCAACCAGTACTTTATCCGCTACTGGGTCAATAAATGCACCAAAACGCGAGGTTTGGCCTAATTTTCGCGCCAACATTCCATCTAACCAATCAGTGAATCCAGCCACCCAAAACACCATAGCGGCGACAAAGGGAGCCCATTCAAAAGGGAGATAAAAGGTCACCACAAACACGGGGATCAGAAATAATCTGAGCAAGGAGAGAAGGTTAGGAATGTTGAAACGCATAATGTATAGGCTCTTTTCGATGGCGCGTTAATGTTGCTGTATTTTTCTTATTGTTTCAATGCTTGATAAATGTTTTCTGCCAATGCGTGGCTGATGCCCGGCACTTTGGCGATTTCTTCAACAGAAGCGCGTTTTAACTCCTGCATACCACCCAGATATTTCAGCAAGGCTTGACGCCGTTTCGGCCCGACGCCTTCGATACCCTCAAGTGTACTGGTACGGCGAGTTTTTCCGCGCTGCGCGCGGTGTCCTGCAATCGCGTGGTTATGGCTTTCATCCCGAATGTGTTGAATTAAGTGCAACGCAGGCGCATCACTCGGCAGATGAAACTCATCACCATCAATAGTGATCAGCGTTTCTAAACCAGGTTTACGTGTCACCCCTTTGGCGATGCCGATGATCTTCGGGTACTTCGGCCAATCCTGCCAACATGAGGAGATAATTTCGTACGCACGATTAAGCTGCCCTTTCCCACCATCAATAAAAATAATGTCGGGAATTTTGCTGCTATCAAGCTGCTTACTGTAACGGCGCTCCAACACTTGCGCCATCGCCGCGTAATCATCCCCACCAGTGATGCCCGTGATGTTGTAACGCCGATACTCTTGCTTTAGCGGCCCTTCTTGGTTAAACACCACACAAGAGGCCATCGTGCTTTCGCCCATGGTATGCGAGATATCAAAACACTCCATGCGGGTAATCGCATCCATTCCGAGCTCTTCTTGCAGGGCTTTGAAGCGCTGACTGATGGTCATCTTGTGATTCATCTTAGTCGTGATCGCCGTCAGCGCGTTGGTATTGGCGAGTTTCAGATAACGACCTCGCGTGCCGGTAGGATTGACATGGAAAGTGACTTTGCGCCCTGCAAGTTCACTGATCGCGATTTGTAGCGCCTCGGTTTCTTCGGTCAATCCTCGATTTAAAATGATCCGTGCCGGAATACTGCGAGCTTCACTGTGACTTAAATAATATTGGCTTAAAAAGCTCTCAAACACTTCGACCTGCGAGGTGTCACTTGGAATTTTCGGAAAATGGCTACGACTGCCGAGCACTTTGCCTTGGCGGATCATCAAAATATGGATGCAAGCAATGCCATTTTCTTGTGCAAAACCGAGCACATCCAAGTCTTCCAAACTGTCGTCCGACACAAACTGCTGCTCTTGTACGCGGCGAATGGCTTGAATTTGGTCACGCGCTTTAGCGGCATCTTCAAAACGCAGTTCACGGCTCGCCTGCTCCATTTTCTCAACCAGAATCGACAGTACTTGGTTGTCTTTGCCTTGCAGGAAAAGACGTAGGTAATGGACGATCTCTTGATAGCCTTGGTCAGAAATCAGTCCTTTCACACAAGGTCCGGCACAGCGCCCAATCTGATACATCAAGCAAGGTCGAGTACGGTTGCTGTACACCGTATCTTCACACTGACGGACGGGAAAGATTTTCTGGATCAAATGCAGAGTTTCACGCACTGCCCCCGAATCCGGATAAGGCCCGAAATATTCACCACGGCGTTTTTTGGCACCACGATGTGAGGACAGTCGCGGGTGTTTGTGCGCGCTTAAGAAAATATAGGGATAAGACTTATCATCACGCAGCAGCACGTTGTACTTAGGCAGATACTGCTTGATGTAATTGTGCTCAAGGATCAATGCTTCCGTTTCGGTGTGGGTGACCGTCACGTCAATCTTGGCGATGTTGCTGACGAGAGCTTTGGTTTTTTCGCTGTCGAGATTCTTGCGAAAATAGCTGGTTAGACGCTTTTTGAGGTCTTTGGCTTTGCCGACATAAATCACTTCAGCCTCAGCGTTATACATTCGGTATACGCCGGGCTGGTTGGTGACTGTCTTAAGAAAAGGGGCAGAATCAAACTGTGTCGACACTATAACTTCTCAGTATCTAAGATCCCGTGTCGGATAGCTAAGTGGGTTAATTCCACATCACCGTTGATATTCAGCTTGGCGAACAAACGGTAGCGGTAGCTGTTGACGGTTTTCGGGCTCAAACTGAGCTGTTCGGAAATGTCCGTCACCTTCTGGCCTTTGGTGATCATTAACATGATCTGCAATTCACGCTCGGAGAGATCAGCAAAAGGATTTTCAGAGGCGGGCGAAAACTGACTCAACGCCATTTGCTGCGCAATTTCTGGAGAAATGTAACGCTGACCGCTGTGAACGATACGGATCGCATTGACCATTTCATCCGGTGCCGCGCCCTTCGTGAGATAACCTGCGGCACCCGCTTGCATCACTTTGGTTGGGAACGGATTTTCGGTATGTACCGTCAATACGATAATTTTAATGTCCGGATTAACACGCAACAGCTTCTTGGTTGCTTCCAAGCCACCAATACCCGGCATGTTCATATCCATTAAAATGACATCCGCATGGTTAGTACGGCACCATTTTACTGCTTCTTCACCGCTGTCAGCTTCCCCTGCTACTTTCATTCCACGGACGTCTTCAATAATACGTCGTATCCCTGTGCGAACCAGCTCGTGATCATCTACAAGGAAAACACTAATCAAACTTGTATCTCCACACTTATCTATTGGCTCTGCACCCACCGAGACAGTGGATTACAGCGAAGCTACCCCAAACCAACGCGGGCAACTTTTCTCCCGTGAATATGATCTGAAACCTACACTTTAGCAAGCACTTATTTTTCAAAGTGTCGAATCGCACATGTGGCACATAAAAATCAATAAGTTAATAAAAATCATATTCGCCTAATTGAAAGGTTTGGTGAATATAAACCGTGATTTTTGGCCTACTTTTGCGTCGCAATCACCTAGGTGCTCGCCCACTCCTGCTTGTGATGCCACAATGCGATGTAATCAGCTTCACTATCAGTATAATGTGCCAGCGCAAAAATGTATGAGTGTTGAAAAAGGTGGGCCAGATTGAAGATTGAACAAGGGTTTGTATTAACGCGTCACGCTCGTGATGTGGCTGGACAAACCCAAATTGAACTTTGGCTCGCGACACCTTCAGGCCCAACGCAACTTACCATACGCGGTGAGCGTCCGGTTTTTTTTATTGAACAATCGGCTAGCCAAGAAGTGATGCGAATTGCCGCAGAATTATCAATAACGCCCTCATTAGCGCCTCTGTCATTACGTAGCTTTGCAGGCCAACCCCTCGCCGCTTGTTACTGCAATACGATTCGCGATAGCCAAATCTTAGCCGAGAAACTCGCTCAAGCGGACATGTTGATCTTAGAGGCGGATATTCGTTTGGCTGACCGTTTTCTGATGGAACGCTTTATCCAAGGCAGCATCGAATTTACTGGTCAGATCACCGATTTCGGCCATTATCGCCAAGTTCAGCAAGCCAAATGTCGCCAAGGTGATTACCTACCGACGCTGAATATGGTATCGCTAGACATCGAATGCTCCGAAAAAGGGCTACTCTACTCGATTGGTTTGGATAGCCCGATGGACAGCCGAGTGATTATGATAGGTCAACCAGAACCCGCGGAAACGCCGATTCAATGGGTCGAGGATGAATACCAGTTACTCAAAGCGCTCATTGCATGGTTTGAGCAGTTTGATCCTGATGTGATTATTGGTTGGAGTGTAGTGGATTTCGATTTCCGGCTGCTGCACAAACGCGCGGAGTTCCACAAACTGAAACTCACTATTGGACGAGCTCAGCAACCGAGCTTCTTCCGCACGGCGAGCCAAACTCAGCAAGGCTTTATCAGTATTCCCGGGCGTGTGGTGCTCGATGGTATCGATACGTTAAAAACCGCGACTTACCATTTTCGTTCATGGTCTTTGGAGTCGGTCTCGCAAGAGCTGCTCGGCGAAGGGAAAGCGATCCATAACGTGCATGATCGGATGGATGAAATTAACCAGATGTTTCGCCACGATAAGCCCTCACTCGCTCGCTACAACCTGCAAGACTGCGTATTAGTGAATAAGATTTTTGCGGCCACTCATCTGCTCGATTTCGCCATTCAGCGTTCACGTTTAACGGGTGTCGAGTTAGATCGCATTGGTGGCTCCGTGGCCGCATTCACCAATCTCTATCTGCCACAACTGCACCGCGCAGGGTATGTCGCTCCCAATTTGCAGCCAGAAAACTGGGTTGCCAGCCCTGGCGGTTATGTGATGGACTCGATTCCGGGGCTGTATGACTCGGTACTCGTGCTCGACTTTAAAAGCCTCTACCCTTCGATTATTCGCTCGTTTTTGATTGATCCGCTTGGATTGATTGAAGGATTAAAGCTACCGATAGGCAAACAAGCTGATCACGCGGTTCCGGGCTTTCGCGGTGGTCAATTTCATCGTACCAAACACTTTTTGCCTGAGATGATCGAAAAGCTATGGGCAGCGCGCGATGAAGCCAAACGCAACCAAGAAAAGGCCTTTTCGCAAGCGATCAAAATCATCATGAACTCGTTTTATGGCGTACTCGGATCATCAGGCTGCCGCTTTTTCGATGCGCGATTGGCATCGAGCATTACCATGCGCGGCCATGAAATCATGATCCAAACAAAACGGTTGATTGAAGCGCGCGGCTATCAAGTAATTTATGGCGATACCGATTCAACGTTTGTCGCACTCGGTGGGCAATACTCTCAGCAAGAAGCCGACGCGATTGGTAATGCTTTGGTGAGTGAAATCAACCAATGGTGGACAGAGCATTTAAAGCAAGAATATGCCCTTGCTTCGATTCTTGAACTCGAATACGAAACCCACTATCGCCGTTTTTTAATGCCGACCATTCGCGGTTCAGAAACGGGCTCCAAAAAACGCTATGCGGGTTTAAAAGGGGATGGTGATAATGAACAACTGATTTTTAAAGGTTTGGAAAGCGCACGCACCGATTGGACGCCGCTCGCGCAACGGTTTCAACATCAGCTGTATCAATTGATTTTCCACGGCCAAGACCCAGAATCCTATATTCGCACTATTGTAGAACAGACATTGGCAGGCCAATTGGATGAACAATTGGTGTATCAAAAGCGTTTACGCCGACGGTTACATGAGTACCAAAAGAATGTGCCGCCGCAAGTACGCGCAGCCAGAATGGCGGATGACATTAATGCCAAACTCGGGCGGCCTCTACAGTATCAGTATCGCGGCAGCATTGAATATTTGATCACCGTGAATGGACCAGAGCCGAAAGAGTATTCCAAAAGTCCGATGGATTATCAGCACTACATCGACAAGCAACTCAAACCGGTGGCAGACGCGATTTTGCCTTTCATCGGCAAGCAATTTGACGAGCTTATTGCACCTCAGCTGGGGTTGTTTTGAGCATATTACGTTCTTGCACGAATTCCACCAAATGTTCACGAGTGAGAGATTTACTGTAAAACCAGCCTTGTACTGAGAAAGGGTATTCATCTCCCATCGCTTCTAATTGCTCTTGAGTTTCGACCCCTTCGACGATCGTTTCCAATTCAAGGGAATGAGCCACGAGCTGTAAATTCGCAAACACTTTGCGCCCTTTTTCAGAGGCCAAAGCTAGCACGAAAGAGCGATCAATCTTGATCCCATCGACATCAAAACGGTGCAGATAGCTGAGAGAAGAGTAACCAGTACCAAAATCATCAATGTAAATTTTGACACCTAATTGATGGAGTTGATTAAACACCCAAGTCAAACGCTGTTCATCCGCCAGTAAACTTTCTTCCGTCAGCTCAATATGGATTAATCCTGCCACTGGGCGAATGATCTCTTCAATCTGAGCCATTACGGTCAAATTCATCAAGGTTTCTGCCGTCAGATTAATACTGACAGGTACATAAACTCCGACATCCGTTAGCTTGCGAACATCACGCGTAGCGTGTTTCACCACCCATAAATCCATCTCTTTCATCAACCCTGCTTTGGCAAGGGAAGGTAAAAAGGCTGCCGGTGATAGTATGTTATCTTGTTGATCTTTGGCTCGAATTAATGCCTCACAACCAATCACTTGTCCTGTTCGGTGGCAAACTTGCGGTTGATACTCCAAACAAAACTCTTTGCTGCTCATCATCTGTAGTTGCTGTTCAACTTTAAGCTGCTCACGCTCCCGTTTCTGCGCCAACGCAATGGGATCATCTTGCAGATGAGCCGCCTCTTCTTGACGGCGAGTATACATAGTATCCAACGAAGGAATTCGAATCGTTTGCTGACCATATTGTTCATTAAGACGCAGCACCGAGGGCAAATATAAGAGACAACCGAGAACAATATTGACCAATTGCAGGAGTAATCCATTCCAGTCACCGCTAGTCGCAATCCAAGCATTGAGAAAAATCGGGCTATTGAACGGCACTGAAACACTCGGGTACGCGACCCAACCGGACTCTACCGCCCAGAGTGATACCATCACATTCACCATAGGTGCGAGGAGAAAGGGGAAGAATAAACGCGGATTGAGGATCAGAGGCAAACCAAATAGGAAAATCTCATTCACATTAATCAGCCCGATCGGAAGACTGGCAATCGCGAGCAAGCGAATGTTTTTCTGTTTTCCGAACAATAGGATAGCTAAAGCTAAAGAAAAGGTTGCACCGCTGCCTCCGATAAACACAAACGTGCCCATAAAAGATAAATTCATTGGATAAGGGGCGGTTTCACCGATCAAAAAATAGGACTCGGACAGCCGACTCGCTTCTTGCAATAATTCCACTAAAGGTAATAAAGCGTAATAACCGTGGATGCCGAAAAACCAAAGCAGCGAGTTTAGGCTGGCGAATGTTAAGCCGAAGGAATAAGGGTCATTGGCATAATCAAAATGCATCAAGCTTGCAAAGATCTGACGAGTGATCGGGCCAAATAAAATTAAATTTATGCCCACCACAACCATGGCCGTCAGTGCCGCAGGCAACACCAGATTGAGTGACTCACGTACTATGCTGCCAGCACTGTTTGAGTGGGTTAAGTGTAAGACCGGATAACGCATCAACCAAGCTATCAGCGGAATAGCATAAATCGGTGTGATCAGTGCTGTGATGATTTGAAACGTTGGCAAATTATTCTCGGCACTCACCGAAGCTGAGGAGACCACCAAATAAATGATGCTCAATAGCGCAATCGGGGGACGTGGCAAATGCCAATGCATGGCCAGCAGATATGAGATGGTGGCCGTCATCAAATAAGGAAAGGTTTCGGCGATCACTTGGTTCGCGCGATACAAAATCAAAACCCATTCAGGACGGCCACCGCTAAACAGCTCGCCCATGCTGGCAATAAACAGGACAAAGGAAGAGATCATTAAGCACGGGATCAGCCACACCATCCCTTCACGAATCGAATGCATCGCTGAAACAAGGTATTGAGAAACCTTGGTTAATTCATTTTTTCTCACCGTAGGTAAGTACTTATTAAAACTCAGCATGCTAAAGAGGCTCAAGTGACGCGTATTAAAAACTTAGCACACTAATTTCTTTATCAATAAATGATTCAGCGGTTAAAACTTATACTTACTGCTTATTCTCAAAAAAGACTAACCAATTCGAAACTCGGTTTTTTGATATTGAGACACCAGCCAAGGGCCAAAACTATCGAGTAAACCAACCACCGAGCGTTTGGGAATTGCACGGGGTTTTAGTAGCAAGCCAAGGCGGTCAATTTCAAGCTGCTTCTCTGGGTGATAGCGTAGGAAATGGGTACCGCATTCGATCGGGTCATCAAACCACTGCTTGTCGCGGTACATAATCAGCGAATAGCTGGCACGCAGTAGCTTTTTGGCCACCATCTGCTGAGCCATGATCTGTTCTTGCTCGGTTGCGGCTTTGGCAATTTTATCTCGGTAATAGGCAAGCCAATCCCCCACATCCATATTCCAATGCTTAGCAATTTCCCAGCTTGGCTCGTAATGGCCAAAACATTCGGCCAGATTATCGCCATACACACAAACACAGCAGTGGCGCAGCATGAAACCCCAAGAAAAAATCGCCTCTAAGGTCGCCACTTCCTCAACGGCTGCGATCTTAAAGGAGACATCGGTGATCCACGGGTAGCTTTTTTGAAAACGCCAACGGATGGTGTTGATTAAGGTCGCGCGGTTTTCTTCAAAAGAGCCATAGGTCACTACCACGACATCGAGGTTGGAGCGATTCGGCTTGGCCGTTTTTCGCGCCACACTGCCGTAGAGGTAAATGCTGTGTAATGCCTGCCCTGCCCCTGCGCGCCAAAAGCGCACCAAATCGGCAATCGCATTTTGATATTCAGGTTGAAAAGGTTGCTTGGGGTCAATCACCGGCAGAGTCATACCGCTCCATACTCGTTTAATTTGCACAGGCCTTATGTTCTATGATGCGTGACCATCAATCAATAGTAGACTTACCCCACTGGCGAGCAATCAACCAGTCAAACCTTAATTCTTAGCCACGGTGCACGCACCACGTCACGTAGCAGGGGGAGAGATATTCCTTTTCTCCCCTTCCTTTAGTTATAATGCTGCCACTTTTTACACGAAGGATATATTTCATGCCAAAGGCAAGTGAACTCAAAAAAGGTTTTGCCATCATTTCTAACGGTAAGACTCTGCTGATCAAAGATATCGAAGTGACCACTCCTGGTGGCCGCGGCGGTTCTAAAATCTACAAACTACGTTGTACTGACCTAAACACAGGCGCACGCGTAGATGAGCGTTACAAATCTGATGACGTTCTGGATACCGTAGAAATGAACAAACGTCCGATCTCTTTCTCTTACATTGATGGCGATGAGTATGTCTTCATGAACAATGACGACTACACCCCATACAACTTCAAGAAAGATGAAATCGAAGACGAACTGCTGTTCATCACTGAAGAAATTCAAGGCATGAGCGTAGTATTGGTTGACGGTGAAGCGGTTGCGATTGAACTGCCATCTTCTGTTGAAATGGTGATTGAAGAGACGGATCCATCAATCAAAGGTGCTTCGGCCTCTTCTCGTACTAAACCAGCGCGTATGCCAACTGGATTAGTGGTTCAAGTTCCAGAGTACATTGCAACGGGCGATCGTATCGTTATCAATACTGCTGAACGCAAATTCATGAACCGAGCGTAATCTTATGGCTGAGCTTATTTCTATCGACGACACCATTGATACCGCATACGACATTTTCTTGGAAATGGCGCCAGATAACCTCGAACCTGCTGACGTGATTCTGTTCACGGCGCAGTTTGATGATCGCGGCGCGGCTGAGCTGGTCGATGTCGGCGATGACTGGGATGACCAAGTGGGTTTCGAAGTCGATAAAGAAATCTATGCCGAAGTACGCATTGGTCTGGTGAACGAAGAAAATGATGTGCTGGACGATGTGTTCGCCCGTATGTTGATCAGTCGTGACCCAGATCAGAAGTTTTGCCATATGCTGTGGAAGCGTGACTAAACTTCTCAACGCCAGCTTTCGAGCTGGCGTTGCTCTTTATTGACATTCCAAGATGTTAGATTGAGACATAAACCCAAGCCTTATCACAAAAAATTCCGCTAAACTTAACTCAAGTGCAATCAAACTGTGAGTTAGACGATGCGATTCATCCCATTGCTTAGCCTTATTTGTACTCTGGTGGCTTTTCCTAGTCTGGCTAACGAATACCGTTACGGGCCATTCATCAATTACGCCCAAGCGCCTCTCGCCAGCCATTCCCTTACTCCACAGCTACGCGACGGATTTTCACTCCCGCTGGATAGCCAAGAGCTGTTTGGTGGATTTTCTGCTGCCAGTATCTGGAGTGATAGTCCGGGTTATGAGGGAGATTTCTACCAAAACCAGTTCACCTTAGGTCTTAAATGGCAGTTTGCACCCCGTTGGCAGGCGGAGCTGAGCTATCGGTTTAGTCAGGCGTGGGATAACCAGTTGGATTCGCTGACCATGGGCTTTCATGACCTGTTTGGTCTGGATCAAAATGGGCGTGATAGTGTTGATAAACACCGTTTTCATATTGCCGTTCCAGAGCACAAGATTGCGTGGGATGACTTTTCTGGCTCCACTCTCAGCAGCGCGTTTTCTGTTTACACTCAGTACCAAATCCACACTTCAGAGCAGCATGGTCTTTCACTCGGTGCTACGCTCTATTACAACCAAAATGGCTTATTACGCTTAAACCGTTTTGAGCAAGCACTGCAACTGAACTACACCTATCAGCAGGACGCGCATCGAATTTATGGCCTGCTTGGCGTAGTTCATCACAATAGTGCGACAGGCACGCTACCAACGAAAAAATCGACCCTCACTGTGGCAGCGGGTTATGAGTACCAACTCAATACCAAGCACCACTTGTTTAGCTCTTTTCATTTTTATCAAGGCACAGTGGAAAGCCCCAAGGAGCTTGAGAAACCCGCAACAGAATATGTGCTGGGTTATCGCTACGTAATGCCATCCAGCGCCTTGGAGCTTGCGTTAACTGAAAACGTCTTCAGCACCGATAACAGCACGGATATTGCGCTGCACATCAGTTATCGCTATCGCTTGTAGGCGTTATCACTCAGTAAAATCTGCGCAATGTGGCAACTTACACACAAAAAGTTGCAAAACTTCGATTTCAAAGAAATGATTTGTCTATGCAAATGATTTTTTGAAAGAGTTGAAACTTGTCTCCACGCTATCTGCAAATCAAACAATTTATGCTCGATAACATCGAGTCGGGTCGTTGGCCAGTCGGTTATCGTACCCCCACTGAATTGGAGTTAACCGAGCAATTTGGTGTCAGCCGCATGACGGTCAACAAAGCGCTGCGCGATCTGGTCAGTGAAGGGAAATTACAGCGCCGCCCACGTTTAGGCACCTTTGTTTGTGCGGCAGAAGAGAAAGCCGAATCGCCTTTGCTGGATATTCGCAACATCGCCGATGAAATCCTCAGTCGCGGTAAGCAGTATCACAATAAAGTGGTTGAACAGCGTGCGCTAAGCGCCGATGAAGCTGTCGCCATCAAGCTCGGTGTAATGGTGGGAAGCCCAGTGTTTTACAGTGAAATCATTCACTACGCTAACGACATCCCGATGCAACTGGAAGTGCGTTGGGTGAATAGCCGTTCGGTGCCACACTATTTGGATCAAGATTTTACCCAAATTACGCCCAACCAATATTTGTCGCAAAACTGTCCACTGAGCGCGATTGAACATACTGTAGAAGCCATTGTGGCCGATGCGCATGTCAAACAAGCCCTTGCACTTGCGGCTAATGAACCTTGCTTGCTACTCAATCGCCGTACTTGGAGTGGTGACAAGCTGGTGAGCTCAGCCCTGCTCTATCATCCGGGTTCGCGCTATAAACTCAGCTCGAAAATTCTGTTCAGCCAATAGCCCCACATGATCACATTTTCGCAACATTCAAGTTGCGAACTTTCACGCTTTCCACTATTTATTTGTATATACATTTGAAATATCGATATCTGGATGGAAAGCGATGAATTGTGTGTTGACCGAAGCGCGTTTAGTAACCATGCAACCGGGCGTGCAAGGTTATCAGATAACCGAGCCGCAAACCCTCATCATTGAGCAGGGGCGCATTCAACACATTGGCCAACATATTGACCTTCCCAGCGATGCGCATCCTATCTCGTGTGCCGGCAAATTAGTCACACCGGGATTGATTGATTGCCACACCCATTTGGTTTATGCCGGCAGCCGCGCCAACGAATTCGAGCTGCGTTTACAAGGTGTGCCCTACCAAACCATCGCCGCTCAAGGTGGCGGCATTCTTTCTACCGTGAATGCCACTCGTAAGGCCAGTGAAGAAGCGTTGATCGAACTCGCGCTACCGCGTTTGGATGGCCTGCTGCGTAGCGGTGTCACTTCCGTTGAAGTGAAATCTGGCTACGGTTTAACGCTCAAGGATGAGCTGAAAATGCTGCGCGCCGCCAAAGCGCTTGAGCAGCATCGCCGCGTCAAAATCACCACCACATTACTTGCCGCGCACGCACTACCTCCTGAATTTCAAGGCCGTAGTGATGACTATATCGCGCATATTTGCCAAGAGATCATTCCTCGGGTTGCCGAAGAGCAACTGGCCACCAGCGTAGATGTGTTTTGTGAGTCGATTGGCTTTAGCGTGGCGCAAACTGAACGCGTGTTTCATGCTGCGCAAGCGCATGGCTTGCAAATCAAAGGTCATACCGAGCAGCTTTCCAACTTAGGCGGCAGCGCACTCACCGCTCGCATGGGTGGGCTCTCCGTTGACCATATCGAATATCTTGATGAAGCGGGCGTGAAAGCATTGGCGCAATCGAGCACGGTTGCCACCTTACTTCCCGGTGCATTCTACTTTTTGCGCGAAACCCAAAAGCCGCCGATTGAATGGCTGCGCCAATATCGCGTACCCATGGCCATCTCTACCGATTTAAACCCCGGCACCTCACCATTTGCCGATTTGTCCCTGATGATGAATATGGGCTGTACCTTGTTTGACCTAACGCCAGAAGAGACTCTACGCGCAGTGACATGCCATGCAGCGCAAGCCTTGGGTTACCCCGCAAACCGTGGACAAATCGCAGAAGGCTACGATGCTGATTTGGCGATTTGGAATATCGAACATCCTGCCGAGCTGAGCTATCAAGTCGGCGTTTCTCGCCTGCATGCTCGCATAGTTAATGGAGAGCTGAGCTATGAATCCTAATTTCACCACTGAGCACACTTGGCAAGGCCGCCATGATCCCGAAGATGGTCAAGCCGGGCGTCGTGTGCACCATATCGCTTGTCCCATTCAAGTGGGCGAGCTAGCGAACCAAGAGCCGGGTGTGGCGTTGATCGGTTTTGAGTGTGATGCGGGTGTGGAACGCAACAAAGGTCGCACCGGAGCCAAGCACGCGCCCAGCCTTATTAAGCAAGCGCTAGCCAATCTCGCGTGGCACCATCCCATCCCCATTTACGATTTGGGCAACATTCGTTGTGAGGGTGATGAATTAGAGCAAGCTCAGCAAGAATGCGCGCAAGTGATTCAACAGGCTTTGCCTCACGCGCGGGCCATCGTGCTCGGCGGCGGACACGAGATTGCTTGGGCAACCTTTCAGGGTTTAGCACAACATTTTCTAGCAACAGGCGTAAAGCAACCACGGATCGGCATCATCAATTTTGATGCGCATTTTGACTTACGAACATTTGAATCAGAATTAGCACCAGTGCGCCCAAGCTCAGGCACGCCGTTTAATCAAATCCACCATTTTTGCCAGCAGCAAGGTTGGGATTTTCATTACGCCTGCTTGGGAGTGAGCCGCGCCAGCAACACGCCCGCACTGTTTGAACGCGCAGATAAGCTAGGGGTTTGGTATGTTGAAGATAAAGCCTTTTCGCCTTTGTCACTCAAGGATCACCTGACTCAATTACAACACTTTATTGATGATTGTGATTACCTCTATCTCACCATTGATCTGGACGTGTTTCCGGCGGCCAGTGCGCCCGGCGTCAGTGCGCCTGCCGCGCGCGGTGTGAGCCTAGAAGCGCTTGCCCCCTATTTCGACCGAATTCTTCATTACAAAAACAAACTGATGATTGCCGATATCGCCGAATACAACCCAAGTTTCGATATTGATCAGCACACCGCGCGCTTAGCCGCTCGTTTGTGTTGGGACATTGCTAACGCCATGGCCGAACAAGTGCAATCCATCCGTCACCCGTGAATCAAAAGGAGTCTCAACATGACACAGTCATCTGCACAAGGAACAAGACTGGACACTCAGCGCACCATTCGCGCCCCTCGTGGCACACAGCTGCGCGCCAAATCTTGGCTCACTGAAGCCCCACTTCGCATGCTGATGAATAACCTCGACCCCGATGTGGCCGAACACCCTCATGCACTGGTGGTGTATGGTGGCATTGGCCGCGCGGCGCGTAACTGGGAGTGCTTTGACAAAATCGTCGAAGTGCTGGAGCGCCTCGAAGATGACCAGACTTTACTGGTGCAATCGGGTAAACCGGTGGGGGTTTTCCCCACCCACAAAAATGCGCCACGCGTGTTGATTGCCAACTCCAACTTAGTACCACACTGGGCAAACTGGGAGCATTTCAACGAGCTCGATAAACAAGGCTTGATGATGTACGGCCAGATGACGGCGGGATCTTGGATTTACATTGGCTCACAAGGCATAGTGCAAGGCACTTACGAAACCTTTGTCGCGGTTGCGAAAAAGCATTTCAATGGCGATGCCAAAGGCCGTTGGGTTTTGACTGGCGGATTGGGCGGCATGGGCGGCGCGCAACCTTTAGCGGCGACGATGGCAGGATTCTCGATGATTGCGGTGGAATGTGATGAATCGCGCATCGACTATCGTCTGCGCACCGGTTATGTCGACAAAAAAGCCAACACGCTTGATGAAGCGCTGGCGATGATCGCCGATACCGATCGCCCAATTTCTGTCGGCTTACTGGGTAATGCCGCTGACATCTTCCCCGAATTAGTCAAACGCAACATCACCCCTGATGTGGTGACAGATCAAACGTCGGCACACGATCCACTCAATGGCTATTTGCCACTCGGCTGGAGCATGGAAAAAGCTGCACAGATGCGTCAACAAAATGAAGCTGAAGTCGTCAAAGCTGCCAAAGCTTCGATGGCGATCCAAGTGCGCGCCATGCTTGATTTGCAAACTCGCGGCGCTGCGACGCTGGACTATGGCAATAACATTCGCCAAATGGCGCTGGAAGAAGGTGTTGCCAATGCGTTCGACTTCCCCGGTTTTGTGCCGGCCTATATTCGTCCACTCTTCTGTGAAGGGATAGGTCCCTTCCGTTGGGCGGCACTCTCTGGCGATCCGGAAGACATTTACAAAACCGATCAAAAAGTCAAAGAGCTGATCCCTGACAACCCACATCTGCATAACTGGCTGGATATGGCGCGTGAGCGAATCCACTTCCAAGGTTTACCTGCCCGTATTTGCTGGGTCGGTTTAAAAGATCGCGCTCGCTTAGGCTTAGCTTTTAACGAAATGGTGAAAAATGGCGAGCTCAAAGCGCCAATCGTGATTGGTCGTGATCACCTCGATTCAGGCTCAGTCGCCAGCCCGAACCGCGAAACCGAAGGCATGTTGGATGGTTCAGATGCAGTCTCTGATTGGCCACTGCTCAATGCCCTACTCAACACCGCAGGCGGAGCCACTTGGGTTTCTCTGCACCACGGTGGTGGCGTTGGTATGGGGTTCTCACAGCATTCCGGTATGGTGATTTGCTGCGATGGCAGTGATGATGCCGCCGAACGTATCGCTCGTGTACTGCACAATGACCCAGCCACAGGCGTAATGCGCCACGCTGATGCGGGCTATGAGATTGCCAAACGCTGCGCGCAGCAACAAAAACTCGACTTACCTATGCTCAACGCTGAGCTGGCCAAACTCAAGTGAGGAAAGAAACCATGTTGCACCTGATGATCAAACCCGGCCAACTCAGCTTAAAACAGTTGCGTCAAGTGAGCCGCTCACCCGTGGTGTTATCCCTCGATCCAGAAGCGATTCCGGCGATTGCCGAAAGCGCCCAAGTCGTCGAACAAGTGATCAGCGAAGGACGTACCGTGTACGGCATCAATACTGGTTTTGGTTTGCTCGCCAACACCAAAATTGCCCCGCAAGATCTGGAAACGCTGCAAAAGAGCATCGTGCTTTCTCATGCTGCGGGCATCGGTGAGCTGATGTCGGATGAAACCGTTCGTTTGATGATGCTACTTAAAATCAACAGCTTGGCGCGTGGCTATTCTGGTATCCGTCTTGAAGTCATCCAAGCTTTGATCGAGCTCGTCAATAACCAGATTTATCCTTGCGTACCGAAAAAAGGCTCGGTTGGCGCATCGGGTGATCTTGCGCCGCTGGCGCACATGAGCACAGTGTTGCTCGGCGAAGGCCAAGCCCGTTACAACGGCAAAATCATTTCCGGTCTGGAAGCGATGAAAATTGCGGGACTAGAGCCAATTACCCTCGCCCCTAAAGAAGGGCTCGCGCTACTCAATGGCACTCAAGCCTCGACCGCATTTGCGCTCGAAGGATTGTTTGTGGCTGAAGATCTGTTTGCATCCGCCACTGTGTGCGGTGCGATGTCGGTCGAAGCCGCTCTGGGAAGCCGTCGCCCCTTCGATCCGCGTATCCACCGCGTGCGTGGGCACCGAACCCAAATGGATGCTGCAACGGCGTATCGTCACCTGCTCGATGTCAGCAGCGAAATTGGCCAATCCCACAGCAATTGTGAAAAAGTGCAAGATCCTTACTCTCTGCGCTGCCAACCACAAGTGATGGGCGCTTGCTTGCAGCAAATTCGAAGTGCAGCTGAGGTGTTGGAAGTCGAAGCCAACTCTGTTTCTGATAACCCACTCGTGTTTGCCGAGGATGGCGACATCATCTCAGGCGGCAACTTCCATGCTGAACCTGTCGCCATGGCTGCGGATAATTTGGCGCTGGCGATTGCTGAAATCGGCAGCCTCTCCGAGCGCCGCATGGCACTGCTGATTGACAGTGCGCTGAGCAAACTACCGCCCTTTTTGGTCGACAATGGTGGGGTGAACTCCGGCTTTATGATTGCGCAAGTCACGGCAGCTGCCTTAGCCAGTGAGAACAAAACCCTCGCGCATCCTGCATCAGTCGACAGTTTACCCACTTCAGCCAACCAAGAAGATCACGTTTCCATGGCGACGTTTGCCGCACGCAGACTGCGTGACATGGGCGAAAATACTCGTGGTATTTTGGCGGTGGAATACCTTGCAGCAGCACAAGGATTGGATTTTCGTGCACCATTGAAGTCCTCACCACGCATTGAGGAAGCAAGGCAGATACTGCGTGAAAAAGTACCGTTTTACGATAAAGACCGCTATTTTGCGCCGGATATCGAAAAAGCCAATGCTCTGCTGCAACTTGCCGTACACAACCGTTTAATGCCCGATCAGCTGCTACCAAGCCAGCACTAAGTGACTGACAAATCAACATTTCAAGAGCCCTATGGGGCTCTTATACTTAAATCACTTGAAGTGGTAAAAGAACATCTCCACTGGATAGACCAATGATTGTAAGATTCTGTCCTATAATGCGCGCAGTTTAGTTGAGATAGCGATAACCATGTTCCTGACTGCATACCATTCAAATCAACAGCACCAATTTCAATTTACTCGCCAACAGGCTAGCCACTTTGCCAAATTGGTCGCGGGTGATTTCAACCCCATCCATGACGAAGATAGTAAACGTTTCTGCGTACCGGGCGATCTGCTGTTTGCTGTATTGCTGCAAAAAGAAGGCATTAGCCAAAAGATGCGTTTTGATTTCTCTGGCATGGTGAGTGATGGCGTTGCTCTGCACATTGAAAATAAGTGTCAGCGTGAAAGCGCAGTCGTGGATGCCAGCGGCAAAGAGTATCTGCACATGTCACGTGAAGGTGAAGTCAACCGCAACCCTGCTTTTATTGAGCATGTGGTGACCAGCTATGTGCAGTTTTCTGGCATGAACTTCCCGCACATCATGGTGCCGTTGATGGAAGAGCAGCAGATGATGATCAACTGCCAGCGTCCACTGGTGATTTATGAATCGATGGAAGTGGAATTTACCCGCCTTGATCTCACCCATCCAGAAGTAGAGTTTGCGGGCGCGACCTTTGATGTGGATGGCAAACGCGGCTTAGTGACACTCAACTTCGTGTTTAAAGATGAAGGACAAGTGGTCGGTAAAGGCCTAAAACGTATGGTTGCCAGCGGTTTAAAACCTTACGACCAAGCGGAAATCGATGATCTCGTCAACCGTTTCAATGAGCGCAAAGAAGCCTTCCTTAGCCAGATTGAGCAAGCGGCATAATTCGTAGAGCATCTAAATCTAATGCAAAAAAATAACCCGCGGATAGCGGGTTATTTTTTATCTCGGATAGGTAATCAAGCGGTTTTCCGTCTCATCCACAATGGAGCCAAAAGCAGCAAACCAAACCAGCCGATGGAACCGCCAGAAGAGGCACTTGGGGCAAAAGGCGAAGTATCCAGTTGAATACGAGACGTTGCACGTTTAGAACCTCCCGCATAGCTAAAGATCAACTCAAAGTCATACTGATATTGACGGTAGTGTTGCGCATCAACAGCCACTTCTACACTACAACTTTCACCTGTGGCTAACGTCACTTTAGTACTGCACCCATCGGATAGCACACTAAAATCAGCGGGCAGACTTGAGAATGTGTTTCCTGTATAGGTCAGCGCATTAGCATCAAGGTTGGTATATGTAAATGATTGACTCACTTTACCTAATGGACGAATACCGAGATTGGCGACTTGATCATAGCTAAGCTGGTTAGTGTGCTTTGTGATCCAATCACGAAAATAACTGACGTTGGTATACACACCATAAGTGCCTGTTTTAGCGCATTGTTCATCCCCCCAACTCACAATACCCAGCTGCTCTCGACCCGTTTTAACTACAATTGGGCCACCAGAATCTCCCTGACATGAATCTTTCGTAAGACGAGCGGCACAAAAGTTGGTCGAATTAGGATCAGAGGAAATTCCATGCTGCATGACTATTTGGCAAAGCGATTGCGAAACCAGGTCAACATCCACTTCTTGTAGTATCGGAGTAAATTGTGGCGGTTTTGATTGCACGGTAATCCCCCATCCAGCCACTGTTAAAGGGGTTAATGCTGGTAAAGACGTGCGTGTTGCAGGACCCGCTAAAGTGATGGCAGGCAAACTACTGGTTTGTGCTAACTCGACAATCGCAATGTCATTCAATAAGTTACTGGGACTATAACTCAAATGACGGTAAATTTTTTGCGCGGCAATCCTTTCTCCTTGAGAAGAGTTATTCAGATCATAAGCACCAATAATCACATCCACACTAGCAGCACTACGACTATCAAAACAGTGAGCAGCGGTTAAGACATATCGTCCACCTAAAAAACTACCGCCACAAAATTGCCCTTGATAAGCATCTGCACCGCGTTTAACCAGAGCCACAATCGATGGCCATTCGGCAGAGTTTGCATTCGAACCATTAATAATACGAGATGAAATATCTGCTGTGGATTCCGCATAGAGCAGTGTAGAGAAAAGAGAAAAACCGATAAAACACGACAGCAATTTAGAAACCTGATGCACAACTCAATCCTTTCATTAATCAGAAATTATCATTTGATAGCTCGTTATATCCCAACGACTTGGAACGATAGGTAGGCGACAAGTCATTGACAAGTTTGTTGGGAACAAATTGCGCCGCACGCCAGCCACTACCACTGCAACGTCAAGTAGGAAGGTTATCCTACGCACAAATCTATAAACCCCAGAAATGTTTCAAACTCTTTTTCACAAATATGTGAATTTTAGCTAAAAATGCTAAGTAATCGGACATTACAACCAGCGTCTCACTCGCTTTTTGTAATGTAGATAAGCTTCGCCAAACTTGGCTTCTAGAATCCGCTCTTCAGGCTCGATTTGGTATTGATTCATGTACAGCAAAAAACCGCCAACTATCACCAAGCTAAGAGCGTTCTCTTGCCAGTAAGCAAGCCCAAACAGCAGGAGCAGTAAGCCGAGATACATAGGATTGCGGCTGAGTGCAAAAACGCCGCTGTCTACCACAGTGGCCGCGAGATCCGGAGCCATGGGGTTCACCGTCGTTTTAAAACGACGAAACTCCAACAAACCAGCAATCCCCCAGAAACCTGAGCTGCAAAAACAGAGCGCCATGACTAGGCTTGGCCACGGTAGTGTAATGGTTAATGTTGGAAAGAGGATGGAAGAGAGATGGATGAGCGCCAAGGCCACCAGAAAAACCGCGACTGGAGGAACCTTTAATTCTAAGTTTTTCATAATCACCTCAATTCAACTGAATGAAAAAGCCCAGTGGAGTCACTGGGCATTCTGTTTATAGCAAGTGTAACAGAGCCTGCAACGGATGCTTAGGTTTGATTTGCTCAAACCGTTTCACTTGGCTACGACACGAGTAACCGGTGACCAAACAGCGCTCTTTCGGTAGCGACGCTAATGCGGGTTGCCAACTCAAATCGTAAATATCGCGAGACATGGTTAATTTATCCACCTCATGACCAAAGGTACCCGCCATACCACAGCACCCTACCGCCACCGCATTGAGCTGCGTACCAAAGTGGCGGAAGATTTCCACCCACTCTTTTTCCGCATTCGGCAGCTTAGTTTTCTCCGTACAGTGCGCCAATAAGTACCAAGGCTGTGCATCGGTTACTTGAGGCGTAAACTGCGACAGGCGTGGTTTGAGCCATTCATGAACCGTCAGAACCGAAAACTCACCGCGCTCTTTGCCTAATATTTCAACATACTCATCGCGATAGCAAAGCACCAAAGCAGGATCTACACCCACGAGCGGAATATTGAGATCCGCCACTTGAGTCAGAAATGCCGCGGAATTCGCTGCCGTCGAACGAAATTGGCGTAGAAAGCCCTTAATATGTTGCGCTTTGCCATTGGGTTTAAACGGCAACAATACTGGTTTTTTGCCTAATTTAAGCAGCAGGGCGACAAAATCTTCGACCACATCCGCATCGTAATAACTGGTAAACGGATCTTGCACGATCAACACATGTTGCTCGCGCTCTTCTTGCGATAACCCCGCCAAACGCTGCATATCAAACAGGACGACGGGATGACGGCGTAAACGCTGTGCGAGTGTTGGTACCGACAAGAGAGGCGCATCAACATAACCCACCGTTTTAGCGGTTAATTTTTGCACCGAAGATTGTGCTAACACACTATTCACCAGTTGCGGAGCCTTCGCCATCACAGGTAATAAGGTTTCGATATTCGCGACTAAATAATCTTTGACTGGGCGCGGATAACGGCTGTGATAGATATTCAGAAAACGCGAACGGAAACTGGGCACATCCACCTTAATCGGACACTGGCTTGCACAGGCCTTACAGGCCAAGCAACCATTCATCGCTTCGTACACTTCATGCGAAAAGTCGTACTCTTTATCTTTGCTAAAAGCATGACGAACCCGATCTAGCATAGATTTAATTGTTGGCGAGGATTCGAGCGTGGCTTTTTCAAGATCGAGGATATCAATACCCTGCTCCGTCAGTTGACGTAACCATTCTCGCACTAATCCTGCGCGCCCTTTCGGCGAGTGGCGACGATCCGCCGTCACCTTCATTGAAGGACACATCGGGGAGCTAGTTTCGTAGTTAAAGCACAAACCGTTACCGTTACACTCCATCGCTTGCTTAAAGCTGTCGCGCACTTTGACGTCGATTTGGCGATCGTAAAAACCACGTTTAGTGTCGGAGACTTTCACCAGCTCAAACGGTGTATCAAGTGGGGTACAAATCTTGCCCGGATTCATCTTATTGTGCGGGTCAAACGCCGCTTTCACACGACGCAGTTCAGTGAACAGCTCCTCACCAAAAAATTCAGGGCCATATTCCGAACGATAGCCTTTGCCATGCTCCCCCCACATCAAACCGCCATATTTAGCGACGAGCTTAACCACTTGATCGGAGATTTCACGCATCAACAATTCTTGCTTGGGATCGCACAAGTCAAGCGCAGGACGCACATGCAATACGCCCGCATCCACATGCCCAAACATGCCATACGCCAGATTTTTGGAATCGAGCAGCGCGCGAAATTCAACGATAAAATCGGCTAAGTTCTCAGGCGGCACACAGGTATCTTCGGTAAAGGCAACCGGTTTAGCGCGGCCTTTGGCTGCACCGAGCAAGCCCACCGCTTTTTTACGCATATTGTAAATGCGGTTGATGCTCGCTAAATCACTACAGACTTGATAGCCAATAATTCCCGCTTGTTGGTTGGCCATCATCTCATCAAGGCGCGCGGTTAATTGTGCGACTTGCTGATTAATCTGCGCGCTGTCTTGGCCTGCGTATTCGACCATATTGATGCCTTGCATCTCTTTGCCAGGCACATCAGTCAGCAAGTCTTTTACGCTGTGCCAAATAATGTCTTCTTTGGCAAGATTGAGCACTTTCGAGTCAACGGTTTCTACCGACAAAGCTTTCGCTTCAACCATTAAAGGCGCATTACGCAGTGCAGAATCAAAGCTGTCGTATTTCACATTCACTAACGTGCGTGCTTTGGGGATAGGCGTTAAATTGAGTTTAGCTTCGGTAATAAACGCCAGTGAGCCTTCTGCACCACACAACACCCGCGTGATATCAAAGCGATCTTCGGCTTCATTTAGGGCATTTTTTAAATCGTATCCAGTCAAAAAGCGGTTGAGCGGCGGAAATTTCGCGACAATTTGCTTACGTTTGGTGCGGCAAACCTGCTCCGTGACTTGCATCGCTTGCGCAGCAAACGTATTGGGAGCAGGCAAACCTTGCGAGAGATCGGTTTCCAGCAAAGAACCATCGGCAAATACCGCTTGCAGCGAGAGTACGTGATCCGACGTTTTGCCATATTGTAGCGACCCTTGCCCTGAAGCATCGGTGTTAACCATGCCGCCAAGCGTCGCGCGATTACTGGTCGAAAGATCCGGAGAGAAGAAAAAACCGTGTGGGCGTACCGCATCATTGAGTTGATCTTTAATGACCCCCGCCTGCACTCGTACCCATCCCTCTTGCGGGTTAATTTCTAGGATACGATTCATATGCCGCGACAAATCAACGACCACCCCTTTAGTCAGCGATTGACCATTCGTGCCCGTACCGCCACCACGAGGTGAAAAAGTCACTCTCTCAAATTCTGGTTTTGAACTAATCTTTCCTATAAGAACAACATCAGCGGTGGATTTAGGATGTACGACCGCTTGAGGCAATTGTTGGTAGACGCTGTTATCCGTCGCTACCGCAAGACGGCTGGAGTATTGGGTTTCAATATCGCCGGTAAATCCTGCGGTTTTTAACTCGTGTAAAAAAGTTAAAACCACCGGATCAACGTCGGATTGGTGATGGAGTCTTGGTAACATTTGCTTCCTGCCCCTACTACGCTGATCCAATCAGCTTTGGGTTATTGTTAGATTTTAAAGAGTAATCTTTGAATTCGGTCACTTTACAACATTTAAAATGGTGATCAAATCAGAATCTGAGTGCCAGAATGCGGTGAAACAGAATTTTTTCAACTTTGTTATCACCGAGCCATTCTGTTATTTCGCTTATTTAGAACTGTATGGAAAAAACGATGAAAAAAAATCAAATAGTAACAACGGAAGATATCCTACTCATGCTGTGCCAATCGGTTTCTACGGTTCTCACGTCCGCAACGAATTCACCGATCCACTATTCCGCAATGGTACAAAAAATTAATAAAACCTCGCTGAAACCAGATTTCGGCTGTTTTGTGTTGTTTGATGGCGGTTTTACTGGCCTTGTTGTGATCAACTTTACTGCCAAAGCGGCGCTTGAGGTTTACACCAATTACATGCGTAACATGGGCATGCCAGAAGAAGAACTCGCGGTATTACACACCTCCGATGAAGTTGGCGATGTATTGGGTGAGCTGATGAACCAGCTTGTCGGTGACTTCACCAACAAAGTGCGTAAAGAGCTGCAAACCAACATTACCCAGAACCAGCCTAAGATGCTTTCATTGAACAAACAGGTGCTTTTATCTGTAGATACCAACCTTGATCGTCCACAGGCGCGACGTGTGACATTTTCAACAGCCAATAACAACATCTTTTATCTTGAACTGGCGATGGACAAAACCGAGTTTATCCAACTCGAAGAGTTCGACGTTCAGGAAGATGAAAGCCCTGACGATATTCTGGCCGCAACACAGAAACAGCAAAAATCACATTCAGTTGCTAACCACTCCGAAGAAGACAGTGCGTCTGCCGATTTGTTGGATCAGCTCGGCATCTAACCCCTTCTCAAAAATCGTTTAGCGTATCAGGCTATCTTGTAAGAGATGGCCTCTTCCCTTTTCCTTAGCCGCCAAAAACGCTAGAATGTCGGACTTTTCTTAAGCCGTACCGAATCTATTTTGCTTGCTAATGGATAAACAAAAAGCCCTTAAAAAAATCGCCAAATGCCTTGAGCTAGGTAATTCCGCCAATATTAATGAAGCCGCAAACGCGATCAAAATGGCGCATAACCTCATGCTCAAGTATGGTCTCGACAAAGACGATATCGAGTTCATCAAAATGGGCAAGACACAGTCGACCCATTTGCTTCCGGCTGCCATTTCTTCTGGGATTTTGCGAGTGATCCGAGGCATCAATACCCGATTCGGTGTGGAAGCCGTATTGCTCAACCATAAAGGCTTAAAACGCGTTGAATTCATTGGAGAAGCAGATCGTGCCATCTTCGCGGCTTTTGCTTTTGACATTATCTATCGCGAAATGAACGAGCAAACAGGCCAATTCCGTAACAGTTTTGCTGGAACCGGAACCTCTTCACTGGAGGTAACACGCCGAGTTAACTCGTTTGTTTCTGGCTGGATTGAAGGCGCTTTAGAAAAATTACCCATCATCACTCCGGACGAAGACTCCATGAACAAAATCAATAGCTATATTGATAAGGAATTTGAGAATATCGACCGTGAAACCTTCAAACAGCAATTGCGTGAAGCGATGAAAAATCTGACGGAAGATTATGAGACGGGACTCAAAAAAGGTCGCCGCGTCTCAGTCAATCGCCCGATTCACGGCGCGCAAGCCCCAAAATTACTCAAATAAGCATTTGTAAGAGATTGGTAAAATGCGCCCCCCACTGATTGACGGGGAACGAGAATTCTCGTCTATTGCGCGAAATATCATTCAATAAACGGAGAGAATGTGTTGAACAAAACCACTTTGCTGTTAGCCGCAGTCGTCGCTTTGTCTGGCTGTCAGGCTACCCAACGCCAAAATGCGACAACCGGAGAAACAGAAACCAACGCCACCACTAAAGGTGCATTATTAGGCGTCCTAGCCGGTGCAGCCGTTGGTTTAGCGACAGGTGACGATGCCAAAGAGCGCCGTAAGCATGCCTTAATTGGTGCAGCTGGGGGCGCTGCAGTCGGCGGCGGTATCGGATACTACTTTGATCAGCAAGAAGCAGAGTTACGCAAAGCATTACTGGATTCTGGTGTTCAAGTGGTACGCGTAGGTGAAAATCAACTGATGCTACGCATGGAAAACGGTATTGGCTTTACCAGCAACTCTTACCAACTGGATAGCTATATCCATAAAACTTTACGCGGTGTCGCGCGTATTCTGGTCGAATACCCAGATACCAGCTTAGTGATTGAAGGCCATACCGATAGCACAGGTAGTGATACCACCAACCAAGTGCTTTCTGAGAAGCGTGCCGAGTCAGTGCGTTCATTCCTGTTATCTCAAGGGGTTGCAGCGGGGCGTGCAATTGCTCGTGGTAATGGTGAGCGTTTCCCTCTATGCTCAAATAACACCGCAGAAGGACGCGCTTGTAACCGCCGCGTCGAGATTCAAATTCTGCCACTCAAATAGTGTTTAAACGCTCATTAGCTTGAAGTTGCAGCCATAACGGCTGCAACTTCAACTCAACAGCGAATTGACCGAACGTTTCATTTTCAGGGAAAGAAAGATCATGCGTTTGCGGAGTTTATGGCTGTTTTTGCTGTTTTCATTGCCACTGGCGGCCGCTGATGATGTCACAAGACTCACCCAACTTGCCCAAGAGCAAAATCCGCAAGCTCAATATCAACTCGCTTTGACTTATCAAACCGGAAGTAGCACCCCACAAAACCTGAATGAAGCGTTTTACTGGTTTTTACAATCCGCTGAATTGAACCATCCACCCGCCATGGCACAAGTCGCCAACGCATATCTGACAGGCCAAGGAGTGGAAAAAGATCCACTGCAAGCCCAATATTGGCTTATCAAACTAGCTCTGGCTGGAAATCCTCAAGCGGGTACGACCTTAGCCAAGTGGTATGAACAGCATCCCACCGCGATTGCGGCGCTCGATCTGGCTGAGATTTGGTATCGAGTCAACGCCAATCAGGACCCAGAATCTGAGCAAGGATACGCGCGTTTACTGGAACAAAAATTCAATCAGCAACGCGAAAGGCAGCTCAACAGCATAGGTCAATTGGATAACCTGATTGATCGGGATCTTGCCCGCCCCGCCAGCGCACTACCCGTTAATAAAGAAGCGCAAACCATCACCAGTGATTGGCTATTGCCGACTTTGGTGGCGCTCATCTTATTACTCATCATCATCACGATCCGCATGATATGGCGCAGACAACGCAACCATATCGTCGCGGTAAAATACGTTGACTACGAAGGGAAATGGAAAGAGCAACAGTTCATTATCAAAAGGCAAAAACAGCAGTTAGACCATCTCTATCAAGAGTGTAAACGGCTACAACAGAACCAAACCAGCGACCTTAACGGCCAAAAAGTTGCGATGGCCTACGCCTTAATGGGTTTTCACCAAAACCAACGGCCTGACGTCAAAATGATCAAGCTGCGCTACAAACAGTTATCGAAAATTTATCACCCTGACCTGCATGGCAGCGAAGAAGAGATGAAGCGCTTAAATAGCGCGGTAAAAATCGTGATCGATTCAGTTAATAAATCGTTACAGAAACAAGCATAACATCTGAAAATTCCGACTCAAGGCTTGAAAAATCAGCCTATGCGCAATCGATCTCCTTCTCATCCATAATTACAAATAGTTAACTTTTTTTATTTAGACGTGCCATAATCCGCGCGAAATTTACGCCTGATTTAGGTGGGAGAGAAGACAATGTTTAGCGTAGAAGGCATCTGTGATTGGTGTAAACAGCCAAAACTACTGACAAGACATGAATATGTGGATGGTAAAGCACATCATTCTTGTGAAAACTGCAATGAGTTTGCCCGAATGGATGTAAGGCAATTTAATTTAGCCGAGATGGCATTCCGAGAAAAACAACAAGCAGCTCGATAAACTGCATCCCCTTCAACTTGAAAAAGCGCCTTCTGGCGCTTTTTCTGTTTTCTCCGCACATACCTGTATAAGCCGCCGCACGGCTTCCGTGGCATTGCTCACAAAAACCGCATGTCCCTACTTTTTTTCCACCTTTATCAACAAGAAATAAAATTAATACAAATCAAATAGATAAAAAAATCATCGTGTAGCAACGTGAATTTCTGTGCTTTTTTTATCCAAAAACCAGTTGCAAAAACAACCAACCAATAATACTGTATTTACATACAGCATGTATGGAGAGACAGTATTATGCTACACACTGAATTCAAACATTTTGGCTTACATAACTCGCCCACACTCAGCGCATTATGTGCAAAGAATGATCTGGGCGAGACAAACCTGATGCTGCGACTGGTCAGTTTGTCAGAGCGCTCACAATGGATTCTCTATACCGCTCAATGTCAACGTCCAAACCGTCAATCACTCCATGAGCATCAGATCGATTGTGGCAAGGTTATCCATCTCAAAGCATCAACATGCCACTCTGAAGCAGAGATTGTCGCAAAGGCGATTGCCTGCCGAACCGCCAGTGCGATTGTGGCATCCAATGCGATAGATAGCGTGACTCAAAAGCAGTTGATGCACTTTGCCAAGCAGCATGGCTGTGAGCTGTTTTTTATTAAGCAAACCACGCATTCACTGCACTGATCCATAAACAACCTTTACTTAAACAATCTGGCAGGGATAAATTTAAGCAAACGTTTGCTTTTTGTCTGGCAGCATAAATTAGTTCTGGTATCATGCGCTCAGCCCGCGGTTTTTCACTCAGCGAAATCGCTAAAACGATGTTTGAATTCAGATAGGAATGTCTCAATGAGCCTTGCAGATCAAGTCCTTGCCGTCAATGACGACCTCCCCATTCGTACCCATCAGCCAGTACATAGCGGTAAAGTTCGCTCGGTTTACTGGCTGACTGAGCAAGACAGCCGACGCCTAATTAAAGAAAAAGGTTATCCGGTTGCAGAAGATGCCCCGCTGGCCATTATGGTCATCAGTGATCGTATTTCAGCCTTCGATTGCATTTGGCACGCGGAAGGCGGTGTCCATGGTGTACCGGGTAAAGGTGCGGCGCTCAATGCTATCTCGAATCATTGGTTCAAACTGTTCAAGCAACATGGTTTGGCGGAAAGTCATATTCTCGACATTCCTCACCCTTTTGTGTGGATTGTACAAAAAGCCCGTCCTATCAAAATTGAAGCCATCTGCCGTCAATACATTACTGGCTCAATGTGGCGTGCTTACGCCAAAGGTGAGCGCGAGTTTTGTGGTATTACCCTACCAGAAGGTTTAGAGAAGGACAGTCAACTGCCAGAGCTACTGATGACCCCGTCAACCAAAGGTATTCTGCGCGGCATCCCCGGCGTGCCAGAAGCCGATGACGTGAATATCTCGCGCCAAGATATTGAAGCCAATTACGCAGCATTCAACTTCAATCAACCACAAGATATTGACCATTACGAAACTCTGCTCAAGCAAGGTTTTGCTGTGATCAGCGAAGCGTTAAAAAGCGTGGGACAACTCTTTGTCGATACCAAATTTGAATTTGGCTACGTAGCAGATCAGCAAGGACAGCAAAAACTGATCTATATGGATGAAGTAGGCACCCCTGACTCATCACGCATTTGGGATGCGCAGCAATATCAGCAAGGCAAGATTGTCGAAAATTCCAAAGAGGGATTCCGCCAATTTTTGCTGAACTACTTCCCAGACCCAGACATTTTACTCAACAAAGATCGCATGCCTGAACGTGAAGCGCTCGCGCGTGACAATGCTTTACCGCTGGAAGCATTAATGGATATCTCGCGGACCTATTTGGGTATTGCTGAAAAGATCACGGGGCAACCTATCCATCTGAGTCATCAGCCAAAACAGGAAATCATCGCAATCCTAGATAAAGAATATGGGCTGATTGAAAGATAAACTCCATCTGCGGCTTTTGTTATGCCTCGCTGCTTTGAATCATAAGCCAGCGGCAAGCACGAGCCAGCAACGGATGAAAAACTAAGGGGCTTATTTGCTTGAACCACTTGGCATTGCAGGTACACGGCAAGTAGCAAGGGTATAGCCCCTTAATTACACTTCTATTGAGTGTTCTTCTACTCACCGCAACAGAGAAGTTCTTTAAAGCTTGATCAAAAACTCTTCTTGATTAGTAGATTCAATATGCGCTGCACTTTTGCTTTGAATCGTAGTTAACTGCTGCTCATCCAAGGCGTAAGGCATGACTAAGGTTAATTCATCAATGCCTTCTTGTTTGGCTAATTTCACTAAAGTGATCACATTCGATTCATCACTCGAACGGGTGGAAAGCTCTTTGAGGGCGACATCCCACAGGCGTTCTTGTGGACTCTGTCCCGTTTTGATCGCATCAAACCAGACAATTCCAAACACTGGAGCAAAAGAGCTGATGGCTTCCGAGAAAGTCCACTTTTTCGCACAGGATGCCCCCAAAAAGGTGGTGTAATCGAACACTGCGCTAATCCTTGCTTTTTCCATTTTGTCCCCCGACGCCATTGGCAACACAGTGCTGCAACTATTGACCAAGCCTTGCTATATAGCAATACGATATAAAAAAACGGTCTGTTATGATGCGCAATCGGTTTCAAAGGCTATATAAAAACCAATTTAGTAACACTGTACCTACATTTTTAAAATGATATGTGCCTTGTTGATTAATATTTTCCTATTCAAACAAAATCGTGCTGCCGAACAATGATTCCTTCTTATTCGATGAAGCGCTAGACGCTGTTCCTCCCTTGCTTAACTCGTTGCACATAAATCCCCCACCCTAAACCGATAAACCTGTTTTAAACACTGTGCTTGCGCACAGAAGCAGGATAATCAACAGAGGCAAGCCGTTTGTCTATTTACAATCCAACCAGCAAGTCGGTATCATTTTCGCGTTTCACTTCTACCCTACCAATCAATAGGCCGAACATGAATAACGATAAACGTCCGCTGTATATTTCCTACGCAGGCCCAGCTCTTCTCAGTACTCCTCTGCTCAACAAAGGTAGTGCCTTTAGTGCGGAAGAACGTGCTTCTTTTAACCTAGAAGGTTTACTGCCCGAAGCGACGGAAACCATTCAAGAACAAGTGGTACGCGCATACCAACAGTACCGTGGTTTTGAAAGCGACATGGATAAGCATATTTATCTGCGCAACATTCAAGACACCAACGAGACCCTATTCTACCGCTTGGTGCAGAACCATATTTCCGAGATGATGCCAATCATCTATACCCCGACAGTGGGTGCGGCGTGTGAGAACTTCTCCAACATTTATCGCCGTGGCCGTGGCTTGTTTATCTCTTACGCTAACCGTGATCGTATTGATGACTTGTTGAACAATGCCGCCAACCACAACGTCAAAGTGATTGTGGTGACCGATGGCGAGCGTATTCTCGGCCTTGGCGACCAAGGTATCGGCGGTATGGGGATTCCTATCGGTAAACTGTCACTTTACACCGCTTGTGGTGGCATTAGCCCAGCGTATACGCTTCCTGTGGTTCTGGATGTGGGTACGAATAACCCGCAACGTCTTGCTGACCCTATGTACATGGGCTGGCGTCATCCACGTATCACTGGACCTGACTACGACAACTTTGTTGAAGAGTTTATGCAAGCCGTGCAACGTCGCTGGCCAGATGCATTGATCCAGTTTGAAGACTTTGCCCAAAAGAACGCCATGCCACTGCTTGAGCGTTACAAAAATCGCGTGTGCTGTTTTAACGACGACATTCAGGGCACAGCGGCGGTCACTGTCGGCTCACTGCTTGCTGCCTGTAAAGCGGCGGGTAGCCAGCTTTCACAACAACGTATTACCTTCTTGGGCGCGGGCTCTGCAGGCTGCGGTATCGCGGAAGCGATCATTGCGCAAATGGTGTCTGAAGGCATCAGCGATGAGCAAGCGCGCTCACAAGTTTACATGGTGGATCGCTGGGGCCTGCTCGAAGAAGGCATGCCAAATTTGCTCGACTTCCAACAGCGCCTAGTGCAGAAAAAAGCCAACACGCAACATTGGACAACGGAAAACAACGGCTACTCGCTGCATGATGTGATCCGCAATGCCAAACCGACTGTACTGGTTGGTGTGTCTGGTGCGCCCGGTCTGTTTAGTGAAGAGATCATCAAAGAGATGCATCAGCACTGTCCACGCCCTATTGTCTTCCCGCTATCGAACCCAACAAGCCGTGTTGAAGCTCTGCCGAGCGATATTATCCGTTGGACTAACGGTGAGGCTTTGGTTGCAACAGGTAGCCCGTTTGATCCTGTGCTGCATGAAGGCAAAACTTACCCAATTGTGCAATGTAACAACAGCTACATTTTCCCGGGTATCGGTTTAGGAGTTTTGGCAGCAAACGCACGCCGCGTTACCGACGAAATGCTGATGGAGTCGAGCCGTGCACTGGCAAGTTGCTCACCGCTTGCCATCAATGGTCATGGACCATTATTGCCGCCTCTGGAATCTATCCACTCTGTTTCGAAGAAGATTGCTTTCGCAGTAGCGAAAAAAGCGATTGAACAGGGTGTGGCTCCAGAAGTCACCGATGAAGCGCTGGAAGCCTCAATTGAACAACATTTCTGGCAACCAGTTTACCGCCGTTATAAGCGCACTGCGTTTTAATTTATGCGGAGAAGCCCCTGCAATCAGGGGCTTTCTAATCTCATGCAACTATTTACTTATCTTGCTCCTGCAGGTCAGGCTCTACTCCCCTACCTGAGCGAAATCTCGATTGCACTGGTCGCATGCACTTTGGTCATGCTCGGTGGTGAGATCAATGCCTTTTTGCGTAGAGCATTACGGAATCAACATTTTCTGGTGCGCACGTTAGCGTTTATCTTTATTAACGCGTTTGGATACGGTTTAATCATCGTCAAGGCCAGCCCTTACGTTGCTCGGACACTCGCGCAACTGGAATCCGGCATGATGCTGACCCTTATCGTAAGCTGCTTTGTTGTGATAGGCCTATGGGCACAAAGAAACCATCAAATCTAACTCTGCGCGCCGTCGTTTTCTCTGCGCTGGCTCACCTGCGAAGATTACCTTGGCGTAAACTAAGCCAAACTTTGCTGTGGCTGACTATTGGGGTTGTCGCAGGCTTACTCGCGATCGATCGCTGGGTCAGTTGGCAAACACAAAATAACATTATTAATGATGCGCAAAACACTCCGCCTTTTCAGGTTGCAGTGGTATTGGGCACCAGTAAATACATAGGCAAGACTCTCAACGAGTACTACACCAACCGGATTGATGCAGCGATAGCGCTTTATCAACAAGGAAAAGTCCGCAATTTTCTGCTCAGTGGTGATAACGCCCACCGTTCGTACAATGAGCCGTGGACGATGAAACGCGATTTGCTACGCGCAGGCATTCCAGCAGAGAATATTTCGTTAGATTATGCGGGGTTTCGTACTCTCGATTCGATTGTGCGCGCGAAGGAAATCTTCGATACCGATAATTTCTTGATCATCACTCAGCGCTTTCATTGTGAGCGCGCGCTGTTTATTGCCCGCTACCAAGATATTCAGGCGTCATGCCTAGCAGTACCGGGGCCAAGCAGCCACTCTGGTTTTAAAGTGCGGTTACGAGAAGTGTTTGCGCGCGCTTATGCGGTCTTTGATCTGTTCGTGTTGGATACTCAGCCTAAGTTTCTCGGTCCCAAAGAACCGATCATCGTTGAGAGTGACACCGAGTCAACGTCAAATGACACCTCATCAAATAGCGCTGAATAAATCCGTCTCGATAAGCTAATCCCTGAATGTTGTCGCGTACCCTGCGGCAACATTCTTAGTGATTGAATTTAGGCTAGATAGACACGACTTGGTGCCGTCCTCACCCTTTTTCTCCATCACTGCTTTTGGCCATTAATCCATAGTGAACTTCGATTCGATTGCGGCCAAGCCGTTTGGCTCGGTATAACGCTTCGTCGGCGCGTGAAACGGTTTCCGTAATCCGCTCGTCGCCCATTTGGGCAATACCGAGACTGCACGTGATCGCGCCTCCGTGTATCCAACTGTGGTCGGCGATTTTAGCTCTAAGCCGCTCTGCAAGCTCAATCGCTTGCTCAAGGGTTGTCTGCGCGCAAAACACCACAAACTCTTCCCCACCCCAACGCACTAATTTGTCACTTTCTCGGATTTCACGGCTGATAACCAAAGCAAACTCACGCAGCAGATCATCCCCTAGACTGTGTCCGTACACATCGTTGACTTGTTTGAAGTAATCAATATCGATGAACAGTACGCTAACGTGATTGAGTTGCCAGCGCACTAAGCGCGCTTGATCTTGCAACCAATCACGAATGCCATGCCGATTAATGGCTCCCGTCAATGCATCACGATGCGCCATTTCGACGAACTTTATGTTTTGCTCATGCAATGAGTGATTCAAACGCTGTAAGTGCTCTTGGCGCATACGAGCACGTAAAACCTCACGACGATTACGACGAATTTCGAGCGCAGAGAGCCATGCTCCTGCCACCGCCCACATGATCAACATGGCAAGAAACAGCTTCTCTCCAGCCACATAATCCCCAATCAATTCCACTTGATGCACGGTCAATTGATATTGCCCTAGTGGACTGGCTGAACCGGTCGCAAATTCAATTTTATTGACGTTGGAAAACTCAGGAGCGGAGTGTTCAATGGCAATACGATTATCAACCAACCACCACGTCATTACTTGCAAGCTGCGAATGGGAATATCAATCACACCTTTCCCAACGCCCGGCACAAACTCTAATCCGTTGTATTTATGAGTATATTCATCATCAAGCTGAGAGTAGATCGGATTGAAATTACGTAAATACAGACGCATTGCCGCAGGCTCTGCAGCGGGGCCTTGCAAGTCCACGTTAAGACGTATGGTATGGATATCACTCAAATCGAGGCCACGTTGAGGGTCGGGATTAAGGTGAATAGAGATGCCACAATATGGCCACGCGTAGCGACTGGCATTCAATTCACAGTCCACTTTGGCAGTATTGCCATTGAGGGATAAGGCGCTGGTTGATGTGCCGCCAGCGGTTTGATCGTTGGTGGTGAAATAGGCATAGTGTTGAGGTTCAATCAACACTCGTTTCGCAGAACCAAACTGCCAGTACAGCAATACGGTCACAATCGTGACCGCGACTAATCCTAATAACACTCTTGGCAGCACTTTCACAACCTACTCCAGCGTCAAGCCACATCATTAACACGCTCTCTCTTAATACAAGACACCCAATAAAGAGAGATTGCTTCCAAAAAATAGCGGTTAGATGCGTTCTTGTCATCGACTAGAGTATTTCAAGGTTTCTTTTTCAGAGGCATTTCACCTTTTGCTAAAGCTTCAAGTAGGAAGGGTATACCCTTCCCACTGAGTCAATATCAGTAGAAAAGGCATATCGCTAGAAGTGAAAGATGTCTAGAAGGGCTTACGACTTATGCAAGCTGTGGTAAACCATCGCGTAGAAGAGCAAATAGATGGTCAATTTCTTCTGTGGTGTTGTAGTGCATCAGACCGATGCGTAGTACTCCACCGCTTGACTCAAGCCCTAATTGACGAACCAGCCCAAGTGCATAGAAATGCCCATTCCATACGCACACATTCTGTTCGCCGAGCATTTTCGCCATAGACTGCGGTGTACAGTCTGTACACGTCAACGCAAACGTCGGTGTTCGCTTCGCGGCATCTGCCAGTTGCAAACCATGCAGTTTCAGCGCTGGCATATCACTGAGCTTTTGCAAAAAATACTCACTGAGGCGCTGTTCATGCTGCTGATATTGCTGATAGCTCTCAACCAAACGCTCACGTAATCGAGAACTCGGGTCACCCCACTGCGCCAAATATTGCACCGCAGCAATAACACCAGCCAGCCCTTCAAAACTGAGCGTTCCGGTTTCAAAACGTCCCGGCCCTTGATTGGTTGCGGGCTCAACTTTATAAGGCAGAATCGTGTTTTGCCACTGCGGCGCTACATACACAATCCCGACGTGAGGGCCAAAAAATTTATAGGCCGAACAGGCCAGAAAATCACAGCCCAGCGCCTGCACATCCGGCAGGTGATGCGGCAGATAGTGCACCGCATCGACATACACCATCGCCCCGACCTGATGCGCCGCCTCAATAATAGATTCAAGTTCAACCAATGATCCCGTGGTATTGGAAGCAAAAGTCACTGCCACTAAACGGGTGCGTGGATTAATCAACGAAAGCAGATGCGCTTGATCTAAGGTGCAGTCCGCCGTATTGACGCGAGCCTGATGCACTATTGCGCCTTTGTCTTGAGCCGCTTGTTGCCAGCTAGAAACATTCGAATAGTGATCCAATGCGGTGACAATCACCTCATCGCCCACTCGCCAATCACGGCTGATCGCACGGCTAAACTGGAAAGTCAGCGACGTCATGTTTGCCCCAAAGACAATCGACTCTGGGTTGGGGGCATTGAGCAGCGCTTGCAAATGCTCACGAGCACTTTGCACTAACTCCACGGTTTTCTGGCTCGAAAAGTAGTGCCCACCAAGATTGGCATTGTAACGACCTAAATAAGCCACCATGGCATCCAGCACCGATTGTGACACTTGTGAACCACCTGGCCCATCGAAAAACACCACAGGCTTATCATTGACGATTTGCGCTAGCGCAGGAAACTGCTGACGCACTGACTCAGGAGTGAAGCGCATGGCGGCCATCCTTCGCAGTCAAAACAAAAACATCCATATGCCCTTCTTGTTGATGATCCACCGTGCGGATCGGGCAAGCGTTGTGCCACAGTTGGCTATCGGCCAACATCGCAACTTCGCCATTTTCCAATACTTTACGGAAAAATGGCGCTTCATGACTACTGAGATAGAGCATGATTTCGCCACCCACAATGTTGTGGCGATCAATGCCAACAATCGCAATATGATCAAACCCATCTTGGTGCACCCCTTCCGGCGCGACTAAGGTTTCATCGAATACCGCAGCGATCCGCATCTGATGGATCTCAATTTCCTGACCATCGGGAAGTGTGTTGGCTTCCATAAACAGCGCGCACAACTCACGCATACCGTCACTTTTTAAAGTAGTACTGAGTAACGGTTCGAAACGGCGCACCACATTGCCTTGAAAATGGTTAATTTGATCGGTCTGCATAAAGTCATGCTTGTCCAACTCAACCACTTGCCCATCAATAAAGCGGATCACGGAGTAACGACGTAGCCGATACTGCCCGTCCGCATGATTGGTATGCGGTAAATGCGCAAAAGAGGGAGCGAGTTGATGAATCGCTGAATGACTCAGTTTAGTGATATGTAGGGTATTGGGGTGAGAACGTAACATCATCGACTCCTTAATGGGTTAGTCATACCACCATAAATTTCACATTTTATTTACAATTAAGACTAATCGATTATTTTGCAAAAACAATATTTTTTGACTCAATAAACCATCAGGATTGAAATTTTGTTTTTATATTCTTTATAAATTGAAAATAGCAGTGTCTACATCCAAAAGCGCAACCTGAAGACAGGCAAAGCCAGAGGCTTTCACTACCTTATGGAAAATAAGGAAGATTGACAGCCTATTAGCATAAAACCATGCATCATGGATCCCGCTCTAACATGAGAATCAGGTGGAACCGACACGAGCTAGCTTCACGTCGTAAGAGCATAAACAATTACGATTTATGCTCAGCGAACCACTTTTATTCGCCATCCATATTCCCTACAATCGAGTCCAATTATTTTCATTGGCTTGCGTCTTAGTTCCGAATTCAAGCCATGAGTTAACTCCCTTTCGTCCTTATCGGAGTACTTCATGAGTAACGTGAAACACAGCAAACTTCTTATCCTTGGCTCTGGCCCTGCGGGTTACACAGCCGCGGTTTACGCTGCGCGCGCCAACCTAAAACCCGTGCTGGTCACTGGTATGCAGCAAGGTGGTCAGCTCACCACGACGACAGAAGTCGAGAACTGGCCAGGCGATGCCGAAGGCTTAACTGGCCCAGCACTGATGGAGCGCATGAAAGAGCACGCTGAACGTTTCGATACTGAAATTGTTTTTGATCACATTAACTCGGTTGATCTCTCTTCTCGCCCATTTCGTTTGACAGGCGACAGCCTAGAGTACACCTGTGATGCCCTCATCATCTCTACTGGTGCCTCTGCTAAATACCTCGGTTTAGAATCAGAAGAAGCGTTCAAAGGTCGCGGTGTATCCGCTTGTGCGACCTGTGATGGTTTCTTCTATCGCAACCAGAAAGTCGCCGTTGTCGGTGGTGGTAATACTGCGGTTGAAGAGGCTCTTTACCTATCGAATATCGCCTCAGAAGTGCATCTGATCCACCGCCGTGACAGCTTCCGCAGTGAAAAAATTCTGATCGATCGTCTGATGGATAAAGTGGCGAATGGCAACATTGTTCTGCACACGCACCGCACTTTGGATGAAGTACTGGGCGATGAGATGGGCGTGACAGGCGTGCGTTTGAAAGATACCCAGTCAGATATGACGGAAAACTTGGATGTGATGGGGGTATTCATTGCCATCGGTCATCAGCCAAACTCGCAAATTTTCGAAGGTCAGCTTGAAATGAAAAACGGCTACATTGTCGTAAAATCTGGCCTTGAAGGTAATGCAACCCAGACCAGCATTGAAGGTGTGTTTGCCGCGGGTGATGTGATGGATCATAACTACCGTCAAGCGATTACCTCTGCCGGAACCGGGTGTATGGCAGCACTCGATGCTGAACGTTACCTAGATAGCCAGGGTAAATAACTTACGCTTCGCGTAACGACAGTTTTTATTTTTGCCAAGCCCGACGGGTATAACCGCCGGGCTTTTCTTTGTATACTGGCGGCCTATTACAATTATTATTCTCATTAAGCCTTTTCAAAATGGACAAGAAAAAACAGCGTAGCTTGAATCTCTGGCTCAAGCAGCAAAGCAAACTGGCTAAGCGCTGGCTCGCAATAGCTGTTGGGTTGGGTGTGTTATCAAGCCTATTTCTGGTGGCGCAAGCCGCACTCCTTGCATCAATTCTGCATCAGCTGATTATTGAACAGGTCGATAAACATCTGCTCATTCCACACTTCTTTGGCTTGGCTGCACTCATTGCCGTGCGTGCGCTCTGCTCTTGGGGACGCGAAATCGCTGGTTTTCGTTGTGGAGAAGAGATCCGCCGTTATATTCGACAGCTAATCCTAGACAAGTTACGCGACTTAGGGCCAGCCTATATCAAAGGCAAACCGGCCGGCTCATGGGCAGCCTTAATGCTTGAGCAAGTCGAAAACATGCACGATTTCTTTGCTCGCTATCTCCCCCAGATGTCTCTTTCGGTTTTGGTACCGTTTGTGATCCTTGCCGTCGTCTTCCCAGTGAACTGGGCGGCAGGACTGATTTTTTTGATCACAGCGCCATTGGTGCCACTCTTTATGGCGTTAGTTGGAATTAAAGCCGCCGATGCCAGCCGGAAAAACTTTAAAGCTCTGCAGCGTTTATCCGGGCATTTTTATGATCGCTTGCAAGCCCTGACCACTATTCGTCTATTCGATCGCACCACAGCAGAAACCGAGCACATGCGCGGCGCTTCAGAAGTGTTTCGCCATCGCACTATGGATGTACTGCGGATCGCGTTCCTCTCTTCTGCAGTATTAGAGTTTTTCACCTCGATCTCCATTGCACTGACCGCCGTGTACTTTGGCTTTAGCTACATTGGTGAACTCAACTTCGGTTATTACGGCGCGAGTGTCACTCTGTTTGCTGGACTATTTGTGTTAATCCTTGCTCCGGAGTTTTATCAGCCGCTGCGCGATCTCGGAACCTATTACCACGCCAAACAACTCGCGGTGGGCGCAGCCGAATCGATCGTCGATTTTCTGCAAACCGAAGTGGATACCTTACACAGCGGAGAGCGTCATCTCACCGATAACGACGATATTGAAATTATCGCCAATGATCTGGTCGTTCTTAGTCCACAAGGCAAACGCTTAGCAGGCCCGCTCTCATTTACGTTGCAAAGCGGCAAAACCACCGCTCTCGTCGGGCCAAGTGGCGCAGGCAAAACCAGCTTAATCAATACCATATTAGGCTTTATGCCCTACCAAGGCAGCTTAACCATTAACGGCATTGAATTGCGCGAGTTAGATCATGCGCAGTGGCGACAAACCATCAGTTGGGTTGGGCAAAATCCTCTGCTGCTGCATGGCACCATTCGCGACAACGTGACGCTAGGCAAACACAATATCGCCGATGATCAAGTCACACAGGCTCTGCAAGCAGCTTATGCCCAAGAGTTTGTTGAGCAGCAGGGTTTGGATTACACGATCAGTGATCGCTCTGCGGGGCTTTCCGTGGGTCAAGCCCAACGCCTCGCCCTCGCTCGCGCTATTTTGCAAAATGGCCGCTTTTGGTTACTCGATGAACCCACGGCAAGCTTAGATGCGCGCAGTGAGCAATATGTGATGCGTGGACTGACCGAAAGCATTCAGCAACGCACTGCGTTATTTGTCACTCACCAGTTGCAACCGCTGCAATCGGTCGAGCAGATCTTAGTGATGGAAAATGGCTTGCTGGTACAAGCAGGACATTTTGAAGACTTAAGCCAGCAATCTGGTTTATTTGCCACTATGTTAGCCGCTAACCAAGCGCTACAAGCTGCCAACAAAGGGGATCTCGATGCGTGACCTGCTGCCTTACCTAAAACTGTATAAAAAACACTGGTTCGGTCTTACCCTTGGCATGCTGCTGGCGTTGCTGACCGTTCTCGCTTCGATTGGACTGCTGACGTTATCCGGCTGGTTTTTGTCTGCGGCCGCCGTGGCCGGACTCAGTATTGCCCGAGAGACCTTTAACTACATGCTACCCGGCGCCTTTGTACGCGGTTTTGCCATGGGACGCACCGCAGGGCGTTGGGGCGAGCGTGTCGTTACTCACAACGCCACCTTCAAGCTGCTCACTGATTTGCGAGTGTTTTTCTTTGAGAAACTGACACCGCTTATCCCGGGACGTCTGAGCGCGGTGCGCGATGCCGATATGCTCAACCGCATCGTGGCCGATGTGGATGCCATGGACCATGTCTATTTACGTTTAATCAACCCAGTCACGGTCGGTGTGCTGGGTATTGCGGCTCTCACCACATTGATTGCTTGGTTTGATCCGCAGCTTGGCATGACCTTAGGTGCAATCTTGCTTCTGGTTTTGCTGGTGTGGCCCACGCTTTTTTACCGCTTGGGGAAAAAGAATGGTCCACACTTAACGCAGAATAAAGCGGAATTGCGCGTTCGCACGCTAGATTGGTTACAAGGTTACAGTGAACTAACCATTTTCGGTGCAGAACAAACCTATCGTCAGGCAATCTTAACGGCGCAAGACAAACTGCTGCGTAACCAATACGTTAACGCACAAGTCTCAGGACTGGCTCAATCGTTACTGTTGCTTGCCAATGGTTGGACACTGGTACTGATGATCTGGCTGGCCGCCGATGGCGTGGGTGGGCAAACTCCGGATCCGCTGATTGCACTGGTGGCTTTTGCAACCATGGCCAGCGTCGAGTTATTGATGCCTATTGCCGGCGCATTCCAGCATTTGGGGCAGACTCTCACCTCGGCTCGCCGCTTAAATGAGATAATTCTAGCCAAACCTGAGGTCGAGTTTACCGCGCAACCAACCGCGCATAATGGCCAATACAACATTGAATTCAATGGCGTCCACTTTGCTTACCAAGCGAATAAACCCAAGGCCATTGATGACTTTACTTTGACTCTCGCTCAAGGTCAGAAAGTGGCGATTGTCGGCCAAACCGGCTCAGGAAAATCGACCTTAATTCAGCTCCTTTGCCGCTATTGGGATGTACAGCAGGGTCAGATCACGATTGGTGGAACAGACATTCGAGAATGGCGCGAGAGCGATCTTCGTGCCGCCATCAGCGTGGTCAGTCAACGGGTGGATATTCTCAATGGCACGCTGCGCGATAACCTGAAATTGGCGAAACCGGACGCAACCGATGAAGCGCTCAGTGATATTCTGCAACAAGTCGGTCTAGAGAAATTGCTACAAGATGCCGCGCTCAATACTTGGCTTGGCGAAGGTGGCCGTCAGTTATCCGGTGGAGAAAAACGTAGGATCGGCATTGCGCGAGCACTACTGCATAACGCTCCAATCATACTGCTTGATGAACCGACCGAAGGGTTGGACAAGCAAACCGAGCAGCACATCATGCAACTGTTGCATGGTCATTTCGGTCACAAAACCGTGCTGTTTATCACTCATCGTCTGGTCAACCTTGAACAGATGGATGCGATTGCGCTGATTGAACAGGGCCAGTTGGTCGAATATGGTCATCACCATACTCTCCTCGCCCAGCACGGTCGTTATCACAAGCTGACACAAAAGCTGTAACGCTTCCCGCCTCTCTTCGCTGAGGGGCGTAAGCATGCAGCGCAGAACACCATGTCAAACAATAAACAGCTTCAAACAATAAACAGCTTCAAACAATAAACAGCAAAAAGCCAGTCAACATGACTGGCTTTTTTTATAAGCGACATCGCTCGAAGAAAGGCGGGCACTTATCCGCGCGGCTTACGCGAGCTTTGTTGCTGGTTAGCCACTTTATTGCGCGTGCTCGATTCACCACCCGGCTTACGGCACGCAGGGGCTTTTCCACTACGACCCGGAGTAGCTGAAATTCGCTCTTCGTGACGACGTACTGCACGACGAATTTTCTGGCTACGGGTACGCTCACGCTTACGCGTTGCGGCATCAGGCGCCATGTTCAGCACCGTTTCTTTCTCTGGACGCAGTTCTACTAACTCACGCAGGTAGTTCACTTGCTTGAGATCAAGCTCCATCCAACCGCCGCGAGGCAGTTTTTTGTCGAGGAAAATATCACCGTAACGTACGCGCTTCAGACGGCTTACTGTCGTACCTTGTGATTCCCACAGACGACGCACTTCACGGTTACGACCTTCATTGATTACCACGTAGAAAGTATGGTTGATGCCTTCGCCACCGGCGTACATCACATCTTCAAAACGCGCCATACCATCTTCTAGCTGCACACCACGTACGAGATTGCGAACTTTTTCTTCCGTCACGTCACCAAAGACGCGAACCAGATATTCACGTTCTACCTGACGGCTTGGGTGCATTAAACGGTTAGCCAGTTCACCATCGGTGGTAAACAGCAGCAAACCTGACGTGTTGGCGTCCAAACGGCCAACAGAAATCCAGCGTGAACCACGAATTTTCGGCAGACGGTCAAATACCGTACGGCGACCTTCTGGATCATGACGGGTACACAGCTCGCCTTCTGGTTTGTAATAAGCCAGAACTCGGCAGATCACCTCTTCTTGCGCTTTCACAGACACAACATGTCCATCGATGCGCACGACAGCGTTATCATCTTCTAGGCGTTCGCCCAGTACAGCTACCTTGCCATTAACACTTACACGCCCAGCTCGGATCAGAGCTTCAAGCTCACGACGAGAACCATGACCAGCACGTGCTAAAACTTTTTGTAACTTTTCGCTCATTTATCTACCTATGTGTCGTCTTCTCAGACGTCGAATGACGGGTTGCGATGTTAAAATCGCGGCCGCGTAGTATCGCAAATTTTGTGGATAAAAGCACCCGTTTTGTCAGCGATTCGCGGCCACCTCATTCAACTACTGAAACGGGGTCGGATCACCGGCTCCGACACGCGCCACTACCACTTCATCGTCGCTAAAATCAATCACTGTCGTGGGTTGCTGACCTAAATAGCCACCATTGAGGATCACATCCACCGCGTGCTCTAAGCGATCGCGAATTTCCTCGGGATCAGACTCAGTAAAATCGTTGCCTGGCAGGATCAGCGATGTCGACATGAGTGGCTCGCCGAGCGCTTCCAGTAGATCCAAGGCAATTTTGTTATTCGGTACCCGGATACCTATGGTCTTTCGCTTCTCATTCATCAGACGGCGCGGAACCTCTTTGGTTCCTTTGAATATGAAGGTGTAAGGTCCCGGTGTATTGTTTTTCAACAAACGAAACGCCGTGTTATCCACACGCGCATACAGCGAAAGCTCAGACAAATCGCGGCACAACAGCGTAAAATTGTGCTTATCGTCGAGACGGCGAATTTGACAAATGCGTTCCATCCCGTGCTTATTTTCAAGCTGGCAGCCCAGTGCGTAACCAGAATCGGTTGGGTAAACCACTACCCCACCATTGCGAATAATCGCGACCGCTTGGTTGATCAGGCGGGTTTGAGGGTTCTCAGGATGAACATAAAAAAACTGGCTCATGGTTATTCCTCTTCATCGAGTCTCTCGACTCTATTGCTTGGGGATAAGCCCCAATCTTTCCATACAGGTTCTACTCCGGCAGGTAACCAAAGGTTTCGGCCCAACTCCATCCAAGGAGAAGGATAGTGAAAGTCACTGCCTTGGGAGGCGAGTAGTTGGTATTCCATTGCGTAATCACCCAAGGTTCGTTTTTCCTGTGGTGATTGCTGCGGCTGGGCCACTTCCATAGCATCGCCACCCGCTTCAACAAACGCGGTCATTAAGCGCTTAAGCCATTTCGCCGTCAAGTCATATCGGCCCGGATGCGCTAATACGGCTTGTCCACCTGCGGCGTGAATCGCGCTCACTGCTTCACTCATTGAACACCAGTTAGGCGGTACATAACCCGGATTATCACGAGTGAGGTATTTCTTAAATACTTGCTGCATGTTGGTTGCGTAACCATTATCCACCAACCATTTGGCAAAATGGGCACGCGTGATCGGCGCACCATCGGCAATATGTTGAACCTCTTCTAACACTCCCTCACGCGTCGCTTTTTGTAAACGATGGGCGATCAGTTCAGCACGCTCAACTCGACGTTGCTGCTGCCGCGCAATCAGCTGCCCCAATGCCTCACTGTTTGGGTCGATGTTTAAACCGACAATATGAATGTCTTTATTTTGCCAAACCGTTGAAATCTCAATGCCGTTCACTAATTGTAGCGGATATTGCTGCTGTGCAATGTAAGCACGGGCATCCGCCAATGCAGCCACGGTATCGTGGTCTGTGATCGCCAAAACATCAATCTCAAAGCTGACGGCGCGATCGATCAATTGTTGATAAGTAAACCGTCCATCAGAAGCGGTGGTATGACTATGCAGGTCAATTCTCATATTTTTTATTTGCCTGATTTTTAGGCTTGACTTTTTATCGCCGCACTAGTTAACTAGTACGCAAATGCAAGACTCTCTGTTAGGGCTCACTATGTTACAAGAATTTAACCCAAACCATAAACCCAATTTCAGTCCAGCGGATGCTGAACTGGCTTGGTGGCGCACTTGGACAAGTTCTTGGTGGGCTCACGTGTATTTCTAAGTTTAGATACTCACACACCTAGCCCGCCAACTTGAGCGGGCTTTTTATTGGTTTTTTCCACCTATCACTGCTGTTTCGCTACTTTCTCAACGCGGTGATCAGTGCACAATCGAATCATGGTTAAGGAGGTCTTATGAATAAGGCCATCAACATAAAGAAAACCGCGCCGCTTGAGGTGCTACACAGTGAATTGCCTTATACGCAAGATCCTACGGCTTTATTTCATGCTCTTTGCGCTGGGCGCAGCGACTGCCTACTACTGGAATCTGCAGAAATCGACTCCAAGCAAAATTTGAAGAGCCTTCTGTTAGTGGATGCTGCCGTGCGCATTGTGTGTGAAGGCCATCAAGTGACCTATCATGCGCTCAGTGCAAACGGCCAAGCGCTGCTCAACATCATTCATAGCAACCTCACTGATCGGATTCCTTGCAAAGTAGAGAAAGCGAAACTTACCCTCACCTTCTCTACACCCTGTGATACGTTGGATGAAGACTCACGATTGCGCGAAGCGTCTTCTTTCGATGCGCTACGTTTAGTGCAGCACAGTTTTGATCTCACTGACCACGGTAAATTTGCGCTGTTTTTAGGTGGCTTATTTGCCTACGATTTAGTGGCTAACTTTGAACCGCTCGGTGAAGCACCTGCCGACAATCAATGCCCTGATTACGTATTTTATGTAGCAGAAACTCTGATGGTGATTGATCATCAGCGTGAAACTTGCCAACTGCAAGCCACCCAATTCCAACCGGGCGATGCGCTGCACAGCCAACTCAAAAGCCGGATGCGTGAAATTCGTGCGCAAGTGAATCAAAAATTGCCTTTGCCGAGTGCGCAATCTTTATCTGATGTGGAAGTGACCACCAATATTAGCGATGCAGCATTTTGCGATATCGTGCGTGACCTCAAGCAGTACGTGGTCAAAGGCGATGTGTTCCAAGTTGTGCCTTCGCGCCGTTTTCGCTTACCTTGCCCTTCACCACTCGCAGCTTATCAACGGCTGAAACAGAGTAACCCAAGCCCTTACATGTTCTACATGCAAGATGAACGCTTTACCCTGTTTGGCGCATCCCCCGAAAGCGCACTCAAGTATGAAATGCACACCAACCAAGTGGAAATCTACCCGATTGCAGGGACTCGCCGCCGCGGTAAGCGCGCCGATGGCAGCATCGATTTTGACCTCGATAGCCGCATTGAGCTTGAACTGCGCACCGATAAAAAAGAGAACGCCGAACACATGATGCTGGTTGACTTAGCACGCAACGATGTCGCGCGCATTAGCCAAGCCGGTACTCGCCATGTCGCTGACTTGCTGCAAGTAGATCGCTACAGCCATGTGATGCACTTGGTGTCGCGCGTGGTGGGTCAGTTACGTGAAGATCTGGATGCGCTGCATGCTTATCAAGCTTGCATGAACATGGGCACGCTGACTGGCGCACCGAAAATTCGCGCGATGCAGTTAATCCGCGATGTGGAACAAGCGCGTCGCGGCAGCTACGGCGGCGCGGTGGGTTATCTCACGGGTGAAGGCGATTTGGATACCTGTATCGTGATCCGTTCTGCTTATGTGGAAAACGGCATCGCCCAAGTCCAAGCTGGCGCGGGTGTCGTTTACGACTCCGACCCACAAGCCGAAGCCGATGAAACGCGCGGCAAGGCGCAAGCGGTAATCTCCGCTATTTTATATGCTCATCAAGGGAAGGAATGATCATGGCCAATATTCTGTTTATCGATAACTTTGACTCCTTCACTTATAACTTGGTGGATCAGTTTCGCTCACTCGGTCACGTGGTCACGATTTATCGCAATAACCTTTCTGCGGATGCTATCGAGCAAGCGCTGCTGCAACTGGATAATCCTGTGGTCGTGTTATCCCCCGGGCCAGGTGCGCCGTCTGAAACGGGCTGCATGCCAGAGCTGCTGCAACGCCTGAAAGGCAAAGTGCCAATGATTGGTATCTGCTTAGGGCATCAAGCCATCGTGGAAGCCTACGGCGGTGTGGTTGCTGGCGCGGGTGAAATCATCCACGGTAAAGTATCGATGATGGAGCACCAAAACCACGCGATTTATCGCGGTCTCCCTTCACCGTTGGCGATCGCACGTTACCACTCACTGGTCGCCACGCAAGTTCCATCAGCACTGACCGTGACGGCAGAAGTGAACGGACTCGTGATGTCGGTGGTTAATGAGGCTGACAAAGTCTGCGGCTTTCAATTTCACCCAGAATCGATCATGACCACCCACGGCGCTACCTTGCTGGCCAATGCCATTGATTGGGCATTGTCTTCAACGCCAGCGCAGACTCAATTCGCGTAACCGCACAGGGAGAGAATGTTATGCAAACCATTATTAATAAACTCTATGAACAGCAAGGGCTCACGCAAGCCGAGAGCCAACAGCTTTTCGACCAAATTATTCGCGGTGAAATGGATCCTGTATTGATGGCGGCGGTACTGACTGCACTGAAAATCAAAGGCGAAACGCCAGATGAAATCGCGGGTGCGGCTAAAGCCCTGCTCGCCAACGCCAATCCATTTCCGCGTCCTGATTACGACTTTGCCGATATCGTCGGTACCGGTGGCGATGGCTCAAACACCATCAACATCTCAACCACCGCCGCATTTGTCGCCGCAGCGTGTGGCGTGAAAGTCGCCAAACACGGCAACCGTGGGGTATCGAGCAAATCCGGCTCTTCCGATCTGCTCAGCTCATTTGGGATCAACCTTGCCATGAGCGCGCAAGATTCGCGCCAAGCCTTGGATGATCTCGGTGTCGCTTTCTTGTTTGCCCCTCAGTATCACGGCGGTGTGCGCCATGCGATGCCGGTGCGTCAAACCATGAAAACTCGCACCATTTTCAACATCTTAGGCCCCCTGATTAACCCTGCTCGTCCCAATATTGAATTGATGGGGGTTTACAGCAAGGATTTGGTTCGTCCTATTGCGCAAACCATGTTACAAATGGGTCTGAAACGCGCAGCGGTGGTGCATGGTTCAGGTCTTGATGAAGTCGCGATTCATGGCGAAACGCAAGTAGCAGAAATTCGCCAAGGCGAATTGATTGAATACACGCTCACTCCGGAAGATTTTGGTGTTAGCCGTTACCCACTGGATGCGATCCGTGGTGGAGAGCCAGAAGAGAATCGCGCCATCATCACCCAGATCCTAACGGGCAATGGCACAGCAGCACAAATGGCGGCAGTGGCAGTCAACGTTGCACTTCTGCTGCGTCTATTTGGTCAAGAAGATCTGAAAGCCAACACCCAACAAGCGATCGCCGTGATGAAATCGGGCCAAGCCTATGGATTGGTTCAGCAGTTAGCACAACGAGGTTAAGCAGAATGTCCGAGCAGTTGTCTGAGCATATTTCCGTACAAACCGCGCAAATGGCGCAAGTGCTGGTCAAAATCGTCAACGATAAATACCAATGGATTGAAGAGCGCAAAGCCAAGCAACCTCTTGCTAGCTTTCATCCATTACTGACTCGCTCAGAGCGCGATTTCTATCAAGCCTTGAGCGGCGATAACACCGTATTCATTCTCGAATGCAAAAAAGCCTCACCTTCAAAAGGATTGATCCGCGAAGAGTTTGATCTCGATTACATCGCCTCTGTGTATGGCGAGTACGCCAGTGCCATTTCGGTACTGACTGACGAGAAATATTTCCAAGGTCGTTTTGAGTTTTTGCCGCAAGTGCGCGCTCAAGTGGCTCAGCCTGTCTTGTGCAAAGATTTTATGGTCGACCCGTATCAGGTTTATCTGGCGCGTCATTATCAAGCGGATGCGATTTTGCTGATGCTGTCTGTGCTCAATGATGATCAATATCGTGAACTGGCTGCTGTGGCGCACGACCTTGGTATGGGCGTACTCACCGAAGTCAGCAACGAACAAGAATTGAAACGTGCAGTTGATCTGCAAGCGAAAGTCATCGGCATCAATAACCGCAATCTGCGTGATTTGACCACCGACCTAAATCGCACCAAGCAGTTGGCGCCGCTCATTCCACAAGGCACCATCATTATTTCCGAATCCGGTATTTATACCCATCAGCAGGTGCGTGATTTGGCTGAATTTGCCAATGGTTTCTTGATTGGTAGCTCGCTGATGGCGCAAAGCAATCTTGAACTGGCGGTGCGAAAAATTGTGCTAGGTGAACATAAGGTGTGCGGTTTGACTCATCCTGATGATGCGGTGAAAGCCTACCAAGCCGGTTCCGTTTTTGGTGGATTGATTTTTGTTGAGAAGTCCAAACGCTTTGTCGATGTAGAACAAGCTCGCCTGACCATGAGCGGCGCGCCGCTACAGTATGTCGGCGTGTTTCAAAATCACCCAGCAGCACAAGTCGCCGATATTGCAACCAAACTTGGCTTATTTGCGGTGCAACTGCACGGTGAGGAAGACTCTGCGTATGTAAGCGAACTGCGCGCTTCCCTTCCAGAATCCATTGAAATTTGGAAAGCGTATGGCGTGAGTGATGCTTTACCTGAGCTACTACCAGAGCACATCGATAGGCATCTGCTCGATGCCAAAGTCGGCGAACAGAGTGGCGGCACAGGACGCAGTTTTGATTGGCGCTTGCTGCCAAAACATAGCGACCTGATGCTCGCCGGCGGCTTGAGCGCCGAGAATGTCGCCCAAGCGGCGCAACTTGGCTGCCGCGGACTCGATTTCAACTCTGGCGTGGAAAGCGCTCCGGGTAAAAAAGACGCCAACCAGTTACAACAGGTTTTCCAACAGTTACGGAATTATTAGATTATCAGCATGGCAACATGCATAAGAAAGGAATGTAAGCATGGCTAAATTAAACGCCTATTTTGGCGAATTCGGTGGGCAGTTTGTGCCACAAATTTTGGTTCCGGCACTCGATCAACTGGAACAAGCTTTTATTGATGCCCAGCAGGATGATGCTTTTCGCGCTGAATTTATGAGCCTACTGCAAGAGTACGCGGGTCGCCCCACTGCGCTGACACTCACGCAAAACATCACCAAAGGCACCAAAACCAAACTCTATTTGAAGCGTGAAGATCTACTGCACGGCGGCGCGCACAAAACCAACCAAGTTTTGGGCCAAGCCCTGCTCGCCAAACGTATGGGCAAACATGAAATTATCGCCGAGACAGGCGCAGGTCAACACGGTGTCGCAACCGCATTAGCCTGTGCACTGCTTGGCCTAAAATGCCGCGTGTACATGGGTGCAAAAGACGTTGAGCGCCAAAGCCCAAACGTGTTCCGTATGCGCTTAATGGGTGCCACCGTGATCCCTGTTCATTCAGGTTCAGCAACGCTAAAAGATGCCTGTAACGAAGCGCTGCGTGACTGGTCAGCCAGCTATGAAACTGCGCATTATCTGCTCGGTACTGCGGCAGGCCCTCACCCATTCCCAACCATAGTGCGTGAATTCCAACGCATTATTGGTGAAGAAACCAAAAACCAAATCCTTGCTCGTGAAGGTCGTTTGCCCGATGCGGTGATCGCTTGTGTCGGTGGCGGCTCAAACGCGATTGGTATGTTTGCCGATTTCATCGAAGAAGAATCCGTACGTTTGATCGGTATTGAGCCAGCAGGTAAAGGCATTCATACCCATCAACATGGTGCACCACTCAAACACGGTAAAACTGGTATCTTCTTCGGCATGAAAGCACCGTTGATGCAAGATGAACATGGTCAAGTGGAAGAGTCTTACTCTGTCTCTGCGGGGCTGGATTTCCCATCGGTGGGTCCACAACATGCTTACCTCAACGCCATTGGTCGTGCGGAATATGAAAGCATTACCGATGATGAAGCACTCGATGCGTTCCAAGCGTTGGCACGTAACGAAGGCATCATTCCAGCGCTGGAGTCTTCACACGCTCTCGCGCATGCAATCAAAATGGCGTATGCCGAACCAGACAAAGAGCAGTTGCTCGTGGTTAACCTTTCGGGCCGAGGTGATAAGGATATTTTCACCGTACACAAATTACTTGAAGACAAAGGAGCGTTGTAATGAACCGTTATCAAGCCCTATTTCAACGCCTGAGCGCCGCTCAGCAAGGCGCTTTCGTTCCTTTCGTGACCATTGGTGACCCAAACCCCGAGCAGTCACTCGCCATCATGCAAACCCTGATTGATGCAGGAGCGGATGCGCTTGAGCTTGGCATGCCGTTTTCAGATCCTCTGGCCGATGGTCCGACGATTCAAGGCGCGAACTTACGTGCATTAGCGGCGAAAACCACGCCAGATATCTGTTTTGAGCTGATCGCGCAGATCCGTGCGCGTAACCCTGAGACTCCGATTGGCTTACTGATGTATGCCAACTTGGTTTACGCACGCGGCATCGACGATTTTTATCAACGCTGCCAAAAAGCTGGCGTGGATTCGGTACTGATTGCCGATGTACCCACCAACGAAAGCCAGCCTTTTGTGGCGGCCGCAGAGAAATTTGGCATTCAACCAATCTTTATTGCGCCACCAACGGCCAGTGATGAAACCTTACGAGCAGTTGCTCAACTCGGTAAAGGCTACACTTATTTGCTTTCGCGCGCTGGGGTGACTGGGGCTGAAACCAAAGCCAACATGCCTGTGCATGCCCTGCTTGAACGTCTGCAACAATTTGATGCGCCACCAGCACTGCTAGGTTTTGGTATTTCAGAGCCCGCTCAAGTTAAACAAGCGATTGAAGCTGGCGCAGCGGGAGCCATTTCCGGATCGGCGGTGGTAAAAATCATCGAAACGCATTTGGATAATCCAGCTAAGCAGCTGACTGAGCTGGCAAACTTCACTCAAGCCATGAAAAAAGCAACAAAAATTTAACTTACATTACCTTAAATCAGCGGCGCATCCTTTGGTGTGCCGCATCATTTCATTAACAACTCCACTTAAACAAAAGACATTTCAATCAAAAATCAATTCAAGACTTCATATAACCAAAATCAATAGCAAACGTTTTCTTTGCAGATAAAAACGCCAAATTACTCTCGTTTTACTCCGCTATTGAGAAAACGCTCGATGTGCTTATTGCTAAATGTAAACATTCCGTGTAAAAAGTAGGAGCAAAATTTTTGCCCATTTAGTGATATGACACTAGTGGCTAACACTAGGAATTTACAATTTATTAGCACAGAGGTTATGGAAGTGTTAAAGACAAAGGGTTTACTAAACAACATCGGCGTGCAAGTGGTGATCGCCATGCTCGCGGGTACCGCAGTCGGTGCAGCAATGGGTCACGATGCGACACTATTTGCTCCACTGGGTGCGATTTTTATTAATCTGATCAAAATGCTGGTGATTCCTCTGGTGGCTGTGGCACTGATTTCTGATGCAGCAGGTCTGGGTGATAGCCATTCTGCTGGCAAGGTCGGTGCAGTGACGTTAAGTTACTTTGCTATTACCTCTGCCGCCGCCGTAGCTCTGGCATTGATCATGGGTGAACTGTTCCAACCGGGTGTCGGAGTCGATGTTTCTGGTGTAGAGAGCATGTTCTCTTCTGAATACGCTGCGCAAGGTGAGCTCCCCACTTTCTGGGCAACCATCATTGGTATGATCCCAACCAACGTTTTCCAGTCACTGAACGAAGCGAACATTCTACAGATCTTGGTTTTCTGTCTGTTTTTAGGCATTGCGATTTCTAAGCAAGCCAAAGAAAAACGTGACCCAGTGATCAACGCGGTGAACACCATTGATAAGAGACTAGAAAAATGAACAAAAAGAAAGATAGGGATTTGGCGGGAAATTTTGGGATCATTCGGGATCTAAAATAGAGAGAAGATCTAGGAACGGCGCGGGGTTTGAGGTGGTGAGCTTCAAACCCCGCTTTGTATTTTGGCTTTTGAGCAATTCTTTTGTGTTTTGAGCAATCCTCTTTAAAAGTTCACTTTAAGACTATTGAAATGAGCATTAGAGCGCACATCGCAAAAAGGCTTTAAAACCGCTTTAAACCTTTAAATCAATCTCCGATGTCTTTGGCGATGTGAACTACCT
>NZ_JHXR01000003.1 GCF_000621645.1 Vibrio cholerae ATCC 14035 | reverse complement strand
ACATTACCTTTTAAGATCTTAAAACGAAATTTTGGTGTCCAAACGATATGATATTTGCAACGCCAATAGACGTGTGATGAACTTCTGTAGTCGCCCATGTTATTTGAATCCTCTTACTTATGGTGAATAAGAGTTTGTCTTCTAACATGGGCGCATTTTCGGGCAAAAGCCCCTAGGGACAATCACCACCGCTAAAAGCGGTGGTTTAGGGATGACAATAAAAAACCCAGCTGCAGCTGGGTTTTTTCCTATCAACTCGAACTAGCCTAGAAGAGCCAGTGCTGAGTTGGGTGCCTGCTTGGCTTGTGCGAGAACAGAACTTGATGCTTGAGAAAGGATCTGCGCCTTGGTCAGTGCAGTCGTTTCTTTGGCAAAGTCTGTATCTTTGATCCGGCTCTTAGACGCATTCACGTTTTCGTTAATGTTATCTAAGTTGTTGATAGCGTGGTTGAATCGGTTTTGGAATGCACCGAGTTCAGCACGATGGCTATCCACATATTTCAAGGCAGCATCGACAATCGCCACACTCTCTTGTGCACCACCAACCGTAGTGACATCCAGAGTATCAACCGTCACGTCTTGCGCAGCACCGATACCTAACTCACCGGCAAGTGCGCCACCAAAGGTCGCAGCACCATCGATTCGGTTGTTATCAGTGAATAGCTGTAACTTACCTTCTTCATCCACCGATGCTTTGATCATGTCGGTTTGACCGTTGATGTAAGTGGCCAGCTCTTCGATATCATCCCCTTCTTTCGCATTGATCGAAATGGTGACATCGCCTTCGCGTTTGTCTTTCAGAGTGATGGTCAGATCGGTTTTACCCGCTTCCACGCCCCAGTTTTTGTCTTTACCGTTAGCCGCTTGATAGGTTTTACCTCCCATCAAAGCGTTATCGCTGCGCATATCTTTGATGTTAAGCATTACCGCTTCACCGTTATCCGCACCAATCTGGAATGATTTGGTTGCGAATGTACCGTTGAGCAGCTTGTTACCTCCGAAAGAGGTGGTTTCGGCCACACGATTAAGCTCATCATTCAACGCGGTAATTTCTTCTTGAATCGCAACACGGTCAGCTTTTGAGTTCGAACCGTTTGCTGATTGCAAGGAGAGATCACGCATACGTTGTAAGATGTTGGTGGTCTCTTTCATTGCCCCTTCCGCGGTTTGCGCCATCGAAATACCATCGTTGGCGTTACGAACGGCGACACCTAAACCTCGGCTTTGCACGTTCAAGCGGTTAGAGATCTGCAGACCGGCCGCATCGTCTTTTGCGCTGTTAATTTTGTATCCTGAAGATAGACGTTCCATTGACGATTGTTGTGCATTGGTTGCACTCGTCAAGTACCGTTGTGCTGTCATTGCTGACACGTTGGTGTTTACATTCACCGCCATAGTGGTATCTCCTATTGATTTTCCGACGTAGCGGAACTCCCAAACGGTCTCCGACGTCTCGGAAAACCAAGCAGTTCTCTCAAAGTTACCTCTATTAGCGACTCGTTGAATAAATCCTTTAGCAAAAAGATGTTTTTTTGCCCTAAACCCTCTGAAATCTATGCATCTTGAGAGATATAACACAAATCACATAAATATCAGGCTGATAGGCTCAAGTTTTATCCACAATGGCCGGGGGCATCCACTCACGCTTCGAGAACCGTTCTTCAGCGGATGATAGGAAAAAGTAGGAAAGATAAAGGTGGGGGTAAAACGCAGAAAAAAGAAAAGCCCCTTTTCCTTTGAGAGAACCGGGGCTATTTGGTGGTAGCCATCGCCAATGTGGAGATCAAGAGAAATGAACACATTTCGGCTAACCATTAGGGGCGCATGATTATGTGGGGCTAGATGAGCAGTTTGAGTGAGAGAGCTCGCCTAACATTCCATAACCATACTTTGCCAAAGTCCCTTCATTACATACCCACGTCTGAGCTCATTAATGAAGGTACCGTGAACTACTGCAATAACGAGATTGCAGAGTTTGGCAACTGTTTCGCTTGGGCAAGAATTGAAGTCCCCGCCTGTTGCAGAATCTGAGATTTGGTAAGTTGCGTTGTTTCCTTCGCAAAATCCGTATCTTTAATCCGACTTTTCGACGCTTCCACGTTCTCCTGAATATTCGACAGGTTACTGATGCTGTGACTGAGTCGGTTCTGTTTAGCACCGAGGTCAGCTCGTTGCGAATCGACGTATTTTAATGCGGCATCGATGATACCCACGGCGTTCTGTGAACCACCGACACTGGTGATATCAATGTCTTGAACTGTGGTTTTCACACCAGGGCCACCATTGAGGCCAAGTTCGGTTGCCAAACCACCGGAGATATTGAAGTTGCCTTCAATATTGGGTTCAGCAACAAAAATCTGCAGTTTGCCTTCTTGGTCAACCGAAGCTTTGAACAGATCCGTTTGACCGTTGATGTAAGTGGCCAGCTCTTCAATGTCATCACCATCTTTGGCAATGATATCAAGCACGACTGCCTCACCGTCTTTCTTGGTGAATTCAAACTTCAGGTCACGAGCGGTAGGTGGTACCCCCCACTCTTTAGTCTTAGGTTGTTCGGCAATAAAGGATTGGCCACCCATGCGGAAATCATCAGCACGTACACTGGTCAGTCCCATAATGATCGCTTCACCCGAGCTAGAACCGATTTGGAACGAAGCTTCACCAAACGAACCATTGAGTAGCTTACGACCACCAAATGACGTGGTTTCAGCGATACGGTTCAGTTCATCTTGCAGTGCCACCGACTCTTCATTCAGAGCCTGACGCTCTGACGCTGAGTTGGTACCGTTCGCCGATTGTAAGGCGAGGTCACGCATACGCTGCAAAATGCTGGTCGATTCATTCATCGCACCTTCTGCGGTTTGAGCAATCGAAATACCATCGTTGGCGTTACGCATTGCCACATCCAAACCACGAGATTGCGCCGTTAAACGGTTTGAAATCTGCAGGCCTGCCGCGTCATCTTTTGCACTGTTAATGCGATTACCTGATGAGAGGCGTTCCATGGAGGTGTTAAGCTCTCCCGTCGCCTTGGTCAGATAACGTTGTGCGGTCATCGCCGACACGTTGGTATTTACGTTAATGGTCATAGTTTGCTCTCCTATCGAGTTCGCAAGCTCATTTGCGAAGCGGTCAGCTTTGGTCTCTTTTGGAAGCACTGACCGTGAATAACTTGCCAAATCGGCCCAAAGGCGGATTTAAAAACCGGTTACAACAACTCTGATGTACTTTATTCAATTAGTGTGCCAACTTTATTTTCTTTGACACCCATTGATATACATCGCTTATTTTCAATGAGTTACATTGTCTATCTAATTCAATCAGCCACTCAAAGTTGCCGATTTCGGTGAGCGGCAATCCATTTTGCCGCTGACTTGCCGCTTTGGTTACCCTGTACAACTTTTCACCAAGGCTCAATGTTGTATTAGCAACTTCCGTGCCACTTTTTACTCAACTCACTTCGCTCATATGGCTTAAGCGCATAAGGCATTGAAGGTTAGATGTAGTTAAAAAGGGTGAGATCTTTCGTTTTACCAAAGGCTTTCTGCGATGCCTCAAGGGCTCGCGAGTTCTCGTTGAACTCAATCACGGCTTCTGCGTAATCCAGATCCTCAAAGGTACTTTTGGATTTCGCGAGGCTGATTTTGAAATCTTCGTGCTGCTCTTCCTGAATATCGAGCGTACTCAAACGCGCACCAATATCCGTTCTGGTTTTATTGAGATGGATAAAGGCGGTATGAAATTCTTCAACTAACTGATGCAGTTTGGCCGTATTCGAGGCATCCGATACCGACCCTTCGGCGTAGCGAATCGCATCACGGAAAGTATCAAACACACTAAACGTGGTGCGAGGCGTCAGCTCAATCGCATCCCCTTTGCTGATCTGCCCTTTGACCTGAATATTCAGCTCTTCAAACTGGATGCCGGTTTTCGCATCAAACTCTCCCGCTTGCACTACGCTGCCATTACGCTCTAACTGATAGCCATTTTTGCCTTCCGGCATATCGACAAACGTTACACGATAGGATGCGGTATCATCGGGATTGAGGTTAACTGCACGCTCTAAGAGCAGCTCGGAACCCTCTTGCAGCGCATAGTTGGGCTCATAGCTGCCAAAAGGATTAGGGATCTCCATAAACACTTTGCTGCCTGGGTTATTAAATGGAATTTCCAAGCTGTTGGAGATCTTCATTTTGCGCTGATAATCATCCCCCGCGTAGGTCACATTGCCTTGGTTATCACGAAAGAAGGGCTGATTTTTGGGTTTGGTACCGGCAAAAATATAGTTGCCGGATTCATCTTGTACGTTGGCGAGGTTAATAAAGTTATTGGCCATTTCTTGCAACACGCGCGCACGCGCCACCCGATCTTCTGGTGACAATGAGCCGTTGATCATCTCCATCACAGTGCGCTTTGCGGAGTCAGAAAACTCTTCGGTATTAGAAATAATGACTTCTTGATGCTCAAGACGGTTGCGGACTAGCACTATCGCATCTAGGTACTGACGCAGCTGCTCTTCTTGTTGCCCAACGTTTTGGATGTAGTGCGTCGCCAGTGGGTTGTCACTCGCTGACAACAGCTTCTTACCAGACGCCAATTGCGCTTGGTTATTAAACACTTTCGATTCCTGACGACGGATGTCGTTCTGAACCGCTTGGTAGTTATGGAAGCTAGAGATTCGGTTTAACATTTACCCATCTCCCTATCGCAACGCCAAAATGGTGTTGAAAGTGTCGTTCGAGGCCTGAATGATGCGTGAGGAAGCCATATAAGCTTGCTGAAATTTCATCATGTTGGCGGCTTCTTCATCAAGGTTCACACCGGAAATCGAAGCGATGCGCGATTGCGCCGCCTCTTTCTCCAGTCTTGCCACATCGGTCAAACGCGTCATGGTGGCCATTTTTAGCCCCACATCCGTGTTGAGGTTGTGGTAAAGATCGATGATGGTGGACTCGTTATCATTCATCCGTTTTGCGGTTTGAATGTTGATCATTTTACGCAAGTTGCCGTTATCCCCTTCTGAAGGGACAAGGTTTGCCGTGAACTTATCATTAGGTAACGCACCTTCTGTCAGCTCAAAGGTAGTGCCCAATACGGTCACAGGCCCAGTCGGCGGATAAGGCTGAGGCTGAAGTAAAATATTGCCTTTGGTGTCGGTCACCGCGAATTGATCGCCGGTTGGCGAGACAATCACTTCAAATTCGCGAACATCCCCCGCTTGTAAAATCTTAAATTTCGCTTTGCCTTGGGCAAAAGTGGTCGATGCTTCAAAGCTCTGTGCGGCAATTTTTGTCGCATCTTCAGTTGCTAAACGAATGGCAGCGGCACCGTTACGAGTTGGGCGCACCAAAATTCGCTCCCCGACTTGGGGCGGGTTACGTACTTCTACGCGTAAGCCATCGACATACACATTGCCTTTTACCACGGGCAACACGGTTTGTTGGCCTGAAGGCAAAGTCACCACAAATTCACTGCCGTTGTACTGCATGGAGTATTCGCCACCTTTGAGCTGGCTAACATCTTCAATAAATACCGCCATATCGGCTTTAGAATTACTGTTGGTCACCACACGAGAGCGAGCAATGACGTCCAAATTGACATCGGTAAACAGAGCGCTACCCACATTGCCACGTAGATCTAAACCTTGTGACTGTAAGGTATTCACTTCATGAGAAAAGGAGAGTGCGAGACGACCGACTTCATCCATCAAGTACGGAATGTGTTCATCACGCATATCTAAAATGGCTTCCATCTTGCCGCCAATATCACGCGCGGAGATGGCTTTGAGCGCCTTGCCTTCCACCATGGCTAAACGGTGTTGCTGGGTATCTGGGAAACCGTCAATCACTCTCAGTTGGCTGGCTTCAGTACCGGAAACCAAAGTGTGGCCGTTGCCGATATGAATGTTGAAGCCTTCACCATGTTTTCTTTGCGTGACCGTGACTTTGGTGTATTGCGACAGTTCGGATACCAGCTTTTCATGCTTATCCATCAAATCGTTATGTGGCCCTGGTACGCGCATCATCAAACGCTGCAAATCACGAATTTCCAACGCCAGTTGGTTGATGCGTTCTACGCCAAGAGCTAACCCTTTGTTGGTAATGTCTTTTTGTAAACGAACCGTCTCATGGAAATCATTCAGGTTTTGTGAAATGAGCTTGGATTTTTCGAGCACCACTTTACGGGCACCCAGATCATTGGGCGAATCAGCCAAACTTTTTACTGAATCAAACCACTCATTGAGGTTTTCAGGAATTTTCTTCGAAGCCACAGAGGAAAGCAGCTTAGACAGCATATCGAGATTTTCTTCGGTATCTCGCTTAAAAGCGTAATCGGTAGAGGCAATATTCAGCTCTTTAACGGCAAATTGATCCCACGAGCGGCGAACATTTTCCACATGCACACCCATACCATAGGTTTCACCGCCGTATTGGCGAGGCGCATTGGTCCCTTGGATCACAGACTGACGGCTGTAACCCTCTGTATTAACATTGGAAATGTTATGACCTGTGGTATTGAGTTGTCTCTGAGCCGTCAGTACGCTTTGCGTACCCACATTCAGAAGATCAGACGCCATACTGCCCCCGAAAACCGATATTAATCAGTAAAATTCACTGAATCTAAACAGTAGATAGCAATATGTATGCCAGATTGGATGTATTCGATTTACTCTAATAAAAATAGCAAGTTAGGATTGGTAAGCTGAAAAGATTGAGGACGAGAAAGAGTGCCGCCGGAAATATTCCGGCGGGCGATTTATAACAGATTCATTTGATCGATTTGCGCTTTTACACGCAGCACCTTGTCGGCGTATTGCGGGTCGGTCGCATATCCAGCACGGTGGATACCGTGGATAAAGCGTTCACTGTTTCCGCCATGATCCAACGCATTGGTATAACGTGGATTGTTTTCCAAGAAGCGAACATAGTCGTTAAAGCTTTCATCAAAGCTCGCATAAGAGCGAAATGCCGCTTTCTCCACCACTGGAACATTGTTGTGATATTCCAAGGTTTGGGTTGCGACTTTATCCCCCTGCCAGCTGCGATCGGCTTTGATGTTAAAGAGGTTATTGCTGTTGCCACGGGCATTTTTGACCATTTTTTGCCCCCAGCCTGTTTCCAGTGCCGCTTGAGCAATCAACAAGGAAGAATCGACCCCGAGCATGCGTGCCGCTTTATCCGCATAAGGTTTGAGCTTAGTAACAAACGAATGGCGAGAATCAAACTGCGTCGATTGAACCGCTTGTGTTTTACGCAGCGGATACACCGCCGCCACCAAGTCTTCATTGCTGCGTTCACTGGCCGTTTTACGTGCATGTTCCACACGGCGCATGGCTTCTTGGAAGCCATCCTCCCCTTTTTGCTCGCTCGCCGTTTGTCCGGTCGAAAGCTGGGCAACGATCATATCGGCCAAGCCAAGCGAACCAGATGAACTGAACTCACTCGCCATCTGTTCATCCAGCATCTGGCGATAAAGATCTTCATTCTGGCTACTCATCAGATCGGATTTAAAGTCACTATTCGCATCACGCATGGATTTGAGCATCATGGAAGTGAAGATCGATTCAAACTGACGAGCCGCTGCGGTTAGCGCAGACTGTCCGGCATTTTCATCACCATTCACCGCCTTTTGGCGTAACTTGTCGAGTCCGGCGATATCTTGGATAAAGCCAATGTCATTGGAATTATTAATCATGGCTGGCTCCTTAAATAATGATCAGTTGGCCTTCAATCGCGCCCGCTTGTTTCAGCGCTTGCAAAATCGCCATTAAATCGGAAGGGGCAGCACCCACTTCGTTAACCGCACGCACCAGATCATCTAAAGTGACCCCCGGCTCTAACTTAAACATTTTGCCCTGTTTTTCAGTGACTTCTATTTCTGTGTTTGGCACGACCACCGTCTGACCGCCACCCAGTGCATTAGGCTGGCTGACGTTTAAGTTTTCTTTGATCGCTACCGTCATCCCACCGTGAGTGACCGCGGCTGGTTTGAGGCGTACATTCTGCCCAACCACTATGGTGCCCGTACGTGAGTTAACGATAATTTTCGCCGCACTGTCTGCAGGATTGAATTCAAGGTTCTCAATTGCAGAGAGGAAGGCAACACGCTGGCTGAGATCGCGCGGAGCACGTACCTTGATTGAGGCCGCATCCACCGCCGAAGCCATTTGGGGGCCCAAGAACTGGTTCACTGCATCGGCTAAACGCTGTGCTGTCGTGAAATCAGATTCAAACAGGTTAAACGTAATGTAATCACCACGGCCAAATGGGTTAGGCACTTCACGCTCAACAATCGCGCCACTGGAAATCATGCCCACAGTCGGGTTGTTACCAACAATTTTTGAACCATCCGCACCGGTTGCACTAAAACCACTCACCACTAAGTTACCTTGTGCCACCGCGTAAACTTGCCCATCCAAACCTTTCAGGAAAGTTTGCATCAAGGTACCGCCACGCAAACTTTTTGCCGATCCAATTGAAGAGACAGTGATATCGATGGTTTGACCTTGCTTAGAAAACGCGGGCAGATCGGCAGTGACGATCACGGCGGCAACGTTTTTGGTTTTTGGCTTGGTGCCGGGAGGCAATTGAATGCCGAAACTTTGCAGCATGGCGTTAAAGCTTTGATCAGTAAAAGGTGTCGACTCGCCAGTCCCCGGCAAACCAGTGACCAAGCCGTATCCGACCAATTGGTTGTTACGAACGCCCGCAACCTGCGCAACATCTTTGATCCGTGCAGCTTGCGCACTGGAAGCCAGCAGCAACATCAATAAAATCGTGAATTTTCTCATGGCGGATGTACCTTACTCTCTAAAACAACAATGAGGCCAAAGGGCCTCACCGTTCACTATGCTGTCAATAAACTAGCCCAGCGGCTCGACTTATAAAGAGACATTAAAAAATCGTGCCAAGAATCCGGGTTCTTGCATATCTTGGTTGGTTCCAGTGCCAGAATATTGAATTCGCGCATTGGAAATACGGTTAGAAGCAATCGTATTGTCGAAGTCGATATCATCCGGACGGATGGTGCCACTGAGACGAATGTACTCATCACCCGTGTTCAGAGTGAGCCATTTTTCACCGCGGATCACTAAGTTACCGTTCGCTAACACTTCAATCACTTCTACCGTAATCGAGCCTGACATGCTGTTACTTTGGTTAGCCGCCGCGCTCCCTGAAAACTTATTGTCGTTTTTCAGTGCGTAAGAGAAATTGTAATCCCCGATGGTCAAATCTTTGCCGCCGACCGCCAGCGGATCCATCGAAGCATCATTTTTCTTGTTCAGATCCGCATCCGCACTTTTGGCTGCTTTGGTGCTTTCATTGAGAGTCACGGTAATGATGTCACCCACACCACGCGGTTTAGAATCGTCATACATGCTACTGCTGCTCGCCAAATTAAACAGCGAGCCCGTTTCCGCCGCGTAATGCTCAGGCTTACCTTTCGGATGAATAGGTGCCCATGCGGGATCGCCCGCAACGGGGTCGGTACGATTGCGCAGCGCATCGGTCAAACCCGAGTTACTCTCAGATTTGTCCCCCTCAACCGCATCCACCGTCGTGGTACCTTGAATGGTTTCAGCAGATTCAATCGGTGGCTGCATCAAGCTACAACCTGAGAGCAGAATCAATAAGCTAGAAGCAAGTAGACGTTTCATCGCGGCCATCTCTTAGTTAGCAATTACAGTTGTTGGTTAACGAAGCTCATCATCTTATCGACGGCGGAGATAACTTTAGAGTTCATCTCGTACACACGCTGCGCTTCAATCATGTTGACCAACTCTTCCGTCACATTCACGTTCGAGGTTTCGAGCATAGATTGGCGAATATCCCCCAAACCATCCAAGCCCGGAACCCCTTCTTGTGGCTCACCACTGGCTCCGGTTGGTAGGTAAAGGTTTTGTCCAACCGGCTCTAAACCGCCGGGGTTAATGAAATCAACCGTAGTGATCTGCCCCAGTACTTGGTTATCCTGCTGACCACGGACACGAACCGACACTTCACCATCATTACCAATCGTGATGGAAATAGCGTCTTCGGGAATGATGATTTCAGGTTGTAAACGGTAGCCCGCACCAGAGGTCACAATCGCGCCTTCATCATCCAAGGTGAACTGACCATTTCGGCTATAGGCAATGTTGCCATCTGGCATCAGAATTTGGAAAAAACCGTCGCCTTCAATCATCATGTCCAAACTGTTGGAGGTCGTTTGTACGTTACCGTTCGTGTGTACCTTTTGGGTTGCCACGACCTTAGAGCCCGCGCCTAACATCAAACCACTCGGCAAACGAGTGTTTTGCGAGGATTGTGCTCCCGGCTGGTTAATGTTTTGGTAAAACAGATCTTCAAACACCGCCCGCCCTTTTTTAAAGCCAATGGTTGAGGCGTTGGCAAGGTTGTTGGAAATCGTTGCAATGTTGGTTTGTTGGGCATCTAAGCCGGTCTTACTGACCCATAGTGCTGGTTGCATACCTAACTCCTACCTTAAATTAGCTACTGCGAAGCAGTGAATCGGAAGCTTTGTCCATCTCTTCCGCTGTGCTCATCATCTTGACTTGCATTTCGAACTGACGTTGCAAGTCGATAAGGCTGGTCATTTCACCTATCGCATTCACATTGCTCCCTTCAAGGGCACCCGTGAGAATTTTTACGCTGGCGTCGGCCTCAAACTGAGTGTTGGGATCGGTAGCGCGAAATAAACCATTCACGTCTTTAAACAGTGACTGGTCATTGAGGCGAACCAGCTTGATTCGATCCACCACTTCCATCGCATCAGCCGGGGCACCCTGCGGACGAACAGAGATGGTACCATCACCGCCGATTTCGACTTTGTTTAGCGGCACAGGCAAGGTAATCGGAGCCCCTGTTTCGCCTAAAACCGGATGCCCATTGCCGTTAAGCAGCAGTCCCGTTTCATCGATTCGTAAGTTGCCGTTACGAGTCAGTCCCTCTTTGCCAGTTTTATCCAGCACAGAAATCCAGCCATCACCTTGAATCGTGATATCGAGATCGCGGCCTGTCGTGATCACACTGCCTTGGGCAAAGTTATGCCCCGGACGCTCAGTCATACTGAAGACGCGACTTGGGAGCCCTTCACCGTAAGCCTGCATAGAACGAGCTTGCGCTAAATCGGCACGAAATCCCGTCGTGCTGACGTTAGCTAAGTTGTTTGCCCGTAACTGCATCGCTTGCATGTTTTGTTTTGCGCCACTCATGGCAAGAAACAATGCGCGGTCCATAATCTGCTCCCAAATCGTTAGTTAGAGCAGTTAAAGCAAGCAGCATGCCAACTTAATTATTCCTTATGGAACAAACTGATAGATGAGAAATCTGAAGGAGATAAGCGTATTTGCCGCGGCAAGGGGGCAAAGAGGCAACCCCATTAAGCCGCATTGCCGCCGCTTAATGGGGTTGAAGAGGATTAACGAATCTGCAGGATATTTTGTTGCAGACCGTTGTGTACTTCTAAAGCACGTGAGTTGGCTTGGAAGTTACGCTGAGCGGAAATCAAATCCACCAGCTCTTGCGTCATATCGATGTTCGACTGCTCTAATGAACCATTACTGATCGACCCAAACGAACCTTTATTCGATTCACCCCAGATTTTCGCGCCCGAGAACTGAGTAGCATCCCACTGAGTACCACCTTTTTTGTCCAGTCCTTGCTCGTTCGCAACACGCACCAGCGCAACACGGCCTAGAGTGGTGTTAATGCCGTTTGAGTAAGTAGCCAGTACGCTACCATTTTCATCAAAGTCGATCTTCGTCAGGAAGCCTGTCGTCGCACCATCTTGATCAAACTTGGTCAACTCAAAAGGTGCGGCAAACTGCGTGGCAGAATCCAAGCTAAACGACAAGGTTTGGTTAACATCCGCACCGTTCAGATCGACTGGATTGGCACCGCCACCCAGTGGCTCAGTCACAATTGGTTGACCGTTGTTTAAGCTTGACAAGGTACCATCGTTGTTAAAACGCATGGTATGTCCCACGTGGCCTGTTGGGCTTGCCGCATCACCACCGACAACGTTAATCGGCTTTTCACCGGTTTTGTCAGTGACGGTGTAGTAGGTCTGCCATGTATTAGCTTGATTCATATCTTTCAAGTAATACGTCGTTAACTTATAAGGTTGCCCCATAGAATCGTAAATGGTCGATGAGGTCGTACGGTTATAAGTCTCAGGATCGGTAATATCAAACAGCGCAGGGTCTTTGAGATCACCGTTAGCAGGCAAGTTTGCTCCTAAGTCAATATTCGCGGTCTGTTTCGGTTTACCGAACTGCGGCGGAATATTAATTGGCTTAGGCTCATAAGATAAGACATCACCCGTATCAGGGTTTACTTCATAACCCAGCAGGAACTCATCATTCGCTGTGACCATGAAGCTATTTTTATCCAAGTGGAATGCGCCGTTACGAGTCAGCTCATTTTGCTGTGGAACTAAGCGATCTTTCGCGACAGCGAAGAAGCCCGTACCCGCGATACGCAAATCCAGTGGGTTATTGGTATAGATGCTAGAACCTTCGTGGAACTGCTGTGCCACTTTGGCCGCTTGCACACCTTGCCCTGGTGTCGTCTTCGCGTTAGTAAAGAGTGAGGTGGAATACACATCACCAAATTCGGCACGCGACTCTTTAAAACCAAACGTATTGGCGTTCGCAATGTTGTTACTGGTGGTATTTAAATCCATCTGCGCGGCGGATAAACCACTAAGAGAGACATATGACATGAGTAATTCTCCTATCTAGCTAGCGCTATCACGCTTTGCCTACTTCAAGTACTTCAGCAAGTCGAACTGGTGCATCAAAACCAGCCAGATTGAGTAGTACGTTACCATCGCCTTTGCCTAACAAAACGCTGTTGACGTTCGCATACGTGGAGACTTCAAACTCTTTACTCTCTCCATCCAGCAAGCCAGACGCTTTCACTTTGTATTTGCCACCCGGCAACGGATTACCGTTCTGATCTTTTCCATCCCATTCAACGCGGTTATCACCAGAAGATTTGGCACCGACGTCAAAGGTTCGTACCAATTGACCAGCTTCATTCTCAATACGGATGAACAAGTTATCGATCGACTGCGGCAGTTTCACCATTGCCGCCATACCGCCATCAGGCTTTTTCATTCCTGCCGCCCCCGGCACTAGCACGTCACGCCCTACCAGTGATGACGCTTGCAGCGCTTGGTTAGAGGTCATTGATGAGTTGAGACTCTCAAACTGAGTGTTCATCTTGCCAATGCCATCAACGGTCGCAAATGAAGCCATCTGCGCAATCATCTGATCGTTACTCACGGGTTTGAACGGATCTTGCTGTGCTAACTGCTTGGTCAGCAAAGAAAGAAAGTCTTCTTGTTTCAGGGATTTCTGCCCTGTGGTTTCATCCGGCTTTTTCTGCTCTTGAAGAGCTTTAAGCTGATCAATATAGGACAAGCCGCTTTGACCAACATTATTGACTCCGGCCATACGTTAACTCCTTATCCTTATTGACCCATCTGCAGCGTACGCAGCAGCATCTGTTTACTGGCATCCGCCACCTGCACGTTGGTTTGATAAGAACGAGAGGCAGAAATCATATTGGCCATCTCTTCCATCACATTGACGTTGGACTTGTAGATATAGCCTTCATCATTGGCAAGTGGATGTTCTGGATTAAATTCAGCGACCAGCGGTTTATCACTTTCCACAATCCCCAAAACCTTCACCGGCACATTGGGATCGCGGTTGAAACGCGCTTTACTCAACTCTGCGCCAAATACTGCATGACGAGCTTTGTAAGTATCTTTCGCTGAACTACTAATACTATCAGCATTGGCCAGATTACTTGAGGTCGTATTGAGACGAACCGACTCGGCGCTCATCGCAGAACCTGTGACATTAAATACGCTGAATAAGCTCATCGATCTACTCCCCTTTAAGCGACTTGGTTAAGTTCTTAAATTTACTGCCTAGAAAATCCAGTGACGCTTGGTGACGGATTTGGTTTTGCATAAACAAGTTACGCTCCAAGTCTACATCCACCGTATTGCCATCACCGGTATCCGGCTGTGTCGGTACGCGGTAAAGAATTTCCCCACTCATCGTTGAAGAGGCAGGAATATGCCGACTATCGGTACGGCTAAGACTAATGCTTGCCCCCGAACTTGCCGCTTGCAATGCCTTCTGGAAGTCCATTCCTTTTGCCTTAAATCCCGGCGTATTGGCCTGCGCAATATTGGTGGCAATCACCTCAGAGTTGCGCTCACGTACGCCCACCGTGTGTTGGTGAATACCTAGGGCTCTGTCAAAAGAAATAGCCATGTTTACCTCTTCGATAAGAACTGACCGTTACTGCTGAAATTATTTGCAATTAGCGTACCAACTTTCAAAACTGGAACGATTAGCAGCAAGATGGATAATATTTAGCAAACTCCACGCCAAACCGACTCCTTGCAAGAAAAAGGCGTTCCTGTTCATTAGAGTCTGAAAGAAAAGAAAAAGCCCGGTAGAAACCGGGCAAAATGAGATGGATTAATTTCTTTATTTGAGTTTATAGATGATACCAGGGTTACAACGCACCATTTCAAACTTATCCGTCAGCCCAGTCAGGGATTCGGATGCCCCTAACAGTAAATAGCCGCCGGGGTTCAAACTTGCCGCCATCTGATTAAGCACTTTAGATTTCATATCTGGCGAGAAATAGATCAGCACGTTACGGCAAAAAATGATGTCAAACTTACCCAGCAAGGAGTAACTTTCCATTAAGTTTTGCGGGCGGAAGTTCACTAAACGTTTTACGTTATCCTTCACCTTCATCCGGCCATCCCCAGCATCTTCGAAAAACACTCGACGACGCTCAGGAGATAAACCACGTCCTAAAGCTAAGTTGTCATAAATCCCGGCTCGGCACATATCTAACATACTGGCTGAAATATCCGTGGCAGTAATTGACACGCTTGGCAACAATCCCGGACGTTTTTGCTGCACTTCTAAAATCGTCATCGCCATGGAGTACGGCTCTTGGCCTGATGAACTGGCCGCCGACCAGATTTTTATCGGCCGTTTATGTGCCGCCATTTCTGGCAATAATTTGTCAGCTAAAACCGTAAATGGGTAGGAATCTCGAAACCATAAGGTTTCGTTGGTTGTCATGGCGTCAACCGCTGCTACGCGCAGATCGCGATTTCGTCCTGTCACGACATCCCGCAACAAGTCAGACAACGAACTTAACTTGAATTTGGTGACGAGTGGACTTAGACGACTTCGCACCAAATACTGCTTGCTGTCACCCAGTACAATTCCGCACTGAGATTCCAGAAATCGGCAAAAGTCGCGATACTCTTGGTCGCTAATCGTTATAGCAGTCATTCAATTCTCTTTATTTAACTAGCGCAGCTTTCACCGCATTACCAAGCTCATCAGGGTTAAATTTCGCAATAAACGCATTTGCCCCAACTCTCTCAACCATGGCTTGGTTGAACACGCCACTCAATGAAGAGTGCAAAATAACATAAAGATCTTTGAGCTCGTTATGACGACGGATTTCCGCAGTCAAGGTATAGCCATCCATCTCTGGCATTTCAATATCGGAGATAACCAAAGATATTTGATTACTGATTGGCCCTTCACTGAGCATTTCCAGTAATTTTTCGTAAGCATCTTTACCATCTTTCGTGGTAACGACTTCAAAACCGATAGACTCAATGGCGCGTTGCACCTGTTTGCGTGCCACGCTGGAGTCGTCCGCAATCAAAATGCGACGAACAAACTCTTTTTCCTGCTCAACTTGGGCTATTTGTTCACCAATTGAGCTGTCCATATCTTCGTTAACTGGCGTGATTTCAGCCAAGATCTTTTCAACGTCGATGATCTCAACCAATTCATTATCAATATTGGTCACAGCCGTCAAATAGTTACTTTTCCCAGTCCCATTCGGAGGCGGTAATATCGCTTCCCAACGCATGTTAATGATACGCTCAACCGAGCTCACCAGAAATGCTTGAATAGTACGGTTAAATTCCGCGATGACCACGAAACTTTTATCCACGTCCGTCGTCGGACGACCACCAACGGCAAGGCTCATGTCAATCACAGAGACCGTTTGACCACGAATATGGGCAACCCCTTTTACTAAGCGGTGCAAATTAGGCATTGAGGTCAATTTAGGACATTGCAGGACTTCTTTAACTTTGAAAACGTTAATACCGTATCGTTGACGGCCGTTAAGACGGAAAGTTAATAGTTCTAATCGGTTTTGACCGACGAGTTGCGTACGCTGATTCACAGAATCAAGAATACCCGTCATAAGCTCATCTCCATCTCAAACTTTTATCCAAAAAAAGTGATAGTCTACTACAGGCTATGAAGAAACCAGAGAAACGAAAAATGCATCCGAAGATCGATCTCCATTCGCATTTCATAACTAAGTGTAGAGCTTTCTGTGAAATATTTTATAGCTTTATCGGCTTTTTATTATTTTTCTTTAGTCTAGCGGCCAATGCAGCCACGCCGGAACAGCTTTCAATGATCAAAGAAGCCGCCGAAAATCATGTGCTGAGCACGGTGGATATGCCTGCTGGCGGTGAGTTAGTGGTCAATGCTGCCAATATAGACGATCGTCTATTCGCGACCGATTGTCCGGAACCTCTCACAACAAATTCATCATCCAGCAATGGTTCTGCGGCCAACATCACCGTATTGGTGGAGTGTAAACCGGATAACTGGCGTGTTTATGTGCCGGTTCGTCTGACGATCACTATCCCACTCATCACTGCGGCAACCCCATTAAGTCGGGGACAAATGATTTCCGCACAAGATGTTACGTTAAGTATGGTAGACCTGCTGCGTTTCCGGCGGCAAGGTTTTTCCACTCCTGAAAACGTGATTGGTGCAAAAATCAAAAAAAATATTCGTGTGGGTGATGTGATTGAACAGAACGATGTGTGCATCGTGTGTCGAAATGAAAGTGTTGTCATCCGAGCGGGAAAATCTGGTATGTCGATCACAACCAAAGGGACGGCGATGTCCGATGGTGTCGTGGGAGAGCAGATAAAAGTGAAAAATGACAAATCTAACCGTATAATTGATGCGCAAGTCAGTGGTGTTGGTGAGGTCACCGTCGCGTTTTGATAGCTCTACCTTGCTTATCAGAAAAACTGGTGCCAAGTGATTTTCTGTTTGGTTAAAAAAGTCGCTAAAGTTTCGACCTGTGTGGTCGATATTGACAGTACACGTTAAAGTTTATTGAAAAGGCTCATTTATGGCAGGTATTGATAACATACGCGCAGGACAGTCGTTAAACACGACCAGCCGCACCAATGTGCGTTCTTCTGATGCCAGCAACTCTTCCACTCAATCCGGGGCGGTATCGCGCTCATCGGCAAGTGGTCAAGATGCGGTATCGCTGAGCTCACAAAGTAAAGCCATTGGCGAAATGCATAGTGAAATGGCTTCAAGACCCAGTTTTGACAGCGCAAAAGTCGCCGCAATCAAAGAAGCGATTGCTAACGGCTCTTACGTGGTTGACCCTGAAAAACTGGCCGATAATATGATCAAATTCGAAAAAGAACTGGGCGGCTTCTAACCTAACGTGTCCCCAGCGTGCGTCACCGACGAGTATGTTGTTATAACGAAAAAGTGACGAACAAAGAATGATGATCCCACTGTAATGTATAGGCGATTTGGCGATGGCAGCATTAAAAGACTTGGTTGAGTTTCAACTGAAAAATGCGCAAGAACTCGTGACCGTACTCGAAGCGGAGAAAGTTGCGATCACCAGCCGAATCTCTGTCGATATCGAATCCATTGCTAAACAGAAACTCACCTTAGTCAATCAATTACAGCAAACTGACCAACGCATTGCGAAACATCCGCATGTCGCGAGCCTGACTGAAGATACTTATCTCAATGAGTTGGTGAGTCAAATCCGCAGTATTATCATGGATTGCCAGCAAGCCAACCTGATTAATGGCGATGCTTTGGCCCGCGCGCAATTGAGCTTCAATAAACTCAATAACCTGATGCAACAAAGTCATGGCAAGATTGGTATGACTTACAGCGCGACCGGGAAAACCCATACTATTTCAACCTTGGGTACCAATATCAAAGCATGATGAGAGAGTCTCTTAAAGCGAAGCACTCAAACAAATCAGTAAGACTTAACAAGCAAAAAAGCGGCAATCATTGCCGCTTTTGACGTTCTGGGAGATGAAGAGGTGAGCGCTAGAATAGGGTCATTTGTCGTTTTTCGGGAACTTGTTGAACTTCCCCGTAATCACGCATCTTGTCCATCTTGCGAATATCAAGTCTCAGTTCAGTGACATAGCTGTCCCCAACCTTATAACTGCGTACCACTTCAGCACCGCGAATCACACCATCGACCGCACCTGCCGTCCACTCTGTACCAAGACGTTGATCTTGTAACTCAGCACGACCACTGATGCGCATACCATACACCTGCTCAGCAAGCTCGCGGTAAGCATCAATTTTAGAAGCACGCATCGCACGCACTTGCTTCTCGGCCTCATCACGCCCTCTCTGCTCGCTGATATTGGCATAGCCAACCGCCGTTAACCAATCATCAGGGCGCATGCTTTGCAAGGGTTGGCATCCCGTCATCATTAAGGCTGCCACTAGGAGTAGTAAGCTAGATTTCATCATCGTTCTCCTATGGACGTAAAATCACGGTGTACGGCTGAGTGATGGTTGGATCTGAGCGGATCAACACTCCATCTTGGGTACGGATACTGTTGAGCGTATCCAAATCTCGGCCGATACGATCGGCAGGCAAGAAACCTTGTGCCGTGGCCACAACAATTCGTGAGTGCATGCCAACTACACGAGCATTCACTATCACCCCGCCTTCTTGGCGCAGCATAGTCCCTGTCAGTACGTACTGGACTTCTTGCTCTGAAGAAAGGTTTTTCCAGTCGCGGCTAAAGGCAAAATCCCCCTGCTGCGTCACTTGGATTGAACCTGTGGTTTTAAAATCCACCACTTTGAATCCACGGCGCTGAAACTGGTGAATGAATCCTTCCGAGACCGAATTACCGAGCCAGTTAGTGGTATCCATATTTTGCAGATCGACAAACGAGGTCACCGCAATTGGCGTACGAGCAGTAATGCTGGTATTCGAGAGCATCAAATCTTCCGTCATGCTCTCAACAAAGAAATCCAATGTGTGACGAGGACTCTCCATCAACATAAACTGTGAACCATTGTATGGCTCTTTGCCGTTATAAATCGGGGCGTATGCACACGAAGTCAGTAAAACGACGGGTACTAAGGAAAGCCATTTTTTCATTCTCTTCATCTCCAGATATACTATGGCGCGCATTTCAGCTTCTCACTCGATTAAACTGGAACGCTCCTTGCTTTTCTTAAACGGTTATTGATTCAGAATTGCAATGCCTACATCAGTTAGGATTTGAAAAGCAAAATTTATACCCACTTGGGACCTTACGATGAAAAAAAATATTTTATCTATCATTTCAGCACTTTGGATGATGCTTCAACTTCCATCGGCTCATGCAGCTTGGTATGAAGTGACAGGCTCTGCCGCTATTGTTTCTTCCGAAGAGGTCGCCCGCTTACACGCCTTAGAAGATGCGCTGTATAAAGCGGTAAATTTTGCCGGGGCAGATATTGGCAGCATTAGCAATTTGATGCCGCTCTTGGAGTCTGATCGTCGAGAATACCTGTTTGCTAACCATGAGGTACGCTACATCCTGATTGAAGAACGCAAAGCGATTAACAATGTGATGTACGTGCGCACCCGCATTGATATTTACCCATCGGCAACGGCTTGCCACGTTGAGCAATACAAAAAAACCATGTTGATCGGCAATATTGATCTGGCCTCACCTCAGCAAGCAGTGATGGGACAGATCTATCAGGTCGGTGATGATTTTGCGCAGGTGATTAATCGTCGCTTAGAGCAAGAATCTCGCAGCTTTGTCTCGGTCGGCACAACCCAATACGATATTGACCCTAAAGCGCCGGAGCGGATCAAGATGATCGCGCAAGATGCTGGAGCGCAGTACATCATGGGCGGCATGATCACTGATTTAACCGCCACCATAGAGCAAAAAACGCTGCAAGATGACATCATCAATCGCCAGTTTGCGATGGAAATCAGTGTGTTTGATGGAAAAACAGGCAATGAAGTGATGACACGCACTTACCGTGAAGTTGCGCGCTGGCCGTTTCCTAAAACCAGCCAAATTGATACGCGTAGTGCACGTTTCTGGGCATCGACTTATGGTGAAATGATGCTGCGGGTGAGCCGCAACATTATGCTCGACCTTGAATCGGAAATTTCTTGTAAGATCACGTTACCGCAAATTGTGGCGAAATTTGGAACCACAGCCACCATGGATCTCGGTCGTATTCACGGTGTTAAACAAGGTGACAAGCTCAGCCTCTGGCACACCGGAGCCTTTATCGACCAACAAGGGTTGCCGCGTAACAAAGTCACACAAAGTGAGATTACGCTTACCGTGTCTCGTGTATATGAACACGAAGCGGAATTAACCGTGGATCAACCTGAGCTCGCCTACAGTATTCAAATCGGCGATGTGATGCACAAGCAGATGTAGCTCAATCATCAAGTTCAAGCCCTGAACTGCCACGACTGGCACTTCAGGGCTTGTCATAAAGGGGGAGCCAATATCGCCCTTCGCCCCCTATTCCCTACCACTACGATATCGAGTCACGACACAAAAACACTACCCCATGGACGGAGAGCGACAAGCTTCATCTTCAAGCTGCCTCACCTGCTTTTTCAGCGTCGGCAGTGCAATATCTTGTGCAATACAATCGGAAAACCGCTCAAACATGCCACTGGTTACCTTGGTCAACAGAGCGACTTGAGCTGGGCTATAGTGTTTCGACATATAACTCATCATGACTCTCAACGTCTGCTTTTGCTCGATCCTCTCTTCTAAAATTTCAAACTGTAAACCTAAGCCGGATTCACTTTTATCGGGATCGACTTGTTGGAAGCGGATCGCATGCCCTTCTGTCAACAGTAGCTCTCCATGCAGCTTATTTTTTGCATGCAGTTGTATAAAGACCTCAAACATGTGACCTTCCGTCTCATGCTCAACACCTTTGAGCCCTTCTTCAATCAGGTCAATCGGAATATCTGTGTATGGCATCGACTGGTTAATGCTGTTTTTCACTTGCTCGATGAGTTGCCACACCGTTTGTACTTTCGTGAAATCCACCAACTGAACGCCCATGGTAGTGAAATAACCGACTGTGTCGAAAAACTCGGCATCCAGCCGACCGGAAGCAGGTGTGCCAACCAGCAGCTTTTCTGGTGCGCCGAGACAATGTACCGACGCAGAAATCGCCGCATACATCACGTTAAACAACGAAGCATGGCGTGCTTTAGCCAATTGATACAGCGATACCATGGTTGATTTCGGCAATTTTATTTCGACCCAGCCGCCTTCTCCAAGATCGACGCCAGTGCTGTTACTTAAAGGATGATCCGCAGCAAACAGAGGCTGTGCCCAAGGCACACCGGCAAACTTGGTTAACCAATAGTTAAGATGCGTTTGATTGAATGCCGAAGAACGCTGCTTGCGAGCAAACTCATGGAAAGGTAAGGGTTCCGTTTGCCACTGTGGACGAGTACCTTGCACACTGTGTTGATACACCTGTGCTAATTCATCCATCAAAATATTGATCGACCACTCATCCAACACAATATGGTGGAACAGAAGTGAAAGATATTGCGTCCCCGTCTGTTCATCACGTACGAAATTGAGTCGAAGTGGCAATTCTTGGCTCAGGTCAAAGGTGTGCTCGGCCTCTTGCGCCAGTAGTCTGGCCACGGATTGGGCGGCGTTATCTTTAGACGTCCAGAACCACTGGTAATGTTCTATGTTGCTGGCTGCGATCACGTGCTGGTAAGGCTGCCCATCTTCTAGGCCAAAGTGGGTTCGTAACCCAGCATGACGCAGTAAAAGCCAGTGAAAAGCCTCACCAAATGCTTGCTCATTGACCTCATCTAAAAATTTAAGCGCAAACGGAAGATTGAAGATGTGGGTCAAACCAAACTTGGCGTATTTGCTCATCGCCTTCCATAAAGAGGCTTGTGCTAACGACAAAGGCGCTTTGGACGACTCGACCACCTCACTCACTGCGAATGATGTGCTGGTGGGTTTACGGTGAAGTACGGCTTGCTGCGCCAGTTGCTTGGCATTAGGGAAACTAAACATATCATTGATGTGCAGTTCAATACCTTGCTCGCTCAACAAGCGACCAATGACTCGCGTTGCGATCAGGGAATGTCCGCCAAAATCAAAGAAATCATCCTCTGCCGTCATCTCGGCAACACCAAGTGCTGAGCGAAACTCAGCCAAAATGCACTCTTCAACCGCAGAGGAATTTACAGCGCTCAATTCAAGCTCAGACTCTGCCAACGCCGCATGCGCATTGTTTGAGGTCGGCGGATTGTTTGACGTCAACTCAATGGCTGAGACATGAGAGGATGAGGTTGTCGAAGAAGGCATTGTTCGCCCACCTATCGCAGCGACAAATTGCTCAAGCAAGTAGGCTCCGACATGGGGGGAAACCGTGGCATCTAACGCCAGCTCAAGTACTAGGGCACCTTGGCAATTAAGCCCAACCCCCAAGGCGACTTCAAATTTGGGGTGCATGGCTGCAAAAAGTAATTTTTCGCAGCGCAAGCCCTCCAATTGTAGATGCACTGAAGGATCCACTAACCAAGTCACCAAGGCTGCGGCAGAGGCGTGAGTTTCGCTAGCGACTCCCCCCGTTAACGGCTGGCGCATAGCGTCTAAGATCTCTTGGCTCAGTTGCGAAAGCGGACGCTCAAAGCCTTTAAGGGCGATATGCACCAACTGGCTTTCAATCATAGAACCATTCAACTCACGCGTTTTGCGCTCCACATCATGCGGAACGTAAAGCTCAAATTGGCCAAGTTTCGCACTTGCGGCAAGGTAGCGAGCAAATAACGCGGCGATCAGTGCAAGCACTTCCTGCTTATCCGGCTGCGCTAAACCATGCTCCGCCAGTACGCTGCTGTGTAGGGCAATCCGATATTTACGACTGCAAAGCGTATTGATGGCGCTATTTGCGCTCGGCAAGCTCTGCTCAATCCATGTAGCGTGGCTCGCAGGCTGTAACCACGGCAACAACGCTTGGGATAATGGCGTTTGCGGCATCACAGGGGTAAAGCCGAGGGAAAGATCCTCCCCCTCCATCACAGGATCGATGTCACAGGCGATTTGGTTATACCCATTGGTTACGCACTCAAATACGCGCCGCCAATCCCATTGCTCGCTGATAATTTGATGGCTTATCACCCCAAGCACTCGCTCTTCGCTCCCCAAACTCAACAAGCAAAAACTTAGTGTGGCTTGCTTGGCTAAATCCATCGGCTGATTTTGCCATCGCACAAGATGTTCAAACGCCTCATCCATTGACTCAACATGCTCAAAATGGATCTCAAGCGGTGTTGGCTTCGCCGAGTACAAGGTTAAGCCGGATGCCTCATCAAGCACATAGCGTCGGTTTAACACTGGAAAATGATTGGGCAACTGACTGAGCGCTGTGATTAAGCGCGCGATATTCACTTTTCCGCTCAATCGATAAGCGGTCGCATATTGATTGCGTCCGTCACCATGTCGTTGATGCTGTCGCCAGACTCGCTGTTCAAACTCACTCAAGGAAGCCGATGACAAGGTAGGTGGTGAGAGAGGTTGACTTTGATTCGGTTGACCTACTGGTTCAACAGAGATCGATTGTCGCTGAACATGCGCTTGGCACTGTTTGCGATCCACTTTACCATTCGCAGAAAGCGGTAAAGCCTCTAAAGCAATAAACCGACTCGGAATATGCGAAGACGGTAGCGATTGTTTGGCAAACTCTCGTAACGCCTGACTCGATGCTGATTGCTGAGGTTTAACGCTAAATAATGCGGCTAAAGCGGTATCTCCATTAGTATCCGCATAATCGACCACCACCACGCTCGCGAGCGCCGGATGAGTTTGCAGCTGCTTTTCGATATCCGGCAGTGACACTCGTACCCCACGAACTTTCACATAACCATTGATGCGGCTAGCAAAAATGATATTGCCGTCCGCGCGGTAGTAGCCTTGATCGCCCGTTCGAAACGCGCGCACAGGGTGGCCATGCTCATCCAATACGGTGACAAAATCGGTTTGTTTCAGTTCGCCGTCTTCAAGATAACCTTGCGCTAAATTGACCCCAGAGGTGAAGATACGGCCGACCACACCTTGCGGTACATGGCGTTGTATCTCATCCATAATGAAATAACGGTTTCCCGCCAACGGCCGACCATATGGGATCACGCTGACATCATCTGCCGTCAGCTCATGCCAGATGCTCCAAATCGTCGTCTCGGTAGGACCGCCCAAAGAGATCAACCGCGGCGGATTTGAACCAGCGCGTAATTGGGCGATGGTGGCAGGTTTGATGTAATCCCCCCCTTGGGCAATCAGACGAAGTGAGTGTAATTGCCCTGCTTGAGTGCAAGAGAGCAACATCTCCAAGATAGCGGGGACGGAGACCCAAATCGTCACTTGATGCCGCTCAATTAAGCGATTCCATTGCAACGCATCTTTTTCTTCATGCCCAGCGGGAAGAACTAACGTCGCTCCGAAGCTCAAGGTGGCAAAGAGATCAAACACCGACATATCATGATGCAATGGCGTCACTGACATCACCACATCCTCACTGGTGAGATGCCACGCTTGGCCAGTTTGACCAATCACATTCGAGGTCGCCTGATTATTGACCACCACGCACTTAGGTTTGCCCGTAGTGCCAGAGGTATAAAGATAATAAGCCGTTTGTTGGCTTTGGCTTAATCGGCTTAATTGATCGAGTGGTGTAACGTCAGGTACTCCATCGGCGAATAAGACAGGCTCAATCAAGGCATCAAAAGCGATCACATTGCCAAACTCACAGGGCTTATCCATCACCACCAGATCGGCGTGACAATTTTCTAAAAGGTAATTCAGACGCTCTTTGGGAGACGCAGCATCAATAGGTACCCAGATAATCCCCGAAAGTGCAGAAGCCAAACTGATGACGATATGTTCAACACTGCGTGGCAAGCAAATGGCGAGCACATTTCCTGTGGTCAACCCTCGCGCTTTGAGCTGCCACATCACGCGCTGAACCTGCTCACCCAATTGAGCATAAGAAAGGGTTTGTTCACCGCAGATCACAGCGGTTTTATCCTCTGTGCGGACAAACAATTGCTGCGCTAACTTGGCAAGAAAATCGCAATCGTGACTGGCCGACTCATCGCTATTAAAACGGTAGTGTGAAAGGTCGATACATGGCTCAAGCGGCGCGGCCAATGATGCTGACGAAGTGATCTGACTCAAGCGATGATGTAAGGCACTTAACATCTCGCGGATAAGCTCAGTCTCTAAAACCGCTAAAGCATAATCAAAGCTGATGATGAGGTTTTTCTGCTCGTCGTAAGTTAAGCGAATATCTAAAGCCACCTGCGGAGTTTGCGTTACCCCATCGAACAGAGTGACAGCATCCTCTGGATTCAGGGTTTTCCAAGACAAACCATTGGTTAACACAACCGGCAGCACCAGAGCTTGCGGCGCTTGATTCATCAACAGACGGTTAAGATCGACGCCAGAAAAAGCAAGATGCTCAAGAGCCTCTAGCATCTCACGCTGTAGCTTGCTCGCTTGGCTCAGCAAACTCAGGGTGGATTTTTCATGCTCTAAGATCACAAAGGATGACTCATTGCCATCAATCGCATTACTGCTTGGAATTAATACCGGAAAACCCACTCGCATCCCGATTTCGGTTGTCCAATAGGAGAGCACGTCCAAGATGGTTGCTGTCAGCAAGGAATTGAGAAATAAGCCATTTTCAATGCCGCATCGATTGAGCTTACCGACACTCTCTTTGGGTATTTGCAAACTTTCACGAGCATAACGAGACGTAGTGATCGTCTCTAATGCTTGTTTCCAAGGCAGTGCTGGCGGCGGGCAATCAGGATGAAGTTTGCTTTTCCAATACGCTTCATCTTGCGCTTTTTTGGAGGCGAATTGCGGCGAGATGGACTGAGTATCACGAGCATTTTGCACCACCTGAGTTATATCGGGTTCTTCGCTTCCTAGTAGTGCAGCAAGAATGAGTGCATGGGTGCGACCATCGACAATCAAAGCATCAAAGCTGGTCAATACGATGGAGCTGAACTCCTCTTGCTCTTCTATTGGCAGTTGCACCACACAGATTTGCCAGGGCGAGCGCGTTAAATCATGCATCCGCTGCTGATATTGCTGCCTGACTGGCTCAACCGCTAATAAGGCTTGTTCGCGGGAAAGATGCTGTAAATCGATGGCTTGCCAATTTAACGCTATGCAAGGAGAGACCCACTGAATCCATTTCTCTTGATCAATGCGAGTTCTCAAGGCAGGAATATGCTCAACGAGATAGAGCAGACGGCTATGCAGTGACTGAGTGTCGATGTGACCTCGATACTCACGAAACTCATGCATCGCGACGCCGCCTAAGGCAATTTGGGTTGAGCGACCTAGCAAGTAAGCTTGTTGTAAAGGGGTCAGTGGCATCTCCTGAATCGACTCGCGGCGAGCATAACCGAGTTGCGCGTCAATCTGTTGTACGCTTTGCTGCATCATCTCAGGATGCAGCGCCACACAGCGGATCAAATCAACGTAATGCGCGAAAAGCGCTGTGATGTCCTTATCAGCGAAGTTTTCCATTCGCACATCCCAATTGAGCAAAATCCCTTCATAAGCCGGAGCAATTTGCGCATCGAGAGTCACCTGCGCTCCCTGCGAAATCACCCAATTCATACGCCCTAAATGCTGAGTGACATGATCGGAAAAGATCTCCTCGTCTCGCATTTCCATGCCTGAGGTAAAGACTATCGGTGAACGCTGCACCCCACCCTGTTTCCGCGATAAATCGCGCATCACGCTAACCCCTGAATAGCTTTCATGGCGAAGTAATTGATGCAGTTGGTTAGCCGTTTGCTGACACAGGCTTAACAGGGTCTGAGTCGTTCCCACATCGGCGCTAAAAATCAGCAAATTGGAAAAATCGCCGATCGTGTGTTCAATATCCAAAGAGCGATTGCCGCGATGGAATGTAGGTACATTGAGTCGAAATTGTCTCTCTTGGCAAGCATTGGCAATCACTTGTGAAAAGAGTGCCAATGTCAGTTGGGTCAGTGTGAGATGATGTTGCCGCGCAACCTCCGCCAACCCTTTGCGCTCCACTGGAGTGAACCAGTGTGCAAACCTTTGGCTGTTTGCGCTAACGGCGTCGGTTGGTACGGGTTGATAAGGCAAACTTGGCTCGGCGGGAATCGTCGCAAGACGCTCTTGCCACCATTTCTTATCCACCTCTTTGCGTTTTGCCAAAGCACGATCGGCTTGCTGAGCATCAAGATATTGGAAAAAAGTCACCACATCAGACTCAATGATCTCTAATCGATGCTCTATGGCCTCTAAATAGAGTGAGGTGAGATCGTCCACCAACAGCCGAAAACTTTGTGCATCACACGCAATCATATCCGCATCAATGTGTAATCGGTGTTTGCCCTCAGGCAACAGAGTCAAGCTGATCTCAATCGGGTTTCCCTGAGTTAAATCGAGCATCTGGTGGGTCATTCGCTGGCGCTTAGTATGCACAAAAGACTCCACCTCATCTGGCTTCCATTGTGATAGGTCATCCACTTTAAGCTGATGGAAAGTTGAGAGCGGCAAGATCTTCTGCTGTCCATCCTTGGTGATCGCTAAACGTAACATGGGATGTTTCGCGTACAGCGCACGTACCGCTTCCGTTAGCGCCTGTCGATTTAATGCTTGACCATCAAATTCGGCGTAGAGATGCGCGGCCACACCATCGAGCAAGCAGTCGTGTTGACGCCCTAGCCAATAAGCCGCTTGCATTGCTGTCATTTCTTTCATCTTTAAACCCACAGATTCATCCCTTTACTCGGTACACATCGTCTTGCAACGCATTAATGTGTAAATTTTAGTTAATAATAATCATTATCAATTACATGTAAAGAGCGAAATCGGTCAGCCTCGAGATTGAAAAAGTCACGAACGCAGCCAACACATCAGAAGCTTTGTAGGAAGGGAAAAGAGAGGGGTTGGTAAGCCCCTGATGGGGCTTACCACATTAACAGGCAAGGTGAATGAAATCCGTGCTGAGTCAGAGGTTAAAACTCTTCATCCATCACCACATGGCGCTCTTCGTGGTACGCCTCTTCGTTTTTACCGCGCTTCCAATAAGGAATGGCGTAAATCTTATCTCTTGCGATTCGATATTCATTGCGCAAAATTTTACGACACGCAATAACGCTCTCATTTTCTCCTGCCACAAAAGCAGAAAGCGACTCTGCGCCTTGCGGTACTGGCAGTTGTTCAATCGCCATCGCCAAAACGGGTTGCGCCTGATTAGGATCGCGCACTAACCACTTAATCACCATCTGTTCTGGATGGGAGATATCATGCTTATCTTCGATATCATCCACTTCAAGAAATACATAACCTTTGGCCTGACTAGGCATTTTTTCTAAAATGGCACTGATCGCAGGCACAGCAGAGAGATCGCCAGCCATAATATGCCAATCTGCTGGCTCAATAAGAGGGTCTGGCCCACCGGGACCTATCAAACCGAGTTGTGAACCAGTTTGAGCTTTTAGCGCCCATCCACCACCCGGTGTTCCTTCTCCATGCACAACAAAATCGATATCAAGCTCATTGCTCTGTGCTCGGTATTGTCTAACGGTATACGCTCGCGGAACCGGTTTATGCTCTGGCCAAATGACTTTATCACCCTCACGAATCGGTAATTGGAGTATGCCACTCGCCTGATTAGGGAAAAAAACCTTAATGTGTGACCCATTTTGATCTTCGGGGAATCCAATTAAATCCTCACCAGTCAGTGTCACTCGAAGTAGGTTTTTTGATACATATTTTTTACGCACAAAATCCAGTAATCTCGGATAAACGCGCTCGACTTCGTTACTCATTCTTTCACCTAATTTATCTTATGCCTTAGCCAACCTTGCTGGGAGTGTCATTCACTCAATCCTCCCAACGTTCTGCCCCAGTTGAAAAACAATGGTTCGGCCCTGTAAACAATCAATTCAAATGAGAATGTATATCATTAACCAATTTTACACAACTGTCGATCAACTTAACCAAGGGAGCCCAGATTCTTAGGATATGGTTTAACCTCGAGAGCTCAGCTCAAGACTTAAATGCGAACATAAAAAAACGCCTCTCAGCTGACTTAGAGGCGTTGTTTTGTTTCAGTCCATTTGAAATATCATTTAGAAATTCAACTGCACCGATGCACCAATCATGCGAGGCTGCTGTTTAAGTTGGTCAAGCGTATTATTGGTTGAGAGATAAAGCGTTGTTTTATCAGAATCCAATAAGTTAGTGGCATACAAGGTTGCTCGTCCATGCTCAAAAACATAGGCTAACTGAGCATTGGCAACCCAATATGAGTCAATCGCAAATTTTTCTGAATTGCCACTCTCCGAGAAATAGCTTCCGGTATAAGCCGCATTACTACTGAACTCAAACCCTTGGCCAAAATCATAAAGCAGACCAACATTGGCTGACATTTTCGGTGCTCGAGGCAGCTCTTTGGTGTTTCCGGTGGTTTCTTTGAACTCGGTTTTCAAAAGCCCTAGGTTGGCAAAAAGTTCGAGTGAAGAGGTCGCATACCAACGTGATCCGATTTCAGCGCCGTAAGTGCTCGCTTCATCAAGGTTAGCGATAAACACATCACCACTGGATGTGGTTTGCGTCATCTGCATACTGTCAAAATCGTTATAGAAAAGGTTAGTCAACACTTCGACAGAATGGCTGAAACGGTGACGGGTGTAAAACTCATAGTTCCAAATCGATTCCTGTTCAAACTCGTAGGGCCTAAAACCTGTAAATTGCATCGAGTTAAAGGCTAGTCCTGCCCCACTCGCATTGTAACCTTTAGCCGCTTTAATCCCATAGGTCTGCCCTTGCACTGGTGTATATGCCACATCGAGCTTAGGCAAAAATACGCTGGATGTTTCATCGTAATCAAGCTTGTATCTTGGGTGCGAGACGTTTCGCTTAACCTGCTCTCTTTCAAATCGGCCAGCCAAATTCACATTGATAGAAGGCGTTAACGCATAAGTGACTTCCGCAAAAACGGATTTGGCTTTAGTGCGACCATCCATCGGATATGCACTGGCCGCATCAATGTACATATCATCCTGTGAAGATTGGTAGTAACGCGCCCCAATCAGCGTATTCACGCTACCATCCAGTGCGATATAGCGTAATAACGGTTCGATATGGAATTCTTTACCATCGGTATTGAAATCCCCTCGGCTATTGGGATTGGTATAACGGTCATAGCTGAAATCGGCATACACCAGATTGTTTTCAAAAGTGAAGAGGTCGTTGAGATGCCAGATAATATCCCACGCCGTCGTGAACGAGGCTGTCTCATAAACCGGTCGGAAGGCTTCGTTACCCGCCACATTAATGTTTTCTGTTTGTGGCCCACGAGAATCCATATGAGAGAGCGTTAACGTGGTTTTAAAACCATCCAGTGCGGAAGGTTCGTACAGCAGCTTACCGCGCACCGAATTCATCTCGATTTTTTTAGGATCGCCCGCGGGTTCAAAAGCAGCAAGATCGACAAAACTATCCCGCTTCTGCTGATCAAAACTCAAACGAAATGCCAACTCATCTTGAATAATAGGTGCAGAGATCATACCCGCTGTTTGCGAATAATCGCTTTCGCCAATACCTGCTTTTACCGCACTTTCAAAATGATGAGTAGGGTCGTTAGACTTCATCACAATCGCGCCCGCCGAGGTATTTCGCCCTTGAATGTAGCTCTGTGGCCCTAAATAGATCTCCACTTGCTGCATATCCCAGAGTGAACGAGGGCCAAAAGCAATTTCAGAATAAGTCAGCGAACGACCGTCAATCGACATATTTAAGCGAGGTGATGTGCCAGCAAAACTGGCCAAGCCCCCAACGGAAGGCCCCGAGCCATCGATACCTCGAATCGTGGGCATATTGTTGCTTTGACCCGAATCGACAAGGTTTGGGATCAGTTGTAGGAGATCATCAATCTCTGTTGCGCCGGGTGTTCTCTCAATCGTGTCTTGATCAAACACTTCGACACTCGCGCTCGTCTCATAAATGCTGCGTTGTGTTTTTTCGCCAATCACGACCAACACGGGCATTTCTTGCTCTTGATTACTCGTATTCTGCGTTTCCGCATAGGCAAAACTGCCCGTGAAAAGCCCCATCATCATCGCCGACAAGGTGTGCAATTTAAACTTTTTGTTCTCTGCAACACTGACTCGCGCTGGGCATAAAACTGCCATTTGAATTTCTCCTTAACTCTAAATTAACCACTACACTGCGCTCAGGCCAGTATGGAGATGAGAGGCTTCCTTCGTTTTCAATGACAAATACCAGAACGAAAAAGTACGCGGCAAAACAAAACAGCACTGCTAAACCATGACTCAAGTCCATGCGCTTGATTGCAAGTATTCCGACGAACATACAGTAACAATGCACTGAGCCACGGTTTAACCAAGACACTGAGTTGCATAGAACGTACATCATTGAGAATCTTAATAATTCACAAATCAAATGTAAAGCATTCTCATTTGCATTTATGAGCACATTGCTTAGATAGAAAGAGCGTTGCAGGGGAAGTAGAGAGAAGCGAAAACGTAAATAGCGTCACTATACCCAAACGACTTGGAGTTGCAGGTAGGCGACAAGAGAGTTCATCTCCATGAATATAGATAAACACTGTGATTGGGGGGCGAACGTAGCCAACACCGCTACTGCTTCAAGTAGGAAGAGGATACAAGGTCAGAGTAAAGCTTACTATGTCAATCTTTGGTCATTCCTACAGCACATTTCTTCTCGTGCTAGCCAAAAGCCTCTATTATTACTATTAACAGTTTTATTTATAAAACACGTCATGTCGAAAAGTAACCTAGAGACGAATACCGGACACCGCTTTATATCCAAAGCGAAAACCGCGTATAAAATTCATATTCATACCCCTGACGATAAGGTTTTACATCGCTCAGTCGGGTTTGTACGGCTTGGTGAAAAGAAAGGATTGAAGAAAGCGATTTTGCTACGCAACGAATTGGGCTCCGCCATGTGGGGCAAATTTTGGCGCAGAATCCTAAAAGATCCTTACTTGATGACTCGCTTACCACACAGCTTAGAACCCAAAATCATCCATAAACCTAGGCCGACCTTGGATAACCCCACGGCAAGAGACGCTTGTTATATTGCGGCTTGGCGAGAATACGATGAACAAGGTAAATGCCACTTCCGCAGCGTGGTCTGCTCCATCAATAAACACGGAAAACTGGCCGCCTACACGAAAACCAAAAAAGCCCTATTGGCCGCGCATAAAGATTGCTTAGATATTTTGGTGTTTATGGGACGCTTAAACAGTATCGACCTGAAATAAAACCTTTTTCACTCGATTTTTGTTATCACCAGAAAAAACAAAGGCCCGAATGGGCCTTTGTAGATTGAATCTTGATGATTACCGTAAATTATTCAGTAACTTGGTACTGGAATTCAGGGATCACTAGCTCAACACGACGGTTCTTCTCACGACCTTCTGCTGTCGCGTTAGAAGCGATTGGGCTGCTTTCGCCTAGACCTTTAGCTGAAATACGAGATGCATCAATACCTTGAGCTTCTAGTGCTTTCGCTACTGCTTGAGCACGACGCTCAGACAGTTTTTGGTTGTAAGCTTCAGAACCTGTTGAGTCTGTGTGACCAACTACTTCTACTTTTGCTTGTGGGTATTGGTTTAGGTAACCCACAATTTTATCCAGCTTCTGAACCGTTGCTGGTTTTAGCTCAGCACTTGCAGTAGCAAAGGTGCTGCTATCCAGATGTTGGAAAGTAAAGGTTTTAGTGACTGCCACTTTCTCGACTGGTGCGGCAACAGGTGCAGGCTCAGCTGGACGCTGTTCTACCACTGGTGCTGGCTCTTCACTGCCACCGAACTTATAAGCGATACCGAGTGTAGCGGTTTCTGCGCGTGCACGTACGATGTCGTTATTAATGTCAGTCAGGTTTTGGTATTCCAAACGCATAGTGACATTGTGGTTAGTGTTGAACTCTAGGCCTGCTGCACCTAGGTATGAGTAGTCGTCCTTGCTGCCGTAATCGACATAAGCACCACCCACTTTACCGTACAGCGCAATGCCTTCGGTCAGAGGAATGCTGAGTTTTGGTGCTAGCGTTACCGCTTGTACCTTCTCATCATTCAATCCAGCAGCAGTAAACTTACCTAAGTAGTCGTAGCCTGCTTCCAGAGAGAGCCATTTGTTTGCTTGGTAACCCAGAAACGCGCCTACAACCTGATCATCATCTTCACAAGATTGACCAGCTAGACACGCGTCATCCAACCAAGATTTACCGACCTTACCTCCGACATACACCTCTGCCACTGCCGCAGAAGAAGCAAAAAGTAACGTCGCTGAAATAATTGCCGCTAGCTTTTTCATGGTATTTCCTTTTTTCTTTATGATTATTGTCGAGAGTTATACGCTGATCCTCGACCGTTCAAAAAGGTTAACTCGTACTCGAGCCAGATCACCTTTTTGTCGGCATCACTATAGCGGATGAAATAAAAAGAAAAAGAGCCTTTCGGTTATTATTTTGTCACGTCTTTGCTAAAAATGAGAAAAGACTAAAACACATACCCTTAACTATAAACGGTAGAATTAGAACAAGACTTCAAAAGATAATAAAAAAGCCGCAGTTTGTTCTGCGGCTTTGGCTTTTTATGCAATCAAACAACTATGCATTCGCTTCGCGAGTTTCGATGTACTCTAGTGCCATTTTGATACGTGCAATTACACGTTCTTGACCAATCAAGTTCATCACCGCATCCACAGAAGGCGATTGGCCACCGCCAGTCACAGCAACACGCAGTGGCATACCGATTTTACCCATGCCAATCTCAAGCTCTTCACACACTTGTGCGATCACGTGATGCAGTGCTTCGGTATTCCATTCTGTCAGCGCTTCAATCTTGCTCAGAGCTAGCATCAGTGGCTCTTTTGCCACACCACGCAGGTGTTTCTTCGCGGCATCAGCATCAAACTCAGCAAAATCTTCGTAGAAGTAACGTGATTGCTGCGCAAGCTCAACCAAGGTATTGCAACGCTCACCCACCAACTTCACCACTTCCGCTAAAGCAGGGCCGGTCGCTTTGTTAATGCCTTGGTTCTCGAAATGCCACTCAAGGTGTTTCGCCACATACTCAGGCTCTGAAGTCTTGATGTAGTGGTTGTTCAACCACAGCAGTTTGTCAGTGTTAAACGCTGACGCTGATTTTGAAATTGCGTTAAGGCTGAATAAGTTGATCATTTCATCGCGTGAGAAGATCTCTTGGTCGCCATGTCCCCAACCTAAACGCACTAAGTAGTTCAGCAGCGCTTCTGGGAGGTAACCATCATCACGGTATTGCATTACAGAAACCGCGCCATGGCGCTTAGATAGCTTGGCACCATCATCACCCAAGATCATTGCACAGTGCGCAAAGGTTGGGATGGTCGCGCCCATGGCTTTGTAAATGTTGATCTGGCGTGGCGTGTTGTTGATGTGGTCTTCACCACGAATCACATGGCTGATACCCATATCGACATCATCCACGACTACACAGAAGTTATAGGTTGGAGTGCCATCAGTACGACGGATGATCAGATCATCCAGTTGGTCGTTACGGATTTCGATGCGGCCACGGATTTGGTCATCAAAAACGACGCTCCCCTCTTTCGGGTTACGGAAACGGATACAGCAAGGCTCACCTTCTTTTGCCGCATCATTGACCGCTTTGATTTTTGGATGATTCGCATCGTAGCGAGGCATCTCTTTGTTGGCTTCTTGCTCAGCACGGATTTCATCCAGCAGCTCTTTCGGCGCATAGCACTTGTAGGCTTTGCCTTCTGCCAATAGCTGATCAATCACTTGGTTGTAACGATCAAAACGTTTGGTTTGGTAGTATGGGCCTTCATCCCATTCCAAACCTAACCACGTCATGCCTTCAATAATGGCATCCACCGCCGCCTGAGTAGAGCGTTCTAGGTCGGTGTCTTCAATACGCAGAACAAATTCACCACCTTGGCTTTTAGCATATAACCAAGAATAGAGTGCTGTACGCGCACCACCAACGTGCAGATACCCAGTTGGACTAGGCGCAAAACGAGTTTTAACCGTCATTTGAATTACCTTTGTGAGATTCTTTTGCTGAGAGCTCAGCATGCGAAATTTTGGGCGGTATTCTAACACCCGAGTTAACGCGATGCTACGCACGATTTTCGGCAAATTGACTCTCAGTAAAATGAGTTCGAGAAGTAAGGGTTGACCTTACCTTAAGGTTAAGGTTTATCCTTGTGGACATTCCGCAAGGAGGAGTGATCATGAACCATTTTGCTTTAGCGCTGCGTGGCCTGAACTGCATGGGCTGTGCGCGAAAATTGGAGCGCCAACTCAATCAAGATCTCACCGTTGAGATCGAAACGCTGACGCCAACCTCGATTGAACTGCATACCCATGCCACCTTAAATGAGGTGCTCACCAGTATTGAATCGCTGGGTTATCAAGGCGGTACTGAGCAAACTTATCAGCTACAAGGTTTAAATTGTGGTCGCTGTGTGAATAAACTGACCACGCACCTCAGCGCGCAGGCAGAGATTGCCAAACTGCACGTCAGTAAAGAGCGGCTTTCACTGGTTACAACCTTAACCGCTGAGCAAGTAAAAGCGCTAGTGGCGGAAGTGGGCTATCAGGCTATAGAAGCAGAACAAGAATCAACATTCGCGCCAGCAGCCTCCATTGATGAGAAGGAAACCGACACGCCTGACGCTGAGAACTCCTCGAACACAGAAGCCACTGAGGCGTCTAGCCAAACACTCTCTCTGCTTATTAAGGGGATGACCTGCGCCAGTTGTGTCGCATCGGTGGAAAAAGCCCTGCTTTCTGTTGAGGGAGTGCAGAGTGCACAAGTCAACCTCACAGAGCAAAGTGCCTTGGTGAGAGGCATTTTCGCCAATCCGCAACCACTGCTTAACGCCATTCAAAGTTCTGGCTACCAAGCGGAGATCTTGGATGACCCAGCACAGCAGCAAGCCAAACAACAAGCGCAATTAGAAGCCTTACAAAAAGAGCATAAACAGAGTGCTTTATTAGGTATCGCTCTGGGTACGCCTTTAATGCTGTGGGGCGTGTTTGGCGGCAACATGATGATCCGCAATAGTAGTGATCAAATGGTCTGGGGGGGAATCGGCACCATCTGTTTCGCACTGCTACTCACCGCCGGACGCCACTTCTTTATGAATGCGTGGCAAGCACTGACTCATGGCAGAGCGACAATGGACACCCTAGTCGCACTGGGCACTGGCGCTGCTTGGTTTTACTCCATGCTCGTGGTAGCTTGGCCGCAAACGTTCCCTGATGCAGCGCGTCATGTGTACTTCGAAGCAACGGCAATGATCATTGGTTTGATTTCATTGGGTCATTACATTGAAACCAAAGCCAAAAGCAATACTAATCGCTCACTGCAAGCCTTGCTTAACTTACAACCACAGCAAGCAACGTTGGTGACTGAACAAGGCGATCAATCCATCGCCGTCGCTGATATTCAACTGGGTATGTCACTGCGCATCAAACCCGGAGAGCAAGTGCCTGTCGATGGTGTGGTCAGTACTGGTCACTCTTATCTGGATGAGTCCATGCTCACGGGCGAACCCATTCCTGTACTCAAAGAAGCCGGCGCGAAAGTCGCAGCGGGCACATTGAACCAAGATGGCAGCTTAGTGATCACCGCTACTGGCATTGGTGCGCAAACCATGCTGGCGCGGATTATCCAGATGGTAAGACAAGCGCAAAGCAGTAAACCGGCGATGGCTCGTTTAGCCGATCAGATTTCCTCTGTTTTCGTGCCCGTTGTTGTTGTCATTGCCATCTTGTCTGCCGCACTTTGGTATCTGTATGGCCCCGATCCTAAAGCCAGTTACATGTTGGTCGTTGCGACCACTGTATTAATCATCGCCTGCCCTTGTGCTTTGGGGCTTGCCACTCCGCTCTCGATTACCGTAGGTATCGGCAAAGCAGCAGAGATGGGGATTTTAATTCGCGATGCCAACGTACTGCAGACCGCAAGTCAGGTAGATACCGTGGTGTTTGATAAAACGGGGACGCTGACCTTAGGCAAACCGAGTATTCAATCACTGCATGTGTTGCAGGGTGATGAAAACCAATTACTGGCTCTAGCATACGCCCTTGAGCAGCAATCAGAACACCCACTGGCTAAAGCGATCTGTGATTACGCGAAACAACGCAATATTAGTCCAGTAGAGATCAGCCAATTCACTAACCAACGTGGACGTGGACTCTTAGCCGATTACCAAAATCAAACCGTGCTGGTTGGCTCTCTCGCTTTTATGCAAGAACAAGGCATTGATTTGTCGATGGCTGAATCGACTCTAGAAAAATTTGCAGCACAAGCGTGGACGCCGGTGGCGGTGGCTTATCGTGGCATGTTGCAAGGCGTGTTAGCGATTGCCGACCCGATCAAGCCCACCTCAGCGCAAGCGGTACGTAAGCTCAATGAGCTTGGAATTCATACCGTGATGCTGACTGGCGATCACACTTCGGTTGCCAATGCGATTGCCAAAGAGCTCGGTATCTCGCAAGTGATAGCGCAAGTGCTGCCCGACCAAAAAGCGCAGCACATTCAAGCTTTGCAACAACAAGGCCGTAAAGTCGCCATGATTGGCGATGGGATTAATGATGCCCCAGCTTTAGCGCTGGCTGACATTGGTATTGCCATGGGCAGTGGCAGTGATGTAGCCATTGAGAGCGCACAGATGACCCTTTTGAACTCATCACCAACCAGTGTGGTGAGCGCGATTGAGCTGTCAAAAGCCACACTGCGCAATATGAAGCAAAACCTGTTTGGCGCATTTATTTACAACACGCTGGGCATTCCTATCGCAGCGGGTGTGCTTTACCCAGCGTTTGGATTTTTACTCAGCCCAGTTGTCGCCGGAGCGGCGATGGCGCTCTCCTCGATCACCGTGGTCAGCAATGCCAATCGCCTGCGCTGGAGCAAAATTTCTTTCGATCAACATTCTCAATGAGGTACACCATGAAACGCACAATGATGACACTCGCCCTATTGGCCACATTTTCAGGACAAGCGCTTGCTACTCAGGTAGTGAATCACAAATCTCCTTATTGTGGTTGTTGCACCGAATGGACCAAACACATGGAAGAGAATGGTTTTACGGTAAAAGAAGTGCTGCATGACAACATGGACAGCATTAAGCAACAACTGGGCGTAAAACCTAAGCTAGCTTCTTGCCATACCGCAGAGATCGGCGGTTATGTCTTTGAAGGTCACATTCCAGCGCAAGACATCAAAGACTTTCTGGCTAACCCACCGAAAAATGCCAAAGGGCTCGCGGTTCCCGGAATGCCTATGGGTTCACCGGGTATGGAATATGGCGATAAGAAAGACAGTTATGCGGTGTATGCCTTTAATGAGCACGGCCAAGTCTTTGAATACCGCTCTTATCAAGGGAACTGATCTATCCTTCTTATCGAAGAGAATGAAGGGCTAGACACAAAGCGCTGCCCCATAACTTGTTCTTTAGAAAAAAGACAAAAGAAAAGCCTCCGCATGCGGAGGCTTTCATTATCCATTGAGTGAAATGAGTGTTCGATTATTTCAGTGAAGTGACTCGGCTAGTGCGCTCACCGCTGGCAGACACCGAGCGAATCCAAACTTCTCCGCTCACTTTTGGCGCTTGCTTCGCGTCATAATCCAACCAAGTTTGACCATCCAGTGAGTATTGCAGTGTGACACCTGGGAACTGAACGTTCATGGCCAAATGACCGTTCTCGATCTTGGCTCCCGGAACTGGGAGGCGGTAATCAATGCCTGCTTTCTCAAGTTTAGCCAGCTCACGTTGACCTAATACGTTAGCAAAGCGATTCCAATCTGCGTTCAGCGCTTTATGGTTAACCAACTGAGTCTCTTGCGAATATTCGACGCCAACTTTATAGGCGTTTTCCCACTCTGCACGGTGCCATGCGCGCTCAGCAGCGGCGAGAACGCGAGGGAATACCATGTATTCATACTGCTCATCAGTACGTACGGTTTCAGACCACAGCTGCGCAGACAGACCATAGAAAGGCTTACCTTTCACTTCGCCTTTACCGCTGAAGCCATTACCATCACGATCCAGTGAGGTTTCTGCGTTTTGTGGCAAGTTTTCTGGTGCAAAACCAAACATCTTACGAGTGTCGGTTGCACGCGTTGCCCAGTAGTAGCCACGCTCTTTCGGGTCAGCTTCGTAAGGCATATCCATGTACACGTAGTCAGGGTTAGAGATGATCACATCGTAGCCTTTCTCAGCCCATTCGTACGCAGAAGCAGAGCCGCCCCAGTACAGTACATCCCAGAAGTTCACACGTGTGTTTTCGGTTGCGAACGCTTTTTCGCCTTCGCTGTATTTCAAGCCATCTTGCCATGCTTGGAAGTTAGGAATCCCTTTCTCGGCAACCAACTTAGACACTTGCTCAGCAAAGTAGCTTGGTAAATGGCCGAAATCACTCACCGCACCTGTTGCAATCAAGTTTTGGCACTGCGGCGAACGCGCAAATGGCTTATCTTGCTTGCTCAGATCCAAGTTGCCTTTCCAACTTACTGGCTCTTGGGTATTCACATCTTGGAAGCCTGCGCCAAGCTTGATGTTTTTCGCTTCATCGCCACCAAAGTGCCATGTCGTCAGAGGCATACCCGCCGCTTGATGCATTGCCGCAATCTCAGAGATCACTTTATCCACAAAGCGTTTGGAAGAGTCCAAACATGGATTGATAAAGCTCATGCGATCATAGAACTGCACTGTGGTGACGTTAGAGGTATCTTGCGGATCCAGCAAACGGAACTCATTGGCCGCCGCCTCATTGCCCTCTTGCATTAAACGTTGGTAACGCGCCTCCATTGAAACCACGGCCGCACGAGCGTGCGCTGGCATATCAATCTCAGGGATCACTTCGATATGACGTGCTTTCGCGTATTGCAGGATCTCTAAATAATCTTGCTTGGTGAAATAACCAGAGCCAAAGTTATCGGCGTTTGGACCAGAGCCAAGCTGTGGCAACACGCATTCTGTTTCACTCGGGTCAAAACAGCGTTGAGCGCCGATATCCGTCAGCTCAGGTAAGCCCGGAATTTCAATACGCCAGCCTTCGTCATCAGTCAGGTGCAGATGCAGCTTATTCATTTTATAAGCCGCCATTTGATCCAAGGTCGCCAGAATCGCTTGCTTAGAGTGGAAGTTACGCGCTACATCCACCATCACACCGCGATAATCAAAACGAGGAGCATCGACGATTTCAACCTTTGGCAGTTGAGTGGCATCGGCCATATCGACTAAACCCAGCAGCGATTGCATCGCATAGAAGGCTCCTGCTTGGTCAAATGCAGTCACTTTAACGGCTTTATCCGTAATCGCTAGGCGATACGCACCAGATTTAGCCAAGTCACCTTTAAAAGATTTAGGATTGATAATAACTTGCGCCGGCATCACCCCTTTCAGATTCACGCCAAGCAGTTGTGCGCGCTCATTCAGCGCTTGCATTTGCTCACCGTCAAACGCTTTGCTTGGCAGCGCGATACCTTTAGCGATAGAGACAGATCCGCTATGCGATTTCACTTGCAGTGGCGTTGGGATGAGTGCGTGTGTCACATCTTGCAGCGCAACATCACTGTTCTTTTCAAAGCGAGACAGCGCTTGAGCGAATACATTGTTGTCACTCGGAGTGCGCTTAAGGTTTTCACCCTCCAGTCCGCTGACAAAGCTTGCCACGTCCTCGGTATTTAAAGCCGCAATGACTTTTGGCTCGGCATCCGGTGCGGTGACAAAAGCGCGTGGCATAAAGTCCGTTTCAAACAGCGTCCAGTATTCACCAATCAGCGGCAAAGTCACCGTTTCACCTGCGGCAAAACCATCAAACTTATCGGTAGGTTCCAGTTTATGTAGGTCGCCGGTAACGCGAGTAATTTTGAACTGGTCATTCCCCACATCGAGGATCAAGCGAATACTGTGGAAGTAAATAGCCCAATCTTTTGAATTGACCGCCTCACCACGGTTAACCAAGGTCATATTCACTTGGTTACAAGAAGCCCACTCAGCTTCTAGAGTTTGACAAGCCAAACCAGTATCCGCGCCGTGATTGTTGACCACTTGGTATTGCACATCCAAGTTATTCGCTAATGTGTCTACCACCTCTTGTGGTGACGTAGTGTTGAGTGCGCAGCCACTTAATGAAGTGAATACCGCGATCGAGATAAGACTCTTCTTCAGCATAATAATGACCCTAAATTAGTTAACGATGAGGGATGCTCTGCCTGCACCCAATCTCACAACGACATCAGCCAATGGCTTTACCTAAAATTCAGGGATATTTAGCGGCACTTTTTTCTAAGCGCAAAATTAATCCTTTAGCCAAGTGATCATGTTCAAACTTTACAAATTGACACCAAGATAAAAGTCTTAAATTTCAAAAATATAGGAGCAACGTCAAAATCGACACTTCATTTTTGACGAGATTTCTTCCAATCCAGATCACACTTAGCAATCCGCGTTACGCAAAGAAAGCCGATCGACATCACACAAGATTGCGGCAACAAATCGTGAGTTGGCTCGGACAAATCAACAAGATGTGAGCTTTATCATGATTCAAGCTCCGTCAAATCCGTTAATTCACTGCTAAAGTAACGTTTTTGCCGAACCTAAAGGAGTTCACGCATTCCATGCTCACACGATTCGCTTGCTGTCTTTTATGGCTATTTATCCAACCTCTTCACGCAGAACCCTTGTACTGGTCAGCAACCAAAGGTTCGACACAACTCATCCTCTTAGGCTCTCTGCATGTGGGCAGCGATCAGCTTTATCCATTGCCTGACCAACTCGCACAAAAGCTAAAACAAAGCGCAGGCTTAGTCGTGGAGACGGATATCCGTCACCAATCCAACATCACTTTGCCTGCAACGACGTTGAGTAGTGAGCAGGTTTTAAGCGATGAACAACTGTTTGTATTGGATGGGATTGCGCAGCAACTGAGGTTGGATGCCCAGCAGATCCGCCAACAGCCCCCATGGTCAGCCAGCCTTATCCTGCAAATGCGCCAATTTTTAGAGATGGGGTATCAAGCCGATCGAGGCATCGACCTTTATTTCATGCAACAAGCTGAGCAGCATCAACTGCCTATACTCAGTCTAGAAACCTTACAATTTCAAGTGGATCTGTTAGCGCACTTACCCAACTCAGGGCAGGAATTACTGGTGAGTTTGATCGATGAATGGGAAAACAATACCCAACTCACCGAGTGCATGATTGAAAGCTGGAAAAAAGGAGATGAGAAGAATTTGCTACAAATGCTCACACTCACCGGTATGTCCGCTGAATTGGAAGCCCACATGCTCACTGAGCGTAATCGGGATTGGGCAGAGAAGCTCACTCACCCTCAATTCTTACCACAACAAGGCAAACCTTATCTGGTCGTCGTCGGCACTTTGCATTTAATTGGCAAGCAGAGCTTGCTCAGTATTCTTGAGCAAAAAGGCTTTAGCATCCAGCAGCTTAACCAAAGCCAAACGGCAAGCTGCTCATTTTTATAAATCAGCTATTCGGTAGAACAAATGATTTGGCATTATGGGTCGGCGGCAGATGAACTTATCCAAACAAGTATCGACAGATCATGTGATGGGAAGCGAGTGCCGACAACGCTGAGGCTTCAAGTGAGATGTTGATAAAGCAAAAAGGCCCCAGCATAAATGCTGAGGCCTTAAATATGGTCGGTGAAGAGGGATTCGAACCCCCGACCCTCTGGTCCCAAACCAGATGCGCTACCAAACTGCGCTATTCACCGAAACGCTGCGTATGTTACTCGTTCTTTCTTGAAGCGCAAGCCCTGAAGCCAGACTTTCTGTTGAGTTTCTCTCGTTCGGTCAAAACAGCAGCAAAGCACGTAAAAAATGTGACTCATAACTCAACATTAGAAACATATAAGCAACCTATGCAACACAATTGATCCAGATCAGTGCTGCAAATATAGCCAGAATTTAACGTTAACTCGTCTTCAACACTTTGGAGGAAACATGGACTTCTGGCTCGATCTTCTTTTTGGTAATGCAGTTGGACTCTCTTCAATGATAGTCATCTTGGGCGCTTTAGGTCTTATGCTGTTCTATGGCGGTTTCTTCATCTACAAAGTGATGACGGACAAATCTCCTCACTAGATCGCTAGCCTCTATTGAAAGATAGAAAAACGCTATGCACCGGAGCCGACTGCGTGTCTGCTCCGGTTTTTTATTGTGCATTTATCCTCAACATCACTCCCCTTCCACGCACAACTCCGTGCAACTTGCTAAATGAGAAGTATATAATCAGCACCATGTGAAATAACTTTGATGTGCCGTTATGTCGCAAGAGGATTTAGAACTGTTTCAACAAATGATGGGCGATGTCAAAACCATCACCCATGATACGGTTGAACTCAAAAAAGCCCACCAAGTCACCGAAGCTCAACTGGCTAAGCGAGAAGCGGCAGTAAGCTTGGCAGACCATGACCCCGAGGCGCTATCCATCGATCATGCCCCCATGCTTAAGCCTGATGATATGCTCGAATTTAAGCGGGATGGCGTTCAAGATGGCGTGTATCGCAAGCTCAGATTGGGTAAGTACCCTATTCAAGCACGCTTAGACTTACATCGAAAAACGCTCAAAGAAGCACGCAGTGAAGTGATCCAATTTATTCGCCAATGTATGGCGATGGATATTCGCACCCTACTGATTGTGCATGGTCGTGGCGAGCGCTCTACCCCACCAGCGCTGATGAAAAGTTTTGTCAGCCATTGGCTGACTCAAATCAGCGAAGTGCAGTGTGCTCATTCAGCTCAACGCTTACATGGCGGCACCGGCGCGGTTTATGTCTTACTTCGTAAGAGTGCCGAGAAAAAAGCCGAAAACCGTGAGCGTCACCAGAAACGGCTTGGCTAAGTAGGTAAAGCTGTTAGAATGCGCGGATTTTGTGCACCATCCGTTGTGAAACGTTAGGAGATTGTATGTCCCAACCGACTGAAAAACGCCTCAATAAATTCATCAGTGAGACGGGCTATTGCTCACGCCGTGAAGCCGACAAGCTGATTGAGCAAGGGCGAGTAACTCTCAATGGCCTACAGCCAGAAGTCGGAAGCAAAGTCACCGAGCAAGATGAAGTCTGTATTGACGGTAAGCCTCTGCGTAGCAAAGAGCGTCCAATTTATATTGCTTTAAACAAACCCACTGGCATTACTTGTACGACGGAACGTGATGTTCCGGGAAATATCGTTGATTTCATTGGTCACCACAAACGTATTTTCCCAATAGGTCGTTTAGATAAGCCGTCTGATGGCCTGATTTTTCTGACCAATGATGGCGATATCGTGAATAAGATCCTGCGTGCGGGAAATAACCACGAAAAAGAGTACGTGGTTCGAGTCGATAAACCCATTACGCCTGAATTTATCCGTCAAATGTCTTCTGGGGTAAACATCCTCGATACGGTAACTCTGCCCTGCAAAGTGACTCAAGAGACGCAATATTCATTTCGTATTGTGCTGACTCAGGGACTGAACCGCCAAATTCGTCGCATGTGTGAAGCCTTGGGATATGAAGTGTTTAAACTGCGACGCGTGCGGATCATGAACATCACGCTAGATGGCATTCCAAACGGTAAATGGCGTTATTTAAGCGAAGCGGAAGTGAGCGAGATTCTGGCTATGTGTGAAGACTCCAGCGGTACAGAAGAAGCCTCACGAGTCGCGCAAAGTGGTGACACGATTAAACGTGCGACCGATGCCAAGCTATTTGATAGCCGTGAAGCCAACAAAGAATCCAAAGCGCGCCGTAACCCCAAAACCTACCATGGTAAAAATGCACAAGAGTTTCGCCATGCGCCAAATTCGAAAAAAGCGCAGCGTCGTCCGTCTAGCCCATCATCCAATACAGCCTCAGGCTCAAAGCCAACACCGCGCACCGGTGGCACTTTAAGCCTCAGAAAATCGAAATAAATTTCGTTTTATCTCCAAGCTTAACCCCCTAGCCTAGCTAGGGGGAGCTTTGATACAAAAATGGGGAAGTCTTGGCTTCCCCCACTTTGATTATCCATCACAAGCCAACGACCTTATTACGCCCTTCGCTTTTCGCGGTATACATAGCTTGATCCGCACGATTGAATAGATGTAACAAACTCTCATTCTGCTGGTATTGCACCACACCAATGCTGACGGTAACTTGTGGTTGGCTCGCGTGCATAGCAATCTCAGCGCGGATACTCTCCATACGCTGATAGGCTTCTTGCTGCGTCATATGCGGCAGCAAAACCACAAATTCTTCACCGCCCCACCGACACAAAGTTCCTACCTGAGCAATATGACGCTGACACAGTGCAACCACCCGTTGTAAAACCAGATCCCCCGCGGGATGCCCATAGTTGTCATTCACCTGTTTGAAATGGTCAAGATCGATCACAGCCAGACTTAAAGGGTGACTCTCTTTATTGGCCAAAGAAATAGCGTCATCGACGAGCTCTTCAAAAACTTGTCGGTTGTATGCTCCGGTCAATTTATCGCGCACCGCCATATCTTCCAGCCGTTTTTGATAGCCTCGAAAACTCATTTGCGCTAAACCAAGCACTCCCAACGCCACAAAAGCACTGATGGCTAAATTGCCTAATGTCGCTTTAAACCAGATGTCGTGATTAAACTCATCTTTCTGCTCCACAATGATGTACCACTGAAACTCATCGACCCAACGGCTATTGAGGTAGACTTTCTGTCCGTCCGCATAATAGCTAGCACCCACACTCGGAGAGGTCAGGATTTGAGTGGCTAAGGTTTTGAGCCCTTCACGCTGCTGAATCTGATCAAACCCCGGATGGTGAGATCCGTGTAAAGTCACCTCTCCCAACTCATTGATGAAATAGATGTGGCGGTTATACCGTTTTTGATATTTCTCGACTAATGCGGAAACCGCATCAGAGCTCAGCCCAACCCCAATCACACCGAGAAAACGATTTTCAAAATCAAACACTTTGTAATTCACAAACACCACGGTTTGTTGGCTATTCGCGGTATCTATGTCGATATTGACTTCAAAATTCTTATCTGGCGCGGAGTTTTTAACGCGATAAAACCAAGCATCATTCGGATTCGATTCCGATACTTGTTTGAGTATGCCTGTGTAGTGGTAGTAATGACCGGTGCGATCCGAGATATAGAAACTGGAGATCGTTTGATATTGACGCTGAATTTCACGCAAATAACGGATGATCCTTTCTGGGTCTTGCTCTCCCGCCAAAGTCCACTCGCGCACAAACGTGTCTTGAGCCATTAGTGAGGAGATGAAGATCGGACGGATCAGATCCTGCTGAATTTCCGAATAAATATTATCGCTGGTCAATGGCAGTGAATCTTTATTGATTTGCTCTTCAAGCGTGTCATGAGCCACTTTATAGCTGACCAAGCTCGTTACAAAAAAACCAAAAATAATCAGGGTGACAAGAATCCAACTAAATTTCTTTCGCGTCATAATGAGCATCCTGCTAGTACTGCTTACTTCAATCTTCTGCTCCATCAGTGGAAAACAGAAGCGCATCCTTTGTTCTAATAAGCGAGTGTAATGAGTGAAACGTAATCCATATACCATACCGAGTGCTGGCTATGTTGCCATTAACTCTCGGTGATGCGTTAGAAAGAACTGATAGATGCATCAGTGCTGTGAGGGCTATTCATTTATCCGCGACTTTTTGGCAATGCATTGCAATAAAAGTAGGAATAGATCGCAAAAATAGACAGGGAGTATCGCTGTTGGCTGTGGGGTATGGGCTATGAACGGTGAAAGATAATGAGGAAGCCATGTGGCTTCCTCATTCAAAATTACTTAGTACCAAAAATCTTATCACCGGCATCACCAAGACCCGGTACGATGTAGCCTTTGTCGTTCAGCTTCTCATCAATCGCCGCCGTGTAAAGCTCAACATCTGGGTGCGCTTTTTCTAAAGCGGCAATCCCTTCCGGAGCAGCCACCAACACCAGCACTTTAATCTGGTTACAGCCTTTCTCTTTCAACAAGTCAATTGTCGCAATCATCGAGCCGCCAGTTGCCAGCATTGGGTCAACCACCATGGCAATACGCTCTTCAATATTAGTGGCTAACTTATTGAAGTAAGGAACCGGTTCAAGAGTTTCTTCATCACGGTAAATCCCGACCACGCTGATACGCGCACTTGGGATATGCTCAAGTACACCATCCATCATGCCAAGACCTGCACGCAAGATAGGCACAACCGTCACTTTCTTACCTTTAATTTGATCCACTTGCACAGGACCATTCCAGCCTTCGATCGTGACTTTTTCGGTTTCAAAGTCAGAAGTCGCTTCATAAGTCAGTAGACTCGCCACTTCAGTTGCAAGCTCACGAAAACGCTTAGTGCTGATATCGCCTTCACGCATCAGGCCAAGTTTGTGTTTTACAAGAGGGTGCTTAACTTCAACAATTTTCATGTCCAACTCCGGCTTCATTAATTTAAACCTGCGGATTATACACTCATTTTGTGGATATTTCCGACTGTAAAACCGGATAAAAATCTTACGCAAACGTTTTCCTTTTTGTTTTAAGCCCTGTAGAATAGCGCCGTTTTCATATCCAACTAGACCGAGGAACTTCCCCGTGAGCGGTAATAATCCATCTCTCAGCTACAAAGATGCAGGTGTCGATATTGATGCAGGTAATGCACTCGTTGAACGAATTAAAGGCGCCGTGAAGCGCACCCGTCGCCCTGAAGTTATGGGTGGCCTAGGTGGTTTTGGCGCACTGTGTGAACTGCCAACCAAATACAAGCACCCTGTTTTAGTCTCTGGCACTGACGGCGTAGGTACCAAACTGCGTCTCGCTCTGGATATGAAAAAACACGACACCATAGGTATCGATCTGGTGGCGATGTGCGTCAATGATCTGATTGTTCAAGGCGCTGAGCCGCTGTTTTTCCTCGATTATTACGCGACAGGCAAACTGGATGTGGATACGGCTGCTGAAGTGATTTCTGGTATTGCCGATGGCTGTTTGCAAGCGGGCTGCGCGCTGATTGGCGGCGAAACCGCGGAAATGCCAGGCATGTACGAAGGTGAAGACTACGACGTGGCAGGTTTTTGTGTCGGTGTCGTCGAAAAAGAAGAGATCATCGACGGCAGTAAGGTACAAGTGGGTGATGCGCTGATTGCGGTTGGCTCAAGCGGCCCACACTCCAACGGTTACTCGCTGGTACGTAAGATTTTAGAAGTCTCTAAAGCCGATAAGAATGAGCGGTTAGCAGGCAAAACCATTGGTGAGCACTTACTCGCACCGACCAAAATTTATATCAAATCTGGCTTAAAGCTGATTGCTGAACATGACATTCATGCGATTTCACACATCACTGGCGGTGGCTTCTGGGAAAACATTCCACGCGTATTGCCAGAAGGTACAAAAGCCGTGATCGATGGTAAGAGCTGGGAATGGCCAGTGATTTTCCAATGGTTACAGGAAAAAGGTAACGTGACCACTCACGAAATGTACCGCACCTTCAACTGTGGTGTCGGTTTGATCATTGCACTGCCAAAAGATCAAGCCAATGCGGCCGTTGCGCTACTGCAAGCAGAAGGCGAAACCGCATGGGTCATCGGCGAAATCGCAGCCGCCAATAGCAACGAAGCACAGGTAGAGATCAACTAAGCATGAAGAGTATTGTTGTTTTAATTTCGGGAAACGGAACCAACCTACAGGCGATCATTGATGCTTGTGCAACCAGTATTCAAGATGGCAAAGTGACGGCTGTGTTTTCCAATAAAGCAACAGCTTACGGTTTAGAACGTGCCAAACAGGCTGGCGCAGCCGCCTGTTTTATTGATCCCAAAGCTTACGAAACTCGTGATGCTTTTGACGCGGCATTGATGGAGCAAATGGATAAATTTGCTCCTGACTTAGTGGTGCTGGCCGGTTACATGCGCATTCTCAGTAGCGAATTTGTTCGCCACTATCTGGGCCGCATGATCAATATCCACCCTTCGTTATTGCCAAAGTATCCGGGACTGAACACTTATCAACGAGCTATCCACGCGGGCGATGAAGAGCATGGTACCAGCGTGCATTTTGTCACTGAGCAGCTCGATGGCGGTCCAGTCATTCTGCAAGCCAAAGTACCGATTTTTGAAGATGACACGGTCGAAGAGCTCACGGCTCGCGTGCAGGATCAAGAGCATCGCATCTACCCGCTTGTCGTGAAATGGTTTGTCGAAGAGCGTTTAGCAATGAAAGACGGCAAAGCTTATTTAGATGGCGAAGCGCTCGGCATACACGGTTACGCAGCCGAATAATCTCCAATCGAAAAAGGGTTGAAATCATTCAACCCTTTCTTTTTGTACCACTTTTTATTCCCAGACAACATAAACTATGTGATTGGGGTGAACGAACATAGCCAACACCGCTGCAGCTTCAAGTAGGAAAGGTATATCGCTTAGTCGAGAGGTTGGCTTGGTGCCTGACATCCGGGTCGATTCGGTGCAAAACCCACATCCATCAACACATGTGCATTGTCTTCTATCCGCTCTCCAAAATGGAAAAATGCGAATTGCCCCGGCTTCATACGCTGCCAAGTTTCATTACCGGTTAACGGTTGAGTCGCAATCACTGACACCACATCATTCGGCGTGGTTTCTTCTTGGAAATTGATCTCGACATCTTCATCGAGCAGTGCCGCGCAGCCAAATGGGGCTCGGCGAGTAATCCAATACAAATGATTGGTGCAATACGCCATCACATATTCGCCATTAGACAGCAGCATATTAAAGACACCGAGAGCTCTAAGCTCATCACAACACTGCGCAACATAGCGCAGCATCTCAGGCCAATCTTGTGGACCTTCGGGGTAACACTGTTCCATTTGATTCAGCAACCAACAGAACGCCAGTTCGCTGTCCGTTTCACCGACTGGTCGATGGCGTCCAGTGACTAGATTTTGATATCCCGTCAATTGCCCATTGTGGGCAAACGTCCAGTACTGCCCCCACAACTCGCGGGTAAACGGATGAGTGTTTTCCAGATTCACCCCACCGCGATTGGCCTGACGAATGTGGCTGATCACCGCACGACTTTTGATCGGATACTGCTGAACTAACTCGGCAATTTTGGACTGACTGCTGGGATTAGGATCTTTGAAGGTGCGAAAGCCTTTGCCTTCGTAAAACGCGATTCCCCACCCATCACGATGCGGACCCGTTTTCCCGCCACGTTGCATCAAGCCAGTGAAACTAAAACAGATATCGGTTGGTACATTGGCGCTCATGCCGAGCAATTCACACATGGTTTAAACCACTCCTTACTTAAACCAGTAGCCCGGTTAATACCGGGCTCTTGAGCGTAGGGTTACGCCATTTCCTTTTCAATCAACTGAATGATGATGTGGATGATCTTAATGTGCACTTCTTGGATACGATCCGCGTAACCAAAATGTGGCACACGAATTTCAACATCGGCTAAACCCGCCATTTTGCCGCCATCTTTGCCGGTTAACGCGATGGTTTTCATGCCTTTTGCTTTCGCCGCCTCAATGGCTTTTAGGATATTACCTGAATTACCAGAGGTAGACAGACCAAACAGAACATCGCCTTTCGCTCCGACCGCTTCCACATAACGAGAGAAAACATAGTCATAGCCAAAATCGTTACTCACACAAGACAGATGGCTTGGATCAGAAATCGCAATACCAGGATAACCAGGGCGGTTTTCACGGTAACGCCCAGTCAACTCTTCAGCAAAGTGCATGGCATCACAATGCGAACCACCATTACCGCAAGAAAGCACTTTCCCACCTTGCTTGAACGAATCAGCAATCAGCTTAGCCGCCGCTTCAATTTGTGCGATGTTGTGGTCATCACTCAAAAATTTCTGCAAAACGTCTGCCGCTTCGGTCAGTTCACTTCTAATTAAATCCTGGTACATGAGGTATCTCTCTATTGATTATTAGTTATCCGAACCCGCGCGCTTGGCACTTCAATTCAGTATCCACCTGAGTTTACCCAAACAAGCGAAGCTGTCGATAGTCAAAAAGCAAGATTTACTCCTCGTTAGCAAATCCACTCATTCAAGAAGCGGCAAGAGTAGAGAGATTACTCTAGCGTGATCACTTTCGGACAAAATGCCGTTTTACATTTCATTAATATTTTGGTTACACTTTAACTGGTTAGACCACTAAACTTAGAGTCGCGATTTTCGTATCTACTGATAGAAAACGCGAGTCTGAAAAAGGATAAAACAGTATGGAAATCTTGCTCTCTACCTTAATCATGCTCTTGATACTCGGCGCATGCCTGTATCAAAGAACATCCCTATTTACCTCATTAGCAGCACTGACTTTCACCATGCTAGCGCTTTCACTGTTTGGGCCTGTTGGCTTTTTCGGTTGGGCGCTCTATTTGGCGGCCGTCGTCGTGCTCTGTCTGCCATCCGTTCGCCAATCGTTGATCAGTGGTAAAGCATTAGCAGTGTTTAAAAAAGTACTGCCCGCGATGTCACAGACCGAGAAAGAAGCCCTCGAGGCCGGAACAGTTTGGTGGGAAGCCGAACTGTTTAAAGGCAAGCCGGACTGGAAAAAGCTGCACAATATCCAAGCTCCGAAGCTGTCTGCTGAAGAACAAGCCTTCCTGGATGGCCCAGTCAATGAAGTGTGTGCCATGGTTAGCGACTACCAAGTCACCCATGAACTGGCAGATTTACCGCCAGAAGTGTGGACTTTCCTCAAAGAGAAGAAATTCTTCGCCATGATCATCAAAAAACAGTATGGCGGCTTAGAATTTTCAGCTTATGCACAATCTTTGGTGCTGCAAAAACTGACCGGTGTTTCTGGTGTTCTCTCCTCAACCGTAGGCGTACCTAACTCTTTAGGCCCCGGTGAGCTGCTGCAACATTACGGTACCGAAGAGCAGAAAAACTATTACTTACCTCGCTTAGCGGAAGGCAAAGAGATCCCCTGTTTTGCTTTAACCAGCCCAGAAGCCGGTTCAGACGCAGGTTCTATCCCTGATTTCGGTGTAGTTTGTAAAGGACAATGGGAAGGCAAAGAAGTTCTAGGTATGCGCCTGACGTGGAACAAGCGCTACATCACTCTCGCACCGGTGGCGACTGTGCTGGGGCTTGCCTTTAAACTGCGCGACCCTGAAGGACTGCTCGGTGATAAAGAAGAGCTCGGCATTACCTGTGCCTTGATCCCAACGCATCTTAAAGGCGTGGAGATCGGCCATCGCCACTTCCCACTCAACGTGCCTTTCCAAAACGGTCCAACCCGTGCCAAAGATCTGTTTGTGCCGCTGGATTTCATCATCGGTGGTCCAAAAATGGCAGGCCAAGGCTGGCGCATGTTGGTGGAATGTCTTTCGGTGGGACGCGGTATTACCCTACCTTCCAACTCAACCGGCGGCATTAAAACTGCGGCACTCGCTACAGGTGCTTATGCGCGTATTCGCCGCCAGTTCAAACAACCTATCGGTCAGATGGAAGGAATTGAAGAGCCATTAGCGCGCCTAGCCGGTAACGCTTATGTGATGGATGCAGCAAGCAACCTGACTGTCGCGGGTATCGATCTCGGTGAAAAGCCTTCGGTAATTTCTGCGATCGTAAAATATCACTGTACCCACCGCGGACAACGCTCAATTATTGATGCGATGGACATTGTCGGCGGTAAAGGCATCTGTTTAGGCCCCGCTAACTTCCTCGCTCGCGGGTATCAAGGTGCTCCAATTGCCGTTACCGTAGAAGGCGCGAACATTCTTACCCGCTCGATGATCATCTTTGGTCAAGGTGCGATTCGCTGCCATCCTTATGTACTCAGAGAAATGGAAGCGGCTTATAGCCCAAATTCTGATGCGGTAGAAAAATTTGATAGTGCCCTAGCAGGACACGTTGGCTTTGTGCTCAGCAACTTAGTGCGCAGCCTATGGCTTGGTTTGACTGATGGTTATGGTTCACAAGCACCAACCCGTGATGCGACCAAGCGCTACTACCAACAGCTTAATCGTTACAGTGCTAACTTGGCCCTGCTTGCGGATATCTCCATGGCAGTATTGGGCGGTTCACTCAAACGTAGAGAGCGTCTCTCTGCCCGTTTAGGGGATATTCTGAGCCAGCTTTACTTAAGCTCAGCGACCTTAAAACGTTTTGAAAACGATGGCCGTCCAGCCGAAGATTTACCACTGGTCCATTGGGGCTTACAAGATAGTTTGCGCCAAACTGAAATCGCCATTGATGAGTTCTTGGCTAACTTCCCAAATCGGATTATTGGCCGCGCATTACGTGTACTCATGATGCCTTTCGGCCGTGTGCGTAAAGCGCCAAGTGACAAGCTCGATAGCAAGCTCGCGCAGATCTTGCAAACCCCGAGTGAAACACGTTCAAGAATTGGTCGTCACCAATACTTAACACCGAGTGATAACAATCCTGCGGGTAAGATAGAACAAGCGTTGAATGTGATTTTACAAGCTGAGCCGCTGTTTGAAAAAGCGTGCAAAGCGCTTGGTCAACGCCGCCCATTTATGGGGTTGGATGAAGTCGCCAAGCTGGGCTTAGAAGCCAAAGTGCTGACCATTCAGGAAGCGGCACTGCTGAGCGAAGCGGAAGCGCATCGTCTCTACACCATCAATGTCGATGACTTTGCCCCACAAGAGCTGGCCGCAAAAAAGCGCACACAACGTAAAGCTGAAGTGGCTTAAGTTCCACATTGAGCAGTATTCACCACTTCAATAGCCAAAAGGGAGACAACGTCTCCCTTTTCTTATGTTTCATAAACTCAAGTGAGCCTTCATTCAAATCCGCTTGAACAACAAACCTCAAAAGGTCAAAGGCAAATTCAACGCCTTTACTTCCCCTTCTTAGGCGGCATATTTAGCTGCATTTCCGGTACAGCAGCTTTTTTCATTTTGATCTTACGCAGTACAAACCAAACGGCTAATGCCAAGATCAGTACCACGATATTACCTACTATGATGTACATCATGTTGCGGCTACGCTGCTCTTCGCGCATCTGAATGATCAACAGCTCTTGCTCTTGTTTCAGGCGTAAAGCTTCCTCTTCTTCCTGAATTCGACGCACTTCGGCAATATTAAGCTCATCGACCACACTGTAGGTTTGATCGCCAATCGGGAAATAGAGTTCACGTTGTGAAGCAAGTTCGGTCGCCCACACTTTTCCATCCCAAGAGTAGTTACCAAACTGACCGTCATAGGGAATGGTCAACTTAGCGGTCAAGGATTCTTTGCCTGATTGCGCCTGCGCGATGTAATCATCTTGATAAGGGTGGCGATGACGAATATGAGCCACTAATGAACCGGGCTCAATCATCCCCTGCTCTCCCGTAAACAGCACCTGATGCGGTGCGCCCGTTAAGCGCGATTGAATGAAAGTGGTCGAAATCGGCGTTGGGTAAACTAACACCTCTTGCTCTTGCGCACGCAGAAAAACGCCATTTCCTGAGGTAATTCGTACACGGTATTTGCCCGGTTCAATCGCCATTTTTAAAGCCACCGTGAACACGCCATCGCCGGGCTTTTCATCAAGCAAAGTACCATCATCGGCAAATTCTCCGAGCACTTCGGGGATGGGTCGTGCTTCCTTAGCGAGAGAATCTTCATTTTCAACAAACTTGGTGAAGGTCACTTTGAGGTTGACTCGATCTAAAAAATCGCGCAATAGCAAAGGTTTACCGTCCGACGTTAAGCGTGCGGTAAATTTAAATTCTTCCCCTTGAAACACTCGGCTCGGAAAGACGTCGGTCGTGAGTTGTAGATTGGAGATAAGTTTGATGTTGTTTTTCGGTGTGACTTTACCGATTGCCTGCCAAGGCCCCGGCATAGGATTCTCAATCGAGATGATGTCCATCGAGGATTCTTGATACCAGCGCACATTTTCAGGATTACGCCACTGATAATACTTACTGCCATCAGGGCGAACTAACACGACTGGTTGAGAATCTTTTTCGCGGTAAATCACAAAGGTGATTTGGGTTATGGTCGGATCAACGCGAAAACGGTTATCGAGCAGCGACATGCTAGATTGTTGTGCCGCTAGACTACTCAAACTGATCAAACATCCCACTATCGCCGCGAGAATCCTCAACATAACTTCTCCTAACTACGCCATAGGCAAGTGCCACTTTTGGCCACTATGTCCAAACGATCTTGATGTGCTTGTAGTTCATCGGCGCTAGCCGCTAAAACCTTTAACGCTTTTCGCTCTGAACGAGCACGTTTTAACGATTCTGCGCTCAATTCCCCACTATTTTGCGTGACCGATGAAAATTGCAGTGAAGTCTGCCCACCGGTCATCAATAGATAAACGTCGGCTAGAATCTCCGCATCGAGCAAAGCGCCGTGCAGGGTTCGGTGTGAGTTATCAATGCCGTAACGCTCACACAAGATATCCAAGTTATTGCGTTTACCGGGGAAAATCCGCTTGGCCATCGCCAAAGTATCGGTCACTTTGCAAAAATCGCTGGTTTTACCGATCGCACCACCGAGTTTAGCAAACTCGTAATCCATAAAGCCGACGTCAAACGGTGCATTGTGGGCAACCAGCTCGGCCCCTTTGATGAAGTCTACAAACTCCTCATGGACATCTTTGTACTCGGGCTTATCTTTTAGAAACTCATCGGTAATACCGTGAACTTCAATCGCCTCTAATTGAATATCGCGATCTGGTTTTAAGTAGACGTGAAAATGCCGTCCGGTGAGTTTACGGTTGATAATTTCAACTGCACCGATCTCAATAATTCGATGTCCCTCGTAATGGGGGCCGCCTTCGCGGTTCATACCCGTGGTTTCGGTATCGAGCACCACGATGCGTTGGTATTCTGCATTGTTGCTAGTATTCATCAGGATATCTATGTCAGACTATGCCAATTCTTTGCGTGACCCAATAGTATCAAATCATGAACAAACAGGTGGAAATTTTCACGGATGGTTCTTGCCTCGGCAACCCAGGTCCCGGCGGTTATGGCATCGTGATGCGTTATAAACAAGTCGAGAAGACCCTTGCTCGCGGTTATCGCCTCACCACCAACAACCGAATGGAAATGCTGGCCGCCGTCATGGCTCTGCAGGCACTTAAAGAACCCTGTCGCGTGATCCTGACGACCGATAGTCAGTATGTTCGCCAAGGGATCACCCAGTGGATCCACAACTGGAAGCTGCGTGGTTGGAAAACTGCCGACAAAAAACCCGTGAAAAATGCCGACTTATGGCAAGCCCTTGACAAAGAAACCGCTCGCCACCAAGTCGAATGGCGCTGGGTTAAAGGCCACGCGGGACACCGTGAAAACGAAATGTGTGATGAACTTGCCCGCCAAGCGGCAGAAAATCCCACCGAAGACGATATCGGCTATCAACCTGAACCCCAATAACAGAAGCTCAATCAGCAAAAAGGCACTCGTTTTGAACCACAGAGGCTCAGAATGAGAGTTCAAAAGAGCGTCACGACTGCGACTTACTATTAACTCGATAGTTGACCCCAATCGGCGATAATCTTCGCTTCAAACGCCATTTAGAACGAATCGGCTTGAGTGGGCAAGTACGTTTGCGCGCAACAATAAAGTACAGGCTACCAAAGGGCGAATTTGAGCCACCGAGGCCGTTTTCCAACCAAGTCCAGAAAGGTCGGTATTTTTGCATCGGAAACAAGGCGTACTGATCGCAAGCAACCACTTGGTAATTGAGTACGCTTAGCCAATCTTTAATCCGATTCGGGGTAAACATTCGCCCACTCCAAGGTAAGTTGTTTTTGCGCCAAGGCATCAGGCTGGCTAAGCCAATAAAACTGATTGGGTTAAAACCGGTGATGATCAGATAACCATCATCAATCAAGACTCGATCCACTTCCCGTAATAAACGGTGAGGATCGTTACTGTAGTCGAGTTGATGCGCCAAAATCGCCACATCAATACTCTTCTCCAAAAACGGCAGCTCATATTTATCGGCAATCACCGTATGCAACGGATTTTCAATATCGAGGTGTACTTGGTGTTGAATATTGCAGGTACAACTGGCAAGCTCACAGCTCAGACCGCCGAGCTTTAACATATGGTAACCAAAAAGTTTTGGGCACCATTCATCTAAACGGGTCTGAATAGATTCACTCACCCATTGGCCATTTTTCAATTGAGCCCATGAGTGTGGATTTTCAAGCGCTTTATCACTGCGTGCTGGTTTCATTGCTCACCCGCTTCATCAAGGTAACCGGAGACAACTCATGTTACAGATCAAAAGCATACCTGCATTTGACGACAATTACATCTGGCTGATTCAAAATCGCGATCGCGACTGTGCTGTGGTCGACCCGGGCAGTGCTGAGCCTGTCCTCGCTTACCTTAAACAGCATGACTTAAACTTAAAAGCCGTGCTGATCACCCATCACCATCACGACCATATTGGCGGCGTTGCTGAGCTTGTGCATCAGTTCCCCGAAATCCATGTGGTAGGCCCAGCACAAGAGCCCATCCCAACTCTCACTCATCCGGTGGAAGATGGCGACCAAATCGAACTGTTTGATGAACGCTTTATGGTTCTCGGTCTGCCGGGACACACCTTAGGGCATATCGGTTACGTTGGTGATGGCAAGCTGTTTTGCGGCGATGTGCTGTTTTCTGCAGGCTGCGGGCGAGTATTTGAAGGCACGATGGAGCAGATGTTTTCTTCCTTGAATAAGTTGCTCAGCCTACCTGAAGAGACTCAAGTTTACAGCGCACACGAATACACTGCCGCCAATGTGGCTTTTGCATTAGCGGTAGAGCCCGAAAACGAACAACTGCATATTTATCGTGATGAAGTGAGTCGTTTACGCGCGCAAAATCAGCCAACGCTCCCCACCACATTGGGGCGTGAAAAATGGGTCAATCCTTTTTTACGCACGCAAGAGCCGAGTGTTATTCGCTCAGTGGCTAGCCAAGTGTCAACGCTGGATCCGCTCACAATATTTACTGCATTACGTGAATGGAAGAATGAATTTTGACTTTTGTCGCTTGTCACCAAGACAAAGTGGCAAGTATTATCAGCAGCCATGAAGAATAAGGGCTGTGTTACATGCGAGTTAAATTCAGTTGGGTATTGGCGTTGCTGCTCGTTGGCTGTCAATCCCCCCAACCTGTGGATACGACCACATCAGATGACCAAGCGGTAAACCCGCCCACTCAATCTGCTACCGTGAAAAAAAAGCGTAAGCCGCAAACGACTGCAACTCTGCCTGCTGGCGAAACGGAGAGTGTAGAAGAAGAGCGCGTCGCGCTGACACCACAAGAACAAGACGATGTATGGCAACGCATTGCTATGCAGTTCAAGCTCGGCATCCCCAAAGACCCAAGTGTTGATGCACAACGCGAATGGTTTCTCAAAAACCCAGGTCACTTACAAGCGATTGCCAGTCGTGCTGAACCTTTCCTCTATCTGATCACTGAAAAAGTCGAGCAACGCGGCCTGCCGCTAGAATTGGTGCTGTTACCGATTGTCGAAAGCTCGTTCGATCCTTTTGCCTATTCCCACGGCAGTGCTGCAGGCTTATGGCAGTTTATTTCGTCTACCGGCAAGCGTTATGGTCTCAAACAAAATTTCTGGTATGACGGCCGACGAGATGTCGCCGCCGCCACAGACGCTGCGCTGGATTATCTTACTGTCTTGAACCAACACTTCGATGGTGACTGGTATCACGCCATCGCCGCTTACAACAGTGGTGAAGGGCGCGTGGCCCGCGCCATTAAAGCCAATAAAAAAGCGGGTAAACCTATCGATTTCTTCTCGCTGGATCTGCCTAAAGAGACCAGCGGTTATGTCCCTAAACTGATTGCACTAGCCGATGTGATTGCCAATCAGGAAAAATACGGTATCTCCATCCCAGCAATCGAAAACCGCCCAGTGTTAGCCACCGTTGACCCGAAAGAGCAGTTGGATCTTGCGATTGCCGCTCGATATGCAGGTCTAACGGTTAAAGAGCTGCAAAGCTTTAACCCTGCCTATAACCAATGGGCAACGGCTCCAAATGGCCCACATCAACTGCTGATCCCCGTTGAAAAAGTTGAACGTTTTAATCTAGCCATGGAAGAGAACCGCGGCAAAGGGATTAAGGTGGTTCGCTATAAGGTGAAATCGGGTGATACTCTCAGCACCATTGCCGATAAGTACAACACCACGGCTAAAGTGATCAAAGAAGCCAACCAGATTGCCAGCAACCAAATTCGTGTGGGTAGCTATCTGTTCGTACCAACCTCGGTGAAAGATGAGAAAGCGTATGCACTGAGCGTGAGCAATCGCTTAGCCAAGACCCAATCCGTGCCACGTGGACAGTATCAGTTGACGCACACCGTCAACTCAGGGGAAAGCCTCTGGACCATCGCCAAGCAGTATAACGTGCCTTACCAATCTCTGGCGAAATGGAATGGCATGGCACCGAAAGATGCGCTGCGTAAAGGTCAGAAATTGGTGATCTGGAAAGACAGTAAACCAACGAGTGGCGTGATCCGCACGGTAACTTACAAAGTGCGCTCTGGCGATACACTGAGTGGTATTGCCAATAAGTTTAAAGTGAAAACTGCTGACATCGTTAAGTGGAATGATTTAAACAGCACTCAATATCTCAAGGCGGGTCAGCAACTGAAACTGTATGTGGATGTGACCAAATTCAGCGCATAACACTGCGCTGAATAGGCTAGTTGAGTAAGCGAAAGCGAACCAACAGAGGATTATGATCAGAAGCGTCCGATATGGGCGCTTCTGCTTTTTCAAGCTGCAATCCACGATAGAAGACATGATCTAATGGCAAGCCATTGATAAACGTCGTGCGGTTATCTGGCGAAAAGCGCACTTCTTGTAATCCTACGGAGGCAAGCTGAGTACTTAGCAGCGCCATACGCGCCTCGCTCCAACTGTTAAAATCGCCCGCCACAATCACAGGGCCAGTAAAATCACGTAGCTCATCCAGTAGTGCGATCAACTGCTGTTGATACTCTTGGGTGCCATAAGTGAAGTTGACTGCGTGCAGATTGACTACGACTAACTCTTGCCCATCACTTAAACGATATCGTGCGTAGATCGCCGATTTAGGCAGCCTCAACCACGGTTCAAGCTGAGTATAAGCACAAGCCATGGTTGGCATCACTTTAGCGAGATTAATTACTCCAGCCGTCTCTCCAAATGCTTCAAAAGCTCGAGCTTGGGTGCCATCCCACCCTAATTGATGAATCCACTCTTTAAACGCAGGCGTCATATTGGCCTCTTGCAGCAAGAGTAATTGCTGGTCACGACTCAATTCGGTGAGCTGCGTTGACCAATTGGCACGATTTTGTTTATAGATATTCCAAACGAGCAGATTGAGCTCTCCATCAAGATCCAAAACTTCAGACTGCGGATGTTGATAGCACAACAGCGGTTCGCCTTGCTGATTGCGTCCTATAGTGACTAATTCAGGTTGAGTCGGAATCGTGAAGATAGACCAGAAAGCGGCCAGTCCCGCCGCCGCTATCAACAATGGAGCCATCCAGTAACGTTTTTTCATTCAGTTACCCTCAAACAAAATAAGGAGCCTTAGCTCCTTATTATTAAGTAATCATAGGGACGGATGCTTAAATTGCATCTTCATCCTCTTCACCGGTACGAATACGTACCACACGCTCAACGTTGGTGATGAAGATTTTACCATCGCCAATCTTACCGGTTTGAGCCGTTTCAATGATGGTGTCGACACAGCGATCCGCCACATCATCGGTGACCACAATTTCTAGCTTCACTTTAGGCAGGAAATCGACCATATACTCAGCACCGCGGTACAGTTCAGTGTGTCCTTTCTGACGGCCAAATCCTTTGACTTCAGACACTGTCATACCTGTGATGCCGACTTCGGCCAACGCCTCGCGGACATCGTCGAGTTTAAACGGCTTGATGATGGCTTCGATTTTTTTCATGTTCATCCCTTAAACGACTGTCAGTGCTCGGCATTATCTGTCAGCCATAACCAACAATCAACCAAAGTGCTTGAGTAATTTTTCCTTTTGTTACTCAAGCCACTATAGACTTTTCCGTGCTCCCAAAGCCATCTTCATCAGCTTACGCCATGACCACACTTAGGCTGGCAGTAAGTTTTTATCGGCTAAACAGAAAGGATAATCCTCAGCAAGCTCACTGGGGGGGCAGTTAATCACTTGTTCATTATTGAGTCCGCAATCACGCATATAAATCAAGGTCGCAAAGCTATCGATCACATGGGTTGGATAGATAGGCCCGGCATCACGGTACGCTTCCATAAGAGGGAGATGGTCATTTTGATAGCAAGCAATTTTTTCAGGCTCATCAACAATCCAGCGAGGAAAGTAAATGGCACCATGCACGACATAATCCTCTAAGTTTAAGGTGAGAGCGACGCTGGTTCCAGTTGGCTCAGCCCAAGAAACCCGATAAATGGCCGCCCCAACTCGCGAGATATGCACGGTTTGATCTTTCACCCATCGCCCACCAACAATCCCAGAATGGACTCGATAATCTATGGTGGTCGCATTTTTCACATACAGCTCATAACGCCAACCCTGATCATAGTTATAGATAAAACTCTTCCCTAAAAATCCACTTAAATCATTTCGTTCAAATCTCATGGCCGCTCCTCTACGACAGTTCATAATGACGATCGGGATCATTCCCATGCATTGAGAGCATAAATCATTGGAATTGGTTGCAATCAAAAGTGAAATGAATGTGAGATTTGTATGCTGTGCCACAACAATGCACAGATAAAAAGAGTGAAGGCTGAAAAAGGCAAAAAGTCCGCAGATAACACTCGCGGACCTTAGGTGTGGGCACGTATTCATTGATAGGTGCCAAACAAAGCATAATAGAAGTTATTCCCGAACGACTTGGCACTGCAGGTAGGCAGTAGGTGGGTTCATCTCCATGAGCATAGGCACACTATGTGATAGAGATGAACGAACCTAGCCAACACCGCTGCCGCTTTAAGTACGAAGCGGATAATGATCACTTCAAGCTGGCGTAATAAGCAGCCAGATTAGCAATATCTTCATCACTGAGCATCATGGCTTGCGCTTGCATCACTGCAGCCAAGCCACCTGTGCGCTCTTTATTTTTGTAAGCTTTAACGGAGCTAATCAAGTATTGCTCACTCTGCCCTTTAAGATTTGGGTAGCCGGGAATAACGGCAATCCCATCCATGCCGTGACACGCTGCGCAAACCGCGGCTTTCGCTTGCCCTGCAGCCACATCCCCCGCCAAAGCGGCACCAGACATAGCGCAGCCACCCAAAGCGAGGGCTATAACCATTTTGTTCATTGCTTTCCCCATGTAATTATCCCTATAGATTATGTGTGGTTATGAATTTATTTTGGCACAGAATCATGAGATTTGAACCAAACCAACTCACAATCTTGCCCACTCCAATCACGATCTACGAATAAATCCGCGACACAGACCACTCTATTTTGGTACATGAGGATGGGTGTTTGCCGCCGCCGCCAACTCGGCACACCATATTCTTGAAACAGTTTTTTGAGTTTGCGCGAACCCACCCGCCCAACAGGACAAGCCTCTAGCCCTTGCGGCTCAAAGCTAACCCATAATTGGCTGGGGTCATCGGGCAGCTTGATATTTCCACCTGCCTTGCTGGTCAACTGAAGATGACCTAGACCTTGCGGCAACGGCAAACGTTGTTCAGGCACTAATGCACTGCGCCAGCCTGAAAGATCTTTTTCTGGTGGCACGAGGTACAGACAGTGCTGAAAACGGCGCACCTCAATATGGTTCAACTTTAATTTTGGATTGGCGTCCTCACTCGCCAGCGCCACCTCACACCAAATACGCTCCGTGTGCTGACGACTGGGCATCGGTAGCCTATGGTGCGCAAACCAAGCTCGGATCAGTTGTCGACGCATTCCCTCACTGCCCTCAGCCAGAACGGCGATCGACAATCCGCCCTCAGCAGTGATCGCCTTTTTTAATGCTTCAGCTAAAAACTCTTGCAGCAGCGCTTCTTGTTCTGCACACAGCTCAGCACTACGTTGCACAGCTTGGCGAATGCTCGGCCAGCGCTCGGTAAGTACAGGTGTCACCTGATGGCGTAGAAAATTGCGCTCGTAGCGGATATCTGCATTACTTTCATCGATAACCCAAGTGAGTTTGTGCTGCTTGGCATAGGCTTCAATGTGTTGACGTGAGACGGTTAATAGAGGGCGGAGCAAATGTCCCTCGGCAAACGGGGCATAAGCAGCCATTGCGGCCAGCCCTTTTGGGCCACTGCCGCGCTTTAATGCGAGTAAAAAAGTTTCCAGTTGATCGTCAGCATGCTGCCCAAGTAACAACAGTGTCTGCGCATTCACATGCGGAGCAAGGACTCGATAACGCGCCTCTCGCGCCAGTTTCTCAATACTTTCACCACTTGCCACATCCAGCTGTACATATTCGATTTGACAGGCCATGCCGACTTCACGGCAACAGCGCTGGCAATGCTGCGCCCACTGATCGGCATTCGGGCTCAACCCATGATGAACATGAACCGCGGTCACATCCCAACCAAACTCATCGCGTCCACGCGCCAGAAGGGCAAGCAGAACTTGCGAATCCACGCCGCCGCTCAGTGCGAGAAGGATTTTGCGAAAAGGATAGCGAGCTAATTGCTGCACAAAGTGGAGATAGAGATCGTCCATAAACCACAGAGAGTTGAGAAAAGTGGCTCAAGTTTACCCCTTGAGCCCAGAAAAGCCAAAGGGCTGACCTAAGCCAACCCTTTCTATATGTGGATATTCCACCGCCACTGCGCGATGAAATAATCAACAGTAACCGCAATCAACAGTAACCGTAGTTCATCAAACGTTGATAGCGGCGCTCCAGCAAGTTTTCGTGATCCAGTGCATCCAGATCGGCCAACTGACGCAGTAGCGTGGCTTTTACATTCTCTGCAGTCTGTTTGTGATCACGATGCGCACCGCCCAGTGGCTCTTCAATGATTTCGTCAATCAACTCCAGCTCTTTCAAACGTGGAGCAATCAGACCCATCGCTTCTGCCGCTTGTGGCGCTTTATCAGAATCACGCCACAGAATCGACGCACAACCTTCTGGTGAAATCACTGAGTAGGTTGAGTATTGCAGCATGTTCACATAGTCACCGACACCAATCGCCAACGCACCACCAGAGCCACCTTCGCCCACCACGTTACAGATGACTGGCACCTTCAGGCCTGACATCACTTTAAGGTTTTTGGCGATCGCTTCCGACTGACCGCGCTCTTCAGCACCCACACCTGGGTATGCGCCCGCGGTATCAATGAAAGTGATGATAGGCATATTGAAACGCTCAGCCATTTCCATCAAACGCAGCGCTTTGCGGTAGCCTTCAGGCTTTGGCATACCAAAGTTACGTTTGACCTTTTCACGGGTTTCACGACCTTTTTGGTGACCAATCACCATGACCGAACGACCTTCAAGGCGTGCAATACCGCCCACGATCGCCTTGTCATCGGCATAGGCGCGATCGCCCGCCAGTTCATCAAACTCAGTAAAGATGTGTTTGAGATAATCCAGCGTATAAGGACGTTGCGGATGACGCGCCAATTGCGCGACTTGCCATGCACCTAAGTCACTGAAAATCTTCTTTTTCAGCTCAAGGCTCTTCTTCTCAAGCTGTTCTAGCTCTTTATCCAGATCTACGGATGCGCTTGTGCTGTGACGAGACACATCACGCAGCGCCTGAATTTTCGTTTCCAGTTCGACAATCGGTTTTTCAAAATCAAGAAAATTGAGGCTCATCTATCGATCCTTTGTGACTCAGCCATGCCACCCTCAGTGCGCACTGGCTGAATTTTAGTTAAATTCGAGTTCTACCTGATCATGACCAAGTAGCTGCTTTAATTCGTCTAACAATGTATCGCTTGGCGTAACTCGCCACTCTGTGCCTAACGTCAGGCGCGCTCGCGCATCAGGGCGCTGGTAGTATACATTGACAGGTACGGTTCCTGCGCGGTGAGGTTCCAGTATGTGACTAAAACGCTCAAAAAATTGTTGATCAATCTGCGACTGTAAAATCGAGATCGATAAACCGCGGGCAAATTTTTCACGCGCGCTGCCCAAGTCCATGACCTCGCGCGCCGACATTTTAAGTCCGCCATTGAAGTCATCAAAGCTGACCTGTCCGGAAACCACCAGAATTTTATCTTTTTCTAACCATTCTGCATACCGATCGAGTGCTTCCGAGTAAAGCATCACTTCCATACGGCCCGAGCGGTCATCTAAAGTCATTAAACCAATTCGCGTGCCACGTTTGGTGGTCATCACCCGCGCTGCAATCACCAATCCGGCAACGGTTAAGGATTGATCACGCCGGGTTGGTGCGGCTTCATTCAAACGGCAACTGGTGTATTTGGTGAGCTCTTTCAGGTATTCATCCACCGGATGGCCGGTGAGATAGAGCCCAAGCGTCTCGCGCTCCCCTTCCAAACGCACTTTTTCTGGCCATTCTGGCACTTGCGTGTATTTCTGCTCGACTTCTTCTGGCGCATCCGTGAGCACACCGAACATATCCGCTTGTCCAAACGCTTCCGCTTGGTGATGTTGGCTTGCTGCACGCACCGCATCATCCACTGAGGCCATCATGGCTGCGCGATGCGGGCCTAATCTATCCAGGGCGCCAGCCAAGATCAGTTTTTCAATTACCCGTTTGTTGACCTTTTTCAGATCAATCCGCGCGCAGAAATCAAACAGATCTTTGAAATATCCCCCTTTGTTGCGCGCTTCCAAAATCGCTTCAATCGGACCTTCACCCACCCCTTTAATTGCGCCAATACCATAAACAATCGCGCCGTTGTCATCGACGTTAAAGCGATAAAGACCCGAGTTAATGTCCGGTGGCAACACGGTCAATCCCATGTTTTTACACTCATCCACTAGGCCAACCACTTTTTCCGTGTTGTCCATATCCGCGGTCATTACCGCCGCCATAAACTCGGCTGGATAGTGGGTTTTCAACCATAAGGTTTGGTAGGAAACCAGCGCATAAGCGGCAGAGTGCGATTTGTTAAATCCGTATCCGGCGAATTTTTCCACCAGATCGAAGATTTTCATCGCCAACTCACCATCGACGCCATTTTTCTCCGCCCCTTCTTGGAACACAGCGCGCTGCTTAGCCATTTCTTCTGGCTTTTTCTTACCCATTGCACGGCGCAGCATGTCTGCCCCACCCAAGGTGTAACCCGACAGTACCTGCGCGATCTGCATCACCTGCTCCTGATAGAGGATGATGCCGTAGGTCGGTTCTAGGATCTCTTTGAGCGATTCATGTTGCCACTTTTCATCCGGATAAGAGATGGCTTCTCGGCCATGCTTACGGTCGATAAAGTTATCCACCATGCCGGATTGCAACGGCCCCGGACGAAACAGCGCCACCAGAGCGATGATGTCTTCAAAACAGTCGGGTTGCAGTCGCTTAATCAGCTCTTTCATACCGCGCGATTCGAGCTGGAATACCGCGGTGGTTTTGGCATCTTGCAGGTTACGGAAAGAGCGCGCATCGTCGAGCGGGATCGCTTCAATCCGCACGGGGGGTTTGCCCGCCTTTTTCAAACGCGGGTTCACTAAGCCCAAAGCCCAGTCAATAATGGTAAGGGTACGCAGCCCCAAGAAGTCAAATTTGACCAGACCGGCAGTTTCCACATCGTTCTTATCGAACTGAGTAACCGGGAAGTTGCCTTCCGCATCACAGTAAATCGGCGCAAAGTCAGTGATGGCAGTGGGCGAAATCACCACGCCCCCAGCGTGTTTACCAGCGTTACGGGTACAGCCTTCCAGAATTCGACACTTGTCGATCAGCTCTTTGACTTCCTCATCCGCGTCATACAGCTCTTGCAGTGCAGGCTCGGCGATAAAGGCTTTCTCGAGCGTCATACCCGGATCGGGTGGCACTAATTTGGAAATGCGATCGACAAAACCGAACGGATGACCAAGTACACGCCCCACATCGCGAATAACCGCTTTCGCCGCCATGGTACCGAAAGTGATGATTTGTGATACCGCATCACGACCATACATTTCCGCTACGTGATCAATTACTTGATCACGCTTATCCATACAGAAATCGACGTCGAAGTCGGGCATGGAGACCCGCTCTGGATTCAAGAAACGCTCGAACAGCAGATCGTATTCCAGCGGATCAAGGTCGGTGATTTTCAGTGCATACGCTACCAATGAGCCCGCCCCCGAGCCCCGTCCCGGACCGACTGGAATATCGTTATCTTTTGACCACTGGATAAACTCCATCACGATCAAGAAGTATCCGGGAAAGCCCATCTGGTTAATCACATCGAGCTCAACTTGCAAACGCTCATCATATTCAGGGCGACGCTTGGCACGAACTTCTGGATCTGGGAAAAGAAATTCGAGTCGCTCTTCCAACCCTTCGCGAGATTTCATCACCAGAAAATCTTCAATCGCCATCCCGCCCGTTGGGAAGTTAGGTAGGAAATATTCGCCCAAACGTACGGTCACGTTACAACGTTTGGCAATCTCGACACTGTTGGCTAACGCTTCTGGAATGTCTGCAAACAGCTCACACATCTCCGCTTCGCTGCGCAGATACTGCTTCGGACTGTAATTTTTCGGACGGCGTGGATCTTCCAGCGTATAACCATCGTGAATCGCGACTCGGATTTCGTGGGCTTCAAACGACTCTTCAGTGATGAACACCACTTCGTTGGTTGCCACGACGGGCAAGTCGTACTGCTCTGCCACATCCAGCGCAAAATGTAAGTAGCTCTCTTCATCAGCACGGCCAGTGCGGATAAGCTCTAGATAGAAATGATCGGCAAAGTGAGTTTGGTAAAACTCAATGCATCTTTCTACTTGTTGTTGGTTGCCTTTGAGTAATGCGCGCCCCACTTCGCCACTTTTGCCTCCCGAGAGCACAATCAGCCCTTCGGCATGCTCGACCAACCACGCTTTATCAATCACAGGTTGATGCTGGACATGGCCGCGTAAATAGGCTTTAGAAATCAATAAGGTGAGGTTTTTGTAACCGACATTGTTTTTAGCAAGCAAGGTCAGTTTGGTCAGCTCATCACCGAACTCTTCCGATTGCAAAGTAAAGTCGGCGCCAATGATTGGCTTAACCCCGCAGTTATGCGCGGTGCTGTAAAACTTCACCAAGCCACACAGGTTGGTGAAATCGGTCAAGGCCATTGCGGGCATGCCCATTGCCGCCACTTTTTTCACCAATGGCGGGACTTTGGACAAACCATCCACCATAGAGAAATCACTGTGTATACGTAAGTGGATGAACTTTGGGTCTGACATGCAAGGAGTATCCAAATCTTAGGAAACGCAATTGCGCTCTATTCTATACCAAGAGCACGTTTTACTGGGCCAAAACTTTTACGGTGCTGCTCAATCACTCCATGCTGCTCAATGGCAGCAAAATGCGCGGCGGTTGGGTAACCTTTGTGCTTGGCGAAACCAAACTGAGGATATTGTTTATCCAACGCTTCCATCTCTTGGTCGCGGATCACTTTGGCAATAATCGAAGCGGCACTGATTTGCGCGACACGCAGATCGCCTTTAACCACGGCTTGCGCCTCCATTGGGAGCTTGGGAATTTTATTGCCATCAATCAATACCAAATCAGGCTGAATGCGCAACCCTGCGACGGCGCGCTGCATTGCGACCATGGTGGCTTGGAAGATGTTCAGCTCATCAATTTCTTGCGGCGAACAGCGCCCCACCGCCCAAGCTAAGGCTTTTACCTGAATCTCAGGAAACAGGGCTAAGCGTTTTTTCTCACTGAGCTTTTTGGAATCATTCAAGCCCATAATCGGCCGATTAGGGTCAAGGATCACTGCTGCCGTGACGACATCCCCCACCAGTGGGCCGCGCCCGACTTCATCCACTCCAGCAATCAAGGCATAACCTGCAGGAATCTCAAAGGGAGGCAGCTCAATGCTTGGTTTCTTCGCCATGGTATCTTCTCAATCTGGTTAATGTTATTTCTGAATCAAATGCAGCACAGCTTGCGCCGCTTGCTGATCCGCATCTTTACGGATCCATTGATGCATTTCGGTAAATTTGTCCATCAAGGCTTGGTTGTCGCTTTCGAGTAAACGGCTCACTTCATGGTAAAGGTTGTCGACGGTGCAATGATCTTGCAGCAGCTCTTTCACCAGTTCCTCTCCCGCCAAGATATTCGGCAAAGAGACATACGGCGTTTTCAGCAGACGTTTGGCCAAAAAGGCCGTAAAGGCATTCACGCGATAACCGACCACCATAGGGCGTTTAAGCAGCATGCACTCCAAGGCCACCGTGCCGGAGGCAAGCATCACCGCATCGGCTGCAGTAATCACATTGCGCGCGGTATCATCCACCAGCACAAAATTCAGCTCAGGAGCGACTTGTTGCCAAGCCTGTTCAAACTGCGCACGACGTTTAGCATTCACCAAGGCCACCACAAAGCCAAGATCTGGATAGCGCGCCTGCAGTTTTTGACAGGTGGCGATAAAGGGCTCCGCGAGCATCTTCATTTCACTGCCACGGCTGCCCGGCAAAACGGCTAACCAGCGGCGCTGCTCATCCAGACCAAGCAGTTGGCGAGCGGCTAACTTATCGGACGCTAACGGGATCGAATCCGCCAAGGTATGACCGATAAACTCACAAGGCACATTGAATTTGTCGTAAAACGCTTTCTCAAATGGAAGGAAGGCCAACACTAAATGCGTCGCCGCGGCAATGCCATGAATGCGGTTTTGTCGCCACGCCCACACTGATGGACTGACGTAATGTACGGTTTTGATCCCCGCTTGTTTAAGGCTCAGCTCAAGGCGTAAATTAAAATCCGGCGCATCGATACCCACGAAAACATCCGGCGGATTGGCAGTGAAATACTTAACCAGCTCGGCTTTGACTTTCAGCAGGCGCGGCAAGCGGCCAAGCACTTCCACTAAACCCATCACGGCCAACTCTTCCATATCAAACAGAGATTGACAGCCAAGTGCGTTCATTTTCGGCCCACCGATGCCGACAAACTCAGCATCTGGGTAACGAGCACGTATCGCTTTGATAAAGCCTTCGCCTAAGGTGTCGCCAGAGAGCTCCCCAACAACTATGCCAATCCGTAATGGTCTATTCACGGTTTCCTCCGCAGTTCATCATGCGCTGATGGATACTCAAGCCTTCGCCACTTGGGTGGTATCTCCCCTGTTTTGACACTCGCCAGAGTACAGAAATGCAAAAGATCGCTGAATCAGCAGCGATCTTTAAATAGTTTGGTTAGCTCACTCACTAAACAAATTAGCGAATAATGCCACGCTCAGATTTCTCAAGGAAATCGAGGAACAGTTTCACACTAGGGTATTGCTCAGCTTCTTGGGCAATCTCAGCCTTGGCTGCTTCAAGGGTCAAACCATTGCGGTACAAGGATTTGTAGGCACGGCGAATCGCATGAATTTCTGCTTTATCAAAGCCACGGCGTTTTAAGCCTTCCACGTTAATACCAAACGGTGCACAGTGGTTACCTTGCGCCATCACGTACGGTGGCACATCTTGCACCACAATAGAGCCGCCACCCAGCATACAGTGATCGCCAATATGGCAGAACTGGTGAATGGCGGACATGCCACCCACAATCGCTTGGTTGCCCACTTTTACGTGACCCGCTAAGGTCGCGTTGTTGGCAAAAATACAGCGATCGCCAATCACACAGTCATGCGCAACGTGGGCGTTGATCATAAATAGGTTGTCGCTACCCACGATAGTGATGCCTTTATCTTGCACTGTACCGCGGTGCATGGTGACGCTTTCGCGAATCGTATTGCGATCACCAATGATGAGCTGCGTATCTTCACCAGCGTATTTCAGGTCCTGACACGCTTCACCAATTGAAGCAAACTGGAAAATCCGGTTGAAGCGACCGATTTTAGTTGGCCCCTTGACCACAACGTGCGATAGCAGCTCAGTACCTTCACCGATCTCGACTTTGCTATCGACAAAACAGAAAGGACCAATCTTAACGTTGGCACCAATGATAGCGCCCTCTTCCACGACGGAAGTTGGGTGAATTTGTGCAGTTTCGTGAATCATCTTAAAACTCTCGACGTGCGCATTTCAGTTGAGCAGAACAGACCACATCACCATCGACTTTGGCCACGCCGTTAAACAGCGCGATACCACGACGCTCTTTAAGGAATTCAACTTCAATCATCAGTTGATCGCCCGGTGTCACTGGCTTACGGAACTTAGCTTCATCAATGCTGGCAAAATAGTACAGTTCATTCTCTTTTGGCGCACCAAAGGTTTTGAACGCCAACAGACCAGTGGCTTGAGCCATGGCTTCTAAAATCAATACACCGGGGAAAACCGGCAGTTGTGGAAAGTGACCCGTAAACTGAGGCTCATTCACTGAAACATTTTTCAAACCAATCAGGTACTTACCTTCTTCATAGTCGGTCACGCGATCAATCAGTAAAAATGGATAGCGGTGAGGCAGAAGCGATTGAATTTCAGTGATATTCATCGTTTTCTTATCAGTAGTCAAAGTCATCATCCTGTTTGTAAATAGAAAAATAAGGGAATACCCAACAGCGAAAAGACTCGCAATGTGCGAGCCTTTGAAACCAGCTTATTCAGCTTGAGAGTTATCGGGCTGTACCGTGTCGGATTGCTCAAGCAACTTTTCTAAAGCTTTCAGTCGCTTATGCATATCGTCAATACGGTGTACGCGAGCGGCCGTTTTACGCCACTCTTTATTGGTTTGCAGAGGAATACCCGAAGAGTACATCCCCTTCTCCTCAATACTGCGCATCACCATACCCATGCCAGTGATGGTCACCCCATCGGCAATTTCGATATGTCCGTTAATCACGCTAGCGCCACCAATAATACAGTACTTGCCAATGCGTGTACTGCCGGCGATTACTGTACCACCCGCCAGCGCACTACCATATCCGATGTGCACGTTGTGAGCGATTTGCAGCTGATTATCGATGATCACGTTATCTTCAATCACCGTATCATCCAGCGCGCCGCGGTCGATGGTGGTGCAAGCACCAATCTCAACGCGATCACCAATACGCACAGAGCCAAGCTGAGGAATTTTAATCCACTCGCCACGCTCATTCGCATAGCCAAAGCCATCAGCACCAATCACGGTTCCAGATTGAATCAAACAATCTGAGCCGATTTCCACTTTGTGGTAAATCGTTACATTGGCCCAAAGCTTAGTGTTATCGCCCAAACGCGCTTGTTTACCGATAAAACAGCCAGCACCAATCACTACGTTATCGCCAAGCTGAACACCTGACTCAATGACCGCATTTGCCCCAATCGAAACGTTGTGACCTAACTTTGCATCTTCAGCAATCACAGCACTCGGTGCAATACCGTGTGCAGGAGAAGGAGTTGAATCCAGCGCCTGAGCCACTTTAGCAAATGCAACATACGGATCGGCAACCACCAGAGCGTTACTCGGACAGAGTTCTCGCTCACTGGTTTTCACCATGATCACCGTGGCTTTACAATCACCTAAGTGCTTACTGTATTTAGGATTAGACAAGAATGTCACATGTCCAAGCTGTGCCTTATCCATAGGCGCAACGGCACTGACCAGTGCTGTTGGATCACCGAACAACTCCCCCCCGGTGATAGTAGCCAATTCGGCTAAAGTGAGTGTGGTCATAATTTTCGATTATTTAATGGCTTTAATAACTTTCTCAGACAGATTGTGTTCTGGCTTACCGTATTGCATTGAGCTCGTGTCTAGCACGATATCGTAGCCTTCTTTCTCAGCCACTTTCTTCACTGCATCTTGGATCACTTTAAACAGTTTTTGCTTCTCTTCGGCTTCACGACGAGCAGACGCTTGCTCTAACGCTTGTGCTTTGATCTTGTATTTGCTGTCCAATTGACCGATTTCGATGCGCAGTTTCTCTACTTCATCTTGTCCCATCAATTGACCATCACGCTTGAGCTTCTCAATCTTGGTTTTAGCATCCGCTTGGATAGCTTGCAGCTCAGCCGCTTTGTCTTTGAACTCTTCTTGCATCTTTTGCAAAACGACTTCACGTTGCGGCAGCGCTTGGAACACTTGCGCAGTGTTGATGTAGCCAATTTTCTGCGCTGCTTCAGCCGCATTCGCCATCATTGATGAGCTAAGAATAATCAGGCCAAGGCTGGCTGCTTTGATCATGTTTTTCAAAATATGTTCCTCTCCTAGAAGGTTCTTCCAATGGTGAAGGTGAAGAATTCTTCGTCATCACCCTCATACTTTTTAATCGGTTTAGCCAATGAGAACACTAAAGGTCCCATTGGTGACACCCACTGCAACGCCACACCGTAAGATGAGCGGTAATTGGTTGGATCTGAATAATCGTAATAGTACTGGTTACCATAATCCGCTTTACCACGATAATCGAACTCGGTATCCCACACGCTCGCCATATCGTAGAAGATACTGGTACGAATTTGGTTGCGTGCTTCTTCTGAAGCAAACGGCGTTGGTACAATCAGCTCTACGCTGGCAAGAGCAATCGCGTTACCCCCTACCGAATCATCGGTGGCAGTATCGGAGCCATTGTTCGAACCCGAGTAGTCACGGTACACCGCTTTAGGACCTGCAGAGTTTGACCCAAAACCACGTAATGAGGTAAAGCCGCCCGCATAGAAGTTCTCATAAAACGGGAACAAGTTATCTTTTCCATCCGTTTGACCATAACCGTTACCGTAACCTAAACGGCCACGCAGCAGTAAGGTAAACTCATGTTTCTTGGTCAACGGGAAATACTGACGAACATCGTATTGCAGCTTAAAGTACTGCGCGTCCGACCCCGGCACTGTCATTTTGTAGAAAGCACGCTGGTGGTTACCCGCCGTCGGAAAATAGCTGTTATTGAGGTTATTACGCGTCCAAGATAAGTTGATATCGAAGTCATCGGTCAACAAGTTACCGCCAGAATCGATGTTACTCGCCTGCGCAGCAAGGAAGTTTTCCACTTGCAGATAAGGCGTTAAGTTACCAATCTTGTTGTGGGTGTAACCAATACCAAACTCAAATCGGTTCAATTCATCAAATGGGAAACCCCAAGTCAAACTGGTTCCGTAACTTTCGTTGGTATAGTCAACAATGCCCGCTTCAGAAGCTTCAAACTGGTTGTAGAAAACTTTGCCGCCCAAGCTGACACCATCGAGGTTCCAGTAAGGATCGCGATATTCTAACGTCAGGTTTTTCTGATAATCGTTGATCATGGCATTCACGCCAACGCGGTTACCCGAACCTAAGAAGTTGTCTTGTTGCAGACCGACTTGGAAGCTCACCCCGGATTCAGTACCGTAACCGACACCGAAGTTGACGTTGCCTGAGTTCGCCTCTTTTACGCTGTAAACAAGATCCACTTGGTCTTCACTACCAGGCACGCGCACCGTTTGCACTTCTACCGTTTCAAAGAAACCTAAACGATTGAGACGAGTCTTACCGGTTTCGATGTCTTTTGAGTTGAGCCAGGAGCCTTCCATCTGACGCATTTCACGGCGCAAGACTTCATCACGAGTGCTGTTGTTACCGACAAAACGGATGTCACGGACATAGACACGTTTACCCGCTTCGACATGAACCACCAGTGACACTTGCTGCTTTTCATCATCAAATTCAGGAATGGTGCGTACTTGTGGATAGGCGTAGCCAGATTCCCCAAGCACTTTCTTAACACTCTCTTCGAGTCTAGTCACCGCAGAACCGTTATAGGTTTCGCCGATTTCAAATGGGATAAGAGAAGTAAACTCGGCCTCTTTGCCCATCAGCTCACCACGGAACTGCACTTTGCTTACCGTGTACGGCTCACCTTCATTCAAGTTCAGCGTGATGTACACGCCCTTCTTATCGGGAGAGATGGCCACTTGTGTGCTATCAACCTGAAACTTCAGATAACCGCGATCCAGATAGTAAGTACGCAGCGCTTCAATATCACCCGCCAGCACTTGCTTCTTGTACTTATCATCCGCAAGGAAGTTCCACCATGCGACATCAACGTTGAGGTTAAAACGTGACAGCAACTCTTCATCGCTAAACACTTGGTTACCGATAAAGTTGATCTGTTGGATCTTAGCGGAAACGCCCTCAGTAAAGACAAACTTAAGGTCAGCACGGTTGCGCGGCAATGGGGTTACCACCGCTTTCACGGTCGCGTTGTATTTACCCACGCTGTAGTAAAAATCTTCTAAGCCTTTTTCAATATTGCTGAGTGTCGTTCGATCCAAGGCTTCGCCAACTCGGATGCTCGAAGCTTCCAAGTTTTGCTTGAGTTGCTCCTCTTTGATCGCTTTGTTGCCAGAAAACGACACGCTTGCAATGGTCGGGCGCTCTTTAACCTGCACCATCAAGGTATTGCCATCACGCAATACTTTGACATCCTCAAAGTTACCTGAGGAATAGAGCGCTTTGATGATGTTCGCGACATCTTGCGAATCGACACTGTCGCCGACTCGAACAGGCATTTTCAACAACGCCGCACCCAAAGCGACCCTTTGCAGGCCATCAATTTGAATATCCTGTACCACAAATTTTTCGGCACCATTCGCCGACACGCTCGTGGCAAGCAGTGTCGCGAGCAGAATCTGTTTCATCGCCATATTGTTTTGAGTTCTTCCTTACTGCAACTCTTGCCTAATGTTTATCAATCACAGGTGAGTAAAATCGTTAAAGATTGCAACGGCCATTAAAGAGAAAATGATGGCACCACCAATCCGGTAACCCATTTCCTGCACCTTTTCCGGAACAGGGCGACGGATCACCGCTTCAATCATGAAAAACAACAGATGACCACCATCCAGCATCGGCAGTGGCACCAAGTTGATAATGCCAAGGTTAATACTGATCAGAGCCAAAAAGCCTAAAAAGTACACAAAGCCGTAGTCAGCCGTTGTTCCTGCGCCTTTAGCAATCGAAATGGGACCACTGAGATTATTCAACCCAACATCGCCCACCAACAGTTTTTTCAACATGCTGACCGTCAGGTCAATCACTTGTCCGCTTTTTTCAACCGCTTTACCAAGCGACTCAAATACACCAAATTGCAATTCAAATCGATAGTTTTGCGGCCATTCTGCGACTTTTGGTGCGATTCCCGCAAAACCAATCACTTTTCCTTGCGAAAGCTCACGGCTATCGGGAATCAAAGTGAGTTCAACTTGCTGGCCTGCTCGCTCAACCATAACTGCGATAGGCGCGTTAGGATGACTTTGAATTGCATTGACCACTTGTTGCCAAGCCTCAACCGCTTGTCCATTGATTTGCAACACGGTATCACCGACTTGTAAACCCGCACGCTCACCCGCACCTTGCGCAGAAACATTGGTCAGCTGATTGGAAATCTCAGGGGTAAAAGGTTTAAAGCCAAGCGCCCCCATAGCAGACTCTGTTTCTGGGTCAAAGTTCCAATCACGCAGATTTATTGTCTTAATTTCATTCAATCCCACCCCTTCGGCGGAGGAGACGGTGATCGTCATACTGTCATCGCCAATATGACCAATTAAGCCCATGTTGACCGATTCCCAGTCGGGAGTATTCACGCCAGAAACCGCTTTGATCTCCATACCCGGCTCAAGGCCCGCTTGAGCCGCAATCGAGTAGGGTGTCACTTCGCCAATCACAGGCTTGACCGCTGGTACGCCGATCATAAACACCAGCCAATAGGCAAAGATTGCGAAGAGGAAGTTAAAAATGGGGCCCGCACTCACAATGGCAGAACGTTTCCAGAGTGACTGCTTATCAAACGCCATGGCTTGCTGTTCGGCGGGAACATCATCCACACGTCCATCGAGCATTTTGACGTAACCACCGAGTGGGATCATCGATATCGAGTATTCTGTACCGTCATGGCCGACGCGTTTCCAAATCGATTTCCCAAAACCGATAGAAAATTTCTCAACTTTCACACCGCAACGTCTGGCAACCCAGAAGTGTCCGAACTCATGCACTGCGACGAGAATGCCCAGCGCAATGATGAAGGCGATAAAGTTCCACAATATGTCGGTCATGCTTGGCGCTCTTTGAGTACTTGATGGGCAAAATGCCGAGCCATTGTATCTAGCTCAAGCAGGCTTTCCAAGTCACGGCAATGTAACTGGGTGTTGGTCGCACAGACCTTGGACAATACTTGATCATTGATGAGTGCAATGTCAGTAAACCGTATTTTCCGCTTTAAAAACGCGTCAACGGCTACTTCATTGGCTGCATTGAGCGAGGTTGTCGCATGTTGGCCGAGGAAACACGCATCCATCGCTAATTGCAAGCACGGGTAGCGCGCAAAATCGACCTCCATAAAGGTCAGTTGCTGCAAACGCGTAAAATCCAGTGCTGGCACTCCCGCGGTCACTCGCTCAGGATAAGCCATGGCATAGGAGATTGGCGTTGCCATATCCGGCTCGCCCAACTGAGCAATCACTGAACCATCTTGGTATTGCACCATAGAGTGGATCACCGACTGAGGATGGATGAGCACTTTGAGCTGTTCACGTGACGTGTTAAATAGCCATTTAGCTTCAATGTATTCAAGGCCTTTGTTCATCATGGTCGCGGAATCTACCGAAATTTTCGGTCCCATTGACCAGTTTGGATGAGCAATCGCCTGCTCAGGAGTCACGCTATCTAAGGTCGCAAGGTCGCTATAGCGGAAAGGGCCGCCAGAGCCCGTGAGCAAAATATGGTCGATACCGTGTTGAGATAAATCACAGCGCCCCAACTGAGTTTGGATTTCAGTCGGCAGACATTGGAAAATCGCGTTGTGTTCACTATCTACGGGCATTAATTCAGCGCCAGATTGTGCGACAGCATCAATAAATAGCTGTCCCGACATGACCAATGCTTCTTTATTGGCAAGTAACACACGCTTACCCGCTTTCACCGCCGCCATGGTGGGTAACAAACCTGCGGCCCCAACAATGGCCGCCATCACGGTATCCACATCATCCAGCGCCGCGACTTGGCACATCGCCTCTTCGCCGTACAGCACTTCGGTCGCCATCGCTTGGTTTTTGAGCAAGCCTTGCAACTCAGATGCTGCTGACGCCGTTGCCATAACGGCATATTTCGGCCGCCACTGTTGGCACAGCTGGTACATTTTGGCTACGTTGACCCCAGCCACTAACGCAACAATGGAAAACTGCTGTGGATTTTGGGCTATCACCTTAAGGGTGCTGGCTCCTATCGAACCTGTGGCACCTAAAATGGTTAGTTTACGCATAGTGAAGATCGCTGTTATTCACATCAGGCTGCCTAAGCAGCCTGAGTACTAGAACAAGAAATAGAGAAGAGCGAACACAGGGAAAGCGGCCGTTAGGCTATCAATCCGATCCAGAATGCCGCCGTGCCCAGGAATGATATTGCTGCTGTCTTTGATCCCAGAAACACGTTTAAACATGCTCTCGACCAAATCCCCTAAAACCGAAATTACCACAGTCAATAAGATGATCAGCAGCATGACAGGCATAGAGCTAAATTGAATACCAAAGCACTCTGCTACCCAATAACCAACCAGCATGGCGGTGACGATGCCACCGACCAAACCTTCTATCGTTTTATTCGGGCTGACTGCGGGCGCCATTTTGTGTTTACCTAAGCTTTTTCCCACAAAATAGGCACCGCTGTCTGCGGCCCAGACCAGAAAACAGACGAAGAGAACTAATTTCGCACCATAAAGAGGATCGGAAAGGTAAGTATCGGCGCGTAAGAACAACACACTCCAAAAGAAAGGCAGCAGCGTAAATAGGCCAAACAGGTGGCGAACAGTGCTGGAGTGCTCCCATAATGGACGCGAGCGCGGATAAGTGATCGCCAGTCCACTTGAGACGAGCCACCAAAGGCTACCGATACCCAGCACAATAAAATGCGCCGTATTCATATTGCTGATAGCCGGAAATTGAAAGTCGATCAAAGCGACACTGATACCACCAACCAATAAGGCGGGAATCATGGCTAACATGCGTGATGGTTGGTTAACGAACTGAGTCCATTCCCAGAATCCGAGTAAGGTCACTACTGCGAGTGCCAACATAAACCAAGCAAAAGGCAGATAAAGGATGCCAAGGATCACCAAAGGCGCCAGAATAAGCGCTGTAATGATTCGCTGCTTCAAATTGAGAAGTCCTATATTCAGTTTTCCATCAATGCCTTGACTTGTTCACCAGTACAGCCAAAACGGCGCTCACGATTAACAAACCAAGTCACTGCTTCAATCAGGCAGTTTTCATCGAACTCAGGCCAGAAGACTGGAGTGAAATACATTTCTGCATAGGCAAGTTGCCAAAGCATAAAATTACTAATGCGGCACTCTCCACTGGTGCGGATCAACAAATCCACATCCGGCAGATCAGCCATAGTCAAATGCTGCTTAAATACGTCTTCATCGATGTCCGACGGTTGCAGTTCACCTTGGGTAACCTTTTCAGCCAATGCTTGAGTAGCTTGCAAGATATCCCACTGTCCACCGTAGTTCGCAGCGATGTTGACCACCATGCCGGTATTGCTGGCGGTTAACTGCTCCGCTTGCGCGATTTTCGTTTGCAGACGCTCACTAAAGCGGCTTTTATCACCGATCACTCGCAAACGCAGATTGTTTTTATGCAATTTCTTAATTTCGGTTGAAAGAACCGTCATAAAAAGTTCCATCAACACGCCCACTTCTTCTTCCGGACGACGCCAGTTCTCGCTGCTAAAAGCAAACAGAGTTACGGCTTTAATGCCAAGGCGAGCAGAAGTAGAGATGGTTTTTCGTACCGCAGCCACACCATTTTTATGGCCGAAAACACGCGGTTTTCCCTGCGCTTTCGCCCAACGACCATTACCATCCATAATGACGGCAATATGTTTAGGCAATACATCTTGGGAAAGAGATAGATTTTGCATAAGAAACACAACGAACAATCAAAGAGGCGCAAGAGTAGCATAAAAAAACGCTGTGCTGCGAGCACAGCGTTTTGTTCACCAAGTCAGTGGATTAAACTTCCATCAACTCTTTTTCTTTTGCAGCAAGCACATCATCGATCTTCTTCACTGCCGCATCCGTCAGCTTTTGAATCTCTTCTTGTGCACGGCGTTCATCGTCTTCTGAAATCTCTTTGTCTTTCAGTAGCGCTTTCAGATCGTTGTTCGCATCACGACGAATGTTACGTACCGCAACACGACCGCCTTCTGCTTCACCACGCACGATTTTAACCAGATCACGGCGACGTTCTTCCGTGAGCGGTGGCAGTGGAACGCGGATAATGGTGCCGGCTGACATTGGGTTTAGACCCAGATCAGACATCAGGATCGCTTTTTCAACTTTTTGAGTTAATTCGCGATCAAACACGGTGATCGCTAGCGTACGTGCATCTTCAGCAATCACGTTAGCAACCTGATTAAGTGGAGTTGGAGCGCCGTAGTAGTCAACTGAAATACCCGTCAGCAGACTTGGGTGAGCACGGCCAGTACGAATTTTCGACAGGCCATTTTTCAGTGCTTCAACACTTTTCTCCATACGCTCTTGCGCATCTTTTTTGATCTCATTAATCACAATATCACCTTAATTCTTGTTTTCGTTTCGAGAGCGTTTCGTTCGCAGACGGATCACTGCACGTCGCTGATCAGCGTACCTTCAGCTTCACCCATAACGACACGACGAAGTGCGCCTGGCTTATTCATGTTGAAGACACGAATTGGCATTTTATGGTCACGAGCCAGAGTAAACGCCGCCAAATCCATCACTTTCAGTTCTTTCTCAAGCACATCGTTGTAAGCCAGCTTATCATACAGTTGTGCATCCGGGTTGGCTACCGGGTCAGCGCTGTAAACACCATCTACTTTGGTCGCTTTGAGAACGACATCAGCTTCAATTTCAATACCACGCAGACACGCAGCCGAATCCGTAGTAAAGAAAGGATTGCCTGTACCCGCAGCAAAAATCACCACTCGGCCTTGGCGCAATTCGCGAATCGCATCAGACCAGCTGTAATCGTCACACACACCATTTAGTGGGATAGCAGACATCAGACGTGCATTGACGTAAGCACGATGCAGGGCATCACGCATTGCCAAACCATTCATTACCGTGGCAAGCATGCCCATATGATCCCCAACAACACGGTTCATACCCGCTTTGGCAAGGCCAGCACCACGGAATAGGTTGCCGCCACCAATCACAACGCCCACTTGAACACCCAGCTCAACCAGTTCTTTTACTTCTTGAGCCATACGATCAAGTACCGTTGGATCAATACCAAAACCTTCAGAGCCTTGTAGCGCTTCACCACTTAGTTTTAACAGAATACGTTGATAAGCTGGTTTAGGGTTCGTTGTCATGGGAGTTTACCTTCCAAAGAGAGTTGAGGATTAACAGTCATGGATAGATTTGAGTGCTAGGCCAAAATCCATTCATCACGGTTAATCGAGTCGACGCTTTATGATTCAATCATTAACGAATCAACACCTTAATCGTGAAAAGACCGCAGCCATGGCCACGGTCTTTTTCTGAGCAATCGCGCTAGGATTAACCTTTTTGCGCCAGTGCTACTTCTTCAGCAAAGCTCAGGCCTTCTTGTTTCTCGATGCCTTCACCTACTTCTAGACGGATGAATGCAGAAACAGTTGCGCCTTTCTCAGCCAGAATTTCACCAACAGTTTTCTTTGGCTCCATTACGAATGGCTGACCAGTCAGAGAAACTTCGCCAGTGAATTTCTTCATACGGCCTTCAACCATTTTCTCTGCGATTTCTTTTGACTTGCCTTCGTTCATTGCGATGCCAACTTGAACTTCACGTTCTTTAGCAACCACTTCAGCAGGAACGTCGTCTGGAGTCAGGAATTCTGGGCGAGAAGCCGCTACGTGCATTGCAACGTGTTTTAGAGTTTCAACGTCAGCAGAACCAGCAACGACAACACCGATACGGTCGCCATGGCGATAAGTCGCCAGAGCTTCGCCTTCAACGTACTGAACGCGACGGATGTTGATGTTCTCACCAATTTTCGCAACAAGAGCAACACGAGCTTCTTCGAATTGTGCTTGCAGCTCTTCTACAGAGGCTTTAGAAGCGAGAGCAGCGTCAGTAACTTGGTTAGCAAATGCTACGAAGTTGCTGTCTTTTGCTACGAAGTCAGTTTGGCAGTTGACTTCAACTAGAGCCGCAATGCCTTCGCCTTCTTTGATCATGATGGTGCCTTCAGCAGCGATGTTGCCAGCTTTCTTAGCAGCTTTAGCAGCACCACTCTTACGCATGTTCTCGATCGCCAGCTCGATGTCACCGTTGGTTTCAACAAGGGCTTTCTTACATTCCATCATACCTGCGCCAGTACGCTCGCGCAGTTCTTTTACTAGAGCAGCAGTAACAGCCATTCTCTATTCCTCAGTTAATTCTGGATTGGGTAAAAATTGAGGGCCTACATTATCGGCCCCCAATGCTAACTATAACTTGGGCTATGCTACACAATCATGGCAGATAGCCTAAGTTTCACTCAGAGCCGAGATTATTCCGCTTCTACGAAACCGTCTTTTTCAGCTACAGCAGCTACGTCTTTGTTACGACCTTCGTTGATCGCTTGAGCAGCAGCATTCAGGTACAGTTGAACAGCGCGGATCGCGTCGTCGTTACCTGGGATGATGTAGTCTACGCCGTCTGGGCTAGAGTTAGTATCAACAACAGCAAATACTGGAATACCTAGGTTGTTCGCTTCTTTGATAGCGATGTGCTCGTGATCTGCGTCGATTACGAACAGAGCGTCAGGCAGGCCGCCCATATCTTTGATACCGCCAAGAGACTTTTCCAGTTTCTCCATTTCGCGAGTGCGCATTAGAGCTTCTTTCTTAGTCAGCTTGTCAAAAGTACCGTCAGTAGATTGAACTTCCAGCTCTTTCAGACGCTTGATTGACTGACGAACAGTTTTCCAGTTAGTCAGCATACCGCCCAACCAGCGGTTGTTAACGTAGTATTGGTTGCTTGCTAGAGCTGCTTCTTTCACAGACTCAGATGCAGCGCGCTTAGTACCAACGAATAGAACTTTACCTTTCTTCTCGCCAACTTTTGCCAGCTCAGCTAGAGCTTCGTTGAACATAGGTACAGTTTTTTCTAGGTTGATGATGTGAACGCGGTTACGTGCGCCGAAAATGAATTGCTTCATTTTTGGGTTCCAGTAACGAGTTTGGTGACCGAAGTGTACGCCCGCTGTCAGCATATCGCGCATTGATACAGATGCCATTTTAAAATCCTCTATGGGGTTAGGCCTCCACATCCCCCGTATATCCGACTCCACTTGGAGCACCCCGGAATACGTGTCGGAATGTGTGTGATTTAAACAATTAGGTTTGTGGTTCCCAATCCTTTTCGCCAACAGGGAGAATAAGGACCCGGATTCCGGCGCGCTTTATATCATATTTCGCCCCTGTGTGGCTAGAAAAAATTCGTCGATAGCCAATGCAAAGCCATGACTTAGCCACTCGATTTTAACGCCGGACGACTGTTTTCTTGCGCTTCATCTGTCCATTGTTACAATAGCGCCACTAGCACCTTGTGTGCTCACAAGTGAGTAGAGAAAGCCGATGTCTATAAAAATCAAGAATGCCGTAGAAATTGAAAAAATGCGCGTTGCGGGCCGCTTAGCCGCTGAAGTTCTGGAAATGATTGAACCTCATGTGAAAGCAGGCGTGACTACCGAAGAGCTGGATCAGATATGTCATAAGTACATTACTGAAGTTCAAGGCGCGATTCCGGCACCACTGAATTATCACGGTTTTCCAAAATCGATCTGTACGTCGATCAACCACATTGTCTGCCACGGCATTCCTGCCAGTGAAGATACTTATTTTGGTCAGATCCAACGTCCTGCGGTACTGCGTGATGGCGACATCCTTAATATCGATATTACGGTTATCAAAGACGGCTACCACGGCGATACCTCAAAAATGTTTTTGATTGGCGATGTGTCGATTGAAGACAAACGCCTGTGTCATGTGGCGCAAGAGTGCCTTTACTTGGCACTGAAACAAGTCAAGCCGGGCGTTCAATTGGGCGAAATTGGAACCACGATTGAAAAACACATCAAGACCAACAACAAAAACAACCCGCGCTTTAAATTCTCTATCGTGCGTGATTACTGTGGTCACGGCATTGGTGCTGAGTTCCATGAAGAGCCACAAGTGGTGCACTACAAAAACAGTGACCGCACTGTGCTGCGTGAAGGGATGATTTTCACCATTGAGCCCATGATTAACGCCGGTAAATTTGGCTGCCGTCTTGATGATGAAGATAGCTGGACGGTCTACACCGCCGATGGCAAAAAATCTGCCCAGTGGGAACATACGATTTTGGTCACTGCAACTGGCTGTGAAATCCTGACGCTACGTAGTGAAGAAAGCCTGCCACGCATCTTGAATAACGCCTAAGTTTTCCTTCGATTGAAAATATCCCTGCTGGTCAGGGATATTTTTTTATCCGTCGCCATCTGCTAGATTGGCTCCATTCGTGTTAACGCTTGCATGGACGCGCTATGCCGTATCAATCCCCTATCACATTTCAAGAACCCCAACTGACGGTAGAGAGCTTAAAGCAGCAGCTCGAAAGCTTTACTGAATACCAAAAGCAGGAGTTTTTCGATCACCATCCAGTGACCGACTTAGTGCTTGGCCGCTCCGAATACATGGACTTGCTACTCCACCGTTTGTGGCAATTTTTTGGCTTTGATGAGCTGGTTGAAGTGAGCTTAGTCGCGGTTGGGGGTTATGGGCGTGGTGAGCTACACCCTCTCTCAGACATCGATCTCCTAGTCTTATCTCAACAGCCGCTCAGCGAACAAGTCGCCAATAAAATCAGCCAATTTCTCACCCTGTTATGGGATTTAAAATTGGAGATTGGCCACGCGGTACGAACCGTGGAACAGTGTGCTGAAATCGGTAAAGCCGACCTCACTGTAGCCACTAACTTGCAAGAAGCGCGCTTACTGTGCGGCTGTGAAGAGACCTTTCATCGCCTGAAAATGGTGATCCATTCTGAGTCCTTCTGGCCAAGTGAAATCTTCTATCAAGCCAAAGTGCGTGAGCAGAAAGAGCGCCACGCTCGATATCACGACACCACCTACAACTTAGAGCCAGACATCAAATCGACTCCCGGTGGGCTACGCGATATTCACACCTTAAGTTGGGTCGCACGCCGCCATTTTGGAGCAACGTCCTTGTATGAGATGAGCCGCTTTGGTTTTCTGACCGATGCCGAATACCGTGAGCTGGTTGAGTGCCAAGACTTTTTATGGCGCGTGCGTTTTGCGCTGCACATTGAGCTGAAACGTTACGACAACCGCTTAACCTTCGCGCATCAAGTGCAAGTTGCTCGTCATCTCGGTTACTTTGGTGAAGGCAACCGTGGCATAGAGATGATGATGAAAGAGTTTTTCCGCACCCTGCGTCGTGTGGCTGAACTCAACAAAATGCTGCTGAAAATTTTCGATAAAGCGATCCTCAATAATGGTGAAGAAGCCGAAGCCGTGATTATTGATGATGACTTCCAACGCCGTGGCAATATGATTGAAGCGCGTAAACCCGCGCTATTTCAAGCTCGTCCAGAAACTATTCTGGATATGTTTTTGCACATGGCCAGCGACTCCACCATCGAATCGGTTGCGCCAGCCACCATGCGCCAATTACGCACGGCTCGTCGCCGACTGAATAAATTTCTGCACACCCTTCCCGCCGCACGCGAAAAGTTTATTGAGCTGGTACGCCACCCCAACGCACTGCATAAAGCGTTTAGCCAAATGCACAAGCTGGGCGTACTTGCTGCTTATTTGCCCCAATGGAACCAGATTGTTGGCCAGATGCAGTTCGACTTGTTCCACGTCTATACGGTGGATGAACATAGTATTCGTCTACTCAAACATATCCATCTATTCAGTGATGCCAATAACCACGACCGCCACCCTATTTGCTGTGAAATTTACCCTAAAATTCAGAAAAAAGAGCTGCTCATCCTCGCGGCCATTTTCCATGATATCGGTAAAGGACGCGGCGGTGATCATTCAGAAATTGGTGCTGATGAAGCGTTTGATTTCTGTATTGAGCACGGTTTATCTAAACCGGAAGCGAAATTGGTCGCTTGGCTGGTCAAAAATCACCTCCTGATGTCAGTCACCGCGCAGCGTCGTGATATCTACGATCCAGATGTGATCATCGAATTTGCCAAAAAAGTGCGTGATGAAGAGCGCCTCGAATACTTGGTGTGTTTAACCGTCGCTGACATCTGCGCCACCAACCCTGAGCTTTGGAACAGTTGGAAACGGACTTTGTTGGCAGAGCTCTTTTACTCAACCCAGCGCGCGCTACGGCGCGGCCTAGAAAATCCCGTCGATGTCCGTGAACGCATTCGTCATAACCAGCAAATGGCCTCTGCCTTACTGCGCAAAGAAGGCTTCTCTAGCCGTGAAATTGAGGTGTTGTGGCAGCGCTTTAAAGCCGATTATTTCTTGCGCCATACTCATAAACAGATCGCGTGGCACTGCACCCATTTATTACGCCATGAAGACAGTAGCAAACCTTTGGTTTTACTCAGCAAAAAAGCCACTCGCGGCGGAACGGAAGTTTTTATCTACACCAAGGATCAGGCTGCTTTATTTGCGACTGTGGTTGCCGAGCTCGACCGACGTAATCTGAACGTGCATGACGCGCAAATCATGGCCAGTAAAGACGGTTATGTACTCGATACTTTCATGGTACTTGACCAAAATGGGCAAGCCATTGAAGAAGATCGCCATCAAGCACTGATTCGTCATCTGGTGCATGTACTGGAAGATGGTCGTCCTACCACGCAAAAGGCAAGGCGCATTCCTCGTAACTTGCAGCACTTTAAAGTCAAAACTCAGGTTGATTTTCTACCAACCAAGAGTAAAAAGCGCACCTTAATGGAATTCGTCGCGCTGGATACGCCGGGACTACTGGCTACCGTCGGAGCAACCTTTGCCGAACTCAACTTGGATTTGCATGCGGCTAAAATCACGACCATAGGTGAGCGCGCAGAAGACTTATTCATTTTGACCAACGCCCAAGGCACGCGCCTCAATGAAGAGGAGGAGCAGCACTTGCGCGAGAAATTGATTGAACATGTCGCAGAGCTCGCGCCTAGCGCTCAGTAGCGAAACGGTCAAGGTTCGGGTGCGATCTTGAGCACAAGTTAACCTATTGAACTGTCAGGCACATCAACCAACTGCTACAGTAAATTGAGTGCCATCTTGGTAAATGTATATACCCAAACAATTTGGAGTTGCAGGTAGGCGGCAAGTGAGTGAGTCCCCATGAGCATAGACAAACTATGTGATTGGGGTGAACGAACGTAGCTAACACCGCTGCAGCTTCAAGTAGGAAGGGTATATCAAGAGGCGTGCGGGTTATTTTAACTAAGAGGTTGCCTATGTTTCCCCATCTCGTTGGCTTGGGTATTAATGAACCTACGCAAATTGAACGCTATTCGCTGCGCCAAGAAGCGCATAAAGATGTATTAAAGATCTACTTCAAAAAGCAAAAGGGCGAGCTGTTCGCCAAAAGCGTCAAGTTTAAGTATCCAAGGCAGATCAAAAATGTATTGGTCGACAGTGGCAGTCATCAGTACAAAGAAGTCACTGAAATTAATCGCAATTTAACGCTGGTGATTGATGAGCTTAATAAGATAACCAAACCTGAAGTCATGGGTGAAGTAGACGTGAAACAGAAAATTCTTAATGATTTACGCCATTTGGAAAAGGTCGTTGCCAGTAAAATTGCCGAAATTGAAGCCGATTTGCAAAAATTAAACTAGCTGAGTTAGGTTCCCCTAGGGGAACCTAAACAGGCGAATCTCAAACAGGCAGCCACTCTAACCAGTAGCCGATGGCCGCTAAACTTATCGCGGCCATTACTCCAGCCACTAAATCATCAATCATGATGCCGAAACCGCCATGCACACGCTTATCCAACCAACTGATCGGCCAAGGTTTGAGCATATCGAAAAAGCGAAATAGCACAAAACCTGTCACGAGCCATTTCCAATCGAAAACCGGTAATTGGTATAACGGCACAATCAGCATAGTGATCCAAAAGCCGGCAAATTCATCCCAAACAATCGAACCGTGATCGTGTACCTGCATATCATCTGAGGTGACTTGGCAAATTTTTATGCCGATGAGGCTAGCGAACACAACCACGACGGCATACAGAATCCAAGGGAGCTGTGCCAGCATTAGATAAAATGGCACCGATGCTAACGTGCCCATCGTTCCGGGCACGATGGGCGACAAGCCACTGCCAAAACCAGTAGCAAGCAAGTGCCAAGGGTTACTTAAGGAGAGATTACTGCGTGGATCGCTCATGCTTTCACCTTGAAATGATCATACCCAGCCAGTTGCCAATCGAGCTTTTTCCCCTGATTGTGCAGCTCAAACGTACCGGCCGGGCGAATTTGGCCAATACAGGTCACTTTCGTGCCGCAATGTGCGAGCGCATTTTCTAGCGAGCCTCGATTTTCTTCTGGAATGGTGAAGCAGAGTTCGTACTCTTCACCGCTGGTCAAGGCATACTGCTGTGCACTAGTGACACTGTCTACAAACTGCAATAACTCTTTAGACAGCGGCAACAAGCTGACATCAATACTCGCCCCAACATTGGAACGCCGCAAAATGTGTTGCAGATCGGCAATCAGGCCGTCGGAAATATCAATCGCCGAAGAGGCCAAATGCACTAAGGCTTGCCCTGCCACAATGCGTGGTGTCGACAAGTAATGGCGCTGCTCAAGAATATCGGCGAAGGGTAAATGGCGCTTTTCCGGATCTAAAATCACGTCTAAGCCGGCTTGGCTATCGCCTAGATCGCCCGTGACATAGAGCCAATCGCCAACTTTCGCCCCGCTACGCAGCATAGCCTGCTCTTTGGGTAAAAAGCCCTGCACGGTTAATGTGATACTGAGTGGCCCTTTGGTGGTATCGCCACCAATGAGCTGCACATTGTAGTACTTGGCCAACTCGAAAAAAGCATCGCAAAATGGCGTTAGCCACGCATCATCAATCTCAGGCAGAGTCAACGCAAGCGAAACCCAAGCCGGAGTCGCGCCCATCGCCGCCAAATCACTGATGTTCGACGCTAAGGCTTTGTGCGCGACCCAAGCCGGATTGGCCTGAGCCAGAAAATGGGTTCCAGCAACTAAGGTATCCGTGCTGATCGCCACGCGCGAATTTTCAGGAACTTTGACAATGGCACAGTCATCACCCAATGCTAAGTGAACGTCTTTGCGTTGTGCTTGTCGGTTGGAAAAGTATTTATCGATTAAATTAAATTCACCAAACATCATCCAGACTCTTTGGTTGAAACGCTGCATTAGGTCGCAGCTTATCAAGAAAAAAGGTCAGCGACTGCTGACCTTCTGGTGGAAAACGGATTACGCTTTCTTACGTACGTGCGGTGCGGCTTTATCCAGCACACCGTTAACGAATTTATGGCTATCTTCCGCAGCAAACACTTTTGCCAGTTCAATCGCCTCGTTAATCACCACTTTGTATGGTACGTCTTCACGACGCGTCATTTCATACATGGCCAAACGCAGTAGCGCCAGTTCCATCATGTCCAGATCTTGCATCGGACGAGAAACAAAAGGACGCAGTTTGCTGTCGAGTTCATTATGGTTTAAAACCACACCCGCCAGCAGATCACGGAAATAAGAAACATCGGTTTCAGGAGCAGCAAGAGCTGGCTCAGCGGCACGATGTTCTTCTTCATCGTACTTACCGCTGGTTAGAAATTGCTCTTCAATAGTCGCAACATTCTCTTTAGTAATTTGCCATGAATAAATTGCTTGTAGCGCAAATTGACGTGCATTACGACGTGCGGCTGGTTTCACACTGGCCCCCATTAGGAATCGATTTCAGAAAGAACATTAATCATCTCAAGTGCGCTCAGTGCTGCTTCAGCACCCTTATTACCAGCCTTGGTTCCTGCGCGTTCAATAGCTTGATCGATAGTATCAACAGTCAACACACCGAATGCGACTGGAATGCTAAATTCCAGAGACACTTGTGCCAGACCTTTATTCATTTCACTGCAAACGTAGTCAAAGTGCGGTGTACCGCCACGGATCACACAACCCAGAGAGACAATCGCATCGTAGTCGCCGGTTTTTGCAACACGTTGCGCTACCAGAGGCAGCTCAACCGCACCGGGACAACGCACAACGGTAATGTTGTCATCACTGATCTGACCGTGACGCTTAAGAGTATCGATGGCACCAGACAGCAAACTTTCATTGATAAAACTGTTGAAACGAGAAATCACAATCGCAATTTTCGCATTTGGTGCTGGGAAACCACCCTCGATCACTTTCATAAGCTTTCCTTTAACTCTGTTCATCAAGTGAGAATCGCCGGATTCTAGCACAAATTTGTGAGCAATATCTAACAGAAATTTGGGCTTACACCGCGCACTGCCATCAAGCTAAAACGCGGTAAACCAGCCATGAAATATCCTCAAACGACTTGTTTTTGCAGCGAGGCGGACAGTAAGTTCATCCCCCAGTATAGGTAGGTTCTATGCTTGGGGGAATGAAGGTCGCTCACTCCACTGCCACTTCAAGTAGCAAGGGAATAGCGATTATTCGCAGACGTATTCGACCACATTGAGACCAAAACCACCCAATGCGTGGTACTTTTTGTTTGGTGAAGAGAGCAGACGCATCTCTTTCACTCCAAGATCAGCAAGGATTTGCGAGCCAACCCCGACCCGGCGTGAAGTGCCTTGTTTTTTGGCCATCGCAGGGGCTTCGCCTTTATCTTGCAGCTCAAACATTTTCACTCGGTGTAGCAAGAGCTCACTCGATTCTTCATGACCCAGGATCACCAACACCCCGCCTTCTTGCCCAATACGCTGCATTGCTGTCGCAAGTGGCCAACTGCGCTCTGCCGCACGGTTGCTGTGCAGCAGATCGGTAAAAGTATCTTGCAGATGCACACGCACAAGAGTTGGCGCACTAGTAATATCGCCTTTACGCAGAGCAAAGTGGATTTGCTTATCGATGATGTCGCGGTAAGTCACCAGCTCAAACTCACCATATTCGGTTGGCAGTTTACACTGCGCGACACGCTCAATGGTGGTTTCGGTGTGGTTGCGGTACTCAATCAAGTCTGCAATCGTACCCAGCTTTAAGCCGTGTTTTTCAGCGAACACTTCTAAGTCCGGACGACGCGCCATGGTGCCGTCATCATTAAGAATTTCCACAATCACCGACGCGGGCTCTAAACCTGCCAAGCGTGCCAAATCACACCCAGCTTCTGTGTGCCCAGCGCGCGTTAATACTCCGCCATCTTGTGCAGCCAACGGGAAAATATGCCCCGGCTGAACCAAATCGGCCGCTTTCGCTTCTTTTGCCACTGCCGCTTGTACTGTGCGCGCGCGATCCGCCGCTGAAATACCGGTGGTCACGCCTTCGGCAGCTTCAATCGAAACGGTGAAATTGGTGGTGTACTGGGCATTATTATCTTGTACCATGGGATTTAAACCCAGACGGCGACAACGCTCTTTCGTGAGCGTTAAACAGATGAGTCCGCGACCATGGGTTGCCATAAAATTGATCGCTGCTGGCGTAATGTGCTCAGCCGCCATGATCAGATCGCCTTCATTTTCACGATCTTCATCATCCATCAGGATGACCATTTTGCCTTGACGAATGTCTTCAATGATCTCTTGTGGGGTGCTAATTGGCATGATGTCAGTCCTATTGTTATGAAACCTCTGAGAGCTGAGGTTAAGCAAAACCGTTTTGTTGCAAAAATGCCATGGTCAGACGCGATTGAGGTTCACTCTCTTGTTGACCTTGCAGTAAACGCTCCATGTAACGTGCCAATACATCCACTTCCAGATTGACTCGGCGTCCCACTTGGAATTCATCGATAGTGGTTTCTGCGCTGGTGTGGGGCACTATGGTCAGTTTAAACGCGTTTTTACGCAGATCATTGACCGTTAAACTGATGCCATCAACGGTAATCGAGCCTTTTTCAGCCACGTATTTGCTGATTTCTGCCGGCATATTGACCCACAGATCCACCGCACGCCCCACAGGAATACGCTCGACGATTTCACCTACGCCATCCACATGCCCTGAGACGATATGACCACCAAAACGGGTCGTGGGCAGCATGGCTTTTTCAAGGTTAACGCGATCACCAACCTGATACTGTGCAAAGCCCGATTTTTTGAGGGTTTCCATCGACAGATCCGCGCTAAAACTACGCTGATCAAATGCCACAACCGTTAAGCAGACGCCATTAGTGGCAATACTGTCACCGAGTTTAACATCGCCCATGTCCAGCTTACCCACATCTACACTGATGGTGACGTCGCTGCCTTTAGGGATAATAGCGGTCAGCTTGCCAACCGCTTCAACAATACCTGTAAACATAATGCTAATCTTTTGTTTTTGGGGTGGCGATGATCCGCAAATCTGCCCCCACCATTCGACAATCTTCTATTTTGAGTTCAATGGCCTCAGCCATTTCCGTCAAACCGAGCGCGCCAAATAAACCACGGCCATCACTGCCCATCAGTTTCGGCGCTAAATAGAGAATGATTTCATCCACCAACTTTTGCTCAATCAAAGATTGAGCCAGTTGGCTCCCCGCCTCTACCCAGAGTTGATTCACATTGTGTTGCTGAGCGAGTAGTGCCAAAAGCTCACGCAAATCAAGCTTTCCGTTCTCAGCAGAGATACAGAGTTCGGCATTCTCGCTGGCAACTCGCAGCACGGGTGAAGGTGTTTGGTATAACGCTAACTCTGGATGCAATTGATGTTGACGATCCAAAATCACCCGCAGTGGCTGACGCAAATCCGCTTCTGCGTATTGCGCCTGTACCGATGACGGTAAATCGTACCAACGCACCGCCAGAGAAGCATTATCCGCCAGCACCGTTTGACTGGTGGAGAGAATCGCACTGGCTTGCGCGCGAAACCGCTGAACATCTTTACGTGCTGCAGGAGAGGTAATCCACTGGCTTTTACCGTTAGCGAGCGCGGTTTGTCCATCGAGACTCGCCGCCATTTTAAGCTGCACAAAAGGCATGCCGGTTTCCATACGTTTTAGAAAACCGCGGTTGAGTACTCGAGCATCCGCTTCCAGCAACCCCACTTCAACCTCAATCCCGGCATCACGCAGCATTTGTACGCCCTTCCCCGCCACTTGTGGGTTAGGGTCTTGCATTGCGCAAATCACTTTCGCAACCCCGGCTTTAATAAGCCCTTCAGCACAAGGCGGTGTGCGACCATAATGAGAGCAAGGTTCTAAAGTGACATAAGCGGTCGCACCGCGGGTAAGCTCACCGGCTTGGCGCATAGCATGCACTTCAGCATGGGGTTCCCCCGCGCGAAAATGGAAACCTTCCCCTACAATCTGCTCACCGCGAGTGATCACGCAGCCGACATTAGGATTAGGAGAAGTGGTAAAATGCCCGCGCCACGCAAGTTCAATCGCGCGAGACATCATTTGATGATCAAAAGAGGTAAACATAGGCATAATCGCTTTCAGTTAATCCTATCGGTTAGTCCTGCAGTTTGGCGATCTCCTCGCCAAATTCACGGACATCTTCAAAACTACGATATACGGATGCAAAGCGAATATAGGCCACTTTATCTAGCACTTTCAGCTGTTCCATCACCAAGTTACCAATCAGTTTACTCGGAACTTCACGCTCGCCAGTGGCACGTAGCTTAGATTTTATGGTGCTGATCGCCAGTTCAATCGCATCGGCACTCACTGGGCGCTTTTCCAATGCGCGCTGCAAGCCACCAATCATTTTCTCTTCATCAAAAGGCTCACGATTACCATTCGATTTGATCACGCGTGGCATCACTAACTCCGCGGTTTCAAAGGTGGTAAAGCGCTCATTACAAGCCAGACACTGACGACGACGGCGCACTTGATGTCCGTCAGCCACCAGACGTGAATCGATCACTTTGGTATCGTTTTCAGAACAGAAAGGACAATGCATATTACCTCCATAACAAGACAACCAGTGTAGCCGATGTGCTGTTGAGAGCCAAAGAAAAAGGGGCGCGAAGCCCCTTTACATCACATCTTTGCTTGAATTTTAGCTGCGTGACAGGTAATTAGCTTTGCCCACCCACTTGTAGCTGGTGAGCTCTTCTAGCCCCATCGGACCACGCGCGTGCAGTTTTTGTGTTGAGACTGCCACTTCTGCGCCTAAACCAAACTGTGCACCGTCAGTAAAACGCGTAGAAGCGTTGACATACACCGCCGCTGAACCGGCGGTATTCACAAACAGCTCAGCGTTATAGAGATCGTTGGTCATGATCGCATCGGAATGGCTCGCATTGTGCTCGCGCATATGCTCAATGGCTTCTTGTACATCCTGCACCACTTTCACCCCTAAGGTGTAGCTGAGCCATTCGGTATCAAAATCGCCCGCTTGCGCATCACGCAGCTCAGCCGCTGAACTCATCAACGCCTTGGCTTTGGGCTCCGCCACAAACGCCACTTTGCCATTCAGTTTTGCGATGAGTTTGTCTAGTAACGGTTTGGCAATCGCTTGATGCACTAACAAGGTATCTAGCGCATTACACGCCGATGGGCGTTGCACTTTAGCGTTTTCAATTACGGCAACCGATTTATCCAGATCAGCACTTTCATCCACGAAAATATGGCTAATGCCAAAGCCTCCAATGATCACAGGCACTGTGCTGTTTTCTTTGCACATTTTGTGCAGGCCCGCACCGCCACGTGGGATGATCATGTCGACGTAATCATCCATTTTCAGGAGTTGCGTCACCAGTTCACGATCTGGCTTTTCAATGTACTGCACGGAAGCCGCTGGCAGACCTGCTTTATCCAACGCCGACTGGATCACTTTGACCAGTTCCATGTTAGAGAAAAACGTCTCTTTGCCACCGCGCAAAATCGCGGCGTTACCGGTTTTTAAACACAGCGCCGCAATATCAATGGTGACGTTAGGGCGAGCTTCATAAATGACGCCGACCACACCAAGGGGGACGCGACGGCGTGCCAATGACATGCCGTTTTCCAACACTCGGCTATCAATTTCGCTGCCGACGGGATCGTTCAATTTGATCACGTTACGCACATCGTTGGCGATTGCTTGCAAGCGAGACTCATTGAGCAGCAAGCGATCCAGCATGGCATCAGACAAACCCGCTTCGCGCCCCAGCGCAATATCTTTTGCGTTTGCAGCAAGAATGCTCGCGCTTTGCGCTTCCAACTGATCGGCCATACTGGCGAGAGCCTGATTTTTTTGCGCGGTACTGGCGGTAGCCAGTTGGAAAGAGGCCGCTTTGGCCGCTTTACCGAGTACGGTTAAATCCATCATTCTCTCCTTTACTCTTGAATCACGACCATGTCGTCGCGGTGGATCACTTCTGAGCCGTGATCGTAGCCTAAAATATCGATGATCTCTTTACTGTGCTTACCAGCAATTTGCGCCAACTCGTCATTGGAGTAGGCCGCGATGCCGCGCGCAATCAGATGACTTTGCTTATCCAGTACCCGCACCACTTCACCACGGGCGAACTGACCTTGCACTCGCACCACACCTTTGGCGAGCAAGCTGCTGCCCTTGGTTTGCACCGCTTTCACTGCGCCATCGTCAATCACAATATCGCCTGATGCCGCTGGGCCTGCCAAAATCCAGCGTTTGCGGTTTTCTAACGCTTCTTCCAAAGCTAAGAAGCGCGTGCCTTGTGGCTCATCACTTAAGGAGTCAAAAATCACATTGGGCGCACGACCTGCCGCAATGATGACTTCAATACCAGCACGACGAGCAATGTCCGCCGCTTGCAGCTTGGTGGCCATGCCGCCCGTACCGAGTGTAGTGCCACTGCCACCAGCAATTTTGCGCAGTGTGTCATCAATGGTGGTCACTTCTTTGATCAGTTGGGCATTGGGATCTTTACGCGGATCGGCGGTGAACAAGCCTTTTTGATCGGTCAACAGCAGCAGCTTATCCGCACCACACAAAATACCGACCAGCGCCGATAAGTTATCGTTGTCACCGACTTTGATTTCATTGGTTGCTACCGCATCGTTTTCGTTGACCACAGGCACAATGCCATTTTCAACTAACGCATTGATGGTGTCACGCGCATTAAGGAAACGCTCACGGTCATCAAGATCAGCACGGGTGAGCAGCATCTGACCAATTTTGATGCCATAAATCGCAAATAACGATTCCCAGACCTGAATCAAACGACTTTGCCCAACCGCTGCCAGCAGTTGCTTGCTGGAAATCGCGTTGGGCAGCGCAGGGTAACCTAAATGCTCACGGCCAGCCGCAATGGCGCCCGAGGTCACGATCACTACTGAGTGACCTTGCTTTTTGAGTTCAGCACACTGGCGAGCGAGCTCAACCATATGAGCACGATCCAGCGCAAGAGTACCGCCGGTCAGAACACTGGTTCCCAGCTTCACAACAACCGTTTGTGGAGCTTTGATGCTTCGTTGATTTGTGGTCATGATTGCTTCTGTTGAGAAAAACTTTAAGAGACGATGTTTTAGCAATCCACACTGCAATGCACAAGCAGAAAAAGGTGCAAAAGCACCTTTTTCTTCGGGTTATCGATTGAACAGGGTTAATTAGGCAAATGGCGCGGACTCGGTTGAGACAGTGACAGAGATTTCGAAACGTTCACGTAACGTTTTGACTAACTTTTTGTGAAATTCCGCTTGAGTATGATTAACCTCCGCTTGGGCAGATTCTGGTATCGCTTCTGCAACCCAATCTCCCGCAAGCGTATAGCGACCGATATGGTAGCAAGCTGACATTTCTTGCTCATTTTGCGTCAACTCCATCCACCAGCCCCAAAACTCGCGTTTTTCAGGGGATTTTTTATCGTTCACACATGAGGCGAGACAATCAAATAAGTAGAATCGCTCACTACACTGCCCTTCGCGTAAATAAGGCCCCATCGCTTTCAAGGTCGAGAGCAGGCGGTAGTGGGTAGGGGTTTTGGTCATCTCTGACATAATTCATCTCCATAAGCAGCAATTGAGAGCCATGTTATCTCCCTCAACCGACAACTTCGGCGGGGAGATTTTAGAATTAGACGAACAAATATTCGCCACTTATTGCTTACTTTTGATGACTTTTATGGAAATGTCACTTGCAAAGTTCATCTTCTAGCCAGTTTATTGCCAAATCGAGGGATTGCTCATATCCCTGTGAAATTGTTTTACTTTTTACTTTCTTCGCTTGCCCACCTTGGCTAAAGAGTGCCACGAGTTGGTTGTCTGAATAAGGCGATACCGGATCCCCTTCCAATCCCAGTGCTAAAATCGGCGTTTTGGTTCTGCGGCCAGACATAAAACCCTGCACTTTTAGCGACCATGCCATCAATTGTCCGGATAAGCTGCGCACATCGACTACGTTTTTGCCTAAACGTGACGCCAGTACATCAAGATACATTTTTGGCATGGCGGCCAACTTATTAGGGGAGGTGAAAATATCGTGAATTGGCGCGCCAAGTGAAACACAAGCTTTCACCTTATCCGACTCGAGAAAAGCCAGCCGCGCCATCGCATTCCCACCAAAACGAAAACCAATCAGCCCGATACGGAAATGATCCACCCAAGGCAGATCTGCCAGCTGGTTCAGTACCGCTTGATGCAAGCAGGAGGAATCTTCAGTCAATGGCCAGTGAGAGCTTGCGCCCAGTGACGGCATATCAATGGTCAGCATGGCGATATCTCGCTTGGCTAAATAGTCGCGAAATAGACGCCACATATCAGTTTGTAAGCTATCTAACCCCGCACTAACCAGCACCACAGGCTTTGGAGAATCGGTATTACGTAGATGCAAATAACCAGCAATTTTTTTGTTTTGATAGGAAAACTCTAAGCGCTTAACCACAAATCCCGTCAGTTTTGCCGCTTCTTGATAAGCATTGTTTGCGAGCACTTGGGCTTGTAAAGCCAAGTTGTCGTTTCGAAGATGAGGATAACCCGCGATGCTGTAATAGAGCGCCGCGGCAAACATTTGATCGGCCGCCTCTTCTCCTTGACGCTCCGCCGCTTGCTTTTGATGCAGCATGCCAACGCGCGTCCATTCGTAGGTCCAGTTACCACTGCGATATCCCATCACAGTATCAAGCCACTCATCGTGAGTGCGCGAATGCTTAGAAGAGGCAATCCGCGCCAGGATCTCTTCCTGCTCAACCGGATCAACGCCCTGCCAAATCCACTGTAAACGGCGCAAATTACGGTACCAAGCTTGGGATGATTGTTCTCGGCGAGTGTCTAACAGCTCTAAACTGCTTGGCATATATTGGGTAAGCGAAGATGTCTCTTTAGCTTGTTTGTGATTTTGAAACAGGGTCTCAGACAGGTTTTTGCTGCTCGCTTCTGACATGACAAGTCTCTTTACTGGCGTTGCGCTAAGTTGGGCTAACAGTAGTAAAAAAAAATGACCCTTGAAAGGGTCATTTTCAAATTCTCGGCAAAAAGACTATTTTTGCTTGCGATTAACTGGCTCAACATAAGACAGCACCATGTCCCATGGTTGCTCGATCCAAGTGTCTTGTGGAATATCAACCACGTACTCGTCAACCAAGTCTTTACCCGCAGGTTTAGCACAGACAGTCACAAATTTCGCTTTCGGATACATTTCACGGATTTTACGTGCGGTATCGCCGCTATCCACCAGATCGTCAATGATCAAGAAACCTTCGCCGTCATGCTCTGGTGCTTTCAGAACTGTCATATCACGCTGGTGATCATGGTCATAGCTCGAGATACACACCGTATCCACATAGCGAATGCCCAACTCGCGAGCGAGAATAGCAGCGGGAACTAAGCCACCACGGCTGACACCCAAGATACCTTTCCATTGTTCTGCAGGCATTTGACGCTGTGCAAGTTCACGGCAGTAATGCTGCATATTGTCCCAGGTGATAACGAATTTTTTGCTCATGTGATAAACCTAAATTGAATTTTTATAATGTCTTCTCTTACGCCGCCAAAATGTATTTGATGACAAAAATGGCCGCCATAACCCATACACTGAGAGAGACGCTGCGTCCTTTACCACTGAAAAGTTTGATTGCGGCATAAGCAATAAAACCGAGTGAGATACCTTCCGCAATCGAGAATGTCAGAGGCATCATCAAACAGGTAACAACAGTGGGTGCCGCTTCAGTCAGATCACGCCAATCAATGCTCACTAACCCCGACATCATCAGAATAGCAACATAGAAAAGTGCACCGGCCGTCGCATAAGCTGGGATCATACCCGCTAGTGGCGAGAAGAATAATGCAAGAAGGAACAAAATGCCAACCACCACAGCAGTTAAACCAGTACGGCCACCAACAGCAACACCGGAGACACTTTCAATATAAGAAGTGGTGTTTGAAGTACCGAGCAGAGCGCCGACAGACGTTGCTGTCGAATCCGCCAACAGGGCACGATTCAGGCGCGGAATTTTGCCATCTTTTTCGATCAATCCCGCTTTGGTTGCAACGCCAACCAAGGTGCCAGCAGTGTCAAATAGGTCAACAAACAAGAACGCAAACACCACAGAAATCATGCCGATCTCAAAGACAGCAGAGAAATCGAGTTGCATGAAGGTCGGCGCGATACTCGGAGGCGTAGACATAATGCCGCCCCATTGCACATCACCAAATACGAGACCGAGAGCTGTCACCGCTAAAATAGCAATCATCACCGCGCCTTTGACACCGCGATAGACTAAACCAATCGTCAGGAAGAAGCCCACTGCTGCCAACACCGCATGCAGCGAGGTAATTGCGCCTAAAGAAACCAGTGTTGCCGGATTATCGACCACAATGCCCGCATTTTTTAATGCGATGAAAGCTAAGAACAGACCAATACCCGCTGAAATGCCAGTACGTAAAGAGTGAGGAATCGAGTTGATGATCCACTCACGGATTTTGAACAAGCTGAGTAGGATAAACAGCACGCCCGAGCAGAACACCGCGGCCAGAGCGACTTGCCAAGTGTGTCCCATACCAAGAACCACACCATAAGTGAAGAAGGCATTAAGCCCCATACCTGGCGCTTGAGCGATAGGATAATTGGCAATAAAACCCATAATGAAACAGCCAATCGCGGCCGCCAAACAGGTCGCCACGAAAACCGCACCGCGATCCATTCCCGCATCCGACAAAATGGCTGGGTTAACAAAAATAATGTAAGCCATGGTCAGGAAAGTCGTGACCCCAGCGAGGATCTCAGTGCGCACGTTCGTGCCGTATTCACTGAGTTTAAAAAGCTTTTCCAGCATGTTCGAATCCTTTAGTGGTAAAAAAGTAAACGGTTGCGTAAACGATTGGCGGCGATTATAGAGTTATCAAAAAACAAATTCCAGACACAATTCTGACTGTACGCGGGTTTTCTAACCAAAAAGGGAATCTGTCGATCAGAAGATAAGTCAATTGCTCAATACCAACAGAATGTTGCGATCAAGTTCGAATAGGGAAGATTTTTTGAGGATAAAAAAACGCCACCTCAAGTGAGATGGCGGTGAATCATATCGACCAAATTTGGTCGTCAATAAATTCCAATTTAGGGGTGAACAAAACTTGTTCGAGACGCAAAAGTTGCGTATCAGTAGCCGAAGCTACGAGGGTATGCAAAGTTACCGGTGTACACAGAGTGTTGGTTCCAGAACATTGCAGACGATAAACCTTTATTCATAACTATCACCATTAAAATCAAAACTGTTTACTTGATTTCTCGGTTCCATGGAGGCGATAAATCGGACTCATCCTTTGAGCGTTTTCTCTTCGCTAGCGAAGCTGTACACAAATATACCACCAAGAAATTAAATTACAACACTTAAGGTGATTAAAATCACAAAAATCATTTAAATTGATCTTGGTCAGCATTTTTTAGTAATTTAATTACAACTTTATTAAGAAAAATTACAGTTAAAGTGCATGAAGATGCATTTGCCTACCTCAGTCACGTTACGTCTTCTTATCATTCCTGACGCTAGCCGATGATCAAAACCCGTTTTCCTGCCACTTTTGACCTACACCCTGCCCCTGCACAGTGATATGCTGTGCAACGAAAGTACCTACCTGTTACAGGCAAATTCTCTGCCACGACCCAGCTCTGGAGAGAGGATACACGGGAAAAATTACAGTAAGGAGTCATCTGTGTCTGAGTTCCAAACCGAAATCAGTAAGTTATCGTCAAATCCAATTTGGCCATTTTTCGCCACTATCTGTTCCATCCCGCACCCTTCAAAACATGAAGAGGCATTAGCTCAATACATTATCAACTGGGCTAAAGAACAAGGATTGGCCGTTCGTCGTGATGAGACCGGTAACGTCTTTATTAAAAAGCCAGCGACACCGGGCATGGAAAATCGTAAAGGTGTGGTACTTCAAGCGCACATTGATATGGTGCCGCAAAAAAATGAAGACACAGTGCATGATTTCACCAAAGATCCGATCCAGCCTTATATTGATGGTGAATGGGTTACTGCTAAAGGCACTACGCTTGGCGCGGATAATGGTATCGGCATGGCTTCTTGCCTAGCAGTACTGGCTTCTAAAGAGATCCAACATGGTCCAATTGAAGTTCTGCTGACTATTGATGAAGAAGCAGGCATGACCGGCGCTTTTGGCCTCAAAGAAGGTTGGCTGGAGGGCGACATTCTGCTCAATACCGACTCTGAGCAAGAAGGTGAAGTCTATATGGGCTGCGCGGGAGGCGTGAACGCCGAGTTCACTTTCTCCATTGAGCGTGAAGCGATCCCTGCTGGTTATGTTGGCCGCCAACTGATCTTAAAGGGTTTGAAAGGCGGTCACTCAGGTTGTGATATTCACACTGGCCGTGGTAACGCTAACAAGCTGATGGCGCGCTTTCTCGCAGGCCATGCGAAAGAATTAGATCTGCGCTTAGTCGAATTCCGTGGCGGTAGTCTACGTAATGCGATCCCGCGTGAAGCTTTTGTCACCGTCGCCTTGCCAGAACAGCACGTAGCCGAATTAGAAACCTTATTCCACCGCTACACTGAGCTACTCAAAGCTGAACTGGGTAAGGTTGAAACTCACTTGGTAACTTTCCTTGAAGCCAAAGAACTGCAAAGTGAAGTGCTGACCGCGCACACTCAACAACGTTTTGTTGCCGCTCTGAACACGTGTCCAAACGGTGTGATCCGCATGAGCGATGATATTGCAGGTGTTGTAGAAACCTCACTCAACGTGGGAGTGATCACCACAGAAGCCAACAAAATCAAAGTGCTGTGCTTGATTCGCTCCCTAATGGACTCAGGCCGCCACCAAGTCGAGGGCATGTTGCAATCGCTGGCACAACTTGCGGGGGCAGAGCTGGACCTTTCTGGTGCTTACCCTGGCTGGAAACCCGATGCTGATTCTGAAATCATGCATATTTTCCGTGATATGTATGAAGGCATTTATGGCCACAAACCGAATATCATGGTGATCCACGCGGGTCTTGAGTGTGGGCTGTTCAAAAAACCCTATCCAAACATGGATATGGTCTCTTTCGGTCCAACCATCAAGTTCCCACATTCACCGGATGAAAAAGTGAAGATAGACACGGTTGATCTGTTCTGGCAACAGATGGTGGCACTACTCGCCAATATCCCAGTGAAAGCCTAACCGCTAAGAAGCCGAGTGCATAACTCGGCTTTTTTATATCAATTTTTTTTGTCGAAAAGGCAAATTTAATTCATTAGCTTGAGTTTGAGGTTGGCTGCTAGAGTTCGCCCCCTTGAAGTTCCCAGAGTTATTCACCAAACTCTCTTCAAGCGACAACTGGCCAAATGCGAGTTGTTTCGAGGGTGCTGCTTGTCCTTAGCGGTATCTGAAATTCTCAAACTAATGAAATTGCGATGAAAGAAAAAATGATTGTCGGATGGCGTGAGGAACTCAGCCTTCCAGGGTTAGGTATTGAACGTATTAAAGCGAAAATCGATACCGGAGCCCGAACGTCTTGCTTGCACGCGTTCAAAGTGGAGAGCTTCACTAAGGAAGGAGCTCAATGGGTTCGTTTTTGGATCCACCCGATGCAAAAGAATGATCAGCTAGTGAATGTGTGTGAAGCCGAAGTGATTGACGAACGTGTGGTTCGCGATTCCGGTGGCCACGAAGAAAAGCGCTACGTCATTCGATCGGAACTTAGCTTTGGTGGCCAAATTTGGCCAATTGAGATCACCTTGACCAATCGAGAAAATATGGCTTTTCGTATGTTGTTAGGACGTACCGCCATGCACCATCGAATCATGGTCGATCCTACAAAATCGTTTTTAATCCCTTTCGAGGAGCCGAGTAAATGAAAATTGGTATTCTGTCGCGTAACGCTTCGCTGTATTCGACCAAGCGTTTGATAGAAGCGTGCAAACAGCGTGGCCATGAAGTTCGAGTGATTGATGCCTTGCGCTGCTACATGAATATCAACTCTGACAAACCAGAGATTCATTACAAAGGCGAAGAGCTAGCCGGTTTTGATGCTGTGATTCCTCGTATCGGTGCTTCTGTCACTTTCTACGGTACCGCTGTACTGCGCCAGTTTGAAATGATGGGCGTTTACCCAGCCAATGAATCCGTTGCGATTACTCGCTCTCGTGACAAGCTGCGCTCCATGCAGTTGCTCTCTCGTCGCGGCATTGGCATGCCCATCACCGGTTTTGCGAGTAAGCCTGATGATGTCAAAGACTTGCTCGATATGGTCGGCGGCGCGCCAGTAGTGATTAAGCTATTAGAAGGCACACAAGGCATCGGCGTGGTATTGGCAGAAACCCGTACTGCGGCGGAAAGTGTTATTGAAGCGTTCATGGGACTCAAAGCCAATATCATGGTGCAAGAGTACATCAAAGAAGCAGGCGGTGCGGATATTCGCTGCTTTGTGATTGGTGATAAAGTGATTGCAGCGATGAAGCGCCAAGGCGCAGATGGTGAGTTTCGCTCGAACCTGCATCGTGGTGGTACGGCATCATTGGTCAAAATCACCCCTCAAGAGCGTAAAACGGCGATTGAAGCGGCCAAAATTATGGGATTGAATGTAGCGGGTGTAGATCTGCTGCGTTCTGCCCGCGGCCCACTGGTGATGGAAGTGAACTCCTCACCGGGTTTAGAAGGCATTGAAGCCGCGACGGGGAAAGACATTGCGGGTATGATCGTCGAATTCATAGAGAAAAATGCAGCCAGTAAAAGGACTAAAACTCGTGGCAAAGGCTAAAAAGCACGGCGACTTTTCATTTTTGGGGGAAACCATTCCCCCCTCTTCTCGGCGAGTTATCGAACTCGAAGCCGCCAAACTGTATACCGACTCCCCTCTTTCTATCCCCATCGAAGTTCTCCATGGCGCATCTCCCGGCCCCGTTTTGATGATCAATGCCGCCATTCATGGTGATGAACTCAATGGCGTAGAAATCATCCGCCAACTGCTCAATACACTTGATGAAAAAAAACTCAAAGGCACAGTGATTGCGGTGCCTATCGTCAATGTTTTCGGTTTTATTCACAAATCACGCTACTTACCCGATCGTCGTGATTTAAATCGCTGCTTTCCCGGCAGTGAAAAAGGCTCTCTAGCCTCACGTATGGCGCACACCTTTTTTTCCCAAGTCGCCGAGCGTTGTGATTACATCCTCGATCTGCATACCGGAGCGATTCACCGAACCAACCTACCGCAAATTCGTGCCGATCTGAGCAACAGCGAAACCCTGCGCATTGCACAAGCCTTTGCTACTCCAGTGATCATTGATTCACCTTTACGCGATGGCTCACTGCGTAGTGAAGCGGAAAAGCAGCAGATCCCCGTCTTAACTTATGAAGCGGGGGAAGCTCTGCGTTTTGATCCGATTGCGATCAATGCTGGGATCATCGGTATCAAGCGAGTGATGCAGTCCATCGGCATGCTGCGCCCTAGCCGTAAAAAGATACCTAACTCGATCATTGCAAAATCAACCAGTTGGCTACGTGCCGAAGCCGACGGTATTTTACGTACATTGGTGTCTTTAGGAGATAAGGTCGAAAAAGGCCAGGTGTTAGCTTACATCAACTCCCCACTTGGCAAGCTAGAAGTGGAGATTCGAGCCAACAAGAGCGGCATCGTGATTGGGCAACAAACGCTCCCCTTAGTCAATGAAGGGGATGCGGTGTTCCATCTCGCCTATTTTCATAAAGCTGATGACCTTATCGAACAAGTGGTCGAAGAGTTTATCGAAGAGTTAACGGAAGCCGATTTGGAGCCCTTAACCACAGGACATCTTGTCACTCTCTAAATACCGCATCTGCTCAATAGAAAAAGCCCTCATCATGAGGGCTTTTTCTTACGCCAGCCGCGCTTTATTTAGCCAAACGAAGCCCAAATCACTGTCGCCACTAAAACCGGGCAGACAAATTTCACATACCAAGGCCAGATTTTGCCAAATAAGCTTTGTTGCAGTTCCGGAAATCCGGCTTGCAGCTCTTTCATTTTGGCATCACGCTGCCATACCCAACCACCAAAGAGACAGAACATTAAGGCGGCAGTAGGCTGCAAATATTGCGTCGCTAGAGTGGCAACCAAACCAAACAGGGCACCAAAGTTATAGACAATCACCACACTGAACAGGGCAATCAAACCGCCCAACACCCAGCTGGTTGGCGTACGGCGAGTATTGAAACGCTCACCCACCAGTGCAACCGGACATTCAAGCATAGAGATAGAAGAAGTGAGCGCAGCGATGGTGAGCAGAAGGAAAAACACCATGGCGAAAATCTGTCCCAGTAAGCCCAAGCTATCAAACATCAAAGGTAATACGGTAAAGACTAAGGTATCAGAGCTCAGCAAAGAGCCATCTTGCGCATAAATCTGCACGCCTTTATTCATTGCCACAAACATTGCTGGCAACACCACCAAACCAGCAATAAAAGCCACCGCTGTATCCACCAAGGTCACGCTCATCGCCATTTTCGGCAAGTTCTCTTTCTTACTCAGATAAGAGCCGTAAATCAGCATCGAACAACCCCCAATGGTTAATGAGAAGAATCCCTGTCCCATTGCCGCCAAGATCAATTTACGATCCCACACTTTTTCAAAATCAGGGATCAGATAATGCTTCAATCCTTCCCAAGCCCCTTGCTGAGTCATGATGTAGATAAACAGCACGGCAAACAGCACAAATAGAGCAGGCATGAGTCGGGTTGACCAGCGCTCAATCCCCTGCTTCACGCCACCCTGCACAATCAAGATCGTTAACACATAAAAAATCAGCGTACCAAAAAGATTACGTTCGACACTGAATCCTTTCAGCCACGCACTTGCCGCGGTGAAACCAAACAGATCGGTCATGGCTCCCAGTAAAAAACAGATAATCCAGCCACCCACAATGCTGTAAAAGGCCAAGACGGCACTGGGTACACTAAGGCCAACCCAACCAACGAATCCACCGACTTTTTTCGCAGCAGGTTGAGAGGTGAGTGAACGCATACTATCGACAGGGTTAGCTTGACCATAGCGGCCAATCGCCATTTCCACGACCAACATCGGGAAGGCGACCACAAAGATCAAAATAAGGTAGACCAACAAAAATGCGCCGCCACCATTGCTGGCCGCTTGAGTAGGAAACCCCCAAATATTACCTAAACCGACTGCAGCTCCAGCAGCCGCAAGAATAAAACCGAGGCGAGAGCTGAATGTCTCACGAGAATTTGATTGTGCCATTACGACGACTCACGATACCAACACACTAGTTAACTAGTACATTAATACAAAGCGGAGATTGACTCAATCAGCAACAGAATCATTCGCTGAAAAATCACCCAATCACTTTACTTTTATCGACTCAAATCAAATTTCAAATGATGTATCGTTTAAAATTTAGACAAAATTTCGCACAACGTATCGATCTCGTCCGTGTTCTTTCGCATGATAAAGTGCCATATCCGCCTGATGGAACAAAGAGAGATAAGACTCCATCTTTGGAGAAATAGCATACACACCACCAATGCTCACCGTTAGATATTGGCAGAGTGCATCAACCGGATTTGCAATCGCGAGCTGCTCGATTTTGCTTCTCATCTGTTGTGCATACTGTTCTGCATCAAATGCACAGTCCGAAGCTAAAACAACACAAAACTCTTCTCCCCCAAAGCGCGCCACGATTTTCTCGCCATGGAACTCCACCGATTGGAGCACATCAGCAACGGAACATAAGGCTTCATCGCCAGCCAAATGACCAAAGCTGTCATTGAAACGTTTGAAAAAATCGATATCGACAAGAAACAGCACCAGATAGGCTTGCGGACGATCGCTCAAATAACTTTTAAGCTGCTTTTCTAAATGGCGACGATTGGAAATGCGGGTTAGTGGATCATGCTCAGACTGCCAACGTAACACTTGTTGACTATCCTCCAATTGTCCGACGATTCGGTTGATCGTAGTGGCAAATTCTTTCATCTCCGATGAGATAAAAGTACTCGCATCCGGCATTTTTCCGCCCGATGTTTTAAATTGTTGCAACACTTGACTGGCGGTCGTGATCGGTTTGATCAAGGCAATCACCACCCATAAATTGACTAAGTACATCACCAGTGAAAAGAACAGCAAAGCAAGAATTTCTTCGGTTCGAATGAAGGGAGGATGCTTAATGTGATGGTTAATTTTAAACAACACACTGGAATTACCGCTGTAATCGAGTTGCTTGATGTATGAAACATCCACTTCGTCTTGCGGTAAGGGCGCATCATTTTTACAGGTTAAGACTTCAATATCGACACCAGTGGCTTGCTCAACCACATTCGCAAACTGGGCGCGGACTTTTTTAATAAAGATTAAGAAACCTTTGTTACACCCTTTCCCATCACTGTCACAGACACGAGCCGTGGCAGCTAAATAGGGCTCATCCTCCACCACCATATAACGAACGGAAGTCGAGATTTCATCCACACTTAAACGTGTCGCCTGCTGTAAAATACGTGAAAAATCCGGCAATAAGTGCTCATAGCTAGAGCTCTGCCCCGTTGCTGCGTCATATTTCTTGCCCCAAACCAAATTGCCCTCAGGATCATAGATAAATACGCCATCGAGGAATTGTGAACTGAAAGCGTGCTCTCCAATATTGCTTTGTGTGAACTCAAGGGTGGGTTTTGCAATGAAGTCTGCCATTTCATCCCAAGCGGCATAATCTGCCAAAGAAGCCCCCATCGCCTTACGTTCTAACGACAACAAGGTTTCAACCCGCTGCAACTCGGCCTGTTGTAACTGCAGCACTTGCGCAACTTCACGATCATGTGACCAGAAATATTTAAAGGTCAGATAAAACATTAAAAAGCCTAACACCACCGCTAACGCATTGAGTGTCGTTAGCCAGCGTAGGCTAAAGTTATTTAAATTCATATCACCATCGTCATAATAAACCTTTACTTAGAACAAAAGAGCGCAGGTCACGCTCTTATCAGTTTAGATGGTGAAGACTTGATAGTTCTTTAGTTGAGGGATCTTTTTGTGTAATTGCTGTTCTTGTTGCGTCATTTTGTTCAGCGTATCACACCACTCTCGTCCTTGTTTCTCAAACGTCGAGCTTTGTTCTTTTAGCTTGCTGTCCAATTTGTTTTTTAAATCCGCCATGTTTTTACCAAGCTGGCTAAGATTCACCCCGCCCTCCTGCTGCATTTTATTCGCCATCACATCAAACGCACTAGTAAAAAATTGCTGCGTGAGGACTTCTTTTCCCTGCGCTAATTTCTGTTGCCATCGAGTTTGCATTGCAGCAAACGTTTCAGCGGGAACAACCAAATCACCATTTTTAAAGTACTCAGCTTTCGCTTCAGCAAACAAGGTGGCCATAGAGGTTTTCACATTATTAAACGCTTGTGGGGCCTCTAAAGAGAGTGCAACATCGTCAACTAACTGATTGGCTAGCTTCAAACTATCGTCTGCCCATCGCTGAGCTTTTGGCAGTAAACTGGTCAACTGCTCACGATACTGACGTACCGCTGCCTGCTGATCTGCGTTAAGCGAAACTCTCTTACCTTGAATATAAAGATTGTTCTGCTTATCGATCAGCGCTTTATCACTGCTGGTACGCCGGATCTCAATACGTTGAGTATTAAGATGCACTTCATTTTGGATATCCACCTGACATTGTGCCGCCCAAGTGGAGGAACTCATTAATAGCGCTAAGGTTAAAAACGATTTTTTCATGGTGTTCTCTGGCCGATTTTTTGCCAACTATAATCAATCCTGATGAATACTACGCCAATAAAACGTCAAAAATGACACTTTCCTGCCGTTTATTGTTCAATTCATCAAATCCCCCCCCTGATAAAGGAACCCAAAGTTGAACTCTCTCTCATTCATTTAGAGTGGTATATCAATAACAAACACACTATACCAAACGATTTGCATTAGGCGACGAAAGGATAACGCTCTTTATCACCCCACTCCATGATGTCTGTTTTAAGAGAGGCATCGGCCTATTGCCATCCATCACTCGGAAACATCGATAGCTGTTTCATCTGCAATTCCGGCTTAAGCATGACACTTAAACCAAGTAAGCGAATTTCTCGTCCTTGCTGGCGAGTTAACACTTGCTCTAACAGCTCGTGGAAGTAGTCGAGCTCTAATGCAGGGTGAACATGCTCAATGGTTGTCTGTTGGAAATCAGCAAATTTCACTTTAATGCCTTGTTTAATAATGCCTCGCTGTGGGTGAGCCCGACTCAAACGAGCATCTAGCTCCGGATACAATTTCTGTTCAATCACTTGCCAACACTCCTGAAACGTCGAAATGTTTTGGCTAAAGGTGTACTCCACACCGACAGATTTTCGTTCGCGCTCAGTCACCACTTCACGTTCATCAATGCCGTGACTTTTTTTCCACAAAGAAGCACCTAAACGCCCAAATTGATGCAGTAACTTGCGATAGTCCGCTCGCCTTACATCCGCTCCGACATAAAGACCGGCTTGATGCAGCTTTTCTAACGCCACTTTGCCAACACCCGGAATCTTTTCCAGCGGCAAACTATCGACCATCTCCTGAACTTTGTCAGGCGTCACCACATACAAGCCATTAGGTTTATTTAAGTCGGACGCAACTTTTGCAAGAAACTTGATCGGCGCAACACCAGCGGACGCCGTTAAATTCAACTCTTGCCAGATATCACGTCGAATCGCTTGAGCAATTAAGGTCGCACTACCTTGATAGGCAGTCGATTCACTGACATCAAGATAGGCCTCATCAAGTGAAAGAGGCTCAATCAACGAGGTATAACGCTGAAAAATAGTTTGGATTTGTTGAGAAACACTTTTGTAGACAGACATCCGCCCCGGGACGACATGCAGTTGTGGGCAGAGTTTTAATGCCTGAGCGGTAGGCATAGCAGAACGAACGCCAAATTTGCGCGCCTGATAGTTGCATGTACTGATCACTCCACGCTGCTTTTCATGTCCGCCCACGGCCAGTGCTATCTCTCGATACGCAGGGTTATCCCGCATTTCAACGGCAGCGAAAAAGCAGTCCATATCGACATGGATGATTTTACGAATTCTGTCTTGCATAGCCCACCAATACTGTATACATAAACAGTATAATAATAAGCCATCGATAAGGAAAGTCTGATAAACAAAAAGCCCGCCGGAGCGAGCTTTTTGATGCGATAGCACGAATTATGCGATCCGATCTTTTTCCCAAGCCGCAAGACGCTCGGCGCGGGCGGCTGCTTTAGCTTCACGTTTTTTACGTGCATCACAAGGCTCAGGGCAATTGCAGACTTTTTCGATGCCCACTGCACCTAAACCACCACAGCTGCCTTTCACCACTTTACGTTGGAAAATGTAACCAACGGCCATGGCGGCAATCACGGCCAGAAAGAAACCAAAAGTAATCAAAAAGGTGTTCATTGTTTTATGCTCACTATTACTTACTTAAAAACGGTTTAAAGCTGCTTGATGCGTACTCTTTAAAGCCATCATCCGTTTTCACAATCATTAAAACCGGGATCTGGTTGGCTTCTGCGACAGCCATACCACGCTCTTCGCCCATGACCATCAAGCCTGTCGCTAAGCCATCCGCCGTCATACAAGACTTATCCAGTACCGTCACGGAGACCACGCGGTTATTGATTGGGCGTCCGGTAGTTGGATCGATGATATGCGAGTAACGAACGCCATCTTGCTCAAAGTAGTTACGGTAATCACCGGAGGTTGCGATCGCATAATCACCCGGTTCGATGATCTCTTGTACACTACGCTGATCAACACTTGGCTTTTCTATCGCAATACGCCAGGGAACACCATCACGGTTCAGTCCTTTCAAACGGATTTCTCCGCCAATTTCTACCATGTAGTTTTCGATACCTTGAGATTGAAGGTAATCGGCGACCACATCTACTCCCCAACCTTTGGCAATCGTAGACAAGTCGACATACAGTTCAGGAATATCTTTACTCAGCGTATTCCCTTCAATCGTCAGATGCTCAATGCCAGTAATAGCACGACGCGCATTCAGCTCTTCATCGGTTGGTACCACATCAGGACGGGCTTCAGGGCCAAATCCCCACAGATTAACCAAAGGTCCGACGGTCACATCTAAAGCACCTTCAGTAAGACCGTTCAAACGAATCGCCTCTTTCACCACGGTTAACGTTTGTGTAGAAACGGCAAAAGGTTCGCTACTGGTATGCTGGTTAAAACGGCTGAGCTCAGAGTCTTTACGGTAAGTCGACATTTGATCGTTCACTTCTTCAAGGAGTCGATCAATCTCGGTTTGCAGTGTTTTCGAATCCGCAATTCCCGGCTGTTGAATGTATTTGATGTTGTAAGTGGTTCCCATGGTTGGGCCACTGAGATGTACCTGCTCTGCGGGCTTTTCACAGCCAGCCAGCAAGAGAAGAGAAGCTAATGCAACAAGCCAATTTCTCACTTGTTTACTCCTTTCATAGTTAAAAATTGATATGGGAAATACCGATACCCTAAACCAGATAACCATCGACACTTTCAATATCCAATTTGTAAAAAACAATGGCTGACTCGAACGAGCCAGCCATCGCAGTGTAGCGAGTTATCGATTAACCACCGAAGTCATCCAGTAGGATGTTTTCCTCTTCTACACCTAGGTTTTTCAGCATGTTGATCACTGCCGCGTTCATCATCGGAGGTCCACACATGTAGTATTCACAATCTTCCGGAGCTTCGTGATCCTTCAGATAGTTTTCATACAGTACGTTATGGATGAAACCGGTGTAGCCTGTCCAGTTATCTTCTGGTTGAGGATCTGACAGAGCACAGTGCCATACGAAGTTGTCATTCTCAGCCGCTAGGCCATCGAAATCTTCCACGTAGAACATTTCACGCTTAGAACGCGCACCGTACCAATAAGACATCTTACGCTTAGACTTCAGACGCTTCAGTTGGTCAAAGATATGCGAACGCATTGGCGCCATACCCGCACCACCACCGATAAATACCATCTCTGCATCCGTGTCTTTCGCGAAGAACTCACCGAACGGACCAGAAATCGTACATTTATCACCGGCTTTCAGTGACCAGATGTAAGAAGACATTTGGCCTGGTGGCACATTTGGATTATTTGGCGGCGGAGTCGCGATACGCACGTTCAGCATGATGATGCCAAACTCTTCAGGGTAGTTCGCCATTGAGTATGCACGGATGATTGGCTCATCCACTTTAGACTCATAACGGAACAGATTGAATTTGTCCCAGTCACCACGGTATTTCTCAGGTACATCAAAATCGGCGTACTTAACATGGTGCGCAGGCGCTTCAATCTGAATGTAACCACCCGCACGGAATGGTACTGATTCACCATCAGGAATCGCAAGCTTCAGCTCTTTGATGAAAGTGGCTTTGTTATCGTTAGAGATAACCGTACATTCCCACTTCTTCACGCCAAAGATCTCTTCTGGCAGTTCCAGATCCATATCTGCTTTTACAGCAACCTGACACGCCAAACGCTCACCTTCACGGGCTTCGCCTTTGCTGATGTGATCCAGTTCTGTCGGCAGAATATCACCGCCACCTGATTTGATTTTTACACGGCATTGGCCACATGAACCACCACCACCACAAGCTGAAGATACGAATACACCAGCGCCTGCCAGTGCAGTCAGCAACTTACCACCCGGTTGGGTTACGATCGCTTTTTCAGGATCGCCATTAATAGAAATTGTAATGTCACCTGTTGGTACTAGCTTGGATTTGGCGAACAGAATCACCAGAACCAAAGCCAGTATAATCAGGGTAAACATCACTACACCAAAAATAATAGTAGACATTAACTATTCCTTTATTGCTGCGGTTTACCCGACTTACAGTTGAACACCAGAGAAAGACATGAAGCCCAACGCCATCAAGCCAGCCGTGATAAAGGTAATACCTAAACCACGCAGACCTGGAGGAACGTCTGAATACTTCATCTTCTCACGGATACCTGCAAGAGCGACGATAGCCAGCATCCAACCCACACCAGAACCGAAACCGTATACCACTGATTCAGCAAAGCTGTAGTCGCGCTGCACCATGAAAGACACACCACCGAAGATCGCACAGTTTACTGTGATCAGCGGAAGGAAGATGCCCAGTGCGTTATACAGAGGCGGGAAGAAGCGATCGAGGATCATTTCCAGAATCTGTACTAATGCCGCAATAACACCGATAAAGGTAATAAAGTTGAGGAAGCTAAGATCTACCCCTTCAACCAGTGCATCTGGCTTAAGCACAAGGTTGTACACCAGATTGTTAACTGGTACAGAGATAGTCAGTACTACGATTACCGCAATACCTAAGCCGAATGATGTCTTAACTTTCTTCGACACCGCCAAGAATGTACACATCCCTAGGAAGAAAGAGAGTGCCATGTTCTCGATGAAAATCGATTTCACCAGCAGACTAATATAATGTTCCATGACAACCTTACTCCTTCGCTTCTACTTGTTCTGGTTTGAACGTGCGAATCGCCCAAATCATGAAGCCGATCAGGAAGAATGCTGAAGGTGCGAGTAGCATCAGGCCGTTTGGCTGATACCAACCACCGTTGCTGATCAGAGGCAGAACTTCCAAGCCAAATAGCTTACCTGAGCCTAAAAGCTCACGGAAGAAACCAACCGTCATCAGCACGAAACCGTATCCTAAACCGTTACCAATACCATCAATGAAAGAAGGAATTGGTTCAGACTTCATTGCAAACGCTTCTGCACGACCCATTACGATACAGTTGGTGATAATCAGACCAACGAATACCGACAGTTGCTTAGAAATATCGTACAGATACGCTTTCAGAATCTGGTCTACCACGATAACTAACGAAGCGATAATCGCCATTTGTACGATAATACGCACACTGTTAGGAATGTGGTTACGGATCAGAGAAACGAAGAAGTTAGACAATGCAGTAACAAACATTACCGCTAGCGTCATAACAAATGCCGTTTCCAGCTTAGTGGTTACCGCCAGTGCAGAACACACACCCAGAACTTGCAGTGCAATCGGGTTGTTGTCCAAAACTGGGGCTAACACACTCTTTTTCAGCTCTTTTGCGCTAGACATTAGTTAAGACCTCCGTCACGAACTTTTGTCAGGAATGGACCAAAGCCCATATCACCCAACCAGAAGTCGAAGGTGTTTTGTACGCCATTACTGGTCAAAGTTGCGCCAGACAGACCGTCTACGCCATGCTCTGAACCTTGAGGTGCACCACCTTTGACAATCTTGATCGCAGGTTTGTGGTTTTCATCAAACAGCTTTTTACCGACCCATTGAGCACGCCAAGCTGGGTTTTCAACTTCGCCACCCAATCCCGGTGTTTCACCTTGTTCATAGTAGGTCAAACCTGAAACCGTGTTACCGTCAGTTTCTACTGCTACAAACGCGTACATCATCGACCATAGGCCGTTACCGTGTACAGGCAGAATCACCTTGCTGGTTTTGTCGCCGTCTTTCACCAGATAAACCACACCAACATTCGCACGACGTTGGATCTTCGCTTTATCTTGTTCAGCGGTCAGCTTGATAGATTCAGAGGCTTCTTTCGCTGCTTTACGTTGATCGTAGTTAGCTGCATCGCCTTCAACAAAGTCACCCGTGTTGAAGTCAACCAGACGTGGTTCAATGCTTTTATTGAACAATTCAACGATTTGTTTACTGCCTTTCGCTTCAATGCCAGCCACTTGCAGGATCTTGCTCTGCTTGTCTAATGCCGCATTTTCTTTTTGCTTGTCACGCAGACCGACAGCCGCTGCCGATACAATGATTGAGCACACTAGGCTCAACGCGATAACAACAAACAGCGTCTTTTTAATGCTATCGTTATTGCTTGCCATAGCGCGCTAATCTCCGCTTGATATTTCTCTCTACAACCACATGGTCAAACAGTGGCGCAAATAGGTTCGCGAATAGGATCGCCAGCATCATGCCTTCTGGGTAAGCCGGGTTCACAACACGGATCAGCACACACATAACACCGATCAGAATACCGTAAGCCCATTTACCGCTATTGGTGAAGGACGCAGAAACTGGGTCAGTCGCCATGAAGAACATACCGAATGCGAAACCACCCAATACTAGGTGCCAATGCCAAGGCATGTTGAACATTGCGTTGGTATCTGAGCCAATCACGTTAAACAGTGTCGACAGCAGGATCATACCAATCATCACGCCGCCAATAATGCGCCATGAAGCAATGCCCATATAAACAATGAACGCTGCACCAATCATGAGTGCCAGAGTAGACACTTCACCAATTGAACCTGGGATGTTACCGATGAAAGCATCCATCCAAGTGATCGTTTGACCAGTCGCGTTGTTAATCAGTGCACCTGCACCACCTTGTGCCCATTGGCTCAGCGCAGTTGCGCCTGAGTAGCCATCTGCCGCAGTCCATACTAGGTCACCTGAGATCTGTGCTGGGTAAGCAAAGAACAGGAAAGCACGGCCAGCCAGCGCTGGGTTAAGGAAGTTACGGCCTGTACCACCAAACACTTCTTTGGCAACCACAACACCAAAGGTAATACCCAGTGCAGCTTGCCACAGAGGCAGAGTTGGCGGAACAATCAGAGCAAACAGAATAGAGGTAACGAAGAAACCTTCGTTGACTTCATGCTTGCGCACCATACAGAACAACACTTCCCAGAAACCACCGACGATGAACACCGTAGCGTAGATAGGTAGGAAGTAGGTTGCACCCAACAGCATTTTACTGCCCCAACCAGCATCGCTTGACATGGTTCCGCCAAGCATTTCGGTTAGCCAGTAGTGCCAGTTACCCGCCACAATCGCCGCGAGTTGATCACCTGAATACAGATGGTTAAGTGCTGCAATAGCTTGGCCGCCAGCGTTGTACATACCCCAGAACATCGCTGGGAATACGGCAAGCCAAACCATGATCATGATACGTTTTAGGTCAACGCTATCACGAACGTGCGAGCTTCTTTTGGTTACCAGACCTGGTGTATAGAACAGCGTCGCCGCTGCTTCATACAGGGCAAACCACTTCTCGTGTTTGCCGCCTGGCTCAAAATGATGCTCGATGTCTTCAAGAAACTTTTTAAGGCCCATGGAAATTACCCTTCTTTCTCGATCTTGTCTAAGCACTCACGCAGGAGCTGACCGTACTCGTATTTGCCTGGGCAAACGAACGTACACAGTGCTAGATCTTCTTCATCCAGCTCTAAAGCACCTAAGCGAACCGCGCTGTCACTGTCACCAGCACACAGATCACGAAGCAACAAGGTTGGCTCCATATCTAGTGGCATGACCTTCTCATAGTTACCGATTGGAACCATAGATCGATCACTACCATTAGTGGTTGTGGTCATGTTGTACACTTGGCCCTTGAATAGGTGACCAAGGAAAGAGCGAGTCACAGAGAACTTGTTCTTACCCGGCATCGCCCAACCAAACAGTTCTTTATCACGTCCTTCACGAAGAACAGAGACCTGTAGGTGGTAACGACCAAGATAAGCGTGTGGTCCAGTGGCTTTCGTACCAGACAGCACAGAGCCAGAGATGATGCGTACTTCGCCAGGCATGATTTCGCTGTCCACCAGTTGCTCTAGTGATGCGCCCATGACAGTGCGAACCAAACGAGGTTTGTTCACCACCGGGCCGGCAAGAGAAACCACACGCTGGGTGTATAGCTCGCCCGTCAGGAACAGTTGACCTACTGCGATCACGTCCTGATAGTTGATGCTCCACGCCACGTGGTCTGCACTTACTGGATAGAGGAAATGCATGTGAGTGCCAGCTAAGCCTGCAGGATGTGGGCCGTCAAAGACATGTTCTTCAACATTCGGCTGTTGAGAACGTGGCAAGCTGGTGCCTTTTTTACAAACGTACACTTTGCCAGTTGTCAGTGCGGAAAGCACATCTAGACCAGCAACGAAGGCTTCAGATTGTTCATTGATCACAACGGTCGGCTCAGCTGCCAACGGATTGGTATCCATAGCAGTGACAAAAATGGCTTCAGAAGTGGAATCAATGGCTGGAACCTTGCTGAACGGACGAGTACGGAAAGCAGTCCAAAGACCAGACTCAACCAGCTGAGTTTTGATCGCATCGCGATTCAAACTGGCTAATTGATTGGCTTCAAACTTGTCGAAGGTCACTTGGTCATCACCCGCCACTTCAATCACTACAGACTGAAGAACGCGCTTTGCACCACGATTGATTTCAACCACTTTACCGCTGACTGGTGAAGTAAATTTCACACCCGGATTCTTCTTATCTTCAAAAAGAATCTGAGCTTTTTTTACTTCATCACCTACGCGGACATGCATAGTAGGACGCATGCCAACGTACTCTTCGCCAAGCAAGGCGACTTTTTTGATGGCTTTACCATCACTAATCACCTGGGAAGGAGTTCCTGCGATAGGAAGGTCCAATCCCTTTTTTATTGTAATCATACGCACTTGCACTACTTTTATCGGGAAAAAGATTCTTTCATTGCGCAAATTCGAGGCGCACTCCGTTTGCCTTGTCCTTACAACTGAACAACGCTAGCGGAATCCTTACCTCGGTAGACACGACATTGTTTGTGTCCGTTTTTAATGGCTTGAACCATTAAAATCGCAACATCCTTTTAAAAATCCCATCACAAATCATGTGGGGGATTTGTCAGGTGCTGTAGTCTAGCATCTTTTGGGAACTTGATGCCATGACCAATGCCCTGAATCACTGTTTAATTTCAAACGAATCCGGAGTGAAAGGCTAAGAAATCATCATATTTTTGAAGCATCGCACAAACTCACTAAGGCCTATTTTATGTGGGCCTATTGACTGACTTAAGCCACTAAACCCCTGCATAACCTGAAATATTCGAACTCATTTGTTTAAACCGTGTTAATAATTTGCTCAAAATCCAATCAAGCGTTATAGGTATCAAACCTATCATTGAGCGCTTTTGCGCGAGCCCCCCAAACACATTGGGCTTTCTGGACTTTCCTGATTCATTTGCTGCCACTCTTGAGTCGTGTAGGTATGAATGGCGAGCGCGTGGATATGATTCGCTAACTCATCCGCCAAGGTTTGATTGACCAAACGATGACGAGCGACAGGACGCAGGCCGGCAAAGCGTTCACTCACTACTGTGACCTTAAAATGACTCTCCGAACCTCGCGGCACGTTGTGCATATCACTTTCATTAATCACTTTCAGAAACTCGGGCTGAAATTCATCACTCAGCTTCTTTTCAATAACATCTTGAATCATATTGCTTTCCTTGTTGAACACTTGAGTGTCGACAACATGACAAATTGAGAATAGACCATAGCGGGTCTTGCGTGTGGCTAAAAATGCAAAAACCTAGGTTTTCATTTGCTGTTTTATTGCCATCTGAGACAATGCGCCGTCAATTTACTAGAAACACGAGCAATATGAAAACTGAGCTTACTTTGCTTGAGCAGACGCTCACTCTTCATCGTTTCCCAAAGCGCAATAACGAAACTTTGCAAGCTTGGGATGCCGGCGATGAGTACCTCATCCAGCATGTGGAACAACTCGCCCTCCCAGAATCTAGCCATATAGTGATCATTAATGACCATTTCGGCACTTTAAGTTGTTGGTTTAGTCAAAAACATAAAGTCAGCATGATGAGTGACTCCTACATTGCCCATCAAGCGACTCAAGCGAATTTGCAGCAAAATCAGCGTCCGCCAGTTCAGTTACTGACGACGTTGGATCCGGTCCCTAATGATGCCTCTGTCGTGCTACTGCAACTGCCCAAGAGTAATCGTCATCTGGTGTGGATCCTGAGCCAACTGCGTAAAGCCCTTTCGCCGAACATCCCGATCATTGCGGTGAATAAAGCGAAGGAGATTCATACATCAACCTTGAATCTGTTTGAAAAGCATCTAGGCCCCACCACCACTTCGCTGGCGTGGAAAAAACATCGTTTAGTGTTCAGTTCTGCGACGGTGAATCCCGCTAATGAGGTTAACCCTGAATGCGGTTGGAGCATTGAGCCTTATGCTATCACCCTCACTAACTTACCGAATGTGTATTCGGGTGAAAGTTTAGATCTGGGTTCCAGATTTATCCTTGAGCATTTGCCAGCCGATCCGACTCTGGAAGACTTTATTGATCTTGGGTGTGGCAATGGCGTGTTATCGGTTCGTCTCGGACAATTAAACCCACAAGCGAAGATCACCTGTGTTGATGAAAGCTTTATGGCGATCGCCTCCGCACAAAAAAACTTACACGACAATCTCGGTAAACGAGATATTCACTGTATCGCCAACAACTGTCTGGATGGTTTCCCAGCGCACAGTAGTTCAATGATTGTGTGTAATCCGCCGTTCCATCAACAACAAACCATTACGGATCACATCGCGTGGCAAATGTTCTGTGACTCAAAGCATGTTCTGAAAAAAGGCGGGAAATTATGGGTGATCGGCAATCGCCACCTCGGCTACGATGTAAAACTGGCAAGATTGTTTGGTAAAAGTCATGTTAGAGTGATCGCCAACAACAGTAAATTTGTTATCTTACAAGCTATTAAATCTTGAGCCTTGCGGCTGTGTGCACAATAAAACGAAAGGAATTAACCATGAAAAAACTGGTTCTTGCGGCTTCAATCGCTTTACTTACCGCTTGTTCTGCTCCTCAGCAGAGTCAAATCAACGTTAACCCTCAAGCGGCATTAAGCCAAAATGCGATTGTGAATAACAGCAGCTTTTCGCTGGTCAGCAAAGATGTGCGTTCAGCGCAATATGTGGCTTTAGTCGATAGTGGTCGTAACAATATTGAGCCCATTCATCCACGCCAAAATGTGCGCATTACGCTAGAAAACGCCCTGGCTGAACAGTTTGGATCGCAAGGTTTCCGTCTCAGCGTCAATAGTGAAAACACCATCACTCTCGAAATCCAAGAACTTTTGGTCTCCGTGAAGCACTCAATCATGGAAAACCAAATGGATGGCAGCGTGGTATTGGAAATCACGGCTGAAACACCAAGAGGCAAGTTGGTGAAAAGCTACACAGGCACCGCAAAACGTACTGGCGTTCTCAGTGCCTCTAACGATGAAATTGAAACCGTACTCAATGACGTGATCAACACTGTGCTCAAAGAGATCGCTAACGATGCCGAGCTGCAAAACTACATGCAGGAGCGCTTTAATGGCTAAGTCATGGCTATTGGCAACCGTAGCACTGGTCAGCAGTTGCGTGTGGGCGGGTCCCAAAGTCGCAGTGGAAACCACACTCGGCAATTTCACGATCGAGCTGAATCAAGAAAAAGCACCGATCTCGGTTGCGAATTTCTTACGCTATGTGGATGACGGCAGCTATGTTGGCAGCCAATTTCATCGCGTGATCCCAGGCTTTATGGCGCAAGGAGGTGGCTTTGATGCTTATCTTAATCAGCTACCGACTTACGCCCCGATCGAGAATGAAGCCAGCAATGGCTTGCGTAATGATACCGCGACCATTGCCATGGCTCGTACGCAAAACCCGAATTCGGCAACAAGACAGTTTTACATTAACTTGGTGGATAATGATTTCTTGAACTATGCCGCAAAGCCGCCGGGCTATGCGGTGTTTGGTCAAGTGATCGAAGGGTTTGATGTGATTGAAAAAATGGCTCAGCAACCGACTCAAAATAAAGGTCGAATGCAGAACGTTCCTGTCACACCCATCGTCATTAATAAAGTCACTCGCTTACCTTAAACTGCCTCACCGCACTCCTGAACTCGGGAGTGCGGCAATCATCATAATCACATGCAAAAGGACTCGTTATGGTTCAGCAACCCCGGTCCCATTCTTGGCTAGAACTTATTGTTAGCTATTTTGATCGACGCTTGCTCTGGGTATTTATGCTGGGTTGTGCCAGCGGCTTCCCATGGGTATTGATTGGTTCCAACATGACTGGCTGGCTGAAAGATGCCGGACTCAGCCGCGCTGCCATCGGCTATTTTGGCAGTGTGTTTGCGGTATACGCGATCAACTTTCTCTGGGCACCACTGGTCGATAGAGTCAAGTTACCCATTCTACATTCGATGCTTGGTCAGCGCCGAAGCTGGATCTTTTTCTGCCAATCCATCGTTCTAGTCTGTACGTTACTCATCGCAGGTGTTAACCCAGCCAACAATCTTATGCTGACTTCCATGTTCGCTTTGGGGATTGCGATTGCCTCGGCGACGCAAGATGTGGCTGTCGATGCCTTCCGGATAGATACCTTCCCAAAAAGTGAATCAACCAAATTGCCACAAGCATCTGCCATGGCGGTCGTCGGTTGGTGGACGGGTTACTCGCTTCCCGGCTACTTCGCTTTCGTCAATGCCGATAGCATTGGCTGGAATGGGGTTTACTACATTATGGCAGGAGTGGTTGGCTTATTGATGTTGTTTACCTTGCTGGTAGGTGAGCCACACACTCAGCGGGATCAATTACAGCAACTTGCTGAAGAACGCCACCAACAGGTTGTCAGCAATCCGGTGCTTAGTTGGTTAACCGTCACGGTCTTAGAGCCGTTTATCGACTTTTTCCGCCGTAATGGTTTTCGTGTTGCGCTGACACTGCTGCTGTTTGTCTTTCTGTTCAAAATCGGCGAAGCCTTCTTAGGACGCATGTCGATTGCCTTTTACAAAGAAATTGGTTTTAGCAACGAACAGATTGGCTACTACTCTAAGCTACTCGGTTGGGGTATCACCATTTTGTTCACCTTGCTTGGCAGCTTAGTCAATATCAAGTTCGGTATTGTGCGAGGATTAATGATTGGTGGCATCGCCATGGCGTCTAGTAACTTGATGTTTGCTTGGATAGCCAAAGTCGGTCCGAATGAGCACCTATTTTTAGCGACTCTCTTCGTCGATAACTTCACTTCTGCCTTCTCAACGGTAGCCTTTGTTTCCTTCCTGACCTTAATGACTGGACAGGCATTTTCCGCCACGCAATACGCGTTGCTGGCTTCATTAGGTAATTTAGGCAGAACCACTATCGCTTCGTTTAGTGGTGAGTTAGCGGATTTTCTGAACGACTGGTCACTGTTCTTCATTTTGACCGCGGTAATGGTGATCCCAAGTTTGATCATGCTTTACTCGCTACGTCATGACTTCACTAAGATGCTAGAAAACGCGAAGCAGCATAAAGAAGAGTTACCGCCTGAGGATAAAATCATCCAGTAAGGCGCACACCATTCACCAAATAAACCCTTCACTAAACCAACAAGGGAGCTTCATCGCTCCCTTGTTTATTTTCAAGCTCATTAACGGTTACGGGTAAAGTCCCTTGCCAAACAGGTTAAAGATCCGCGCTACCCCTTGGGTAAAGACCATAGGCTCAGTCAATACGGTTAAGCAAAGGCAGTCTTGATCTTGCGGTGTGCTTGGCGAATGGCAGATTTGACCATCATGCTGCATAAAATCACCCACATCGTAATGACCATTTTCATCACTAAAACCACCGTGCAACACCAAGGTCGACTCAAACCCTTTATGGGTGTGCTGAGGAATAGAAACCCCTTGGCTGATGTACATCAGATTCATCCGTACATTATCTTCCGACTGCAAAGGTAAACTGAACACTTTGCCACCGTAGCTGCGCCACTGCTGCTCAGGTTTAACCAAACGCGCTAAGACTTTGGGAATCGCAATCTGCTTACCGTTTACCGTCACCATTACCGGTGTGGTTTTAACGGGAGTGTTCGATGCCGCTTGCTGCGGCAAGGCCACAATCGAATCGAACATCGCTTGCCAGTTGGCATCGTCTGACAAGGCGACAGAAGAGGCCGCTTGCTGATTGAGTAACTCACCAAGTTCTGCCTCAATCTCATGCACCAAGTCACGACAATGTGGGCAGATTTCCAAATGAGCAGAAATCGCCAAACCATGCGCAGAATCAAGACCGCCCTCAGCATAGGCTGCGAGTAAAGCATAATTAGGGTGATAACTCATAAGGACTCCGCATCCATTGATAATCTTAACTTTTCTACCGCAAGACGTAGACGTGATTTCACAGTGCCGAGTGGAATGTCGAGCATATCGGCCACATCTTGCTGGGGGATTTCTTCTAAATAGACCGCTTTGATCACTTGCTGCTGTGCTTCTGGCAGGCGGTCGAGAAATTTCATCACCTGCTCTTTGAGCAGATCTTGTTCCGGTGCGTAGTGATCAACCAGATCAGGAGGACAATAATCTTCCGGCCAAATATCATCGGCCAACACATAAGCGTCACGCCCCTTTTGTCGACGTAACAAGTCATAACTTAGGTTACGCGCTATGGTGTAAATCCAAGTCGCGAGAGAGCTTTTCTGCCCATCAAACAGACTAGCTTTTTGCCATACGGTTGACATGGTTTCTTGAACCAATTCCAACGCTACCTGTTCACTACCGACATGCTTCATCACAAACTGCTTCAATTTCGGCGAGTAATAGCTAAATACCAGAGCAAAAGCCTGTGTGTCCCTGCTTTTAACTTTTTCCATACACTCTAGCCACTCTTGGCGGCCAAACGTATGAGGTGATGGATTAAACATATAAACTCATCCTTAATGACTCAGGCGAACACCCTAGTAAGCCTATACGTCAGTGTTACCACTTGAGATCATTCGCCACAAGCAAATTGTTCACGTGTCGAGATGCGACTCAATGGTACGCTGTAAAAAAGCTAAAGCTGCATGGCAATCTCGCTGCCCAACCAGCACATCAAACTGTCCTTTGCTTAAAGGTAGCAGTTCTAGCCAACGTTGACAGACCCAGCTCGCATCATCAAAAAAGCACAAACTGTGCAACTCACCAATTTGTGGAAATTGCCGATAGACTTCCTGCAATTGCTCGCCTAAAAAGCGCTCCCGCTCTAACAATTCTTGGCTTGGCCAATCCGGAAACCACTGTACTGTAGCAATCCGCAAACCGTCATATTCAACCCGAACTTTGCGAATCGCAAAACGTCGTATACCGACGACTGTGATCCCAAGCAAACCATCACTTAACGTTTCAAAATCAACGATTTTGACTAAAGTCCCAAACTCAGATAATTCGTTTGCATTTTTATTCGACTTACTATCGAACAAACAGAGACCAAATCCACTGCCCGTTTTACTGCACTGAGCGACCATACGCTGATAGCGCGGTTCAAAAATTCGCAGCTTCATTTTCCCTTCAGGAAGTACGACGGAGCTAAGTGGAAACAACATTATCTCTTCCATTACTCACTCCTTTTCATAAATTTACTTAGGTATACGAAAAGAGTTCATTCGTCGATCACTCACTGAATTTGTTGGTTTATCGATTAGCGTATAAGTTTAGTCAACTCTCAACCAAAGCGATTAAGATCACAATAAAAATGCAAAATTGTGAAATACAAAATAAGTTCAAAATTAATTAACAAAGGTGTGATTGCTATCACTCAATGCCTTTAATTTTGCACTTCTTATCACTTTTAATTGCGATTTTTATCGTTATTATGCCCGCCAGTTGAACGAGCTGCAGTTATGCGGCCGCCATACACAACACACTTACAGAGAGTTCCCCTTATGCGTAAATCACTTCTTGCTTTAAGCCTATTGGCAGCAACTTCAGCACCTGTTCTGGCCGCTGACTACTCAGATGGCGATATCCACAAAAACGATTACAAGTGGATGCAATTTAACCTGATGGGTGCATTCGACGAACTTCCAGGCAAATCATCTCATGATTATCTGGAAATGGAATTTGGCGGTCGTTCTGGTATCTTTGATCTGTACGGTTACGTTGACGTGTTTAACTTAGCAACGAACAAAAGCAGTGACAAAGTTGGCGATCCAAAAATCTTCATGAAGTTTGCTCCACGTATGTCTCTGGATGCATTTACTGGCGTTGATATGTCTTTCGGTCCAGTACAAGAAGTTTACGTTGCATCACTGTTCGAATGGGATGGTACAGATTTTAAAACCAACGCATTTTCTGTAAACAACCAGAAAATTGGTCTTGGTTCTGATGTGATGGTTCCATGGTTTGGCAAAGTTGGCCTGAACCTATACGGTACTTATGATGGCAACCGCAAAGATTGGAACGGCTTCCAAATCTCGACCAACTGGTTTAAACCTTTCTATTTCTTCGAGAACGGTTCATTCATCTCTTACCAAGGTTATATCGATTACCAATTCGGCCTTAAAGATGAATACTCGACAGCCAGCAACGGCGGTGCGATGTTTAACGGTATCTACTGGCATTCAGATCGTTTCGCTGTAGGCTACGGTCTAAAAGGCTACAAAGACGTTTACGGAATCAAAGATACCGATGGCTTCAAGTCAACAGGCTTTGGCCACTACGTAGCAGTAACTTACAAGTTCTAATTGTAGACATCTGCACGCTCCTTCCTAAACAGGAAAGAGCCTAAACAGTAAAAATGGCGCGACTTCGCGCCATTTTTTATTGCTTTCAAAACTCCCCTCGTTATCCTTGGCGCATTCGATTTTCAGCAGGGGACAGAGATGAATATTGTGGTACTTGGCCCGGGAGCGGTCGGCTCTTTGTGGGCGCTGCACTTACATAGTGCAGGTCATCAAGTCGCGCTATGGAGCCGTCAAGCTCAGCCGACCATAACGCTCCAGCTCGATGAAGAAGCGCCCATTTCATTTCGTAATCAAAATTTAGACACGCTCATCCATGCCGATTTACTGCTGATCACCGTCAAGGCTTGGCAAGTGGAAGCGGCATTACAGCCTTTGCTCCCCCATCTGAATCGAGAAACCATTTTGCTGTTTATGCACAATGGCATGGGCGCAGTCGAAGCCATAAGCGAATCTTTGACTCACTTTCCGGTATTGTTTGCAACCACCACTCATGGCGCGCTAAAAGCCACGCTCAACCAAGTGAGTCATACGGGATTCGGCCAAACCCAAGTGGGTCCTTTTAATGCCCTCGGTGCACGTTGTGATTTTATCGCAGACGTTTTTAATCACGCACTCGCTCCAGTGACATGGAATCCAGAGATCCAACAGGCTTTGTGGCGCAAACTCGCGGTGAATTGCGCGATAAATCCGCTAACCGCGATTCATCAATGCGCCAACGGTGCATTAGTTGCACCTGAATTTACGCCGATCATCACTGCCATTTTAGATGAGGTGACAGCCGTTATGCAGGCAGAAGCGATAAGCGGTGAGGCTGAAGCACTGCGTGATGGGGTTTATCAAGTAATCCAAGCTACGGCGGCCAATCTCTCCTCCATGCATCAAGATGTTTTCCACCGACGTCCAACCGAGATAGACTTTATTACTGGTTACGTAGTACGCAAAGGCGAACAGCATGGCATTGCAACTCCGGTAAACAGCGCGTTATATCAACAAATCAAAACCTTAGAGCAGAGTTGGAGCAAGGCATGAGCAAACGAATTCTCGTCCCCGTAGCCCATGGCAGCGAGGAGATGGAAACTGTCATCATCGTCGATACTTTGGTGCGCGCAGGATTTCAGGTCACCATGGCAGCGGTCGGCGACAAGTTACAAGTGCAAGGCTCACGGGGTGTTTGGCTGACGGCAGAGCAGACGCTTGAAGCGTGCTCGGCAGAAGCGTTTGATGCACTGGCACTGCCCGGAGGTGTGGGCGGAGCGCAAGCGTTTGCCGATAGTACTGCGCTACTTGCACTGATTGATGCGTTCTCACAACAAGGCAAACTGGTTGCCGCAATTTGCGCGACACCTGCACTGGTTTTCGCCAAACAGCAGAAATTTGTCGGCGCACGCATGACTTGTCACCCCAACTTTTTTGACCATATTCCTTCAGAGCGTCTGAGTCGTCAGCGCGTCTGTTACTATGCCACGCAACATTTACTCACCAGCCAAGGGCCAGGCACCGCTCTGGAGTTTGCGCTCGCCATGATTGCACTGCTCGCAGGCGTGGAATTGGCGCAACACGTTGCCGCCCCCATGGTTCTTCATCCTCAACAACTGACCGAACTTTCAGGTTTTATTGATGCTCAATCTTGATGCAATCCGTGCGCAGTTTCCGGCGCTGCAACAAATCGTCAACGGTAACCCGCTGGTCTATCTCGACAGTGCGGCCACTACGCAAAAACCACAATGTGTGATTGATGCCATCAGCCACTACTACAGCCAGCACAATGCCAATGTACATCGCGGTAGCCACAGCTTGACGGCGCAAGCCACCAGCCAATTTGAAGGCGCGCGTGAACAAGTCGCACAATTTATTGGTGCGCCAAGCAGCAAAAATATTATCTGGACGCGCGGTGCTACCGAAGCACTCAACCTCATTGCACAAAGTTATGCCCGCAGCACATTACAAGCTGGGGATGAGATTCTGGTCAGTGAAACTGAACACCACGCCAATATCGTGCCGTGGCAAATGGTCGCTGAGCAAACGGGCGCGAAAGTGGTCAAAATCCCGATGACAACAACGGGTGAATTTGGCCTTGCTGCCTTTCGGCAATTGCTGTCACCACGCTGCAAAATCGTAGCCCTAGCCCATATCACCAATGTCACGGGAACTCGCCAGCCGATTGAAGCAGTCATCCAAGCCGCACATCAACAAGGCGCGATTGTGGTGATCGATGGCGCTCAAGGCATAGTCCATGAAACCGTAGACGTTCGCGCGCTGGATGCGGATTTCTATGTATTCTCGGGCCATAAGCTGTATGCGCCAGCAGGGATTGGTGTGTTGTACGGCAAAACGGCGCTTTTAGAAGCCATGCCACCTTGGCATGGCGGCGGCAAGATGGTTGAAAAGGTCTCGTTTGATGGTACAACCTTTACCGGCTTGCCCGGAAAATTTGAAGCAGGCACGCCGAATGTGGCAGGTGCCATTGCTCTGGCCACCGCGATTGACTGGTATCAAAGTCTTGATCGAGCCGCCGTGGAAGCGCACTTACACCAACTGCAACAGCAAGCTTACCAAGCTATTTCGCAAATCGATGATATTCGCGTGCTCGGTTATCAGCCTAACGCCAGTGTACTGAGCTTAGTGATGGATGGCGTACATCATCAAGACCTCGCCACCTTACTCGATCAACAAGGAATTGCCGTTCGTGCGGGGCATCATTGTGCTCATCCTTTGATGGATGCCTTTGGCGTAAAAGGGACGGTGCGAATTTCTTTCGGAGTGTACAACAGCGCAGAAGAGGTGGAACGCTTGATCGCCGCCATCCATAAAGCGGTCGATTTACTGTAAACATCGGCAGAACTGATAGCAAAAGAGCCTCATGGTTATGAGGCTCTTTTGCTTGGAAAAAGTATGTCGTTAGTGATGCGCTTTGGCCTGAATCGTCGCCACAATCGCTTGCAACCCATTACCGCGTGATGGGCTTAAATGCGCCAGCAAGCCAAGCTCGGCAAAGTAGTCATCCATAGAAAACGCGCTAATTTCTGCAGACGTTTTGCCATTCAGTGCCGCCAACACAATCGCAATCAAACCGCGCACAATCCGCGCATCGGAATCCGCGCAGAAAAACCACTGCTCACCTTGCTGCTCTGCCACTAGCCACACTTCACTTTCACAGCCCGAGACAAGAACTTGCTCACTTTTCAGCGCTTCTGGCATCACAGGCAGCAGTTTGCCCCATTGGATGATCTGGCGATAACGATCTTCCCAACCGCGCAATGTTTGCATGGTTTCTAAGACGGTTTGTGCATTAATGTCATCACCAAAGGGATGAGCGGGAAATGGACTCATCATGCCCTCACGCCTTCACTTTATGCTTTTGAATCAATTTATCGACGATGCGCGCCACCGCGACAAAACCAAACGTCGCCGTCACTACCGTCGCAGCGCCAAATCCGCTGGCGCAATCCATACGTTTTGGACCTTCTGCGGTTGATTTGGTCGCGCATACCGAACCATCGGCTTGTGGGTATTTGAGTTGCTCGGTCGAGAAAACACAATCAATCCCAAATTTACGCGCTGGATTGGTTGGGAAGTTGTGGTGCTGACGCAGGCGATCTTTGAGCTTTTTCGCCAGTGGATCTTGAATCGTCTTGGTCAAATCGGCCACGGTGATTTGCGTTGGATCGGTTTGTCCGCCCGCACCTCCGACTGTAATCACTTTGATTTTGTTGCTGCGGCAGTAAGCCAGAAGAGAAGCTTTGGCTTTCAAGCTGTCAATCGCATCCAACACATAATCAAAGGATTTATTGAGATAAAGATGTTGATTATCCGGCGTGATGAAGTCATCCACCAAATTGACTTTGCACTCTGGATTGATGAGCTTAACGCGCTCCGCCATCACTTCAATTTTGCTTTTGCCAATCGTCCCGGTCATGGCATGGATTTGACGGTTGATGTTAGTGACACACACATCATCCATATCAATCAACGTCAACTCACCAATACCAGTGCGCGCCAGAGCTTCTACCGCCCATGAACCGACACCACCAATCCCAATCACACACACGTGCGCGGCACGTAAAATGTCGACTTCGTCATAACCATACAAACGGCGCGTACCACCAAAACGTTGGTTGTAACTGTCGGAGGCAGGAGTATCGAGTTCACGCATAACCACATTTCCACTCTAGCTGAAAAATAAAGAGTGCGATTTATACGCACTCTTCACAAAAATGTCCAGTTTGCTACCGGCACAATATCAGGAAAAACTATTGCTGTTTTTCCGGCGGCAATGCCCATGGTGCTTGGGTAGGCGAGTTTTCTAACCCGAGTTTCCACACACGGCCAAAGTGCTTATAGTGCCCCGCTTCTAACCCTGCACGTGGTCCCATACCGTGGTACAAGTCGAGATGGTTTTGTTTCACGGCACCGCCTGTATCAAGCACAATCAACAAACGCAGTTGATGTGCGCCAGACCAAGTGCCATCGGCATTCAGCAGGGGGACTTCCGCTAGAATTGGCGTCCCCATAGGCAAAATTGAACGGTCCCCGGCAACCGATGCCATCGGCAATAAAGGAATCCCGGCGCTGCCCTTCACAGGTGCCGCGGCGCTGGGTTTGAAAAATACGAAGGAAGGGTTTTCCTCAAGCAGTTCACGTACGGTGGCTTCATCGTTGGCCAGCACCCAATCTTTGATCGCTTTGAGCGACATTTTCTCGCGCTCAACCAAACCGCGTTCAATCAACACTTTACCAATGCTGACGTAAGCCTTGTTATTTTTACCCGCGTAAGCGAAGTATTCCAAAGTATCGTCATCCCCAAAGTGAACAAAGCCACTGCCCTGCACTTCCATGATGAAAGGATCGATCAAGTTCTCCGCATAGCCCAATTCTAAACCTTGACCATCCAGCGCACCTTGGTAAATCTCCGCTCGAGTGGGGCAGTTTTTGTTGCATTTTGGCAAGCCGTAAACCGGATATTTAAACACGCTGTCGGGTTGATGACGCAGCTCAATCACAGGTGAAAAATAGCCAGTAAACAATACGTTACCTTGTTTATCCCCGCCACCTAACTGCGCTGCTTGAATACCAAATTGCGCTAAAGTGGCAGGATCTCCGCTTTGCAGAACCCACTCATTCAATTGTTCATACAGCGGTCGATAGATCTTGGCCATGGAGGCTGAGCCTTGCACGACCAACTCACTCTGTTTACTGAATTCGGTATAGTCACGCGGCTTATTGGATTCAACCACATCGGCACGATTCAAAATGTGTGGAAAAGTTTGTTGTTGGTATTGCTGAGCACGATCGTTAGGTTGCTGAGCACAACCAAACAGCAGTGCCAAACTGGCGAGAGAAAGAAGACGTTTACTCACAAAAGAGGTCCATGGTTTATGTTTGCCAAGAGCATGACAAAGTCAGTGAAACTGTGCAATTGGCGTTTGATTAATAGCGATTATTTTTTACTTTTTCTGACAATTGATAAACTGGCTGATAGTTAGCGGACGAACGCTGTTTCATCTGCTTTTTCTCCAGCATGATCTCAAACTGATACGGCTGCCCATTCACCGTAAATTCGAGTCGAGCGCCATCGTAGTTAAAATGGGTGGTGACTAAACGCCCATTCAACACAATACCTTGAGTGCCAATGGTGATTTTTTGTGCCGCATAAGGGGCAACATTCTGCTCAACCCATATTCCATATAGCTCAGACTTAGGAAACCACTGCTCTTGCAGACGACCAAAGATGTTGCTGTACAGCATCAAAACGTAGGAGGTGCCTAAAATCGCGAGCAAGAGCAATAAACGCTCTTTACTCAAGGCTTTACTTTTGCTTTCCGTTTTTGCCATACCGCTTTATCTCACTTTATCCAAGCCTCTTGGGGCGAGGCTTTGCACCATTAACTGCACTGCTCATACAGATTGATGCAGCGTTCAACCTTACTGTTCATACTTTTGTCATCCTTCTGTTTTACATCCCATTTATTTTGACCCATAGGGCCTGCAATAAACGGGTCTGCAATAAACCGAGGATTCTATCGGTCATATAAAAAACCGCTTGCTCAAAAAAGAATAAAAAGTCATTATTTGCGCATATTTAAACACCAAGGATGTTCAGCCGTGAAAATTCGCAGTACCGCTCTCGTCAAAGGATTTCGCCAGTCAGCGCCCTACGTTAATGCCCACCGTGGGAAAACCATGGTTGTTATGCTGGGAGGAGAAGCGATTGCCGATAAAAATTTTCCTAACATCATCAGCGATATCGCTCTGCTGCACAGCCTTGGCGTTAAAGTGGTACTCGTGCACGGAGCTCGGCCACAAATCAATCAAATCCTTGAAAAAAATCAACGTGATACGCCATACCACAAAGGTGTGCGGATCACTGATGAATCCTCACTCGGCTTAGTGATGCAAGCCGCCGGACAACTACAACACGCGATCACTGCGCGTCTTTCAATGAGCCTCAACAATACGCCAATGGCGGGCACTCAACTCAACGTTGTGAGCGGCAATTTCATCATCTCTCAACCACTAGGTATAGATGAAGGTGTCGATTACTGCCACAGCGGGCGCATTCGCCGGATTGATGTGGAAGGCATCAACCGCATGTTGGATTTAGGCTCGATTGTGCTGCTTGGCCCGATTGCTAGCTCTGTCACTGGTGAGTGTTTCAATCTGCTTTCTGAGGAAGTGGCGACCCAAGTGGCGATAAAACTTAAAGCCGACAAGCTGATCGGTTTTTGCCCACAGCAAGGGATCATCGATACCAAAGGCAATGCGATTGCCGAACTCTTCCCAAGCGATGTTGAACGCCTCGTCAAAAACATGGAGCAAGAGTGCGCGCCAGATGATGAAGAGTGTTTCAGCACCATGCGTTTTTTGCGCGCCGCTTTAAAAGCCTGCCGCGCGGGTGTGCCGCGCAGTCACTTGGTGAGTTACAAAGAAGATGGTGCATTAATCCAAGAGCTGTTCTCGTTTGATGGTATCGGCACCCAGATCGTAATGGCGAGTGCTGAGCAGATCCGCCAAGCCACGATTGATGATATCGGCGGTATTTTTGATTTGATTCGTCCGTTGGAAGAACAAGGCATTCTGGTACGCCGTTCTCGTGAACAGTTGGAGCAAGAGATCCATAAATTCACCATCATCGACAAAGATGGTTTAGTGATTGGTTGCTCGGCACTCTACCCTTATCCAGAAGAACGCATGGCTGAGATGGCTTGTGTCGCGATTCATCCCGAATACCGTGATGGCCACCGTGGATTGCATTTATTGGTGCACAGCAAGCATCAAGCCAAGCAAATGGGCATTCGTCACCTATTTGTGCTAACCACTCACAGCACACACTGGTTCCGTGAGCAAGGTTTCAATGAAGTCGATGTCGAAGCGCTACCGATGGCGAAAAAGAGCTTATACAACTACCAACGCCGCTCAAAAATTTTGATGCTGCAGCTTTAAATTCAACAGGTTGAAAAGCGTGTGAACAGAAGTGAACAAAAGATGCAAATTGTTGCATCTTTTTTCTTCGATTTTCGCTTTTATTTTGTGAGAGAGATCGGTAGAATGCGCGCGTTTGATTAAATGTTGTTCAATCATCGAGTCAGGATTTGACGCTTGAGATCTTTCTCAATTCACGCATGGATTGCTTTTATGAGTACATTCCGTATCTAAGAGCAAATCGTCTATGAAAACCGTTATTTGTAATTCTCTACAAAGCTTTTGGGACATGGCTGACGCTGAGTTCCTCTCCGGGCTTGATGTACACTGCGTATTTCCCGTCAGTGATAATCTCAAAACGTTTCTGCTCCAATCGCGTGAACGTTACCAGATCCGCAGCATCACCTTTACTAAAGCTTTTGCCAACCTTTAATGCTGTGCCGCCACGGAATGGCGGAGCATTTACTGCTCCAACCTTGCCACTAAGCCACTCGCCCGTTGGGTTTTCACTTTAATTGCCCGCTGCAATACCTTGTTATCGCAATACAATTTGAGCTGTTTTTTCGCCCTTGTGATCCCCGTGTAAACTAACTCACGCGTCAGAATCGGACTGTAATCCGGCGGTAAAATCAGCAAAGTTAAATCAAATTCGCTGCCTTGCGATTTATGTATGGTCATCGCATACGCGGTTTCATGTTGCGGGACTCGGCTCGGTAACACGGCTTTAATGCTGCCATCCGGCAGCTCAAAATAGACTTTCAGTCTGCCCTGATCATCGTCACGATCGCGCATACACAAACCGATATCACCATTGTATAGCCCCAAGCCATGATCGTTACGCGTGACCATGATCGGTCGCCCGTGATACCAGATCTCTTCTTGAGTTTTAATCAGCTTGTGCGCATTCAACGCCCGTTCGATGCGAGTGTTCAGCCCCATCACCCCAAAATCGCCTTCACGTAACGCGCACAATAATCGGCAGCGACTAAACGCATCGAGTGCTGATTTGGCTAGTGTGAGCATGGTTTGCTTTGTCGACTCAAACTGCTCAGTCGATTGATTGAGCAAATTCAGATAAGGACGATAAGCCTGCACTAAGGTTTGCAGCAGTTGCTGATAATGCTCGCCACTAAGGGCAAAATGTTCAATATCGCTGAACGATTGCTGCCACACAGTTTCAACGCGCGCCGGAGATCCACTGTTGATCGCTTTCGCCAGTTGGCCAATGCCAGAACGTGCATCAAAACGGTAGCTTTTTTGCAGCATGCATAAGCAATCCGCCACCGGATTCACCGTCTTACTGGCAGTTTGGCGCAAAGAGGCAAACCCCGTCAGTTCAGCCAACTGCGCGCCCTGCTCATTACCGTAACCTTGGTTCAGGAAGGTACAAATATCACCGAGCACCGCCCCCGCTTCTACCGAGGCCAACTGATCTTTATCGCCAAGTAAAATCAACCGAGCGTGCTTGGGCAGCGCTTCGACCAGTTTCACCATCAAAGGCAGATCGACCATGGACGCTTCATCCACCACCAACAGATCAAGATGGAGTGGATTACGTGCATGATGACGAAACTCAGCGCTGCCCGGAATCGCGCCAAGCAAACGGTGAATGGTACTGGAAGTGCTTGGGATCGCCGCGGCGATCTCAGGCTCTATCGCCAGCTGACTCACCGCTTTACCCATCGATTCGGTTAAGCGTGCCGCGGCTTTACCGGTTGGAGCAATCAATTTGATCTCTGGCACTTTACCTTGCGCCATGCTTTGGCTAATCAGCGCCGCCAGAAGCTTGGTCACTGTGGTGGTTTTGCCGGTTCCCGGCCCACCGGAAATCACCGCAAAACGGCGCGTGAGCGCGACGGCAGCCGCCACTTTTTGCCAGTTTAAGCAGTGAGTAAGCGGAATAAGCTGCTCTAAAGCTTGCAAATCCGCGGCACGCTGCGCTTTTTCGACTACAGCTTCAATCGCTGGCCAATCCAGCGCATCCGACTCCACCACATCCAATCGATCATTCAGCAGTTGAATCCGCTCGACCGAACTCAGCGGCTTTTGTTGTAGTGCTTGCCACAAGCCTAAATAGTCGCGGGCAAATAAGGTATTCAGGCGTTCACGCAAGTTAGCCAGTTCAGCAGGGCTTAAACGTTGGGGTGCGGCCAACTCAGTCAATCGCGCTGCCAGTTGCTTTTCATAATGCCAGTAGCGATGCAGATAGAGCCTTGCGCCATCAAACATTAACGGCACCGCTTCACCTTGCTTCCCCACCAACGGCGAGGCTTGCAGTAAGGCTTGCCAGTCTAACGCTAACCAGCGTTCACTGTGCTGCAAACTCGCTTCACCATAAAGACCAATCAGCGCCGCCAGATCGCAGCGATTACCCTGTGCATCCCACAGTGGCAAACAGATGTGTCCACGCCCAAGTTCTGCACTGAGCGCCGCGCTCAGCACACTCAACAGTTCACTTTCTGCAGCGTTGTGCCCTGCCAATGCGGCTTGCTTGCCAATAAAGCGGGCAAACTGCACATCCAAAGGACGCAGCGCGCCTTGTGCCAGCAGACGTTTCGCTACTTCACTATCCCAAAACATCATAAATCAAGCTCCATCTGCCCAGCTTTACTCGCTCTTTGTGCCAGCTCGCGCCCTGCAATCAATCCATCCAACTCATCTAACAAGGCCAAGCTTGGCTTGGTATGGAACACGCCTTGATCGGTGCGGCCATCCATCCCGCGTAAGAAGAGATAAAACACGCCGCCGAAATGCTGCTCGTAATTGTAATGGGCTAAACGGCTGCGCAAAAAGCGATGCAGCGCTAACGCGTAAATCTGGTATTGCAGATCGTAACGGTGATCGGCCATCGCACCGCTCAAACGCTGTGGATGATACGCCGCAGGATCGTCACCTAAATGGTTGGATTTCCAGTCCAGCACGTAATAGCGCCCTTGATATTGAAACACCAGATCGATAAAGCCTTTGAGCATGCCTTGCACCGCATGAAAACCGAGATCGCCCGCCTGTGCCGAAAGCGGATCGTGACGCTGGGTGATGCGATTCAGGGTTGGCGCATCCAACACTTCGATCGGCAATAAAAACTCCAACTCGGTCAGACGCTGGGCGGCCATAATTTGTTGTAAGCGCAGCGCTTTACCATCCAGTGGCGTGCTCAATACGGTGTCAACCAAGTGTTGCAACACCGGCAGCCACTCGCTTTCAATCTGCTCACTTTCCATCAAATCAAGGATGATTTTAGTATTGGGTTCACTGTGTGCCGATTGCTGGAAATCCACCTCTTCAAACAGCGAATGCAAGAAAGTGCCGGGGCGTGCGCCACGCGGGAAATTGAAAATCGAACGCTCGACAGATTCCAGCGCCGCTCCATCACGCTCTTGCGCACTATCAAGATCAAAACCGCCTACTTCAAGCAAGGGCAACTCTTGCAAAGGATCATGGCGAGCATGACTTGATTGCATCACCAAGCCTGAGTAACTGGTCACTCGCCAACGGCGATCAATCGCTTGGCTTAACTCACGGGCAGTCAGCTCTCGCTCGTCCAATTGGGGTGGCTGATACGCTTGTTCGAAACGCTTCGGTGGCGGGCATTGCACGACATCTGGCAAGTTTTCACACTGTTTAAGCAGCGCTTGCTGCAGATCCGCGATACCACCTTCTTGACCATCTTGCAGCAGAAACCCCATCGCACTGCGATGCGCCGAGGTCGGCTCTTGGCTCGAATTGCCGTTGCGCAGCGGCGCAATCCCAATAAAACAGCCATACACTGCGCGAGTGAGCGCCACATACAGCAAGCGTAAATCTTCTGCCAAACGTTCTTGATCGGCTTTGGCTAACGCCTCTTCATTGCCGGTTAAATCGACCCAAGTAGTGGCCGATTCAGTATCGTAATATTTGCCTTCACTGCTCTCGCGATAGCTCATCACAAACGGCAAAAACACCAGCGGGTACTCAAGCCCTTTTGATTTGTGGATGGTGACAATCTGCACCAGACGCCGCTCAGATTCGAGACGCTGGATCTGCTCATCACTGCCCCCCAATCCTTGGGCAGCATCCGCCATCGCCTGAGTCAGAAAACGCAGTAAGCCCTGATCGCTATCGATCTCACGCGTCGCTTGCTGCAAGAGTTCGCTGATGTGCAGATAATCGGTGAGCCAGCGCTCACCTTCACTTTCCGTCAGCCAACGCTCGGCGATGTGGCGCTGAGTTAATACCGCCCGCAGCATCGGCAATACGCCGCGCTCGCTCCACAAGCGGCGATATTGACGAAATTCGGCAATTAACTGTTCCCATTCGTTTTCATCGTTATTCAGCGCATCCAGCTCGCTGGCGGTTAACGCAAACAGATTCGAGGCGATGGCCGCACGGAGCAAGCGTTCATCTTCTGGCTGCCACACGGCGAGCAGCAAGCGTTCAATATCTTGCGCCACATCACTGGCAAACACGCTGTCACGGTTGGAAAGGTAAACACTGGCGATGCCTTGCTGACTGAGCGCATCACGCACCATACGCGCTTCATTACCGGTACGCACTAGCACCGCCAGATCGCCCGCTTCAATCGCCTCGCCACGGTGAAAGGCCGCCGCGCCAGAGGCCGAAGCAGTCAAAATGTGCTGGATTTGCGCCGCACACGCCTCAGCCATTTGCGCGTAGTAATCGGTCTTGCTTTGCGGCTTATCGAGATCTTCCGGCCACCAATAGGTCAAGGCTGGTTGTACTTGCCCCTCCAGTGACCAATGGCGTTTATCAGTACCAGGGCTTGCCGCCACGGGCTGAAAGGGAATGTCATCACTGTAAATAAACGGATGAGTCGCGGAGCTAAACACTTGATTCACGGCCGCCACCATAGCCGCGCTGGAGCGCCAGTTCGTACCCAAGGTGTAGTGAGCGCTCACCTGATTACGCGCTTTGATGTAAGTGAAAATATCGGCGCCACGGAAGGCGTAAATCGCCTGTTTCGGGTCGCCGATCATCAACAAGCCACACTGCGGATGGTCCAGATACAGCCGACTGAAAATGCTGTACTGCAGCGGGTCGGTATCTTGGAATTCGTCGATCATCGCCACCGGATAAAGCGAGCGGATCCGCTCGCCCAATAGCCCTTGCTCATCATTATCGAGCGCAGCGCTGAGTTGAGTCAGTAAGTCATCAAACGAGAGCCAATGATGGGTGGATTTGGCTTTCGCCAACCAGTGACGACAGTGATGAATCGCATGCACCAAAAGCGGTGTTTTGAGTGACACAGGCTCAGCAAGAAATGCTTCTATTCGTTCAAACAGCGCTAATTGTGGCGGATTGCCTTTCTTTGATTTGGCAAGCAACCCGCTTTGGGTGAACTCTTCAAGCTCTGACGGCACGTGCAGATCGTGCGTTTCACTTTGCGCCCAAGCATCCAGAATCGGCAAACGGCGCAGCAGCGCATTTTGGCTATTTTTGTGCAGGTCAGAGCCAGTTACTGCGGGCTCAATCTCCTCTCGCTCCGCTAACCAGTGCTGCTTAATCTCGCTAATGCGCGCTATCTGCGCTTGTTGCAGCGCGGCCAAATCCCCTTCCATCAAAGGTGTGGTCAGTTTGACTGGCGGCCCAGAAAGATAACCGGCAATCTCAGCCAACAGTGCAGAGGGTGCAGGCCATAAGCGGCGCACTTCGCTCGCGAGGGCAATGGGCAAAGGGTAGAACTGTCTGCGCCAATAATCGGCCACCACTTGAGCTTTGAGACTACTTTCATCAGTGACGAATTCATTTTCAAAGCGACTGCCCGATTCAAACGCATTTTGCGTCAGCATCCGTTGGCAAAAACCGTGGATGGTGAAAATCGCTGCTTCATCCATCTGCCGCTCGGCACTCAGCAACAAAGAGACGGCTAAGTTGTGATCGGTAAATTCAGCCAGCAGGGAGCGAAGCAGCGGATCGTCACTCGCGCCACGAGCAAAAGCGAGGCGCGCATCGTGCAAGCGGCGACGAATACGGTCACGCAGCTCTGCAGTGGCCGCTTCGGTAAAAGTCACCACCAGAATTTGATCCACACTCAGTGGATGCGCGTGACGAGTTTCCGCGCAGCCATGTCCAAGCACCAGACGCAGATAGAGTCCGGCAATGGTGTAGGTTTTTCCGGTGCCTGCCGAGGCCTCAATCAGCCGCGCTCCATGCAAAGGAAAACGCAACGTATCGAGCGTAACAGCGAGCTTATTTGAATCGGCACTCATCAGCCTTAATCCTTCTATCTACCGATGACAGAGATGTGACCTAAAACGAATATTTCTCTGCATTAAACTAAAAACCGTGATTGAGTATGGGCTTATGGGATCCACTTCACGGCACAAGCCAAGGCGGCGCTTTACACTGCGCGCACGTTAACAAATTCATTGGTTACACAAGAATTTAGGTCCCTCTGACCTGTGGCCGTACAGCGAACGCCCTACACCAATAATGATTTTCTGGCGGCCACCCACTTCCCACGTCATTCATGATTAAACCTGTTTGGCATCTTGCACTTGTAAACGCGGTGTTTGCAGCACTGTGATGGCCAATTGGCGCAGCGATTTTGCCAGTTCATTACTCCACTGCGGCCAAATACGCGCGATGTAGCGATTACCGCCTTCACCCTTGATGTAAAAGCTATCGTTGAAGGTGTCCGCCATTTTCTTGTAGGACTTCTCTTCATCTTCCTGCCATTTGCCACGGGAAAATCCCGCCTCAACGCAAGCCAACGCCGTTTTCGGGAAATAAGCCAAAGGCTGGTTCATGCCTTGGCAAAACAGCGCCACCAGTTCACTCAGTAGCGCCTTGGCTTGCTGCGCGTCATTAAGTGGCGGCAGCATTTGGTGCTGCACTCCTTCTTTGCGCTCATAACCAATCAAATGGGTCGTGACGGCTTTGCCGCTCACCGCCAAGCAAAGATGATCAATCCATGCGGCTAATAAATCTTCCGAGCGAATCGCGCCACTGCGTGCGCGCACCAAGCCAGATTGATAACGCTTCACGAGCCAACCACGTAGTAAGACTTCTCGGCCATCGTCAAAGGGCTGCAAGCGTAGATCAATCTCTTCATCTTCCAGTGGTTGGTGACACAAAAAGCCAATTTTTTCCGCCAGCGCCAAAGCTTGCTGCGCACTTTGCGCCAATTCAAGATCGCCAAACGCCGCCACCGGCAACTTGCCTTGCGCTCGTTGCTGCTTAGCAAACTGCGCCACCACTTGGTCGCGCTCTGCGCCATCACAGCAAGCCAGCAGATTTTCCACTAACTCATCACGCAACTGATACGCGCTCAATCCATCCAAAGCAAACGGCTCATCATCTTCCAGCACAGCCAGCGGCGGCTCAAAGCTCACTTTCAAGCGGCGTTTGAAAAAATACGCCACCGGCAGACGCCAAAAACGTTGCAGCTCAACCAGATCCAGCTCCATCGGCCAACTCACTTCGAGCAGATAATCACTGAGTGGGGTGAGAAAATCTGCGCTGCTCTGCCCTTGGCGACGCGCTGCAGGCAGCCATTCACGGGCAAAACTGCCAGCGATAAACGCCTGCGGGCTGAACGGCACCATAGGATACTGAGTGGTTAAGTGCTCAACCAAACGGCGTCCTGAGTCATCACTTTCTAGATTTTCATCGCCTGCCAAGCAGTAGTTCTGCTCGCAATATTCCAAAAGCTCGCTGACCAGCACTGAAGGCACGCGCTCGCTGTTATCTTGAATCGAGCGGCCGACATAGCTGATATAAAGCTGTTCTTTGGCTGACAACAAGGCTTCGAGAAATAGGTAGCGTGATTCTTCACGCCGTGAACGGTCGCCGACTCGGCGCTGCACATTGCGCAGGTCAAACCCCTCCACCATTTCATTGGGTGGATAAACCCCATCATTCATGCCAAGCAGGCACACTCGGCGAAACGGGATCGAACGCATCGGCATCAGGGTACAGAAGTTCACTTGTCCCGCTAAAAAGCGTTGGCTAATCCGAGTTCCGGAGAGTTTATTGGTCAGCACTTGGCGAATAATGGCCGGTGAAATCGCTTGTTGGTAGCCCGCGTCGGCCAACTGCTGTTTTAGGTTCACCAAACTATCGCGGATGGTTTTCAGCGCCAGCTCACCTTGCAGATCGACACTAAAACAGCGCTCCAACAGCTCGTTGAGCCAATAACGCCACTGTTCCATGCTTTGGGTTTGCGCCAGTTGGCTACGCAGATCGCTGAGCGTTTCCACAAAGTGTGCGAGCTTACCCGCCAACTCAGCGCTCATACCTTGGACTTGGTTATAAGGAGCAAGCCACTGGCCGCCAAGTTCATACAATCCCGCTTCAGCCGGCATGGCGTAACCCAGTAACATACGTTCAATGCCAAACTGCCACGTATTTTGTTCACTGGCGGGCAGTTCAAACTCCGCACCCGTGTCGCTATTCAGCCCCCAACGAATGCCCGCTTCTTCGACCCAACGTTTGGCAGTGGCAAACTCTTCTTCGTCAATCGCAAAACGCGCCATAATCGCCGGGGTTTCAAGTAGCTCAAGCAGTTCAGAAGCCAGACAGCGTGATTGCGGCAGCGCTAACAACTGCAAGAAGGCGGTTAAGATAGGGCTTTCCTGATCGGCGCTGCGATCGGAAATTGAAAACGGAATAAAACGCTCGCCGGGCGCGTTGCCAAACACCGCCTGAATGTAAGGCGCGTAGGCGTTAATGTCAGGCACCATCACAATCACATCGCGCGGTTTCAGGCTAGGGTCACGCTCAAACTCGGCCAGCAGTCGGTCGTGCAGCACTTCCACTTCACGAATTGGGCTGTGACATAGGGCAATCTGCAGGGAATCATCCTGCGCGGCAATGCTGGGTTTATGACCGCTGCTGGCAAACTTGGCATCGTCTTGATGCTCTTGCAGATGCAAAATATCTGCTTGGATGTGATGCAGCAGCGAGTCGCGTTGAATCTCAATAAACAGCTCTAATTCAGACTGATCGTTTTGTGCCAGAAGATAGAGATTATCGCGCCCCATTTTGCCCATCGAGGCCAGTAAGCTATTGCCCACCGCGTGACTCAGGTGCATCGACTCTTGCAGATAGTTTTCCACATCGCCTTTGAGCGGCGAGACTTCACTGCCAACAGTGACTTGCTCACCGTTAATGTGCAGGAGCTTGCGTTTTTGCGCTGCCACTCGCGCCAGATATTTACGGTCACGAATGTCGCCCCAATAGTGCTGACAAGGGTTGGTCAGCATCAGGTGCACGTCGATATGCTCCCCCATCGCGCGCAGCGCATCAATATAACGGGGCGGCAGCGCAGAAATACCGAAGATGAACAACCGCTTAGGCCATGTGCTGCGATCAAAATCGCCACTCGCCAACTGTTCAATAAAACGCTGATAGAGGTTAGCACGGTGATAAATCGAGTGCCCTTGCTTATGCGTGTAAGCGTAGAGTTCACGCCACAAAATCGGCTGCCACGGGTGTTGGTCAGCGATTTCCGCCACCTCTTCCCCCGCTTCCCAACTTAAAATCCAGTCGGGGCGATACACCAAGTAACCATCAAAAATATCGGCAATTTTTTCCGCTAATTGGAAGCGCTTAGAATCATCTTCATCGTCTTGTAAATAGCGTTGCAGCGGTTGGAATTCGGCTCGGTCAAGCAGCTTGGGCAGTAGCTCCATCAAACGCCAACTCATGGCTTCTTTATTGAAGGCGCTGCGCTGCGGCACATCGGGCAACACTTGAGTAAACATCTGCCAGATAAAGGTTGCCGGTAGAGGAAACTCAAGATTCGCGGCAACCCCTAATTCGCTAGCCAGCGCCATTTTCAGCCACTGCGACATGCCGGGGCTTTGCACCAAAATGCTCTCAGGAATAAAGGGATCGTCCAACGGTTCATTTTTGATTAAATGCACCAACAGGATCTTCAGCGTTTCAACTTGGTTGGAGTGGTAGACCGTAAACACAATGCACTCATGCTGCTCGACTCATCATGAGCTGAGAGTAGCATAAGTGCATGTCGGGAAGGATAAAAAAGCGCGGGCTAGGATCTCAATATATCCCCAAACAACTTGGAGTTGCAGGTAGGCGGCAAGTGAGTGAGTCCCCATGAGCATAGACAAACTATGTGATTGGGGTGAACGAACGTAGCCAACACCGCTGCAACTTCAAGTAGGAAGGGAATGGTTAACGAGAACCCACTAACACTTTGTGTGGTTGATAAAAGGCCAGATAACGAATCGCAACATAGCTCACCACCACCGTGGCTACGATCAGCTCAAGGCTCGCTAACCAATGCACTTGTGCTACGTAATGCTCTGCTACACCGATATTTTCCATCCAGTGCGCCATTTTAAACAGCGCGGTCGCACCAATCACCATCGGGAAGGTGAATGCCGCGTAGCCGGGACTAAAAGGCAGACGCAGTAAGCGCGTGAACGCCAAGTAGATGATGGCGGTCATCAGCACCGCAATGCCAAACAGCAGCGCCACAATCACAGGTGAAGGCTCGGACACTACGGTCAAATACCCCGCCAGAGAGAGGCTGGCTGGCGCGGCCATGATCGCCAATGTTGGCTTCGCCGCATCTGGAATTTCATGTGTAAAAATAAAACGATAGATCATCATAGGCAGCATCACGGCGTAAGCCAGCATGCCAAACACTAAACACGCGTAGGCAATTGGCGCTAACGCAGGATGGCCCGAGAAAGAAACGTCAGCGACAATAATGCCGACAGGAGGCACAAACCAGCTTGGCACCATGTGGTGCAGCTCAAACGCTTGTGCGCGGTGATACAAAAAACTCACCAAAAACAGAATGTGTAAGCCCACAGCAAACAGCCACAAAGCATCGCCAGCCACAGGGTAAAAATGCCCCAGCGACGCCGATACCACCATGGTTGCCATGGCAAAGGTTGGCACCACACTGCCCACTACCGGATGCGCCAAATCTTGGCGTAACAAGTGACCGTGCCATAAAAATTTAAAGGCCAGCACAATCAATAGCACACTGGCGATTGCTGCACCCACCCACTGCGCGACACCGTGTGCCGCAATCATGTTTTCCCAACTCCATCCCAAGCTCGCAATCCCTAGCGCGAGGCCGGCCATTGGGGTCGGCGCTCCCATCACTTTCGCTTTTGCTGCTCGAATCATACTGTCTCTCTATTGATGGTTATCGGTTAATAAACGCATCTTACGCTTGCACTTTGTTTTCAACTATCTAATTATTTCTAACACATGTTCAATAAAACTAAACGGTCGCCATGGCTAGCCATATTTCGCTCAAACAATTGCGGGTTTTCACCACCATCACTCAACATAAAAGTTTGACTGTCGCCGCAGAAGTGCTGTGCCTCTCCAAAGCCGCGGTCAGTGTCGCGCTGTCAGAGCTGGAAAAACAGCTTGGTCACGCACTGTTTGATCGCGTCAACAACCGTTTGGTGCTCAATCAAGAAGGGCAAAAACTGCTGCCAATGGCCGATGAACTGCTGCAACGCGCCAAAGATATCGACCGTTTGTTTGCAGAGCAGCAGGTGCTTACCGGCAAACTGCGCATCGGTTCGAGTGACACCATAGGTAATCAAGTTGCACCTTATCTGATCAGTGCTTTTAGGCAGTTGCATCCTCATCCGTCACAAAGCCTGTTTATTTCCAACTCAGCGCAAGTGTGCCAAAAGCTGGTCGATTACGAGCTCGATATCGGTCTGATTGAAGGCAAAACGCTACATCCCGAGCTCATCTCTACTCAGTTTAGCCAAGATGAGATGTGTATCATCTGTGCGCCCGATCATCCTCTCGCGCAGCAAGAGCGCTTGGTCATGAGCGATTTTGAACACAGTGATTGGGTGCTGCGTGAAGCAGGTTCTGGCTCGCGCGAGTTTTTCTTACGTGTGATTGCGCCACGCATCGAGCACTGGATTGAAGCGTTTGAACTCAATACCACCGAAGCGCTGATCAATAGTGTCTCTTCCGGTTTAGGGCTAGGTTGCTTGTCTCGATTAGCCGCGAAAACGCCTCAACAAGATGGGCGCGTGGTGATTCTCAATGTCCCGCTCGATATGAAACGTCGCTTCTGGATGTTGGTTCATAAAGAGAAATACCAAAACCCACTGCTACGGCAGTTCATTGAATTTTGTCCCCAATGGGCGAGCCAAAGCGCCCTACTGCAACTCGATTAATCAGTGAATCAAGGGATATGACTCAGCGCGCATTTTGGTGGTCGCAACTGGACTTTAGTGAATGAAAACTGTATAAACAGCCAGTTATTTTTAGCGACAAACTAGAGGATTAACCATGGCTGTTATCGTGAAGTACGTGGTGGAGCGCAACGGAGAAGAGAAAATGACTTTTACCTCGAAAGCCGAAGCTGACGCTTATGACAAAATGCTGGATATGGCAGACGAGTTGTTCGAACTGCTGGGTAAAAGTGCTCTGATCGAAGATGAAGCCAAGCAAGAAGAGCTGGCGATGTTCTTGGCTCAAAACAAAGAAGACGTACTGTGCGCACTGGGAGCCAAGCGTAAACCTGCTCCAGCAACGGGCAAGAAGCCGAAAGCGGTTGCAGACAGTGATGACGATGAGTCGGTCGACGACGCTGCCTAATCAAGAAAACCGCTGAGTGAAACCAGCGGTTTTTTTTATTTGCTGAGGTTGGCTCACAAACGAAGTACTGCGAAAAACGAACGTAGCCAACACCGCTACAGCTTCAAGTAGGACGGGGATCACTTTAAAAAGACAAAATGCATTCTTCTACAGACGTATTGCCTCTGCGGTCTTTTATCCTGCTCAACCACTCTTTATGATGAACCACCTATCGGTTGAGCTGTGGATGCTCAACTCAATGCCTTTGCTTTGTCCATGTATGACAAGCGGGCAAACAGCTCAACCCACATTTGATGATGGAGAATACACATGGCGTACTTTGCTTTAGGTCTAGCAACCGCGACCAAAAATCGTGATGGAAAAATTATTGAAGCCTTCTTCCCACCCCCCATTCTGGCTCCTAGCGACGCTTTGGTTGCGGCATTGGCACCGATCGTGGGTTACCAAGAAGGCAATCAAGCGCTAGACATTACCGCGGCACAAAGCGCGCAATTAGCCGCAGTTTTCGCCGCTCATCAACAAGTCGCAAGCGCAGCATTTGCTGATAAAGCTGCCAATGCCAAACAGCCTCTCGTGCTGGTGATTCTGGCCAGCGATGAAAAGCCACAAAGCGTGGCTGAAGGCTACCTCAAGCTACAACTGATTTCTCACCGTCTGGTTAAACCACACGGTACGGTACTGGATGGCATTTTCGGTCTGCTGCACAACATCGCATGGACCAATGAAGGCCCCATTGATCTTCCAGAACTGGCAGAGCGCCAAATCGAAGCGCGTCTGGCTGGCCGAGTGCTGACGGTCGATTGCGTCGACAAATTCCCGAAAATGGTCGATTACGTGGTCCCTGCAGGTATTCGTATCGCGGACACTTCTCGCGTACGTCTTGGCGCACATGTGGGTGAAGGCACCACAGTCATGCATGAAGGCTTCATCAACTTCAACGCGGGTACCACTGGCGTGAGCATGGTTGAAGGCCGTATTTCTGCGGGTGTTGTGGTGGGCAATGGCTCAGACATCGGCGGCGGCGCATCCATCATGGGTACGCTGTCTGGCGGCGGCAAAGTAGTGGTATCGATTGGTGAAAACTCTCTGCTTGGTGCAAACGCAGGCTTGGGCTTCCCACTTGGCGATCGCTGTACTGTGGAATCAGGCTTGTACGTGACGGCCGGCACCAAAGTGCGCACGCTGGATAAAGATGGCAACCAAGTCGATATCGTTAAAGCACGCGATCTGGCTGGCGTTTCGGATTTGCTGTTCCGTCGTAACTCACTGACTGGACAAATTGAGTGTCTGGCCAACAAATCGGCCGTGGAACTCAACAGCGAACTGCACAAGAACAACTGATCTTGATACGTTCGTGATGCAAGAAAAATGGCTTGAATTTCCAAGCCATTTTTTTATCTCAAATCTTGCATTTCAATACGCTTAACCGGGATGACCATCCACTCTTGGTTTTAGCAACATTGCGCCAAAGCGCAGCACAAACAGTGCAAACGCAATCACCCACAGCGCAGCGCTCAGGTTCACCCAAATCAGCAACTGCTGCGGCAGCAAACCCACACCGAAACTGCGCACAAGTGCAGCAAGCAACAAAGCGATAAATGCCCATTGCATGTTAGGGCCTTGATAAATCGCTCGTCCCGTATGCCCCATAGTGACACGCGCAATCATGCTTAAAACTAGGCCAGAGAGCGCACCAATCGCAAATAAATGCAGTAAGTTGTGGTTCAGCCAAGCGTTATTCACTCCCCCGCGCAGCAGCAAACTCAGCGGGATACACAGATAGGCAGCATGCAGTGACCAGACTAAAGGCTCACTCACTGTACGCCAAGACTGCCAACGTAAAAAGCGGATCAATTGCGCGACGCCAGCTAACAGCATCAAAGGCTGGCCGAGTTGTGCCGTGGTCAATGGGAAGAAACTAAGTACAAACAGCGCCAGTAAGCTACCGTTTGCGATCACATCCAAAGCCAAAATCGGCTCCGCTTTGGTAAATTGAAAGCGTCTTGCAGTAAAAAACGGAATCACTCGCCCGCCCATCACCGAAAGCAGCAACATAAACCACCACAGCATGGCTTGCCACACCGCACTGCTCGGGAATGGCGGCATGCCTTTAATGGTGGCGTAGCTGGCAAAGTTAGCGGCAATCGCCAACAGAAACAGAGGGATAAAAAATAGGTTGCGCCAACCTTTGGCTTTTACCACCCGTAACCCCACTTCATAGGCCACCGCCAGAAGAAATAGCGCTTCAATACTCGACGTTAACCAGAGCGGCACAGGTAACCAAAACAGAATCCGCACCATTAGCCACAAAGCCACAATGAGAGCTAAACGGTGACTTTTCGTGCCAGTAATGCCCGTCCAGTTTTGCACCGCCGTGAGCAGAAATCCGGCCACAATCGCCATCGCAAAACCAAACAGCATTTCATGCACATGCCACCACAGCGCGGGGACTTGCAAGCGTGGCGGTTGTCCGGTTTGAAACATCCACACCCAAGCCACAATCGCCACCACGGCATAAACACTGCCAAGTAAGAAGAAAGGACGAAATCCCAACCGCAGTACGGCAGGAATACGCTCTTCGACACGTTTATCGATAATGTTGATCACTTTGGCTCCTTCGCCGACTTCATCACAGACCGAACCAGTGATGAGCACAAACCAAGCCAAGATAATTCATATTTAAAATCAATAGACTAGAAAAAGGAAAAGTCATAATGACACCGAAAAATCGAGTCATTATGACTTTTTGATGTGTGTTTCACTCAAACTCTATAGGCGAGGTGTGATCACCACACAAGCGATCTGCTTTTGCTTACCAAAGCCGATGATTTGCGACAGTGCCGCTTTGCCCACCGGAATATAACCCGAACCGCTCACATGCTCTTCCGATTCTGCATGCGGATCGTGGAAAAAGAAGAACTTATCACTCAAGCCACTGAGCACAATCCAGTGCGGCTCTTTCTTACCATCAAAACGGTACGTGCTAATGAGCAGCAGCACACAGGCTCCTTGCCGTACCCACTCTTCAAGCTGGGCTTGCGATGGCGGCGCATCAATCATACTCACATCTTGCTCGGTAAGTTGCTGGCAAAAATCTTGGTGCACTAACTCAATGATCTGCTTTTTGTTGGGGTCACGTACGCTATCAATAAAAGGCGTTGATCGAGATTGATTCCATAGCTCAACATGATAGCCACGTCTTGCGGCGGCCAGCGCCAAACCTTGGCCACTGCAGCCACCATGCCCAGCCGCCATAAAAATCGTGGTGGCTTCACGCCACAGCTGCATCTCTTGCGTGCGGCTCGGCTCAAAGGTTTTATCCAAGCAGGCAAAACTCATTAACAGACAGGCTGCACCACAAGTAAATGGCGTGGTTTGTACATACAAAGGCATCGGCAGCAAGACTTTGGACTCTTGAGGCGTTAACCTTTTCTGCATTCTGCGCCCATCGCACAAATCGTCATAGTAATGGATGAGCAACTTCAAGGTTTTATAGCCCATCTTTTCATATAATTTTAGGGCGGCGGTATTGTCTTCACGCACTTCCAGCCGTAATGTAGTTGAGCCTTGATCAAGAGCAGCACGCTCGCATTGCTCGACTAAACTCTGAGCAATTCTCTGCCCTCTGAATTCAGGTTTTACGGCAATCGAATACAATCTTGATAGCTGTGTACCTTGATGAAATAGAAGCAATGCATATCCCGCCAGCTGGTCGCCGGCATCTGCCACGAATAACGCCGCATGGTCGGAATGTAAAAAACGCTTCATTTGGCGAGGAGAGATTCTATCCCCGTCAAAAAGCTGTTGTTCTAACGCATTGAGCGCATTGAGATCAGCGCTATTGGCACGACGAATGTCCATTCAACGTCCTTAAATAATGAGTGGATTGACGAGATTGCGACTCACATAATAGCCCCAAACGACTTGGAGTTGCAGGTAGGCAGCAAGTGAATTCATCCCCATGAGCATAGTTCACTCTATGTTTGGGGTGAATGAACCTAGCCAACACCGCTGCCATGACAAGTAGGAAGGGCATAAACCTATGACAATAGGAAGAATATACCGATGGCTAACCTTTTAATCGTGACCGATCAGGTCAGTGACTGGCAACAATATTTCCCTTCAGAACAAGTTGTTAGTGTCGATCAATATCTCGATACTGACTGGAAATTCAATCACCGCAGTGTACAGGTAGTCAACCTGTGTCGCGATTACGGCTACATGAGTAGCGGTTACTATGTTTCCTTGATGGCCGAAGCCCGTGGCCACCGCGTGATCCCGCGCGTGATGGCGATTAATGACATCAATCAGCCGTTTTTCCTCTCTTCCGGCCTGATCAAGATGCACAAACTGAACAGTGGCACTGACGTCATCAACACCAAAATTTACTTTGGCCGCACTCCACAAAAAGGCTTAGAAAAACTGGCGCGCCGCCTGTTTGAGCAGTTCATGGTGCCCGTGATTGAACTGGAAATGCACAAATACCAAGGGCAATGGCAGATCATCAAAATCGCTCCCTTCCCGTTTCAAGACTTAGAAGACCCCGAGCAGGATTTCTTCATTGAGTCTCTAGAAATGTTCTCTACCAAAGTGTGGCGTCGTCCAAAGCAAGAGAAGAAGTACCGCTACGACATCGCAATGCTGGTCGACCCAGATGAAAAAATGCCACCGTCTGATGCTTCTGCGCTCAAACGTTTCCATCGCGCCGCCAACCGTTTGGGTATGAACTTGGAAACCATTTCACCGGATGATTTGTCGCGTTTGGGGGAATTTGATGGTCTGTTTATTCGCGCCACCACCAACATCAGTAACTACACCTATCGCTTCGCGAAAACCGCTGAGAAGATGGGCTTAGTGGTGATGGATGACTCTGAATCGATCATGAAATGCACCAACAAGGTATTTTTGACTGAGCTGTTGGAAACCAACAAGGTACCCGCACCGAAGAGCGTGATCATCCGCAGTTTTGACCCAGAGTGGAAAACCGGGCTGATGGAGCAGTTGGATTTCCCTATGGTGCTGAAAATTCCTGATGGTGCCTTTTCTCGCGGTGTGGTGAAAGTGCGCAATGAGCAAGAGCTGGAGAAAGAAGCCGGTACCCTGTTTGAGAAAAGCGCGCTGATTTTGGCGCAAGCCTTTATGCCGACCGACTTTGACTGGCGTATCGGGGTGATGAACCGTCAAGCGATTTTTGCTTGTAAGTACATGATGAGCCGTGGCCACTGGCAGATTTACCAACACCATAACAGCGGCCGCGTGACCGCAGGTGGCTTTGAAACGCTCGATCTCAAACAAGTACCGAAGCATGTGGTCGATGTGGCGGTCAAAGCCGCAAACCTGATTGGTGGCGGACTCTACGGTGTGGATCTTAAAGAGATTGATGGTCAAGTTTACGTAATTGAAGTGAATGATAACCCAAGTATCGATCACCATGTGGAAGACGCCTTCTTGGGCGATCTGCTCTACGATCGCATCATGACCGAGTTCTTACGCCGCATTCAAATGCGTGGTTTTTAAACCGTTTATTCCCAAACAACTTGGAGTTGCAGGTAGGCGGCAAGTGAGTGAGTCCCCATGAGCATAGATAGACTATGTGATTGGGGTGAACGAACGTAGCCAACACCGCTGCAACTTCAAGTAGGAAGGGAATATCCTTCTCTAATCAAAGCCCAGAAATATTCTGGGCTTTGACTCTTTATCGCTCCATTGTTACTTTCTTGCCATCAAGGTTTTGAAACAAGGATCACCATGGAGTTTCTCATCGATCACTGGCGTTTTGGCGATTCCGCGCCAAAGCGACATCCTGCTCAATTGCAAACACTACAAGCCGGTGATTGGTATCACTGCCAACGCGATGCTAAAGGGCTGCGCGAGTGGTTACTCGACCAAAATGTTCCCTCTTCGGTTATCGACAGTTTGTTGGCCGAAGATACTCGCCCCCTGTTTGAGCAGTATGATGAACAGAACTTTCTGCTGATCTTGCGTGGGGTGAATCTTAACGATAACGCGGATCCTGCGGATATGCTCAGTGTGCGTATTCTCTATTATCACGGCGCGTTGATCTCGACTCGTAAAACACCTTCGAAAGCGATCAGTACCGTGCGTACAGCGCTTGAAGCCGGCCAAGGCCCATCCAATTTGGCAGAACTGATTGTGCGTGTAGTCGATGAACTGAATAAAAACATCGACCTCTATCTCGACCAGATTGAGGAACGCATCACCCAGTTTGATGAAGAACTCGAACTCAGTAATGAGCTGATGCAAACCCATAAATCACTGCTCAAATTGAAGCGTTTCATTAAGCCGCAGCAATACGCTTTGGATGATTATCTCAATTCGGAAGTCGCCCTGGCGCAGAGCCAACATTTACGTTTGCGCCACAGCGTCAACACGGTAACGCGGATTAACGAAACCTTGGACTTCTTCTTGAGTGAGCTGGAAATCATCAAAGGTGAACTGCGCCAGTACCATGCAGAGAAGATGAACCAGAACACGTATTTGTTTTCCGTGATCGCGGCAATTTTCCTGCCGACCAGTTTCTTAACGGGTTTGTTAGGCGTGAACGTTGGCGGCATTCCGGGGACTGAATCGCCCATCGCCTTTGGGCTGTTTTGTGCAGGACTTGGGCTAATTTTCGGCTTAGAGTTTTGGATTTTGCGCCGTCTGCGCTTTTTTGATAATCAATCGTAAATCGTTACAGGAACTCATCATGTACATCTTTGGCTATGGAAGCCTGATTAATTCTGCCTCACGCCGTTTAACCGGCCAGACTGGACGAGCCATTCCCGCCAGCGCAACCGGATTGGTGCGCTATTTTGGCAAAATCGATGACAGTTACATTCTTTCACCCTTAGTGGTTCATCAAGGCGACGGGCAAATTAATGGCGTGCTGTTGGAAATTGATGAGGTTGCGTTAGCGGAATTTGATCGCCGTGAGCGTGGTTATCAGCGCATCGCTTTAACCGCGGATCGTATTCACACACAAGAGCATTTTGATCCAGAAAAACCGATTTGGATTTACGTCACCGAGCAGCATCAACCGCCCTGTTCACAAAGCCCGATCGTGCAAACCTATGTCGATACCGTACTCAGTGGCTGCCTTGAGTTTTCCGAAGCGTTTGCACGGCAATTTGTCGAGCAAACCTTGGGCTGGCAACATCCGTTAGACAATGACCGCCACGCCCCCAAATACGGCAACTTGGCGGGGGTAAAACCGGAGCAGCATGGCTTGATTGATCAACTGATTGCCGCAGTACGCTAAACGATTCTCACCCCATTGGCGATAATCCGTTGTGGGGTGAGCAATACACTCTCTTCTCCATCTTGCGTTTCCGCGCACAGCAGCATGCAGTGGGATTCTACACCAGCTACCAAGCTCGGTTTGAGATTGCACAGCACCACCACTTGTTGATTGAGTAATTGTTCTGCCGAGTAATAAGGTGCTAACGCGGTGACGGCTTGCAACATCTGCTCTCCCAACGCAATCTGCACAATATAGTTGCGGGTCGAACGAGGATGAAGCTTTGCCTCAACAATGGTGCCAATACGTAAATCCAGCCGCGCAAAATCATCGTACCCTACCGTCAAAAACGCCGAGTCCATAACTCTTATCCTTCTTAATCATTAAAAACGTTTACACTTTACGCCAATCCCTGTTGAACAAGCGTCATGGCTCACAATTCACTCTTATGTACTCAGTTACAATTGCGCTGTTTTCACAGGGAGCGCTACTATTGCGCCTGTGATAGAGAAGGAATCTTATGGCAACCATAAAAGACGTAGCACGTGAAGCCGGTGTATCTGTGGCAACGGTTTCACGCGTCATCAACAAATCCCCGAAAGCCAGCCAAGCCTCGATTGATACGGTGACCAGTGCGATGCACAAACTCGGCTATCGTCCGAACGCCGCGGCTCGCGCTTTAGTCAATCAAAGCACCAATACCATAGGGGTCTTGGTCAGCGATGTTTCTGATCCCTTCTTTGGAACTTTAGTCAAAGCCGTCGACACTGTCGCCCACCGCGAAGGAAAACATTTGCTGATCGGCAACGGCTACCACCGAGCGGAAGAAGAGCGCCGCGCGCTGGAACTGCTCATCAACAGCCGCTGTGATGCACTGGTCATCCACTCCAAAGCGCTTCCCAATGAAGAGCTGATTGAGTACGCCAACGAGGTAAAAACGCTGGTGTTGATCAATCGCCATATTCCTCAGCTCGCCGATCGCTGTATTTCACTCGACAACCAGAAAGGTGCTTATTTAGCAACCGATTTTCTCATCCGTCAAGGACATAGAAACATTGCTTGCATCAGCTCCTCTCATCAAATTGAGGATGCCGATCAGCGTATTGCGGGCTATCAACAAGCCTTGAACGAACATGGCATCCCCCTAAGCAGCAGCTATATTGAAAAAGCCAGCCCAGACAGTGAAGGCGGCGAACAGGCGATGACTAACCTACTGGTGAAATCACTGCCTTTTACCGCAGTGGTCGCTTACAACGACAATATGGCCGCTGGAGCCCTGTTGGTACTTGAGGAAAATGGGCATTCGGTTCCTGAACATGTCTCAGTGATTGGTTTTGACGATGCCCTGATTTCGCGCTACTTACGCCCACGCCTGACGACCGTGCGTTACCCAATCCAACTGATGGCAGAAAAAGCCACTCAGTTGGCTCTTGCTTTGGCAACCGATGCACCGCGTGAAAATGATCCGATGATCTTTTCGCCCACCATCGTTCGCCGCGACAGCGTGGCACAAAAAAGAGAGCCTTAAGGCTCTCTGGCTTATTGTGGGGATGACGCTTTCACACGTAAGGTGAGCTGATACTGATAGTGCGGCTGAGTGAGCAAAAATTCAGGGTGCACACTTTGGCTCCACGAATCATCGCCGCCCACGCCCATATGCTGCGCATCCAGATTGAGATACCACTTATCGCCCGCCACCAACTCGTTGCTGTGTTTGGCTTTATCCAACATCGTTTGTGAGTAGCGACTGAGCGAGAAGTGAAAATGCCCTTCCACCACCAAAGCGCCCACTTGTAGCTGGCGAGTATCACAACGCAAACCATTTTCGCTCGGGAAAATGTACGGTGTATGCAGCTCATCCACCGTGGCGGTGTATCGCCCCACATGCGCCGATTGCAAACGATCCGGATAATTCTCATGCGGCCCGCGACCAAACCAAGACACTGGGTTTTCTGCCACTGGTAATGCGAGCGTTAACCCCACTCTTGGCAGCGGCGGTAAATCAGAACACAGCATCACCTCAACATTCAGTTCTACCCGCGCATCACCGAAGATTTGGTAACGCCAACGGGTACGAAGCGCTAACGCTTGCTGATGGTAATGGGCGACATCGATCACCACTTCGACACTCTCGTTCAAGGTGGTGACGCGAAGATCGTCACATTCCACACGCAGCTTATCTAAGCCCGCCGCATGCCAACGTGCGATCCAGCTGTTCGGGTCAAGATGCTGCGCTTCGCTAGTACCAATATCGTTATCCAGCACCGCGCGGTAAAAGTTATCGCGCAGCGGTTCACTCAATACGGGCTGACCATTTTGCCACCACTGCTCCAATAGCCCAGTTTGGCGGTTAAACTGCCATTGCTGATTGGCCGCCTCGATGCGCACCTTATCTCCATCTTGCTGCCATTGAGGCAGCGGAGCGTGTGTGATTTTAGGTAACATGCTTCTTCGTGGCTGCAAACACCACTGCTCACTAGCGATGCAGTGCCCCGCGTTAGACCATGGCTGATCCTCACGACACAATAAGACTGCATTGAGGTGGTATTCATGCTCTGGCAACATTGGCAGCGACGCTAAATCCAGCGTGATTGTGCCGCGCGGCGCAATATCAAGCGGCAGACGTTCTTGCTTAATCTCTTGCCCATCGCATAGCACACTAACTACCAGCTCCAGCGGCAGCGCTGCAAACAAGCGCTCATTGTGAATGGTGAGCTTGGGATAGCTCAACGAAAACTGGTACGGCTGCTGGACTTTTTTGACTTCATGTAATGCCGGATGCGGCGTGCGATCTGGGAACAGCAAACCGTTTATGCAGAATTGGCGATCGTTAATCGTATCGCCAAAATCACCGCCATAGCCCCAATAGTGGCGCCCCTCGCTATCCCATTTGGAAATGCCCTGATCGACCCAATCCCAAATAAAGCCACCTTGCAGACGAGGAAACTCACGAAACGCCTGCCAGTATTTATAAAACGCGCCCAAGCTGTTGCCCATCGCATGAGCATATTCACACAAGATGAGGGGGCGGTTTTCCTGCGGCAAACTGATCCAATTTTTCAGCGCATATTTTGGAACCGCAGGATGTGGCTGATGCTGATCGACCCGCGCATACATCGGGCAAACAATATCGGTCGCCGCCGTATTAGCGCCGCCCCCTTCGTATTGCACAGGACGCGATGGGTCGCGCTGTTTCGTCCACTGATACATGGCGTGATGATTGGTACCAATCCCCGATTCATTGCCGAGCGACCAAATGATCACACAAGGGTGGTTTTTATCGCGCTCCACCATGCCAATCATGCGCTGCAAATAGGCATTCACCCATTGTGGATCATTGGAAAGTCGGCTCATCGGAAATTGGCCGTGGGTTTCGAGATTGGCCTCATCCACCACATACAAACCGTACTCATCACACAGTTCGTACCAACGCGGATGATTGGGGTAATGGGCGGTACGCACCGCATTGAAATTATGCTGTTTCATCAATTCAATATCGCGGCGCATGCTTGCTTCATCCATCACATGCCCCAATTCGGGATGATGTTCATGACGGTTCACCCCGCGGATCAACAAGGGCTGACCATTGAGCTTCAGTAGTCCCTGAGTGATTTCTACTTTGCGAAAACCCACTGCTGCACTTTCAAACTCAATCGGCGCGCCATCTTCATCAAGCAAACAGATCACGCAGCGGTAAAGATAAGGCGCTTCATCACTCCACAGTGTCGGAGAGCAAATCGCTAAACTGTGTTCGGTTTTATCGTGCCATGCTCCTTTTTCATCCACTACACGCTGGCCTGTATGTAAGGCTTGTGAACGCGCCACGCATTCACCTTGTGCATCGAATAAAGCCACTTGCACTTGATGATGGCGAGTCACTTGGCTTAAGCGTGTTTCTACTCGCAATTCAGCGTGTTGATAAAGCGCATCTAATTCAGTGCGGATAAAAAAATCTTCAATCGCGAGTATCGGCTTGCGGTAGAGATACACATCGCGAAAGATGCCACTCAGCCACCACATATCTTGGTCTTCCAAATAAGAGCCATCAGACCAGCGCAGCACCATGGCCACCAACAGGTTTTCACCCTCTTGTAGATAAGGGGTTAACTCAAACTCGGCAGGCAAGCGGCTATCTTGCGAATAACCGACCCAATGACCATTGCACCACAGATGAAATGCCGAATTGACCCCATCAAATACAATGCGAATGGACTCGGTTAGCGCTTGTTTTTCCAGTGTAAAACGGTGGCGATAACAGCCGGTTGGATTATCTTGCGGCACGTAAGGCGGCCGATCCGCAAATGGATATTGGATATTGGTGTAAATCGGCTTATCAAAGCCTTGCATCTGCCAGTTACTCGGTACAGGAATGTGCGCCCAAGCGCTATCATCGAAATCCGGGTCTATCACCGCAGGCTCAACCGCTTCTGGCTTCTCAAACAGAGCAAACCGCCACTGACCATTTAGAGATTGGCGATTCCCCCCAACATCCAAACGAGCCTCCTGCTCAGTGCGATAACTGTGCAAAGGAACATGGGGTGTACGGCAGTGCCATTTAACGATGTGCGGGTTTTGCCAATCTTGGCTAAGAAGAATATCGGAGAAGTTGCGCATAAGATCCTCTTGAATACGCGAAGCAACAAGCCAATAACGCCTTTGCTCTACGGCGTACATCCCTCAAGCCGAGGAGTAAAGAAGTCATTCAATAAGATTCGCAGCTTTGAATAGGAATGATGACATGCTGCAGATGCAAAAAAGTCTAACAAACTTTCAAACACCGATTCTGTGAACCACTCACCAATTGTGTAAACGTTTCCACAATTTAAATAGAGGTCGATATTGACCCAATTTTTCTATTTCTGAATCGATTCATACGATTGCCATCATAATGGTGTAATTTTTTACACATTCGGAGTTGTTCTGCGCTTTGACTCTCCATAACCTATGCTCCTACGGATGTTGACCTTCCATTGATTACGGATGACTTCAGATCATTATGCTAACGATTTTTAGAACTTTTTTTGCTCTCGGATGGGTGAGTTTTGGTGGGCCAGCCGCACATATAGGTTACTTTCGCCACACCTTTGTTGAGAAATTACGCTGGGTTAGCGAGCAAGAATATGCACAATTTGTGGCACTGAGCCAGTTCCTTCCTGGCCCCGGTTCTAGCCAAGTTGGTTTTGCGATTGGTTATCATCGTGGTGGTCTGGCTGGCGCTTGGGCAGCGTTTCTCGGTTTTACCCTTCCCTCCGTGCTCATCATGCTGCTGCTCGCGGGGCTAAGCAGCCATCTCCTTGATACCCCACTGTTTGAACAAATGATTCATGGCTTGAAGCTACTCGCGATCATAGTGGTGGCCGATGCTTGTTTAACCATGTATCGCAATTTTTGTCAGCAACGCCTTACTGCAGGGTTATGTGTTCTGACTGCGGTTGCGATTACGTTAGCTCCCGGTCTCATCACTCAGTTTGCGGTCCTTCTGATCGCCGCTTTCGTTGGCCAAGCCCGCTTGGCACCACAACAGTCATTTTCGACAACCACGTTCAGCCCCTCTTGGCTTTCACTGCTACTTTTTGCAAGTTTATTACTCGGGCTGCCGCTCTTGGCTGCAAGCTCACCGCTGGTTGAGTTGTTTGGCCATTTCTTCCAAGCAGGAAGCTTAGTGTTTGGTGGCGGTCATGTGGTTCTTCCCTTGCTGCAAAATGCCTTAGGTGACAGCCTATCGACCGATCAATTTCTGACAGGCTACGCGGCAGCACAAGCGGTGCCGGGCCCAATGTTTACCTTAGCCACTTACCTTGGCTATGTGCTGACACCAGAGATGCCCGTGGTTGGCGCTTTAATCGCAACCTTAGCCGTGTTTCTCCCCGGTTTTTTATTGCTACTCGGCGTACTCAAAAACTGGTCGGCATTGGCTCAGCGCCCGAAAGTTGCAGGAGCCATGCAAGGAGTAAACGCCTGTGTGGTCGGTTTACTGCTCGCCGCCTTATATCAACCCGTTTGGAGTAGCACAGTACATGCCCCACTCGATTGGGCAGCCCTGTTAGTCGGCTTCTTCTTGTTTAAAGTCTTGCGACTTCCTTTAATTGGCATGGTGGGGAGCACCTTGTTATTTGGTGTGCTCAGCGGCTTAATCTAAAAAGCAACGGGATGTGATCGAGTAGTAAAACAGACCTCGAGTAGTAAAACAGACATAGAAAAGCACCGCCCTAATGCGGCAATCCACAAAACCTTGTCTAAACTTAATGAGTAGCTAGCAAGGAAGGGCGGTGATATGCAGATGCAACCCAAAGTCGGTCAGTTTCGCTATTACCCATCGGTGGGGTCGCTAAATACCTATTTAACCAATATGCTCGAGAAAATTCGGGTAGAGCTGCCTGATATCCAAAGGATTTCATTCGCTCTGTACGATGAGAAGAAAGACTCGATTAAAACCTGTGCCGACAGCTCTCCGGTCAGTCATGACTTTGTGCATTATGAGTTACCACTCGCGAACTTACCCTCTTTACAACAGAGCAAAGAGTCCGGAGCACTGCGCATTATTCACGATCTCGCGAATCAAGCCAAAAGCCATACACCTCATAACCGCTGGTTGCTGGAACAGCAATATTGCTCTTCGTTAGTGAAACCCGTTTTTGATCAACACACCTTCGTCGGTTTCTTATTTTTTAACGCTTCAATGAGCCATTATTTTTCTGCGTCAGTCGTTGAACGGCTAGAAACCTATTTATCGCTCATCCAACAATCTATCTGTGGTGAATACGCCTTAATCCATCAATTGGTTGACCATGTACACCAAATTGAAACTCAATCTCCCGAACACTGGCTTCACATCAAGCAACATAAAGAGCGGATCAGCCGTTACGCGCGGATCATCGCACTCGATGTCGCAGATCAGTATGCGCTCGATGATGAGCTCATAGAAAACATCAGCCAGTTTGCCACTTGCCATGATCTTGGGAAATTGGCCTTGCCAGCCGATCTTCTGCAAAAACGCGCTTCACTGGCCAACCATGAAAAAGAGCAAGTTCATAACCATATTGAATACGGCATTGATTTACTCAATGAAGTGATTGCAAAGCTAGGTACACCTCACCATCCTTGTTTGGCCGTTTTGCGAGAAATCATGGCTTATCACCATGAATTTTTGGATGGCAGCGGCTATCCATTTGGTCTAGTCAGTGACCAAATTCCTATCCCAGCACGCATTATAGCGGTCGCTAACATCTTTGATGCCCTGACCGCACATCGCCCTTACAAACAAGCGCAATCCATTCCTCATGCCCTATTGGAACTGGAAAAAATGGTCAGCGATGGCAAGTTAGATCGTCATTGTGTGAATGCCCTGCGTGAGAATCAAGAAGAGCTTAAAGAGATCGTTGCCCGTTTCCCGGAACAAGATCCCAAGGACCAGGGAATCACCCACTGAGCGCATCCTCCCAATCACGTGCATCGACAAAATTGAACCGCTTAGGGTAAGTAATCCACTGATTAGATTCAGAGTCTTGTTTGATCTCGTCAACAAATCGTAAAGTTTTACACTTCTCTTATGCAAAAAGGTTCGATGAAATACGCTCTCCATGCTACGCTTTACAATAAATTAACATAATAACAACGTTACCCGGAGTTTGAGAATGATCCAGCCTAATCAGTTCAATCACCCTCCTTGTGCTCTCCCACCACCCAATGAGATGTTGCTGCGTTGGGCTAAAGAGCGTCCGAATGAGGTGTACCTAAAACAGATTATTAACCGCCAATTTGTTGAGTTTACTTACGCCGAAGTTGCGGATAAGGCTCTACGCCTCGTTTCCGCTTTGCGAGCCTTAGGGGCTGATCCGGGCGATAAAGTTGCATTAATTTCAAAAAACTGTGCGGAATGGTTTATTTGCGATTTAGCCATGATGCTCGGGGATTACATCAGTGTGCCTATCTTCCCGACAGCAGGCAGTGAGACTATCGATTACTGCCTTGAGCACAGTGAAAGTAAAATCCTGATCGTCGGCAAGCTGGATGATAATAAAGCCACTGCGCATGTGTTAGCAGAGCGTCCTAATCTTATCAGTATCTCGCTTCCTTATCCTTCGGCAGCCAAATGCCAATATGAGTTTCAAACGCTGATCAAACAGCATCAACCCAGTGAAGAGCGCCCCACCCACTTTGATGAAAAACTGATGTCCATCGTTTATACCTCTGGTACATCAGGACAACCGAAAGGTGCCATGCTCACTTATGGCGCATTTACTTGGTCCGCCCAACAACTGATCAACCACATAGGCATCGAAGAAAACGATCGACTTTTCTCATATCTGCCACTCGCTCATATCACTGAGCGAGTTTATATTTTTGGTTCATCGATCATCGGTGGCGTACTGACCGCATTTCCGGAATCTCTCGATACCTTTATCGAAGATGTCAAAATGCACCGCCCAACCCTGTTTATTTCTGTACCTCGTTTATGGACACTGTTCCAACAACGCATCCAAGATAAACTGCCGCAGAAAAAGCTGAATATTCTGCTCAAAATCCCCTTCGTCAACTCACTCATCAAACGTAAGTTGGCCGATGGTTTAGGGCTAGATCAAGCTCGCGTGCTCGGTTGTGGCTCCGCACCAGTCTCCCCAGCATTACTCGAATGGTATCGCAGTGTCGGACTAAACATTACCGAAGCGTGGGGCATGACGGAATCCTTTGCATACAGCACACTCAACTATCCATTCCGTGCTGACAAAATCGGCACTGTGGGTAATGCTGGACCGGGCATTGAACTGAAAATCGCGGAGGATGAAGAAATCTTAGTCCGCAGCAAAGGCTTGTTTGCTGGCTACTATAAAAATGACACCGCGACAGCCGAAAGCTTTAACGATGACGGTTGGTTACATACTGGCGATATCGGGTCATTGGACAGTGAAGGCTATTTAACCATTCAAGGTCGTAAAAAAGACACCTTTAAAACCGCTAAAGGCAAGTTCGTCGCCCCCGTTCCTATCGAGAAAAAGCTGTTTGAATACAGCCGAGTTGAGATGATGTGCTTGATCGGCTCTGGTCTCCCAGCCCCCATCTTGTTAGCCGTTCCGCACAATTTTCCTCACTTTGATCGTGCGCGTTATGAACGCACCACCCAAAAAGTGATAGCACGCATCAATAGTGAATTGGAATCTCACGAACAAATTAAAGGGGTGTTAATGATTAAAGATCCTTGGAGCATTGATAACGGCATCTTAACGCCAACGCTCAAGATCAAACGTCATGTTCTAGAGAAGAAATATCACGATGTCGGCCAAAACTGGCCTAAAGGTCAGCTCGTCGTTTGGGAAGAGTAAGGACTTAGCACGCTAAGCGGACGGCCTTGCTTGTCGAGCCGTCCTCGCTGGCAGGAAGACAAAAGCCCCGTAAGCTTTCACTTACGGGGCTTTTTAAGCTTTAAAACAAAGAATTACTTCTTCGCATTACGCTCTTTAACTTCAGCAATAACTTGCTCAGCTACGTTGTTTGGACATGGTGCGTAGTGAGAGAACTCCATAGAGAACTGACCACGACCAGAAGTCATTGTACGTAGAGAACCGATGTAGCCGAACATCTCAGATAGTGGTACGTCTGCTTTAACGCGTACGCCTGTAAGACCCATTTCTTGGTCTTTGATCATGCCACGACGACGGTTCAAGTCACCGATAACGTCACCCACGTGATCTTCCGGAGTGAACACATCCACTTTCATGATTGGCTCAAGAAGCTGAGGAGCCGCTTTTGGAATTGACTGACGGAATGCGCCTTTCGCTGCGATTTCAAATGCGATTGCAGATGAGTCAACTGCGTGGAAGCCACCGTCGAACAGTTCAACTTCAACGTCAAGTACAGGGAAGCCAGCAAGAGTACCGGTATCCATCATAGACTTGAAGCCTTTCTCAACTGCTGGCCAGAATTCCTTAGGAACGTTACCACCAACAACGGTTGACTTGAAGGTGAAGCCAGAGTTTTGCTCTCCTGGACGGATACGGTAGTCGATCTTACCGAACTGACCTGAACCACCAGACTGTTTCTTATGCGTGTAGCTATCTTCAACTGCTTTAGTGATAGTTTCACGGTAAGCAACTTGAGGAGCACCCACTTCCAGCTCAACGCCGTAAGTACGCTTAAGGATGTCTACTTTGATGTCTAGATGCAGCTCACCCATACCTTTCAGGATGGTTTCGCCAGAATCTTCGTCAGTCTCCACTTGGAATGATGGATCTTCTGCAACCATCTTACCAATCGCGATACCCATTTTCTCAGAACCGTTCTTATCTTTAGGCTTAACAGCGATAGAGATAACTGGTGTTGGGAAAATCATTGGCTCAAGAGTACATTCGTGCTTAGGATCACATAGAGTGTGACCTGTTTGAACGTTCTTCATACCAACGATCGCGATGATGTCACCTGCTTGTGCAGATTCCACTTCGTTACGGTCGTTTGCGTGCATCTCAACCATACGGCCGATACGCTCAGTTTTACCTGTTGCGCTGTTAAGAATGGTATCACCCTTCTTAATCTTACCTGAGTAGAGACGAACGAAGGTCAGGGCACCAAAACGGTCATCCATGATCTTGAACGCTAGCGCTTTTAGTGGTGCATCAACAGATACTGTTGCTACTTCACCAGTAGGCTCACCCGTTGCTGGATCAGTCAGTGGTTGTGGCTCAACTTCTGTTGGAGAAGGCAGGTAGTCAACAACTGCATCCAGAACTAGCTGCATACCTTTGTTTTTAAACGCAGAACCACAGAAAGTTGGGAAGAACGCGAGATCACGTGTACCTTTACGGATACATGCTTTGATTTGCTCAACAGTTGGCTCTTCGCCTTCCATGTAAGCCATCATCAGCTCGTCATCTTGCTCAACAGCAGTTTCGATCATCATTTCGCGGTATTCTTCTACCTGATCAACCATGTCTGCTGGAACTTCTTTCACTTCGAAGTTTTCTGGAAGACCTGAGTCATCCCATACGTACGCTTGACGAGTTAGTACATCAACCACACCAACGAATTCATCTTCGCGGCCAATAGGTAGAGTCATAACCAGTGGGTTTGCGCCAAGAACTTTCTTCACTTGCTCAACTACGCGGAAGAAGTCAGCACCCATACGGTCTAGTTTGTTAACGAAGATCAGACGAGATACTTCTGATTCGTTCGCGTAACGCCAGTTAGTTTCTGACTGAGGTTCAACACCGCCAGAACCACAGAATACACCGATACCACCGTCAAGAACTTTCAGAGAACGGTATACTTCAACGGTGAAGTCAACGTGTCCCGGGGTGTCGATTACGTTAAAACGGTGACCTTTCCAGAAACAGGTAGTCGCAGCAGACTGGATAGTGATACCACGCTCAGCTTCTTGTTCCATGAAGTCCATCGTTGAAGCGCCGTCATGTACTTCGCCCAGACGGTGGATTTTACCAGTCAGCTTCAGGATACGCTCAGTGGTAGTGGTCTTACCCGCGTCAACGTGCGCGAAGATACCAATGTTTCTGTATAATGATAAATCTGCCATTGTCTTACTCTGTTAATAAGGTATAAAGTGCGCGCAGAGTATATCACAATCTGTCAAGACTGATACCCCTGCATGCGCTTGCTGAAAAAAAATATGCCCTAGCGACTTAGCGTTGCAGCCGACACGGCAGCAGTTTCAAGTAGCCAAGGGGATGAACGAGTGCCTATCGCTGAGAAACTATAGGTGATCCTCAAACGGCTCGCGAGGCGCAACCATGATATTTTTACGCTGCACTTTTTGGCGTCATTCGTGTTCAAAACCAACTACCCATTACAGCTCATCAAAAGCCGCGATCGCATCAGAAAGCTTTTTCACACCGTGGATCTGCATACCTTCAATACCACCTTTCGGCATATTGGCAATCGGCACAATCGCTTTCTTAAAACCATGTTTGAAGGCTTCGTTAAGGCGCTCTTGACCACTCGGTACGGGACGAATTTCTCCAGCCAATCCGACTTCACCAAAAACCACGACATCTTTTGGCAGCGGACGATCACGAAAACTCGACAATAACGCCATGAGTAGCGCTAAATCTGCACTGGTCTCCGTCACTTTCACGCCACCGACTACGTTCACAAACACATCCTGATCGGCCATTTGCAAACCACCGTGTTTATGCAGCACGGCCAGTAATAAAGAGAGACGGTTTTGTTCTAAGCCAACCGCAACGCGTCGTGGGTTAGCGAGTTGTGAGTAATCGACCAACGCTTGAATCTCAACTAAGAGTGGGCGAGTTCCTTCCCACACCACCATCACTGAGCTACCAGATGTGGCTTCTTCTCCACGAGAAAGGAAAATCGCCGATGGATTACTCACCTCACGCATCCCTTGTCCAGTCATCGCAAACACACCGAGTTCATTGACCGCACCAAAACGGTTTTTATGACTACGGAGTGTACGAAAACGGCTGTCGGTATCGCCATCAAGCAGAATCGAGCAATCGATGATGTGTTCAAGAACTTTAGGTCCCGCCAACGTACCATCTTTGGTTACGTGGCCCACAATAAATACCGCCACATTATTTTGTTTAGCATAACGCGTAAGCGCCGTGGCCGACTCACGCACTTGCGCGACACTCCCCGGTGACGATTGCACATCCGCCACATGCATCACTTGAATCGAATCGATGACCATAATGCGCGGCTTTTCTTGCTCAGCAATCTGGCAAATCCGATCCACATTGGTTTCTGAGAGCATTTTTAGATGCTGTTTCGGCAAACCAAGCCGTGAAGCACGCATCGCGACCTGCTGCAACGATTCTTCGCCCGTCACGTACAACGTCGGCATCTGTCCGGAAAGTAAACACATGGTTTGCAGTAGTAAGGTCGATTTACCCGCGCCCGGATTACCACCAATCAAAATCGCCGCACCCGGCACAATTCCGCCGCCAAGTACGCGATCTAGTTCTTTAAAGCCACTGGTGAATCGAGGCACTTCTTGTAAATCAATATCAGCCAAAGTTTGTACTTTCGCTTCAAGAGCTCCCGCATAACCGACCAACCTTTCATTGCGCGCCACTTGCGGTGAAGCCGCTAAACGAACTTCTGAAATCGAATTCCACGAACCACAGGCATTACACTGTCCTTGCCAACGCGGAAAATCCGCTCCACATTCATTACATACATAGGCGCGCTTAGCTTTCACAATCAATCCTCGAACTTGCTCTCACTTATCAGGCGTAATACTTTAAGAAAAAGTGGAACGGCTGCAACATATCGCTAAAGATTAGTATGTTGATGCCGATGCATCAGAATGGAAGACACTTTAACAGAAAAGTATGCAACAGACCGAAATTCTCTCTCTGGTTGAAAGGCTTATACCCGTTTATCGTTCCGGTGACCTTGACTACCTTTTGTCGCAAATGACCGAAGGGCACCCGCCTTCGGCCAAATTATTGGTCAAAATGGAACTGAACCGCCTAATGGCACCTTGTACAAAAAGCATTGATTTACGTGGCAAAGTTCAAGGAGAGTGTCGGGAATACCATTTTGATGGCCGCCAACACTGGCTTGATGATGTGGCGTTCAACTCTTACCAAAAAAGTCTCAAGAAATTTGGGGCTTATACCGAAGGGGTGTGGGAAGCGGTCAATAACACCCGCAATAATTTCCGAGTCATGAAGCAACAAGGCAAACTCGATCCGAAAACAGATCAGCCGAAAGATACGAGTTTTGAAGTTGAGCCGGTCAAGCTTGGATACGACCTCAAACGCCAAGAAAACCGCTTAAAAATCTCCAGCCAGATCGAAATCCATCTGAAGAACGAGCAATTAGTACACGGTCTGAGTGTTGACCTCTCCCCTTCTGGGGCCAAATTAAAAGTGCCAGCAGCATTTGACTACAAATTGGGCGAGGTGATTCAAGTCTATTTTTCTGACTTAAATAAAACCTCAAACGTGGTGGGACTGCATAAAAGTATCGATTACCGGATTCTCGGCGTCGATGAGTCCTATGACAGTGATGCGATTAAATTTCTGCGGGTATTGAAACTCAGTGATACCGATGTGATTGAAAAAGTCATCGAGGAAGCGATTCAGACTAATACGCAGAAAGCACGCCACGACAACCAAGATAAGATCATTCGTGCCCGTACTCGTGGCTATGAGCACATGTACCTCAAACACACCTGTAATCTACCGCTGTTTTTTAGTGGCAACGAACTCAAGCTGGCGTTACTCACCGAGAATAACCGCCCCATTTGGCAATATTGGCACGATGAGCGTAACCAGCAAGCACTTGGCACCTTATTCAAACCAGAACGCATGGCGCACTTAACCGCTCCGGGCGTTCGGGGCAGCAATAATGTGTTGTACGCCTTTAAGCATGAGCACCAACACAAGACTTTGTTTTTCTCTATGCTGATGCCAGAGGCGACTCAAGAACAGCGCAAGCTGTTTTGGCATATTGGCGCTAAACGCGATAGCTGGAAAGCGTTTCGACTGTTTGTGTTTGAACTCTCCGATGAAGAGCGAAAAACGCTCGCCGAACACTCTCGTGAATTAGCTGACCAATCCCGTTCTCTCACTCATTGCGGTGTACTGCAAGAGATCAGTGATACTGAAGCGGCACACGACTATTTACTGGTTGAAAAACCCAATTTACCGAGCAGCACACTGAATGACTTCCGCCACCCACGTCAGGTCGTCGGTACACCGATGGGTATCTATTTTGATGCGCGCTCACGGCGCAAAGAGCCGCGTTATCGGTTTAGTACGCCAGTACAAGTGAGCATAGATGCACTCAAGGTCACGGGAGCAACGGTTGATCTCTCTAAGCGTGGTCTCAGTTTGCTGTTAGATACCCCACTGGATGTCAAAGCCAACGATCAAGTCTGGGTCGATTACCTTGAGCTCAAGTTGTACGACAAAAGCCTTCCCTTAGACAAGGCCCCCTACAAAGTGGTGCGTATCGGTCCTGAAGGACGCCGTTTACAACTGGTTATTGAGGAGAATTTACAAACCCTCAAAACCATTGCTTTCTTTAATAGCATCATTGAACACAACCAAGACAAACTATTGATTAAAGAAGAGATACTACCGAGCAATGCCCTACTCGAAAGTCTGCATAATATTCTGCTCGATAAGATGGTGAGTACGCCGTTTTTTGTTGAAAAGGTCGGGAGTAATCTTAAACCCAAAGTGATTGGGGTGAACTACCCACTCCCACCACATCTGGCGCTGTTGGCCAAATTGGGTAGTGAGAATCGAATTACTCTGCAACCAATATTTAAGGGGCATACCAACTCGTTACTCGCAACGCCAATGAAACGGATTGAAGGCGCGGTACCGCAATACCATGAGGTGTATTTGAGTGCGGTGAAATACGGAACACGCATTCAATCCGTGGAATCACGTTTGTTGAGTGACTTTGCCGATACTCGTGAACGCATCCGTTTTATCCGCCAAGGGCAAGCGATGGGCGAATTCTACGCACTCAGGGTGAGTGGTGTTCCGGTGTTTGCACCGATCACGAATTTGCTACGCAGCGATTTGACCGAGCTGGCTGAGATCAGCCCACACCACGCCAAAAGTTTAGAAAAAGAGATGCTGGCACAAGTCGGCTATGGTGAATTGGTCGATATTACTGAGGAAGTGTTGATCCGACTTGAGTTGACCTGATACTAGCGCTATACCCAAACCACTTGGAGTTGCAGGTAGGCGGCAAGTGAGTGAATCCCCATGAGCATAGACAGACTATGTGATTGGGGTGAACGAACGTAGCCAACACTCCTGCAGCTTCAAGTAGGAAGGGGATATCTCTTCCAAACATAAGCCACGTCACTGAACGTGGCTTATTTGATTAACCTAAGTTCCATGTGTCGGCTAAGGCTTACTTTTCCAACTCAGTTTTTGCTGAGCGACCAGTGCGGCAGAAAGGATACACACGACGCCACCTAATCCTGCAAAACGCACCGCCGTTTGCGCCTTGGCTTCAACCTTAGGTTTGGCATGGTATGCCACCCCAAGCCCTGCGGCCGCCATCATCACCAAATCATTTGCGCCATCGCCAACCGCTACCGTGTTATGAATTTCCACATCGTATTGCTGAGCAAGCGTCAGCAAAATATCCGCTTTGGTTTGCGCGGAGACTACCTCTCCCAGCACCTGTCCAGTCAGTTTGCCGCTCACAATTTCTAGAGTGTTAGACTGTGCATAGTCTAGCGACAACTGCTCTTTGAGATAATCAGAGAAGTAGGTAAAGCCGCCCGAGGCGATCGCGACTTTCCAACCAAAGGCATGCAGCGTTGCCACCAGCTCGGGTAATTCAGGCATTAACGGCAGGGTTTCGCGTACTTGGCTTAGGATCTGCTCCGGAGCATCTTTAAGTTTACTGACTCGCAAACGTAAACTCTGCTCAAAATCCAGCTCACCTTGCATCGCGCGCTCAGTGACTTCAGCGACCTCTTCCCCGACTCCCGCAAGCTTAGCAATTTCATCAATGCATTCGATCTGGATCGCGGTCGAGTCCATATCCAGCACAATTAACCCCGGCTTGGTGAGATCGGGCACATCCTGAATCCGCGCGTAATCGAGTTCTAGCGCTTTAAGAATGGTTTCATGCTCAGACGTCAGCTCACCGTCCATCAATGCGACTTCATAACGTCCCACTTTCCACATATCTAAGATGGCATTGAAGCGATTGGTGAAGAAATCCATGTCTTCAAATTGAGCGGGAGTTAGGTAATGTCCAAACACAATCCAACTGGCACGTTTTTTCGCTAATTGGGTGACAAAACGCGTTTCAGGAAAACGATTGAGTAGCGTTGTGTGTTTTTTGATCGGTAAAGTTGTTAAAGCATCCATGTCCACTTTCCTTATTCGGTATAGCCAGACGTTACCCTATTGCAATTTAAAAACGCAAGTCTCAATATGAGCGCAGTTGGTTTTTTGTAGGTTTCTCTCATCATGGATGGTTCACTTTTTTCATTCCGAGTCGTTGTGCGCGTGGCAACGGTGCTCGCTGTCGCAGTCATGTTTTTTATCACCATCCAAAACAGCGTTGTGATCAGTAAAGGCAATGAACGCATTCAAGCCAACCAGTTGGAAACCTTAACCAAAGTTCTGATTACTCAAGCGGCGATGTCTGCGGGAAGTATGATTGCCGATCAAGATCAGGAACGTCTGTTAGCACTCACTAACCAGCTTGCTACTGATCGTCTGGTATTCGATGCCTCGATTTATGATTCTGAAGGCGTATTGCTGGCCGCGAGTGACTCTGCGCTCAGTGTGCGTGAAGTGCTGGGTTTAGATACGCCACTGCATACTGCCAGCATTGGCCGCCAACAATTAGTTGAGCCCGTAGTTCACGACGGCAGTTTAATTGGTTTCGTACGCATTACTTTTGAAACCGGTAAAGTGACGGCGATTTCAGACCATCACTATCGTAAGAGCGACCACAATATGTATTGGATGCTGTTGATGAGTTTTGTCAGCGGTGTGCTACTGACGCTGTTACTACGACGCAGACCGAAAAAACCAACAGGTGAGAACTTACTGCTCAAGCAAGCCGAACAGTCTTTGAATGAGTAACAGGAAAAATAAATTGAGTGATAAAAAACCTCAGTACTGACTGAGGTTTTTTTGTATTCAGAGATAACACGAGTACAAAGATTAGTAACCCGCTTGATCACCAATCAGTACAGAGTCCAGTGCGATTTCAATCATCTCATTGAAGGTGTTTTGACGCTCTTCTGAGGTGGTTTGCTCGCCCGTTTTGATGTGGTCAGACACAGTACAGATCGCCAGTGCTTTCGCGCCGTATTCCGCCGCTACACCGTAAATGCCTGCCGCCTCCATTTCTACGCCAACGATGCCGTATTTATCCATCACATCGAACATGGAAGGATCTGGCGTGTAGAACAGTTCTGCAGAGAACAGGTTGCCAACTTTCACGTCAATGCCACGTGCTTTGGCCGCTTCTTCTGCAGCTTTTACCATCTTGTAATCCGCAATCGCAGCAAAATCATGATCTTTGAAGCGAATACGGTTGACTTTAGAGTCAGTACACGCGCCCATACCGATCACCACATCACGCACTTTGATGCCTTCGTTCACTGCACCACAGCTACCGACGCGGATAATCTTTTTCACGCCGTAATCTTTGATAAGCTCGGTTACATAGATTGAGCAAGATGGGATACCCATACCATGCCCCATCACAGAGATCTTGCGGCCTTTGTAAGTGCCTGTGTAGCCGAACATATTGCGCACATCACATACTTGAACTGCGTTATCGAGGAAGTTTTCTGCGATGTATTTCGCGCGCAGCGGATCACCCGGCATCAGTACAACGTCAGCGAAATCACCCATTTGCGCATTAATATGTGGAGTTGCCATGTTTTCGTTCCTTTGGTTTGTTGGCTCAATCGCCATCATTCAACAAAACCCTAAGACTGAAGCTAGCCTTAGGGTATGCGTATTATAAAAAGTTCTTACCGTAATCCATTGGCGAAGTGCCAAAGTAGCTTGCCAGAGTTTGCCCGATATCAGCAAAAGTGTCACGACGACCTAATGAACCCGGAGCCACTTTCTTGCCATAAACCAGTACCGGAATGTGTTCACGAGTATGGTCAGTGCCCGGCCATGTTGGGTCACAGCCGTGGTCGGCAGTTAAAATCAGAATGTCATCTTCCTGCATCAGCGCTAGAACTTCAGGTAAACGCTTATCGAAATACTCCAGTGCCGCCGCATAACCTGCGACATCACGGCGGTGACCATAAGCCGAGTCAAAATCCACAAAGTTAGTGAATACGATGGTGTTATCACCGGCTTGTTTGATCTGCTCTAAAGTCGCTTCAAACAGATCTGGAATGCCCGTCGCTTTGACTTTGTCGGTAATGCCGCAGTACGCGTAGATATCGGCAATTTTACCGATAGACACCACTCGGCCTTGCTTCTCTTCCACCAACTTTTGCAACACTGTGGCTGAAGGGGGCTCAACCGACAAATCACGGCGATTACCGGTACGAGCAAATTGTCCTTTGCCCGGGCCAACGAATGGACGCGCAATGACGCGACCGATGTTGTAATCCGCCAGCTCTTCACGAGCGATTTGGCAAAGCTCCAGCAGACGAGCTAAACCAAATGTCTCTTCGTGGCAGGCAATTTGGAATACAGAATCTGCCGAGGTGTAGAAAATCGGCTTGCCCGTACGCATATGCTCTTCGCCCAAATCATCCAGCACTTGCGTACCAGAGGCGTGGCAGTTGCCTAAAAATCCGTCCAAACCCGCGCGCGCTAAAATGCGATCGGTCAGCTCTTTCGGGAAGCTATTTTGCTTATCGCTAAAGTAACCCCATTCAAACAGCACTGGCACACCAGCAATTTCCCAGTGACCTGACGGAGTATCTTTGCCTGATGACAGCTCTGCGGCATGGGCATAAGCGCCGATGATATCCGCACGCTCATCCAGCCCCGGCGCAAAACGTCCGGTCGACTCTTTATGCGCCATCGCCAAACCCAGCTTAGAAAGGTTCGGCAGTTGCAATGCGCCTTTACGTTCTGCGTTATCCGCCAAACCTTGCGCACATTGATCCGCGATGTGGCCTAAGGTATCAGAACCGACATCACCAAAGGCTTGTGCATCCGCTGTTGCGCCAATGCCAAACGAGTCTAAAACTAAAATAAATGCTCTTTTCATTGCTCACTCCCCCGAACTTACACGTCTTGTGCTCGAATTTGACGGTAAACATCCGGTGTTGGTAGGTAATCACCGCCCACTTTAATCGCACTTTGTAGTGCATTGGCAGCTTGTTGCCACTGCTCTTCATTACGGGCATGAATCATTGCTAAAGGTTTGTTGCTGTCGGCGATTTCACCCAGACGGATAAACTGATCAAAACCGACAGCGTAATCGATACGATCGGTCGCCACGCGGCGGCCACCGCCCATGCCGACCACCGCCATGCCGATGGCACGGGTATCCATCGCAGAAATAACGCCAGATTGCTGAGCGTAAACTGGGCGAACAATCTCAGCTTTCGCAAGATACTTGTCGTAGTTTTCAACAAAATCGCTTGGGCCACCGAGGCCTGCGACCATTTTGCCAAAACGCTCGGCGGCTTGGCCGTTATCCAGCACTGCTTGCAGTTTCTCACGCGCTTGCGCGGTATCTTTGGCTAACTTGCCAAGTACCAGCATTTCCGCACACGACGCCATAGTGACTTCCAGCAGACGCGGATTACGGTATTCGCCGGTGAGGAAGCGTACTGCTTCACGCACTTCCACCGCGTTACCCGCTGAAGACGCCAGCACTTGGTTCATATCAGTTAAGATCGCCGTGGTATTGGTGCCTGCACCGTTGGCCACTGCCACGATCGATTTGGCGAGCTCTTCAGACGCTTCGTAAGTTGGCATGAAAGCACCAGAGCCAACTTTCACATCCATCACGAGCGATTCAAGGCCAGCCGCCAGTTTCTTAGAAAGAATTGAAGCGGTGATCAGCGAGATGTTATCCACTGTCGCGGTAATATCACGCGTTGCGTACACACGCTTATCCGCCGGAGCCAGATCGCCAGTTTGGCCGATGATCGCCACGCCGGCTTGTTTGGTCACTTTGCCAAACACGTCATTGGTTGGGGTAATGTTATAGCCGGGGATGGCTTCAAGTTTGTCGAGCGTCCCCCCAGTGTGACCAAGGCCGCGGCCAGAAATCATCGGCACATAACCGCCACAGGCTGCCACCATAGGGCCAAGCATCAGTGAGGTCACATCGCCCACGCCGCCCGTGGAGTGTTTATCCACAATCGGACCATCAAAATTCATGTGGCTCCAATCAATCACCATACCGGAATCGCGCATCGCGCACGTCAGTGCAATACGCTCAGGCATAGTCATTTCACGGAAAAAAATCGCCATCGCAAACGCGGCAATTTGCCCTTCAGAGACGGTGTTATTCGCCACACCTTGAATGAAGAAGTTGATTTCATCGTTGGTGAGAACTTCACCATCACGCTTTCTGCGGATAATTTCTTGAGGTAAATACTTTGCTTGAGATAAAGACATAGCTGCCTCCCAGTTCCCAAAGAAACTGCGTAGTGTAAAGAGGTTAAGCAGCGCGAAGCCTCGCGCTGCTCTCAGACACAATGGATATTAGTAAGCGGCAGGATCTGCCTTTTGGTCTGTCACTTCTAATGTATTCAGAAGGTTAGTCAGTAGGCTTGAAGCGCCGAAACGGTAGTGACGGCTGTCTGCCCAATCGCCACCGAGGATCTCATCGGCCATGGCCAGATATTGCTGCGCATCTTCTGCGGTACGAACACCACCGGCAGGTTTGAAACCGACGGTTTTGGCTACGCCCATATCACGGATCACTTCCAGCATCATGCGTGCATATTCTGGTGTCGCATTTACTGGCACTTTGCCGGTTGAGGTCTTGATGAAATCTGCGCCAGCTTCAATACAGATTTGAGAGGCTTTTTTGATCAGCGCTTCTTGTTTCAGCTCACCAGTTTCGATGATCACTTTCAGTAGCACTTTGTCGCCACAAGCCGCTTTACACTGTTTCACCAGATCAAAACCGACTTGCTCGTTGCCTGCGATCAGAGCGCGATATGGGAATACCACATCCACTTCATCAGCACCGTAAGCAACAGCGGCTTTCGTTTCAGCAACGGCGATTTCAATATCGTCATTACCGTGAGGAAAATTGGTTACCGTAGCAATACGGATTTCAGGGGTTCCTTGCTCGCGAAGTGTCTTCTTAGCAATAGGAATAAAGCGAGGGTAAATACAAATGGCAGCCGTGTTGCCGACTGGACTTTTCGCATCATGACAAAGTTGGATCACTTTGGCATCCGTATCGTTGTCATTCAACGTGGTGAGATCCATCAGTTTCAGTGCACGTAGAGCTGCTACTTTTAATTCGCTCATTTCTATCTCCGATCAATATAGTCATCTAGTTCACTCCCCAGCAGAGTACTATTTTCTGCTGAGCAGCCACAAATGAACGGACTTGGTTCCTTGAAGACTCGGTGCTCATGCACCAATTGCTATCCTTGTCACCGCACAGTACCAGTTTGGTCAATGGCACAACAATCTGCGTTTGCGGTATTTTACTGCATACAGGCAAGGCGATTGCCTCCGGCGCTCATCATACTCTTAGTCATGCTGAGAGCCAGCGAAAACTCATCCATATTCCATTAGATAAGCCCGCCACCTGAGCCTAAGCTCACGGTCAAACGCGTGGTGTATTCCATCGTCAATCCACTCGTTTTTTATCCATGGCTACAGTATAGATATTTGTCGCAAAGCGGTAGTGCTGCGCGAAGCGCAAACGGTTTGTATCTCAAAAAAATAGCTGAAATTTAAAGGGCAATCCCTTACCACACAAGGCTTCAGCTCTGCAATCCATTACAACATTACCCCTAGGTCTCCCCCTAAAACTCGGGGCGCCTAAAAGCAAAACACCCCGCAGCAATCACTTGCTACGGGGTGAATTTAAACGGCGTCTATAAAGCTCTGTCTCTATGAATTAGAAAGAGAGGAAGAAGCCAGCGATGGTCGCTGCCATCAGGTTAGATAGAGTACCTGCGATAACCGCTTTGACCCCCATACGAGCGATGTCGCCACGACGCTTAGGTGCCAAGCTACCCAAACCACCAAGCAGAATTGCGATAGAAGAAAGGTTCGCAAAACCACACAGAGCGAAAGAGATGATCGCTTTGGTTTTCTCAGACAGAACCACTGGTGCCGCTTCAGTCAGGTAAGGCGCAAACTGAGAGTAAGCAACGAATTCGTTAGCAACGGTTTTTAGACCGATGAACTCACCCGCAACAGTTGCTTCGTTCCAAGGAACACCGATCAGGAAAGCCAGAGGCGCAAACAACCAGCCCAGTAGCATTTCCAGTTTCAGTTCAGGCATACCGAACCAACCACCGATGCCACCCAACATACCGTTGATCAGAGCAATCAAACCGATAAAGGCAATCAACATTGCACCAACGTTCAGAGCAAGTTGCAGACCAGCAGAAGCACCGCCAGCAGCCGCATCGATAACGTTAGCCGGTTTGTCGTCACCACCATCAAGAGTAATGTCTTCATTGTCTTGTGGTTTTTCAGTTTCAGGCATCATCAGTTTTGCGAACAGCAGACCACCCGGTGCCGCCATGAATGACGCCGCTACCAAGTATTCGATCTTAACGCCCATTGAAGCGTAACCCGCAAGTACACCACCTGCGATAGAAGCCAAGCCACCACACATTACCGCAAACAGCTCAGATTGAGTCATTTTTGGAACGAATGGACGAACAACTAATGGTGCTTCAGTTTGACCCACGAAAATGTTTGCAGCCGCAGACATAGATTCCGCGCGTGATGTACCCAGTGCTTTTTGCAGACCACCGCCAAGAATGCGGATAACCCATTGCATAACACCCAAGTAGTACAGTACAGAAATCAGTGCTGAGAAGAAGATCAGTGTTGGTAGTACGCGGAATGCGAAAATGAAACCGCCGCCGCCAAACACTTCAAACATTTTGCCTGATACCAGTCCACCGAAGAGGAATGAAGTACCATCGTTACCGTAGTTAATAACATTCGATACGGCATCCGAAAAGCCACGAAGTAGCTCTTGGCCCCAAGGCACATACAGAATAAATGCACCCAGTGAAAATTGGATAGCAAAAGCGCCACCCACAGTTCTTAGATTGATAGCTTTACGGTTACTTGACAGTAGAACTGCGATTCCTAGCAGAACTGCCATGCCGATGAGGCTCATAAACAGGCTCATAGTTTATGACTTCCTTATTAGTTTAATGTTGGCGTGTTACAAAATGGAGCGATTAAGCGGGGGCAATTATACTCACGGGCACAGAGAGAAAGTAATGCAGGATTCACACTTTCGGATAAGATTCATCACGCGTTCACTAATATCTGTGACACCACTCAACTTTTAGTGACAGATGCGTCATTAACGCTACATCTTGTTTCGGTTTTGTTCACACAAGCCAAACAGCATTTGACTGTTTTGCCAGAGGATTGGCGCGAGATATTGTGCTGAAACACCTTTTAGCTCGGCGAGTGTTTCTAAAACCTTGGCTAATTGAGCCGGATGGTTAGCCTGACCTTGAAAACCATTCAGTGGCATATCAGGCGCGTCCGTCTCTAACACTATGTGCTCTACAGGTAACGCTGCGATGGCTTGCCGAGTTTTATTGGCTCTTGGGTAAGTGATGACGCCTCCCACACCAATCTTAAACCCTAGGTCTACAAACTGCTGCGCTTCTTGCACACTGCCAGAAAAAGCATGCAGCACACCACCTTGTTGAAAACGCTGCTGTTTCAATAACTGTAACAACCGATTGTGAGTACGTCGGCTATGCAGGATCACGGGTAGTTTGGCCTGTGAGGCCATAGAGAGCTGGGCGATCAGCATCTGCTCTTGTAGCGCCACATCGACGTCTATCATGCCATCTAAACCGCACTCCCCAACGGCTACACAAGCCTGTTCTGCCTGCATTAGAGCCTTTTCTAACGCAGGTAAATGGGTCGGTGAAGAGGCATCTAAATAGAGTGGATGAAATCCCAACGCATAGTAAATGGTTGAGGGAAAGCGCTGCGCCAGCTCAGTCACCGCCTGCCAATCTTGCGGCCCAATCGATGGCACAACGAGCCGCCTAACTCCATGCTGCGCCGCTTTTTGCAATTCCAGCTCAGGGGTGGCAGTAAACGGAGGAAAATCAAAGTGGCAATGGGTGTCGAACAACGACCATTCAAGCGGAGGTGGAATCGTCTCGTTCATTGGCCGGATCTTTTCGATAAGGAACACAACTGCGCTTTTGCCCCGGCATTAACCCCATGCTTTGGCACCAAGCATCGTATTTCGCAATCCAACGTTTTAACCATAGCCACATCATGTGTTCCTTATTTTGAACCTTGGAGGTTATTGCTCTTCGCGCTTAAACACCAACTCGGTGGGTGTTGATTCACTTGCCACAAAATAGTAGCCCGCAGTGTTGAAACCTTCTAAATCCTTTACCGATTTAATTCGATTTTCAATGATGTAGCGAGCCATCATGCCGCGTGCTTTCTTCGCAAAGAAGCTGATGATTTTATATTGGCCATTTTTGGCATCTTTAAAGATTGGCGTCACAATTTGCGCGTTCAATCGCTTCGGATTGACCGCTTTGAAATACTCATTAGAGGCAAGGTTTACCAGTACATTATCACCTTGTGCTTCAATCGCTTGATTGAGCTTCTCTGTAATAATGTCCCCCCAAAACTGATACAGATTCGCACCACGCGCGTTGGCTAATTTTGTTCCCATTTCTAGGCGATAAGGTTGCATCAAATCCAGCGGGCGCAACACGCCATACAAGCCAGAGAGCATACGTAGATGTTGCTGGGCAAAATCCAAATCTTGTGGCGAGAGTGTTTCCGCTTCCAGCCCAGTGTACACATCACCTTTGAAAGCGAAAATCGCCTGTCGTGCGTTATCGAGAGTGAAGGTTTCACTCCACTGCGCAAATCGAGCCACATTGAGTCCGGCAATTTTATCGCTGACACTCATCAGCTCAGAAACATCCTGTGATGACAAAGTACGACAGACTTGAATTAACTCTGCCGAATGCGCGGTTAATTCAGGCTGCGTAAAGTTTGAGGTTGAAACGGGAGATTCATAATCCAGCGTTTTCGCAGGTGAAACGACAATCAGCATAATAATTCCTATCTTTTGTTGAGCGTGTTATCAACCGACTTGAAACGACAGCACTGGCCATTATTCCAAGTGATTAAATTTTTTATAAGATGACGCAAGCTAGGGTACAAAAAAAGCCATGCGGTGTCTGCATGGCTTTTTCAATTTCTGACATCGGCGCTGTCTATGACGCTTTGTTGTTATCCCAAATGCCATCTTCAAGCTGAGATTTCAACTCTGGGTAATCATTGGCATCAAAGGTCGGTACTTTGCCAGCATCCAGCTGACGGTTGTAATCTTTCGCCAGTTTAATCACGATACCTGAGAGCAGGAGGATAGCGACCAAGTTCACAATCGCCATCAAGCCCATCGAGACATCCGCCATCGCCCACACCGTTGGCAATGTTGCCAACGAGCCAAACATCACCATACCTAAGAACACGAGACGAAACAGCACTAAGCCTTTCTTATTGTTGTGCTCAAGGAAAATCAGGTTGGTTTCCGCATACGAGTAGTTGGCGATGATCGAAGTAAAAGCGAAGAAGAAGATCGCAAATGCGATAAAGATACCTCCCCAATCCCCTACTTGTGAACTGAGTGCACGCTGAGTCAGCTCAATACCCGTTAACTCGCCGTGCGGTACATACTCACCAGACATAAGGATAATCGCCACTGTCGCGGTACAGATCACAATCGTATCGATGAACACACCAAGCATTTGCACGTAACCTTGTGAAGCTGGGTGTGGTGGATATGGCGTTGCAGAAGCCGCGGCGTTAGGTGCAGAACCCATACCCGCTTCGTTTGAGAACAAGCCACGTTTCACACCGTTGATCATAGCTTGTGCAATCGCATAGCCTAGGCCACCTGCAGCCGCTTCTTGTAAACCGAAGGCACTTTTGAAAATCAGGCTAATCGCATCAGGCACTTTCTCATAATTCATGACCACGACAAACAGAGCAATCGCCAGATAAGCAAACGCCATGAAAGGCACAATCAGCTCTGCCGTCCGTGCAATCTTACGGATGCCACCAAAAATCACGAAAGCGGTCAGCAACACGATACCAATACCGATCAGCATGGGTTCAAAACCGAAAGCCGTTTTCATCGCATTGGTGATTGAGTTGGCTTGCACCGCGTTAAACACCAAACCAAACGCAATGATCAGGAAGATGGAGAACAGCACCCCCATCCAACGCATACCAAGGCCTTTTTCCATGTAATACGCTGGACCGCCGCGGTAATTGCCATCTTTGTCACGCGTTTTATACAACTGAGCTAGGGTACTTTCAGCGAAAGAAGTCGCCATGCCTAACATGGCAATCAACCACATCCAGAAGATGGCGCCAGGACCACCAGCGGTTAAAGCAACCGCCACCCCGGCCATGTTCCCCGTACCGACACGTGCGGCAAGGCTGGTACATAACGCTTGGAAAGAGGAGATGCCAGCGTTATCCGCTTTACGGCTATTTTTGAGGACGGTAAAAGTGTGGGTGAAATGACGAAATTGGATAAAACCCAATCGCAAAGTGAAGTAGATACCGACCCCGACCAATAGGTATACCAAGATGGAACCCCATAGTAGGTCATTCATTAAATTAATTAAGTCTGTCACAGGAACCTCGCATAGAGTGATGAGCTGCTCTGACTCCGATGAGTAAGAGTTTCTGTTACACGGATACGGTATTGAGATTATCTTTTTGCCGTGTATGTCATGGCACTCTCGAGCAGAAGAGACCTCGAAAAGCACCCAGCCTATTTTTTGACGGGCGGATAATGCAACCTCAATCCGCAAAAATCAATATGAACAGGATTGCATTAAAATGTTATTTTTCACCTTAAAATCACGCTTTATTAACATCAACAAAACCATTTGAGTCACAAACAAAGAACAAAAAGAAAACAAAAAGCACACAGATCAGTACATTTATTCACCACAAATGCTTTGTTGCATTAATGAAATCTCACGCTTTGGGAATCGCAGCATGCCTGTGCGAACCAGTAAATTTTGTCAGGAGAGTGTCATATTTCCTGTTTGTTCGCACAAAAAACAACCAACACAATTCCGTGCAACGTAAAAAACAACATTTCAGCAACACAAAAAAATCGTCCAGTTAATCGATTGCCTCAATTTTTTGTTCAGTTTTCCATCGATAACTCAGGGTGAAAACTGTGAAATTCTATTCAAAAGCTCACTAAAGCTTCATTAAAACGAAACAAATGAGAAACAAATCATAGTTACGCTTCGCCAAGGTGTGCTATTTAGAGAGCACTCAAGGAATGATGACAACAATAATGAGGCGACTTATGGACGAACTGCACTTTGATGAGCTGTTGGAAATGGAAATCTCGAAAATTCGTACTAGCCGTTCTAAACCTGTAAAACGGATGTGGCGCGAGATCGAAGCGATTCGAGATCGTAAACGACTAGAGAAAGAGTTGTTGGATATGGATGTTTGTCTCGACGCTGACGACATAAAAATTTAAAGGATTGAGCAACAAAGGCACGTTTCGCGTGCCTTTGTTGTTTTTAAGACTTTAAGTGAGAACGGCTATCCACAGCAAGCTTCTCTAGACAACGCAGTGTCATGTGAAACTGAAGCAATCCTGCATGGTATACCTTTGATTGGTTAGGTGTATTCACTCTCACTTTTACGAACACGGCGAGCCAAAAGCGCATATCGCTCAGCGATCGTTTCACCGAATACCGGATCATCATCGTTGTTTTGCCATTGCGACTCAACGTTCTGCCAATCTTCTAATTCAAACGTTTGATTAATCAATGGCAAAATCGATTGTTCTTCCAACTCTAAATGCTGTTTTTGACCTTGTAGAAAGGCCTCCAGTTGCTCAATAAACACATCTTGTGGCACAACCGCATCGTTTAAAATCATCTCCATGACATCGAGAAACTGATGGGTAATTTGCGCCAACTCTTGATGTTCACGCTCCAAATTAGCCACTTGCTGTTCATCGCCGTAATGTGCCATGTAGTGGCGGTACAGAATGTCCTCTTTCGGGTGATGCACTTTCTCTGAATGGCTTGCTAAATAATCAACGATTTCTTTCAGAAGGCTGTAGTTGATCGGTTGCTCGCTTTTCACCAGATCCAATTTGTGGCGTAAAATCGACAACAAACGCACCATATAACTGTGCTCGCGGCGGATTCGTTCCATCATCATCTTATCAATCTCCATACTTGTACTAAGGTAAAGTGTACATAAGGATTGATATATCGGCTTTGAAACTGGTCGAAAAAACGCCAATTGCATTAAGATTCGAGCTCGGGCTGCCAGTTAATGGGAGCGATACCTTGCGCTTGCAGCAATTGATTGGTTTTAGAGAAATGCCGACATCCTAAAAAGCCCCTGTGCGCCGAAAGCGGTGAAGGGTGCGGAGCCATCAAGACATGATGGCGCTGGCGATCGATCATCTGGCCCTTTTTCTGCGCGTGCGATCCCCACAATAGGAAGATCAACCCATTTCGGTGTTGATTCAAGGCGTCAATCACACGATCCGTGAAGGTTTCCCAGCCGGTATTCGCATGAGAATGGGCCATACCTTGTTCAACAGTCAATACGGTGTTGAGTAGCAAAACGCCCTGCTGTGCCCAACTTTGTAGGTAGCCATGAGGTGGGATTTGAAATCCAGGGATATCTTGCGCTAACTCTTTATAAATATTGACTAACGAGGGCGGTGTTTTGACACCCGGTAGCACAGAGAAACACAAACCATGCGCCTGATTAGGGCCGTGATAAGGATCTTGCCCCAAGATCACCACTTTCACGTCACCAAACTCGGTAAAGCGAAAGGCGTTAAACACATCTTTAGCGGGAGGATAGATAACTTTTCCGGCTTGACGCTGGCTTTCGACAAATTGCAGAGTTTGTTGAAAGTAAGCCTGCTGCTTTTCATTACCAATGACATCATGCCACGTCAGTGATTCAGACATATCAATACCTTAAATTATGATTTCTGTTGGCATTGTATACCCAAACCACGCTCAGTTGCAGCTAAGCGAAAATAAGTGCACCGACTTCAATATTCACAAGCGGAAGGCAACCTCGCTCTCCTGTTAAAGAGAGAGGTTGCTTAGCCATTCATCTGAATACGGTTTTTGTTATCTTAATGCGGTTTTTGCGGCTGTGGAGCACGATGATGCCCTTGCCCATTGACGTGTCGATTAGGAACCGGGCGACGAGCGGCGGGTCTGGAACTGGGTGAAGCAGTTTGAGTTAATGAGTTCATAGCGGCATCCTTCTTACAACGCTGACCCTGAGCATGATGAAAGAAAGATGCCAAATCTGTGAAGTTTGCCGATTAATTCTCTTTTTGCGTCGAAAATTTGCGTAGCGTTGCGATCTCAGTCGCCCAAATGTCAGGATCAATCGTTTCTAAAATCAGAGGGATACCGTTAAATCGAGCATCTTGCGCGATATATTCAAAACACTCCCAGCCAATCTCTCCCATACCTAAGGAATGATGGCGGTCAACGCGGCTAGCCAGCTTACCTTTTGAATCATTGATGTGCATTGCGCGCAAATAGTGCATACCGACCACTCGCTCAAACTCAGCGAATGTCTCATCACACGCGGCTTTCGTACGCAAATCATACCCTGCGGCAAAGGTGTGGCAAGTATCTAGGCATACGCCAACCCGCTCTTTATCCTCAACTTGGTCAATGATTGCCGCCAGATGCTCAAAACGCCAACCTAAGTTACTCCCCTGCCCTGCGGTATTTTCAATCACCGCAATCACATTCGGTACTTGACGATGCGCAAGATTAATTGACTCAGCAATTGTCGCTAAACACGCCTCTTCCGAGACCTGCTGTAAATGACTACCGGGATGAAAGTTAAGCAAAGTTAACCCTAACTGATCACAACGCAGCATTTCATCGACAAAAGCGGCTCGTGATTTGTCGAGCTTCTCGGGTTCTGGAGCCCCTAAATTAATCAGATAAGAGTCGTGCGGCAAAATCGCCTCACTGCCAAATCCCCATTTTTTACAATTGGCTTTGAAAGCACGAATGCTGCTCGCTTCCAGTGGCTTAGCTGCCCATTGGCGCTGGTTTTTGGTGAAGAGAGCAAAAGCATTCGCTCCGATTTCATGAGCTCGAACTGGCGCGAGTTCGACACCACCAGAGGCCGATACATGTGCCCCGATTAACTTCTCATACATATTACGACTTCTTATTGTTGCTAAATGACTTCGGACTTTCAGTTCACAGCGCTAACTTTCTGATTTTCTCTGGCACGGGTCAAGTTGGATTACAATTTTGTAGTAAAATTACAACAAAATACAACTTAACTATTTTTTATTATTTAAAATAAATTTAATCATCATTGTTTTTAAAGCATTTATTGACACAAATCAAAAACCAAACCCCAGTATAAAAATGGTTTTTTGTTGTAATTTGACCTAAATCAATATCAGCAGTATGGATATTTGCTATATAATAGCCAGCTCAACAAGATCTGAAAATTAACACCAATAACGCCACTTGATGTGGACTAGGAGAAAGCGATGATCCAAGGTATCCAAATCACTAAAGCTGCTAACGACGACCTACTGAACTCTATCTGGTTGCTAGATAGCGAAAAGAATGAAGCACGCTGTGTTGCTGCGCTGAAAGGCTTTGAAGCTGATCAAGTGGTTAGCATCAACGATCTTGGTCAATTCGAAAGCCGTGAAGTGGCTATCGAAGCGGCACCACGTATCGAAGGTGGCCAACATTTGAACGTAAACGTACTGAAGCGTGAAACTCTGGAAGATGCGGTTGCGCATCCAGAAAAATACCCACAGCTGACTATTCGCGTTTCTGGCTACGCCGTGCGTTTCAACTCTCTGACTGCTGAGCAGCAACGCGACGTTATCGCGCGTACTTTCACTGAATCTCTGTAATCGTCAGTAAAGAATCCATACTAAAACGGTGCTCAATGAGCACCGTTTTTTATTATCTTCGCTTTCTCAAATCCGCGGATTATTTCACATTCACCAGTAACGTACGCAGCGCTGCGAAATCGGCATTCAGCTCTTGTGAGAGCAATTCCATCGCCGCATGTTTTGCCAATGGCGCTGGTAGAGCAATGTCGGTACCTAAAATATCGTCCACCACTTCTTTGAATTTGGCGGGATGCGCGGTACATAAGAACAGCCCCGTTTCTTGCAGCTGGCGCTGCTCTTCCAATACACGGTAAGCAATCGAACCATGCGGTTCACACAAGTAGCCTAGATCGTAAAGTTCTTGTACGGCTTGCGCACTTTCCTCGTCAGAAACCGCGCCTTTGCCCAGCGTTTCTAAGCCCCATCCCATACGTTGGCAGAGCTCTTCGATACGCGGCCAGTTGTTCGGTTGGCTGACATCCATCGCATTTGACGTTGTTGCTACCGTGGGTTTGGGTTCCCAACGTCCCGTTTCCAAGTAACGTGGCACTGTATCGTTGGCATTGGTTGCCGCAATAAAGCGCTTCACCGATAAACCCAGTGCTTTGGCTAACAGCCCTGCGGTTAAGTTACCAAAGTTGCCACTAGGCACTGAAATCACCAGATTTTCACGCTCAGCTTTGCTCATCTGCGCAGCGGCTTCAAAGTAGTAACAGATTTGCGCCATCAAACGGCTGATGTTGATCGAGTTGGCGGAGTTCAAACCGATCTGTTGACGCAGCTCTGCGTCATCAAAAGCTTGTTTCACTAGCGCTTGGCAAGCATCAAAATCACCATTGATCGCCACGGTGTGAATGTTTTTACCTAATGTGCAGAACAGCTTTTCTTGCAGCGGACTGATTTTTCCTTTCGGATAAAGGATCACAACATTAATATCTGGCATGCCATAAAATGCGTGCGCAACAGCAGCGCCGGTATCACCGGATGTCGCCGTCAAAATCGTGATTTTTCCGCCGTTCGAGACCGCCGCCAGAGACTGGGCCATAAAGCGACCACCAAAATCTTTAAACGCGAGCGTTGGCCCGTGGAACAATTCGAGCGCGTAAACGCCCTCTTTCACTTTGGCAATCGGTGCGGCGAATTGAAAGGCGGAATCCACCATAGCGCGAATTTTATCCGCAGGCAGTTCATCGCCAATCAACGCCGATAAAATCTTGCTGCTACGAGAGACGAAATCTTCGGCTAATAGCGCATCAATATCGTCAAACTTCGGCAATTGTGCCGGAAAAAATAGGCCTTGATTGCGGCCTAACCCTTGGCGAACGGCTTGACCAAAAGAGACTTGTTCATCATTTTCTTTTATGTTGTACAGCTTCATAGCTCACTTCCTGTTACTTTCGAACCTTGCTTGTCTAGACGACAAATGTGGACGAATCCTTCTTCATTTTGCACATAGTTTTGCTCAAGCCAACGTGCCACACGTTCAGCCACTGCTTGTTCTTTGCACACGCTAAACAAAGTCGGACCACTGCCCGAAATGCCCGTTGCCAGTGCGCCAGCCGCAGCGGCGTAGCTGCGCGCTTTGGCAAAACCCGGCAGCAGTTTCTCACGATAGGGTTCGGCAATCACGTCTTTGATCATTTTTGCCGCTAATTCAGGCTGCTGAGTATGGCAAGCGTGAATAAATCCTGCCAGATAGCGGCCATGCGCCACAATATCTTGGCGGCGATATTGCGCAGGCAAAATGGCACGCGCTTCCGCCGTGGACACCTTGATCCCCGGATAGGCCATCACCCAATACCAGTCATCAAAACTCGGCACGGATTGACTAATGATACCGAGTTCTTCGAGCATCAACTGCACGCCACCTAAATAGCAGGGAGCAACGTTGTCATAGTGAATACTGCCAGAGATCTTGCCTTCCATTTCCCCCATCAGAGCCAGAAGCTCAGTTTCATCAAGCGGACTGGCGTGAAACTGATTCAACGCATCCAGAGCCGCGACAATCGAGCAAGCACTGGAGCCCAATCCTGAACCAATCGGCATATTTTTTTCTAGCGTCATGGTCAGCGGCTTCAGTACCACCGACTTTTTCTCTAGCTCACGCGCGAATACTTGCCAGCAGTCATACACAATGTTTTCTTGCGGATTAGCGGGAAGCTTATCGACAAATCGCCCCGCCGTTTTCAGTGTGAAAGCCTCTGCGCCAGCTTCCACTTTCACTCGATCGCCGAGTAACGTGCCATCAATCGGGGACACCGCGGCCCCCAACACATCAAATCCGACACTGACATTACCGATGGAAGCGGGTGCGTACACCACAACACTCATGTCACCTGAACTCATTTCTATTAAACCCCTAATTTCCAACCGAGTGTACGCATCACATCTGAGAACACGCCTGCAGCAGTCACTTCAGAACCCGCGCCGTAACCACGTAATACCAATGGGATTGGCTGATAGTAACGGCTGTAGAAAGCCAGCGCGTTTTCACCTTCTTTGACTTTGAACATAGGATCGTTTTCATCAACCGCGACAATCCGCACTTGGCACTGGCCATCGACGATTTGCGCCACATAGCGCAGCACTTTACCTTCGGCTTTGGCTTGCGCTACTCGCTCAGCAAACGCGGCATCGGCTTGCGCTAAACGAGCCATGAACTCCTCAACACTGCCTGAAGCATCAAAGCCAGCGGGCAGAGCTTGTTCAACATCCACATCGCTCAGCTCCAACTCGTAACCCGCTTCACGCGCCAAAATCAGTAACTTACGCGCCACATCCATACCAGAGAGGTCATCGCGCGGATCTGGCTCTGTAAAGCCTTTCTCTTTAGCAAGCTGCGTTGCTTGGCTCAAGGTCATGCCTTCATCCAATTTACCAAAGATAAAGGAGAGAGAACCTGAGAGAATACCGCTGAATTTTTCCAGCTCATCCCCTGCTGCAATTAGGTTTTGCAAGTTTTCGATAACGGGCAGACCCGCGCCAACTGTAGTTTCATACATCAGTTTACGACGCGAGTGACGCGCCACATTACGTAGCTGATGGTAATAACTCATGCTAGCGGTATTGGCTTTCTTGTTCGGGGTCACCACATGGAAACCTGCGGCGAGGAAATCCGCATACTGGTTAGCAATCTCATCACTGGACGTGCAATCCACCAATACTGGGTTAATGATGTGATTACGCTGCACCAAAGCCACCAGATTCTCTAAACTGAACGCTTGATCCGCATTGACCATACGATCGCGCCACTGCTCCAACGGCAAGCCTTGGCTATCAAGCAGCATGCCTTTACTGTTAGCGAGGCCACAAACGCGCATCATGATGCCTTTTTCCGCAAGCTTGGCTTGTTGACGCTGAATTTGATCCACCAACTCACCACCCACGCCACCAACACCGACCACAAACACATCTAAAAAGTGTTTAGAGTTGAAGAGGTTTTCGTGGCAAGCCTTGATCGCTTCTGAAATCTTATCATCGGGGATCACCGCTGAAATCGCACGCTCAGAAGAGCCTTGGGCAATTGCAATCACGTTGACGTGTACTTCGGCCAGAGATGAGAAAAATTGCGACGCGACACCGCGAGAGGTGCGCATACCATCACCAACCAGCGTGATGATGGCGACGTTATCGACAAACTCAACCGGCTCAAGCAGGCCATCTTTGAGTTCCAGTTCAAATGCATCCGCCAGCGCTTGCTGTGCCAAAGCTTTATGTTGTGCTTCGATACAGAAACTGATGCTGTATTCCGAAGAAGATTGAGTGATAAGCACGATCGACACATCGGCCGCTGACATCGCGCCAAACACGCGGCTCGCCATCCCCACCATGCCTTTCATTCCTGGACCAGAAACGTTGACCATAGTGAGATTGCTCAGAGTGGTAATGCCTTTGATCGCGAGTTTATCTTCGCCAGTGTCTTGGCCAATCAAGGTGCCCGCACCTTGTGGATTGAAGCTGTTTTTGATCAAACAAGGGATTTGAAATTGAGCAATCGGTGCAATGGTCTTCGGATGCAACACAGATGCTCCGAAGTAAGAAAGCTCCATCGCCTCTTGATAGCTAAGGGATTTAAGAAGGCGCGCATCATCGACCAAACGCGGATCGCAGTTATAAACTCCATCCACATCCGTCCAGATTTCACAACAATCCGCACGTAAACAGGCAGCCAGTACCGCGGCTGAGTAATCCGAACCGTTACGCCCTAAACAGACCAACTCACCCTGTGCATTACCCGCAGTAAAGCCCGGCATGATATTGACGTGCTGTTGTGGCAATGGTGCTTGTCTGAAACGCTGAGTCGAAATTTCCACATCGACCATAGCTTCAAGATGATCCCCTTTGGCAAGCAGGTATTTAACGGGATCAACCAAATTCGCTGGCAGACCTTTGGCTTCCATCACCGCTTTCATCAATTGAATGGAAACGCGTTCACCTTTACTGATAATGCGTGCATTCACATTGTCTGGACACATACCGAGCAACGTAATGCCGTGCACAAACTGGCGTAACTGAGTCATGGAAGAGTGCACTTGCTGTTGATAAGCACTGTCATCCAAATTCGGGAGCTGCGCTTTAATGCCATCAAGCAAGGCATAGAATGAGCTCTCTAGCTCTACGATTTGCGCTTCCACCTCTCCCTGACGTAAAGCACTTTCAATCACTGCCACCAATTTATTGGTGGTTTTTCCCGGAGCAGAGAGGACAACGGCCACCTCTTCCTGCTGTGCGTTATTCGCGATGATATCGGCAGCGCGTAGAAAACGCTCCGGATCCGCCAGCGATGAACCTCCAAACTTTAATACTCGCATCCCTTCCTCCAAATGCATAAAAAGCGGGTATAAAAAAAGGCCTGTATCGGTTGGGATACAGGCCTTTTTTGTGAAATTTTGCGCTCAGCAGCCTGCCCCAACATGCGACGTGTCGGTAATGGTAATAATGGTGGTCATTACGATTAGGCTGTGATTCAACATAACGGTTTTTCTGTCTATCTGTGTGTTTGCTTGCAAATACGTTTAACTCATTTGCGTTCAAGTCGTCAACGAAAATCTGCTTTTTTTATTGAGGATTTTAAAAATCTTCGACTGTGCATACTCAAACGACTTGAGGTGATAAGTGGGCAACTAGTGAGCGTATCACGCTCAAAATAGGCTGATGCTGTGATTAAAAGGACGAGCCTCGTCAATAACGCCACAACTTAATCTGCGCATTCATCTAGGGGGTCATCATGAGTTTTTCAATCGGCACAACCAGATAGCAAGCCACCAACAATCTGCCTATATAGAAATAACAAAATGCTATAAAACTCTTTGTGGAATGTATGTGTTTTTATGCTTAAATTGAGCGTACCTATCAATCTTGGCTGGTACATCCGGGGCTATCGTGAAAACTGCTTTTTTCTGTTTGATAACCTTAATGGCTCCATTTGCCGGAGCAGAGCTGCTTCCTGCCTTGCCCTCAGAGAGCAATGCCTCGCCGCACAAATTATTTATTGCCAGCGATAACAGCAGCCAAAGCTTTGATAGTTGGACGATTGATGGTGGTTACGCTTACAACCTGTTTAACGATATCGACCTGTATGTCGGTGCTCGCATTCATAATCGGTTGGATAATGGAGCACAGGGTTGGCTGAGTGGCATTGGCTATCAATTTACCGAGCGTCTCTCGTTCAAAAGCACCTTAATTGCCTCACCCAAGGTGGAAAGTAAAAACCAAGAAGCTATGGTATCAGCCGAATTGTCGAGCCGATTAAAATTAACCGAAAATCTCGACTTGCATACCACGCTGGACTACCAAGAATGGCAGCAAGCCGTCGAGTTTGGTGTCGGTTTTCGCTTTTAAGCTACATCAAGCGCCGTTTCTGACATCAAAATACCATTCCAATCGGCATACAAATAATCGCCCGGTTCAACGATCTGATTTTGCATCGTCAAAGTGACATTCACCTGCCCTGCGCCGCGCTTTTCGGTTTTGAAGGGACTTGTGCCTAATGCTTTGATGCCTAAATCCATCTCAGACATTGCGACCACATCACGCACTGCGCCGTAAATAATTACGCCTTCCCAATCATTTTTGATGGCTAAAATCGCCAACTGATCACCCATTAAGGCTTTGTGGCATGAACCGTGACCATCCACAACCAATACTTTGCCCTTGCCATTTTGGCTGAGCACATCACGTACTTTAGAGTTGTCGTGATAGCAACGAACTGTCACTATTTCGCCCCAAAATGCGCTGCGTTGACCAAAATTTTGCAGCGGTAAATTGAGTAAGGTGACTTGCGATTCGTACTTATCGCAAAGATCTGGGGTTATATCTCTCATCATTCCTCCATGATTTTTATTTTTCAGATCTATTGTTTCCCTATTGGCCCGAGATGAAGCTCGCTCTCATCAACACAAGAACAGAGATAAAGGTCGCCGTCTTGTACAAAATAGATCGCGTTTTGAGCAAATCTCTGCGCCAATTTTCGGGCTTCTGAAAGCGGCATTACGACCGCAAAACTCTCTTCAAACCAGTGAAAATGAGCGTCTCCTACCCTCACTTTCACCCAATCATAATCGATCAAGCATTGCTGTAAACGTTGATTATTTACGCAATTCTCATCATCTGACAAGCGAATACTCTCAGGGTTCCATGCGGTAATTATGCAGTAAAATGGCCAATTTACTGGCTTTTCAAAGGCAAATTTCACGCTTTGGTAGGCCAGCCAAAGGCTAGCGTCAATCTTGATCATTTGGTAATTTTACAACTCGTGATTGTTCTTAATATCTGTTACATTCTAACTCTTGATGTAAATCAACAAAGTGATTGGAATTAACATTCGGGCGTTGTTAGCATGCTGTTAACATTATAGAATCCGCCCCATAGACTAGTAGAACCTCTTGAGAATGGGAGTCTCAACACTAGTTACACCAAGGATGGCGGACAAAAAGTAGTGACATAAATTAGATTTTTTACTTTATTGTTAACATCACTAACCGGTATGTAATCTTTTTGCCTAGAATGACTTCTACTAGCACGATTTTTTCACAAGTTTAGGTAACGCTAATGCAAACCCCGCAGATCCTTATCGTCGAAGACGAGCAAGTAACTCGTAACACTCTTAAGAGTATTTTTGAAGCAGAGGGATACGCTGTTTTTGAGGCCAGCAATGGTGAAGAGATGCACCAAGTGCTGTCCGATTATCCAATTAACTTGGTGATTATGGACATCAACCTGCCAGGAAAAAATGGCCTGCTGCTTGCACGCGAACTGCGTGAACAAGCGGATGTAGCGCTGATGTTCCTGACCGGTCGCGACAATGAAGTAGATAAGATTCTGGGCCTAGAGATCGGCGCAGATGATTACATCACCAAGCCTTTCAACCCACGTGAATTAACCATTCGCGCACGTAACTTGTTGAGCCGCTCAATGCATGCGGGCACCACACAAGAAGAAAAACGTAGCGTCGAAAAATACGTGTTTAATGGTTGGGAACTGGACATCAACAGTCGTTCACTGGTGAGCCCTGATGGTGATAGCTACAAGCTGCCACGTTCTGAGTTCCGTGCTCTGCTGCACTTCTGTGAAAATCCGGGCAAAATTCAAACTCGTGCCGATCTCCTGAAAAAGATGACAGGCCGTGAACTCAAACCACACGATCGTACTGTTGATGTAACTATTCGTCGTATCCGTAAGCACTTTGAATCTGTGTCAGGTACGCCAGAAATCATTGCCACCATTCACGGTGAAGGCTACCGCTTCTGTGGTGATTTAGAAGATTAACCTCTTCTTTTATATCTAATTAGAGAAGACCCTAGCCAATGGCTAGGGTCTTTTTTTATCACTGCTTTGCGTTTGCTTGCTGAGTCAGCCAGCGCTTCAATACAGCAATGTCAGACTGATATTCGTTTTTGATCTCTTCCACCCAGTCACTGATGTTCTCCCACCATGCAGGAGCTTCCGGCGATTGCGCTTTCTGAGCAATCTTTTGAATGCGTTTTAACCCGACAGAGCCTGCCGCACCTTTGATTTTATGGGCTTCACTGACAATACCTTCTTGATCTTTGGCCACCATATTCGAGTCCAATACAGCAAGATAGGCTGGCATGGATTGTTCGAATAAGTGCACGCTATCAATCACGGGTTGGCTACCGACAATCTCAACATAGGATTGCAACATCTCAAGATCCAGTAACTGCTGATAGAGATCGTCTGGTACTTCTTTTTCTTTATTTGATTTCACTTTAGCGACGCTCTCACCGGCATGATGTTGCGTCATCTTCGCAATCACTTCTCGCACCGCCGCTACCGATAAAGGCTTGCTTATCGCAGCATCCATCCCTTTTTGACGATACTCTTCTTTATCTTTCAATACATTGGCAGTTAATGCCACTAATGGCGGTAATGAGGAGTAATGGGTGCGGTAATAGTGAGCGATATCGAAGCCTGTCATATCCGGTAGCTGAATATCGAGGAACACCAGATCGTACTCTGTTGGGTTAAAGCCTTGGATCGCTTCTTCGCCCGTCATGGCGACCGTCACCTTATGCCCCATACTTTCAAGTAATGAACGAGCAACCGTAATATTGAGCTCAATGTCTTCGACCATGAAAATATTCAGCTGAGTTTGCGGCTCCTGTGGCTCAATCTCAATCGGCGCTTCGGCTAACAAGGGGACTCGGATCGTTACGGTAAAGGTGCTGCCAAAACCCTCTTCACTGTTGACGCTGATATCGCCACCCATCAACTTAATCAACTGACGTGATACGGCTAAGCCGATGCCAGTCCCCACCGCATGTAAGTTATCTTTGCCTGACTTGACCTGATAATACATGGCAAAGATTTTTTCTTGTTCCGCTTCCGGAATGCCAATCCCGGTATCTTCAACTTCAATCGTGATCTCTGCATGCTGCGCATCGCATTCTGCGCTGACCGTCATCACCACACCGCCCTCTTTGGTGAACTTCATCGCGTTACTGAGTAGGTTCCATAACACTTGACGCAGACGTGTCGAGTCCACTTCCACTAAAGAAGGCAAGTCAGTTAACCGTTCTAAATCAAAACGTAACCCTTTTTGCTCCGCCATTAAGGCCGCCAACACTTCAATTTCTGCCACAAACTCTTCAAAGTTGAGGGCTGCAGGGAAAAGCTCTAATTTACGGCGGTCAAACTTATCCATATCAATAATATCGTTGAAGATATTACCCAGCGTCACAGCACTGACATTGATGGTTTGTAAATGCTTACGCTGCTCACTGCTCAATGGTGTATCGAGCAGCATCCGGCTCAAACCAACGATACCATTGAGCGGAGTGCGCAGCTCATGGCTAATGGTAGAAATAAACGTGGTTTTGTCGCGGCTGGCTTTCTCCAATGATTCTTCATGGCGTTTACGCTCGGTGATATCACGGCCAAAACCGACCAAGCCAAGATGGCGGCCATCTTTGTTGTAAAAAGGCACTTTACGCAGTTCAAAGAAGCTCTTACGACCATCAGGGTACTCCAACCACTGCTCGTAAGTAATCGCGGTGTTGTTGTTAAAAACTTGCTGATCCGTTTCGACAATTGATTGAGCAATCTCTTTGCGATAAACATCCCAAGGCGTTAACCCCACTAGCTCACTTTCGCGCTTTCCGGTCAGCTCTTCCATCGCTCGGTTGCAGCCAGAAAACTCACCTTTGGCGTTGCGGTAATAGATCAAATCGGGAGATGCGTCGATGAAAGAGCGTAGCAAAGCGGTACGTTCGGCCAATTCCACTTGGGTTTTTTCACGCTGATACACTTCATTTTCAAGGTCAGCCATCGCTTCTTCGCGTGCCTCTTCTGCCTTGATCCGTTCTTCGATTTCTTGATTGAGTTTAACGATGTTTTGCTGAAGTTTTTGATTGAGTTCTTGATCGCGCGAACGCATGTCTTTGAGTTTAGACACCAATTTCGAGAGGCGTTGGCGTGACTCTTCAAGCTGATCAACCACCACAGAAAGAAAGTACACTGCCCAAGGTGTGATAAGTAAACCAAAGAATACCGAGCGGATAATGTCGATATCATCGACGAAACCGTTGAGGATCAGCGTGATCCCCACTTGTACCACCACAGCCAAAGCAACCAAGGCGAGAGCTAAGAGAATGGAGAAACGTAAAATGCCCAATTTGACTAACAAATCAACGTAATACTGGGCGAGATTTTTCATCGGTTTCATTCACTGCTCCGTCAGATAAAGAGCACTTAGTCTAGCCTTTTTCCCACACAAACGTTAGCAGCACTTATCCACTTCTTGGCGCTGTGACAGGGCGAACCGCACAGTTTTAGTGGTTTGGTTGATAAATTGAGGTCTGATTGCGGCCATTCGCTTTGGCTTGGTATAAAGCCCGATCCGCTAGCTCAACCATTTGCTCAGGTACATCCTCAGGCCGAGGAATAAGCGTCACTATGCCTAAGCTGACGGTAATCCTATCGGCAACCTTAGAATGATCATGTGGAATCGCTAATCCACGAACTTTCTCATGGATTCGCTCTGCGACCAGTATTGCTCCGGACTGTGGTGTATTGGGCAGCAAAATACCAAACTCTTCTCCCCCGTAGCGGGCAACACAATCAGAATGGCGATTGGCGACTTGAGTAAAGGCAATCGCTATCTGTTTGAGCGTCTCATCGCCCATCAAATGGCCATAAGCGTCGTTGTAATCTTTGAAATAATCGACATCACACAGAATGATGCTTAATGGTTTGCCTTCACGCACATGCAAATGCCAGAGGGTATGCAGTTGTTCATCAAAACGACGACGATTGGCAACATGAGTCAAGCTATCTAAAAAGCTTAGGCGTTCCAGCTCTTGGTTGGCGGCTTCTAATTGTTCAGCGGCGAGATAGCGCTCCGACACATCTCGCGCCATGATCAGCACGCCATTGGTGCCCGAAGCCGGATCTCGAAAAGGCGATTTCACAACATCAAACCAGATAAACTCACCATCTGAGCGTTCAATTCTGTCGATGTAGCGCAGAGACTTACCTTGGTGCAGGACTTGGCTATCCGTATCGGAAAGACGCGCATAGATGTGCTCGGGGATCACATCTTGCAGCCGTTTACCAACCAGATCTGACACTTCCGCGATCCCGAGAGCTTCCACAAACGGCTGGTTACAGGCTTGGTAGACCATGTTTTCATTGAAGATACCAATCGAATCGGGGCTAGATTCTAAGATGTTTTGTAAAATCGTATCGCGCTGTGCCAATGCCACTTCGGTGTCACGGCGTTTTTCCATCTCTTCTCTTAATTGACGCTGCATGTTGTACCAGTCGGTCACATCATGACTGATGCCAAGTAGCCCAATATTTTCACCTTGCGGCGACATCAATACCCGTTGGTAGGTTTCTAACAGACAGCTGCGCCCATCAGGCGTCACAGTCCAGCAACGCTGACTCGTGCGCCCTTTCATAATGCCTTTAAAAGTAGCGCTGCCCTCTTCAATCCGGCCTTGCCAAAACTGATCAAACGCTCGGTTGGTTGCGATTAAGTGGCCTTCGGTACTTTTAATAAAAATCAGCTCGGAGAGGGAATCAAGTGCCGTGCGCGCTATCGCCAGTGAGTGGCGCTCTTGTTGAATGTCATGGCTGGGACACTCAAAACCAATCACATTCACTAGCCATAATTTCTTCGGCCAACGACGTAAGAGCGAAGCTGAGATCTCTAGAGTTTGGGTCAAATTGCCCGGCACAGGCCAAAGCAGAGGGACGGAACGCTTTTGCTGTGCACTGCTGGCGAGCGCTCGATAAAAAGCTTGCTGACTCTCTTCACTCTGCTCGGCAGAAAACAGATAGTGACGTCCCACCAAGCGGATCCCCAGTAACAAATACGCGGCAAGATTGGCACGTAAAACGCGATCCTCTCCTACCAAGAGCATCCCTGACGGTGCATGGTGAAGTAACTGAATCCACTGTTGAGGTTGAACATAGCGCTGCCATCCTGAAAAAAGCCATAACCCACCACCAAGCACAAGCCCGGCAGCGAACAAGAAACGTACAAATTCAGAGAGAAATTCAGGCATGCATTCAGCGGTGTTATTGATGATTCTTTAAATAGTACAAAAGATTATCTGACTTTGCTGCGGATTATTACTTTAAGTTCAAAGGTGAATACTCAAAAGGCGTACCGAGCAACGAGCCCTGAGCCCCTTCTTTTTCCAATCTTTGGCCAATCGCTGTCATCGCCCACCAGCGATTTTCGCACCACAACGGGGCAAGTAGCGTTGGCCTGCGGGCTGCAGAAGAGACGCGATGATAAACAATCTCAGGGGGTGTAGAACGGATCATCTCGCAAGCGATGGACACATATTGATCCTGATCGAGTACCGTTAAACGCCCCGCTCGCCACGCTTTGGCCATAGTGCTGCCTTCTACGATGTGTAAACCGTGCAACTTAATGCCATCGGTGCCTACCTTCAGTACTTGCTGTAACGTGGTGAGGTTTTCAGTGCGCTCTTCACCGGGTAACCCAACAATCAAGTGAGTACACACTTTGATACCTAACGCTCTAGCTTTGGCAGTGATCTCTGCGTAGCAGGCAAAATCGTGCCCGCGGTTAATGCGTTTTAAAGTCTGGTCGTGCGCCGTCTGTAAACCCAATTCAAGCCAAATTTCATAACCTTGCTGCACATAATCGGCGAGCAACTTAAGCACCGCATCCGGTACACAATCAGGACGAGTGCCAACACACAACCCCACAATATCCGCTTCTTCTAGGGCTTGTTCGTACATGGATTTCAGCACTTGCACTTCCGCATACGTGCTGGTGTAAGCTTGAAAATAAGCGAGGTATTTTTTGGCGCGTTTGATCTCCCCCGCCCGATCTTTCAACTGCGCTTGAATACTCTGCTGCTGAGTATTTTCATCGGCAAACGACGCCACATTACAGAAAGTGCAGCCGCCACGGCCTATCGTGCCATCGCGATTCGGACAACTGAATCCACCATGCAGCGTTAACTTATGGACCTTCTCTCCATAACGGCGTTGTAAATCTTGACCTATGGTGTTCACCAGTTGATGTAAATGCATCGGCTCGCTCAATCTAAATACAAATATCTCTCACTACCATCCGTGTAATTTAATTACATTTCCAATCGAATTGGTCACAAATTTTAATCCCTCGCGTTTGATTTCAAACAGCGTCAAATCAATAAATAGGCATAAAATAAACACTATTTGCATTTTGTTTCTAGTTTGTTAAACAAAACATTCATCTAGCTGTAAAAAAATAAACCAAACCGCAGACTTTTCGTTGGAATTTGCGCCAGCAAAATTGTAGGATACTTTCAGTTTTCCGTGCTTTTTTGCTCAATTAATTACAAAAAACGCGGCAGACTATCGGTGATATTCCACACCTACCAAAAGAATCCACTAGTAAAGTGGCTCGACAACAGGAATGTCACTAAGGATTGTCTTTCTCACAATATATTTCCTGTGAGAGACGGAAAGGACGCGGATCTGCTCCCTAAGCAGATTTCACTCAAAACAAAAAGGACAGGACGTATCGCCCAAGCGACTCATTCAGCGGATGCTGCTTGATGCGTGGCGGGAATAACTGAGTGCACACTCAGTGCGGTTGCGTCCTCAATAACTGGAAGGATGTATCTATGGTAGATAAAGCGCAACGTTCGCGTGGTCTTTATACGCCTGAGCTGGAGCATGATGCTTGTGGCATCGGCTTTGTCGCTCACCTGAAAAATCGCAAGTCTCATCAGGTGGTCACTCAAGCTTTGGACATGCTCGCACGCATGGAACACCGTGGCGGTCAGGGTTGTGACCCTTGCAGCGGTGACGGTGCGGGTATTTTGTTGCAAAAACCTCACGAATTTTTACTCGAAGAAGCGGTTAAACTGGGGATCAAGCTGCCTTCATTCGAAAAGTACGGTGTTGGTGTGGTGCTGTTCCCGAAAGATGAACATAAACGCGCCCAATGCCGCGACATTCTAGAACGCAATGCCAAACGCCTTGATCTGGATGTGATTGGCTACCGCGTTTTACCGACCAATAACAGCATGTTGGGTGCCGACCCCCTCAGTACCGAACCACAATTTGAACACGTGTTTATTTCTGGCGGCCCGGGTATGCAGCCTGACGAGCTAGAACGCAAGCTGTACGTGCTGCGTAACTACACCGTTCGCGTCTGCCTTGAGAGCGTGTCGAACATCGGTGATGATTTTTATATCAACTCGATGTCGTACAAAACCTTGGTCTATAAAGGTCAGTTGACTACAGAGCAAGTACCGCAATACTTCCTCGACTTGCAAAATCCGACCATGGTGACAGCGTTAGCACTGGTGCACTCGCGTTTTTCGACCAACACCTTCCCGAAATGGCGACTGGCTCAACCTTTCCGCTACATCGCGCACAACGGTGAGATCAACACGGTTCGCGGTAACTTGAACTGGATGAAAGCGCGCGAAGCGATTTTACAATCCAAGCTGTTTACTCAAGCTGAAATCGATATGCTGCTGCCTATCTGCCAAGAAGGCGCATCCGATTCGGCTAACTTTGACATGGTACTCGAACTGCTGGTGCTTTCCGGTCGCAGCTTGCCTCACGCTCTGATGATGATGATCCCAGAAGCATGGCAAGAAAACAAAGCGATGGATCCTAAGCGCCGCGCCTTCTATCAATACCACGCTAACGTCATGGAACCTTGGGACGGCCCAGCATCAGTGTGCTTTACCGATGGGGTACAAGTAGGCGCCACACTGGATCGTAACGGTCTGCGTCCGTCTCGTTATACCGTGACCAAAGACGATTTTCTGATCATGGCTTCCGAATCTGGCGTCGTGGAAATTGATCCGGCCAATGTGGAATACCGTGGTCGTCTGCAACCGGGACGTATCTTTGTTGCCGACTTAGAACAAGGCCGTATTATCTCAGATGAAGAGGTGAAAGACGGTATCGCTTCGGCGCAGCCTTATGAAAAATGGGTAGAAGAAAACCTACTCAGTTTGAAAAAACTGCCGGATGCCGACAACGTACATAGCCAACCGTCGCCAGAGCGTCTCCTCCATCGCCAACAAGCGTTTGGGGTGAGTAGCGAAGAGGTCAATGACATCATTCTGACTCTCGCGCAAACTGGTTATGAGCCGCTCGGTTCGATGGGGGCAGACTGGCCGGTCGCCGTGCTGTCACACCAATCTCAGCATCTCTCCAACTACTTCAAGCAGTTGTTTGCCCAAGTGACCAACCCACCGATCGACCCGATCCGTGAACGCATGGTGATGTCGCTCAACACTTATATCGGCCGCGATCAAAACTTGCTAGCAGAAACCCCTGCGCACTGTCGTAAGGTCGAATTGGAATCGCCGGTCATTTCTAATGCTGAGCTTGAGAAAATCCGGGCAATCGATAACGAGCACTTGCAAGCCAAAACCTTAGACATCGTATTTCGTGCCAGCGATGAACCGGGCAAGCTCGAACGCGCTCTGAAACGTATTTGCCAATACGCGGAAGATGCGGTGATTGATGGCTATTCGATCATTTTGCTGACCGACCGCGCGGTAAACTCCAACCACGCCGCCATCCCAGCCATGCTGGCTGTAGGCGCGGTGCACCATCACCTGATCCGCAAAGGTCTGCGTTCGAAATGCGGCATTGTGGTGGAAACTGGTGATGCGCGTGAAACGCACCACTTTGCAACCCTACTCGGCTACGGTGCAAACGCAGTCAACCCGTATCTAGTGGTGGAAACCATCGTCGATCTCAAGCGTCAGAAGAAACTCGATGCCGATGTTTCGGTAGAGAAATACTTCGAGAATTACCGTAAAGGCGTGAACGGCGGTCTGTTGAAGATCTTCTCTAAAATGGGGATTTCGACGCTGCAGTCTTATCACGGTGCACAGATTTTTGAAGCGCTCGGGATCAGTAAAGCGGTGGTCGATAAATACTTCACTGGCACCATCACCCGTATTCAAGGTTTGACCCTCGACGACATCGCTAAAGAAGTGTTGGTTCGTCATCGCATTGGTTACCCAACGCGTGAAATCCCACTGCAAGTGCTGGATGTCGGCGGCGTGTATCAATGGAAACAGCGTGGTGAGCAGCATCTGTTTAACCCAGAAACGATTCACCTGCTGCAAGAATCGACTCGCCACAAAAATTATCAGCAGTTCAAGAAGTACGCAGCCGCGGTGGATAGCCAAGGCGATAAAGCCGTTACTCTGCGCAGTCAGCTTGATTTTGTGAAAAATCCAGCGGGTTCCATTCCGATTGAGGAAGTGGAACCGATCGAGAGCATTGTGAAGCGCTTTGCCACCGGTGCGATGTCGTTTGGGTCTATCTCTTACGAAGCGCACTCCACACTGGCGATTGCGATGAACCGTCTAGGCGCGAAATCCAACTCCGGTGAAGGTGGTGAAGACCCAATGCGTTTTGAGCTAAATGCCAACGGTGATTCAGAGCGTTCAGCGATCAAGCAAGTAGCATCTGGCCGTTTCGGCGTGACCTCTTACTATCTGACCAACGCAGATGAAATCCAGATCAAGATGGCGCAAGGGGCGAAACCGGGCGAAGGTGGTCAGCTACCGGGTGATAAAGTCGATGAATGGATCGGGGCAACTCGTCACTCGACACCGGGCGTCGGCCTGATTTCGCCACCACCGCACCACGACATTTACTCTATCGAAGACTTAGCCCAGCTGATTTTCGATCTGAAAAACGCCAACCGCAAAGGTCGCGTCAACGTCAAACTGGTTTCTGAAGCCGGTGTCGGCACCATCGCATCGGGTGTGGCTAAAGCCAAAGCTGACGTAGTACTGATTGCCGGTCACGATGGCGGTACGGGTGCATCACCCATCTCTTCTATCCGTCATACCGGTTTACCTTGGGAACTGGGTCTGGCTGAAACCCACCAGACTCTGCTCAAAAACGGCCTGCGTAACCGCATTGTGGTGCAAGCCGATGGACAGATGAAAACCCCACGCGATATCGCGATTGCGGTACTGTTGGGCGCTGAAGAATGGGGCGTCGCAACCGCTGCACTGGTGGTTGAAGGCTGTATCATGATGCGTAAATGTCATAAAAACACTTGCCCTGTCGGTATCGCCACACAAAACAAAACTCTGCGTGAGCGTTTTGCTGGCCGTGTGGATGACGTTGTGACCTTCTTCCAATACATGGCACAAGGCCTGCGTGAAATCATGGCTGAGCTCGGTTTCCGCACCATTAACGAAATGGTTGGCCAAGCGCACAAACTCAAAGTGCGTGATGATATTGGCCACTGGAAGTACAAAAACCTCGATCTGTCGCCGATCCTCTTTATTGAGCAGCCGCGCAGCGAAGATGGTATTTACTGCCAGACTCAGCAGAACCACCAGCTCGAAAGCATACTGGATCGCACCTTGATCCAATTAGCAACGCCTGCCCTTGAGCGTGGTGAAGCGGTCAAAGCAGAGCTACCGATCATCAACACCGATCGCAGTACCGGCACCATGTTGTCTAACGAAATCTGTAAGGTTTACAAAGACCAAGGTCTACCACAGCCAATGCAGGTGAAATTCAACGGCAGTGCGGGACAATCTTTCGGGGCATTCCTCACTAAAGGCGTTTACTTTGAAGTGGAAGGCGATGCTAACGACTACTGGGGCAAAGGTCTTTCTGGTGGCACGCTGGTGCTCTACCCGAACCGTAACGCCACCATAGTTCCGGAAGAGAACATTGTAGTCGGTAACGTCTGTTTCTACGGCGCAACCTCTGGCGAATCTTACATTCGCGGCCTAGCGGGCGAGCGTTTCTGCGTGCGTAACTCAGGTGCCAAAGTGGTGGTGGAAGGTATCGGCGATCACGGCTGTGAATACATGACCGGCGGTGTCGCAGTGATCCTCGGTTCAACCGGCCGTAACTTCGCCGCAGGTATGAGTGGCGGTGTGGCTTACGTGTGGGATAAATCTGGCGACTTCCAATCTAAGCTCAATGCAGAATTGGTTGATCTGGACCCTATCGAAGCGGAAGACAGAGCCCTACTCAAAGAGATGTTAACCAAGCATGTTCAATTCACAGGAAGTGAAGTGGCCAAAGCTTTCCTTGCCAACTTTGACGCAAGCCTAGCCACTATGGTCAAGGTCATGCCGCGTGATTACAAAGCGGTACTGCAAAAGCGTAAAGCACAGGAGCAACAAGCCACATTAGCAGCGGAGGCGGTATAAATGGGTAAAGCAACCGGATTTTTAGAATTTGGTCGTGAACTGCCGAAAAAAATCGACCCGGCAGAGCGCATCAAAAACAACAAAGAGTTTGTCCTTAACCAAGAGTTTGGTAAGAAGATCAATCAGCAAGCTTCACGTTGTATGGATTGTGGCGTGCCGTTTTGTCATAACGGCTGCCCGATTGGCAACATCATTCCCGAGTTTAACGATGCAGTGTATCGCGACAGTTGGGAAGAGGCTTGGAATATTCTGAGCTCGACCAACAACTTCCCAGAGTTTACCGGTCGTGTCTGCCCTGCACCTTGTGAAACCGCCTGTGTGCTTGGCATCAACCAAGATCCGATCACCATCTGTAACATTGAAAAAACCATTGTGGAACGTGCTTACCAAGAAGGCTATGCCAAGCCGAAAACGCCACGTTCACGCACCGGAAAAACGGTCGCGATCATTGGCTCAGGCCCTGCGGGGCTGGCCGCGGCGGAGCAGTTGAATGCCGCGGGTCATAGCGTCACCGTGTTTGAGCGGGATGAAAAAGTCGGCGGCTTGCTGCGCTTTGGCATTCCCGATTTCAAACTCGGTATGGATGTGATTGATCGCAAAATCAATCTGATGGAACAAGCGGGCGTTAAGTTCGTGGTCAATGCGCATATCGGTGTAGACATCAACGCTCAACAGTTGCGTCAGGAGTTTGATGCGGTATTGCTGACGGGCGGCTCAACCGTACCACGTGATCTGAGCATTCCCGGACGTGATCTGAAAGGCGTTTACTTCGCGATGCAGTTCCTCGCGCAAAATAACCGCCGAGCCAATGGCATGGATCTGAAAGGTGAAGAGATCCACGCTAAAGGCAAACATGTGGTAGTGATCGGAGGCGGCGATACTGGCTCCGACTGTGTCGGCACCTCTAACCGCCACGGCGCTGCGAGTATCACTCAAGTGGAGATCATGCCGATCCCACCGCAAAAGCGCCCAGTGAATATGCCTTGGCCGCAATATCCGATGATTCTGCGCACCTCTACCTCTCATGAAGAAGGCTGTGAGCGTCATTGGAACATCCTCACCAAAGAGTTCATTGGTAATGAACAAGGTGAAGTGACGGGTCTACGCATCGCTGACATCGTTTGGAAAGATGCAGCCCCCGGTGAGCGACCAAGCTTTGACGAAGTGGTGGGCAGTGAACGCGTCATTCCTTGTGATATGGCATTTCTGGCGATGGGCTTCTTGCATCCAGAGCCACACGGCGTGCTTGCTCAGTTGGGGATTAAGCTTGATGAGCGCGGCAATGTGGCGACGCAAGATTTTGCGACCAACCAAAAAGGCGTATTCGCCGCAGGTGATATGCGCACAGGCCAATCCTTGGTGGTGCGCTGTATCAACGAAGGTCGCGAATGTGCGCGAGCCGTTGACACCTTCTTGATGGGCAATACCCATCTTGAGGCAAAAGCGGACTCACTCATGCTGTCAGCATAATCCTCTGTTGGCGCGGGTGATGCATCCTCATCCGTGTCAACACAACCGTTTCCTTCCATATTGTTTTACTTCGGCCAGCACTCCCTGCTGGCCTTTTTTATGCCTATTCTCATCACACGGGATAAAACCTTGAGTTATCTGTAACTGAGAGAAAACTATCCCATTGAATATAATGACATTATTTGAAGTATTCCTCGGCAAATACCCTGCAAACCCTATTTTCAACCAATAACTTGACCTTTTGTACAATAAGCTATAGGTTGTGAATTCGGTGAAAATAAAATCCCGCAAAAATGTTAATTAATTAACCTGAAATGTTAGTTAATTATTCAAATTATAAAGATTTAAATGAATAGTTATACCCAAGCTACTTGAAGCCATCGTTAAACGGAAGTGGATGAATCCCCATCAGCATAGATAACTATGTGATTGGAGTAGACAGACACCGCCCATACCGAGGCTGTTTCAAGGAGTAAGGGAATTGTCATTTACTGTCTGGATGACAGAGATGCAAAGGGAGAATTGCAATGGCTCTATACGATCCAAGTCTTGAAAAAGACAACTGTGGATTCGGCTTGATCGCGCACATGGAAGGGCAAGCCAGTCACAAACTCGTTCGTACCGCGATTTCAGCACTTGATCGCATGACTCACCGTGGCGGTATCGCCGCCGATGGTAAAACTGGTGATGGCTGTGGTCTGTTGCTGCAAAAACCTGACTCTTATTTGCGCCTGATCGCAGAAGAGCAACATTGGAAACTCAGCAAACAGTACGCGATTGGCATGCTGTTTCTCAGCCGAGATCCACACAAAGCGCAGCTGGCACAGCAAATTGTTAACCAAGAACTCGCTAAAGAAACCTTAAGCGTGGCAGGTTGGCGCAAAGTGCCCACCAACCCGAAAGTGCTTGGCCCGATAGCCCTCGACTCTTTGCCCGATATTCAACAAGTCTTCATCTCCGCCCCGGCCGGTTGGCGTGAGCGCGATGTTGAGCGCCGTCTGTATATTGCGCGTCGTCGCATTGAAAAACAGATTACGGATGATCGCGATTTCTACATCTGCTCGCTCTCGACTCAAGTGTTGGTTTACAAAGGCCTGTGTATGCCCGCAGACCTACCACGCTTTTATCTCGACTTAGCCGATCTGCGTATGGAATCGGCGATTTGCTTGTTCCACCAACGTTTCTCCACCAATACTCAGCCACGCTGGCCGCTGGCTCAGCCGTTTCGCTATCTGGCGCACAATGGCGAAATCAACACCATTGAAGGTAACCGCCAGTGGGCACGCGCTCGGGCTTATAAGTTCGCGTCACCGCTGCTGCCCGATTTGCAAAGCGCTGCCCCTTTTGTGAATGAAACCGGTTCGGACTCTTCGAGCCTAGACAACATGCTGGATCTGTTTTTAGCCGGCGGGATGGATATCTTCCGTGCGATGCGCATGCTGGTTCCGCCCGCATGGCAAAACCATCCGGATATGGATCCGGATCTGCGTGCTTTCTACGATTTCAACTCCAAACACATGGAGCCTTGGGATGGCCCGGCGGGGATCGTGCTGTCCGATGGTCGTTACGCCGCGTGTAACCTTGACCGTAACGGCCTGCGTCCTGCGCGTTATGTGATCACCAAAGATAAGCTCATCACCCTCGCTTCAGAAGTCGGGATTTGGGATTACGCACCAGATGAAGTGTCTGAAAAAGGTCGGGTTGGCCCCGGCGAGCTGCTGGTGATCGACACTCGCAAAGGCAAAATTTGGCAATCGAGCGAAATTGATAACGACCTAAAAAGCCGTCACCCCTATCGTGAGTGGATGGAAAATAACGTTCATAAACTCACGCCCTTTTCACAGTTGCCCGATGATAAGGTTGGTGAGCGCAGCTTTGATGCTGACTTGCTAAAAACCTATCAAAAGCAGTTTGCGATGAGCAACGAAGAGATCGATCAAATCCTGCGCGTGCTTGGCGATATGGCACAAGAAGCGGTCGGTTCAATGGGTGATGACACGCCGATGGCGGTGCTTTCTTCCAAAGAGCGCCTGATCAGCGATTATTTCCGGCAAAAATTCGCTCAAGTGACCAACCCACCGATCGATCCACTGCGTGAAAAACATGTGATGTCGCTGGCCACCAGCATCGGCCAAGAGATGAACGTATTTTGCGAAACCGATGGTCACGCCCATCGCGTCACTTTTGATTCGCCGATCCTGCTCTACTCAGATATGCAGCAGTTACTGACGCTCAGCGATCAGCACTATCGCAACACCATTCTTGACATCAACTTCGATCCGCAAGAGAAAAATCTCAAACAAGCGGTGTTGGATTTGTGTGACAAAGCCGAACAAGTGGTGCGCGAAGGCACCGTTTTAGTGGTGCTCTCCGACCGCGCATTAACCGCGGATCGTCTGCCGATCCCCGCTGCTATGGCGGTTGGTGCAGTACAAGCTCGTCTGGTGGAAGCCAATTTACGCTGCGATGCCAACATCATTATTGAAACCGGTGCCGCGCGCGATCCACACCATTTTGCGGTGCTGATCGGCTTTGGTGCCACGGCCGTTTATCCTTACCTTGCCTACGAAACGCTGGGCAAAATGATTGATGATGGCGCGCTGCAAAAGAGCTATCGCGAAGTGATGCAGAATTACCAATACGGTATCAACAAAGGTCTGTACAAAATCATGTCCAAAATGGGCATTTCGACTGTCGCCTCTTATCGCTGCTCACAACTGTTTGAAGCGGTGGGTCTGCACCGCGATGTGGTTGATCTCTGCTTTAAAGGGGTTACCACTCGCATTCAAGGCGCGAACTTCGACGATTTTGAGCAAGATCTGTTTAATCTGTCGCGTAAAGCATGGGCAAAACGTAAGCCTCTCGAACACGGTGGTTTACTCAAATACGTTCACGGTGGCGAATACCACGCCTACAACCCAGATGTGGTTGGTACCCTACAAAAAGCGGTCAAATCCGGCGAAATCATGGATTACCGTGAGTTTGCTCAGCAAGTCAACCAGCGCCCAGTCGCCATGCTGCGTGATTTGCTGCGTTTGAAAACCTCGGATAAACCGCTGCCACTGGAGCATATCGAGCCCGCGAGCGATCTCTACAAACGCTTTGACTCCGCTGCCATGTCGATTGGCGCGTTAAGCCCAGAAGCCCATGAAGCGTTAGCCACCGCGATGAACCGCCTAGGCGGCTATTCCAACTCAGGTGAAGGTGGTGAAGATCCACGCCGCTTTGGCACTGAGCGTAACTCACGTATCAAGCAAGTCGCCTCTGGTCGTTTTGGGGTTACACCGCACTATTTAACCAATGCGGATGTGCTGCAAATTAAAGTGGCGCAAGGGGCAAAACCCGGTGAAGGCGGTCAGCTTCCGGGGCATAAGGTCACGGCGGAGATCGCCAAACTGCGTTATTCCGTTCCCGGTGTGACTTTGATTTCGCCGCCGCCGCATCACGATATCTACTCGATTGAAGATTTGGCGCAGCTGATTTTCGATCTTAAACAGATCAACCCGAAGGCCTTGGTCTCGGTCAAGCTCGTCTCTGAGCCGGGCGTTGGCACGATTGCCACTGGTGTGGCAAAAGCCTACGCCGACCTTATCACCATCTCAGGTTATGACGGCGGCACCGCAGCCAGCCCGCTCACCTCTGTAAAATATGCAGGAAGCCCTTGGGAGCTCGGTTTGGCGGAAACGCAACAAGCCTTGGTCGCCAACGGTCTGCGTCACAAGATCCGTCTACAAGTCGATGGCGGTTTGAAAACCGGATTGGATGTGATCAAAGGAGCGATTTTAGGCGCGGAAAGTTTTGGTTTTGGTACTGCGCCTATGGTGGCGATGGGGTGTAAATTCTTGCGTATTTGCCACCTCAACAACTGTGCAACCGGTGTGGCAACGCAGGATGAAACGCTGCGCAAAGATTACTTCAAAGGTCTGCCAGAGATGGTGATGAACTATTTCAAAGGCTTAGCTGAAGAAGTGCGCGGTTATCTGGCCGAATTGGGCGTTGAGAAGCTCACCGATCTCATCGGCCGTACCGATCTGTTGGAGGTGGTAGAAGGCATGACCGCGAAACAGAGCAAATTGGATCTCTCCGATCTGCTCGAAGCACCTGTATCACCACAAAATCTGCCACTGTACTGCACCGAACCGAACACGCCGTTTGATAAAGGGGCACTTAACCAGAAAATCGTCGAAGATGCGCTAGCAGCCGTGGAAAACCAGCAATCGCTGGAGCTCTATTACAACGTGATCAACACCGACCGTTCGATTGGCGCGCGTCTCTCTGGTGAAATCGCGAAACGTTACGGCAATCTCGGCGTCGCCACCTCGCCCATCAAGGTCGTCCTCAATGGTACCGCAGGGCAATCGTTCGGAGTCTGGAACGCAGGTGGTCTTGAGCTGTATCTCACCGGTGATGCCAACGACTATGTCGGTAAAGGCATGGCAGGCGGCAAAATTGTGATTCGCCCCCACCAAGGCACCGCTTTTGTGTGTAACGAAGCGACCATTATCGGCAACACCTGCTTGTATGGCGCAACGGGCGGTAAACTGTTTGCCGCAGGTAAAGCTGGCGAGCGTTTCGCGGTGCGCAACTCCGGCACGATTGCGGTGATTGAAGGCGCTGGCGATAACGCCTGTGAATATATGACCGGTGGCATCGTCGCCATTTTAGGCGCAACGGGCGTGAACTTTGGCGCAGGCATGACCGGCGGCTTTGCTTACGTACTCGATGAGAATGGCGATTTCCAAGGCCGCGTCAATGATGAATCCGTTGAAGCGGTTGCCTTGACCGACTTATATATCCATCAAGAGCATCTGCGCGGGTTGATTGCTGAACATCTCGAAGAGACTGGCTCCGCCCACGCAGAGCGAATTTTGGCGAACTTTGATGAATGGATTCCGAAGTTCTATCTGATCAAACCACAAGCAGCGGACTTACGTACCCTGCTCGGCCATCAGAACCGCAGCGCAGCTGAACTGCGCGTGCAAGCACAATAATTGGAAGGAGCCTGATTGATGAGCCAAAACGTTTACCAATTTATCGATGTCAATCGTGTGGATCCGGCCAAAAAACCGCTGCACATCCGCAAAATTGAGTTTGTCGAAATTTACGAGCCCTTTACTAAGCAACAAGCCACTGCGCAGGCCGATCGCTGCCTCGATTGTGGTAACCCTTACTGTGAATGGAAGTGCCCAGTACACAACTACATTCCGCAGTGGTTAAAGCTCGCCAATGAAGGACGCATCCTCGAAGCGGCCGATTTGGCGCACCAGACCAACAGCCTGCCTGAAGTGTGTGGCCGAGTTTGCCCGCAAGATAGGCTGTGCGAAGGTTCATGTACCTTGAATGCGGATTTCGGTGCCGTCACCATTGGCAACATCGAAAAATACATTACGGATACCGCCTTCGAAATGGGCTGGAAACCCGACATGTCCAACGTGGTCTGGACCGACAAAAAAGTCGCGATCATCGGCGCGGGCCCAGCTGGTCTTGCCGCCGCGGACATTCTGGTTCGCAACGGTGTACGACCTGTCGTGTTTGATCGCTATCCCGAAATCGGCGGTCTGCTCACCTTTGGCATTCCCTCATTCAAACTTGAAAAAGGGGTGATGGAAAATCGTCGCCGCATTTTTAGCGAGATGGGTATCGAGTTTCGTCTCAATGTCGAAGTCGGCCAAGACATCACACTGCAACAACTGCTGGATGAGTACGATGCGGTTTTTCTCGGCGTCGGCACTTATCAATATATGCGTGCTGGCTTAGCCAACGAAGACGCCCCCGGCGTTTATGATGCACTGCCGTTTTTGATCTCCAACACCTATAAAGTGATGGAACTTAACAACGAGGCGCCATTCATTGATATGGCAGGAAAAAATGTCGTAGTGCTCGGCGGTGGTGATACGGCGATGGACTGCGTGCGCACCTCGATTCGCCAAGGCGCATCTCGCGTGATTTGTGCTTATCGCCGTGACGAAGAAAACATGCCCGGCTCACGCCGTGAAGTGAAAAACGCCAAAGAAGAAGGCGTTGAATTTATGTTTAACTTGCAGCCGCTGGGAATTGAAGTGAATGCCCAAGGCCAAGTGACTGGCGTGAAAGTGGTCAAAACCGCGCTTGGAGAACCGGATGCGGCAGGTCGTCGCAAACCTGAACCGGTCGCAGGCAGCGAGCACGTCTTGTCTGCCGATGCCGTCATCATGGCGTTTGGTTTCCAACCGCACAAAATGGCTTGGTTAGAGCCGTTTGATGTCGAGCTCGATCAGTGGGGACGCATCAAAGCCCCTGCCAAGCAGACTTACCAGTATCAAACCACCAATCCCAAGATTTTTGCTGGTGGTGATGCGGTTCGCGGCTCGGATCTGGTGGTCACGGCCATTGATGAAGGACGCAAAGCTGCCGAGGGAATTCTCGACTATCTTGGAGTCTAGCTCACAGTTTTGGGATTAGATCGAAGCAAACAACAAAGGATTCATAGTGTTATGGATCCTTTTTTATTTTTGCTACCTATAATGAGCACAAAATAGATTGATAACCCTAAACGATTTGCAGTGGCGGACACTCCATCTGCCACCTCATGTGAATGGGGGATCTGAGATGAGAGTGAGCTTACCAACATGCACCCATCGTTTTATGCCATTATTGCTGCCTTTTCGCTTACCGCCTGCAGTCAGGGAGTCGATTCTATGCCAGACCGCACCGCCACGCCTTGCGCCAATCGACCGAACTGTGTTTCAACTCAAGATGAGCGGGATAAATTTAACCTTGCACCGTTTATTTTGCGCCCAGGGGTCACGATTGAGCAGGTTGAACGGATTGCCCTTTCTCTTCCTGGTGCGGTGACCGCTGAAAAAAATGCCCAGTATCTCCGTATCGAATGCACCTCCAAAGTATTCCGCTTCGTCGATGATCTGGAACTCAAAATCGAACAAGATCACTTATGGGTTCGCTCTGAATCGCGGATTGGCTACAGTGATTTTGGAGTGAATCGTCGCCGCGCTGAAGAGCTGCGCGAAAAGCTCACGCTGTCTGGTTTACTTGAGCAACCCTAATCTCGATCGCCCCTAATCTCGATCGATTGCGTTCGCTCATGCTACACTGCGGCCTGTTTTCCTATTGATAGATGAAAGAGAGCCCCTATGAAAATCGGCATCATCGGCGCAATGCAACAAGAAGTCGCCATCCTGAAAGATCTCATCGAAGACGTGCAAGAAGTTAACCAAGCCGGTTGTACTTTTTACAGCGGTCAAATCCAAGGTGTCGACGTCGTTTTACTGCAATCAGGCATTGGTAAAGTCTCGGCAGCATTAGGCACCGCTTTGCTGATTAGCCAGTATGCGCCGGATGTGGTGATCAATACGGGTTCTGCGGGCGGCTTTGACGCAAGTTTGAATGTGGGTGATGTGGTCATTTCAAGCGAAGTGCGCCATCACGATGCGGATGTGACTGCATTTGGTTATGAAATTGGCCAAATGGCTGGCCAACCCGCCGCCTTTAAAGCCGACGAGAAATTGATGACAGTGGCGGAACAAGCGCTGGCTCAATTGCCAAATACTCATGCGGTGCGTGGCCTTATCTGTACCGGTGATGCGTTTGTGTGCACCGCTGAACGTCAGCAATTTATTCGCCAACATTTCCCAAGCGTTGTTGCGGTAGAAATGGAAGCCTCTGCGATTGCGCAAACTTGTCACCAATTCAAGGTGCCCTTTGTGGTGGTTCGCGCGATTTCTGACGTTGCTGATAAAGAATCTCCACTGTCGTTTGAAGAGTTCTTGCCACTGGCCGCCAAAAGCTCTTCCGCTATGGTGCTGAAAATGGTCGAACTGCTCAAATAAGCGAGTTCATTAATGGAAACTGGGTTTTCCCACTTTTATGCCAATGGTGCGCTCCTCGTGATGTGGGGCGCACTCTTATTTCATCTGCTGCTGCCTATTCCTCATGCTGCGCATCCAGTCACTTTGTGGCACAAGTTTGCTGAACTGCTGGCAAGTAAGGTCAACACACCAGCCAGTTATGCACAAAATCTCCTGTCTGGCGCCCTCGCATGGGGTTTGATGATTTTCCCGACGATGGCACTTCTTTGGGCACTCAAACCCTTAGTCTGGCAACCACAACTGTTTGATTTAGCGCTGCTGCTTCTGTCATTAGATTGGCGACGCCAAGAGACTTTAGCCAATCAACTGGCACAAGCTCTCGCGAAAGAGGACAAGCCACAAGCACGCGCCTTATTACAACCTTTTGTCAATCGCCAGACCACGACACTGTCCGCGCTGGGGCTTGGCAAGGCGGGAGTGGAAACCTTAGTCATGGGCTTTGGCCGTAACGTGATTGGCGTGCTGTTTTGGTATGGAGTACTGGGCGGCAGCGGCGCATTCTTGTATCGCTTAATTGCCGAACTGGCTCGTGCTTGGTCACCGTCGCGCACCACCTTCCAACCGTTTGGTTTTACTGCGGTGCGTATTCTCGCGCTGCTTGATTGGTTGCCACTGCGCCTATTTAGTCTGTTGATTATTCTCGGTAAACAAGCGGGGACGATTTTCAAAACGGTACTCGAACAAAGCCGCAGTTGGCCATTGCCGGGACCCGCTTGGCTACTGTGTGCGGTTGGCAATAAATTGCAGCTCGCCTTAGGCGGCCCTGCCATTTATGGTGAGCAAAAAAGCGTACGCGCCAAAATTGGCGGGCGCATCGCCCCAGCGGCGATTCATATTGCGCAAGTGCAAAGCCTTATCGCGTGGCGTATTTTTGTCTGGATTGCGCTAGAAAGTTTACTGTTACTACTGATTTATCGCGGAGTATAAATGCTTGTTATCCGGCTTATCGCCTGCACGTTTCTGTTCATCACCCCAAGCTTATTGGCCAAGCCTTTTCCCGCCGAGCGCATCATCAGCCTTGCCCCTCACGCGACAGAAATTGCTTATGCCGCCGGTTTGGGTGATAAGTTGGTTGCGGTGAGCGAGTACAGCGACTATCCGCCACAAGCGCTCGAACTGGAGCGCGTCGCCAATCATCAAACCATCAATATCGAGAAAATCCTGACGCTCAAACCCGATTTGATCATCGCTTGGCCAGCGGGCAATCCACCGCGTGAATTGGCTAAACTGCGCCAACTCGGTTTTACGATTTACGATTCACAAACCAAAACATTGGATGAAATTGCCGATAATATCGAAGCATTGAGTCACTATTCGGCCAACCCTGAGGTTGGGCAAAAAGCGGCACACGACTTTCGGCAACGTTTACAGGATTTACGCACGCAATACGCGAGCAATCAGCCGATCCGTTATTTCTATCAACTCAGTGAAAAACCCATCATCACCTTGGCTCAAGGTCACTGGCCGAGTGAAGTATTTAGCCTCTGTGGGGGCGTCAATATTTTTGCCGACAGTGAGGTGCCCTATCCGCAAGTGAGCATAGAGCAAGTCTTGGTTAAACAGCCGCAAGTGATTTTTACCTCAGAGCATGCGATAGCCAATGGCCACATGTGGCGAGCTTGGCAGGCAGAGCTCAGCGCCGTGCAAAACGATCAGGTTTGGGCACTCAATGCCGATTGGTTAAACCGCCCGACCCCAAGAACCCTAGATGCGGTAGAGCAAGTGTGCACATACCTCAAAATTGCACAAAAGCAGTAACTTTAGCGGATTAAATCTCGTAAAATCCGCCCCAATTTGCCTGCTCGATATTTTTCATCGTTGTGTAGATAGTGAGACCGCTTTGGATACTTCTCTGCTTTATCTGATTGATATGTTTGGTACTGCCGTTTTTGCGGTTTCTGGAGTGCTCTTAGCGGGGCGTTTGAAAATGGATCCGTTTGGCGTCATGGTCCTCGCCAGCGTGACCGCAATTGGTGGCGGCACCATTCGCGATATGGCGCTCGGAGCCACTCCGGTATTTTGGATCAAAGACACCAACTACCTGTGGGTGATTATGATCACCTGCGCCCTGACCATGCTACTGGTGCGTCGCCCGAAAAGACTCGCGTGGTGGATTTTGCCCGTGTGCGATGCGATTGGCCTTGCGGTTTTCGTCGGGATCGGGGTTGAAAAAGCGCTGATCTATCAAGATTCCGCCTTAATCGCGATCATTATGGGCGTGATAACGGGCTGCGGCGGTGGAATTATCCGCGATGTCCTTGCCCGAGAAATTCCTATGGTGCTGCGCAGTGAAGTGTACGCAACCGCCTGTATTATCGGTGGCATTTTCCACACTACCGCACTGGCGATGGGCTACAGCAGCTCGACCGCTCTGCTCTCTGGCGTTTTTTCCACGCTCTTAATTCGTCTCGGAGCGATCCGCTGGCACCTTTCTCTGCCAACCTTTGCCCTGACCAAATAACAGGCTCGGCACCTAACGCCCCATGCGAGGTGCCGCTATCCCAAAAATCTCCCTCGTATTTAAAGCTCAGTTCACTTTGTGAGCTTAATGCACGACCTCGCTTGAGATTCCACATACAATCCACGCATCTATTCCCATTTGTCATCAACACATGTTACTCGAAGGCATTGAAACCTTACTGGTGCTCAGCAAAGAAAAAACCATGAGCCGAACCGGTAGCCAGCTCTATATCAGCCAGTCAGCAGTCAGTAAACGCATTGCGAATTTAGAGAAAAAACTCGGCAAGAAACTGATTGTTCCAGCGGGGCGACATATCAAATTGACCGCGGATGCCGAGCAATTAATTGCCAGTATCGGCCCCACCTTTAATGAGTTGCATGGTTTGATTTTCGAGCAGCAGACACTGGAAGATAACACGCTGCTGCGTATGGATTGCTCGGAGACGTTAGTCGCGGGTTATCTTGGCCAGACGATGGGGCAACATCGCAAGCAAGATCCGCATTGGGTGATCACCACCAACCACACACCGCGAATTGTCGAGAATGTGCAATCTGGCAAAGCCACCTTAGGCTTTTGTGCCGGCTATCTGCCCGCCAATCACGGTTTGCTGACCTTTCATCTAGGTGATGAGCCATTTACCGTGATTAGCCAAGCGCCGCTGCACGCACTGCCAAGTGAGCTTATCACCAATGATTTAGCCAATCCCGCCAATACCTATCAAGCGGCCATGCTGCACAAACAAGGCATTCGACCCGCGATGGAGATGGACTCTTACACCGCGGCGGCGCAGCTCGCGCTCGGCGGCATGTTACCCGCCCTAGTGCCACGCTCGATTGTCAGTACCCTAAAAATAGAGCCCCAACACTGCTTTGATTTTGCTGAATTAGCAGACCTTACTCGGCCGATTCATATTTGTCTGCGGGCCAGCCGGTATCGCAGCTCTAGAGTCCAAGCATTGATAACAGCGCTGCATGATGCTGTTCCCAAAGCAGTTTTAGCGCCATCAGCATAGACATGGTGATCACCAACGGGCGGATCCAACGCTGCCCTTTGCTAATCACCACTTTTGCGCCCATACGAGCGCCGATAAATCCACCTACCGCCATGGTTAAGCCAATTTCCCAAATCGGCAAACCAGCGATTAAGAAGAAGGTCAACGCGGCAATGTTGGACGTAAAATTGAGTACCTTGGTGCGAGCGGTGGCTTCAACTAAACTAAAATGCCCCAAAGCCACAAAGCAGACGGTAAAAATTGAGCCTGTACCGGGGCCAAAAAAGCCATCATAAAAACCGATACCAAAACCTACCGTGAAGGCAAACGCGGTTTCGGATAAAGGCGCAGGCCCTGTGTGCGTTTTGGTGGTCGGTGCCAATAAGAAATAGAGCGAAATTCCGAGCAGTAACAGGGGGATAAGGCTGGTCAGCAAAGTGGCATCAATATATTGCACCGCTTCTGCGCCAAGCGCCGCGCCGACAAAAGTACAAGCAATCGCCAATCGCATCGCTTTTAGGCTCACAACGCCCTTGCGCACAAAATAGAGCGTGGCCGAAAAGCTACCAAAGGAGCTTTGCAGTTTGTTGGTCGCCAGAGCTTGAGTCGGAGGAACCCCTGCGGCCAGCAAGGCTGGTAAAGTCAGCAAACCGCCACCGCCCGCCATGGCATCAATGAATCCCGCAACTCCCGCCACTAAAAACAGCAGCCCCAATACTTCCAGTGAAAGTTCCATTTCTAATCAACATCTTGAATGACAAAGCCCAACAGTATCACTGCTCAAAACATCAAAACAGCGAAACGCAAGACGACAATCTATTCCATTTATTCATCGATATTACACATATCCCTATTACATGTACCACCTAGCCCTAGGCGGCTGGTCACAGGTTCCTATACCCATTCCTCAATTAATCTATCCATTAGATCCATTAGACTCACATTACTGCGCAATCGGTATGCTTGTGAAGTGATTCTATATGAATTAAAATTGTTGTGCTCTTTAGCGAATGGACTACACATATTAGTCTAGTCGGGCGTTTAGCCAGACTGAAATTTATTGAACGACACTGGGGTTGCGAAATGGAGGTTTTTCTCTCCTCTCGCATTTCCCTGAACTGCGAGAGGAGAGAAAAACCTCCATTTCGCTGTCTCTAGTAAAGAGCTAGCAACAACCCAAGTTAATTTATACTTGGGTTGTTTACTCTTAAAAGGACAAAATTGAATATACTAACCACATTAAGAGAGCAACTTTTAACAAACAATGTAATTATGCCTCAGGAGTTCGAGAGACTTGAGGTTAGAGGCTCTCATGCATATAAGGTATACTCAATTCCCAAAAGAAAAGCAGGGCGGCGGACAATCGCGCATCCTTCTAGTAAGCTCAAAATTTGTCAGCGCCATTTGAATGCTATCCTAAATCCATTATTGAAGGTACATGACTCAAGCTATGCATATGTCAAGGGTAGAAGTATAAAAGATAATGCTCTAGTACACAGTCACTCTGCCTATGTATTAAAAATGGACTTCCAAAATTTTTTTAATAGTATTACTCCAACCATTCTACGACAATGTTTAATTCAAAATGACATTCTACTTTCAGTAAATGAGTTAGAAAAACTAGAACAATTGATATTCTGGAACCCAAGTAAAAAAAGGAACGGAAAGCTAATATTGAGCGTTGGATCTCCTATATCACCATTAATATCCAATGCTATTATGTACCCATTTGACAAAATAATTAATGATATATGCACTAAGCATGGCATTAACTATACCAGGTACGCAGACGATATCACATTCTCAACCAACATAAAAAACACTTTAAATAAGCTACCAGAAATAGTTGAGCAGTTAATTATACAAACATATGCTGGAAGAATAATAATTAATAAAAGAAAAACCGTTTTCTCATCTAAAAAGCACAATCGTCATGTTACTGGTATAACATTAACTAACGATAGTAAAATATCAATAGGAAGAAGTAGGAAAAGATATATCTCTTCTCTAGTATTTAAATACATAAATAAAAATCTTGACATTGATGAAATTAATCACATGAAAGGGATGTTAGCGTTCGCATATAATATAGAGCCTATATATATTCATCGACTTAGCCATAAATATAAAGTGAACATCGTTGAAAAAATTCTCAGAGGAAGTAACTAAATGAATGAGCCAACTAGAATCCCCAAATATGTTAAAGATAAAATTAGACAGGCTAAACAGGGAGATCTGTACTCATCCTTTACTGTTTCTGAGTATTACTACGATGGTGAAGTTTTAGAAAGGGACATAGAACAGAGTGAACTATATCTAAGAAACGTGTCACGTATTATCAACAATGCTAAAATCAGACTCAGAAATATCTCCTTGTATGATTACAAGAAATTCTCCAAATTAAAATTCACGTCATCAGAAAAAAATACAACGATCATTATTGGTAATAACGGTTCCGGAAAAAGTACTATCCTTGAATCTATATCCAAATGCCTACAATTTCTTTCTGATAACATCAGAATCCAAAATAATAACAACTACAAATTCCAAGATTCAGAAATTAATATCCATTCAATAAGCGGACAAACCATTGTAAGATGTATTTTGGAAATAGAAAATGATTTTTCTTTTTCATGTAGCCTAACAAAGAACAGAGAAAACATATCAAGAAAAGTGTCTAGTGAGCTTGAAGAATTTAAAGCTCTAGCACGCATGTACCAACGCTCTAATGAACTGGATAATAATACTCTCTCTTACCCTTTATTAGCCTATTATCCAGTTGAACGTTCAGTAACTCTTAAAAGAGATGACGCTGTAAAATATTATGAACGAAAAAAAGCCAAATATAGTGATAAAAGTGAAGGTCTAAAAAATGCCTTTGATGGCACATCTAATTTCAATGATTTTTTTCTTGGTACAAAGAAATTGATGATATTATTAATGAATTCAAAGCAAATGACTCTATAACAAAGGAGGAAATTGAATATTTATTATCTAAGACTGATAACAAAGAGAAAATAGGAAGTCTTATTTCTCAATTACTAGAGAAAAAAAATAATTACAACAATAATGAAGATAGAGAATTTTTAATTAGACAACAAAAAGTAATTCAAGAGTCCATAAAAACTTTTGTATCCGATATAGATCAAGTTAAGATAAGTAGAACACCTCACTTAGATATGACAGTTATAAAAAATGGAAGTGAGATTAGTATTTTTAATCTATCTCAGGGTGAGAAAACACTTATCGCTTTGGTTTCTGATATCGCTCGAAGATTAGTAATACTAAATCCTAGCTTAGAAAATCCGTTAAATGGATATGGTATTGTTTTAATCGATGAAATTGATCTTCATTTACATCCTAAATGGCAACAAACTATTGTTCAAAAACTAGAAAATACCTTCCCAAATATCCAATTCATCCTATCAACGCATAGCCCACTAGTTCTAACAACAGTTACTTCGGAACAAATAAAAATAATTAATGAATTAGACTATAGATTCAAATTACTATCTCCAACAAGCAATCCATTTGGCAAAAATGCCTCGGATGCACTAGCTATCATGGAAACATCCGAATCTCCATTAGTTCATAGTGAAGAAATTTTAGCTCTTATAAAAAAATATGAATCTCTGGTGAAAAGAGGACAAGAAGATTGTCGAAAGACCAAAGAGATTAAAAAACGCATAGAAAGCACTGGATATACATTTGATATAGCAGACATTGAAATGTGGCGTTTTATAGCAGAAAATCGTGAATTTTTTATCGATAAATCTGAAAGTGATGACTAAGAGATAAATATTATGATTCCATTATCACACAATAATACTCCTACTGAACTTGAAAATTATGTCAAATTAAAAGGTCAATCTTTGACCATTCAAGATTTCAGTGCACATGACTTTCAAGGAGTAAAGAAAATTGTAAGAGATAGACTACACACTCTCCAAGGTGAACTATGTGTATACTGTGAAAAAAAATATAGCGTTGATGAAATGCAAGTTGAACATATTAAACCAAAATCGGGAAGAAATGCTCAACCTAATCTCTGTTTCACCTACAGTAATTATGCTGTTTCATGTATTCAAGAAAATCGTAAGACTCAAACTTGTGGACAAAAAAAGAAAGATAACATTTTATTTATTGAGCCGACATCACCATCATGCAATAGTCATTTCTCTTTAAACACTGATGGTTTTATAAATCCTCGCGGGTTTAAAAACAGAAAAGAAAAGCATAGTATTCAAACTACAATCGACATGTTAGGCTTAAATAAACCACACCTACAACTAGAAAGAAAAAAACAAATAGAAAGATTAATATACATTTTAAAAGCAACAAAACACAATAGACATGAACTAACCAATAAATTTATAAAAAGTGGTAATTTTAAATATATTTTACGAGAACTTACAATGTGACAATATAAGACCAGCTTATCGTTCAGTTAGTAGCGGACTACAAATACCTAAAATACCTGCTTGGTGAACAATATATAGTATAAGCAGCTAACAAAAACACTCGCCTAACATGCACTTGGGCCGAGATAGAGCAGCATCTTAGTTACGCCAAACATGATGTTGCCGATAAAAACAGTGTAAACACTCGCAACGGCAACTTTGATCTTAAGCTCATAAAGAAATGAGATAAACAGCTTTGCAGCTGCGGGCATTAGCACCAATATACTCGATAGTGTAGTGCACCAAAAATCCAATAGCCTCTGCTTTGTAAGTTGGAAACAATGTAAGCCCTTGCAGCAGATCTTAAAACCATTTATGCCCCAGCCACATTGTAGCAAGCAAAACAGGCACATCTGTTCGTGAATACTTGGAATAACCAGCATCCAAGCCTCAGCAAATCGTGGCGCGATAAGTGGGCAAGGGTTAGCGTGTCCTTCGCCCCCCCCCCCCACCATTCTTCTCGAAGAAAATTCCCCCACTCTTTTCATTTGCCTCACAAATATCTTTGGCCAACCAATAAAACCCAACTATGATGCATGGCAATTTTCACCACATAACGACAGAGAAATATTCATGAGTAAAAAGAGCATCACGGCTTTGCTAGGCATTGGCCTTGTCTCCATCGGCTTGCTTTATCAATTTTGGGGACGGGAGTTTATCGCTCAAGATCGCTGTTTAGATGCGGGAGGTGCTTACCAGCAGGCAACGCAAAGTTGTGATCACAGCATGGATGATATTGCCTACGATGCTTTCGATGGTGTGATCTACCATGGCGTAGTGGATGGTAAATCCGTCAGCTTGGAGATCATTGGTCACGGTGATGGCTATCGGATGTCTGTTGATGGGCAGGTAACGCTTGGGGAACTCAATACCGAGCGCGGCTTTGAGCAAGATGAGAATACATCACTGTTTATCCTGAATTGGCGTCAGCCAGAAATTGAGCAGATCAAATGGGTCAAACTCTCAAGTGATCATCAACGTCTGGTTTTGGTTGATAAGGATGGCAAGCTCGACACTGCCGCGACATTGGTAGCCACAGACGCTACATCAAACTGAACCCCAAAATCCGTGCATAAAAAAGCCCGCTGACGAGCGGGCAAAGAGGTTGTCAGAGAGGCCTTGAGCCTCTCTTGTTGTAATACCAATTAAGCTTGGTTCGCTTTTACACGCGCATGCAGCTCTTGTACTGAAGTGACGGATGCTTTGGCATCCGCCGTGTGTGACATACAAGTTGCGAAGGCGGCGTTCAGTGTGGTGGTGTAGTTCACTTTGTGAGCCAATGCACCACGGCGCAGTACTTTTGAGTCTTCAATTGCTTGGCGGCCAGAAGCCGTGTTCACAATGTAGGTGTACTCGTGGTTTTTGATGCGATCCAGAATGTGTGGACGACCTTCATGCACTTTGTTAACCAGACGTGGGTTGATGCCCGCTTCGCCCAGAATCACTGCAGTACCGTGAGTCGCATCCAACTGGTAACCCAGTTTCACTAGCTTAGAAGCCAGATCCACTACACGCTGTTTGTCACCTTCACGCACCGAAAGTAGCGCACGACCACCTTCAGGGTAAACCGAGCCACAGCCCAACTCTGCTTTAGCATAGGCTTCAGCAAACGTGGCACCCACACCCATCACTTCACCGGTTGAGCGCATTTCAGGGCCAAGCAGTGGGTCAACCCCCGGGAACTTGTTGAACGGCAGAACCACTTCTTTAACTGAGTAGTAAGGTGGAATGATCTCTTTGGTGAAGCCTTGTTGCTCCAGAGTTTGTCCAACCATCACGCGCGCCGCGATTTTCGCCAGCGGAGCACCGGTTGCTTTAGAAACAAACGGCACAGTACGCGCAGCACGTGGGTTTACTTCAATCAGGTAAACTTCGTTGTCTTTGACTGCAAACTGAATGTTCATCAGGCCACGAACACCGAGTTCAAATGCCAACTTCTCAACTTGCTCACGCATCTTGTCTTGGATTTCTTGGCTCAAGGTGTAAGCCGGCAGAGAACAGGCTGAGTCACCTGAGTGAACACCCGCTTGTTCAATGTGCTCCATGATGCCGCCAATCACCACGCGCTCACCGTCACAAATCGCATCCACGTCCACTTCGGTTGCATCATCAAGGAAGCGATCCAGCAGAACTGGTGATTCATTCGACACGCTCACCGCTTCGTTGAAGTAACGACGCAGATCTTGCTCATCGTACACAATCTCCATCGCACGGCCACCCAGAACATAAGAGGGGCGAACTACGAGTGGGAAACCGATTTCACGCGACTTCTCAATCGCTTGCTCGATAGCGGTTACGGTTGCGTTGTCTGGCTGTTTGAGGCCTAAACGCTGTACCGCTTGTTGGAAACGTTCACGGTCTTCAGCGCGGTCAATCGCATCTGGGCTGGTACCAATCACAGGTACGCCAGCCGCTTCCAGCGCTCGCGCCAGTTTCAGTGGTGTTTGACCGCCGTACTGCACGATCACGCCTTTTGGCTTCTCAACACGCACGATAGCCAGCACATCCTCTAGAGTTACAGGCTCAAAGTAGAGGCGATCTGAGGTGTCGTAATCGGTTGATACGGTTTCTGGGTTACAGTTAACCATGATGGTTTCGTAACCATCTTCACGCAGTGCAAGCGCGGCGTGTACACAGCAGTAGTCAAACTCGATACCTTGACCGATACGGTTTGGACCACCGCCCAGCACCATGATCTTGTCTTTGTCAGTCGGATTGGCTTCACACTCTTCATCATACGTGGAGTACATGTAAGCGGTATCTGACTTAAATTCTGCCGCGCAGGTATCCACACGCTTGTAAACTGGGTGGATGTTGTATTGGTCACGCAGACGACGGATTTCGTTTTCGCTAACGCCCAGCAGTTTTGACAGACGCGCATCAGAGAAGCCTTTGCGCTTCATCTTACGCAATACGTCTTGGTTCAAGCCCGCAAAGCCACCGGCTTTCACTTCGGCTTCAAGCTTCACCAGTTCTTCGATTTGCACTAGGAACCAGCGATCAATGTTGGTCAGGTTAAATACCCCATCCACTGACATACCGGCACGGAAGGCATCCGCGATGTACCAAATACGCTCTGCGCCTGCTTCTTTCAGCTCATAACGAATTTTGGTCAGGGCATCTGGCGCGTCCAGATCCACTTTCTCATCCAGACCAGCCGCACCGACTTCCAAGCCGCGCAGTGCTTTTTGCAGTGATTCTTGTTGGTTACGACCAATCGCCATCACTTCACCGACTGACTTCATTTGTGTGGTCAGGCGGTCATTGGCACCGGCGAATTTTTCGAAGTTGAAACGAGGAATCTTAGTGACCACGTAGTCGATGGTCGGTTCGAACGAAGCTGGCGTTGCGCCGCCTGTGATGTCGTTCATCAACTCATCGAGAGTGAAACCCACCGCCAGTTTGGCCGCCACTTTCGCAATTGGGAAACCGGTGGCTTTGGAAGCCAACGCCGAAGAGCGCGACACACGTGGGTTCATCTCGATGATCACCATGCGACCATCTTTCGGGTTGATACCAAACTGAACGTTTGAACCGCCGGTTTCTACGCCGATTTCACGCAGTACCGCCAAAGAGGCGTTACGCATGATTTGGTATTCTTTGTCCGTCAGGGTTTGCGCTGGAGCGACTGTGATCGAGTCACCCGTGTGGATGCCCATTGGGTCGAAGTTTTCAATCGCACAGACGATGATGCAGTTATCGTTCTTATCACGCACCACTTCCATCTCGTACTCTTTCCAACCAATCAGCGATTCATCGATCAGCAGTTCATTGGTCGGTGAAAGATCCAGACCGCGAGTACAGATTTCTTCAAACTCTTCACGGTTGTAAGCGATACCACCACCGCTGCCGCCCATGGTGAAAGAAGGACGGATGATACATGGGAAGCCGACCATATCGAGGACTTTGTACGCTTCTTCCATGCTTTTTGCGGTATCAGCGCGAGGACACTCTAGGCCGATTGATTTCATCGCTTTATCAAAGCGTGAGCGGTCTTCCGCTTTATCAATCGCATCGGCGGTTGCGCCGATCATCTCAACGCCAAACTCAGCCAATACGCCATGTTTTTCGAGTGCCAGCGCACAGTTCAGCGCAGTCTGGCCGCCCATGGTGGGCAAAATCGCATCTGGGCGCTCTTTTTCGATGATCTTACGCACCACTTCCCAGTGGATAGGCTCGATGTAAGTCGCATCGGCCATTTCTGGGTCAGTCATGATGGTCGCTGGGTTTGAGTTAACCAGAATAACGCGGTAACCCTCTTCGCGCAGGGCTTTACACGCTTGCGCGCCTGAGTAGTCAAACTCACAAGCCTGACCGATAACAATTGGACCCGCACCAAGGATAAGGATGCTTTGAATGTCAGTACGTTTTGGCATTATCTACTACTCCAAATTAAGCGCGGAATTGTTTAATCAGTTCAATAAAGTGGTCAAACAGCGGTGCTGCATCGTGTGGACCTGGGCTTGCTTCTGGGTGGCCTTGGAAGCTAAACGCTGGCTTGTCGGTACGATGAATCCCTTGCAGTGAACCATCAAACAGCGATTTGTGGGTTGCACGCAGGTTGTCAGGCAGAGTCGCTTCATCGGCTGCAAAACCGTGGTTTTGCGAGGTGATCATCACCACACCGCGATCCAAATCTTTCACTGGATGGTTTGCACCATGGTGACCGAACTTCATTTTTACTGTTTTCGCGCCGGAGGCGAGTGCCAGAATTTGGTGACCTAGACAGATCCCAAAAACAGGAATGTTTTTCTCAAGGAAAACGCGTGTGGCTTCAATCGCATAAGTACATGGCTCTGGGTCGCCTGGGCCATTGGATAGAAACACACCGTCTGGATTAAGGGCGAGCACGTCTTCTGCAGAGGTCTGCGCCGGTACCACAGTTAAGCGGCAGCCACGATCCACCAACATACGTAGGATGTTACGCTTCGCACCAAAATCGTAAGCCACAACATGGTAAGGCAGCTCGCTGTCCGCTTTCGCTTCAGGTAGGCCGCCTTCTAGCGTCCATGAGCCTTGTTTCCACGCATACGCTTCTTTGGTGGAAACCACTTTCGCGAGATCCATGCCTTTCAGGCCCGGAAACTCTTTCGCTTTCGCCAGTGCTAATGCTTCATCCAGATTATCGCCCGCCATGATGCAGCCGTTCTGTGCGCCTTTCTCACGCAAGATACGAGTCAGTTTACGGGTATCAATGTCAGCAATACCGACAATGTTTTGTGACTTGAGATAATCAGAGAGGGATTGTTCACTGCGGAAGTTAGAAGCGATAAGAGGGAGATCGCGAATCACAAGGCCTTGAGCATGAATCGCGGTGGATTCTTCGTCTTCGGAGTTGGTTCCGGTATTGCCAATGTGAGGATAAGTAAGAGTAACGATTTGCTGGGAATAAGAAGGATCAGTGAGGATTTCTTGGTACCCCGTCATCGAGGTATTGAAAACGACTTCACCGACGGAAATACCATCTGCCCCGATGGACACTCCGCGGAACACTGTCCCATCTTCTAGGACTAACAGTGCTGATTTACTCAAGATAACCTCCAGAATAAAAATGCATCAAAAATAAATTATTTTGCAAATTCGTCTTCCTACTAGCCACGAGTTCATGCATTAGGATGCTATAGACAAATTGGCGATATTCTAGGGATGTGATCGGAGGCTGTCAACACAAGCCTAAAAATTTAATTTATCTTTACGAGAGTCTGATGAATTTATTCATCAAAACCATCAAAAAAACATCTTTACTCAGTCATTCCTGTCTATTCATCCCCCACTCGGTGAGAAAGAACATTTTAAAAATGGAAATAGGTGGCAAAAAAACAACCACACATAAAGCAATCGTTAACAAGCCAAGTTTTTATCCAAAAACAAAGACAAAACCACAAAACGCACACCAAGAAGACAAAATAACAACAAAACAAGCTTAGCTTTCGCTGAAAATGGATGAGAAGATTTTTAATCAAGTTTTAAGGATAAAAAAAACGCCAGCAGTTCGCTGGCGCATAATTATGTATTTAGAGATCATTCAATCCGAGCACATCGGTCATGGTGTAGAAACCGGCGGGTTGCTCCGCGAGCCAAATGGCGGCTTTGACTGCACCATTGGCAAACGTCATTCGGTCAGTGGCTTTGTGGGTGATCTCCACTCGCTCACCAATATCGGCAAACATGGCGGTATGCTCACCAATGATGTCTCCCGCACGAATCGTGGCAAACCCAATTTCATTGCGTGAACGCTCACCGGTGATCCCTTCTCGCGCGTACACCGCCACATCACTCAGTTGATTACCCATCGCATGGGCAATCGCTTCGCCCATGCCAATCGCGGTACCCGAAGGCGCATCGACTTTATGGCGATGATGAGCTTCAATGATTTCGATATCACAGTAGTCACCCATCACTTTGGCGGCTTTTTCCAGCAGTTTAAACACCAAGTTGACACCAACGCTGTAGTTGGGCGCCATGACAATCGGGATCTTCTTTGCTGCTTGTTCAATGGTTTGGCGCTGAGCATCGGTAAAGCCCGTTGTGCCAATCACCAGTTTTTTACCATGCTGCTCACACAAAGCTAAGTTAGCTAAGGTGCTGGCAGGCGCAGTGAAATCAATAATCACATCAAACTGCTCAACGGCTTGCTCTAGGTTATCAACTAAAACAATACCTTGTTTACCAATACCGCACAGCTCACCAATATCAACGCCCACTAATGAGGATTCTGGACGCTCAGAGCCCGCGCCCAATTCGGAAAGCGGATTCTGGTGTGTTGCTTTTACCAGATTGCGTCCCATACGTCCTGCGGCACCCGCAATCGCAATTCTAACCATCTTGCTGTCTCCATTCTCCACTGCCTTGAGGCAGTTCCAATTTGTAGACTTAAACTACCAACTATCTTCCACTCTGGCTAGCCTCACGACTTGGCCAAGCGAGGAAAAAACCACTTAACCAAATTGAGCAATCACTTGCTTCACCACCGGATCATTCGCTTCAGGAAAGCGGTAATTGGCCAGATCGGCAATTTTCACCCAACCGCCTTGCTGGCCTTCACGGCCATGAGGCTGACCATCAAAAGCCGTCACGAGCATAAAATCGAAGCTCAGCGATTTGTCCGTATAGTCGAAATCAAAATGTTGGAAAGCTTGTTGCTCCGTCACGGTAATGCCGATCTCTTCTTCAAGCTCACGAACCATGGCTTGCTCTCGGCTTTCTCCCGCTTCCACCTTACCACCGGGGAACTCCCAAAAACCGCCTTTATGCAGATGGTCGGGACGTTTGGTGATGAAAATTTCGCTCTGATCTGAGTTGAAGATGATCCCTGCAACAATGTGGATGCGTTTCAAGGGGCGACTCCTGTATTTCTGGCTGACGTGAATTTCAGTTGTATACCTTTCCTACTCAAAGCCACAGCGGTGTTGGCTGTAACTTCAAGTTGTTTGGGTATAAAAAGAGTCGCCTTAGCGACTCTTTTATTTAATAAGGTGAAACTGGCTTAGTTAATTTGCCCGTGACACTGTTTGTATTTTTTACCGCTACCGCATGGACAAGGTTCGTTACGGCCCACTTTGCGTTCATCACGCACCATTGGCTGGTTCGACTCGTCTTGCTCAGCATCATCAGCACTCGCGTGTTGCGCTTGTGCATGACGCGCCGCTTCTTCAGCTTGCGCGCGGCGTTGAGCTTCCATACGCTCCACTTCTTCTTGCTGCTGAACACGGACTTTGGACAAGACAGTGATCACATCCGATTTGAGTGACTCAAGCAGATCTTCAAACAGTTCAAACGACTCGCGCTTGTACTCTTGTTTCGGGTTTTTCTGTGCGTAACCACGTAGATGAATACCTTGACGCAAGTGATCCATCGCCGCCAGATGCTCTTTCCACAGTGTATCTAGCGTTTGCAGCATCACAGATTTTTCAAAGTTACGCATCACCGCAGGGCTAACCGCTTGCTCTTTGGCTTTATAAACCTCAACCGCTTGCTCGATGATGCGCTCACGTAGCGCTTCTTCATACAGCTTGTTGTCAGCATCTAACCAAGATTGGATCGGTAGTGGTAGATCGAAATCGTTCTTTAGGCGATCTTCCAACCCTTTGATATCCCACATATCTTCCAGAGATTGTGGCGGAATGTACTCATCCATCACCGCGTTCAGCACATCTTCACGGTTTTGCGCGATCATGTCGCTGATGTCATCTGCGCTCATCAGTTCATCACGCAGTTCGTAAACGACTTTACGCTGATCGTTCGCTACGTCATCGTATTCCAGCAACTGTTTACGAATGTCGAAGTTACGGCCTTCTACTTTACGCTGCGCTTTTTCAATCGAGCGAGAGAGCATTTTTGACTCAATCGCTTCGCCTTCATCCATACCGCTTTGGATCAATGCCGCCATACGATCAGAGGTGAAAATACGCAGTAAAGTATCTTCCATTGAGAGATAGAAACGCGATGAACCCGCATCACCTTGACGACCAGAACGACCACGTAGCTGGTTATCGATACGGCGAGATTCGTGACGCTCAGTACCAATGATGTGTAGGCCGCCCGCTTGCAACACTTGATCGTGCACTTGCTTCCACTCAGCTTTAATCGCATCAATTTGCTCTTGGGTTGGGTTGTCCAGCTTCTCCACTTTGGCTTGCCAGCTGCCACCCAATACGATATCCGTACCACGACCCGCCATGTTAGTTGCGATGGTGACTGCGCCAGGTTTACCGGCTTCAGCAACAATTTCCGCTTCTTTTTCATGGAACTTCGCGTTCAGAACATTGTGCTTGATGCCTGCTTTTTTCAGTGCATTGGAGAGCAATTCTGATTTCTCAATCGAAACCGTACCCACCAACACAGGTTGACCTTTCTCAACACGCTGTTTGATATCTTCAATGATCGCGGCAAACTTTTCCGCCTCAGAGCGATACACCACATCCGGCATATCGTTACGCACCATCGGCTTGTTGGTTGGAATAACAACTGTTTCCAAACCATAAATTTGTTGGAATTCAAACGCTTCGGTATCAGCGGTACCCGTCATACCAGACAGCTTTTCATACAGACGGAAGTAGTTTTGGAAAGTGATCGAAGCCAGAGTTTGGTTTTCGTTCTGGATCTTCACCCCTTCTTTTGCTTCTACCGCTTGGTGCAGACCATCAGACCAGCGACGACCCGGCATAGTACGACCGGTATGTTCATCAACGATCACCACTTCACCATCGGGTGTCACGATGTAATCGACGTTCTTTTCAAACAGAACATGCGCACGTAATGCCGCGTTAACGTGGTGCAGCAAGCTAATGTTAGCGGGAGAGTAAAGCGTATCACCCTCTTGCATCATGCCGTTTTTCACTAGCAGCTCTTCAACGAACTCTTGACCCGTTTCGGTCAGATGCACCTGCTTAGATTTTTCATCCACGGTGAAGTGACCGTCACCGCGGTACTCTTCCGAATCTTCTTTATCTTGCTTTTGCAGTAGCGGGATCAACTTGTTGATACGGATGTAGAGATCCGAACTGTCTTCCGCAGGACCTGAGATAATCAGCGGGGTACGTGCTTCATCGATTAAGATTGAGTCCACTTCATCGACCACAGCAAAGAAGCGAGCACGTTGCACGCGATCTTCAGGGCGAAACGCCATGTTATCGCGCAGGTAGTCAAAACCAAATTCGTTGTTGGTGCCGTACAGGATGTCGGCTTGGTAAGCCTCTTTTTTAGCAGGCTGCGGCATGTTGGGAATATTCACACCCACGGTCATGCCTAAGAATTCGAAGAGTGGTCGGTTGGTTTCTGCGTCACGTTTGGCCAAGTAGTCGTTGACCGTAACAATGTGTACGCCTTTGCCAGGTAGGGCATTCAGGTAAGCAGCCAGCGTTGCGGTTAGCGTTTTACCTTCACCCGTACGCATCTCAGCGATTTGACCGCCATGCAGCACCATACCGCCAATCAGCTGTACATCAAAATGGCGCATGCCGAACACACGCTTAGAAGCTTCGCGCACGGTGGCAAAAGCTTCTGGCAACAGTTGATCAAGGTTTTCGCCCTGTTCAATGCGTTGACGGAACTCGACAGTTTTCGCTTTTAGCTCTTCATCGGAGAGGGCTTCAAAGGCGGGTTCGTAGTTATTAATCTCTTTTACAATCTTGCGTAAACGGCGCAGTGTGCGGTCATTGCGACTGCCAATCACCTTTGTCAGTAGCTTAGTTATCATTTGTTGTGAATCTCTCTGTGCTAAATCGCTGTCTATCGACCTTGGAATGTCTTTAGTCTCTACCTATTTTCAACTAAGGATACTGAGATAAGTCATCTGTGTGAGATATTGTGATGACAGCGTTTATTTTCAAGGCACGCAGTTAATTAAGTGCTGCCTAGTTTAAGGAATTTTTGTCTCAACAACCAAGGTTCTCTATGATTTGTTGAATACGAGCTTGCGGTTTTGTGCACTAAGCCCAATGTTTACAAGGTTTCTCGCGCTTTTTAATTCATCTTGGCAAACTAAGATGTACGTTTCGATGTGCCAAGAAGCGCGTTAGAATAGCGTCACACCAGCCAAAGGAGAATCCGATGCGTGATCACCGCCCTACCGCTACCGATGAGTTGATTCAGGCATCCAAACTCAAGCAGATCCAAGAGCATGCAAAAGCGATTTTGCTTATTAATCGCCAATTACAAGACATCCTGCCCAAAGGCTTAAAAACCCAAGTGCGCGCCGCCAATGTGCGCGGTGGCAATTTGGTGCTTGAAGCAGCCAGCGCAGCGCTCAAAATGAAAGTCGATTATGAGCGTTTACATATTTTGACTCAGCTTAGGCAAAACGGGTTTGGCCATTTGATCAGTATCGAAGTGCGAGTCAATCCTGAGTTGTATCGGCAAAGCAAAATCACCTCTGAGGATGCTCGGGCGGCAAATCCTCGCCCACCGCTCTCTGAACATGCCGCTCATGTGCTGCTCGCGATTGCCGATCAAGCTTCTGATAAAGTCAAAAAACGCTTACAGAGCTTAGCGCGTTTAGCGAAAGCAAATCAGAAAGACGATTGAGCAGGTTACACTCACAGAATAGCGTTTAAATATCATTGAATTTAAAAGAAAAAATAAAGCCAGACATCTGTCTGGCTTTATTATGATTGTTCTTTCTGAATGGCTTACGCGAGAACCATGTTCGGTTCAGCAAAAGCAACAGGTGAACCCACTTCTTCTTCGAAGGTTGCCCATTCCCATGCTTCTTGATCGGCCAATACCGCACGCAGCAGTTGGTTGTTCAAGCCGTGGCCTGATTTGTAGGCACGGAACTCACCAACAATCGCATGACCAGCCATGTAGAGATCACCAATCGCATCCAGCACTTTATGAGTCACAAACTCGTTATCGAAACGCAGTCCTTCTTCATTCAGGATACGGTAATCATCCAGCACGATCGCGCAATCAAAGCTACCACCTAAGCAGAGGTTTTGTGATTGCAGATATTCGATATCACGCATAAAACCAAAGGTACGCGCACGAGAGATTTCTTTCACAAAACCCTGTGAAGAAAAATCAAACACGAGGCGTTGGTCATCGCCATCAATCGCTGGGTGGTTGAACTCAATTTCGAAATCCATACGGAAGCCGTTAAATGGAACAAATTCAGCCCACTTATCGCCATCTTCAATGCGTACAGGTTTCTTGATACGGATGAAGCGTTTTGGTGCATTGAGTGTTTGAATACCCGCTTGTTGCAGCAAGTAAACAAAAGGACTCGCACTGCCATCCATAATTGGAATTTCGGGTGCATCCACTTCGATAATCGCATTGTCGATCCCCATCCCTGCTAAAGCAGCATTAAGATGCTCTACGGTAGAGATTCGTACACCTTGATCATTAACCAAAGCGGTACAAAGCATGGTGTCACGCACAGAAGCCGGATCGGCAGGAAAATCAACCGGTGGGTTGACGTCAGTACGACGATAAATAATCCCCGTATTGGCTGCGGCCGGGCGAAGAGTCAGCGTAACTTTACGACCAGAGTGTAAGCCCACCCCAGTTGTTTTCACTATTTCTTTCAGAGTACGTTGTCTGATCATCTAGTTGCCTCGATTTATTTAGCCACAATGAACGGCCGGCATAACACCGACCGACATCCTACCAGAATTCTGAACACTGTCAAATTACGCTGATATTTTAGTCAGCTTGACGTCTCAGGAAAGCCGGAATATCAAGATATCCGCTCTCTTTTTCTGGCTTTGGCGCGACACTCTGACTTGCCGAAGAGTGCGATGGCGCTGCTGCTGGTTGAGTTTTCACTTCAACTCTTTCATGCAAAGGCTGTGCCGCTTTCTCTTCCACGCGAGAAGTCACCGGAGCCGATACAGGTGCAACTTTAGATTTGCCACCTGCAACGAGAGTAATATCTGGCTTTTTCTCGTTACCGATACCGGTTGCCACGACAGTTACGCGGATTTCGTCTGCCATATCAGGGTCTAACGAAGTACCGATAACCACAGTTGCATTGTCAGAAGCAAACGCCTTAACAGTATTGCCGACAGTTTCGAATTCATCCAGTCGCATATCTAGGCCGGCAGTAATATTCACCAGAACACCACGTGCACCAGCAAGATCGATGTCTTCCAGCAGCGGGCTAGAAATTGCCATTTCAGCAGCTTCTTCCGCGCGGTCTTCACCCCTTGCAACACCACTACCCATCATGGCGTGACCCATTTCCGACATCACAGTGCGTACGTCCGCAAAGTCGACGTTAATCATGCCTGGGCGAGTAATCAGTTCAGCGATGCCTTGCACTGCATTTTTAAGTACGTTGTTCGCGCTCGCAAAGGCTTCCAGTAACGTGATACCACGACCCAACACTTTGAGCAGTTTTTCGTTTGGAATCGTGATCAGTGAATCAACGTGCTTAGATAGCTCTTCAATTCCCTGCTCAGCAAAAGCCAAACGCTTTTTGCCTTCAAAGCTGAAAGGTTTGGTTACTACAGCAACCGTTAAAATGCCCAGCTCTTTTGCCACTTCGGCAATCACTGGTGCAGCTCCGGTTCCTGTACCGCCACCCATACCTGCTGCGATAAATACCATATCGGCACCAGTTAGGAATTCTTTAATGCGTTCTTTATCTTCTAGTGCTGCATCACGACCCACTTGTGGATTCGCACCTGCACCTAGACCTTTGGTGATATTGCCACCAATCTGAATAACAGTACCAACGCTCGTTTTGCGCAGTGCCTGAGCATCAGTATTGATACTCATGAATTCCACACCCTCGATGGATTCACGCACCATGTGTTCAACCGCGTTACCGCCGCCGCCACCCACTCCAACGACTTTGATTACCGCATCGTCAGACATTTCCATCATCGGTTCAAACATGTGTTATCTCCGTTTTTCCTGTCTCTCAGGTTAAAACTCTTTTTGTATCCAGTTGCGCAAGCGGCCTATCCAACCTGTCATAGAGGGTCGTTTAGGTTCCTGATATTCAGTATCGTCGCTGATTTGACTATCTCTTGCGTAATGAAGCAATCCCACTGCCGTAGAATGATACGGCTCTTTTACATAGTCGGTAAGGCCACTCACTTCCAGCGGTTTACCCACCCTAACTTGATTGCGGAATACGCGTTCTGCGCATGCCACTAAACCTTCTATTTGTGCTGCGCCCCCTGTCAACACAACGCCGGCAGCCAAATGGTGTTTGATGCCTTCTTTGCGTAGGGATTCTTGCACCGAATCCACGGTTTGATTGACCAGCCCCATTAATTCAGTGTAGCGAGGCTCAATCACTTCCGACAAGGTTTGTCGTTGCAAACTTCTTGATGGACGGCCGCCGACACTCGGTACATTGACCGTGTCGTCTTTGCTGACCAATTCACTCAGTGCGCAACCATATTTTACTTTAATTTCTTCCGCATCACTGACTGGCGTACCAAAAGCAAACGCGATGTCACTGGTTACCGCGTTGCCTGCGTAAGAAAATACTTCGGTATGACGCAGGGCACCGCCGGTCCAAATGGCGATATCCATGGTGCCAGCACCAATATCAACCACACAGACCCCAAGCTCGCGCTCGTCTTCCGTAATCACTGCGTTGCTAGCCGCCAAACCGGAATACACCAATTGTTCAACTTTTAAACCGCAGCGTTCAACCGCTTTAATAATGTTTCTTGCCATATCATTATGGCAAGTGATCAGGTGCACACTCACTTCCATGCGAACCCCGGATAAACCCAGCGGATTCTTGATGCCTTCCTGATAATCTATGGTGAACTCCTGTGGAATGACATGCAGGATACGCTGTTCTTCACCAATTTTGATCGATTTTGCTGTATGGATCGCGCGATCCATATCTTCTTGGGAGACTTCTTCATCCGAAATCGTCCCCATTCCTTTCTCTATACGGCTGGCAATGTGCCGTCCAGAAATCGAAAGGAACACATGGCTGATTTTACATTCAGCCATCATCTCCGCTTGATCAATCGCCCGTTGGACCGATTTTACTACCGATTCAAGGTCGTTCACGCCGCCTTTATCCATCCCGCGAGATGGGCTACTGCCAGCGCCAATAATATTGATTTGACCATCAGGGAGTATTTCACCCACGAGAGCGGAGACGGTGGCAGTGCCTATGTCCAGACCAACAATAATGTTGTCATCGACAGTCTTAGTCATCGTTTTTCTCTTGTGTTAACTCTTGTTCAGGGAACCAACCCACCGCGGCTCCAGTATCATACCTGAGGTCGATATAGCTGACTTGTTCAGCTTTATTACCTAATTGTTTATAGAGCAAAAAGAAGCGCGATATTCGTTCTTCTAATGACTCTTTCCCCAATTCCAGACGAATACCATTGTCGAGAATAATTTGCCAAGCTCGTCGATCATTTAATACTAATGAAGAGATATTTAAACCTAGCTGAGCAAATTTCGGGTTGTAATCTCGCCATGCTTTTAATACTTGTGGCGCAGTGCCATCTGGCCCATATAATTTGACGTATTCACCATTTACTCGTGCAATATCGCCATAAAATACCGTGCCATTTTTATCTAATAACGCATTCGCATTCCACAGAGCTTCAACCTGATATTCGGTTAAATAGACTTTAATCGTATCTGGCCACTGTTTTCTTATCGATGCATGGGAAACCCACGGGATCGACTGCACACTCTCTTGCAGAACATTAATATCTTGTGACATAAATGTCCCGATATGATCTAAGCGTGCTAATACCCGCTGAACATCGAGAGCAGAAACATAATGTAAGTCACCCTGTAAAACGAGTTTAGAGAGAGGCAGACGTTGTTCGTCCCACATCCAACTGATCGTCGAATACAGCAAACCACCTATCAGCAATAGCACCACCAGAAAAAAACTCGCACCACAGGCATGTTGTTTAACTTGTGGTGAGCGGGTGATTCTCTGGCCTTCTAAAAGTACCTTGTTGATCAAAGCCCGGTGATCCTGTTATCGACTGGCAATTTGATTCCCTATTTCGTAGCGTCATAGAGGGTTAAAGCAATGACTTTAACCTCCGGATTATACTGAGGTGATCCAAAGTATCAAATACCCAACATCAGAAATCTGGGCTTGATACCAAGGAATTCACCAATGAGACAACCTTTAGGCTGTTTTAAATCTGTTGCATACGCCCGATATTGAGTTCAAGCGCGGCTAAATGCCTTGCTACTTTCCCGACATCGCCCGCGCCTTGCGTCAGTACCAAGTCACCATCCTGCAAGATATTGGCAAGCACCGAAGGTAAGGTTTGGCTATCCGGAACAAAAATCGGATCGATTTTGCCTCGGCTGCGGATAGTTCGACACAAAGATCGCCCATCAGCACCTGCGATAGGCTTTTCACCAGCAGCATAGACATCGAGCATGAGCAGTACATCAACTTGCTCAAGTACGTTGGCAAAATCATCATACAAATCGCGAGTTCGCGTGTAACGATGCGGCTGGAAAATCATCACTAAGCGTTTTTCTGCCCAGCCATTACGCGCCGCTTTAATCGTCACGTCAACTTCAGTGGGGTGGTGACCGTAATCATCCACCAGCATAGCGACGCCATTCCCGGTTTCAAACTCTCCAAGATGGTCAAAACGGCGACCTGTGCCTTGCGTATTGGCCATTGCGCGTAAAATCGCTTCATCGCGAATATCGTCCTCGGTAGCCACAGCAATAGCCGCAGCGGCATTCAGCGCATTGTGACGGCCGGGGATATTGAGCGTGATATCCAAATTCGCTTTGCCTTTACGTACCACGGTAAATTGGCCCTGCTGACCATTCTGGCGGTAATTTTCAATGCGCACGTCGGCATCTTCTGAGAATCCATAAGTGATCACTTGGCGGCTGACACGCGGAATAAGCTCACGAATCACTGGATCATCAATACACAAAATCGCTTGGCCGTAAAAAGGCAGATTGTGCAAAAAGTCGATAAAGGTCTGTTTAAGGTTTTCAAAATCGCCGCCGTAAGTATCCATATGATCCGCTTCGATATTGGTGACAATGGTGACCATAGGTTGCAGATGCAAGAATGAAGCATCACTTTCATCCGCTTCAGCGATCAAAATGCGGCTAGAGCCCAAACGTGCGTTGGTGCCAGCGCTTTTCACCAAACCACCATTCACAAAGGTCGGATCCAATCCGGCTTCAGAATAAATCTGAGTGACGAGTGCCGTCGTGGTGGTTTTACCGTGAGTTCCCGCGACCGCAATACCGTGGCGAAAACGCATCAGCTCTGCCAACATTTCAGCACGACGAACAATCGGGATGCGTTTTTCACGCGCCGCTTGGATTTCAGGGTTTTGTTCATTAATAGCCGTCGAGACCACGACCACGCTTGCGTGAGCAACATTGTGCGCTTCATGACCAATAAAAATGGTCGCGCCTTTGTCAGCTAAACGGTCAGTGACCGCATTCGCGGCCAGATCGGAGCCTGAAATTTGATAGCCTTCATTGAGCAGCACTTCCGCAATCCCGCTCATCCCCGCCCCGCCAATGCCAATAAAGTGGATCGCTTTTACACGGCGCATCTCTGGCACCATAGCGCGAATTTGGGCGAGGTCTTGGGTATGTTTAATCGTCATAATTCTGTTCTCGTTATTCGGTAATGGCGATGATCGCTTGCGCCACCACCTTGTCAGCATCTAATTTGGCGGCTTGGCGCGCCTTCTGTGCCATGGACAATAATTGTGCTCTATCGAGTTCGCGCACCATCTGGGTGAGCTTTTCCACACTCAAATCGGGCTGCTCAATCATTTTGGCGGCTCCACAAGCCACTAAATGATCAGCGTTGAGTGCTTGCTGGCGATCTTTGTGCATGAAAGGGATAAAAATCGCCCCAACGCCCGCCGCTGAGACCTCTGAGACGGTCAATGCGCCAGAGCGACAGATAAGCAGATCCGCCCAAGCGTATGCATCTGCCACATCATCAATAAATTCGGTGACTTGCGCGCTTTCCACTCCAGCAGCAGCATAAGCCTCAGCCACGTCTTGTTGGCTGTTTTTACCGGCTTGATGACGGATTTCATAACCCTCACCTAATGCCGCCATCACCGCTGGCAAGGTTTGGTTTAGGATACGGGCACCTTGGCTGCCACCCATGACTAAAATTCGAATGGCACCGTTACGCGTGGCAAAACGCTGCTCTGGCGCGGCAAGTTGTACGACATCTTGACGTACTGGGTTACCCACCACAGGCGCGTCAGCAAATGCTCCGGGGAAGGCTTGAAATACACGCCGTGCAATTTTAGCCAGCCATTGGTTAGTCAGCCCAGCAACCGCATTTTGCTCATGCAACACCACTGGAATACCCATTAACCAAGCGGCAATCCCGCCGGGTCCGCTCACATAACCGCCCATGCCGAGTACTGCATCTGGCTGATAAGCCAGCAAATGGCGGCGCGCTTGCAAAATCGCGTTCACAATTTGGAAAGGTGCTTTGAGTAAGCGCATCAGCCCTTGGCCGCGCAGCCCTTTGACTTGAATAAAGTCAATCTCAATGCCGTGCTTAGGAACCAATTCCGCTTCCATTCGGTCAGCCGTTCCCAACCAACGAATTTGCCAACCCTGTTGCTGTAGTTGTTTGGCGACAGCCAAACCGGGAAATACGTGACCGCCGGTTCCTCCGGCCATCACCATTAATTTTTTATTCTTGTTCATCAACTGTGATTTCTTCTGGTGCGTGGCGATCCGCTAAACGGCATTCATGATCGATGCGCAGTAAAATCGACACCGCCACTGACATAATAATTAAACTGGAACCACCGTAACTGATCAGTGGTAAGGTCAAGCCTTTGGTGGGCACCATACCCGCTGCCGCACCGACGTTCACTAAGGTCTGAAACGCAAACCAAATACCGATGCCAAACGCGAGGTAGCCGCCAAACTGCTGATCATGTTGAAAGGCTTTTTTGCCGATAAAAATCGCTTTCAGTACCAAACTGAAAATCAGCACGAGCACTAATACCACGCCGATAAAGCCAAGCTCTTCGGCCAAGACGGCGAATACAAAGTCAGTATGCGCTTCAGGCAAATATTCGAGTTTTTGAATCGAATTGCCTAATCCTTGACCAAACCACTCACCGCGGCCAAACGCCATCAAGGATTGAGTCAGCTGGTAACCGCTACCAAAGGGATCTTCCCACGGATCTAAAAACGAGGTTACACGGCGTACACGATAAGGTTCAGCGACAATCAGCGCGACCACCGCTAACACTCCTGCCACCATCAAGGCCAAAAACTGAGAGAGTTTCGCGCCGGCAATAAACAGCATGCCAAACAGTGTCACCAGCATTACGATCACGGTACCTAAGTCCGGCTGACCGAGCAGCAACACCGCGAGCGTACCAAACACCATGATAGGTTTTAAAAAGCCGCCAAAGAAAGTCTGTCGTACTTCATCATGCTTGCGCACCAGATAACCGGACATAAAGATAAACAGTGACAGCTTAGCCACTTCCGCTGGCTGAAGGTTAAAAAGACCGAGCGGGATCCAACGTGATGCACCGTTGACCGATTTGCCCACGACCAGTACGACAATCAATAAGAAAAAGGAGATGCCGAGTAGTAACGAGCTGTATTTCATCCAACGATCTAGAGGGACTTGTAACACCATGCTTGAGGTGAGAAAAGCCAACAGCAGAAAGATGGCGTGACGAAACATAAAGTGAAACGGTTGATCGGTTAGGCGAGAACTGATGGGAAATGAGGCTGATGTCACCATCACCAAACCAATCAGCATCAAGCCAAAAGCAATCCAGACCAATTGACGGTCAAACAGCGCCTCTGGTGAGGAGGTTCTCAACCAGTGGCTCAGTTTTGTGAAAGATCCGGATAAAAACAAGTGACTTACCTAACGCTTATGCATATTGCCGAGCGAGTTGGGCAAAAATATCCCCACGCGCCATAAAGTTTTTGAACTGATCAAAGCTCGCACAAGCGGGAGAGAGCAGCACCATATCCCCACTTTTTAATTGCGGGCGAATTGAGCGAATTATGCTCTCCATCGAGTCATAAAACCGAGCCGAAGGGTGCAGTGGCATAAATTGATGGCCGTCCACACCAAAGCAGCACAATTGCACAGGCAATGTCGCCAATACGGGGGCGAGCGGCGTGAAATCCGCCCCTTTACCTACGCCACCAACCAACAAATAGAGCTGGCCTTCGATTTTTAATCCCGACAATGCTGCCAGCGTACTCGCAACATTGGTCGCCTTAGAATCATTGACCCACTTGATGCCGTGATTATCGGCAACCACTTGGCAGCGGTGTGTCAAACCCGTGTAAGACTTGAGTGCATCCAAAGCCAAACGGAAGTTTACTCCGGCTGAATCCAGCAAAGCTAACACGGTAAGTACGTTTGTCACGTTATGACGGCCAACTAAACTCAGCTCAGCACACGCCATGACGGCCTCATCGCGCGCAAAAAGGTATTCGCGGCCTTGATGTTGAGCAAGGCTAAATTGTGCAGCTTGCTCGACACCAAACGTCACCACTTGCAGATGCGCCGCGTGGTCAGGAAAAGTTTGAGTATCATCGGCATTCACCACTGCGGTTTCGGCATGATCGAAAATGCGCAGTTTGGCTTGGCGGTAATCTCCCATCCCCTGATAACGATCCATATGATCTTCAGAAAGATTGAGAAACGCAGCCGCTTTCAGTTTTAGACTAGAGGTGGTTTCTAATTGGAAGCTTGATAGCTCAAGCACATACAGTTCAACGTCTGGAGAAATCAGATCCAGTGCCGGAACCCCAATATTGCCGCCTACCGCGGCCTTCACACCAGCAGCATTGGCTAACACACCACTTAAATCAGTGACGGTGCTTTTGCCGTTCGAGCCAGTGATCGCAATAACGGGTGTATCCACATGCCATGCAAAGAGCTCAATATCACCGACAACAGGAATTCCAGCGGCCAGCACTTGTTGGATTTCCGGCGTCGCCAACGCAATGCCTGGATTGGTGACTACCAAATCGGCATTGAGTAACCACTCAAGATTCCACCCGCCACGGTGCAGTGCAACGTCCGACGAAAGCTGCTCTTGCCCCGGTGGTATTTCGCGCGTATCGATAACCTGCACGGTTACCGACGGATGATATTTTCGCAGATAATTAACGACAGAGAGCCCGGTAATCCCGAGCCCCACGACGACCACATGTTGTATGCCTTGCCAACGGTCCATTGAAATTGACATCCTTAATCCACTTAACGAACTTTGAGTGTCGCTAAGCCAATCAATACTAAAACGATAGAGATGACCCAAAAACGCACGATCACACGTGGTTCTGGCCAGCCTTTTAATTCGTAGTGATGGTGAATCGGTGCCATACGGAAGATACGTTGTCCACGCAGTTTGTAAGAACCAACTTGCAAAATCACTGACAGGGTTTCCATCACGAATACACCGCCCATGATCACCAACACAAATTCTTGGCGAACCAGTACCGCAATCGTACCTAACGCACCACCCAACGCCAACGCGCCGACGTCGCCCATAAATACTTGGGCTGGATAGGTGTTAAACCATAAAAAGCCTAAACCGGCACCGACCATCGCGGTACACACCACCACCAACTCAGAAGAGTGAGGAATATAAGGGATATGCAGATAGTTCGCGAAGTTAACGTTACCGGTCGCCCATGCAATCGCCGCAAATCCGGCTGCAACCAATACGGTTGGCATGATCGCCAAGCCATCCAGACCATCGGTCAAGTTCACCGCATTACTGGTACCAACAATCACGAAATAGGTCAGCACTATGTACATCAAGCCCAGCTGTGGCATCACATCTTTAAAGAAAGGGACCACCAACTGCGTTGCCGCCGTATCTTGGCCGTGCGCATACAGAGCAAACGCAACCACTAAAGCAATCGCAGATTGCCAGAAGTATTTCCAGCGCGCGATCAAGCCATCGGTATTTTTGCGCACCACTTTACGGTAATCATCGACAAAACCGACCGCACCGTAACCGAGCAGTACCGCAAGCACAGCCCAAACATAAGGGTTAGTCAGGTCGGCCCACAGCAGTACAGTGATGGTGATCGCGGCAAGGATCATCACCCCACCCATGGTCGGAGTACCGCGTTTACTGAAGTGAGATTCAGGCCCTTCATTACGCACTACTTGCCCAATCTGCAACATTTGTAGGCGCTTAATCATGCGCGGCCCCATCCACAACGAGATCCCAAGCGCAGTCAGAATGCTGACAATGGCGCGAAATGAGAGATATTCGAACAGACGGAAAAACGAAAAATATGGCTGGAGCAGTTCAGCAAGCCAAATAATCATGCAAATTTCTCCTTGAGAGCAGCGGCAATTTTACTCATCCCTGCACTGTTGGCACCTTTCACCAACAATACTTGAGTACGACCCTGTTGTTGTTCTATGTGCTGCTCAATAAATGTCATCATGTCCTGATGGGTAGCAAAGTGATGCCCTTGGCAAAGGTCGCTGATCACTTTTGCGTCCTTGCCATACGTCAGGACAAACTCAAAACCGAATGGTGCAGCATGTTCACCGACTTGCTGATGAAGTGCAAGACTTTCATCACCCAACTCCGCCATATTGCCCAAAATTAACCAGCGTACAGCGGAAAAGCTGCCTAACAGCTCCACCGCCGCTTTCATGGCTGGCACGCTAGCGTTATAGCTGTCATCAATAAGCGTGATATCGTCACGCAACGGTGCCATATCCACTCGACCTTTCACTTTGGATAAATGCGCTAAACCTTGACCAATTTCCGCCAAGCTCGCGCCCATTTCCAGTGATAAGGCCGCAGCAGCCAGTGCATTGGCCACGTTGTGTTGGCCCATGATGCCCAACTCAACAGCCACTTCACCAACCGGGGTAACCAAAGTAAAGCTAGCTATACCGAGCGCATTTAACCGCACATCACGTGGATAAAAGTCAGCATTGTGATCGGTAGCGGAAAATGTTTTCACGGTTTTGTCCGCCAGTACCGCTTTCCAGTAGTCACCACCGTTGCTGTCTAAATTAACAATCGCCACGGCACCCGCCTGTAACCCTTGATAGATTTCACCTTTAGCGCGTTTAACGCCATCCATCGAGCCAAAACCTTCTAAGTGCGCTGCCGCTACGTTGTTGACTAGGGCAACATCCGGCTTAACCAAGGCGGTGGTGTAGGCAATTTCACCTACATGATTCGCCCCTAATTCAATCACGGCATAATCATCTTCGGTCGTTGAGCGCAGCAGAGTCAGCGGAACGCCGATGTCGTTATTGAAGTTTCCTTGCGTGTAAAGCACTTGGCCTTTCTGGCTTAAAATGCTGGCCACCATCTCTTTGACCGTGGTTTTGCCACAACTTCCGGTGATCGCGACCGTAGGCGTTTGACACTGCGCATGCACCCAAGAGCCAAGCTGACCTAAGGCCTGTTTGGTATCGGCAACAACCAGTTGTGAACACTCTGCATCGAGCTCACGCTCAACCAACAGCGCCACTGCGCCACCAGTTACCGCTTGAGAGGCAAAATCGTGCGCATCAAAACGTTCACCGACCAAGGCAACAAACAGCGCTTCGGCGGGAATAGCACGACTGTCCGTCGATACGGCACTGACCGCGCGATCCTCACCAATTAAACGAGCATTCAATACTGAGCTGAGCTGAGAAAGCATTACGCGAATCATGGTTGTAACTCCAGTAACTGTTGGGCGGTTTCACGATCCGAGTAGTGAATCGTTTCGTTGGCCAGCACCTGATAATCTTCATGTCCTTTACCCGCGAGCAGGATGATGTCTTGCGCACCTGCATGCTGAAGCGCATAACTCGCGGCTTGGAAACGGTGGTGTTCGATATGAGCGCGCTCGGGGTAAGTCAGTCCTGCAACCATATCCGCTACAATCGCTTGCGGCGACTCACTGCGTGGGTTGTCATCGGTCAAGATCACGCGATCGGCAAACTGCTCAGCAATCGCAGCCATCATCGGACGTTTACCGCGATCACGATCGCCGCCACACCCCACAATAGCCCACAACTGACCCGCACAATGTACACGTAACGCGCGCAGTGCTTTTTCTAAAGCGTCCGGCGTGTGCGCATAATCGACCACCATTTTGGCTTTTTGCTCACGTTGGAATAGCTCCATCCGTCCTAAGACTGGACGCAGCTTTGGCGCAGTGGCGAGCAGTGCACTTTTCTCAAAACCCAAGCTGAGCAAGGTTGCCAATGCCAATAACAAGTTACAGGCATTGAACTCACCAATCAGTGGTGCGTGCAATTCGCCTTCTCCCCACGAACTCTCAAAGTTCAGCGTAATACCGCTTTCAGCGTATGCCACTTCGCGCGCCCAGATGGCTTGCGCTGTGTTTGGTTTCGTCACTAAGGAAACCCCGATCGCCTGCGGCAATTGTTTGACCCATTGCGCGCCGACCGCATCATCGACATTAATAATCGCGTTTTGGCAGGCATGCTCACTAAATAGAGAGAATTTCGCGGCGGCGTAAGCCTCCATAGTGCCGTGATAATCCAAATGGTCACGGCTCAAATTGGAAAAGACACCGGCCACAAAATGGAGCTTTTTCACGCGCCCTTGCACTAAACCATGAGACGAGGTTTCCAGCGCCGTATATTGCGCGCCGCGCTCGGCTAAATCGCGCAGTGTGGCCTGAATTTGCAGTGCGTTACCTGTGGTGTTGGCCGCAGGTTCAAGCGCATTTAAAAAACCGTTCCCCGTGGTGCCCATCACGGCAGCTTTATGACCGAGCAATTCGAGCCATTGAGCAATCAGCTGGGTGATGGTGGTTTTACCGTTCGTGCCCGTCACGCCAATCAGTTGATTGTGGTGGCCGCCATACAGACGCCCAGCCAACTCTGACAGATGTTGACCAAGTTCAGCCAAATAGATGACGGGGACACCAGCACGATACTCAACCCACCCATTGAGATGCTGAGCATCGGCTTCTGCCAACACAAGATTGGCACCTTGCGCAATGGCTTTATCGATAAATTGGCGACCATCCACTGCATGGCCTTGAATAGCCACAAAGGTATCACCCGATTTAATCAGGCGGCTATCCAGTTCAAGATGAGTAATGACCAGCGCGGCCAACTTAGGGTCGGTCAGCTCTAGCCATGGCGCGATCAGTTCGGAGATCGCTGAATGCGTGTTCATGTTCCGTCTCACACTATTATTTGTTTTGGAAGCGGTTTTCATCAGGAGCAATGTTGAGGATTTGTAATGCGCCCTTCATGATTTCCGAGAAAACCGGACCGGCCACTGCGCCGCCATAGTAAGAGTCGCCTTGCGGCTCATTGACCATGACCACCAGTGAAATTCTTGGGTCGCTCACCGGAGCCACCCCTGCGGTGTAGGCAAAATATTCATCACTATAACCGCCCGCAATCGCTTTACGTGACGTACCGGATTTGGCCGCAATACGATACCCCGGTACCGCTGCACGCGTTGCCGTTCCGCCGGGCTGAGTTACCGTTTCCAGCATTTCGAGCACCTGATTGACATATTTAGGATCAACCACTTGGCGCGTCTCGCCATGTTGATCACCTTTAATAATATGAATAGGTTGGTATTTACCATGGTTGCCTAAGGTCGCGTAGGCGTGAGCCAACTGAATAGGCGTGATCGCCAAACCATAGCCAAACGATAAGGTGGCGATTTCAAACTGTGACCAACGGCGGCGATTCGGGAAAATACCGATCGTTTCGCCCACCAAATCCAAGCCAGACATTTCGCCCAAGCCCACCGAGCTATACATGCCCAATAACGCCTCTAACGGCATTTCTAAGGCTAATTTAGCCACACCAATGTTGCTCGACTTTTTCAAAATCAGCGTGAGATCGGCTTTGCCAACTTTGGAGGTATCACGCACGCGGCTACCGCCAATCTGCATGGTGCCATCTCCGGTATCTATGATGGTGTTTTTGTCGGCGATACCATTGGCGAGCGCCGCCAAGACCACAAAAGGCTTAACCGTTGAACCGGGTTCAAACGCATCGGTTATCACTCGGTTACGCATTTTAAAGCTTTGCCAGTCATTGCGATTATTCGGGTTGTAAGAAGGCGCATTCACCATCGCCAGTACCGCGCCGGTTTTCACATCCAACATCACTGCCGATGCAGAAGTCGCACGATAATCCGCCATCGCCTGTTTCACGGCACGAAAAGCGATCGCTTGTAAGCGCTGGTCAATGGTGAGCTGGATAGGCTTACCTTCTTCACGCTCTTCCAGGGCAATGTTTTCCACCACTCGCCCGAACTTATCTTTACGCGTCACGCTTTTACCTGACTCACCCGTTAAGGTGCTATCAAAGCTGCGCTCTACCCCTTCAAGACCGTGGCCATCAATTCCGGTCACCCCGACTAAGTGGGCACTCACCTCACCTGCGGGATAATAGCGGCGTGACTCTTCTTTTAGGCCAATCCCCGCTAATTTGAGTTCACGGATGTATTTGGCCATCGCAGGGCTAACCTGACGTTGCAGATAGATAAAGCGGCGCGAACGGTTATCCTCGATTTTCTTCATCATCTCCTGACGATCCAGTCCGAGCACATCGGCCAGCGCATACCAACGGTCTTTCTCAACCAGACCGCCTTCTTTATAAATAGCGACAGGATCGGCCCAGACCGCTTCGACTGGCACACTCACCGCTAACGCTTCGCCATTACGATCGGAAATAATGCCGCGCGCTGATTGCAAGGTTTTGGCGCGAATCGAGCGCAAATCCCCTTCTTTAATCAGATTGTCAGGTTCAATAATTTGGATATAAGCCACTCGTGCAACCAAAGCGCAGAACGCCGTTAGCACAAAAAACAGCAGCAGATAGAAACGCCAGCGGATAAAGATAGGTGCAGGCTCAGCCGTGGTAACACGGGGAGAAACTCGGGAGGCTTTGGCTGGGGCTTTCTTCTTCATTTAAGGTTGATCACGACTTCTTTGTCTGAATCTGGACGTTTCATCTCCAGATCTTTTCTTGCTAATTGTTGTACTCGGCTGTGCTCAGCCAAAGCAGTTTCTTCCAAAATCAGGTTGCGCCATTCGTTATCGAGCCGCTCACGCTCCATAAAGGCTTGATCTTTAGCACTGATCGCCTGTCTAGTATGGTGAGTCATAAACACCACGCCCATAGCGCAGCTAAAAATCAGCACTAAAAGCAGCAAGGGCACCCGACCTACCGTCAGTAGATCGAGGGCAATTAACTTCGCGAGGTTCGGCGGCGACTGACGAGGCATAGTAACCCTCTACAGTTTTTCTGCCACGCGCAGAACAGAGCTGCGTGAACGCGGGTTAAGTTCGACTTCTTGATCCGATGGCTTGAGTGCCTTACCCACAGTTTTCATCTTGGCACTGCCGAGCGCACGAATTTGCTCTTGGGTCAAAGGAAGGCCGTGTGGCACTTCTGGGCCTTGGCTCTCTTTACGCATAAAGCGTTTCACCATGCGATCTTCTAGTGAATGGAAACTGATCACGGACAGGCGGCCTTGTGGAGCCAGAATGTCAGAAGCGCCGCGCAATGCGGTATCAATCTCTTCTAATTCACTGTTGATGTAGATCCGAAAAGCTTGAAAAGCGCGGGTGGCAGGGTGCTTTTTCTCTTTGAAACTTTTAGGCGCCGCGTCGGAGATGAGTTTTGCTAACTGGCTAGTACGCGTCAAGGGCTCGTTGAGCTCGTTTTCCCGATATTCGACAATGGCTTTAGCTATTCTGCGCGCATGTTTATCTTCACCAAACTCGCGAATCACCCAAGTGATGTCATCCAAGTCGGCTTGTGCCAACCACGCGGAAACTGGCATACCACTGGTTGGATCCATACGCATGTCGAGTGGACCATCTTTCATAAAACTAAAACCGCGCTCAGCATCATCCAACTGCGGTGAAGAAACGCCGAGATCGAACAACACACCATCGACTTTACCCACCAGATCATAACGCTGTGCGTATTCGGCAATGCCCGAGAAAGGGCCATGGACGATGGTAAAACGCGGATCATCAATCTTCTGCGCTTCGGCAATCGCTTGCGGATCACGGTCAATGCTGTACAGACGACCTTCTGGGCCTAACTGAGCGAGAATGGTGCGACTGTGACCACCGCGGCCAAAGGTGCCATCGATGTAGATACCATCCGGCTTGATCGCCAATCCTTCAATCGATTCGTTCAATAATACAGAGATGTGTTGGAAAGAAGCAGTCATGATTTTCTCGTTGTGCTGGGCATGCCCGTCATATGGGTTAGTGTACCGATTTCAGACACTACCGCTAGCCATAAGCGTATACAGGACGTGACTTTGCGCTAAGTTTAATGGTTTTGCTACGACCTGAGTCAGCAAAAAGCAAAAAACCCACCATAACACAAGGCTATGATGGGTCTGCAATAGGTGGAGTCGACGTATAAGCCGGGTTCTGTTCCGCTTGCGCGGTAGTAGCCATTCCTCTAGGCCAGCAATCACTCACTGGCTCAAGCAACCTACCCGCCTCCTAACGCGAGCAACGCTATGTGGAGGCCTATTTGGTCTTGCTCCGGGTGGAGTTTACCCTGCTACGAACTGTTGCCAGTCGCACGGTGCGCTCTTACCGCACCCTTTCACCCTTACCTGATCCCATCCCGAAGGAGAGGCCATCGGCGGTTTGCTCTCTGTTGCACTTGTCGTAGGCTTGCGCCCCCCAGGCGTTACCTGGCACCCTGCTCTATGGAGCCCGGACTTTCCTCCCCCTTATCAGTCTCCCTGGCGATAGGCCAAGGGACGTCAATAAGGCAGCGACTACCCAGTCAACTCCGCGGCGGATTGTAGCGAGAAGTGTGAACAGAGTCCAGAAACAATCGGCCAGTGTATCAAATCTCGGTTTAACTGCTTACTTTGCATTCAATTGGGAATCAAAGACGAAAAAAACCGCTGCAAGCAGCGGTTTCTTCAATCAAACACTGTTTAACCAAACCAGTGAATCAGAAATTATTTTTTCTTTTTCGCTTTGGCGTTTGGCAGGTCAGTGATGGTGCCTTCGAAGACTTCAGCGGCCAGACCCACAGACTCATGCAGCGTTGGGTGAGCATGAATGGTCAGTGCGATGTCTTCTGCATCACAGCCCATCTCTATCGCCAGACCGATTTCACCCAACAGTTCACCACCGTTAGTACCTACGATAGCACCACCGATCACACGATGAGTCTCTTTATCGAAGATAAGCTTAGTCATACCGTCTGCACAGTCAGAAGCAATCGCACGGCCAGAGGCTGCCCATGGGAAAGTAGCAACTTCATAGTTGATGCCTTCTGCTTTTGCTTCTTTTTCTGTCTTACCAACCCAAGCCACTTCTGGCTCAGTGTAAGCGATGGATGGGATCACTTTTGGATCGAAGTAGTGCTTCTTACCAGAGATCACTTCTGCCGCTACGTGGCCTTCATGCACGCCTTTATGTGCTAGCATTGGTTGACCCACGATGTCACCGATCGCGAAGATGTGCGGAACGTTAGTGCGCATTTGCTTATCCACGCGGATAAAGCCACGCTCGTCCACTTCCAGACCCGCTTTCTCAGCATCCAGTAGTTTACCGTTTGGTACACGGCCAATTGCAACCAGAACCGCATCGTAACGCTCAGCTTGTGCTGGTGCGCTCTTACCTTCCATTGAAACGTAGATACCATCTTCTTTCGCTTCAACGGCGGTAACTTTGGTTTCCAGCATCAGGTTGAACTTATCTTTGATGCGTTTGGTATAGACTTTAACCATGTCTTTATCCGCAGCAGGGATAAGTTGGTCAAACATCTCAACTACATCAATTTTAGAACCCAGTGAATGGTAAACGGTCGCCATTTCCAGGCCGATGATACCGCCGCCCATGATCAGCAGTTTTCCAGGCACTTCTTTCAGTTCCAGCGCATCAGTTGAATCCCAAATACGTGGGTCTTCATGCGGAATGAATGGCAGTTTGATTGGACGAGAACCTGCAGCAACGATCGCGTTATCGAAAGTTACGACAGTTTTGCCCTCTTCGCCTTCCACTTCAATAGTGTTCGGGCCGGTGAATTTACCGTAGCCGTTCACTACGTTCACTTTACGCATTTTTGCCATACCAGCCAGACCACCGGTCAGCTGATTGATCACTTTTTCTTTCCACAGACGAACTTTGTCGATGTCTGTCTTTGGCTCGCCAAACACGATACCGTGCTCAGTCAGCGCTTTGGCTTCTTCAATCACTTTTGCCACGTGCAGCAGTGCTTTAGAAGGAATACAACCAACGTTCAAACACACACCACCTAGCGTGTTGTAACGTTCGATGATGACGGTATCCAGACCTAAGTCTGCACAGCGGAATGCGGCGGAGTAACCAGCAGGACCGGCACCAAGCACCACGACTTGGGCTTTAATTTCTTTGCTCATTTCGACCTCTTGTAGTCAATATCCCTAACAGGCTGATGGGTGTTCTATCTAGTTGTTTTATTTACAAACGAATCAAAAACGAATGTTTCAAATCAAGCATGTAAAACGATTACTTTCAGACCGCAACAGTTTACAGAGATGTTAATGGTGTGAAAAGTAAATCCATGTAGCCTGTGAGCTAGACAACAATTCAACGGAAAATCAGTTTCAACGTCAAATTGGGAGATAACCATTAAATCGGGTGGCTTTCGCCACCCGAGAATGCGCTTACAGTACCAGACGACGGATGTCGCTTAGACACTCGTTCAGGTAAGTAATGAAGCGTGCACCTTCTGCACCGTCGATCACGCGGTGATCGTAAGACAGTGACAGTGGCAGTTGCAGACGTGGCGCGAACTCTTTGCCGTTCCACACTGGCTTCATCTCAGACTTAGACACACCCAAAATAGCCACTTCAGGTGCGTTAACGATTGGGGTAAACGCTGTACCGCCAATACCGCCTAGGCTAGAGATAGTGAAACAGCCACCTTGCATGTCAGCGGCAGTCAGCTTACCGCCACGGGCTTTCTTCGAGACTTCAGCCAGCTCTTTTGACAGCTCGTAGATGCCTTTCTTGTTCACATCTTTAAACACAGGAACCACCAGACCATTTGGTGTATCCACTGCAATACCGATGTTCACGTATTTCTTCAGGATCAAGCTTTCGCCATCGTCAGACAGAGAAGAGTTGAACGCAGGGAAAGCTTCCAGCGCTTTCGCAGCGGCTTTCATGATGAACACCAGCGGAGTGATCTTCATGCCAGTGTCGCGCTTCGCTTCCATCGCGTTTTGCTCTTGACGGAATTTCTCTAGCTCAGTGATGTCTGCATTGTCCCATTGGGTCACGTGCGGGATCATCACCCAGTTACGGTGCAGGTTAGCACCCGAGATTTTCTTGATGCGAGACAGTGGTTGCACTTCGGTATCACCGAACTTGCTGAAGTCCACTTTTGGCCAAGGCAGTAAGCCCAGCGCTGCGCCATCACCTTTACCTGAAGCCGCCGCTTGCGCGCCAGATTCCAGACGTTTCAGCGCTTCTTTCACGTAGTTCTGTACGTCTTCTTTCAGGATACGGTTCTTGCGGCCAGAGCCTTTGACTTTGGCTAGGTTAACACCAAATTCACGAGCCAGACGACGCACGACTGGAGAAGCGTGTGAGTACTCATGGTTTTCTTGGAATTCACCACTTGTTGCAGGTGCAGCCGCCGCAGGAGCTGCTGCTTGAGCAGGCGCTGCCGCAGGTGCTGGTGCTGGTGCTGCTTGAACTGGTGCCGCGACTGGCGCTGCGCCAGCAACTTCAAACACCATGATCAGCGAACCTGTTTTCACTTTATCGCCTGCAGCCACTTTGATCTCTTTGAGAGTTCCAGCAAAAGGTGCTGGTACTTCCATAGAAGCCTTATCGCCTTCTACGGTGATCAGAGATTGCTCTTCGCTGATGCTGTCGCCCACGTTAACCATGATTTCCGTTACGGTCACTTCGTCACCGCCGATATCAGGTACTTGAACTTCTTTCAGTGCTGCAACAGCTGGAGCAGCAGCTGCCGCTGGTGCCGCAGCTTGAACTGGTGCTGCAACTGGCGCAGCACCGGCTACTTCAAACACCATGATCAGTGAACCTGTTGATACTTTGTCGCCCGCAGCGATTTTGATCTCTTTAACCGTACCAGCGAAAGGTGCAGGTACTTCCATTGACGCTTTGTCGCCTTCAACGGTGATCAGAGATTGCTCTTCCGCAACCACATCGCCCACTTTGACCATGATTTCAGTCACTTCAACTTCATCACCGCCAATGTCTGGTACTTGCACTTCTTTCAGTGCAGCGGCCGCTGGAGCCGCAGCAACTGGTGCTGCCGCTTGAGGCGCAGGAGCTGGTGCTGCCGCTGCTGCACCTTCCGCTTCAAAGACCATGATCAGAGAGCCAGTAGACACTTTGTCACCTGCCACTACTTTGATCTCTTTAACGATACCCGCTTGAGACGCAGGAACTTCCATAGAAGCTTTGTCGCCTTCAACCGTGATCAGAGATTGCTCTTCAGCCACTTTGTCGCCGACTTTGACGAGAATCTCAGTGACTTCAACCTCATCCGCACCGATGTCAGGTACATAAATTTCGATTGCCATTACTTTTCCTACCTTCAATTAAGCGTACAGCGGGTTGGTTTTTTCAGTATCGATGTCGAATTTCTTGATTGCTGCTGCAACCACAGACTTCTCAACTTCACCACGTTTTGCCAGTTCATTCAGCGCTGCAACTACCACGTAGCCAGCATTCACTTCAAAGTGACGACGTAGGTTTTCACGGCTGTCTGAGCGGCCGAAACCATCCGTACCCAGCACTTTGTAAGACTGTGCAGGAATGAACGCACGTACTTGATCCGCGTAGTTCTTCATGTAGTCAGTCGCTGCGATAGCAGGCTCAGTACCCATCACTTGTGCGATGTAAGGTACTTTCACCTCTGCTTCTGGGTGCAGCATGTTGAAACGATCACACGCTTGGCCATCACGCGCCAGCTCGTTGAATGAAGTCACAGAGTAAACGTCAGACGCTACGCCGTACTCTTCACTCAGAATTTGTGCCGCTTTACGTACTTCGTTCATGATGGTGCCTGAGCTCATCAGTTGAACTTTTGCTTTGTTACCAGCGTGCGTTTCTAGCTTGTAGATACCTTTACGGATACCTTCTTCAGCGCCAGCAGGCATTGCTGGGTGAGCGTAGCTTTCGTTCATCAGTGTCAGGTAGTAGAACACGTTCTCTTGCTCACCGTACATGCGACGGATACCATCTTGCAGGATTACCGCAACTTCGTAAGCGAAGGTTGGATCGTAAGAGATACAGTTTGGTACTGTGCCCGCCAGAATGTGCGAGTGACCATCTTCGTGCTGTAGACCTTCACCGTTCAGCGTGGTACGACCCGCAGTAGCACCCAGTAGGAAGCCACGCGCTTGTTGGTCGCCCGCCATCCACGCCATGTCGCCAACACGTTGGAAACCGAACATAGAGTAGTAGATGTAGAACGGGATCATCGGCAGGTTGTTGGTGCTGTATGACGTTGCCGCCGCAACCCAAGATGACATGGCACCCAGCTCGTTGATACCTTCTTGCAGTACCTGACCTGACGTCGCTTCTTTGTAGTAAGAAACGATATCGCGATCTTGTGGAGTGTAGTTCTGACCATGCGGGTTGTAGATACCGATTTGACGGAACAGACCTTCCATACCGAACGTACGCGCTTCGTCCGCGATGATAGGAACGATGTTTTGACCAATGTTCTTATCTTTCAGCAGGATGTTCAGAGTACGTACATACGCCATAGTTGAAGAAATTTCGCGACTCTGCTCTTCCAGCAGTGGCTTGAACTCTTCCAGCGCAGGGATCACTAACTCACCCGTGAAGTTAGGTAGACGCTGAGGTGTGTAACCATGCAGTGCTTTACGACGAGCGTGCAGGTATTCAAACTCTTTTGAGCCTTCTTCCAGTTTCAGGTACGGCAGGTTCTTCACTTCTTCATCAGAGATCAGATCTTGCAGGCCTAGACGGTTACGCATCGCCAGAACATGGGTCATATCCATCTTCTTCACTTGGTGCGCAATGTTCTTACCTTCTGCCGCATCACCCATGCCGTAACCTTTAACGGTTTTCGCTAGGATAACGGTTGGACGACCTTTGGTGTCTTGAGCGTTCTTGAACGCCGCGTACAGTTTAGATGATTCGTGACCACCGCGTTTCAGAGCGAAGATCTCATCGTCAGTCATGTCAGCAACCAGTGCTGCAGTCTCTGGGTACTTACCGAAGAAGTGCTCACGAACGTAAGCGCCATCTTTCGCTTTGAACGTTTGGTAGTCGCCGTCGATGGTTTCGTTCATCAGTTGCAGCAGTTTACCTGTGGTATCTTTCGCCAGTAGTTTGTCCCAGCCATTACCCCAGATTACTTTCACAACGTTCCAGCCTGCGCCACGGAACAGACCTTCCAGTTCTTGGATGATCTTGCCGTTACCCATAACAGGGCCGTCCAGACGTTGCAGGTTACAGTTGATCAGGAAGCACAGGTTATCCAGCTTCTCACGCGCAGCAAAAGAGATCGCGCCGCGTGATTCTGGCTCGTCCATCTCACCGTCACCAAGGAAGGCGTATACGCGCTGTGCCGTGGTGTCTTTCAGGCCACGACCATTCAGATACTTCAGGAAACGAGCTTGATAAATCGCAGAAATTGGACCCAGACCCATAGATACGGTTGGGAATTGCCAGAATTCAGGCATCAATTTCGGGTGTGGGTAAGAAGGAAGACCTTTGCCATCCACTTCCTGACGGAAGTTGTCCAGTTGCTCTTCGGTCAAACGGCCTTCAACGAAAGCACGCGCGTAGATCCCTGGAGAGATGTGACCTTGATAGTAAACCAAGTCGCCACCGTCTTTCTCGTTTGGAGCACGGAAGAAGTGGTTGAAACAGGTTTCGTAGAAAGCAGCGGAAGATTGGAAAGAAGCCATGTGGCCACCCAGTTCCAGATCTTTCTTCGATGCACGCAGCACGATCATGATCGCGTTCCAGCGAATGATTGAACGGATACGACGTTCGATCGTGGTGTCACCTGGGTAAGCAGGCTCCTGCGCCGCAGGAATCGTGTTGATGTAGTTGGTGGTCACGCCTGTTGGCATGTCTACCCCATCCAAACGCGCTTTTTCCAGTACTTGTTCAAGCAGGTACTGCGCACGCTCTACGCCTTCTTCACGGACAACGGATTCAAGGGCAGCAAGCCACTCCTGAGTTTCCAGTGCATCTACGTCATGCTTCATGTCAGACATGGCGATCTATCCTTCTGTTGGTTGGATTTAAGTTGAATCGCAATGGCCGCTATTGCGGCTCATTACCTTGTTGAATTCGACGCAGAGATCGCTCACGGCGAGTCTGTTCACGAGTCAAATCCAACAACGTTTCTTCGATATAAGCTAAGTGAGAATGGGACATTTCACGTGCCTTTTCCGGCTGACCCGAAACAATCGCATCCACAATGTTAGCCCGGTGTTTGCTTACTTTCTCTACCGCTTCAGGGCGGCGATGTAAGAGTTTAAAATTCTGACGAATATTCTGCTCAAGCAGTGGACTCAAGCTGCGTACGATGTGCAGAAGCACAACGTTGTGCGCCGCTTCAGTAATGGCAATCAAAAAGGCCATCACCCGCTCTGCTTCTTCATCCACATTATTCAATGCCTGAGCCTCCGCGATACGCGTGACACAGTGCTGAATACGAGCAAAATCTTCTTCGGTACCACGCAACGCCGCAAAATAGGCGCAAATACCTTCCAGCGCATGACGCGCTTCCAGCAGATCCAGTTGAGTTTCGGAGTGGCTAGACAATAAATTTAGCAGAGGATCAGAAAAGCTCTGCCAAATTCGGTCACTAACGAATGTACCGCCACCTTGACGGCGGGTAAGCAAGCGTTTGGCTTCCAAGCGTTGTATGGCTTCTCTGATCGAGGGGCGAGACACTTCAAACTGTTTGGCCAGTTCGCGTTCCGGAGGAAGTTGCTGACCGGGTGAGAGTGTTCCTTCCACTATCAGTCTCTCCAGTTCTTGTTCAATCACATCGGAGAGCTTTGGCTGACGGATCCTTTGATAAGCCATAATTTATTGTTCTTCTACTCTTATTCTTCTTGCTGGCAATTGGTAATACCAATTTTAAGTTGGTGCAGAAATTAACATAATTAAAACGCCAGTGTCCAGCCGAAAATTGACCTAAATCATAGAACCGCTCACGCTCTAACAATCCAGCAACAATAGTTGATTAAAACAGCAAAAATATTGGTCAGACCAATTACAACTCATATACAGATGGGGACTTGATGGGCTAGAAGTGTCAGTACACTGCTGATTTTGAAGAAAAATGAAGATTTTTTAGCAAGATAAATATTTCTGATTTTTTAGCGAGGCGCTAAATCCAGTTGAGAAGGAGGACATAGGATCATCTTCGTCGCTATAAAGTTGCTCAAATCTCACAACTCAATGCAAACTATTAGGCCATTTCATTGTTTTACCAACACCAATCACATTTAGTTATTATTCAATTAGTTAGTATGCATGGGGTTTTAACTGATAACGTGACTGACAATGAAAAAAACAATCTTAACCAGCGCTATCGCGCTCTCCTTTGCTTTTCCGGCCTTGGCCGCCAATGGAGATATCCATAATGTCACCATTTTGGGTACTTCAGATCTGCACGGCCATTTCATGCCTTGGGATTACTCTGCGGATAAACTCAATCTAAGTGGCAGCTTGAGCCAAATTGCCACCAAGGTGAAAACCATCCGCCAAGAGCAACCTAACGTAATTTTGGTTGATGCGGGCGACACCATTCAGGGCAACTTTGTTGAAACCTTCAAAGATGAAGCGATTGATCCGATGATGCTGGGCTTCAACGAAATGAAGTACGACGTTTGGGTTCTCGGTAATCATGAGTTCGACTTTGGTCTCAAAGTTCTTAATCGATCCTTAACTCAATTTAAAGGGCGCTCTCTGGCGGGTAACATCCAACGTCCTGATGGTAATCCTTTCCTACCCGGTTACACCATTATTGAACGTGGTGGCATCAAGATTGGGGTGATCGGTATGGATACTCCAATGACCCAAGTGTTTGCTGAAGGGACAAATCGGCTCGAAGGCATGACCTTCACTAACCCAACTCTCGAAGTGCAAAAGATCATCAAACAAATTGATCCGCAGGTAGATGCGATTGTATTAGTGGCACACATGGGGATTGAGAATGAAAACGACATCACCAATACCGGTGTTACTGACATAGCTAACGGCAACCCTGAGCTCGATGCGATTGTAGCAGGTCACATGCATACGCTGATTGATAAAGCCGTGGTAAATGGCGTGATCATCACCGAGCCTGACAAATACGGCCGTGCGCTATCGCGTATCGACCTGCAATTTGAAGAGCAAAATGGCAAGTTCACTCTCATCAATAAAGATAGTCTGACCTACAAAATCAAAGACATTACCTCTGACAGCAGAATGGAGTCGCTCTACGAGCCTTACCATAAACGCTTACGTGAAATGGCGAACCGCGAAATTGCCCAACTGAGTGGGGTGAACTTGGTGCCAGAAAACGAAATTCGTGGCATCCCACAAGTGCATGTGCAAGACACAGGCATCAGTGCTCTATTCCAAGAAGCCAGCTTTTTCTATGCGCCCAAAGCCAATGTGATTGCGCTGCAAATTGATAACGACAATGCCAAGTTAGACGTTGGCTCGATCAAAGCCAAAGACATCGCCTACAACTACCAATATGCTGGCGGTGAAATTACGGTTTACCAAATGACAGGCAAAGAGTTGAAACAATATATGGAATGGTCGGCAGGCTACTTCAACTCCGTCAAGCCCGGTGACGTCACTTACAGCTTTAACCCTGAACGTCGTGCATCAAAATACTCCACTAACGATTTTTTTGCGGGAGTCACTTACACCATCGATCTGACTCAGCCAGCAGGTGAACGTATTACCGACTTAAAATTTGCAGATGGCACACCAGTAAAGGACAACAGTGAAATTCGTCTAGGCATGAATAGCTACCGTATGGGGCATCTCACTAAGAAAGGCGGCGTACTGGAAGGACAACAATTCCCAGTGCTGTTTGACACTGAAGCCGAATACGGTGAAGAACAAGGCACGATTCGCAACCTCACCATTCGATACCTCACCGAGCAAAAGCAAGGTAAGTATGAAGGTAAACCGATGCAACGCTGGAAACTGTCTGGTTTAGAAGGATTTGAGAAGGAACGGGAGATCGTTAAAGAGCTGATTAATAGTGGAAAAATGGATGTCCCTGCCAGCGCTGATGGCCGTTACACCAATATTGAATCAATTAATGTCCAAGACCTGATTTTGAAAAACTCAGAAGCGAAAAACGCGGCGATTACGCAGCGCCTATCGCGCCTAGAAAGTGCGCCAGAGAATGAAAAAACCACGCTAAAACGTGAACTGATTTTGTTGGAAGCACTTAATCCTTAATAACGAAAACGCCCTCTTTTTATGAGAGAGGGCGTTGTTTTCAATCATTTCGCTTCCAGATAATCAATCATGAGTTGCAATGATTGATTACCGCGAAACTCGTTGATGTCGAGTTTGTACGCCAAACGTACCGTTTTGACTGAGACATCCGGCCAGCGGCGTAGGTCGACATTAAACGCAATCCCGTCGATCATCACATTGGTTGGAAAGCCTTTATACAGCGGCTCAAGCATCAGTTTGAGGTGTTTTTCGCCAACCAGTTTTTGGTGCAGCACTTTAAATTCACCATCAAATAGGGGTTCAGGAAACGCTTGCCCCCACGGGCCACCGGCACGCAGTAATTCGGCGGTATGCAGCGAAAACTCTTCCGGTTTCAGTTCGCCATCGCTGAGGATGATGCCTTGGAGTGCTGCTTCATCCAGCTCTTCACGCACTAGCTGGTCAAACAATCGGCAAAAATGTTCAAAATTTTGCTCTTCAATGGTTAATCCAGCCGCCATCGCGTGACCACCAAATTTGAGTATGATGCCCGGGTTTTGCGTATCAATTTTATCTAGTGCATCACGCATATGCAGACCGGGAACCGAGCGACATGAACCTTTTAGCTTGCCATCACCACCTTCAGCAAACGCAATCACGGGTCGGTGGTATTTCTCTTTGATGCGCGAAGCAAGAATGCCGATCACCCCTTGGTGCCAATCGCGCTGAAACAGCACTAAACCGTAAGGCAGCTCGCGATCATCGCTCAGTTGCAAACGCTCACAAAACGCGACCGCCTCTTGCTTCATCCCCTCTTCAATCTCTTTTCGGGTTTGATTGAGGCCGTCCAGCTCACTCGCCATACGCCGCGCAGCGTGAATGTTGTTACACAGCAAAAGTTCAACGCCGAACGACATATCATCCAAACGCCCTGCGGCGTTAATCCGTGGTCCAAGCGCAAAGCCAAAATCAGCAGCGACCAAACGGCGCGCATCCCGTTTGGCGACTTCAATCAGAGCTTGAATACCGGGGCGCGCTAAACCCGCACGAATACGCTGCAAACCTTGGTGCACCAAAATACGATTGTTGTCATCCAGTGGCACCACATCGGCGACCGTACCGAGTGCCACTAAATCGATCAGTTCCATCAATTTCGGTTCAACCATGCCTTGCGCGGCAAACCAACCTTGCTGACGCATGTGCACACAAAGTGCCATCATCAAATAGAAAGCAACCCCCACCCCAGCCAGCGCCTTAGAAGGAAAAGCACACTGCTGCAAGTTCGGGTTTACCATGGCATCGACTTCAGGGAGTTCTTGTCCCGGTAAGTGATGATCGGTGACCACCACTTGCAGCCCTTTCTGTTTGGCGTAACGCACCCCTTCCAGTGATGAAACGCCGTTATCCACGGTCATGATCATCTCTGCGCCACGCTCAATCGCTTGATCAACCACTTCAGGGCTCAGACCATAACCATCTTCAAAACGGTTTGGCACTAAGTAATCGACATTACGACTACCGAGCATACGCAGCGCGAGCACGGAAAGTGCCGAACTGGTTGCGCCATCGGCATCAAAATCACCGACGACTATGATGCGTTTTTGCTCAGCAATCGCTGCGAACAGCAACTCAACCGCACGATCAATACCATGTAACTGCTTGAATGAGTGCAGCGCTTTGGCGGCTTTTTCAAGTTGTGCCACGTTGCTTACACCACGGCTCAGGTAAAGCCGACGTAACAGTGGGTCGATGTGGTCGGGGAGAAGTGAGAGATCAGGTTCGGGGCGTCGCTGGATTTCTATCATGCTGTGACAGGCCAAAGTTGCCTCTGGCCTGTTTCCTTAATTAGTCGAAAATGAAAAACTATTGTGTGGCTTGCAGGCGTTGCAGCAATTGCGGCGCAGGCAAATAGCCGCCAACCATCTCACCATTGGGTAAGAAAATCGCTGGAGTACCGCTAATGCCGAGCTCGTGACCCAGCATATAGTGCTGCGCGATGGTCTTTTGGCATTGGGCGATATCTTTATCGGCGGTAATGGTTTTACGATTCACTTTCGCATCGTGCATCGCCGCTTTCGGATCGTTAGAACACCAGATGGCCGCCATTTGATCCGCGACTTGACCTTGCGGCCCCTGACGCGGGTAGGCGAGATAACGCACCGTAATGCCGAGATCATTGTACTCTTTGATCTGGCTGTGCAGACGCACACAGTAACCACACGTGATATCGGTAAATACGGTGATCGCGTATTTCTCATTGGGCGCTTTAAACTCAATCATGCTGTCTTGCAATGCGGCAATTTTCTTGGCGTTGAGTGGCGCTTGGCGTTTAGCCAGCACATCAACATAACCGCCATTACCATCCAGCGCATACAGAGTACCCGCGATAAAGTGCTCACCATCAGGCGAAGAGAACAACACACCACCAGACGTTTGCACTTCAAGCAAGCCATTGATATCAGAGGTTTTTATCTCTTCCACTTGCAATCCGAGTTTGGCAAAGCGCTGCTCAAGCTCGGCTTTATTCAATTGTGCTGGTGCAGTGTTCGCTTGTACGTTGAATGCCATACTCAGTAAAGGAAATGCCAGCCATGTTAGTCGGCGCAGTACGCTCATGAAAATCACCTTATTTTCAAGCCCTTGGATGGTGCTCGTTGTGGAGTTGTTTAAGCCGCTCAGTGGCGACATGAGTATAAATTTGTGTGGTCGATAAATCACTATGCCCAAGCAACATCTGCACTACGCGCAGATCGGCCCCATAATTGAGCAAGTGAGTGGCAAACGCATGGCGCAATACGTGCGGCGAGAGTTTTTCCACATCAATTCCTGCAATAACCGCATAGTGTTTAATGCGATGCCAGAAGGTTTGCCGGGTCATCTGCTGACCGCGGCTACTGGGGAAAACGATATCCGACGTCTGCTCCCCTAGCAGTAAAGACCGTCCCTGCTGCAAAAAAGTTTCAATCCATTCAATGGCATTTTCACCCATAGGCACCAAACGCTCTTTACCACCCTTACCCATGACTCGCACCACACCTTGGCGCAAGCTCATGTTTTCCATGGTCAGTGAGACCAGCTCTGTCACACGCAGTCCCGTAGCATACAGCAATTCCAGCATGGCTTTATCACGCAGCTCAAGTGGACTTTGCGGATCTGGCGCACTCAGCAAAGCTTCAACTTGCGCTTCGCTCAAATCTTTTGGTAAGCGCGTTGGCAGTTTCGGGCTCACCAACAGCGCACTCGGATCATCAGCGCGCACCTTTTCCCGATGCAGATATTGAAACAGGCGACGAATCGCCGACAACATGCGCGCTTTCGAGGTCGGTTTGTAATTTTGCTCCGACAGCCAGCTTTGATACTCCTGCAAACCAGCAAAGCTAATAAAATCGAGCCGATACTGGTTCTGCGCCATCCACTCTAATAGCTTACTCAAGTCATTACGATAAGACGCCACGGTATTTTCTGCCAAACCGCGCTCAAACCACATGGTATCTAAAAATTGTTCCACCAACCCTTGGTCGGGAGATAAGGCTTCGCTCACTCTATCCTCAGCTCTAGCTCTCTTTTTACTGGGCGTTTAATAGCATAAAAATACGCAGGATGCAGGATATTGGCTGCATTCCGATCATTTTTATGGTTAGAATTTGCCATTCCTTCGCAGACAGATACAAATTATTGATGAAGATTGGTCTATTTTATGGCTCAAGCACCTGTTACACCGAAATGACCGCGGAGAAAATTCGCGCCATACTGGGTGAAGAACTGGTGGATATCCACAACGTAAAAGAATCGCCTCTCACTTTAATGAGTGATTACGATCTTTTACTGCTGGGCATTTCAACATGGGATTTTGGTGAAATCCAAGAGGACTGGAGTGCGGTATGGGATCACATCGGTGGCGTGTCGCTAAAAAACAAGTACGTCGCGTTGTTCGGCTTAGGCGATCAAGAAGGCTATGGCGAATGGTATCTGGATGCGATGGGGCTGCTGCACGACCAGATCAAGAAGAGCGGAGCTAACCTGCTTGGCTACTGGCCGAATCAAGGCTACCACTTTGAAGCCTCCAAGGCTTTGACTGAAGATGGCAGCCATTTTGTCGGCCTCGCGCTCGATGAAGATTCACAATATGACTTGAGCGACGAACGCATCGCGACTTGGGTCGAGCAAGTGCTGACCGAGTATCACGATGCGATTTAAGCCCATCCGTGAGCGCTTAATACCCCTCCCCCTTATAGGGGGAGATCGGGAGGGGGTATTTCACACCAAACCAAGCAAAACCCAGCAACTTAAGCACCGCGAGCGCTAAATACCCCGCGCTACCCCTCCCCTAAAAGGGGAGGGAACTCAAAACCAAGCACCGCCCTTACCCCTCCCTCTTCTAGGGGGAGGCAGGGAGGGGTATTTCGCACCAACTAAAACCTATGACTTCAACCCAGCCCGAAAACGCCGCCAGTCAAACACCAAACCGGGGTCGGTTTTACGCAGCGGCGCAATATATTGATGTCCAGTAATGCGCGGCAACGTGATGTGCGGGTAGCGCACCATCAAGGCTTGGGTCAGCTCAGTCAGCGCCTGATATTGCGCATCGGTATACGGCACAAAATCACTCCCCTCCAGCTCAATACCAATCGAGTAATCATTGCACTTGGCTCGGCCTGCAAATGAGGAAACACCCGCATGCCACGCGCGCAGATGAAACGGCACAAACTGCACCACCTCACCATCTCGGCGGATCACGCAGTGCGCCGACACGCGCATCTTGGCGATTACCTTAAAAAACGAATGTTGATTGGCATCCAGCTCGCCCAGAAAAAACTGCTCAATGTACGGGCCGCCAAACTGGCCGGGGGGCAAGCTGATGTTGTGCACCACAAGTAGCGAAATATCCTCACTATCATGGCGCACATCACAATGTGGAGAAGGTACTTTTCTGGCGAGGCGGTACCAGCCTTGACTATCAATCATCCTTACTCCTTGCTTATATCTTGTCGGTTGAGAGTAACGCCAAGCCTATCCCCAAACGACTTGGAGTTGCAGCTAGGCGGCAAGTAAGTCCCCGTGAGCATAGGAAAACTCTGTGATTGGAGTGAACGAACGTAGCCAACACCGCTGCAGCTTCAAGTAGCAAGGGGATAACCTGCGCCCGATTCTACCTTACACCTAACAAATTACGAGATTAGAAGCTGAATTTCTACGCGCCAGCCAGTATCATGACGCGGTTTGGTTTAACACAGCAAATAACACGGACATTCGACTTGCGATGAAAGAGACTCACAACAGTCAGGATCGCCTTGCGTACCTGAAACAGCAACTGCCTGCCGATATTACCCGCAGCGTGATCGACACTCTAAAGGAAGATTTAGGCGGCACACTTGACCCTGCGGCCGACATTACCGCAAGCCTGATTCCAGCCGATCGCATCAGCACCGCGACCATCATCACTCGTGAAGCGGGGGTGTTTTGCGGCCAGTTGTGGGCGGATGAAGTGTTTAAACAGCTCGGCGGCCAAGTGAGCATTGAATGGCATGTGCAAGATGGTGATACCCTCACGCCCAACCAAACCTTGTGCACCTTAACCGGGCCTGCGCGTATTCTGCTCACCGGTGAGCGCAACGCGATGAACTTTATTCAAACCCTTTCCGGTTGCGCCACGGCTACGGCGCGTTATGTGCAAGAGCTCAAAGGCACCCAGTGCCGATTGCTCGATACCCGCAAAACCATTCCCGGCCTGCGCAGCGCACTGAAATACGCCGTGGCGTGTGGCGGCGGTTATAACCACCGTATCGGCGTGTTTGATGCTTACCTCATTAAAGAAAACCACATTATTGCTTGTGGCGGGATCCGTCAGGCGATTAGCACAGCGAAACAGCTCAATCCCGGCAAACCGGTGGAAGTGGAAACCGAAACCTTGGCAGAATTGGAAGAGGCGATCAGCGCCGGTGCCGACATCATAATGCTCGATAACTTTAGCCTTGAGATGATGCGTGAAGCGGTAAAGATTAACGCCGGGCGTGCGGCGCTGGAGAACTCCGGCAATATCACGCTGGATAACCTCAAAGAGTGTGCCGAGACCGGTGTGGATTACATCTCGGTCGGTGCACTAACCAAACACCTCAAAGCCCTTGATCTGTCGATGCGTTTTAAGTCGTAACACTTGAGACTAACTTCAAACATTTCAAACAGTTAACAGGAGGCATCAAGCCTCCTGTTTTTATTTCTCATCGCTCAATTAGCTGCATAAGTTTTTAACTGACTCGAAGTTTTTTGCATTCATCATGCAAATCAATAGGTTAAAACCCTAACTCACTCGAAGAGCGCTCGCGACTCGATTCCCCCCTTGTGTAGCAAGGCATATGCTCACTGCGCTTAATACGCAAACACCTACGGAGGAAATTATGAAAGCGTATAAAAACAAACAACAGAAAGGTTTTACCTTAATTGAATTGATGATTGTGGTGGCAGTGATTGGTGTGTTGGCAGCGATTGCAATTCCTCAATATCAAAATTATGTAAAAAAATCAGCTATTGGGGTTGGCTTAGCAAACATCACAGCACTGAAAACTAATATTGAAGATTATATTGCGACAGAAGGCTCTTTTCCTGCAACAACTGCAGGTACGGCCGCAGGATTTACACGCTTAGGTACTGTTGAAGACATGGGTGACGGTAAGATTGTAATTGCCCCAACAGCATCAGGTGCATTAGGAGGTACAATAAAATACACATTCGATGCTGGTGTAGTATCTAGTTCAAAAATCCAATTAGCAAGAGATGCCAATGGATTATGGACTTGTAGTACCACCGTTACTAGTGAAATAGCACCAAAAGGCTGTACTGCAGGTGCAACAATTAACTAATGCTCACCAACCTTGTTGCTATCTTGCGTCAGGCTGAGTTAATCAGCGCAACGCAAGAACAAGCGGTGGTTACACAGGTTAGCGCTTCGGGGACTTCGGTGCCCGAGGCGCTGCTTGAGTTAAGTATTTTTCACGCCCAAGAACTGACCGAACAACTGAGCCATATTTTCGGCTTGCCGGAAACCGACCTTAGCCGCTACGACTACGCCAACTTGTGCCAACAGCTCGGGCTGCGTGAACTGATTACCCGCTACGATGCCTTGCCGATTGCCAAGCAAGGCAATTTATTGCTGCTTGCGGTCTCTGACCCGACCTTACTGCAAGCCGAAGAAGAATTTCGTTTTGCCACAGGATTACAAGTTGAACTGGCACTGGCCGATCACCGCGCGCTGCAAGCCGCGATTCGCCGTTTGTATGGCCGCTCAATTCAAGGCGCAGCCAACCAAGGGAAAGAGATCAGCCAAGATGAGCTCGCCAATCTGGTTAAAGTCAGTGACGACGAGCTGCAATCCATTGAAGATCTCAGCCAAGATGACTCTCCGGTTAGCCGCTTTATCAACCAAGTGCTGCTCGATGCGGTACGTAAAGGTGCCTCGGATATTCATTTTGAGCCGTATGAAAACCAGTATCGGATCCGCCTGCGCTGCGATGGCATCTTGGTCGAAACTCAGCAACCGGCTAGCCATTTAAGCCGCCGTTTAGCTGCGCGGATTAAAATTCTCTCCAAATTAGATATTGCCGAGCGCCGCTTGCCGCAAGACGGGCGGATTAAACTGCGCCTAAGCCGCGATACCGCCATTGATATGCGTGTTTCGACACTTCCCACTTTATGGGGAGAAAAAATCGTGCTGCGTCTGCTCGATAGCAGCGCCGCCAATCTGGATATTGATAAGCTCGGCTATAACCCGCAGCAAAAGCAACTCTACCTCAACGCCCTGAAAAGACCGCAAGGAATGATTTTAATGACCGGCCCCACCGGCAGCGGCAAAACCGTTTCGCTCTATACTGGGCTGCGCATTCTCAACACGTCACAGATCAATATCTCCACCGCGGAAGATCCGGTAGAAATTAACCTCTCTGGGATTAACCAAGTGCAAGTGCAGCCGAAAATCGGCTTTGGCTTTGCCGAAGCGCTACGCTCGTTTCTGCGCCAAGACCCGGATGTGGTGATGGTCGGCGAAATCCGCGATCTGGAAACCGCAGAAATCGCGGTCAAAGCCGCGCAAACCGGTCACTTAGTGCTTTCCACCCTGCACACCAATTCGGCCGCTGAAACCGTAATTCGTTTAGCCAATATGGGGGTGGAGCCGTTTAACCTCGCGTCCTCACTCAGTTTAATCATCGCCCAACGCCTCGCGCGCCGCCTATGTAAACACTGCAAAATCGCGGTGCGCCCTTCTGCCCTATTGCAAAGCCAATTTGCATTTCAACCCAATGAAATCTTGTATGAAGCGAATGCGGCGGGGTGTAACGAGTGTACGGGCGGCTATTCAGGGCGCGTTGGGATCTATGAAGTGATGGCGTTTAATACCGAGCTGGCGGAGGCCATTATGCAACGCGCCAGCATTCATCAAATTGAACGTTTAGCCAAAGCCAATGGCATGCAAACGTTGCAAGAGTCCGGTCTTGAAAAGCTGCGCGAAGGCATCACCAGCTTTGCCGAGCTGCAGCGTGTGCTCTACTTTTAACTGTTTTATTCGATAACCTAACCTGTCAGCACGAGCCTCAACATGAAAGCGACCCAAACCTTACCTCTGAAAAATTATCGCTGGAAAGGCATCAACAGCAACGGCAAAAAAGTTTCCGGCCAGATGCTCGCCATCTCCGAAATCGAGGTGCGCGATAAGCTCAAAGATCAGCATATTCAGATCAAAAAACTCAAAAAAGGCAGTGTATCTCTTTTGGCACGCCTAACCCATCGCGTGAAAAGTAAAGATATTACGATTTTGACTCGGCAGTTGGCGACCATGCTCACCACGGGCGTACCCATTGTGCAAGCCCTCAAGTTGGTGGGCGATAATCACCGTAAAGCTGAGATGAAATCGATTCTGGCGCAAATCACCAAAAGCGTGGAAGCGGGCACGCCACTTTCCAAGGCGATGCGCACCGCCAGCGCCCATTTTGATACCTTGTATGTCGATTTAGTGGAAACCGGAGAGATGTCCGGTAACTTACCTGAGGTGTTTGAGCGTTTGGCCACCTACCGCGAGAAAAGCGAGCAACTACGCGCCAAGGTGATTAAAGCGCTCATCTACCCCAGCATGGTTGTGTTGGTCGCGCTCGGGGTATCTTACTTAATGCTCACCATGGTCATCCCAGAGTTTGAAAGCATGTTTAAAGGCTTTGGTGCTGAACTGCCTTGGTTTACGCAGCAAGTGCTGAAACTCTCACACTGGGTGCAGGCTTACAGTTTATGGGCATTTATCGCCATCGCAGCAGCCATTTTTGGCTTGAAAGCGCTGCGTAAAAACTCTTTCCAGATCCGTTTAAAAACCAGCCGCTTAGGGCTGAAATTTCCGATTATTGGTAATGTGCTCGCTAAGGCTTCCATCGCCAAATTCAGCCGTACCCTCGCCACCAGCTTTGCCGCGGGGATCCCAATTCTCGCCAGTTTAAAAACCACGGCCAAAACCTCCGGCAATGTGCACTTTGAAACCGCGATTAATGAGGTGTACCGCGATACCGCTGCGGGTATGCCGATGTACATTGCTATGCGCAATACCGAAGCTTTTCCCGAAATGGTGCTGCAAATGGTGATGATCGGTGAAGAGTCTGGGCAATTAGACGACATGCTCAACAAGGTCGCGACCATCTATGAATTTGAAGTCGATAACACGGTCGATAACTTGGGCAAGATTCTTGAACCACTGATCATCGTCTTTCTTGGGACGGTTGTGGGCGGCTTAGTGGTGGCGATGTACTTACCTATCTTTAACTTAATGAGTGTATTGGGTTAGTATGGCGACAAACGGCGTGCCCATTGAGCGCGCCCTCATTTCGCTTAGAGCAAGAGAATGGAACTGTTTTACTTCTACCCTTGGCTGTTTCCGGTGCTCGCCACGCTGTTTGGCTTGATTGTCGGTAGCTTTCTCAATGTGGTGATCTATCGCTTACCCAAAATCATGGAGCGTGAATGGCGCGCGGAATGTGCGGCGAGTTTTCCTGAATATGGCATCACGCCACCAGAGGGTAAACTGACCCTCAGTTTGCCGCGTTCCACTTGCCCACACTGTCAAACGCCGATTCGCGTCATTGATAATATCCCGCTACTGAGTTGGCTAGCGCTGCGCGGTCAATGCTCACACTGTAAAGCGCCGATCAGCGCTCGCTATCCCTTGATTGAGCTACTCACTGCCCTCATGAGCTTAGTGATTGCCACTCACTTTCCGTTCGGAGTTTTTGCCGTGGCGCTGCTGTTTTTCAGCTATGTGTTGATTGCGGCAACCTTCATCGACTTCGATACCCTGTTGTTGCCCGACCAATTAACGCTACCTTTACTGTGGGGCGGTATTGCACTGGCACTGCTTGGTTTTTCTCCTGTTTCACTCAGTGATGCGGTGATCGGAGCCATGGCGGGTTATCTCTCGCTGTGGTCGATTTACTGGCTATTTAAACTGCTGACAGGTAAAGAAGGCATGGGTTATGGCGATTTCAAATTGCTCGCCGCTCTCGGCGCTTGGCTGGGTTGGCAGCAGTTGCCTGTCATCGTACTGCTCTCATCGGTGGTTGGGGTGATTTTCGGTTTAATCCAACTGCGCCAGCAGAAAAAAGGTATCGATATGGCCTTTCCGTTTGGCCCTTATCTCGCCATCGCGGGATGGTTTGCCTTGCTGTGGGGCGATAAGGTAATTGATTGGTACTTCACCACTTGGGTAGGACAACCGTTATGAGTTTTGTCGTAGCATTGACCGGCGGCATCGCCAGTGGCAAAACCACGGTAGCCAATCTATTTCATGATCAGTTTGGCATTGATCTGGTCGATGCCGATGTGATCGCACGTGACGTGGTTAAACCGGAAACCGAAGGATTAAAAGCGATTGCTGCCCATTTTGGGCAAGCCATCTTGCACCCTGATGGCTCACTCAATCGCGCCGCGCTGCGTGAACGCATCTTTGCCGCCCCTAATGAAAAAGCGTGGCTAAACCAACTGCTGCATCCGATGATCCGCCAAGGTATGCGCAACGCGCTTACCCAAACGACCTCACCTTATGCGCTGTTGATTGTGCCCCTGTTGGTCGAAAACCAGCTGCAAACCATGGCCGATCGCGTGTTAGTGGTCGATGTGGATGAAAAAATACAGATTGAGCGCACCATGGCACGCGATAAAGTATCACGCGAACAAGCTGAGGCTATCCTTGCTGCGCAAGCCTCACGCGCTCAACGTTTGGCGATTGCTGATGATGTGCTCAAAAATGACGCAGAAAACCAGAAACTTTTGCCTCAAATCACACTATTGCACCAAAAGTATCTAGCCATGAGCAGGCAAAATTTGTGAGAATAAGCGCAAAGAATCCAAGGCTAGCCCAATGACTACGCACCAGTTTGAACACCCTCTCAATGAAAAAACGCGCATCTACCTGCGTGTCGAAGCGCTGCTCAATCAGATGGAGCGAGCGTCCACTTTCAGTGATGGGATTCAACATCAACTCTTTTTCCGCTCACTGTTCGATATGCTGGAGATTTTTGAGCAGATCCAACTGAAAAGTGAACTGGCTAAAGATATGGAAAAACAGCGCTTAACATACCGCAGTTGGCTCCATGTAGAAGGCGTAGATCAAGAGATGCTTAACTCGCTGCTCACCGAAGTCGATGAAGTTCATCGGGATCTGATGAGTGCCGAGCGTTTTGGCCAATCACTCAAAGAAGACCGTTTCCTCAGTGCAATTCGTCAGCGCTTTAATTTACCGGGTGGTTCCTGCTGTTTTGATCTGCCAGCGCTGCACTACTGGCTGCATCTGCCGCTGGATCGCAAAATGCGTGATGCCCAGCAGTGGATGCAAACCGTGACGCCGCTTTCGAATGCACTCAAACTCTGGCTTAAATTGACTCGCGAAACCGGCCACTACCGCTCACGCATGGCAAGCAACGGTTTCTACCAAAGTGATGCGGAAGATGCCAATATCCTACGCCTTGCGATTCCGCTCGAATACGGTGTGTACCCGATGATTTCTGGGCACAAAAACCGCTTTGCTATCAAGTTTATCGATTTTCACAGCGGGCAAGCCTGCACTCAAGATATCGCCTTTGATTTGGCGGTGTGCTGCTAAAACTCGCGACCTTTTCTCGAAACAATGTTGCGAACCAAAAATACATTATCAGCTTGGCTTTGATGAAGAGTATCCCCACACAACTTGGCGTTGCCGGTTTTAAGGGGATAAGCCATGGCTGCTTTTCAATAGGACTGCGTTATGACCAAAAAACTCACCATAGTGAAATGCCCACAATGTGGCACCGATGTGGAATGGGGCGAACAGAGCCCACACCGTCCATTTTGCAGTAAGCAGTGTCAAATGATTGATTTTGGCGAATGGGCAGATGAAGAGAAAGCCATTCCCGGCGCACCGGATATGTCCGACAGCGATGGCTGGTCAGAAGATCAGTATTAGTTCACGGGGTTGAGAGTAAAGAAAGAGGAGCCAAATGGCTCCTCTAGTCTATTCATCTTCCGAATGCGGGGTTGATTCTGGCTCCGCTGAGGTTTCAATCTCAATCGCGGTCACGCGTTGCAAGCCACGGGGCAACAAAGCGCCACGACGGCCGCGTTCACCACGGAAGTTATCCAGATCGCTCACCTTCAAGCCTAGCTTACGTTTGCCTGCATACAGGGTAATCGATGCGCCTTGTGGCAACACCATCAGGTTGGACAGCACTTCCTCACGGGTTTTCGCTTTCGCCGCAGGAATGTTGATGATCTTGTTACCTTTACCTTTGCTCAGTTGCGGCAGATCCTTAATCGGGAACAGCAACATTCGCCCTTGGTTAGTAATGGCTAAAATCTCATCGTTATCGAGATCGGCGATCACTTGTGGCGTCATCACTTCCGAGTTTTCTGGCAGATTGATCAAAGCTTTACCACTGCGGTTTTTCGACAGTAGGTCATCGCCTTTACACACAAAGCCGTAGCCGGCATCTGAACCCACCAACCAGAGCTGATCTTCCTCGCCCATCACAACCTGACGAATCGTAGTGCCTTCCGCTACGTTCAAACGCCCCGTGATCGGCTCACCTTGACCGCGCGCTGATGGCAGCGTATGCGATTCGAGCGAGTAACTGCGGCCATCACTGCCCAAGAACACTGCTTGCTGGTTGCTCTTACCACAGGCATGTGTGAGGTAATTATCGCCTGCTTTGTAGTTCAAGCTTTGGCAATCCACATCATGACCTTTGGCGTGACGGATCCAGCCTTTTTCAGACAGCACGACGGTGATCGCTTCGCTTGGCATCAAATCACGCTCGGTCAGCGCTTTGGCTTCTTCGCGTTCGACCAGTGGTGAGCGGCGATCATCGCCAAACTTATCGGCATCCGCTTTGATCTCTTTTTTGAGCAGATTATTGAGGCGACGTTCAGAGCCGAGTAGCTCTTCCAGTTTTTTACGCTCTTTTTCTAGCTCATCTTGCTCACCGCGGATCTTCATCTCTTCCAGTTTCGCCAAGTGGCGTAACTTGGTATCTAAGATCGCGTCCGCTTGAATATCGGTCAGATCAAAGCGTGCCATCAACACCGCTTTCGGATCGTCTTCGTTGCGGATGATCTCAATCACTTCATCAAGGTTGAGATAAGCAATCAGCAAACCTTGCAAAATGTGCAAACGAGCCAGCACTTTATCGAGGCGATATTGCAAACGTGAGCGTACCGTTTCACGGCGGAACGAGATCCACTCGCTCAAGATCTGCACTAAGCCTTTGACCTGAGGACGATTGTCGAGACCAATCATATTCAGGTTAACGCGGAAGCTCTTTTCCAGATCCGTAGAAGCGAACAAGTGGTTCATCAGCAGATCGCAATCGACGCGATTTGAGCGCGGCACGATCACGATACGCGTTGGGTTCTCGTGATCCGATTCATCGCGTAAGTCTTCCACCATCGGCAGTTTCTTAGCACGCATCTGCGCGGCGATCTGCTCCAGCAGCTTCGCGCCAGAGACTTGATGCGGCAGCGCGGTGATCACGATATCCGAGCCTTCTTTGCACCACACAGCACGCATTTTGATGCTGCCACGGCCAGAGCGGTAAATCTTCTCTAGCTCAACCGTTGGGGTGATGATTTCCGCTTCGGTCGGGAAATCTGGGCCTTTGACGTACTGCATTAAATCGGTCAGCGGCGCGTTAGGATTATCGATGAGGTGAATCGTCGCATCCGCCACTTCACGCACGTTATGCGGTGGAATGTCGGTGGCCATACCTACCGCGATGCCGGTGACACCATTGAGCAGAATGTGCGGCAGACGCGCTGGCAACATTTTCGGCTCTTGCATGGTGCCGTCAAAGTTTGGTTGCCAATCTACGGTGCCTTGGCCTAATTCGCTAAGCAGAATCTCGGCAAACTTTGACAGTTTGGCTTCGGTATAACGCATGGCCGCGAACGATTTCGGATCGTCCGGTGCCCCCCAGTTACCTTGACCATCCACTAACGGATAGCGATAAGAGAATGGCTGCGCCATCAACACCATGGCTTCGTAACAGGCCGAATCGCCATGCGGATGGTATTTACCCAGTACGTCACCCACGGTACGTGCTGATTTTTTGTATTTGGCCGATGCCGAGAGACCCAACTCAGACATCGCGTAGATGATGCGTCGCTGAACCGGTTTTAAGCCATCGCCAATGTAGGGCAAGGCACGGTCCATGATGACGTACATCGAATAGTTGAGATAAGCGTCTTCAGTAAATTTGCGCAGCGGCAGTTGTTCAACGCCATCAAAGCTGATTTCAGTAGACATTCGTTACACCTCTGCCATATCGCCGTTACGTTGCAGCCAAGCTCGGCGGTCATCCGCACGCTTTTTACCCAGCAGCATATCCATCATCTCGTCGGTCGCTTCAGCATCATCAATGGTCAGTTGCACCAAGCGGCGAGTGTTGGGATCCATGGTGGTTTCACGCAATTGCAGCGGGTTCATTTCACCCAAGCCTTTAAAGCGTTGCACGTTCACTTTGGCTTTTTTCTGGCTCAGACGCTCTAACACGCCCTCTTTTTCTTGATCATCGAGTGCGTAGAACACCTCTTTACCACAGTCGATGCGGTAGAGCGGCGGCATGGCAACATAGACGTGACCCGCTTTCACCAGCGCGCGGAAATGGCGGGTAAATAGGGCGCAAAGCAAGGTCGCAATGTGCAGACCATCCGAGTCCGCATCGGCAAGGATACAGACCTTGCCGTAACGCAGTGCTTCGAGGTTATCGCTGTCAGGGTCAATCCCCAATGCAACTGAGATGTCGTGTACTTCTTGTGAAGCCAATACTTGATCGGCAGAAACTTCCCATGTATTGAGGATTTTGCCGCGCAGTGGCATCACCGCTTGGAATTCACGATCCCGCGCTTGCTTCGCCGAGCCGCCCGCCGAATCCCCTTCCACCAGGAAGAGTTCGGTGCGGTTAAGGTCTTGCACTGTACAGTCGGTTAATTTACCCGGTAAGGCAGGGCCTGAAGCGATCTTCTTACGTACCACTTTCTTGCTGGCACGCATTCGGCTGTGCGCATTAGCAATACAAACTTCGGCTAACTGCTCTGCCAGTTGTGGTTTTTCGTTAAGCCACAAGCTAAAGGCATCTTTCACCACACCGGAGACAAACGCCGCCGATTGGCGTGAAGATAGGCGCTCTTTGGTTTGGCCAGCAAACTGCGGATCTTGCATCTTGATCGACAGCACATAAGCACAGCGGTCAAACACGTCCTCGCCTGTCAATTTTACCCCGCGTGGCAGCAGATTGCGGAACTCACAAAACTCGCGCATCGCATCCAGCAAGCCTTGGCGTAAACCGTTGACATGGGTACCACCTTGCGCAGTTGGGATCAGGTTAACGTAGCTTTCGGTGATGAGCTCGCCACCTTCGGGTAGCCAAATCACCGCCCACGTTGCCGCTTCGGTTTGCGCAGTAAATTCGCCGGTAAACGGCTCTTCCGGCAGTAAGGTATAACCTTTCACCCCTTCGGCCAGATAATCTTTTAGACCATCTTCGTACAACCAGCGGTGCTCGTTGTTATTGACCTTATCGGTAAAGATGATTTCTAAACCGGGGCAAAGTACCGCCTTGGCACGCAAGTTATTAATCAGGCGCGATACGGAGAAATTCGGTGAGTCAAAATATTTGGTGTCTGGCCAGAAATGGACGCTAGTACCGGTATTGCGACGGCCGCAAGTCCCCGTAACCGTCAGCTCAGTCACTTTATCGCCATGTTCAAAGGCAATTTCATACACTTGACCATCACGGCGAACCGCCACTTCTACCCGTTTGGAGAGCGCATTCACCACCGAAATACCCACCCCATGCAAGCCACCGGAAAATTGGTAGTTTTTGTTGGAAAACTTACCACCGGCGTGCAGTTTGCACAGGATAAGCTCCACCCCTGAGACCTTCTCTTCGGGGTGAATATCGACGGGCATGCCTCGCCCGTCATCAATCACTTCGAGCGATTGATCGGCATGAAGAATTACCTGAATTTTGGAGGCGTATCCGGCCAGCGCTTCATCGACGGAGTTGTCGATCACTTCTTGCCCAAGGTGATTGGGGCGCGTGGTGTCGGTATACATTCCCGGTCTGCGACGCACTGGTTCTAAGCCATTGAGAACCTCAATGGCCCCAGCATTATATTGTTCAGTCATAATACGGAATGCTTTATTTGCTCAATGATTGGTAACTTTATCAGCGCCGTGTGAAAACCTGATTTTTTGTGCATAAATTGTGCGAAAAATCGCATTATTTCAGGTGTTCAGTTCAGCAAGCTGAACGATGGGAGCGAGAGGACACTGACCAAGCAAGCTCGCGTTCTGCCCTTACACCGCCGCACAGCTGGCGCTAAAGTCTAAGGGCAACATAGTCTGGAAGCCGCCCTCTGATGTCAAGGGCACAGCGCAAGGATCAGGTAAATTTATGAGGCTTTGCGCAGCAAAACGCAGATTGAATCCGAAAACAACAAAAGTCAGTCATCAATCAAAGTTCAAGGAAGTGAATAATCTGCTCTGGGTAACGTTCAAAATCCACAAAACTGTGGTCACCGCCCTCTTCCACGGTCAGTTTAGCTGCTTGGTACTTCTCAACCGCTTGTCGATAATCCAGCACTTCATCGCCTTTTTGCTGCAGTAGCCAAAAATCGCTTGGCTGTTTCAGCACTGGCGTATCGAGCGCTTTCAACTCATCAATATGACACGCTTCGAGCACGTAATGCTCTTGGGTGTAAGGATTAACCTGCTCACCGAGAAAATCGGCTAATAACTCGTAAGGCTTCACAGCAGGATTGATCAGTACCGCGCGAAAGCCAAATTGGGCATTTAACCAAGTGGAGAGATAACCGCCTAATGAACTGCCGACCAACCCGATCCGATATTGCGCGCGATATTGCTCCACGACAGACAACAGATGCTGCGCCGCTTGCGCAGGAAAGCTCGGTAACTTGGGCACCACGACTTTGATATCAGGCCTGTGCTGCTGGCAATACTGCTGCATCACTTGCGCTTTGTGTGACAACGGTGAGCTGTTAAAACCATGGATGTAGAGCAGCAAAGCTGGACGAGCAGTCATATCAGTATCCGTTCGAGTTAAAATCAGGTAAAAATCGGCCTTGTTTAAGTCGCTTCACTTGGGTGCTCACTTGCCCATCCGCGTGAAGGGTTAATTCACGCCAGCCGGGTGAGCAGTTATCTAACGCGAAATCTTGTGAATTAGGCTTAAACTGCACACAGGTTGAGGGGGTCGCCATCACACGCGCGCCAAGGTGAATACGATCCATATCCTGATGCACATGCCCACACAAAATGGCTTTCACATTACTGTGCTTGGCGACGACATCCCAAAAACGCTCGCTCTCTTTGAGTGTGTGCTGATCAAGCCAAGCGCTTCCCACCAAGAGCGGATGATGGTGCAGCAGCACTAAAGTGTGACGCTCTGGGTACTCGGTCAGCTTGTTATCCAGCAGTTGTAACTGCTGCTCACTCAGTTTGCCGTGCGGCACGCCAACCACTTGCGAATCGAGTAACACCACTTGCCAATGCTCCCCCAGCAGCACATGTTCAACGGCTTGAATTTGCTGAGTGGGCAGTACACCGTGCATACTCGGTTTGTAATCATGATTACCGGGCAGCCAATAACACGCTTTTTTTAGCGGCTGAATACCGCGCACAAAGCGTTGATAAGACTCGGGTGTGTGGTCTTGTGAAATATCCCCGGTGGCGAGAATAGCATCAAATTCGACCTGCTCTTCACCAATGGCCGCAACCACAGCCGCAAAGCTGTCAGCCGTATTCACACTGAGCAAGCTACCATCTTCCGCCGCGAACAAATGGGTGTCCGTGATCTGAATAAGCTTGATCGATGAATCCTCTGATTGAGACGACACTTTCAAAATCGGTAAACCTAACTCTGTTATTTATTGTGATAGGGTGATTGGACTGCGACTGATGCCATGCTTGAGGCAAAAAGTCAGCCAATCGCCTAAAAAGCGATTCAGTTGCGCTTTTTCATCGGGTTGCACCATGTTTTCGTTCGGATAATCATAGCGCGCTTGCACTCGACCTAACTGTTCACTACTGCAAACCTCGGCCACGCGAGCATCGTGGTACAGCCTGACAGACATGGTCGGCAATGGAAATACTGACAAGTCATCACTTTGACAGACCTCCAACAAAGTTGTGTACTTTGTGACCTCTAGCACTTGCAGTTGGTAGGTCATTTGAGCAGCTTGGTAACAACGCAACTCTCCGACCTCCGGCTGCACAGGCAGCAGAGCATTCAGTTTGGCGTAGTTGGTCTCATACACCCGCATTAATTCAGGGAGATCAACATGATACGTTTTTTTAACTGTCAATTGACTCATTACTCGTTACTGCCATTGCTGTTGTAATGGCTGATAATTCAGCGCCAACCACTGTAAGGCAATGATTGATGCCCCATTTTCAATTCGCCCATCTTTGACCAATTGATACGCTTCAGTCCGACTCATCACATGCACTTTGATGTCCTCTCCTTCACAGTCTAAACCATGAATGCCACCCGCTTGTGAACAATCGACTTCACCTATAAAGACATCCAATTTTTCAGAACATCCCCCAGAAGAAGGATAATAAGAGGTAATTTTTTCAATTCTGCCTACAGTCAGCCCTGCTTCTTCTACCGCTTCACGGCGCACGACTTGTTCAGCACTCTCATCGGTATCAATCACTCCAGCGACAATTTCCAGTTGCCAAGGCTGTGCATGTTCTAGCGCACCGACGCGGATCTGTTCGATGATCACCACTTGGTCACGAATAGGATCGTACGGCAACATCGCTGCGGCATGACCACGTTCAAACATTTCACGCTCGACAGGCTCACTCCAGCCTCCCGCAAAACGTTTATGCTTAAAACGGTACTTCACCATGCGGAAAAAGCCTTTAAACAGTGTCTCTTTATTAAGGATTTCGACATCTTTCTTATTAAAAGAGACTGGCTGCTGATTCGCGTCTTGCATTCGTACCTCCTATTGATGAACTTTATAGTTTACTCGTGGAATTTGCCGACTACCAAGTGATGGCTCAACTTTTTATATAAAAATTATCTTATTTTTTAAGTGGCTCATAATTTTTATTGCACAGTTGGATAGTTAAGTGTAAAAAAGTGCAAAGTTTCGAGTGAATTACCATCAATTTGAGTTAAACTCTTGAGGAATAAATCCTTTCACATCACGTCAGGAATAGGACCGATGAAAAAACTGCTTCCATTATTTGTTAGTGCTGCGCTAGGCACACTAAGCTCTGCCGTTTGGGCAGAAAACCTGGCAGAGATTTATAACCAAGCAAAAGAAAATGATCCCCAATTACTCAGCGTAGCGGCTCAACGTGATGCTGCGTTTGAAGCGGTGACTTCTAGCCGTAGTGCCCTTTTACCACAAATTAATCTGACGGCGGGTTACAACATCAACCGCAGTGATCAAGATCCACGCGAAAGTGATCTTCTCTCTGCAGGCATCAACTTTTCACAAGAACTGTACCAACGCTCTAGCTGGGTAAGCTTAGACACGGCTGAGAAAAAAGCCCGCCAAGCAGACTCTCAATACGCTGCCACGCAACAAGGCTTAATCTTACGTGTGGCGAAGGCTTATTTTGAAGTGCTCCGCGCTCAAGATAACCTTGAATTCGTGCGCGCCGAAAAAGCGGCGGTAGGTCGCCAATTAGAGCAAACCAAGCAACGCTTTGAAGTCGGTTTGTCAGCGATTACCGACGTACATGATGCACAGGCACAATTCGATGGTGTATTAGCCGATGAAGTGTTGGCGGAAAACAGCCTCACCAATAGCTATGAAGCTCTGCGTGAAATTACGGGTCAGGAATACTCTAAGCTTGCGGTGCTCGATACCAAACGTTTTGCTGCGAGTCGTACGACCGAATCGAGCGAAGCGTTGATCGAAAAAGCGCAACAGCAAAACTTATCGCTGCTTGCTGCTCGTATCAGCCAAGATGTCGCACGTGACAACATTTCGCTTGCCAGCTCTGGCCATCTGCCATCACTGACCTTAGATGGTGGTTACAACTATGGCAACAATAGCAACGACAATGCGAAAAACACTTCAGGCGAAGAGTACAACGATTTCAAAATCGGCGTGAACCTCAAAGTACCGCTGTACACAGGTGGCAACACCACGTCACTGACCAAGCAGGCTGAATTTGCGTATGTAGCCGCCAGTCAAGATCTGGAAGCCGCTTACCGCTCAGTGGTTAAAGATGTGCGTGCATACAACAACAACATCAACGCTTCAATTGGTGCACTGCGTGCTTATGAGCAGGCAGTGATTTCTGCGAAGTCAGCACTGGAAGCGACCGAAGCAGGTTTTGATGTCGGTACGCGTACCATTGTCGATGTACTCGATGCCACACGTCGCCTGTATGATGCGAACAAAAATCTCTCGAATGCTCGCTATGACTACATTCTCAGTGTGCTGCAACTGCGCCAAGCGATTGGTACTCTGAGTGAGCAAGACGTGATGGATGTCAACGCAGGCCTAAAAGTCGCGAAGAAGTAATCCATCTCTTTTGAGCTGCATGAAATAAATGAAGGGGCCATTTGGCCCCTTTTGCTATATATCGATTAAGTAATTGATAAGTATCACATTACTTATCAATCCACGTTAACCACGACCACCTTTGATCGCTTCGATGATTTCGGTGGTTGAGCAGCCTTCTTCAAAGTTCAATACTTTGACTTCACCACCCGCGGCAATCACTTCTTTGCCACCCGCAATCTCTTCCGGTTTGTAGTCGCCACCTTTCACCAGTAGGTTTGGCAATATGGCTGCGATCAAACGCTGTGGTGTATCTTCGCTAAATGGCACGACCCAGTCCACCGCGCCAAGACCCGCCAATACCGCCATACGACGATCGGTACTGTTGACCGGACGGCCAGGGCCTTTCAAGCGTTTCACCGATTCATCGGTGTTCACCGCAACGATTAAGCGATCGCCAAGCTCTGCCGCATGGTTAAGGTAAGAAACATGGCCTGCGTGCAAAATGTCAAAGCAGCCGTTGGTCATCACCACTTTTTCGCCACGCGCTTGCGCTTTTTTCACGGCTTCAATCAGAGCATCTTCGCTGATCACGCCATAATCAGTGTCTTTGCTGCCGTGCACGGCTTCCGCCAATTCAATGGTAGAAACAGTAGACGTACCCAGTTTACCGACCACCACACCGGCGGCAGCATTAGCCAGAGCGCAAGCTTCATCCAGCGCTTTACCTGCCGCAACCGACGCCGCAAGCACAGAAATCACCGTATCCCCGGCGCCTGTCACGTCATACACTTCTTTGGCTTGGGTGGGTAAATGGAAAGGTTCCAGTCCACGGCGCAGCAGAGTCATACCGTGTTCGCTACGAGTCACCAGTAATGCGCCGAGATCGAACTTTTCAATCAGGGCAAAACCTTTTTCAACCAGCTCTTGCTCAGATTTGACTTTGCCGACCACAGCTTCAAATTCAGACATGTTTGGCGTAAGCAGCGATGCACCACGATAGCGTTCAAAGTCGCTGCCCTTAGGATCGATAAACACAGGTACACCAGCCGCCTTGGCTTTCTGAATAAACTGCTGTACGTGCTCTAACGCACCTTTCGCATAATCAGACAGGATCACCGCGCGCACTTTAGGTAGCGCACTTTCCATGCGCGATAAGATAAGCTGCGCATCCGTGTTTTCGAATTTGTCTTCAAAATCCAGACGGATCAACTGCTGACCGCGGCTCAATACACGCAATTTAGTGATGGTCGGGTAATCCGGCAGCGCCACAAAATCACAATGGACTTTCAGTGAGGTGAGCTTGTTGGCAAGCACATTCGCCGGCTCATCTTGCCCTGTCAGGCCAATGATGTGCGCGTGGCCACCTAAAGAAGCGATGTTCATCGCAACGTTAGCGGCACCGCCCGGACGCTCTTCACTCTGCTCTACTTTCACTACAGGTACTGGTGCTTCCGGCGAGATACGTCCCGTTGGGCCATACCAGTAACGGTCAAGCATGACATCACCGACAATTAACACACCCGCTTTGCTGTAGTCAGGTAGCACTGGTTTCATTCTCAATCTCCAATATTCAGATTGGGGCGGAGTTTATCACAGCCGCCAAGGTGGCAGAAGTGCTCAACCGAGCCACTGCTGCCAAGCTTGTATCACTTGTTCACGTTCAACCACAAATTGTGAATCTCGCACATCGGCCGATTGATTGAGTAAATTACGGCGATGAATCTGGTCGCGCATACTGGTGTAGGCATGAGTCAGAGCCAGCGCTTGTGACTCGCTCATCACTTGATGGTTCATCAAGGATTCAAAAATGCGTACGTTATCCGACCAACGCGTTAACTTAGGTTGTTGATGACTGAAGCGTAAGACCAGATATTGCGCTAAAAATTCAATATCGGTGATCCCGCCTTCATCTTGCTTGAGCATAAAGCGCCCCGCTTTTTTACCGCCGAGATGATCACGCATTTTGATCCGCATCTCGACCACCTCTTGTTTAAGCTTGTGCTCCTCTCGGGGCAAACAGAGAATCTGATGCCGTGTGTTGGCAAACGCTTGTTGCAGCGGCGCATCACCATAGATCATCCGCGCGCGAACTAGGGCTTGATGCTCCCAAGTCCATGCTTCTTGACGCTGATATTCATCAAAGGCATCGGTTGGACTCACGAGCAAACCGGATGCACCAGAGGGGCGCAGTCTGGTATCCACTTCATACAAAATACCCGAGGCTGTGCGGGTAGAGAAAATATGAATGATGCGCTGTGCTAAACGTAGATAGAACTGGCGGCCATCAATGCTTTTCTCACCATCCGTGTTCACCTCAACTGGGCAGTCGTGCATAAATACGATGTCGAGGTCGGAGTTATAGCCCAGCTCCCAGCCTCCGACTTTGCCATAGCCCACCACCGCAAAACCTCGGCCATCACGCTCTTTGAGATGAGTAGGTTCGCCGTATTTGCTGCTCACTTGCAACCAAGCTTGACTCACGACCGCTTCAACAATCGCTTCGGCAAGATAGGTTAAGTGGTCACTCACTTTCATCACCGGAAGCACGCCAGCGATATCCGCTGCGGCAATGCGCAGGATAGAGATCTGCTTAAATTGGCGCAGCCCTTCCATTTGCTGCTCCATATCTTCTTCTGGAATGCGCGCCAGAAAATCCCGCAGCTCGGTTTGATAAGACTCCAATGGAATTGGGTTATACAGATGCTGTGGATCAATCAGCTCATCAAGCAAGATAGGATAACGCGCGAGCTGCTCGGAAATCATTGGGCTAGCGGTACACAAGCGCACCAATTGCACCAAAGCAGCGGGATGCTCATCGAGCAGTTCAAGGTAAGTGGTGCGTGTGGCGATACTGTGCAGCAATGCCAATACGCGCGACAAACCAAATTCTGCATCGGGATGAGCAAACACGGCCTGATACACTTTCGGCATTAACCGGTTAAGCACCTCGCGCCCACGCGGACCAATGGTGCGTTTAGCCAGATCATCTTTAAATTGAGTGATGGTGCGAATTTGCTCACCTGCGTCGCTCAACCCAAGATCTTGCTCAATGATGTGTTCAATCACTTCCGGTTTATGCGCCATATCCCACAGCTCATGGAAATGACGAGCTACCGTGTGTTCCTCTTCTTCGTCTTCTTCGCCAATCAAGGTGGCAAACACGCGATGCACGCGCTGCATGTGCTCGCTCACCTCACGCTGTAAACTTGGCCAGTCGGCCAATCCGATTGCGATCGAAAGGCGCAGTTGATCGTCTTCTTTATCCGGTAACGTTTGAGTTTGCTTATCGGCCATCGCTTGCAGCAAGTTTTCTAAGCGGCGCAAAAAGCGGTAAGCATCACGTAAATCTTGCACTTGTTCGCGCGTTAGCAGTTCAAGCTCCGCAATCGCATCCAAGGTTTCTAGCAAGCCGCGTTTGCGCAAGCTTGGCTCGCGGCCACCGCGGATCAATTGGAACACTTGCGCAATAAATTCCACTTCACGAATGCCGCCCGCACCGAGCTTGATGTTGTTACTCAAACCACGGCGGCGCACTTCACTGCTGATCATGGATTTCATTCGGCGTAGGGATTGAATGGCGCTGAAGTCAATGTAGCGGCGAAACACAAACGGGCGCAGCATCTGGCGCAGCTCTTGGTATTGCGGGTACATTTCCCGCCCCATCACTCGCGCTTTGATCATCGCGTAGCGTTCCCAGTCACGCCCCTGCTCTTGGTAGTAATCCTCTAATGCGGCATAGCTCATCGCGAGTGGGCCGCTGTCACCAAACGGGCGCAAGCGCATATCGACTCGGTAACAAAAACCATCCGGTGTGGATTGATCCAGTAGCTTGATCAAGCGCTGACCTAAGCGTGTGAAAAATTGCGCATTGGCAATCGAGCGGCGCGCGCCTTGCGTCTCGCCATTTTCAGGATAAGTGAAAATCAGATCGATATCGGAGGAGAAGTTGAGCTCACCGCCACCGAGTTTGCCCATTCCGATGATCAGCATGGGCTGCGCTTCGCCTTGCGCATTACAAGGCGTGCCCATTTCAAGACAGCAGCGCTGATAGAGCCATTGATAGCTTTCAAAGATCAGCGCTTCCGCCAGTTGGGAAAGGTGAGAAAGGCTCTCTTCTAATGTCCAGCTCGCACAAAAATCCCGCCATGCGATATACACCATCTCTTGGTTACGAAACTGGCGTAAACGCTTCTGCGCGACCGCTTCATCCTGACACTCGGCCAGCCACTGCGCTAATTCACTGCGATAATCTTGCTCACGGCTTGGCTCGGCTAATAACGAGGGGAGCACCTGACACAATGGGTCATCGCGCTGCAAGGTTTGGGCTACAAACTGGCTTAAACCGAGCACATAGCGCAATTGATTCAGTACAGATGAAGGCCAATTGGCGATGTGTGGATGTTCAGAAATCAGTGATTGATAATGCAATTCGGCGGTCGGCAAAAGCGCGCTGGGCAGTGACATGATGCTTCCTTGTCTTTGAATGTTCACTAGTTATATCGCAAACTCTGGCGGAAAAAAAACGCCCACAGAGCAGTTGTGGGCGGTTGGTGAATAATTTTTTGCGGTTTTGCTGAATAGCTCAGCCTACACGCGAAATGCGGTAATTTTTCTATCCAGCTCTTCCGCGTTACTTTGCATGATTTCTGAAGTTTCGAGCAGCTCAGTCATCACAGTGACCGAACCTTCCACCAACTCACGCACATTGTTGAGGTTTTCGTTCATCTCTTCGGCCACATTGCTTTGCTGGCCTGCTGCCGCGGCAATTTGGAAGTTCATGTCATTGAGCAATTGAACCTGATTAACGATGCCATCCAACTCGCTACCAGCGTTGGTGATGAGCTCTACCCCATCCGCCGCTTGCACCACACTTTTTTCCATTAAATTCACAGCGCTATTGGCACTAGTTTGCAGCTGTGAAATCATCTCTTGGATTTCAACGGTCGCATTTTGGGTACGCTGTGCCAAATTTCGTACTTCATCGGCAACCACAGCAAAACCGCGCCCGGCTTCTCCTGCTCGCGCCGCTTCAATCGCCGCGTTCAGTGCCAGCAAATTGGTTTGCTCTGAAATGCTGCGAATCGTGCCCACCACGCTGCTGATCGCCACCACTCGCTCTTCCACCTGATTGACGGCTTGCGCAGAAGAGCTGATGTCTTTCGAAAGCTCACTCATTTTACTGATGGTGCTTTTGACAAACTGCTGACCGGTTTGAGCCTGCTGAGACGCATTTTCGGTTAAGGAAGAGGCGTTCTGCGCATGTTCCGCGACCGTTTGAACCGTTGACGACATTTCACTCATCGCTTTGGCCAATTGGTCAATTTCGTTGAACTCTTCTTGCGCTGAATCTTTGGTCTCCGACATGCTCATGGTCATCACTTCAGTGAGCGAGGTCAGCTCTTGCGAGGCATCAATTTGCAACTTGATCAGGTCTTGTAGCTGGCGGCGGGTTTTCTCCAACTCGCGCGCGACATCCCCATACTCATCTTTACAATCCATTTTGATCGGCTCTGAGAGGTTACGCTGCGCCATCAGCTTGATCACATCACTCAGATAATGAGTTTGTCGCAGCATGACGCGCGCGGCAAACAGCAACAGCACCACAAACACCACAATCAGTAACAAGGTTTGCCAGAACACTTGCACCAGATAGTTATCGTAGTGCTGCTGTGCGACTTCCACACTGTTGGTAGCCGCCAATAAAGATTGGTAAAAGATATCTGCGTCCCAAAGCTGCTTGCCAATGATCAACACCGTGCTGAATACCATCAGCATCACCATTTTCGGGACGAGACGAACATCTGTAATTACCCGCTCCCACGGCTTAAACGACATCGTTGCCATTGTCAGTTCTCCATTCTTTTTGATTGCCACTGAGTGAGGATGCAAAAGATCCGCAACCTATTATTTCGAGCCTCGTATGAAAGCCGATAATATCAAAAATGAAACAAAACCCATCAGTTTGTTATCGCTAATTCTCTTATTCATCACGCTATTTGTGATCTTTGACTTATACCCAAACGACTTGGAGTTGCAGGTAGACGGCAAGTGAGTTCATCCCCATGAACATAGACAGACTATGTGATTGGTGAACAAACGTAGCCAACACCACCGCAGCTTCAAGTAGGAAGGGGATATTATCTCTATCCATCACTCATCAAACTCACTATGTGTTATCGGCATAAACTGACGTATCTAGAGTCTTTTCTCACGATAACGAGATGTGGGCATGCATAGTGAAGGATCACCAAGATGGGGAAAAGCGATAAAAAGAAAAGGGAAGCCCCCGCCTCCCTTATTTATCGATATCAATGCGTTAGCCAGAGCTACTCACGCCAATACGGATGCGCTTCAACACCCATCGTGCGGCTTTGCTCCATCGCATGCAAAATGGAGTTCTCTTGACGAATCAGCCAACGTTTCAGTTGATCTTGCTCTTCACCTTGTAGCAAATCCACCAAACGCTCTAATGGTTTGAGGCGCAATAAATCATCAATACCGTGCAACAAATCCGCCCACGGCATCCGAAATGCCTGACGGTTTTCAGCATCGTATAAACTTGCAAAACTCACCCCAGTGTAAAGGTTACGCATTAGGCGATACTGCTGATCGAGGTATTCTTGTACGGTTAAGGTTTTACCCGGTGGAAAAGCTTCCATCAACTCCGCCCATGTGCGGTCAAGTTGTTTTACGGAGAACGCTTCCAGCGGCTGCGCCATTTTTTCTCGTGCTTTGTCATCTAAAAACGGCTGCCAACCACGTGTCAGCACCCAACGACTTAGATCCAGTAACAAGCCGGTATAACGGGCACTGCTCAGTAAACGCAGTGTATCTTCACGCTGTGGCAAGCTTTCTTGCAAGGTTTTCAACGCGGTGACTAAAAACTTACGCGCATCCAGTTTACGCAGCGCGTAGCCCTTGTCTTCTTGCAAACTTTCCAGATATTCAAACTCTTTTAGCCACTGTAACTCTTGCTCTAACCATTTGAGCTCTTGGCGCAAAATCGCGCTGGCGCGGCGCGGAATGATGCCGCCGTAGACGGAAAGCAGTTGGCGCAGGTAACTCACTGCATGACGAATTTCGTGCAATGCCGCCACGTTTTCACGTTCGGTATAGATTTGCTCATGGTAATGCCAGTGCGCCAGCGCATGTTCCAGTGCACGGATAAAGCAAGACTCGGCAGTGTCATTTTTATCGACACTGACCAAAGCCATGGGTTGAATTTCATCGCCCGAATAATTGGCAGCGAGGCGATAGCCACGAGCGGCTTTGCTAAGATTCCCTAAGCGCATACCGCCATGCTCACAAAGCTGGCGCGCTAAGGTAAACAGTGCATCGGTTTGACCAGACTTAAGTTCCAGCTCCACTTCACAAATCGGCTCTTGGCGATCACCCGCCACCACAAGACCTTGATCAAAGGCGACTTCCACTTGGCTACCATCAGCCATGCTAATCAGCCACTGTTCACGAGTGAAGTTGGTCGAAAAGAGCGGCATGAGTTCGGCTTGTAGCTGAGTCAGCTCTTTTCCTTGCGGCCAGATATCGGCAGGATGCAACGAAAGATCGGGCTCATTACTGTGATGTTCGGCATTGAACTCCGGACGCTGATGTAGACCGGCGACCACACGACCTGCGGTTTTCACCGTCTGGATATACACCTCATCAAAACGACGGATGCGCAGTCCAATATCATGCTGACGCAACCAGTTATCGGGGGTATCAAAGTACGTGTTTCCTAACTCCCGACAGCTGTGCTGAAGAACTTTGGTTTCAGAAATCTTCGCGCGTAAGATGGTTGAAAAATCTGGAGAAACAAAAAACTTCAGTTCTATCTCGGTTTCCATAGTTATCCCTTTCGATGCAGATGCCGACAGGATATTGCCTTATAGACACCGGAGCAAGAGAGAAATATCGGCCCAATCATGATCTAAAACAGTTTTATTGCGACGGTGTTTGGGTTAACATGCGCGCCTTTATAGCCAACGCTCAACATTTCACCATATTATGGTGTATGTTATTTCAAGGTTATAGTTATTAGGTTGAATGACCATGCCAGTAAATACAATCATGGGGTTATTTGCAAAGTCCCCGATTAAGCCTTTGCAACGCCACGTAGTGTGTGTGAATGAATGTTGCTCACACCTGATCAATTTCTTTGAAGTTTGTAACAAAGGTGATTGGGAAAAAGCGGGCGAAATTCGTGCACAAATTTCTCACCTAGAGAAAGAAGCTGACGTGTTAAAGCGTGAAATCCGCCTTAAACTTCCTCGCGGTCTATTCATGCCGGTTGATCGTAGTGACATGCTGGAACTACTGACTCAACAAGATAAATTAGCAAACCTCGCCAAAGACATTGCGGGCCGCGTATATGGCCGTCAGCTTGTCATCCCTGAGCCTCTCCAAGAAAACTTCATTGCTTATGTTAGACGTTGCTTAGATGCGGCTAACCAAGCGCAGAATGTGATCAACGAGCTCGACGAGTTATTGGAAACTGGATTCAAAGGTCGTGAGGTAACTCTCGTGGCTGAAATGATCCATCAACTGGATGTGATTGAAGATGACACCGATTCCATGCAGATTCGCCTACGCCAACAGCTGATGGCCATCGAATCGAAAATGAATCCAATTGATGTCATGTTCTTGTACAAAATTCTGGAATGGGTGGGCGGCATTGCCGACCAAGCGCAGCGCGTTGGTGCTCGCTTAGAGCTTATGCTTTCTCGTTCTTAAATTTAAAAGTTAACCAAATAACGAAGAGCAACCACAGTATGACGACCTGCTAGGCGATGAGTATTTTCTACGCTGAAGGTCGTTATCTGCGTCAAAAACAAGCTTGGGTTGCTCCGCTTGTTATCAACAACTAGGTATTACGATGGAAATCCTTGCGAACTACGGCACCGTCTTGATTATTGTGGCAGCTGTCTTCGGTTTCTTGATGGCGATTGGTATTGGTGCAAACGATGTTGCCAATGCAATGGGCACTTCAGTAGGTTCAAAAGCACTCACCGTTAAACAAGCCATTATTATTGCGATGATTTTTGAATTCGCAGGCGCTTACTTAGCCGGTGGTGAAGTGACAGAAACGATCCGTAATGGGGTGATTGAAACCTCTCTCTTCGCAGATAAACCCGATGTGCTGATTTACGGCATGATGTCAGCGCTTCTTGCCGCAGGCACTTGGTTACTGGTGGCGTCTTACATGGGCTGGCCAGTCTCTACCACTCACTCTATCATCGGCGCTATTATTGGTTTCGCGTGCGTTTCTGTCGGTACAGAAGCGGTCGATTGGAGCTCAGTAAAAGGCATTGTCGGCAGTTGGATTATTACTCCGGTGATTTCAGGCTTCTTTGCGTACCTCATTTTTGTCAGCGCACAACGCCTCATTTTCGATACAGAAAAACCGCTGATCAATGCCAAGCGTTTCGTGCCGGTATACATGTTCATCACCACTATGGTGATTGCTCTGGTTACCATCAAAAAAGGTCTTAAACACGTTGGCCTGCATCTTTCGAGCTCAGAAGCTTGGATGTGGTCCGCGGTGGTTTCTGCCATCGTGATGGTCGGCGGCTATCTCTACATTCAGAAGAAATTCGCTAATCGCGATGAAGACCATGGTTTCGCGGGTGTGGAAAGCATCTTCAGTATCCTGATGGTGATCACCGCGTGTGCTATGGCTTTTGCGCACGGCTCAAACGACGTAGCGAACGCGATTGGTCCTTTGTCTGCAGTGGTTTCAACTGTTGAACACATGGGTGAAGTGGCCGCGAAGAGCTCTATCGCATGGTGGATTCTTCCTCTGGGTGGTTTTGGTATCGTCGTCGGTCTCGCAACATTAGGCCACAAAGTGATGGCAACCATCGGTACTGGCATTACAGAATTGACGCCAAGCCGTGGTTTTGCAGCCCAGCTAGCAACCGCTTCAACCGTTGTACTGGCGTCAGGCACAGGCTTACCGATTTCAACTACGCAAACTCTGGTTGGTGCAGTACTGGGTGTTGGTTTCGCACGTGGTATTGCTGCACTGAACTTAGGAGTGGTACGTAACATCGTTGCCTCTTGGGTCGTCACTCTACCGGCAGGCGCACTCTTAGCCGTGGTTTTCTTCTACGCGATTCAAGCAGTGTTTGTCGGCTAAGCCGCAGTAAGCTCAGTGTTAGCGAACTGTCATTATTGACTCAAACGCACAGAAAGGGAGGCTTAGCCTCCCTTCTTTGTTGCAGCGCTTGCTAAAACTGCATACTATTTGCCACAAACTTTATGAGACTTATCGCCAAATCTATCTTTAAAATAAGGGATTTACTGTGAAAAAACTGATCTGCATGGTGCTCTTTTCCATGTTGGCTGCACCAACGTTCGCGCAAGACCGCTACATCGCGGACAAACTCTTTACTTACATGCATTCAGGCCCAAGTAACCAATACCGCATTCTCGGCAGCATTGACGCCGGAGAAAAGGTGAAGCTGATTGAGGTGAATAAAGAGAGTGGTTATAGCCATATTGCTGATGAGCGCGGCCGTACAGGTTGGGTTGAAAGCCGTTTTATCACTCGTGAAGTGAGCAATACTCTGCGCTTACCGGCGCTAGAAAAAGAGCTAGAGGAAGTGAAAAAGCTGTTAGCCAATGCTCGCCAAAATGCCGATAGTGAAAAAGCAGGATTAGCGGAATCACTTGAACTGCGTAACCAACAAATTGCCGATCTAGAGCGTAACTATGCCGACATCAGCAAGCAGTTGACCGATTCACAAAGCGAAATTCGTGAACTGCGCGCCAAACTCGATACGCAAAAAGAAGATCTGTTACTGAAATACTTCACCTACGGTGGTGGTGTTGCTGGTATCGGTTTACTGCTTGGCTTGGTGTTACCACATATTATTCCTCGCCGTAAACGCCACCCTGCCGGATGGGCATAAGCGGAATTCATCGCATAGCAAAACGGTCACGCAAGTGACCGTTTTGTTTTCGCTCTCTTTCATCGTCGGGCAATAAGCGTTGGTCAATGCCCTAACCTTTCCAATCATACAGTGCCGGGATCTCAATCTCCTCTCCGCCAAAGATAATCACACTGCTTTGTGGTTTGATACTCTCTAGCTTCACTTCTGGTGTCAGCATATCCCCTTCGCGATACTCTACTCCATTCACTTTTATCCAGCGTTTTTGTTCATTACTGGAAAAAGCGTGCATCTGAAAATTCAGTGCGGGAAGCTGCCCTTGATAACGATCACTGTGCTGGGTTAATGGCACCGCCGCAGAGGTTGGTGTGCTAGGGGTGGCTGGTTCACTGGATTGATCGCGCATAATCGCCTGCACGCGTAACGCTAATTCAGGCGAAAGCTGAGTTAAATCGAGATCGCCCAACGCCTTATTTGACGCGCTTTGCTGACCAGAAGCTTGGATTGTCGCCGGTGGAGCCACAATGTTGTCGGCTAGCGCAGTCACATCCTCTTCTGGATAGGGTTCATCGAGTCCTGATTCGACAAAGGTAGGTTGCAGATCCTGAAATTCGGGATACGCTAAACGCTCTAATGGCGCATCAACTTGCACCGTTGTCGGCTCGGTTTGTCGATTAGCCACTTCCAGTTGCACTAGTTCATAGCGTTGGTAAGTCATCACGCCTATTGTCACTAACCCCGGTACGAGCCACAGCGCTAAATGCAACCAGCGTGACGGAGTCATCGCTGTGGGTTCTTGCTCGGTATAAGTGCGACGACTGACAGGCTGAGCTTGCAGATACTTTTGTTGAGACTGCTTCAAGGCATTCATCACTTTTGACATTAGCCTTCCTCCTTCAAACTCGGCGCTTGCTGTTGGGTCAATAACTCAAGGCGGCGTAAGGTTTGTCTTCCTGCGATACCATCAACGTGCATGTTCTGCCAACGTTGGAATAACTCGACTTTACGCGACAAATCCTTATCAAATTGCTCACGCGGGCGTTCAGGTTCGCCCAACACTTGCGCCAATTTGCTCTCGAGCAAGGCTACATCGGCTCCCTGCATTCCCTGCTTTAATGTTCGAGAAAAACTGGCCTGCCAAAGTAGCGAAAATTGCCCATTCCATAACGGCTCTAGCCATTGGCGGGCAATACGATAACGTTCGCCTCCCACCAACAGCTCCGCTTGATCGCCCGTTAAGCGATACAGCACCGCGTAAGTGGGCACATCATCCATCATTAAAGTGAGTACAGCGGGCAAATCGTAAGTTTGTAGCGTTGACCAATCGCCCGTCTGCTCTTCACACCAAAGCACCGCATCTGCTTGAGTTTGGCAAAACTGCTCCAGCACCGAGGCTTGATAGCCCCAGACCGCATACAGAGTTTCAAGGGCATGCTCGCTGCTCGTCGCGTTGAGTAACGCACTACGTAACGCTTGCGGGAAAACTCTCTGTTCGGTCGGCGGCACCACTTCAGGTAACGGAAAATAGTGTTGCATAACCCGATCAAGCTGGGGTGGTAACTGCCATGTCAGTACGACGGCCAGAGCTATCCCCCCCAATGCGCTGGAGAGATAAGAGAGCTTAGGTACAGGAGGTTTGGCCGAGGCCACTTGATAAACAGAAGATTGAAAGCTCATCACCTCTTGGCAGGCGAGCTTAATTCTCGCTAGGCTCAGCGTTGGTTCACCCGCTTGATACGCTTGCTTTAACGCCGCATCACACACCAGATTGATTAAGCGCGGAATACCGTGAGTTTGCTCTGCAATCCACTGACAGGCTTTACGATTAAACAACTCAGGGTTACCGCTGGCTTGCTCAATCCGAAAGCGGATGTAGTCGGCCGTTTGCTCTTCATTCAATGGCAATAAATGGTAGCGCCCAGTGATCCGCTGGGCGAGCTGGCGCAACTGCGGCAAACGCAGTTTTTCTTGCAACTCGGGCTGGCCAATCAGCAGTACTTTAAGCAGTTTATGGCTCTCGGTTTCCAAATTGGTCAGCAGGCGTAGCTGCTCCAACACATCCGGTGCCAAATGCTGCGCTTCATCAATCATCAAAAGCACTTGTATGCCTTGCGCGTGCTCGGCCAACAAAAACTCATGCAGTACTTGCGTAAGTTTCTTTAAGGTCGCTTTTTTCGGATAGCAGACCTCAAATTCATCACAAATCGCTTCCAATAGCTCCAAATCGGAAAAAGTGGGGTTGAGGATCATCCCCGCGCGCGTTTTGCCCGGCAAACTCGCCAGAATCGCTCGCGCGACAGTGGTTTTTCCCGTCCCGACTTCTCCGGTGAGCATGGCAAAGCCGCCGCCATCGCCCAATCCGGCTTGCAGGTGTACTATGGCTTCCTGATGACGCTGACTCAGGTAGAGATAACGCGCATTGGGGACGATAGAAAACGGTAGTTCGTCAAACCCAAAGAAGTTCAGATACATGCTTGTTGACCCTATTCATCGCAGTGGGTGCAACGTATCATTGCTGACTAAGATTAGCCAATGTCATTGATGCAATTTTTTGAGACTCTACGATGCAAATTTACCTCGTTGGCGGCGCAGTGCGCGATCAATTGCTGCAACTTCCGGTTTATGACCGTGATTGGGTAGTGGTCGGCAGCAGTCCACAAGCTATGTTAGCGGCAGGCTTTCAAGCTGTCGGGAAAGATTTTCCGGTGTTTTTGCATCCGAACAGTAAAGAAGAACATGCCCTTGCCCGTACCGAACGCAAAACCGGCGTAGGTTACACCGGCTTTGCTTGCCACTATGCTCCAGACGTGAGTTTGGAAGACGATCTGCTGCGCCGCGATCTGACCATCAACGCGATGGCGCAAGATAACTCTGGGCAACTGATTGATCCTTATGGCGGTCAGCGCGATCTCGCCGCGAAAGTGCTGCGCCATGTTTCGCCCGCGTTTGTGGAAGATCCCTTGCGTGTGCTGCGCGTGGCGCGCTTTGCGGCTAAGCTGCATCACCTAGGTTTCACCGTTGCCGAAGAGACGATGCAATTAATGGCGAAGATTGTGCAATCGGGCGAGTTGCAGCACTTAACCGCCGAGCGTGTGTGGCAAGAGTGGCATAAATCGCTCTCGACGAATCATCCCGAAGTGTTTTTGCAGGTGTTACGTGATTGTGGCGCGCTGGCGGTGGTGCTGCCTGAAATCGATCGCTTGTTCGGCGTGCCACAACCGGAAAAATGGCACCCAGAGATCGACACCGGCATTCACACGCTAATGGTCGCCAAGCAAGCCGCACAACTTTCTGATTCCCTTCCCGTGCGTTTTGCCGCGCAAGTGCATGATTTAGGAAAAGGCGTGACGCCACCTTCTGAATGGCCAAGCCATAAATTGCACTGCCATACTGGGCTTAATATCATTGAATCATTGTGCGAGCGCATTCGCGTGCCTAATGAGTTTCGTGATTTAGCGCTCGCGGTGTGCGCGCAGCATTCCAATATCCATCGTGCGGACGAGTTAAAGCCTACCACCAAGCTGAAAGTGCTGGGGCTTTTGGATGTGTGGCGCAAACCGGAGCGTCTTGAGCAAGTGCTACTGTGTTGTGAAGCAGATCATCGTGGCCGTTTAGGTTTAGAGAATGAGCCGTATCCGCAGCGTGAGATTTTCCTGCGTGCCTACCAAGCCGCCCTTGGGGTAGCAGTTCAAGCCGTGATAGCGGATGGCTTTCACGGCAAGCAGATCAAAGAAGAGTTGGATAAACGGCGCGTATCGGCAATCGAGGCTCTGTAGTTCGTTGCCTGCAACCGTAGAAAGCAAAACGCCCTGCAATGCAGGGCGTTTTTTATCGCGAGACTGTTATCGTCAACAGTCGCGAAGGCGCTCGCTTAAAATTAAGCTTGGCCTTTCACTTCTTTCAGACCGTTGAAAGGAGCACGTGAACCCAGAGCTTCTTCGATACGGATCAGTTGGTTGTACTTAGCAACACGGTCAGAACGGCTCATAGAACCCGTCTTGATTTGACCTGCAGCAGTACCTACCGCTAGGTCAGCGATAGTTGCGTCTTCAGTTTCGCCTGAACGGTGAGAGATAACTGCAGTGTAGCCAGCATCTTTTGCCATCTTGATCGCAGCCAGAGTTTCAGTCAAAGAACCGATTTGGTTGAACTTGATCAGGATAGAGTTAGCGATACCGTTGTCGATACCACGCTTCAGGATCTTAGTGTTAGTTACGAACAGATCGTCACCAACGATTTGGATTTTCTTACCCAGTTTCTCAGTTTGGTATGCGAAACCTTCCCAGTCAGACTCGTCCAGACCGTCTTCGATAGAAACGATTGGGAACTTCTCAGTCAGCTCTTCTAGGAAATCAGAGAAACCGTTAGAAGTGAAGATACGACCTTCGCCTTTCAGGTTGTATTCTTTCTTCTCTGCGTCGTAGAACTCAGAAGCCGCACAGTCCATCGCTAATGTGATGTCAGTACCCAGTTTGTAACCTGCAGCCGCAACCGCTTCAGCGATAACTTCTAGCGCTTCTGCGTTAGATTTCAGGTTAGGAGCGAAACCACCTTCGTCACCCACTGCAGTGTTGTAGCCTTTAGACTTCAGTACTTTAGCTAGGTTATGGAACACTTCTGCGCCCATACGTACTGCTTCTTTCAGAGTTTTTGCGCCAACAGGTTGGATCATGAACTCTTGGATGTCTACGTTGTTGTCAGCGTGCTCACCACCGTTGATGATGTTCATCATTGGTAGAGGCATTGAGAATACGCCAGGAGTGCCGTTCAGCTCAGCGATGTGCTCGTATAGAGGCATGCCTTTTGCTGCCGCTGCTGCTTTCGCGTTTGCTAGAGAAACCGCTAGAATCGCGTTTGCACCGAAGTTTGACTTGTTCTCAGTACCGTCTAGGTCGATCATGATTTGGTCAATAGTTGCTTGATCTTTTGCATCTTTGCCAACCAGAGCGTCTGCGATTGGACCATTAACCGCAGCCAGCGCTTTCAGAACGCCTTTACCTAGGAAACGAGACTTGTCACCGTCACGCAGTTCAAGCGCTTCACGAGAACCAGTAGAAGCACCAGATGGAGCTGCTGCCATACCAACGAAACCACCTTCTAGATGAACTTCTGCTTCTACCGTTGGGTTACCACGTGAGTCGATGATTTCACGACCTAGAACTTTAACGATCTTAGACATTAATGTTTCCTCTCAATTGAATTTAAATGTCAAAACTAAAAGGGTAGCCACACTGCTAAAGTGGCTACCCGTATCCTTTTACTTCAATTCACCGCGTTGGAACTGACCCGCTGCTTTTACAAAGCCAGCAAACAGAGGGTGACCATCGCGTGGGGTTGAGGTGAACTCTGGGTGGAACTGCGCTGCCACAAACCATGGGTGAGCAGGGTTCTCAATCACTTCAACCAGCTTCTTATCTGCTGACAGACCAGAAACCTTCAAACCTGCTTTTTCAATCTGAGGACGCAGCAGGTTGTTGACTTCGTAACGGTGGCGGTGACGCTCATGAATGGTTGCGCTACCGTACAACTCGTACGCTTTAGTGCCTTTCTCAAGGTGGCATAGCTGTGAACCTAGACGCATTGTGCCGCCCAGATCCGATTTTTCGCTACGCTCTTCGACATTGCCTTCGCCATCTACCCATTCCGTGATCAAACCAACCACTGGATATTTGGTGTTTTTATTGAATTCGGTTGAGTGTGCACCTTCCATACCCGCTACGTTGCGCGCGTATTCGATGAGTGCCACTTGCATACCCAAGCAGATGCCAAGGTAAGGAATTTTGTTTTCACGTGCATATTGCGCTGCACGGATTTTGCCTTCGATACCACGATCGCCAAAACCACCCGGTACCAGAATCGCATCCAAACCATTGAGCACATCGGTGCCTTTGGTTTCAACGTCTTGTGAATCTACGTATTTGATGGTCACGCTCAGACGGTTCTTCAGACCGGCGTGTTTCAGGGCTTCGTTGACCGATTTGTAAGCATCTGGCAGTTCAGTGTACTTACCAACCATACCGATAGTCACTTCACCGGTTGGGTTCGCTTCTTCGTAAATCACCTGTTCCCATTCAGAGAGATCCGCTTCTGGCGCGTTAATGCCAAAACGTGCACACACCAAATCATCCAACCCTTGAGAGCGGATCAGTTGTGGGATCTTGTAGATAGAATCCACGTCTTTCATTGAGATAACGGCTTTTTCAGGCACGTTACAGAACAGAGCAATTTTCTTACGCTCGTTGGCTGGGATCATACGATCGCTACGGCAAACCAGAATGTCTGGCTGAATGCCGATAGAAAGCAGCTCTTTTACTGAGTGTTGGGTTGGCTTCGTTTTTACTTCGCCCGCTGCCGCTAGGTAAGGAACCAGCGTCAGATGCATGAACATAGCGTGCTCACGACCCACTTCGATGGCAAGCTGACGGATCGCTTCCATAAATGGCAGTGATTCGATATCACCCACAGTACCGCCAACTTCAACGATAGCAATGTCGTGGCCTTCTGAGCCCGCAATCACACGATCTTTGATCGCGTTAGTGATATGAGGAATAACCTGAATCGTGGCACCTAAGTAGTCGCCACGGCGCTCTTTGCGCAGAACATCAGCGTAAACACGACCTGCGGTAAAGTTGTTGCGCTTGGTCATCTTGGTACGAATGAAACGCTCGTAGTGACCAAGGTCTAGGTCGGTTTCTGCGCCATCTTCCGTAACGAACACTTCACCGTGTTGAGTTGGACTCATGGTGCCCGGGTCAACGTTGATGTAAGGGTCAAGCTTCATCATGGTTACTTTAAGACCACGAGCTTCAAGAATCGCTGCAAGGGATGCTGCTGCAATACCTTTACCTAGAGAGGATACAACCCCGCCAGTAACAAAAATATAATTTGTCGTCATGTTTAACCTGAAATTGGTTGAATGAGGGAAATGGATTTCTTCTGGACGGGACGAAACTATACCAGAAGGCCCCCATTGCCACAACGTGAAATCTATCACACTCAATTTTTTATTTTTTGCTTCAAATCAAACCAAATTGAAGCAAACACTGTGTTGGGCACATTATCTGAGTCACTTTTGTCTCAAAGCGCGCTCTTTTTTCGCACAAGACAAATTTGCTGCTTAATCAACCATTAAGCTTGACTGTAGATTGATTGTTATTTTTCACACTCCGTCAGGAAAATGACTTTATTGCCTGTTTTTCTTCAAGTTTTACTTCATCCCAAAATCCGTCGAGTTCAGCCAAAGTGTACGCGTGCAGCGGCTTATTTTTCGCTCTGGCTTTGTCCTCGACACCTTGAAAACGGCGCACAAATTTGGCGTTGGCTTTACTCAGCGCCATTTCAGGATCATGACCTAAATGACGCACTAAATTGACGGTTGCGAATAAAAGATCACCTAGCTCTTCCTCGACTTTTTGCGTATCCACATCCACTTGCAGCGCTTCTTCCATCACCTCTTCGACTTCTTCGTGCACTTTTTCAACCACAGGGCCAAGGCTATCCCAATCAAATCCGTATTGAGCACACTTTTTCTGGATCTTGTGGGCACGCGATAAAGCGGGCAACGAACGTGGTACAGAGTCTAGAATACTTTGCTCACTTTTGCCTGCTTGCGCTTTTTCTTTGGCTTTTTCCGCTTCCCAATTGGCGTGAATTTGCGCGTCATTTTCAAAGGTGATATCCCCAAACACATGAGGATGGCGGCGGGTCAGTTTCTCATTGACCGTTTCCACCACATCACGAAACTCAAACAAGCCTTGTTCTTTGGCCATTTGGCTGTAGAAAATCACCTGAAACAGCAAATCCCCCAACTCTTCACGCAGGTTAGGCCAATCGCGCTGGGTGATGGCATCCACCACTTCAAAGGTTTCTTCAATGGTGTAAGGTGCAATGGTGTCGAAGGTTTGCTCTTTATCCCACGGGCAACCTTGTTCTGGGTCACGCAAGCGGCGCATGATCTGTTCGAGTTGTTCAATCGGGTGTGACATGGCTTTCCTCACATCAGGCATTGAGCGCCTAAACGTATTGACGTTGAAAAAGCAACGAGGTGGAAGTTTTCACTTCACACCTCGCTGTTTGCGTTGGATTTAACCTAAGCGTTTGACCAACATAACATCTTTGATCTGCTCGATGCGTTTAGAAACGCGCGCTAAAGCTTCGACGTTGTTCACCTCAAGATCGAAATCCATGATGATGATTTGGCGTTTATAGTCGGAGCGGCTCTTCATACTCGCCACTTTGACTTTCTCATTGGCCAGCAAAGTCGTGATGTCTTTCAGTAAGCCACTGCGCTCCATCGCTTCAACACGTACGGTCAGTAGATAAGAGCCTACAAAACCACTGCCCCATACGGTATCAATGATACGCTCTGGTGCATGAAGGCTAAGCTCCTCGAGCTGCTCGCAGTCGCTGCGGTGCACCGAAATACCACGGCCTTGGGTAATGTAGCCACGGATTTCATCGCCTGGGATTGGCTGACAGCAACGCGCAAGGTGGGTCATCAGGTTATCGACCCCTTCCACCACCACCGCATCTTTATGCGGGCGATTCGGTGTTAGGGTTTTGTTTTCCTGCAGTTTTTCCAGCGCGAGCTTATCTTCTTCCTCAGCGGTCGGTTTATTCACTAACGCATTGATATGGTTCACGATCTGATTGATACGCAGATCGCCACTGCCGATACCAACGTACATTTCATCCACGCTATTGACGTTAAAGCGCTTGAGCGCATACGCCTCGGCGTGCTTGAGATTGGCACCGATTTTCGCCAGTTCGATTTCGAGAATTTCCCGTCCCGCTTCGAGATTTTTTTCACGGCTCTGTTTGCGGAACCAAGCATTAATCTTAGCGCGCGCACGCCCTGAATGAACGAAACCAAGAGATGGGTTCAACCAATCGCGTGATGGATTCGGCTCTTTGGCGGTGATGATTTCAACCTGATCGCCCATCTGCAATTTGTGAGTGAAAGGTACGATACGTCCTGCCACTTTCGCGCCAATACAGCGATGCCCCACTTCGGAGTGAATGTGGTAGGCAAAATCGAGCGGGGTCGCGCCCATAGGTAAGTCAACCACATCGCCTTTCGGGGTAAAGGCGTAGACGCGATCATCAAACACTTGGCTGCGCAGTTCGTCGAGCATCTCGCCCGAATCGGACATCTCTTCTTGCCAATCGAGCAGTTTACGCAGCCAAGTGATCTTCTCATCGTAGCCACTGCGTGCTGCACTGCTGCCCTCTTTGTATTTCCAGTGTGCCGCTACCCCAAGCTCTGACTCTTCATGCATCTGCTTGGTTCGGATCTGGATCTCGATGGTTTTGCCTTCCGGCCCCAAAATCACGGTATGAATGGACTGGTAACCGTTCGGTTTGGGGTTCGCTACATAATCATCAAACTCGTTCGGTAAGTGCTTGTATTTAGTGTGCACAATGCCAAGCGCGGCATAACAGTCTTGCAGCTTATCAGCAATAATCCGCACCGCACGCACATCAAACAGTTCATCAAAAGCGAGGCTTTTCTTCTGCATTTTGCGCCAGATGCTGTAGATGTGTTTCGGGCGACCGCTGACTTCAGCGTTAATCCCGGATTGCTTCATCTCAGCACGCAGGTCGCTGACAAAATCACGAATGTACTGCTCACGCACGATGCGACGCTCAGAAAGCTGTTTGGCGATCTGTTTATAGGTATCCGGTTGTTGGTAACGAAACGCGTAGTCTTCAATTTCCCATTTGAGCTGACCAATGCCAAGGCGGTTAGCCAGTGGCGCATAGATGTTGGCACACTCTTTGGCAGCCACGCGGCGCACTTCATCTGGCTCGTTTTTCACTTCACGCAAGTTGCAGATCCGCTCGGCAAGCTTAATCACCACGCAGCGGAAATCATCCACCATCGCCAGTAGCATACGGCGCACGTTATCCACTTGCGCTGACGCTTCACTGCCATGCATGGTGACGTTGAGCTGGCCAATCGCCGCCATCTCTTCCACGCCGTGGATAAGCTTAACCACTTCGCGGCCATATCCCTCTTCAAGCGACTCATTATCCAGCACACCACTGGTGGCGATCGGAAATAGCAAAGCCGCCACCAACGTTGGGCGGTCCATCGATAGGGTGATCAAAATTTCGATCATTTCCCGCCCACGCCAAAGCAGCAGAGGCCCTTGTGGATTGCCCGCCAACAGTTGCTCGCAATCGCGATACACTGCGGTTAATTTAGCGGCCGTTTTCCCCTCTTGGGTCAGGCTGGCTATCCATGTTTCTAGCTCAAACTGTTGGTCTGGGTTTAAGTGTGCGCTTCGTACCGCAACCATTGATATCGTCCTAATAATTGTATTTTTAGCCTTCGACTGACGCTCGTATCAGGAGTTCAATCGCTAGCCCTTTTTCACAAACAAAGCCATGGACTCGAGATGACTGGTGTGCGGGAACATATCGAGCATCCCCAGTTTCTCTAAGCGAAATCCTTGGCTCAGCAAGCTTTGACTGTCTCGTGCTAATGTCGCAGGGTTACACGACACGTACACAACCCGCTTGGCACCTAACGCAGAGAGTTGATCCACAATCCCTTCTGCGCCTGCGCGGGCTGGGTCGAGCAGTACTTTAGCAAATTTCTGCTGCGCCCATGAGGCGCTCGTCATATCTTGTTCCAAATTGGCCTGATAAAACGCCACATTATTGATTTGGTTCAATTTCGCGTTATGAGTGGCGTGTTGCACCATCTCATCAACACCTTCAACACCCACCACCGCTTGCGCTTGTTTGGCCAGCGGCAGCGTGAAATTTCCTAAGCCACAGAAGAGATCGAGCACGTGTTCTTGTGGGCTAACCTCAAGCCAATTCAAGGCTTGCGCGACCATGTGCTGATTCACCGCGCGATTGACCTGAATAAAATGGCTGGGCAAGAAACTTAAGCGGCTGCCTGTTTCTTCACAGTATGGCGCTTCACCTTGCACATGTTGCAACTCGCCGGCTTCCAGCATCAGATATAAGGTTAGTTGGTTTTGCGAAGCAAAGTCAGTCAAACGCTGCTGATCTTGCTCAATCAGCGCGCCTAAATGGCGCAGCACCAACACGCGAGTGTTATCCCCTTTCACCAATTCGACATGCCCCAACCGCTCAGGTTGACTCCACTCACTCAACAAAGCGTTCAAATCAGGCAACAGCGCATTTAAACTCGGCTCCAGCACGGGGCAATCGGTCACATTAACAATCGCTTTGCTCTGCTTGCGGCGAAAACCCAATTGTAGTTGCTGAGTTTTCTTATCCCACATCAGGCTTAAGCGTGCGCGACGACGGTAGCCTTGATCATCAGAACAAACTGGCGCAGACAGAGCAAGACTCTGCCCTGCAAACTTCACCATTAATTGACTTAAGGCTTGCTGCTTGTGATGGATTTGTCCCGCTCGGTCAAGATGCTGTAAATCACAACCACCACATTGCGCATAATGCGCACAGAAAGGTGCAACACGCTCAGCGCTGGGTTTCAACACTTTAATCAGTTGACCGCGCGCGTATTTGCTCTTGTTTTCAGTGAGCTGAATCAGCACCTCTTCCCCCGGCAAAGCGCCGTCAACAAACAAGGGTTTCTTGTGTAAAAAGGCCAGTCCGCTGCCTTGGTGATCCAACCGTTCAATAGTGACCGGCTGATGCTTTGTGTCTAACGTGCTGTGCTTTTTCGGTTGAAAGAAACGTGCCATGCTCTGTGCTCAAGTGTTGAAATAGATTTGTTTTCGCCCCGGCATCACTATTCTGCACGGGGGAGATTGTCGAAGATGAGGGAGTTGATTAAGCTAACGCCAACGTTTCCCCACGCAATCCGATTTGTGCGGGGTATTTTCCCATATCCACACCACAATGTTTAGACAATAATGACTCAAAGATATGGCTTGCGCGCCCGCGTTATGACGCTCACTTTGGCACCTACCCTGATTATTGGTCTGCTGCTTAGCGCTCTGTTCTCTTTTAACCGTTATCACGATTTAGAAACTCAAGTGATCAATTCCGGTGCCAGCATCATTGAGCCATTAGCGATCGCCAGTGAAGATGCGCTGCGTATGCAGAGCCGAGAATCGGTGCGACGCATTATCAGCTATGCCCACCGTAAGAATTCTAAGTTAGTACGCAGCATCGCGGTGTTTGATGCCAATCATGAGCTGTTTGTCACCTCGAACTTCCACCCCAATTTCGAAAAGCTGATGTATCCCAAGGATAAGCCGATCCCGTTTCTGAGTAGTTCCGCGATTGACGAGAACACGCTGATATTACGAACGCCGATCATTTCTGAACGCACCGTGCTCGACAATGGCGATGCCAATCCCGCCACACCGGTGATGGGTTATATTGCGATAGAACTGGATCTCTCCTCACTGCGTTTACAACAGTATCAGGAAATTTTTTCCGCAGGTTTAGTGCTAGTGATCGGGATTTTGCTGTCAGGGGTATTTGCTTCGCGCTTGATGTACGATGTGACTCGCCCAATCACTCACATGAAAAATATGGTCGACCGCATTCGTCGCGGCCATTTGGATGTGCGGATTGAAGGTAAAATGCACGGCGAGTTGGATACGCTGAAAAAAGGCATCAACGCGATGGCGGTATCGCTCTCCGAATACCATGTCGAAATGCAGCACAGTATCGACCAAGCGACGTCTGATCTCCGAGAAACCCTTGAACAGCTTGAGATTCAAAACGTTGAACTCGATATTGCCAAAAAGCGCGCTCAAGAAGCGGCACGAGTGAAATCCGAATTTCTGGCTAACATGTCCCATGAGCTGCGCACCCCACTCAATGGTGTGATTGGTTTTACGCGGCAAATGCTGAAAACCCAGCTGACCAACAGCCAAGCAGACTATCTACAAACCATTGAAAAATCAGCCAATAACCTTCTCACCATCATCAATGACATTTTAGATTTTTCCAAACTCGAAGCCGGTAAGCTGGCTTTGGAGAATATTCCGTTTGAATTCCAAGAAGTATTGGAAGAGGTGGTTAATCTGCAAGCCACCAGCGCGCATGAAAAAGGGTTAGAAATCACCCTCAAGATTGACCCGAAAATTCCGCGCGGCGTGGTGGGCGATCCGCTACGGATTCAGCAAGTCTTGACCAACTTGGTCGGTAACTCCATTAAGTTTACCGAACGGGGTAATATAGACGTGAGCGTGGAAATGCGCGCGCTACGCGATGATGTGATCGACCTACAATTTATGGTGCGCGACACCGGAATTGGCATTTCTGAGCGCCAGCAAGCTCAGTTATTCCAAGCCTTTAGCCAAGCGGATGCCAGTATTTCACGCCGTTATGGCGGTACAGGACTTGGGCTGGTGATTACCCAAAAACTGGTCAGCCATATGGGCGGAGAAATCAGCCTCACCAGCCGTTTGCACCAAGGTTCAACCTTCTGGTTCACGCTTCGCCTGCATACCACAGAGCTGCCTCTCAATGACGGTTATAACGCGGACTCGCTCAATCATCGCCACTTACTGCTGATTGAGCCCAATATGCAAGCCGCTGCGATTGTGCAGCAAACGCTGGTCCAAAGTGGTTTAGAAGTGACGTACCGCTCAGCGATTCCGGAAGAGCAACACGTTTACGACTATGTACTGCTCAACTTAGCGCCAAGTAAAGAGACCAATCCGACCTTGGTGGAGCTTTGGGTGCAGCGTGCGTTAGCCATGACCCACAATGTGATTGTCGGTGTGCCGAGCACAGAACTGGCGCTCGCCGACCAATTGATGCAGCGCTACCCAGTAAAATGCATCAGTAAGCCTTTATCTCGCAAAAAACTGCTACAAACCTTGGCAGCGCAACAGCCGCAACTCGCCAATACCAGTTTGCCCAAACCTCAAGCCGATAAGCTTCCGCTGTGCGTCATGGCGGTCGATGATAATCCAGCCAACCTCAAACTCATCACTGCGCTATTGCAAGAGCGGGTTGAGTACGTGGTCTCTTGCACCAGCGGTCAGGAGGCGATTGAGCAAGCTCAGAGCCGTCAGTTCGATATCATCTTGATGGACATTCAAATGCCGCACATGGATGGAGTGACCGCTTGTAAAGCGATCAAGCAGCTCAAAGGGTATCGTGATACGCCAGTCATTGCGGTCACCGCACATGCCATGGCAGGCGAGCGTGACCGTCTACTGAAAGCGGGGATGGATGATTACCTGACCAAACCGATTGAAGAGCATATTCTGCAACAAGTGTTAGTCCATTGGAGCCCGCACACGCGCAGTAAACAGGTCGCGAAAGTGACTCCACCCGATGGTGCCGCGGTCATATCTAACGCCTTACCCTCATCACCGCCAGCAGAAGAGGCCATTATTGATTGGCCTGTCGCGCTGCGCCAATCCGCCAATAAAGAGGATCTCGCCAAAGAGATGCTCGGGATGTTGGTCGATTATTTGCGGGAAGTCGAAACTGTGGTCAATACTGCGCTTGAGGATGAAGAATACCCCGCTAGCGATCTGCTGCATCATATCCATAAGTTGCATGGCAGTTGTTCGTACAGCGGCGTACCGCGCCTGCGAAAAATCTGCGCCAGTTTGGAGCAAGCGCTGCGCAATGGGGCGAGCATCGATGAGTTAGAGCCTGAGTTATTTGAGCTGCAAGATGAGATGGCGAAAGTGCTCGAAGCCTCTCGCGACTATCTGAACTGATCCTGCTTGAGTTCTTTCGCACTGGGAAGAGGCAGGATCTCTTCCCCCATTCGATAAATATGATAGCCATGTTTGCCTCTGTATTTGACCCAGTACATGGCTTTATCGGCTTGTAGCAGCAGTTTTTCTAAGTCAATGTGCAGACTGTTCATATGACTAATCCCGATACTGCAACCCACTTGCGCACTCTGCTGACCCAATGCAATCGGCTCAGAGGAGGATTCGATCAACTGAGCCGCAAACCGCTCGATAGATTCGGCAACAAATTCATCAAGCGGAATGTAAATAGCAAACTCATCGCCACCGAGCCGTCCGACCACAAAATCAGAAAAGTGCGTTTGCGCCAAGGCATAAAAACGCTTAGCGATTTCACGTAATACCTCATCACCAGCCGCATGCCCCAAGGTATCATTCACCTGCTTAAAACCATCCAAATCAATCAATAGCAGTACCATGGTGGTGCTAGCACGCTGTTTGCGGAGCACGAACTTCTCACAACCTAAACGGTTTTTTAGTCCCGTCAGAGTGTCTTGTTCGGCAATGGTGCGATAGTAGCTTTCCCAACGTTCAATCTGTTGACGCAGCTCGCGCTCACGCAGCAAGGCTTGATGGGAAGCGTCGATAAATTCATTGATGCTTTTGGCTACCAAACCAATCTCGTTGTGGTGATCTTCTGCGGCTACCGCCACTTTGCGATCATGATCTGGCCGCACTTCGGATAACGCCTGTGAAAGATCCGTCAGGGGTTTACCGACCAAGCGGCGAACGATCCAGATAAGCGCAATAAAAGTCACGAGAAACTGGATCAAAACCACGGCTATCTGATCAAGAATCTGATTAATGGCTTGCTGACGAATTACCTGATGATCCTCATGAATCATCAGATAGCCAATCAAATTACCATCTACGGGAGAATCTAATCGGTAGCGGTTCGCATCACTCCAATAATTCTGTTCTTTGTAGGTTGTGGGCATGGTGGTTCGTTCAAAGACAATGCCATCCACGCTGGCTAACTTAACCGCATTGATCTCTTGATGGAGCAGCAGCGCATCCATCACCTCGGAGGCAATATCGTAATTATTCACATACAGTGCAATGGCCGCCGAGTTACTCAAGGAGAGCGCAAGCTTCTCTTCCAGCTCTTGTTTTTGCTGCTCAACACTCTGTATGCCGCGTGGAATAATGATGGCCAAAATGATCAGCAAATACCCAAGCGCACACAGTGAAATCATCTTTAGTAAGCGATTAACCAGTGGCGAAGTGCGCGTTTGATCAGTCATAGAGCACCAGTAATACTTTCAGCGCGTCATTGGGCACTTGATCGGTATAGCCAATCGAGAACGGATTCTCTTCTAATTTGGCAATCAGCTCTTGTTCACTCACCACAGATTCCGGCGCACGCAGCCGCCCTGAGAATTTCAGTTTGGCCCAATAAGCGTTGATTTGGCTCTCTTGCATATTGGTCACCTGCAAAAAGAAGCGCTGACGCACCGTACCACTCCGATCTAACACCTGATTAATGTAAGTGTTGCCCACCACGCGATTACGTCCAAGGTATAAAGCGGATAACTGCTCCTTATTAATCTCCATAATCGGACTCTTCGGGCTAGCAACCACATACAATTCAGCGGAAGCCGAAACCCATGGACTCAGCAAAAGAATGAGGAGTAACCAATATCGCATTGAGTCCTCCTAAAACACAAAGTTAACGCTGACAGAAAACAGCTGCACATCCCGCCCCTGCAGACCCTGCAAATCCGCTTCTAAAGGAATGGCCCATAATCCATAGCCATTATCGGCAATCTGGATGTAATCATATTGTGCTTTCAAAGCTATCTGAGCAGTGACGTCCCAGCGGACTCCGAGTGAAAACGTCTGCTGATCGATGTAAGTGGAGTTAATGCCACCAATCAACCATTTCTGTACCTCTGCCAATTGCGCGCCATTGACAGGGGATAACCCCCAATCAGACTGCGCTTGGTAGGGCGGATTTTTCGGGTTAAACCGACCGTAGATAACATAAGGTGTGACATTGCCGAGAGTATACCCAGCAATGGCGTAGCCACCGACCCCTTCAGGAACCACGGCTTTCTCACCAAGGATGGTATAAATTTCTGATTGGAGTGACCACTGATCGCCTCGATAGCCAAAACCCAATTGCCAATACTCTATGGTTTCTTCTTGAAGATTGATTTGCTCAGCTAACTGCGCCGCTTCGGTGCTGATCGGGCCAAGCCCGGCTTGCGCCAGTTGATTGACGACTTGAATACCCAGTAGAGAATTACCGTCTAGATCCACCTTCAGTTGCCCGACATGCACATAGGAGAGGCGTCCAAACCAACGATCCTGTTCGAGTGAAAACACCAAAGCTAATGTTTGATCGGATTGCGTGGCAGAAATTTCGCTGGAAGCGGTATTTTGCAGTTTCTGTTTAATTCGGCCATATTGCGCGCCTAACGACCAAGTGATCTCATCCCATTGGCTGCGATAAGTGACATCAATCCCATCGATGGCATCATAGAAAATGCCGCCATAAAACTCTTGGGGAGGGCGTAACCAAAGGTGGGCGTAGTCAATCCGTCGGCTGTCAGCGGCGATATAGGCGTTAAGCCCAAGGCGCCCTAGGCGAATATCCCAATTTTCATCCGGCGTATAACGCACAAAAGCCAGCTCAGTAATATCATCGAAGCGCTGCTCGACTCGCTCTTTCATTACCCACTGAGTGGTCACCGACCATTGCGGATCTAACTGCAGATCAAACTGAACCCCAATATTGCTATCTGGCTTAAACGATCCGTTGCGTTGATAATCATCTGGCTGAGCGATGTTGCGCAGGAAACCGAGATTCTCTTCATTTTCATAGCTATAACCAATCGAACCATAACCAGAAACGCTCCAGTCGGCCGCTAAGGCAGCACCGCTCGTCATGGCTAATAGACCGACAACACCGCTCATCAGGCGTGTTTGAAAAAGGCTTCGTATCATTGGGTTATCCCTAAGCAAGCGCGATTTCCACCACGGCGCCAACCTGCACGCCAAGTGAAATATTCTCCATTTCGATCGTCATTGATGATTAATGACATCACCCAATATCTTTCATTTTAGTGATTGGTGAGACAAAAATACCCGTTGGGTGCAAAGAGTCAGAAAACTCATTCTTCCGTTGGGGAAAATTAAGCACGTAAGGAAAATATAGTCAGAAAATGAAAGATTTGAAATGAACCAAAGCATGAACGCCGCATTAACGGCGTTCAAGGATCACGGTCGCCATCGCATAATGGCGTTCGTCGGAAATGGAAAGATGAATATTTTCAATCTGCAGCTGCGAGGCTAACTCTGCCGCTTGACCGCTCAAGGTCAGTAAAGGTTTCCCCAACTTATCATGGCTAATGGTAAAGTCATGGAAAGTCACCCCCTGAGCAATACCGGTTCCCAAAGCTTTCGAAGCTGCCTCTTTGGCGGCAAAGCGCTTGGCTAAAAAGCGCCCTTGTTGCTTCGAAGCATGAAATTGCTCTAGTTCAGAATCGGTAAGAATGCGGCGCGCAAAGTTTTCTCCTGAGCGCGCCAACGCTTTCTCAACCCGTTCGATTTCAGCGATATCCGTTCCGAGTCCAACGATCATACGTTATCGACGCGCAGCAACCATGATGGCTTTCATATCGGAGACGGCTTTCGCTAAACCATCAAATACCGCGCGACCAATGATCGCATGGCCGATGTTCAGCTCGTAAATTTCAGGAATGGCCGCAATCGCCGCGACATTGTGGTAGGTCAAGCCATGCCCCGCATTCACCGTAATGCCTAAATCGTGTGCGTAAGCCGCTGCGGCTGCAATTTTCTTCAGCTCATTTTGCTGATCGACATCGCTTTTCGCATCGGAATAGTGCCCGGTATGCAGCTCAATAAAAGGTGCGCCACAAGCTTTGGCCGCATCAATTTGCTCACGATCGGCATCGATAAACAGAGAAACTTTAATGCCAGCCGCAGTGAGTTTTTCCGTTGCCGCTTTGACACGCTCCAACTGACCTAGCACATCAAGACCGCCTTCAGTGGTCAACTCTTCACGTTTTTCCGGCACCAAGCAGACGTATTCTGGCTGAGTTTGCAGCGCAATCTCGACCATCTCATCCGTCACCGCCATTTCAAGGTTCATGCGCGTTTGCAGCGTTTCACGCAAAATACGGACATCGCGATCTGTGATGTGACGACGATCTTCACGCAGATGGATGGTGATGCCATCCGCGCCCGCACGTTCAGCAATTTCCGCTGCATGCACTGGATCGGGATATTGTGTGCCGCGTGCGTTACGCAAAGTCGCCACGTGATCGATATTCACACCAAGATAAATTGAGCTCATTCTTCTGTACTCCGTGCTCTAGGTAGAGTTGTTTGACGAAACAACTCACGACTCTTTAAAGGTTTGCCGCCAAGATACGGCTTTAAGGCTAAACGTGTAAAGCGTTTTGCCGCTTGCAGTTGTTCTTTGCTGGTAAAACGCCGCTCGCTGATCGCAATCAACTCATTACCAAGAAAAGTGAGATTATCGCGACGTACCGAAGCGATAAAGCCCTTTTGTTCACGATAACGGTAAGTCATGTCAGGTGAAACTGGCTCGCCCGTTCCCGCACAATGCAGAAAATCGACGCCGTAGCCCATCGCAGCAAGCAAAGCGAGTTCAAAGCGGCGTAGCGCTGGCTCTGGATTGGTGCTTTGCGCCAGTTCAGTGAGCGCAAACAGATAATCATGAAATAGCCCAGGACTAGCGACTTCTGGCATTAACACCCGATCCACCAGCTCGTTGATGTACATAGCAGAATAGAGATAGACGCCAGAAAGCGGTAAACCGAGACTAATTGGTTCGGCTTGGCGTAAGGTTTTCATCGAGCCATTGCCCGACCATTTCAGCAGTAAAGGAGTGAAAGGTTGTAGCGCACCTTTGAGGTTGGAGCGTTTTCCGCGCGCACCTTTGGCCATTAATGTGACTCGACCGTACTCCTCACTGAACACATCGAGAATTAAGCTCGATTCACTGTAAGGGCGGCGGTGCAGAACAAAACAGCGTTGCAGTCCGTCTGACATTTTCCCTTTCTATCATGCAGTTGAAGGTAGAAATGAAAAAGGTGGCAACACCGTTGCCACCTCTCGTGTTTAGAGATCGTCGATATAGCCGAGTGAACGCAGGGCGCGCTCATCATCCGCCCACCCAGATTTCACTTTAACCCAAGTCTCAAGGTAGACTTTGCGGCCAAACAGCTCTTCCATATCGAGACGTGCTTCACGACCGATGGTTTTAATCTTCTCGCCGTTTTTGCCAATCACCATTTTCTTCTGGCCGATACGCTCAACCAAAATCAGGGCGTTGATGTGGAAACCATCGGTATCTGGGTTGTAATCGAAACGCTCGATTTCCACCGTCACCGAATACGGCAGCTCTTCGCCAGTAAAACGCATCAGCTTTTCACGCACGATTTCAGATGCCATAAAGCGCTGTGAACGATCCGTCACATACTCTTCAGGGAAATGGTGCACAGCTTTCGGTAAATGGTCGCGTACATGCTTTTTCAGCACGTCGGTGTTTTTACCCTGTTTAGCGGAAATCGGTACGATATCGACAAACTGCATGCGCTTAGAAAGCTCCAGCATGTGCAGCATCACTTCATTACGATCTTTCACCTGATCCACCTTGTTCACACAAAGCACCACCGGGAAGTTGGCTTTTTGCAGCTTGTTGAACACCATCTCGTCATCGGCGGTCCAGTGAGTACCTTCCACCACAAACAGCACTAAGTTGACATCACTCAATGAGCTTGACGCCGCACGGTTCATCAAACGGTTAATGGCGCGTTTTTCTTCAATGTGTAGTCCTGGGGTATCAACGTATATCGCCTGATAATTGCCATCGGTCTCCACGCCCATAATACGGTGGCGAGTAGTTTGTGGTTTACGCGAGGTGATCGAAATCTTCTGCCCTAAAAGGTTATTCAGCAGGGTCGATTTCCCCACGTTAGGACGACCGACAATTGCGACAAAGCCGCAGTGTTGGTCCTCTGGTGTCGATGTCGCCGTTTGACCTTCGCTGCGAGAAGCAAAGTATGCATCGATATCAAATTCTTGATCAGCCATGAGTTAATTGCTCCAGAGCCGTTTCTGCAGCCGCTTGCTCTGCCTTGCGGCGGCTGGTGCCTTTACCGATCACAGGCGTGTCCATACCTGCAACTTCACACGCAACCGTAAATTCTTGGTTGTGCGCTTCACCTTTAATATTAGTCACAGTGTAGACGGGCAGCGGTTTTCTTCTGCCTTGCAAAAACTCTTGTAAACGAGTTTTCGGGTCTTTTTGTGATGCGCCCGGTTTGATCTCCTCAAGGCGACATTGATACCACTCCAGCACAATGCGGCGCGCGGTTTCTAAATCACTATCGAGGTAGATCGCACCAATGATGGCTTCTACGGCATCGGCCAGAATCGAGTCACGGCGAAAACCACCGCTTTTCAACTCACCTGGACCTAATTTTAAGTAATCTCCCAGATCGAATTCACGACCCAGCTCCGCCAACGTGTTACCACGCACTAAGGTGGCACGCATGCGGCTCATATCTCCCTCATTCACTTTCGGGAAGCGGCGATAGAGCTCGTCAGCAATGACAAAACTTAAAATTGAATCGCCCAGAAACTCAAGACGTTCATTGTGCTTACCATTGGCGCTGCGGTGTGTCAGCGCCAGATTAAGCAGCTCAGTCTCCTTAAAGGTATAACCGAGCTTACTTGTTAATTTATTCATTGGAGGTGTCATAATCTCAACGTTATTGCCAGCTCATGCCGGCTTAGTGGATCCCACCAACACGATTGAATCGTACTCCGGTAGGAATCCAGCGTGGAAGTACGCTGTCTTCAGCGCGTTCAAACTCGAAACTGATCCAGATAGCCACAGCTTTTCCGACCAGATTCTGCTCTGGCACAAAGCCCCAGAAACGGCTGTCAGCACTGTTGTCACGGTTATCACCCATCACAAAATAGTGCCCTTGTGGTACAACCCATTCATTCACGCCACTGCGTGGGCGATAATTCGCCACGTTATCAATGCTCAATGGGTTAACCAAAATATTGTGCTCAACCTTACCTAGCTGTTCGTTCAGCTGGATCAGGGGGATCTCATTTTGGTAAAACTCGCTCTCTTGCACGTTAGAGAGTTTAACTGCTTGGCATTCGCTCTCGCCTTGGTGCTGAATACACAGCTCTTTACCTGCGCTGTAACGTACGGTATCTCCGGGCATCCCCACCACACGTTTGATGTAGTCGATCTCAGGGTTCACTGGGTATTTGAACACCACAATATCACCACGCTCAGGTTTACCCGTTTCCACTAACTGAGTGCGCCATACCGGATCTTTCAAGCCGTAAGCGTATTTCTCAACCAGAATAAAATCCCCGACCAGCAGAGTCGGCATCATCGAACCGGATGGAATTTGGAACGGTTCATAAATGAACGAGCGCAGTACCAGCACAAAAGCAATAACAGGGAAAATCGAGACACTGTTTTCAATCCACCACGGCTGAGCCACGACTTTATCCAGCGCTGAGGCTGGCATATCGGGCGTTTGCGCCTGTAAATGAGCTTGTTTCTGTTGGCGTTTTTTCGCCCACACCAGCTTTTCCAGTGTCCAGACGATACCGGTGACCAGAGTTACGATCACCAAAATCAGTGAGAATGTGTTCGCCATTGACTTCCCTTATCTAAAAAATACGAAAGTGAAAGAGCCGAAACCCTTTCACTCATGTGTTAAACCAATAAGTCTGAAGCCAGCAAAGAAATTAGTCTTTGCCGACATGCAGAATGGCAAGGAACGCTTCTTGTGGCAGCTCAACGTTACCGATCTGCTTCATCCGTTTCTTACCTTCTTTCTGCTTCTTCAGCAGTTTCTTCTTACGGCTCACGTCACCACCGTAACATTTCGCCAGTACGTTTTTACGTAACTGCTTCACGGTAGAGCGCGCGATGATGTGGTTACCGATTGCCGCTTGGATCGCGATATCGAACATCTGGCGAGGAATGAACTCTTTCATCTTCTCAACCAATTGACGACCACGGGTTTGCGAGTTGTCACGGTGGGTAATGATCGCCAAGGCGTCCACTTTGTCGCCGTTGAGCAGCACATCCACACGCACCATGTGCGACATTTCAAAACGTTGGAAACCGTAATCCAGTGACGCGTAGCCACGAGAAGTCGATTTCAAGCGGTCAAAGAAATCCAGAACCACTTCGGCCATCGGGATGTCGTAAGTCAGCGCCACTTGGTTACCGTGGTAAACCATGTCCACCTGAGTACCTCGTTTCTCGATACACAGAGTGATCACGTTACCCAGGTAATCCGCAGGAACCAGAATGTTACAACGCGCGATCGGCTCGCGGATCTCTTCGATATCGTTGATGGCTGGCAGTTTAGCTGGGCTATCAACGTAGACGATCTCTTTGTTGGTCTTGAGCACTTCATACACTACGGTTGGTGCCGTGGTGATGAGGTCGAGATCGTATTCGCGCTCTAAACGCTCTTGGATGATCTCCATGTGCAGCATACCAAGGAAGCCACAACGGAAACCAAAGCCGAGCGCTGCCGACGTTTCTGGCTCATAAAACAGCGACGCGTCATTAAGGCTCAGTTTACCCAGTGCATCACGGAAGTTGTCATAGTCATCAGATGAGACTGGGAACAAGCCCGCATACACTTGAGGTTTCACCTTTTTAAAGCCCGGCAGCGCTTTTTCACAACCGTTCTTCGCTAAGGTCAGGGTATCCCCCACCGGTGCGCCCATGATGTCTTTGATACCACACACTACCCAGCCTACTTCGCCAGTGTCCAGTGAATCGGTATCCACTTGTTTTGGTGTGAAAATACCTAAGCGATCCACACCCCAAGTTTGGCCGGTGCTCATCACTTTGATCTTGTCGTTTTTCTTCAGGCTACCGTTTTTAATACGAACCAGAGAAACCACACCTAAGTAGTTATCAAACCATGAGTCGATGATCAGCGCTTGCAACGGTGCATCAGGATCGCCTTGTGGCGCAGGGATGGCAGAAACGATTTTCTCGAGAACTTCATCCACGCCCACACCGGTTTTCGCCGAGCAACGCACAGCATCAATCGCATCGATACCGACGATGTCTTCAATCTCTTCCGCCACACGCTCAGGCTCTGCCGCCGGCAGGTCAATCTTGTTCAGAATGGGCACGACTTCCAGATCCATTTCGATCGCGGTATAGCAGTTTGCTAGGGTTTGCGCTTCTACGCCTTGCCCCGCATCCACCACCAACAGTGCGCCTTCACACGCCGCCAATGAACGTGATACTTCGTACGCGAAGTCAACGTGTCCTGGGGTGTCGATAAAGTTCAGTTGATAGGTTTGGCCATCTTTCGCTGTATAGTCGAGAGTCACACTCTGCGCTTTAATGGTGATGCCACGCTCACGTTCCAGATCCATAGAGTCAAGAACTTGCTCGGCCATTTCACGATCGCTCAAGCCGCCACAGACTTGGATTAAACGGTCAGATAGAGTCGATTTACCATGGTCAATGTGGGCGATAATCGAAAAGTTACGAATGTGCTTCATAGGTTTGGGATGACTAAACTCTTAAATAATAAGGACATAGAAAAGCCGCGTTGGCGGCTATTCATTCAAGTTGGGCGATTCTACCCAATTTCGTTGGGGTTCGCATCATAATTTAGGCAACCGGGATACCCAGTTTTCGTAACAAAACCACTTGCTGCTGAGAGCGTAGCTCCAGCACTTTCGCATAATGTTTGGCAACCCATACACCGAGCGCAATAAAGAGCAGTGCAGTAAGGATCACTATCCCCTCTCCAAAACCCAACATAGGGGCCAGCCATTGATCGCCAAGCCATGCACCCAGCATCATGAAAAACAGCGGTAATAAATAGACGAGCGCCGCCGACTGCAGCACGCTCTTTTCCGGCAAACCAATCTCGACCACCTCACCCGCTTCTAGGGCTTGTGTGGTTTGTAAACGCCAGAATAGGGTTTTGTTACCGAACGCTTTAGAGACGATGCCCGTACCGCAGCTTTTCGAGGATTGGCAACTGCTGCAACTGGTTTGCTGTTCACAACTCAGCGTCACTTGAAATCCTTGTTGAGCGGGTACCACTTTGGTCACCGTAGCCAATGCCGTCATCATTGCGCTTTCACTCCACCGACACCAAACATCACCGATTGAGCGATACGTTGCGCAGTCGCAGGAGGAATATCGCCCACTACCGAAATTTCATTCTCACCTTTGACGACACTGTGCAAAGTACGGCGGCCTTGTCGAACCAACTGACCTTTGAGTGAGTAGTTATCACTGGCAGAGACATACACTGAGAAATTAAACAGGCCGTCCGAATACATCTGGCTTTCCACCAAACGCTCTGTCATTGCCATACGATAACGATTCAGCTCCATGGCTTGAAAACCATCCGGAACCCAAGTGACTTGCCAGAAGGTCTCTTGCACACTGCCTTTTGGCAACTTAAGGACTTCAGGCAGTTGCACCTTGTTTAGCCCTGCCATGATTTCGGCCAAACGCTCGCTGACCGAAAATGAAATGGTGCGATACTGCTCAAGCACTTCGCCATCGCGATCCAGCAAATCCGCCCTTAAAGGCAAATGGCTTTTTTCATCGACCCAGACAACATACGAGTAGCGTAAACCATCTTTCGGAACCACGCGCAGTACTTGGCACGCTGCCCCCGCTTCACGGGCGCGCCCGACTTTCACGAAGTCATAGTAGCGGCTCAACTCCGCCACATCCGTGTGCAACATGGGGATGGTTGGAGCCACCATATTGCCCGATTCAATCGTAAAAGGCTCGACACCCGGCTCGATGTAACTCACTTCATCACCACGGCGGATCACTTCACGCACGGGGCCGCTCAAGTACACCAAATGCGCCAGTTGTTGATCATCTTGCCGAGCATGACGATACAACAAGGGCTCAATGCTGTTTTTCTTAACCAAGATGTATGAGAGTTCGTAATTGAGATGTTGGCTGGCTTCATTCATCTGATACAACAACGCCTCTGCAAAGGCGGTAGTTGAATTTACACAGAACAGTGTCAGCGCACTGATCAAAAGTTTCTTCATTCCACAACCGATTCAACTGGGTGTTGGTGAGAAGCACTATTCTCACTGTTTAGGCGTAATTGCAGTTCGTAGTCCTGCAGCAAGGCGTTTACGCGGCGACGTTGCTCTTGCATGCTGCTGTCTGGCGCATGCTTTTCCACCGAATCACGAGTCAAACTCACTGGCTCAGCGCTTCCAGCAAGAGGAATGGTTTGCAGCACAGGCAGTTCATTTTCCACGCCTGAGCTTTGTCCGCCATACTGTTGTACGCCGAAAATAACCGCCAACGAGACACAAGCGGCGATACCGACTTGACCAAACTGAGACAACCAAGCAGGCAACTGACGTTTAGCCTGTTGCGGTTTAGGCTGCGCTTCCAGTCTTGCCTGTTGCAAGTCAATCACGTTCGTTGAGTGGTGTAGCGGATTGTGCGCAGGTTCATTTTCCAGCGCCAAGGCGACACTTTCAGCGATATTCCATTCTTTGTGAATCGGTGCCTCTCCACGGAGTACATCACCGATCAGATGATAGTTTTTCCACGTGTCACGTGCATCTTGATCCTGAGCCAATCCTAAAATCAGCTCATTGTCGATCATCTCGCCATCCATGAGTGCTGAAAGTTTTTCTTTGTCAGCCATTCTATTCACCATAGTCATTACGGAATTTGCGTTACAGAAGAGGTTTGATTTTCTTCTCTACCGCCTCACGAGCGCGGAAAATTCGTGAACGCACTGTACCAACAGGGCAATCCATCACTTCCGCAATTTCCTCGTAACTCAAGCCATCAAGCTCGCGCAACGTCATTGCCGTTTTTAAATCATCCGGTAACGCATCAATTGCATCGAACACAGTCTTCTTCAACTCTTTGGACAACGTAATGTTCTCCGGGTTCGATAATTCTTTTAATGCGTCACCACCTTCATAGAATTCAGCTTCTTCAGCATCAACATCACTTGCGGGTGGGCGTCGGCTTTGCGCAACAATGTGATTTTTCGCGGTATTAACAGCAATACGGTACAACCAAGTGTAAAACGCACTCTCGCCACGAAAGGTTGGAATGGCTCGATACGCTTTAATAAACGCTTCCTGCGCTACATCAGCCACATCACCGGAATTGCTTACATACCGGGAAATAAGGTTGCACACTTTATTTTGATATCTCAAAACCAAAAGGTTAAATGCTTGCTTATCCCCATTCTGAACTCGCTCAATCAACACTTGATCGGTCAGTTGCTCGTTCATTCGAGCGGTCACTCCTATTGTTATTCCCCTACCTTCTCAGATATGGGTACTCATTATGCGAATTGTAATATTGACACCACTACTTGCATGAGCACCTTTAGAGACTCGGCATTATCGAGAAAGTTCATTATTGGGTGAAATATTTTACTCAAAACCTTATCAAGGCAGCATTTTCACCCGTTGCCTCTCGCGTAGATAGGTATTCCCCATACATCACGTGCGCTTCACTCTTTATATAGTGGTGAATGCAGCGGATTAATAGAGTGCAACCGCTAACATGACAATAAGATTTACAAACTATTGCATTTAGCGCGATGATAATAGCAGGACTTACACCGTATCAACGATCCGAATTTTTCGATAATTTCTTGCCACTTGATTGTGCACAGTGGCATGTCTGCTCAATCGATGCGGTGTTTTTTTCCTCTAAAGAAAACAACTCTTTGAGGAATTTAAAGAAATGTCGAGTTGGATGACTCGCTACAGTTTGGGAATTGGCAATTTTATGAATGCAGACCGAGAGCATCAATGTGATGTATTAGTCATAGGAAGTGGCGCAGCAGGCTTATCGCTTGCTTTACAGGTCGCTCAATACGGAAAAGTGATTGTATTAAGCAAAGGGCCGCGCAGTGAAGGCGCGACTTTTTATGCACAAGGCGGTATTGCAGCAGTCTTTGATGAATCGGACAGTATTGAATCGCATGTGCAGGACACCTTAATTGCAGGTGCTGGGATTTGTGATGAACAAACCGTGCGCTTTATTGCCGAGCATGCCAAAGAGTGCGTGCAGTGGCTGATTGATGGCGGTGTACCTTTTGACAAAGAAGAGGACAGCGATAACGACCACCCACGCTACCACTTGACCCGCGAAGGCGGTCACAGCCATCGCCGTATTTTGCACGCTGCCGATGCCACAGGGATGGCAATGCAGACGTCCTTGCAAGATAACGCCCACAACCATCCCAACATTACGGTACTTGAAAGACACAATGCGCTGGATTTGATCACTGAAGATAAAATCGGCGGTGATGCCAACAAAGTCGTTGGCGCCTATGTATGGAATCGTAATGCGGAACACGTAGAAACGATTCGCGCCAAATTTGTGGTGTTGGCGACTGGCGGGGCATCTAAGGTGTATCAGTACACCTCTAACCCTGATGTTTCTTCTGGTGATGGCATTGCCATGGCGTGGCGTGCGGGCTGCCGTGTGGCCAACCTAGAGTTCAACCAGTTCCACCCAACCTGTTTATACCATCCAGAAGCACGTAACTTCCTACTTACCGAAGCGCTGCGTGGTGAAGGCGCTTATTTGCGCCGCCCAGATGGCAGCCGCTTTATGCCGGATTTCGATGAACGAGCTGAGCTGGCTCCGCGTGATATCGTGGCACGCGCGATCGACTTTGAAATGAAGCGTTTAGGCGCGGACTGTATGTATCTCGACATCAGCCATAAGCCTGCTGACTTTATCGAAAAACACTTCCCCACCATTTACTCACGCTTGATGGATTTGGGCATTGATATGACCAAAGAACCGATCCCCATCGTTCCTGCGGCGCACTATACGTGTGGTGGCGTGATGGTGAATCCGCAAGGTCAAACGGATCTTAAGCAGTTGTATGCGATTGGCGAAGTGAGCTACACCGGCTTACACGGCGCAAACCGTATGGCCTCAAACTCTCTTCTAGAATGCGTGGTATACGCATGGTCAGCGTCACAAGACATCATTGCTCAGTTGCCCAACGCAAGCATGCCAGAGTCACTCCCAGCTTGGGATGAAAGCCAAGTCACCTGTTCTGATGAGGAAGTGGTTTTGCAGCATAACTGGCACGAACTGCGCCTCTTTATGTGGGACTACATGGGAATCGTGCGCACCAACAAGCGTTTGGAACGAGCAATGCGCCGCATTCAGCTACTGCAACAGGAGACCCACGAGTATTACAGCAACTTCCGTGTGTCAAACAACCTCCTTGAGATGCGTAACTTACTGCAAGTCGCTGAATTGATGGTGCGTTGCGCGATGCAACGCAAAGAAAGTCGCGGCTTACACTACACGTTGGACTATCCAGATCAACTGGCAGAGAGTGGCCCAACGATTCTTGTGCCGGAAAAATAACGCTCTCTCCGCTTGCAACAGCAATCAAGAGATCTGCGCACGATCACGGGAGCCATTGAGCTCCCGTTTTAATCGCACTAACAATTGCCGATAGGTGCTTTCATCGCAGCTATCACGCCAGATAAACCAACGCTTGCCCTGCCCTTGTAAGCAGATAAACAGCGGAGCATAAAGCGTATGTACCGAATGAAAGGTCTCACGCCGCCCCTCTTGCTCGAATACGCCAGCAAAGGTGAGTTCCACATTGCCGACCAAACTCGCCGGCATCCATTGGCTGTGGAGATGACCACGCCAGATCCAAGCGGCAAAATAGGGCACCAACACCAAGGGAATAGAAGAAACGAATAACGCCCAGAGCATCAACAGCATAATCAGCAATGCGATGATCTGAGCGTAAAAGGAAGGGATAAACAGAAGCTTAACGGACTTTGCTGAGGTTATGAGCGACAATCTTATCCACCATCGCAGCAAGGCCTAAATTCTCACAGCGGCCATGTCCCATCACCCAAGCAAACAGATCAGGGTCGTCACTTTCCAGTAAAGCCACAAAGTCGTCCTGCTCAGACTCGGTCAGTGAATCAAAACACTCTTCGAAAAATGGCATGATGACCACATCAAGCTCCAACATACCACGACGGCATGCCCATTTGATTCGCGCTTTTTGTTCAGCGGTGTACATCAGTATTCCTCACCTTATGGTTTTTGTTTGATTCGGAGTGTAACAAGGGTGCAGACAGACAACTAGTAACTCAGTCACAGTCCCTGTTCAAGCTGACAAAAAAGTTGATCCAGATTAACATAGCGAGACTTTTTTCCTCAGTGGTGAACAACATGGACTGGCAAAATCGTTTTTCAGTACTCAATCTTTCTTCTCACGATCCTCTCCCTGAACTGATGCTCACGCATCTCACTGGATGGGGAGCCATCACGCTGGTCGGTACCGATAAAAAAGCGTATCTGCAAGGCCAAGTCACCTGCAATGTGGTTTCTTTGCAAGAGCAGCAAGTCACCTTTGGTGCACACTGTGATGCCAAAGGTAAGGTATGGTCGGTATTTCGCTTGTTTCATCATCACGATGGCTACGCGATGTTTCAACCGCAATCGGCGATGGAAGTCGAACTGCGCGAGCTGAAGAAATACGCCATCTTCTCTAAAGTGACGATTGCCGAAAGCAGCGATATCGCTCTAGGTGTGATGGGCAGTCAAGCCGACGCTTGGATTGATACTGTGAGTGAAACGACTGGCGATGTACGCCGTATCGCAGGCGGTACAGCCGTGCGTATGAGTCCACAGCGCTGGCTGCTGTTGGTGAATGCCGAACAGGCGGAGCAATACGTCAATGCTTGGCAAGGACTGCATGTCGAGCAATCGCTGTGGACACGCATGGATATTGAAGAGGCCGTGCCTGTCGTTACCCAAACGGCTCAAAATGAACACATTCCGCAAGCACTCAATGTGCAAGCCGTTGACGGTATCAGTTTTACTAAAGGTTGTTACACAGGGCAAGAGACTGTGGCACGTGCCAAATATCGCGGCATCAATAAGCGCGCCATGTACATAGTCAAAGGTAATCTGAGTGCGCCACTGAGCCAAGATGAGCCGGTGGTTCTTGAACGCGCTGTCGGAGAAAACTGGCGTAGCGCGGGCGCACTACTGACTTATTATCGTTTTACCGATTCAATAGCGATCGGTTTGATCGTCCTGCCCAACGATCTTGAGCACGATGTCGAGCTGCGTCTAGCTGCTCAACCAGACACCCGTTGGCATATCCAACCGCTACCCTATTCACTCAGTGAAGAATAGCGATCATTCATCGAAACCGACTTGAGCTGCCTGAATCGGCAGCTCAAACTCTCCCTCATCAGGCTCCCTTCTCAGCTTCGCTGCAACACACTATTGCTCGTTGCATCTTCACGCGAGTCTCTTCAAACAAACCAATACTTATTTATGAATTTAAAATTAAATTAAAAACATAAATAGTCAAAACCAAAACAATCCTCTAGGCTATAAACCGTTGAGGAGAGCAATGAGCACCCAAGTTTGCTCACTCTCTCGTCAACAGAAAGTGAATTAACTGAGCATTCGAGTTATCCACTTTTTGTGTAATGCATCTGTGACTATTCGCCCGCCCAAATGCGGGCATTTTTTTACAATTATTTTACAATCAACTTGCCTGTTCAGAATTTTTACGACTATTCTTTAAAGTGTCATAAGAGGCTGGCTTAATACGGGCTGTTCATCAGTTACCGCTGAGAACATCAGAAGAATTTGTAAATTTGGTCACATGATTCTGGATATTTGACTGCAGTTTTGATTCATTCTGCACAGATATTCCAAATAATCAGTAAGTACTGCTTATTCCACCAAACCTATCACACTATTTTTGTTTAGGTTTTTCTATACTAAGCAGTGCCAGAACAACGCAAGGATCGAAGTATGAGACTGTTTAAGCGCTATACACCAGGTATGATTGCTAAACACGTGAGCCGTCTGTTTAAAGGTAGGATTTATATCTTTGGCGTCGGTAAATTCGAGTTCGATAATGGCAAGTTAAAGCTGCCAGAGAAAGCGGATCAGCGCCACTATCAGACCGTAAAAGAAGTCAATCAAGAGATCATGAAGCTGCGTTGCGCTTATGCATAAACAAGCAAACACTCAATAGCATTCGATTTAATATAAAGCGATTTAATGTAAAAATGGTTGGCACTGCCAACCCTTTTTATTTGTTGAACTTTTTATTCAATCAGTAGGCACGCTCTAACCAAACCTGCTTCGCCAGCTCAGGCAGATCGCCCTTCAGGCCTAGTGCGCGTTTCATGATTTCATCTTTGGCACCCGGCAATTGACCAACCAGACGCATGCCGATCCCACGGATCAGTTTCTTAGCAGGGTTATCCCCCTCAAACAGATCGCGGAAACCTTGCATCGCCGCAATCATTTTGGCAGCTTCCGCTTTCCGCCAGCGCTCATAATGGCGCAAATTACGCTCATCACCAATGTCGCGATTTTGCTGCCATAAGCTCAGCAGCTCTTGTGCCAAACAGGCAGCATCCAGTAAACCTAAGTTCACTCCCTGCCCAGCCAGCGGATGAATGGTGTGCGCGGCATCCCCGACGAGAGCAACCCGAGGCGCAACAAAATCACGGGCATAACGCATCTTAAGTGGGAAAGCCTGCCGCTCGCCCACTACTTCACAGCGGCCTAATCGTGCATCGAATTCTGCGGTCAGCGCTTTGTTAAACTGCACATCATTCATATTGAGCAAAGCTTCAGCGCGTGAAGGCTCTGTCGACCACACAATCGAACTCATATGCGGCTCAGACATGGGGAGAAAGGCTAACGGTCCTTGGGCAGTAAAAATCTGGCGCGCGACTTTATTGTGCGGATCACTGGTACGCACATTGGCCACCAAAGCACTGTGTCCATAATCCCAATGAGTCAAAGGAATATCCATTTGTCGACGCAACCAAGAGTTTGCGCCATCGGCCCCTACGACCAATTTTGCGCTCAAGGCTTGGCCATTACTCAAGGTTAGCCATGCTTCGCTTTCACCCACGGCGATGCTCTGACAGGTCGCAGGCACATGCAGTGTCACATTGGCTTGCTGCTGAACTTGCTCGAACAGCGCCAACTGAATGACTCGGTTTTCAACAATGTGTCCCAGATTAGGCTGCGTCATCTCATTGGCTTTAAATTCAATCCGCGCAAAACTATCTTGCTCCCACACTTCCATCGCGATGTAGGGCGCAGCGCGGCGCGCTTCAATGCCCGCCCAAGCATTAAGATTACGCAGCACAATCTCACTTGAGCGACTCAAGGCAGAAACGCGCACATCCGGCAGCGGGTTTAGCGCCTCTTCCGGTAATTGGTTCTCAACCACAGCAATGCGTAGGTCACTCTCTTTTAGAGCCGCCGCTAACGCTAGGCCGACCATACCGCCACCGATAATTACAACATCAACGCTTTGCATCATTCTTTTACCTATTAACGGTTCACTATGCCGAGAGTGCGGCGCAATAACGGAGCTTTCAATAACGGCAAATTATCCATCGCCATTAGACCAAGGTTACGCCCCATTCGCATCGCTAACCAGTCATTCGAGAAAGTGTGTACTAATCCTGTAGTCAGGCTGATGGTTGCCGTGCGATCGGCTTGGCGACGCTGAAAATAACGCTGCAGTAGCGCGTACTCACCCGCATCGTCGCTGCGCGTAATCTCTTCGGCTAAAGTCGCCACATCACGAATACCAAGGTTAAAACCTTGTCCTGCAATCGGGTGTAAGGTTTGCGCCGCATTGCCCACAATAGCAAAACGGTGAGAGACCGTTTGCTCACGATAGCGCAAAACCAGTGGATAAACACTTCTCTCACCTGCATGGGTCAAGGCGCCAAGCCGCCAACCAAAGGCTTGTTGTAAGCCTTGTAAGAACTCAGCTTCGCTGCAATGCAGCCAGTGCGCAACTTGCTCTGGTGGCAGACACCAAACTAAAGACAAGCGATCTTGGCTCATTGGTAGCAAGGCAACAGGGCCATGCGGTGTAAAACGCTCAAAAGCTCGCCCTGCATGAGGTTGCGCGCTGGTGATATTGGCGATCAGCGCGACTTGTTCAAAATCGTGCTCCTGCATCGCAAGGCCCAGCGCTTGGCAACACGTCGACAGCGCACCATCTGCCGCCACAAGCAGCTTACCTTGCAAGGTCTCTTTAGTGTTGAGTTGGACCGTGACCGACTCTTGTTCACGGGTAATATTCACCACTCGGCTTGGCACAAATTGTTGGATGGCAGAACACTGAGCCATGCGCTCGGCGTAAACGCGCCCCACATCCGCCAGTTCAACCACATAACCTAGAGCGCTAACCCCAAGCGTCTCACAGTGAATATCCGTCATCCCTGCATGAGACTGATCCGAGACATGGATATGTTTAATCGCAGTCGCAAAAGGCTGTAGGCTAGGCCAAAGTTGTAATTCCTGCAGGATTTGTACCGTACCGTAGGAGAGCGCAATGCTGCGCGCATCAAAACCGGGATGCGCAGAATGATCGGTCGCAAACGCCTCTATCACGGCGACCTTCAGTTTACCTTGGCTGAGGTGCTGCAACGCGAGCGCTAATGTTGCCCCCGCCATTGCCCCCCCCGCAATGATCACATCAAAACTGATAGGCTTACTGATATTGGGCTGCTGGCTGTCCGTCATTGCGCTTCCTTTCTGTTGACTTAGTGAACGGTGGGCTTAGTGTCTTGCTCTGGTTTGACACCAAATTCCGCATGTAATACCAATACACAGGCTTTGATATGTTCGATCACTTGTTCCAATAATTCTGCTTGCTCGGCTAAGTCATCCTCTTCATCGATGCCTAATTTCGACATCTCTTCCAGATCCTCTAATGCTTCTTTCGCTTCAACAGAGGCGTGCTTCAGATTGGCGCCACTCAAACCTAATCCAGAAATAAAGTGGTTAATCCATTCCGCAACCGCATCCGCGAGCTCAAACAAGGCTTCCTCGCCCTCGCCTTCAGGTAGGAGTAATGAAAGCTCAAAATCGGTATCCACCAACTGCGCACTCATCGCCAGCAGAATCTGCTCTGCGCTGGCTAATGCACCAATTGGCCAGCCCATGCCATCGTTGGTGTAATCGAAAACCAAGGCTTGCCAGCTTTTATCATTGAGGCTTAAACCGCCGGACAACATCCCCGTCAGTAACCCTTGTAGCTCGGCAGGATTAATACCGAGAGAAGCGCTACGCAGCTCATTGGCTAAAGCTGGGTAAGCAGGAAGTCTATTTTTGCTCATATTGGATTCACTAACCGAGAAAGGTAGCCCAATCCTACCACTTCATTGCCAGAGCGAAAACGCTCGCCTGCAGTTGGTGCTTAGCTTTTGCACAAATTGTCCAAATCGTGAGTTTTCAAACGTCCATTTCTCGGGTTGCGACGGGAAAGGCTTGAATCTTGTTTTGGGTTTACCTATAGTTCCACCTCGATGGTCACCTGAGTTGACTCATCTTTAGTTATGCTAAAAGAGTTCATTAATCATGAGTAATCAAGCGGTTGACATTGAAATTTTGGGCAAAGTGACCCGGGTAAACTGCCCAGCAGGTCAAGAAGCGTCTTTGCTTCAAGCTGCGCAAGATCTCGATAATCGTTTGAAAGAAATGGCAGAGCGAACTAAAGTCACCAATGAGGTGAAACTGTTGACGATTGCCGCACTCAATATCTGTTACGAGTTACAAACGAAACAGCAAGAAAATGCGGGCACTCAGTCACAACTTAGCGAGCGCATGGAACAGCTCGCCGCTTCATTAGAAGCTGCATTGAAAAATGTGAAGCCAGGAAAGCAATAAACACAGCATTGATTTACCCTGGGGTGTTCGTCAGCGGATTTATGTCCCTGAGCCGATAAGCAACATAACAGGGTTGGTATTGGGTAGCTATTGAGCAAGCTCGGCTTGTACCGAGAAGCCTGCGGTTACCATTACTGATCCGCCTTGAACCTGATGGTTCAAGGGCTACGATCCTCAACGGCATCCCGGGGTTCCCTCTATGACAGATTCTCGTACACACCTACGCCTGCAAATTCGTCAACGCCGACAATCACTCTCTGCTTTTGAGCAACAGACGGCCAGCCAACAACTTATCCATACCTTTGCCAGCTTACCGGAAGTGACTGCCGCGCAGCGTATTGCCCTGTATCTTGCCAATGATGGTGAGCTCAATACTCAACCACTGATCGAATGGCTTTGGCAGCAAGGTAAACAAGTGTATCTCCCAGTTTTACACCCTTTCGCAAAAGGTCACTTGCTGTTTCTGCACTACCAAGCACACACACCAATGAACAAAAATCGCTATGGGATCGCAGAGCCTAAACTCGACCAACGTTTGATCTGCCCGGTTCGAGAGCTCGATATTATCGGTACTCCTTTGGTGGCGTTTGATCAATCAGGCCAACGCTTGGGAATGGGTGGCGGCTATTACGATCGCACTCTCGCACCTTGGTTTAAAACGCAGCAAGGCGCGATGCCGATTGGTCTTGCGCACGATTGCCAACAAGTCGAGCAACTGCCCACTGCAAGCTGGGATATTCCGTTACGAAAAATCGTGACCCCCAGCAAGGTTTGGCAGTGGTAGTCGAACAATTGCTCAGTTTAGCTCAGCCTAAGTGATTACTTCTGCTTCCGGTTTGGGGTTATAATCGCGCCGCGCAACATACCCGAAAATCGATACTCAGGAGATAGGCATGACTCAAGATGAAATGAAAAAAGCCGCCGGTTGGGCTGCTCTGAAATACGTAGAAAAAGGCAGCATTGTCGGTGTTGGTACGGGCTCAACCGTTAATCACTTCATCGATGCTTTAGGCACTATCAAAGACGAAATCAAAGGCGCGGTTTCGAGCTCAATTGCTTCGACTGCGAAACTGGAAGCACTCGGCATCCGTGTTTATGACTGTAACGATGTATCGGAGCTGGACATCTATGTCGATGGTGCTGATGAGATCAACCCAGAACGCGACATGATCAAAGGTGGCGGTGCAGCACTGACGCGTGAAAAAATCGTCGCAGCGATTGCCAAAAAATTTGTGTGTATTGTCGATGGCACTAAAGCGGTCGATGTTCTAGGCAACTTCCCTCTGCCTGTTGAAGTGATCCCAATGGCGCGCTCTTATGTCGCGCGCGAACTGGTAAAACTCGGCGGCGATCCTGTGTATCGTGAAGGTGTGATCACCGATAACGGTAACGTTATTCTGGATGTCTACAACATGAAGATCACCCATCCCAAAGATCTCGAAAGCAAGATCAACGGCATCGCAGGGGTTGTGACCGTGGGTCTCTTTGCTCATCGCGGGGCTGATGTGGTCATCACTGGCACACCACAAGGTGCAAAAATCGAAGAGTAATATCGGGCATTTCCCCCCATATTCCGTTATTTGCTTACAAACGGCACCGCTGGGTGCCGTTTTTTATCCTTTTCTCTAAGAAAATTATGCCTTATTCCGTAATTTTCTTACCCAAAGCAAAAAAAGTTTGTTAATTTAGTGAGCAGAAGGCGCACAAGGAAAACGTTTGCTTTTCTAAATTACGACCAAAATTCGAACCATTCGAACCCAAGCGCCTGTTAGCCCACCTTCCCATAGTTTTAAGGACGATAAAATGGCCAAAGTTTCACTGGAAAAAGACAGAATTAAGATCCTCCTTCTTGAAGGACTTCACCCCTCTTCGGTGGAAGTTTTGCAAGCGGCCGGTTACAGCAATATCGAATACCATAAAGGCTCGCTGGAAGAAGCTGAGCTGATTAAAGCTATCAAAGATGTGCATTTTGTCGGGATCCGCTCGCGCAGTAATCTGACGGAGAAAGTGATCAATGCGGCAGAGAAACTGGTGGCGATTGGCTGTTTCTGTATCGGTACTAACCAAGTCGACCTTAATGCCGCCGCCAAACGCGGTATTCCAGTGTTTAACGCACCATTCTCCAATACTCGCAGTGTGGCGGAACTGGTGCTCGGCGAAATTTTACTGTTACTGCGTGGCATTCCAGAGAAAAACGCACTTGCTCACCGTGGGATCTGGAAAAAAAGTGCAGATAACTCTTATGAAGCACGGGGTAAACGCCTAGGCATTATCGGTTACGGTCATATCGGTACTCAGTTGGGGATCATTGCTGAAAACTTGGGGATGCACGTATATTTCTATGACATTGAAAGCAAACTCTCGCTCGGTAACGCTACCCAAGTACATACCTTAAGCGAGCTACTCAATAAGTGTGATGTCATATCACTGCATGTTCCGGAAACCGCTGGCACTAAAAATATGATGGGTGCGGAAGAGTTTGCGCGCATGAAACCGGGTGCTATCTTCATTAACGCCGCCCGCGGTACTGTGGTCGATATCCCGGCTCTGTGCAATGCGCTCGAATCTGGTCATATTGCAGGGGCAGCGATTGACGTATTCCCAGAAGAACCGGCATCAAACAAAGAGCCGTTTGAATCGCCACTGATGAAGTTTGATAACGTGATTTTGACACCACACGTGGGGGGGTCAACCCAAGAGGCACAAGAGAACATTGGCATTGAAGTGGCTGGCAAGCTGGCTAAATACTCAGATAACGGCTCAACGCTCTCTAGTGTCAACTTCCCTGAAGTGTCACTGCCAGAGCATCGCAGCTGCTCTCGCTTACTGCATATTCACGCCAACCGTCCGGGCATTTTGACCCAAATTAACACCATCTTCGCCGAAGAAGGGATCAACATCGCGGCTCAATATCTGCAAACCACCGCAGAAATCGGCTATGTGGTCATCGATGTGGAAACGGCTCGCTCTGAAGAAGCGTTAACTAAGCTTAAAGCGATCGACGGCACGATTCGCGCCCGTATTCTGCACTGATTGATTGGTGGGCGACATCGCTCACCAATCCTGAATCCTGAATATAACAACCAGCCTTTCGGCTGGTTTTTTATTTGTGCTTTGCTTGTAGTTATAAAGACTATACCCAAACGACTTGGAGTTGCAGGTAGGCGGCAAGTGAGTTCATCCCCATAAGCATAGATACACTATGTGATTGGGGTGAACGAACGTAGCCAACACCGCTGCAGCTTCAAGTAGGAAGGGGATAAACTAAGCTCTGAGCGCTCGTTCACCACGCGCGATGCCTACCACACCACTTCGTGCCACTTCGATAACTTCCGTCACTTCCGCAATCGCCTCAATAAAAGCATCCAGTTTCTCGCTCGTACCGGCCAGTTGCACTGTGTATTGTGAAGCTGTGACATCAACAATCTGGCCGCGGAAAATATCCGCCGTACGTTTTACTTCCGCACGTGCAAAACCAGAGGCCTTGACTTTGACCAGCATCAGCTCACGCTCGATGTGTTCACACTCTGTCACTTCCTGCACTTTCAAAACATCAATCAATTTATGCAGCTGCTTTTGGATCTGCTCTAGCTGCATTTCATCGGTTTTCGTCGTAATGTTCAGCCGCGAAAGGGTTTCGTCATCGGTCGGTGATACGTTTAGCGTTTCAATGTTGTACCCGCGCTGGGAAAAGAGCCCGACAACACGAGACAGCGCACCCGGTTGGTTTTCCAATAGCAGTGAAATAATGTGTCTCATCTTAGGTTCTCTCCGTTTTGCTCAACCACATTTTGTCCATCCCTTCGCCTTTGATCTGCATTGGGTAAACGTGCTCAGTTTCATCGACATTAATGTCGACAAACACCAGACGATCTTTCATCGCTAACGCTTTTTCCAGCCCAGCTTGCAGCTCATCAGGGTGAGAAATACGGATCCCAACATGACCATAAGCTTCTGCGATCTCCGCAAAATCCGGCACAGAACTCATGTATGAGTTAGAGTGACGACCTTGATAAATAATATCCTGCCACTGTTTCACCATTCCAAGGAAACGGTTGTTGAGGTTAATGATTTTTACTGGAATGTCGTACTGCAGTGCGGTCGATAGCTCTTGAATATTCATCTGAATACTGCCATCTCCGGTCACGACCAGTACCTCTTCTTCTGGCATGGCGAATTTCACGCCCATTCCCGCAGGTAAACCAAAACCCATGGTGCCTAGCCCGCCAGAGTTAATCCACTGACGCGGCTTATCAAACGGATAGTAGAGTGCCGCAAACATTTGGTGCTGCCCCACATCCGAGGCCAAAATTGCTTTACCTTCCGTGATTTTATATAGCGTTTCAATCACTTGCTGAGGCTTAATCCGTTCTGCTGAGGTTTCATAAGCCAAACACTGACGATCACGCCACACTTGGATCTCATTCCACCAACTATCCAATGCTGCCGCATCATTGCGCTCAGCGCTCTCTTCCAGAAGCTTGAGCATGCCATCCAATACTTGGTCGGCAGAACCAACAATCGGCAGATCGACTTTCACGTTTTTAGAAATCGATGACGGGTCAATATCGATATGCATGATTTTCGCGTTGGGGCAGTACTTCTCTAGGTTGTTAGTCGTACGGTCATCAAAGCGCACACCTACCCCAAAAATCAGATCTGCATTGTGCATCGCCATATTGGCTTCATACACACCATGCATGCCAAGCATACCCAGTGAGTTTTTATGAGTGCCAGGAAAAACGCCCAATCCCATCAAAGTACTAACCACGGGCAGATTTAAAGCCTCTGCAAGTTGGCGAATTTGCTGATCTGCATTAGCAATAATCGCCCCGCCACCGACGTACAGTACTGGCTTTTTCGCATCGAGCAGTGCGCGTAACCCTTTTTTGATCTGTCCTTTGTGGCCAGCCGTCGTTGGGTTGTAAGAGCGCATTTTAATGGTTTCTGGATACTCATAAGGCAGCTTATTAAGCGGGCTCATCACATCTTTTGGCACGTCAATCACTACAGGACCAGGACGCCCCGTTGACGCGATATAAAACGCTTTTTTGATGGTTTCAGGAATATCTTCGGCTTTTTTCACCAAAAAGCTGTGTTTAACGATGGGACGAGACACGCCGACGATATCGCACTCTTGAAATGCATCGTTACCAATAAGATTAGTGGCTACGTTACCGGAGATCACAATCATCGGAATCGAGTCCATATAGGCGGTTGCAATCCCAGTCACCGTATTGGTGGCGCCCGGACCTGAGCAGACGAGCACTACGCCCGGTTTTCCAGTGGCGCGCGCATAGCCATCAGCCATATGTGTTGCGGCTTGTTCGTGACGAACCAGAACGTGTTTAATTTGGTCTGTTTTTTCGTGAAGGGCATCGTAGATGTCGAGTACTGAACCGCCGGGATATCCGAAGATTTGCTCCACACCTTCATTGATCAGAGATTGGACGATCATCTCTGCGCCAGATAGCATTTCCATCTTGTCTCCTTACCAACATACCTTGTGCTCGGTCGGCAAAAGGGTTGGTTTTACATAGTTTAGGGCTTATTTGTAGCCTAATTCGAAAACGCTCCGCTTTCGGCTATGTCCTGCGTCTGTCATAACAGCCGCGAGGTTACGCAACAAATGTAACGCTTTCTTAGCAACTGGTCTAACCCCAATTTGCGCACTTTTACAGCAGAATCGAAAATAAGACGGTGATTAAGCATTCCATTTCAACCTTTACCTTGCTTTTAGGTTGAACAGCCATTGAGCAGTTAAAAAAAAGTAGATTATTTTGTCAGCACACCGGAGTATCGGCTCCCACCCTTCCATCAACACCAAAAGACAATGTGATTGGCATGAGCGAAGCTTGTTGCCTCAGGTAGCAAGGGCATGGGTCATAGTATTGCAGATATAAAAACACCTCTGAGCGATTTTCGCCAAGAGGTGTTTAGAACATCAAGATAATAGCTTGATCGCGCTATTTTTTCGGAGAATCTTGGTACATTTCTTCGATTTCATCCTGATAGCGATCGTTAATCACTTTACGACGCAGTTTTTGGGTCGGTGTCAGCTCACCACTGTCCATCGAAAATGCTTTTGGCAACAATCTAAACTTCTTCACTTGTTCAAATTTCGCCAGCTCTTTTTGTAACTCATTAACGCGCTTTTCAAACATCTCCAGTACTTGGCTATGTTTGATAAGCTCCAGACGGTCATGATATTTAATGTTCAGTTCTTTGGCATACTCTTCCAATGAATCAAAGCAAGGCACAATCAAAGCCGAGACAAACTTGCGCGTATCGGCAATCACCGCGATCTGTTCTATGAAATGATCTTTACCAATCGCCCCTTCAATCACCTGCGGCGCAATATATTTACCACCTGAGGTTTTCATCAGTTCCTTGATGCGATCGGTAATAAATAAATTACCATTTTCATCAATATGACCCGCATCACCCGTTTTCAGAAAACCCTGCTCATCAAAACTTTCGGTGGTTTCTTTATCGAGCTTGTAGTAGCCACGCATCACCATAGGACCACGAACCAGAATTTCATTGTTCTCGCCAATTTTGACTTGAGCTCCCGGCATAGAAAGCCCAATCGAATCTGGGTTAAAACAGTGGTCATCCCAACAAGAAACCGTGGCCGTGGTTTCGGTCATGCCATAACCAAGCTTGACGTTAATACCAATCGCATGGAAAAAGCGGCCAATGGTTTCATCCAACTTAGCGCCACCACAAGGCATGAAATTGATTCTTCCCCCAAGCAAAGCGCGCAGCTTACTTAACACCAGCTTGTCAGCGAATTGATGGCTCTGTTTAAGCATCCAAGAAGGTTGGCGCTGCTGCTGACGGCACACCGCCATTTTCGCCCCCATATTGACAGCCCAAGTAAAAAGAACCTTGCGTACCAACGGCGCTTTAACGACTTTTTCATGGATTGCTGAGAAGATCTTTTCATAAAAGCGCGGTACGGCACACATCACGGTTGGACGGACTTCAGCTAAAGCTTCACGCACATGAGCCACGTCCTGCAAGTAACAGTTGGTCGCACCTTTATAAAGCACATACGCCGTCCATGCTCGCTCAAAGACATGAGAAAGTGGCAGGAAACAGAGTGAGACATCCTCTTGAGTCAGATTCAGGCGCTGATCGTGTCCCTCTAGCTGAGCACCGATATTACGATAATCCAGCATCACCCCTTTCGGCGTTCCGGTAGTGCCGGAGGTATAAATGAGGGTAAACAGATCGTCATAGTTGGCCTGCTCAATTAAGGCATCCAACGGCGCTCGATCTTGATGGTGACTTTGAGCAACAAACTCATCCCAATGCATCGCACAACTGGCTTGTTTGAGGTCGATATTGGCATTCATAGCCACAATCAGACGCAGCTCTGGGCATTGTTCAAATTGGCTGAGTGCAGCATCAAATTGTGCCTGCTCACCCACAAAAACCACTTTCACATCCGCATTCTGTAAGATGTAAGCCGCCTGCTCTGGCGTATTGGTAGGATAGATAGGAACCGTTACCGCACGGATCTGTAAGGCGGCAAAATCAGCAATCGTCCAACGTGGCATGTTGTTGGAAAAAATCGCAATTTTGTCCTGTACACCGATGCCTTGAGCTAACAACGCCATCGAGAGTTCATCCAATTGTTCACCAAACTGGTGCCAATTGATTGCTTGCCATTGGCCGTTTTGTTTATGTTTTAGCGCGGCGTTATCACCCCCTTGGGCAATACGTTGGCGGATCCGTTTAACGATGTGGAAATCTAAGTTCGTCATATCTCTTACCTGTAGCTTACACCTGTAAGCCTTTTTTCAGCGCACAAGTGTACATTTCAAAGGCCAAAACACAACTGACTAACGTCAAAGTTATCGATTAAAACTCATTCTGTAACAAAAAAGCCTTGGACAGTTTTTACTGCCCAAGGCTTTAGAAACGTAGAATGAACAAAGGATCAGCGATTCGCGACCACTTCGCCACAAATCACCATCAGTTGGTCACGCAGCCAGATATGGCCTTTGTCTTTTTCACTCGACTCATGCCAACTCAGATAACCCGAGATTTTGGACTCAGCAAATGGGAAAGCGAGGATTTGCAACTCATCACGATTGGCCGCATTTTCCGCCATCCAACGTGGAGCAACGGTCACCAGTTCAGACTGACCGACCACATACAACACATTGCTCAGGCTGGTGCCTTCGTAATAAGACTGGCAATCAAAATCACGGTACGCCAGTTCAGAGAAACTACGCTGCCCATGCACTTTGGACAATTTTGCGTGTTTTTCCGCACTCAATTGTTCGGCCGTGATACTTCCTTGGATATGAGGGTGAAGTTTTGATGCCACCACCACCAACTCATCTTGGAAAATCTCAGTGCTTGAAAAACCTTGATCATCAAATCGAGCGTAATCAATCACAAAATCAATTTCTTGATAACGCATGCGCTCTGCGATTTGGCGATCAAACTCTGCATCCAAATGCAATTGTACACTCGGTGCTAATTCATCAATCGATGCCATGATCTGAGGAGCAAAGCGTAAATCGCAAGGACTGCAGATCGCGAGCTTAAACAGACGCGTTGAGGTTTCCGGTGTGAAAACTGAACTCGGTAGCTCGTTACGGATCAATTGCAAAGCTTGACGGATCGGGCCAAACAGTTGGCGAGCACGCTGGGTTGGCTGAATGCCACGCCCTTGGCGCATAAACAACTCATCATTGAACATCACTTTTAAACGCGCCACGGCATTACTGACCGCAGGCTGTGACATACCTAAGTTGTGTGCCGCTCGCGTAATGTTTTGCTCTTGCATTACTGCATCAAAAACGGTTAACAGATTGAGGTCTACGCCTCGGAGGGTGCTTTCCATGCGGTAACTCGCAATGGCACTCATTGCGTCTTTTTTATCTAACATTTGCATGCCTCACAGTGTCGTCACTAGCGATAAATATGCATAAATCGCCAGTGGAAAGATAAGCGCTGTTTGTAATATTTACCGCCCAGATATTTGGTGGATGGCGAGTAATATCGGCTAATCATTCGAAGCTATGCAATAGCATTGACAAAAAGTCAGTTTATTTTAGTCATTACTTTAAAAAAGCCTTAATAATCAATACGATTAATTTTTATAAAAATCTATAAAAATGCATTTTTAATGGGTTTTTATTAATTATTAATTTGAACAATAGATACATCCTTTACTGAACACTAATATTCACGTTAAAAATGTTTTAACGAAGGACTCATTGAGTTAGTCAGTTCATTACCCAAAATTGCGTAACTGGGGAAATCGACTTTTTGCCAAAGTTGCTGACAAAGTACTTCACTATTTTCCCATTTCCCCTTGAGAATCCATTCAACTAAAAAGTGAGCCACATCGGGATAGATCACTCGCTCAGCCTGTTTCTCATCAAGCCACAGACGTAAGCAGGCAGGGTCAAGAAACTCCATCACACTTGCCAGCCCAAGTGTTTCAAGGGTTGCCGCATTACTCACCTGTTCAAATTGGCCAGCCAATGGCTTCATTAATAATTTTTTGCCTAACGCTAAAGCTTCCGAAGGCAACTCAAAACCACCACTGGTGATCACTCCGCTGCATTGGTGTAAATGATGCTGAAAATCACCATGATGCAAACGACGCAGTTCGACATTTTCCGTCAACTCGTTTTCTGGCACCTCGGGGTGATAACAAATGAAGTGAATATTGGTAAATCTATACAGTAACTCACAGATTTCATTCACATTTTCAAATGGAAGGTAGACTAATATAAAGTTCTGCTGACTCAGCGGCTGCTCCGGCGCATAAATAATGGGAGGCAAAATAGGCTGTTCAAAATGGTACCAATGTAAACCTAAATGGTACTGGGCTGGCGCAAAATGCCGCAAGATCGCTTTATCCAGCCAAGAAGCACCTTTTAATGGCACTGGATACAAGAAGGCATTCTGATGACTAATTCCAATACAGGGAATATTTTGTAATTTGGCAGCCCAAGCCGTCACTGGCTCAAAATCGTTTAAAATCAGGTCATAACCAGAAAGATCTAAGCGCTTCACCTCATTCCAAAACTGCAACAGATTATTCTTACGTAACGTTTTAACGTAATTGACGTGGCCATTTTCGGTGGCAAAGGTCAGCCCTCGTCGAGTCGCAAAATCACCAAAGCATTCCATTGAAAAATAGTTCTCAACAGGACGTCCTGAGAACAGATAATCCACATCAACTTGCTGCTGCTTAAGTGCCGCACACATGGCTCTTGAACGCGCAATATGCCCATTCCCGGTTCCTTGAACGCCATACAGTATTTTCAAATGCTTTTCTCCATTACGCTCATTGCATAGGTTGCGCTGCCCATGCCAAGCAAAGCTCCAGCGATCACATCACTTAGAAAATGCACGCCTAATAACACTCGCGCCAAGCCAATTAAACCTGCCCAACAAAGTGCGACGGCATACCAATGAGGATAGATATAACCAATTAATGTCGCCATGACGAAGGCGGCAGCGGTATGTCCCGACGGTAAGCTGTAGCGATCGCTCGGCGTGATATAAGCCGTGACTAAGGCAGAAAGTTCTTGTGGACGTCGGCGCTGAAAACTGTTTTTCAGCAACCAATAAATCGGTAATTCAATAGCAAACGCAAGCAGGCCAACCGCGAGAAACAGCAGCCCATGAGTCTCATCTAACCACCAAGCTAAAATGCCCATCAGCGCGTAAAGATGCCCATCTCCTGTATGAGAAATTGACTTACTGAGCCTCGCGACTCGCGTATTGTACTTATGCTGTAAGCAGAGTAATGAAAAAGCTAAATCGAGTTTAGCGATCGGTTCCATAGCTCTCATCACACATCCTTCCTTCTGGTGAGGTGATGCTTTGATCTTATCGGCAGCAAATGACAGTCAGGTGAAAATTGTTTGTCGAAATGGTGACAAGCGAGCGGTCAGCCTAGGTATGCACTCTATGTTGAGAGCTTATCCCATTCTCGTTATAAACCCTTGTTCCATTAGCTGAATGTTGTGCTCAACCAAGCTTTCAAGGAAGGTTTGTGATAATTCAACCCCATGAATCTTAAGTAGGGCTGGCGGAGCGATAAAAGGAAAAATCATTAAACTTAGGTAAGAAATTTTGCACAGTTGCGGATCCATACCTTCTCGAATCACGCCTCGCTCAATCAGCTTCTCAAACAAAGTTTCCTGAATCGGACGCGTAATATCGAGAACCACTTTCTCAATCAACTGCTTTTTCATATCGCTACCAGGCGTATTCATCACCTGCATAATCAAACGTGGGAAATACGGTATTTTGAACATTTCTCGATAATAAGTACGCATTAAATCGGTCAGATTTTGGTGACTACTCTCAGCAACCAACAACCCGAGCTGCGCTTTCATCGGTAGCAAAGTTTCACGCAACATGGTCTCAAATAAGCCAGCTTTATTCGCAAAATAATAGCGAATTAAACTGATATCGACGCCCGCTTTGCTCGCAATCAAACGTGTCGATACTTTGTCATAAGGCATGACAGAGAAAAGCTCACGGGCATGCATGATCAACTGGTCACGAGCTTGAGTCTGTTGGCTTGGTCGGCCGACTTTACGTAATGTCATCAGAGTTCCTTATTCATCATTCGATGAATTATAAATACTCGGATACTTTTTCTTCAAATTACCTGCCTTTTCAACTGCTCGTTTCTCAGTGTTACGCTCAAATACTTATCAAGATGAATAAAAAATCAACTTTGGGGTTGACGCATTGTGTCGAGTACGGTACTAATCTGTTAACTTAATTGTGTGGATTGTTACAGATGACAATGCGTTTTTCTCTCCTGCTAGGCCTACTACTGATCGTGGAACCATCACGCGGGTAGGCTGTGGACGAAAAACACCACACAAGATAAAAAACCCGCAGCTGATGCGGGTTTTTTTATAGCCGATTTTTACAACAATATTCAGGAAGTTAGCCGTTAACTCTCAGTGCGAGGAAGCAAACATGAACAATCAGGTGATTATATTCGATACCACATTACGCGATGGAGAGCAGGCTTTGTCTGCCAGCCTGACGGTAAAAGAGAAACTGCAAATCGCCTACGCACTGGAGCGCTTAGGGGTAGATATTATCGAAGCAGGTTTCCCTGTTTCCTCTCCGGGCGATTTTGAATCGGTACAAACCATCGCTAAAAACATCAAAAATAGCCGTGTTTGTGCCCTTTCGCGAGCCGTTGCGAAAGACATTGATGCCGCGGCAGAAGCCTTGAAAGTCGCCGAAGCCTTTCGTATTCACACTTTTATCTCCACATCCACTATCCATGTACAAGACAAATTGCGCCGCAGCTATGACGATGTCGTCGCAATGGCAGTCAAAGCGGTGAAACATGCGCGTCAATATACGGATGATGTGGAGTTCTCTTGTGAAGATGCTGGCCGCACACCTATCGATAACTTGTGCCGTATGGTCGAAGCCGCGATCAATGCCGGTGCGCGTACCATCAATATTCCAGATACGGTCGGCTACACAGTGCCGAGCGAATTTGGCGGCATTATTCAAACGCTGTTTAACCGAGTGCCCAATATCGATAAAGCGATCATCTCCGTGCATTGTCATGACGACTTAGGCATGTCGGTAGCCAACTCGATTGCCGCTATTCAAGCGGGAGCTCGTCAAGTAGAGGGAACCATCAACGGTATTGGCGAACGTGCGGGTAACTGCGCATTGGAAGAGATCGCGATGATCATCAAAACCCGTCAAGAGTTGCTCGGGGTAACCACAGGCATTAAACACGACGAGATCAGCCGTACCAGCAAGCTTGTCAGCCAGCTATGCAACATGCCGATTCAAAGCAACAAAGCGATTGTCGGAGCCAATGCGTTTAGCCACTCTTCGGGCATTCACCAAGATGGCATGCTCAAAAACAAAAATACCTACGAAATCATGACCCCCGAATCGATAGGCCTCAAAAACCAAGCACTGAACCTCACTAGTCGTAGTGGGCGTGCCGCAGTGAAAAGCCATATGGATTCAATGGGCTACAACGAAAATGAATACAATTTGGATGCCTTGTATGAAGACTTCTTGAAGCTGGCAGATCGCAAAGGCCAAGTGTTTGATTACGATTTAGAGGCCTTGATGCATTTCTCTAATTTGCGTGAAGAAGATGACTTCTACAAACTCAATTACTTGAGCGTGCAATCGGGTAGCGTGATGGCCACCACCAGTATTAAGTTGCTGTGTGGCGGTGAAGAAAAATGCGAAGCCGCTGTTGGTAATGGTCCAGTCGATGCGTTATATCAGTGTATCTATCGCATCACAGGGTATGAGATTGTACTCGATAAATTCGATCTCACCGCCAAAGGCGAAGGTGAAGATGGTCTTGGTCAAGCGGATATCATCGCCAACTACAAAGGACGTAAATATCACGGTACCGGCGTCTCAACCGACATCGTTGAAGCTTCCGGTCAAGCCTTGTTGCATGTTATCAATAGCATTCATCGCGCGGATCAAATCGCCCAGATTAAACAGAAAAAAAGCGTCGCTACGGTTTAATGCTCATACTCCTTAGCTCTACTGAAGTTACTGCTAACCCTGAGTAGCTTCAGTATTCAAGAACCTTAGGCGACACAAACACAACTTAAAAATCGATCATAAAGGACTCGCATGACAGACAGAGATTACAAAATTGCCGTATTACCCGGCGACGGTATCGGCCCGGAAGTGATGGCACAAGCCCACAAAGTGTTGGATGCGATTGAGCAAAAACACGGCATTCGTTTCAGTCGTGAAGAGCACGATGTTGGTGGTATTGCGATTGATAACCATGGTTGCCCACTGCCAGAAAGCACTCTGCGTGCCTGTGAAGAAGCGGATGCGGTCTTGTTTGGTTCCGTCGGAGGGCCAAAATGGGAACATCTGCCACCTAACGAGCAACCTGAACGCGGTGCTTTGCTACCACTGCGTAAGCACTTCCAACTGTTTTGTAATTTGCGCCCCGCGCAGATCCACCAAGGTCTGGAAGCCTTTTCGCCCCTACGTGCTGATATCTCTGCTCGCGGTTTCGATATTGTGGTGGTACGTGAGCTGACTGGCGGCATTTACTTTGGTCAACCCAAAGGCCGTGAAGGTGAAGGCGCTCATGAAAAAGCGTTCGATACTGAGGTTTACCACCGTTTTGAAATTGAACGTATCGCGCGAATCGCCTTTGAGTCGGCTCGCTTGCGTCGTAAGAAAGTCTGCTCTATCGACAAAGCTAACGTGCTGCAAAGCTCAATACTGTGGCGCGAAGTGGTCAGCGAAATTGCCAAAGAGTATCCCGATGTCTCGCTTTCACACATGTACATCGATAATGCCACCATGCAACTTATCAAAGATCCAGCACAGTTCGATGTGATGCTCTGCTCGAACATTTTTGGCGACATCCTTTCTGATGAATGCGCGATGATCACAGGCTCCATGGGCATGCTCCCTTCGGCCAGTATGAATGAGAGCAAGTTTGGCTTGTACGAACCAGCGGGCGGCAGCGCGCCAGATATCGCAGGCAAAAACATCGCCAACCCTGTCGCGCAGATCTTATCTGCGGCACTCATGCTGCGTTACAGCTTAGGTGAAGAAGCGGCAGCGCGTGATATTGAAAACGCGGTTAGCCAAGCATTAGCAGCAGGTGAACTGACGGCGGATCTCGCAGGCAGTAAACCAGCCCTATCGACCTCAGCAATGGGCGATAAAATCGCAAGCTATATTTTGAATTCATAAGTTTGAGAGTGGGGTTACCCCACTCCTCTTTAGCTCTCTGAGCTCAAGGAAGAAGCAATGTCAAAAGCCAAAACTCTTTACGAAAAAATTTACGATGCCCATGTGGTGGTGGCCGCACCGGGTGAAACGCCGATTCTGTACATCGATCGTCATCTAGTCCATGAAGTGACCTCTCCACAAGCCTTTGATGGCTTGCGTGAAAAAGGTCGCCCGGTACGCCAAGTTAGCAAAACTTTTGCGACCATGGATCACAACGTCTCCACCACTACTAAAGACATCAATGCCTCAGGTGAAATGGCGCGCATCCAGATGCAAACGCTTTCCAAAAACTGCGAAGAGTTTGGCGTCACGCTGTACGACATTAACCACAAGTACCAAGGCATTGTGCATGTGATGGGACCTGAGCTTGGTATTACCCTCCCCGGCATGACGATTGTATGTGGTGATTCACACACCGCAACTCACGGTGCATTCGGCTCGCTTGCCTTTGGGATAGGCACCTCAGAAGTAGAACACGTACTGGCTACCCAAACCCTAAAGCAAGGCCGCGCTAAGACGATGAAAATCGAAGTGCGGGGCAAAGTGGCTCCCGGCATCACCGCTAAAGACATCGTACTGGCGATCATTGGTAAAACAACTGCCGCTGGCGGTACAGGCTATGTCGTGGAATTTTGTGGAGAAGCGATTCGCGATCTCTCCATGGAAGGTCGCATGACCGTGTGTAACATGGCGATTGAACTTGGTGCGAAAGCAGGCTTGATTGCCCCTGATGCAACTACATTCAACTACATCAAAGGCCGCAAGTTTGCCCCACAAGGCAGTGATTGGGATGCTGCTGTCGACTATTGGCAAACATTAAAAACCGATGAGGATGCACAGTTCGATGCCGTCGTGACGCTTGAAGCCAGTGAAATCAAACCGCAAGTGACTTGGGGTACCAACCCAGGCCAAGTGATTGCCGTTGATGAGCCAATCCCATCACCTAGCCAGTTTGCCGATCCTGTTGAACGCAGCTCAGCAGAAAAAGCTCTGGCTTACATGGGACTTGAAGCCGGCAAAATGCTCTCCGATTATAAGGTCGATAAAGTGTTCGTCGGTTCATGCACCAACTCGCGCATCGAAGATATGCGCGCTGCGGCAGCGGTAGCCAAAGGGAAAAAAGTCGCCTCTCATGTCCAAGCATTGATCGTGCCCGGATCCGAACAAGTGAAAGCGCAAGCCGAAGCGGAAGGCTTAGATAAGATCTTTATTGAAGCAGGATTTGAATGGCGCTTACCGGGTTGCTCAATGTGTTTAGCCATGAACAATGACCGCTTAGGGCCAGGAGAACGCTGCGCGTCTACCTCAAACCGCAACTTTGAGGGACGTCAGGGACGTGATGGTCGCACTCATTTAGTTAGCCCAGCAATGGCAGCCGCTGCAGCGATTGCTGGTCACTTCGTCGATATTCGTCAGTTTTAATTCAAGGAGAACCCCATGTCAGGATTTCAGCAACACACCGGCTTAGTCGTTCCTCTTGATGCCGCCAACGTCGATACCGATGCGATCATTCCAAAGCAGTTTTTGCAAAAAGTGAATCGCACTGGCTTTGGCAAACATCTGTTCCACGACTGGCGATTTTTGGACGATGCAGGTGAAAAAGCCAACCCAGAATTTGTGATGAACCAACCTCGCTACCAAGACGCTAGCATTTTGCTCGCAAGAGAGAACTTTGGTTGCGGCTCCTCGCGCGAACACGCCCCTTGGGCATTAGCGGATTACGGCATCAGAGTGATGATTGCTCCAAGCTTTGCCGATATTTTCTATGGTAACTCGATCAACAACCAGATGGTGCCCGTTCGTTTAACCGAGCAAGAAGTGGATGAGCTCTTTACCTATGTTCATGATACGGAAGGAGCAACTATTACCGTCGATTTAGAAGCGCTGAGCGTAACCGCGAATGGTAAAACCTACCATTTCGAGATTGACGATTTCCGTCGCCATTGTCTACTTAATGGCTTAGACAATATCGGCCTGACTCTACAGCACGAAGCAAAAATTGCGGAGTATGAAGCCAAGATACCGAGCTTCTTAAAATAAGCATTTCTAGGCTGCCAAATGGCAGCCTTTTTTATCGCGAAAGAAAATGCGTTGCCATCGGGTCTAGCTAATCACAATCTCACGATAAGGTTACTCTGATATGAAAACACTCTTCGCTTTCTTTATTCTGATTTTTTCCAACATAGTATACGCAGCGCCAAAGGCGGAGCTTTGGGCTTATTGGCAAGCGAGCAACGACAGTAATACGGCAAGCGTCTCTCACCAAGCTTGGCAAAGCATCCTCGATCGCAATCTTGTCCAAGTGGGAGAGAACGCCCTCTTTCGTTATGCAGAAGTAACAAAGGAAGATAAAACGCTACTCAATGATTACTTAGATCAACTTTCAAAATTGGATCCAAGAGAATTTAACCGCCAAGAGCAATATGCTTATTGGGTTAATCTCTACAACGCTCTGACAGTGAAATTAATTTTGGATAACTACCCAGTCGCGTCCATAACCAAACTAGGGGGCCTATTCAGTTTTGGGCCGTGGGATGAGAAAGTTTTTACTGTGGCAGGACAAACCCTAACCCTCAATGACATCGAGCATCGAATTTTACGCCCTATCTGGAAGGATCCACGAACCCATTATGCGGTCAATTGTGCCAGCCTAGGCTGCCCAAATCTGCAATCCCAAGCTTTTACTGCACAAAACACAGAACGACTACTTAGTAACGCAGCACATACCTTTATCAACAGCAGTAAGGGAGCAACATTGAACAATGACACCTTAATCCTCTCCTCTATTTATGACTGGTTTGCCGTTGATTTTGGTAATAAAAAAGAGCTTCTTATTCACCTTGCGCAGTATCGTCCTGAGCTATCCCTTTATTCAGGAAAAATCGACTACCAATATGATTGGAAACTGAACGATACGAAAGAAAAGAAATAAACTAGAAAAAGTGAAATGCAAAAAGCCGCTGTATATCTACAGCGGCTTCGTAAATCAAGCCTGGCGATGTCCTACTCTCACATGGGGAAACCCCACACTACCATCGGCGCTACTTCGTTTCACTTCTGAGTTCGGGATGGAATCAGGTGGGTCCAAAGTGCTATGGTCGCCAAACAAATTTTGTGATGTCAGCTTTGAGCTAAGCATCGAAATAGATGGTGCTGATACCCAGAATCGAACTGGGGACCTCATCCTTACCAAGGATGCGCTCTACCGACTGAGCCATATCAGCACACAAAAATTTAAAACACGTTATAAGTAACGTGTTTCTTAAATTAAAGCCTGGCGATGTTCTACTCTCACATGGGGAGACCCCACACTACCATCGACGCTGTTTCGTTTCACTTCTGAGTTCGGGATGGAATCAGGTGGGTCCAAAACGCTATGGTCGCCAAGCAAATTCTGTTTTTGATTTCACTTTTTCTTAAAAAGTGATAACCAACAATTCTGGAAAGCTGTCTTCGTTCTCACACACATTCTTATGCGCTTAGCTTTGAGTCCACTACAAAACCCCTTGGGTGTTGTATGGTTAAGCCTCACGGGCAATTAGTACAGGTTAGCTCAACGCCTCACAACGCTT
>NZ_JHXR01000002.1 GCF_000621645.1 Vibrio cholerae ATCC 14035 | reverse complement strand
GCGCTCTGCGCACCGTCGCGATACAAAGAGCAAGTGGGATGCCAACTTTCACACCATTCAAAATCAATAAGTTATAGAAATAGTCCCATCAACAAAGCAAAAAGCTGCCCAACGCTGAGCAAGATCTTGCTTGGCGGGCAAAAAGTCACGAGTTTAGGAAGCAGAGATCTTTGGCAAAGATCCCGTATTCAGAGAGATCCACTCACCACTTAGCCCTGCAGGTAGAAGAGCATGAGTAGGAAATCAACAAAAAAACCGCCACAGCGGTTTTTTTCATAAGGTATAGCCTTCCTACTTGGCGTTGCAGCTTCAAGTAGGAAGGCTATATAACGACAAACGGGAAGAGCTACTTCGCACTCCATTGATAAAATAGCGTCGCGAGCGGCGGCACACTCAATAGCAGCGATTGATCCAAACCTTCACTGCTGATCGCTTCCGTACTCACATCCTGCAATACCGGATAATCACTGCCGTTGTACTGCTTGGCATCAGTATTGAGCAACAAGCGGTACTTCCCTGTTTTAGGAACACCTAAGCGAAATGCCTGCTGTGGAACAGGCGTGAAGTTGGTGATCACTAACACACGATTACCAGCTTCATCCATCCGTTCATGGGCGATCACGCTGAGATCGGCATTATCTTGTAAGCGCCATTCGAAGCAACGCGGATCGCAATCAAGCTGATGCAACGCGGTTTGGGCTTGGTACAGATGGTTCAAATCACGCACCAAACGCTGGATCCCCGCATGGCGCTCAAATTGCGTTAAGAACCACTGCAACTGACCATCGTGATCCCACTCCGCAGTCTGTCCTAATTCGGTACCCATAAAGTTGAGTTTTTTGCCCGGCTGACCATACATATAACCCAAGTAGGCGCGTAAGTTGGCGGTTTGCTGCCACTCATCACCCGGCATCTTGTACATAAGCGAGCGCTTACCATACACCACTTCATCGTGTGATAAAGAGAGCACATAGTTTTCACTAAACGCGTAAATCAGCGGGAAAGTCAGGGTATTGTGGTGGTATTTACGATGCACCGGATCCTCTTTGATGTACGATAAGCTATCGTGCATCCAGCCCATGTTCCACTTAAAACCAAACCCGAGACCGCCCATAAAGGTCGGGGCAGAAACGCCAGGAAACGCAGTCGACTCTTCGGCAATCGTCATCGCATTCGGGAAGTGTTTGTACACCTCCTCGTTCATCCATTTGAAGGTAGCAATCGCATCGTAGTTTTCGCGTCCACCGTCAACATTCGGGATCCATTGATCATGGCTACGCGAATAATCGAGATAGAGCATCGATGCGACCGCATCAACGCGAATGCCATCGATATGGAACATCTCAAACCAATACAGCGCATTAGCGACTAAGAAACGGCGCACATGCTCGCGACCAAGATCGTAGATGTAAGAGTTCCAGTCTTGATGCCAACCGCGACGTGGATCCGGATCATGGAATAAGGGCGTGCCATCAAAATTGGCCAGACCGTGAGAATCCGACGGGAAGTGCGCAGGCACCCAATCGAGCACCACACCAATCCCCGCTTGGTGGCACAAATCGACAAAATATTTGAAATCATCCGGCGAGCCGTAACGGCTAGTGGGCGCAAACAGACCAACCGGTTGATAGCCCCAAGAACCATAAAATGGGTGCTCAGCGACAGGCATTAACTCAACATGGGTATAACCCATCTCAACCAGATAAGGCACCAATTGATCGGCCAATTCACGATAATTGAGGAATTCACCGTTTTCGCCTCGCTTCCATGAGCCAACGTGCAGCTCATAAAACGAGAGCGCTTGTTTACGCTTTTCAGTCACAGGGCGCTGCTGCCAAGCCGTATCTTGCCACTGATAACGACGGTGATCATAAGTCACAGAAGCAAAAGAAGGGTATTGCTCAGCATAAAAACCCCACGGATCCGCTTTATGCGGCAGACCTTCTCCATGTGGGCCTTTCAGCTCAAATTTGTATTGCGTGCCTTCCGGCAAGCCGGGGATAAAAATTCCCCAAATACCGTAATCGAGACGCTGCATCGGATGGCGACGACCATCCCAATGGTTAAACGCGCCAATCAAACTGCACGCCGCCGCGTGAGGGGCATACACCAGAAAACGTACGCCAGAGACCATTTTTCCATCACGCTCTAGGGTGACAAACTGCGCCCCCATATGGTGATACATCTGCTTTGGCGTATGCAGATCTTCATATTCAGCGTAGAGGCCGTGATATTGATACGGATCATCGAGTAACTGCTCGGTACCCGCCCAATCGACAGCCAATTGGTAGTGCGTAAAACGCAGATTACGGCCATCTTTCAGCACAAAGCCGCCCTCGCCTTCACGCTCTAACGCCACACGAGCTTGCCCTTCAACCACCAACGCGACGTTGTCAGCCCCCGGCATCCACACTCGCAGCGCACCTTGTTCAGCGGGAATGTAAGGGCCTAGAAATGAAAAGGGATCAGCAAACGCTGCACGCGCCAACTGATCATAAAATTGTTGAACCTTGGATGGTTTTTTTGTGATCTTCAAACCTAACTCCTAACCTAACTAGCGAATATCCCCTTCCGGCTTAAAGATCGGCGTGTTAGCGCCTCTTCAAGGTATTTGGGTATAACAGAAAGCCCGCAAGGCGCGGGCAAAGCGTGTGTCCATCTTACCGGACTTAGCAAGGAGGAAAGAGTGACCAACCCGAAACTTCTTTTGGCCATAGTTAAGAAATTGGTCACTGATTTCCTTATTGGCTGGCTTTGCTGCGCACTTCGGTCAGACGTGCCGCAATGCGGTTCACTTCTTCGCGCGCAAAAATCTCGTCCAGATTCATCGATAACTTACGTCGCCAGTTCGGGTATTCGTTGACCGTTCCCGGAATATTGACTGGCTTATCCATCTCTAGCCAATCTTCCAACTGCACGCTCAGTAACGCGGAAGAGCCTGCCGCCACATGCAGTTGCAGTGCTTCGCTCAAGTAGGAATCCATCGGAACCTGAGTCGCATCACGCCCAACGCCATTCGGTAAATAGCCGTGCCACGCCACTGAATCGAGAATACCCTGTTTGGATTTCAGGCGATCGTCAAATAAGCCTTGCAGCTGCTCTTCATCGGGATAGAGGCCTATTTCACGTCCCATTTTAAGATCATCACAGTGCCAGAAGCCGCGCAGGGTTGGCATATCATGAGTACAAAGTGCGGCCATGGATTGCTCTGCGTAATGCGCCGGAGAAACGTAACCACCATCTTCCTTCGAGGTTTCGAAGAAGAAGACTTTGTACGAATGCACGCCCGCGTCGCGTAGCAGCTCAACAATTTCATCTGGTACGGTTCCCAAATCTTCGCCAATCACGCTGCACTGGTGACGGTGAGATTCGAGCGCCAAAATCGCCAACATATCTTTGACTGGGTAGTAAATGTACGCGCCTTTCGTCGCGTTTTCGCCTTTCGGGATCCACCATAAACGCAGCAAACCCAGTACATGGTCGATACGCAATGCGCCACAGTGTTTCATGTTAGCACGCAGCAGTTTGATGTACGCGCCATACGCCGTGGCTTGAAGCGCCTGTGGGTTGAGTGGCGGTAAGCCCCAGTTTTGCCCCAAAGGCCCCAGTACATCCGGCGGTGCACCAATGCTGACATCTTGCAGCAAGTTACCGTGATCGGCCCACGTTTCACTACCAGAATCAGCGACGCCAACGGCGAGATCGCGGTATAAGCCAACGGCCATACCTTTTTCTTCGGCCAGGGATTGCACTTCGTGGATCTGAGTATCGGCAATCCACTGTAAGTACATGTAGATGTGCACCGCATCTTGATGATCTTCAATAAATTTTTGTACCGCACTGTGATCAAAACGGCGATATTTCTCTGGGAAAACAGGCCAGCCCCACACCGATGCATCTTGTGCATGTAACTCGGCATGCAGCGCATCAAACGCCGCTTGATGCAGCAAGCTTTCTCCGCCCTCTTCCACAAACTTTAAGAACGCATGCGCGCGATCGGTCTGCTTATCCAGATGACGTTTTTTAAATTCGGCAAACAGCAGAGGTAAGACGCTCATTTTAAGCTCAGCCACTTCGCTGTAGTTTACCCAATGGGCATCACGCACTTTTTGCAAGCGCTGTTGGAACTCTGGGCTACCGACTTTTTGCTGCGCTTCGGCGCTGAGGGCAAATTCAGGTACTGAGCTCACATCAATGTACAGAATGTTGAGCCAACGGCGAGAGGATGGGCTGTACGGGCTTGCGCCCTCTGGGTTGGCTGGAAACAGCGCATGGATCGGGTTTAAGCCAACAAAATCGCCGCCGCGTGATGCAATATCCGCCACGAGTTGTTTCAAATCACCAAAGTCTCCCATGCCCCAGTTGTGCTGGGTACGCAGGGTATAAAGTTGAACGCTCGGTCCCCACAGCTTTTTGCCTTGTGCCAAGGCTGGTTGCTTGTAGCAAGCTTGTGGCGTCACAATCAGGGTCATTTCGTAAGGTGCTTTGCGACGCTTACGGGCAATCAATAAGGTGTGATAGCCCAAAGGCAGATCGTTAGGCAGAGCAAACACCAGTGGGCCGCCTTCGGCACGTTCATCACGTACAATTTGTGATTGCAGATAGCCTTCCAGCACCTCGCCTTGCTCGGTCTGCAAGCGCCAATCAAATTCGCTTTCGCGCGCACTCACGCCAAGGTAGAGCGGGACTTCGATCGCCGAACCTTGGTGAACCACGAGTACCGGATCCACCACATCTTTTTTGTGTTTCTTCTCTGCCGATTGCAGCAAGGCTTCATCGCTACTGGTGTCATAGCCAAGAGACGCCAAAAGACGACGGATCGTGTCGTCTTCCACTTGAGCTTCACTGCCCCACGCGCTGACATATCGATCGGCAATTTTTGCCATTGCAGCGACTTGTTTTAATGCATTGTCTTGATTCATCGCTCTCTCCGAAGGGACTGCTTTCCCCTTCCGTGTAGGGTATGTAAAAAAGGTGAGCCAGAGGGGTCTGACTCACCAAAGGGGCTTAACGCTGTACAGCGCTCAGTTTCCAAATGTTATTCACGTAGTCGCGGATACTGCGGTCGGAGCTGAATTTGCCCACTAACGCGGTATTGAGGATGGCTTTTTTCGCCCAGCCCGCTTGGTCACGATACTGTTTGTCGATCGCTTCATGCGCTTTCACGTAAGAGGCGAAATCTGCCAACACCAGATATGGGTCACCGCCATCGAGCAAGCTGTCATAGGTCGCGCGCAGTTTGCCCGGAGCACCCGGCGTAAACTCTTCACCCACCAGCAGATCCAGCGATGCTTTGAGGAGCGGATCGGCATGATAGAAATCGTATGGGTTATAACCACGCGCTTTCAGTGCTTCTACGCCATCCACTTCAAGACCGAAGATGTAGATGTTGTCATCGCCCACTTCTTCACGAATTTCGACGTTCGCGCCATCCATGGTACCTATGGTCAGCGCACCGTTGAGCGCCATCTTCATGTTGCCGGTACCGGATGCTTCTTTACCTGCGGTCGAGATCTGCTCAGACACATCTGCCGCTGGAATGATGATTTCGGCCATGCTGACGCGATAGTCAGGGATGAATACCACTTTCAGCTTGTTGCCGACCCGCGGATCGTTATTGACTTTCTGCGCGATCATGTTGATGGCATAGATGATCTCTTTCGCCAAGTGGTAGCCCGGCGCCGCTTTTGCAGCGAAGAACACCACTCGTGGATGCATGTCAAAGCTTGGATCATTGATGAGGCGGTGATAGAGCGACAAAATGTGCAGCATATTGAGATGCTGACGCTTGTACTCATGCAGACGTTTGATCTGCACATCAAAAATCGCATTGGTATCAAGCTCGATGCCCATGTGATCTTTCACCCACTCAGCCAGACGCGCTTTGTTGGCTTTTTTCACTTCCATAAAGCGTTTTTGGAACGCCGCATCTTCCGCGTACTGCGCCACTTTGGTCAGTTGATCCAGCTTCGCAGGCCACTCATGGCCAATCTTCTCTGAAATCAGCGCCGATAAACCTGGGTTACAGAACTTCAGCCAGCGACGTGGCGTAATACCGTTGGTCACGTTCTGGATTTTGCCCGGATAGAGCTCAACAAATTCAGGGAACAGGTCACGCTTCACCAATTCTGAGTGCAGCGCCGCTACGCCGTTCACCGCATAAGAGCCGACCACACACAGGTTGGCCATACGCACCATGCGGTGGAAGCCTTCTTCGATGATGGAGAGCTTTTGCTGTTTCGCGACATCACCCGGCCATTTGGCACGCACTTGTTGCAAGAAACGGTGGTTGATCTCGTAGATGATCTCCATGTGACGTGGCAGCAGGCGTTGGATCAGCGACTCACTCCACGTTTCCAGTGCTTCTGGCAGCAGAGTGTGGTTGGTGTAAGCAAAAGTGTGCGAACAGATCGCCCACGCCGCTTCCCACGACATCAGCTTTTCATCGATCAGAATGCGCATCAGCTCAGGAATCGCGATGGTTGGGTGCGTATCGTTAAGCTGAATGGTTTCGTATTTCGGCAGATCCGCCAACGCGTGCCCTGCCGCCTCGTGGCGACGCAGAATATCGCGCACCGACGCTGCACTGTGGAAATACTGCTGCATCAAACGCAGGGTTTTGCCTTTTTCGTGGTTGTCATTCGGATACAGGACTTTGGTGATGTTGCCTGCATCGATCAGCGCGTGCTGCGCTTCAAAGTAGTTACCGTTATTGAAGCTTTCTAACGAGAAAGGCGCGATTGCGCGACACTCCCACAAACGCAGCGGGTAAACCGTATCACTTTGGTAGCCGACAATCGGCAGATCCCACGGCATCGCTTGCACCAGCATGCCCGGTACCCAACGACGACGCTCTTTGCCATTTTCATTGACGACTTCAACGTGGCCGTAGAAACCAATTTCCTGCTTCAGCTCAGGACGCGCGACTTCCCACGGGTAGCCTTCGACTCCACACCATGCATCCGGCGCTTCTTTTTGACGGCCTTCTTCAAAAGACTGTTTAAACAAACCATATTCGTAATGCAGACCGTAACCCACGGTCGGGTATTCTTGCGCCGCGCAAGAATCCATAAAACAGGCGGCAAGACGGCCTAAACCACCGTTACCTAATGATGGGTCGCGCTCTTCTTCCAGCAAGTCGCTCAGGTTCTGGCCAAGCTCTTCCATCGCTTCTGCAACCGCTTCATACACACCCATGCTGATCAAGTTGTTGCCGGTTAAGCGGCCAATCAAGAACTCCAGCGATAGGTAGTTCAGGCTTTTGCTATTGAGGATGCGTTCATCCTGTTCGGTTTCCAGCAAATCAAACGTCGTAAATTCAGCAAGGGCACGTCCCATCGCCAAATACCAAGCACGCGCCGAAGCGTGCTCTACTGTTGTAGCATAAGTTGCGGTCAAATGACGCTTTACGTTTTCTTGGAACAACTTCTTGTCAAACTGTTTCTGTTGAGTAGGTTTCATTGTGAACTCTCACTGTTTGGTTCTAATCCATCTGAGCCCTATCCTGCCTCTACGACTTTTGCAAAACATCCTCCCACTTTTCTCATCAATTGGGAGGAGGAGCCAAGGCGTAGAGGCACAGGAGTCTGGTAGTGAGTGATCTAGCTCCCATCAATGCACCGTTCAGCCAGAGATAGCAGTGATTCGGATCACACCACCTGCCGATTAACCATAGCTAGGCTTTATGAAAAGTCAGAAAACGAGCCATCACTCATTTGTCCACTCTGCTAAATAGATCACAATAATTTCGCAGTTGTTACCCATTTTTCACTAAATGGCGTAGAGGCTTGAACAATATCGTCCGTTTTAAAAAGATTGATTAGTGATAAACATCACAAATATAGGGCGTAGTAACGTGCGAAACGTGAAGAAGACAAAAAACTCAGTATGGATCAATAAACGCACAGAATGACTTCAAGTAACATTCGCCCATCTGAGTGTGATGCGCCTCGCGTATTCACCTCCCCTTAGGCTTGGAACTTGCGTTTCAAGTTAAAAGAGCATGAGGCTCTGACTGGAATAGACGAGAGAAAGAAGATGTGGATCCCTTCGAAACTGACTCGCCCGGGACGTTTGCATAACGCCATCGTCCGCCCCCGAGTGCTGGATTTATTGCAGCACGCCACCTGTTATAAATTGGTGCTGTTTCGTTCCCCCGCCGGCTATGGCAAAACCACCATGGCCGCGCAGTGGCTTGCCGACAAGCCTAATCTGGGGTGGTACAGCATTGATGATAGCGATAACGATCCGTTCCGCTTTATGAACTACCTGCTGCAAGCGATTAATAAAGCAACCCATAACGCCTGCCCCAATGCGCAAAAATTGGCAGAGAAGCGTCAGTTTTCGTCATTGCATTCGCTGTTTAGTGAAGTGTTTGCCGAGATGGCCGACTACCACGGCGAATGTTATGTGGTGCTGGACGATTACCACCTGATCCATGATGAAACCATTCACGAAGCGATGCGCTTTTTCTTAAAGCACATGCCCGATAACTTAACCTTGGTGGTCACCAGCCGTTCAACTCCACCTTTGGGTACGGCTAACCTGCGCGTGCGTGATTTAATGATTGAGATCGGCAATGAGCTTTTGGCTTTTGATACCGAAGAGACGACCCGCTTTTTCAACCAACGCGTTTCCGATGGGATTGATGCGCTGACGGCGAATCACCTACGCGATTATGTGGAAGGTTGGCCTTCTGCGATGCAGCTCATCGCTCTCCAAGCGCAGCATCAGCACCGCACGCTCGCTCAAACCATCGAATCAGTTTCGCACTTTAACCATGCGCATCTTTGGGATTATCTAGTCGAAGAAGTGTTTGATCTGCTCGACGATGAAACCCGCTATTTCTTGATGCAGTGTTCGGTACTCGATCATTTTGACGATGCATTAGTCTGCAGCTTAACAGGGCGCGATGATGCTCTGGCAATGATTGAGTCACTTAACCGCTTCGGGCTATTTATCTCACCGCTGGAAGGGGAAACTAACTGGTATCGCTTCCACAATCTGTTTGCTGAATTTTTAGCGCACCAACGTCAAGCGCGCATTCCGCAGCAAGAGCAAGATTTGCAACGCGCCGCCGCCAAAGCGTGGTTAGAAGCCGCGGCACCTCATCAAGCACTGCGTCATGCGCGTTTGGCGCAAGATAGCGAGTTGCTGGCGAGCATTTTGAGCCAGTTTGGTTGGAAGATGTTTAACCAAGGTGAGCTTGAGGTGTTGGAATCGGCAATCAATCTGCTTACACCCGCTCAACTGTATCGCGAGCCTAAATTGTGCATGCTGCAAGCTTGGCTCGCGCAGAGTCAGCATCGCTATAACGATGTGGGCGCATTACTCGCCAAAGCAGCGAAAGAGATGCAGGCACTGAATGTAGAACTCTCCACCAAAGAGCAAGGCGAATTTAACGCGCTGCGTGCCCAAGTCGCAATTAACCAAAACGAGCCAGAAAAAGCACTGGAACTCGCTGAACTCGCGTTAAGCCAGTTGGATCACACCACCTATCGCAGCCGCATTGTCGCGACCTCTGTCGTTGGTGAAGTGAACCACGTATTAGGACACCTCACCCGTGCCCTCTCCATGATGCAGCAGACCGAGAAACTGGCACGCCAATATCAGGTGTATCACCAAGCACTGTGGGCTCTGCTGCAGCAAAGTGAAATTTTACTGGCGCAGGGCTATGTGCAGGCCGCATACGAAGTACAGGATAACGCGTTTAAATTGATTGAAGAGCAGCAACTGCACCAAGTTCCGCTACATGAATTTTTGCTGCGGATTCGCGCGCAGATTTTATGGTGCTGGAACCGCTTAGATGAAGCCGAACAAGCCGCTTATAAGGGGCTGAGCGTGCTAGAAAACCATTCGCAAAGTAAGCACCTGCACTGTTATTCGATGCTAGCTAGAATTGCGATTGGCCGAGGTGAGCTGGATAAAGCCGGACGCTTCATTGAGCAGATCCAACACCTGCTCAAGCAATCTACTTACCATGTGGATTGGACGGCGAACGCTTCACTCTCCTTGCTGCTCTACTGGCAAGCCAAAGAGAACAACGCCGAGATCCGTCAATGGCTGCAATCTAGCATTCGCCCAGAGGAAGCGTGTAACCACTTCCTTCAACTGCAGTGGCGCAATATTGCCCGCGCGCAAATTCAATTAGGCGAGCTAGACGAAGCGCGTTCTACTCTCGCGTTTATTCAAGAACAGGCGCACAAGTACCAACTGGTCACCGACACCAATCGCAACCTGATTGTGCAAGCGCTTTTGGCCATCACTGAAGGGGATGATCTGCAAGCCTGCGATAAGCTCAAACAAGCACTTCGCCTCACCAACCAAACCGGCATGATTGGTAATTTCTTAATTGATGGCAGCAAGATTGGTCATCTGCTGGAGAAGCTGGTTCACAAAGGTGAGCTAGGGGATTTGGAGCGCCATCGTGCCCATCTGCTGCTCAAGGAGATCTCCACCACTCAGCGCAGCCGATCCATTCATTTTGATGAAGAGTTTGTCGAAAAGCTGGTGAATCACCCGAACATTCCAGAGCTAGTGCGCACTAGTCCACTCACGCAACGTGAATGGCAAGTGCTTGGGCTCATCTACTCCGGTTTCAGTAATGAGCAGATTGCCCATGAGTTGGATGTGGCCGGTACCACCATCAAAACCCACATTCGTAATCTGTATCAGAAACTCAATATCGCCAACCGCAAAGAAGCGGTACAAACGGCCGAGCAACTATTGCAGCTGATGGGCTACTAAATCGACCTGACAAACGCAAAAGAGCCAGCAAACGCTGGCTCTTTCTATTTAAATTCTTTGCCATATTTAGAATGGCTTAGGCGCAAAACCCGTCATCACTTCGACACGCAATGCTTTACCGATTTTGGTGGTCGGATGCACGATCACTAACCCTTTCACCGATTTTTTCAGCTTACCTAAATCCGCTTGCTCAAGCTTAGTCAGCTCACGAGAGAAAGGCATATCGGCAATGGTTTTACGCATTTTATTGAGTTCGTAATCTTGCTTGCCTTTCACGCTATTCAAACGCTTAGTCAAGGCTTCTAATTCATCGGTAAACTTGCTGACCATCTCTGAATCGGCACGACTTTTTGCAGCATCCAACTTACGGCGGCAAGTATCGATGCGATTGTTGAGTTGTTGAATATCGGTTTTAAGGTTCATGATGGTCGCTCTATCGAACTGAAAGGGCGCAGAGTATAGCACGCTCTCTTTGCTTATACTCAAACATCTTCCGCCACTCACTACACAATATCCCTTTTTGAACTAGGCTTATTAATAAAGTTCTCATATCCCCAAACGACTTGGAGTTGCAGATAGGTGCAAGCAAGTTGATCCCCATGAGCATAAGCAGACGATGTGATTGGGGTAAACGGACGTAGCCAATACCGATACCGCTTCAACGAGAAAGGGAATAATAACTAACGAAGTGAGCCACAACTATGAGCCTGACGATTCGACAACGCCTGTACATCCTTTCTTTGGTGCCTTTACTCACCATAGCATTAAGTATGATGTACTTTACTTTTAGCGAAACCCGCTTACTCAGCCAAGAGCAGATGCGCAATACCCGTGAGGCCATGATGGAAATGAAACAGGCCGAACTGAAATCCTATTTGCAAATCGCGGATACTGCGCTTGCTCCACTCAAAGCCCGCCAAGCCCCTCTCGATGATGCAATCGCGATATTACGTGAAATTCAGTTTGGACAAAGCGGTTATATCTTTGGTTATGATTCAAAAGGTACTCGCCTGTTATTAGGTAAAGCGACGAATGGCTTAGGCGACAACTTTATGAACATGCAAGACACCCAAGGCAACTATCTGATTCAAGATTTGCTGAAAAACGCCAAATTAAACCAATTCACAACCTATTATTTCCCCAAACCCGGCGAACAGACGCCCTTACCTAAACTGAGTTATTCGGTCTATCTCCCGCAGTGGGATCTCACTATAGGGACCGGTTTTTACACTGACGATGTCGATGCTGAAATTGCAGAGATGGAAGCGCGCGCAGAAGAGCAGCTCGAACAAGGACTATATACACTGGCTGGCATTACGCTGCTTATTGTCATTCTGGTTAGCGTGATGGCAATAATGATTAACCGAAGCATCATGCGCCCACTGGAGCTGTTTGATAATTCAATTAGTTCATTTGCCAGTGGCGATGCGGATTTAACCGCGCGCATGGAAAAATTCAGTGTTCCTGAATTTCATAAATTGAGCCACAACTTTAACCGCTTTGTAGAGAGCTTGCAAAACATCATTAAACGGGTCAATCAAGTTGGGCAGCAAGTGGTTGAAGAGACCAATGCCATGAGCCAACGGGCGACTCAAGTTGACCATTTAGCATCGAATCAAAGAGAAGAGACCGAACAAGTGGCCACTGCGATGACCGAGATGACAACGACCGCTCAAGAGATCTCTAACAACGCGAATAATGCCGCGCAGTCAGCCAAAGATGCTGAAGATAACGCGACCGACGTTCATAACATCGTTAACGCTGCGGCTCGCTCAGTCCAAGCTTTGGCCGAAGAAGTGGCCGATGCCAGCAGCGTCATTGCCAAACTTGAAGGCGATGTCAATAACATCACTAGCTCATTGGCCGTGATTCAAGATATTGCCGAACAGACTAACCTCCTCGCCCTCAACGCAGCAATTGAAGCCGCGCGTGCCGGAGAGCAAGGCCGCGGTTTTGCCGTGGTCGCCGATGAAGTCCGTAAGCTTGCTAGCCGTACTCAAGAGAGTACTCAGCAAATTCACACAATGATCCAACAGTTGAAAGCGGGCTCAGACGCAGCCGTAAAAGCGATGGAATCGAGCCAACAGCGCAGTATTACTACCGTGCGTGAAGCTAACGCGGCGGCCGAAGCGCTCCAAAAAATCCAAGCGTCAATTGGCACTATTATGGATATGAACGCCTTAATCGCGACGGCTACTGAAGAGCAGAGCATTGTCGGACAAGAGATCTCACAACGTATTGTGGTAATTTCTGACCAAAGTAGCGAATCGGCGGATTTAGCGAACCAGAACCGTCAAGGTAGCCAGACATTAAATGGACGAGCTCACGAGCTGTATGAGCTGGTGGCGCGCTTTAAGGTGTGAGTTGTTTACAGTGTAAATTGAACCGCTATACCACGAACTGCACCAAGGTCACTGTTGACCCAAAGCGCCTCTCACACTGAGGCGCTTTTTGTGGTCAGCATGGTTATTTCTTAGCAGCTTCTTTTACCGCTTGAATCAGTACGGAAGTATCCATACGACCTAACCCCTGCGCAGAAAGGCGCTGGTAAGCGGTCATCGTGTTTTCTGTCATCGGTAATCTCAGGCCTAACTGCGCGGCTTCATCTAGGCAAAAACCCAAATCTTTGATCATCCAATCAATCGCAAAGCCAAAATCAAACTTCTCTTGGCTCATGGTGAGCGCGCGATTTTCCATCTGCCAAGAGCCAGCCGCCCCATTTTTCAAACACGCCACCAGATTCGGGATATCCAAACCGGCTTGCTCTGCCAACATCAGTCCTTCAGACAGACCATTCAGCACACCGGCAATACAGATCTGATTGACCATCTTAGCGCGCTGCCCCTGCCCTGCCGCACCCATCAAAACCGAAGAGCGCCCGTAAGCGGCAAAGATAGGTTGCATCTTGGCAAAGAGTGCTTCGTCGCCACCACACATAATGGTCAAGACGCCATTTTCAGCGCCAGCCTGACCACCAGAAACAGGAGCATCCATAAAATGCAAACCCGCTTGCTGCGCCGCTGCCGACAACTCTTCAGCCAACAGTGCTGAGGTCGTGGTGTGATCGATCAATACTGCGCCCGGTTTCATCGCGGGAATAGCGCCAGTAGCTGCCGTGGTCATGCTGCGTACATCATCGTCATTACCTACGCAAGTGAGTACCACATCGGCGTTCTTGACACATTCTGCTACCGTTTCAGCATACTGCCCGCCAAACTGTTTCGCCCACGCCACCGCTTTCGCCTGAGTACGATTAAAAACCGTGACGTCAAAACCGGCTTTTTGTAGATGTCCCGCCATGGGATACCCCATCACGCCTAATCCAATAAAGCTGACTCTCATCTTGTTCTCCTTATGATTTTTGTTTTTATACCCAAATGACTTGGCGCTGAAGGTAGGATGCTGATATCCCAAAATGAAAAAGCCGAGCTTTCGCTCGGCTTTTTAAGATAACGATTATTCGATATCCGCGTTGTGGTAAACCTGCTGTACGTCATCGCAGTCATCCAGCATATCGAGGAACTTCTGGAATTTTTCTGCGTCTTCACCGCTTACAACAGTGCGGTTTTGTGGAACGAAAGTGATCTCTTCCACATCCAGAGTCAGATCTGGGAATGCTTCGTTCAGAGCAGTTTTCACTTTGAAGAATTCGGTGTTAGGTGCAAATACAGTGATCACACCATCTTCATGCTCGATGTCTGTCACTTCCGCGTCAGCCATCATCAGCGCTTCAAGAATAGCTTCTTCATCATCGCCTTGGAATTGGAAAACCGCTTGGTGATCAAACATGTGTGCAACCACACCTGGAGTACCAATTTTCGCGCCCGTTTTGACGAAGCATTGGCGCACGTCTTGGTAGGTACGGTTACCGTTGTCCGTTAGACAGTCAACGATCACACTCGCGCCACCAGGGCCGAAACCTTCGTAACGTGCTGGTTGGTAATCTTCACCTGCTCCACCGCTGGCTTTATCCAGTGCTTTTTCGATAACGTGTGCGGGTACTTGGTCTTTTTTCGCTTTCGTGATCAGATGACGCAGCGATAAGTTCATGTCAGGGTCAGTACCGCCGTTTTTCGCACAAACGTAAATCTCTTTACCGTATTTTGAGTAAACTTTAATCTTTGCGCCTTGAGTTTTCGCCATTGAGGCTTTGCGCACTTCAAAACTTCTTCCCATTGGGATGTTCTCTCTAATTCAATGTGTTGCGACGGATTTTAGCAGAAGGCTTGCTGTTTGCAATTTGCCACCTGCTGAGCATAGACGCTACGCAACGCCCATCACTCTTTTGTACTTCTCTATCGACTGTTGAAACCACTGTTTTTCGCTTTCAGAAGCAATCTTGGCCATCTGCTTAGTGATCTCTTCCGGTCCCGCTTTTGCTTGCTTAAGTCGCCAAACAAGGTAAGAAGCTTGTTTATCAAGTTCTACTCTGTTTTTTTCTGCCGCAGTCAGTAATGCAAGGTTGAAAGACATTAGTAAGCCCACAGTCAATAAAATCGTGGGGCGAAATATAACATAGGAATGCGGAAAATTAAGAGTCAAAATGTTGCTTTGGGTGCTTCAAATCAACTAAAGCAATAAAAATAAGTAAGGGTGACCTAAGTCACCCTTCATCGATATCTCTGATACCAAAGGCTAGTGCAACAAACCCAGCTCTTTAGCTTCCTCGATAGTCAGGCCGCTTTCGCGTATCTCACGTAGCGTTTCAATACGGCGTCGAGCTTCCGCTGACTTCAAGTTCTTTGTTGGTCGCTGGGATTCAATTTCTTCAATTGAATCCCATTTGTTGGCAATGTTCGTCATGTCATCATGGTCAATAGAATTAATGGACATAGATACCTCCGAAAAACCATGCTAGGAACAGCTAATCTGTAGCAAAGGCGCTGTGCTTTGTTAAGTAGATTTAATCCATATTGTGATTATGGCAATACTTCAGAAATCCTATCAATAAAACTATAGATATTCTTTTTGCTAATACCCAAACTCACCGCTAAATTGGCGCGTTATTTCGCAGTACAACGCCTCTCTTCTCGGTCATTTTATTGATCTTCCCCTTTCCCTATCAAGAGTATATGGCAAACATTGCCTTCGTGAACCACACTACAAGAATGAAAGCGTGGCATCAGCCATATGGTTTGCTTCAGATCGTTGATCTTATGGGATCAACTCTTTTTTTGATGATCGAGACTTACGGTATGAATGAACTACAGCACTGGTTACACACCATTCATCACTGGTATCAACATAACGATTGTGCTGCCGTCGCTGAATTACAACCTTTGATTTTTGGCGCACCGCAAGCACTCTGGCAGCCTGCGCTCAATTCCACTCAAAGCAAAGCGATTGCCTGCTGGCTTGATGCCTGTTTGCGTCAATTTGAGTTTTATCGCGAGACGGATACCGAGAAGGCCTTGCAATATCTCAATTTGGCTTACGGTCGATTCCAGCTCTGCGCCGCTCAACCTGAGTGTGACTTGGAGTTGAAATCTTGGTGTTTGCTACGGATGCAACAGCTGATGGTGCTGAGTCTTGAACATCTCAACCATCAAGTGGGTGGAGAATCTCAATCTCACGCCTTGATCGATGCGCATGTACGTTTTATGGCGTTTCATGCTTGGAACGATGATCAAGGAACTCGAGATCCGATGCGCGGATAGTCGGGATAGAAAGCACTGAGTCAGGATTTTGCCAAATCGTAGGCAAAAAAAGAGCGAGCTATTTAAACTCGCTTAAAACATATGAGCCAATCTACAATTCATCAGATAGGACAAAAGGTTGTCTATTCGTGAAGCAGTGTATCGGCGGTTATTCGGTTCAATGTCAGACTGTTGTCAGGTTTAAGTCACAAAACCAACGCCCAGCCTAATCCGTTTTGGTTAGGCTCCAGCGGCCATCTCATCTAAGGCTCGATACACCGTTTCGTCAATGTGCCCATCTTGAACCAATTTACAGACTTTACGGCGTACCGCTAAACCTGCGATCAATTTTTCGATCGACAGATGTTTACTCTCATTTTGGCTGTTGTAGAGCTCAAGCAGCTTGCTCAATGTCGGGTATTGGATCACATCGTTTTCAACACGCAGCCAATCTAGCTTGTCTATGAGCTCTACACACTCTTCTTTGATTGATGAAGGGGCGTGTCCAGTCATAGCCGCTAAAGCCGTTATACTGCGTTCTAGCGCTTCTGGAGAGGTATAACGCGATAGAGTAATGGTGATTTCATCAGCATTGATTTCGACAAGATGTTTACGTAGCTTCACGCGCCGACCTAAGCGGCCTCTCGGCGAAGGGGCTTTGCGCTGGATTGGTTCAAATTCACCATCGATGATGCTCGATAACTCAGCCAGTTTCTGCTTGGAAACCAGCTCGTTACGTAAAGGGTTAGGCAAGGTTGGAGCCATATTGCGTTTACCCGCGTTGGTGGTTTTGGCGCGTGAATAGCGCAGTACCTCTTCCACATCACATTTGATATCGACTTGGTAATCCACCACTTTGCCTTTCTCTTCAATGCTTTTCACAGTCAAGTGATAACCCCAGAGATTGACCACAAACAGATCTTCACTCCCCTTCCCTTCGGAGAGACGACGAAGTTCGCGGATCAGATCCATAGAAAACCGTCGCCATTCGATGTTTCTGGCTAATTTTTGGTTGAGTTCACTCAGCATCATTACATCGGTATGACGACGAGACATTCGGCTACGGAAATAGGAGTAGAGCTGAAATACCAAGGTATGTTGTTTCAAGATCTCCGGTGGAAATAGGAAGAAATAATCTCGCGTCAATAGCTCTTCAAAAAACGAAGGCTCCCACACCAAAATGTACAGATTGGGTTTGATGCGGATCTCGCCATCACTGCCTTCCACAGGTGCCTCTTCGGAAGCGGTGATGGTGCGCGCTAAAAAGCGAAAACGATCGCTTTTAAAGCCTTCTGGCATATTCTCACTGAGCCAACGACCCGTCAGTTCATGCAACTGAAAATCGGTAAATTCAATACGATCAATACTGTCACGGATCGAGTCACGTGCCGGGCCGCTGTCTTTTTTGCCACGTAAAGAGAGAATGTCGGTGATATACAGCGGCGTTTTGTTTGGTGCTTGTTTAGCATTGAAATGGTAATCATCTTGGTGATGATCATGGTATTGCACTGTTAAAGTGAATAAGGCAAACAAAGTCATCAGATCGTCGACCGTCATGATGTTTTTAGACGATCGTGTTTCAATCACAGCACGAGTACCCGATATCGAAACCATAGACTTTTGGTAGCTCTTGCGGGTTCTGGGTGGCGCTAACGCTTGATCAATGATCCCTGCCCAGTTAGTCGGTGAGACCACAAACTGATCAGCCTCATCTTTCATGGCTGGCGGTGTATTTAAACCATGCTCATGCAGTAAACGTTGATTGACTTGCGTCTGCGCTAATGCTTTTGAGCGCTTTTGCTTTTCATTTTGCTTAACCGATTCAGTGACTAAGCTGGTTGAGCCGAGTACCGAGATCAATTGGTTGGGGTTAATGAAACGATGGAGCATGGTTTTGCCAGCCAGCCCCTCTTCAAAACGCACTGGGATTTGTTTGAACAATCCAACAGCTACCGCTGCTCTCAAGCGCTGCTGGATGGCTGCACGCGTCAGCTGCCCATCGGTTGCATCAATCAGTTCTGTGGTTGAAACTAAGCCATCTCTACTGCGTAATCCACGCAGTGAGATCAGATTCAAAAGTTCAACAATGCTTTTCGTGACACCTTTAAAGTGTTGATACTGTTCAATCCAGTCAATCGCGGCTTCAGAGACTTCAAAAAGATGACCATCTTTGTGAGTTCTTGGCAATTTGATCAATCGTTTTTCTTCTGAGCTCATGGTTAGATCCGTATCACACTTACCGTAATATCACTATAGTTCCAAGAGAATAAAGAAAAAGAGATCATAAATAAAGAAAAATTTGTTGTTTTTAAATAACTGATCTTTCTGATTTAAATGATTAAATATGATTAGAGTGATCTAATGATCTGTGACGATTTTTAGTTCTAATTTATTGTAATTAAAAGAGATTATTTTAAGCCATTCAGAAGCATGATCATGTATCGATGGAAACCATGATCAATACAAGATCGAAAGCATGATCATTTGTTCCTCTAAGCATGATCATCAGTCAACAGAATCAATGATCAACGTAAGCTTCTAAGCATGATCAAGGTGCTCACACAGTTTATCCACAACCTGAGTGGATGACATCAAGATAGGTCGTTGTATCTCCTTCCTCTCGTACTCTCATGACCACGGAAAGATGATCAAGAGAGGATGATTTCTTGGCCATATCGCAATGAATACTTGTGACTTGTGCTTCCAATTGACATCTTCAGCGCCATATTGCGCTGGCCAAGGTGACGGAGCGGGATTACGAAAGCATGATCATGGCTGTTGTTCTGTTTATCTTGTTTTGACTGAGACTTGTTAGGATAGACGGTTTTTCATCACTGACTAGCCAAAGCCTTACTCTGCCTGACATCGACCGTAAATTGATAATGAATTTACATGCTTCCGCGACGATTTACCTCTTGATCATCGATCCGATTGAAGATCTTCAATTGTTAATTCTCTTGCCTCGACTCATAGCCATGATGAGCTCTTGATCATGTTTCCTTAACCCTCTATTTTTTACGGAAGAATGATCAAGCTGCTGCTCTTGATCATCGTTTCGGTGATACCTATTCGCTGGAGGAAAGATAGGCATTTTCTCATCTTGCTTGAATCCTGCGCATCATTTCAATCAGAATGGCATTCACCGTAACTTAGTGGCTCGGTTTAATCGTTCCGCTTACGGCTCGCTTTTATTTATTCATCATCACTTCAAAACGTGGCTTTACATTGTAAATAAGTGACACTGTAATATTTAAAATGTTTTCTCCTTATCGAAGAATATGTGGGTTATTTAAACGCGGTTTTTATACTTAACTTTGTTCGTTTGGTATCAATTTTCTGTTAATACTCCAATATGTGTGATTTTGATTCATTGTTTTATGTTCACCTTTTTGTTGTTTTAAATAAACTATGCTGTACAATCTGTTTAAAGCCCTAATAACGGAAATTGGCAATGAAAAGAGAACAAACGATAGAGAATCTCTACCAGCTTGCACAACTTACCCAACAAGTGCAGGCCGATCGAATTGAGATTGTATTAGAGGAGCGCCGTGATGAGCATTTTCCTCCAATGTCTAAAGCCCTTATGGAAACTCGTTCAGGCTTAACACGTCGCAAGCTTGATGAAGCTATCGCTAAGATGGAAGAAGCGGGACATCAATTTACCAAAAATAACGCGAATCACTACTCTATCTCTCTTTCCGAAGCGCATATGTTGATGGATGCCGCTGGCGTGCCTAAATTCCATGAGCGCAAAAAAAATAATGAGAATAAACCGTGGATCATCAACGTGCAGAACCAAAAGGGTGGTACGGGGAAATCAATGACCGCGGTACACCTTGCCGCTTGTTTAGCGCTCAATTTGGATAAGCGTTACCGCATCTGCTTGATTGACTTAGACCCACAAGGTTCATTACGCCTATTCTTGAATCCACAAATCAGTCTGGCTGAGCATACGAATATCTATTCCGCGGTTGATATCATGCTGGATAATGTGCCAGATGGGGTGCAAGTGGACACTGAGTTTTTGCGCAAAAACGTGATGTTGCCAACTCAATATCCGAATTTGAAAACCATTTCTGCGTTTCCTGAAGATGCGATGTTTAACGCAGAGGCGTGGCAATATCTCTCACAAAATCAATCACTAGATATTGTTCGCTTACTCAAAGAGAAGCTGATCGATAAAATTGCCAGCGATTTTGACATCATCATGATTGATACTGGTCCACACGTTGATCCACTGGTATGGAACGCGATGTATGCCTCGAATGCCTTACTGATCCCTTGTGCGGCGAAGCGACTGGACTGGGCTTCTACGGTCAATTTCTTCCAACATTTGCCCACGGTGTACGAGATGTTCCCTGAAGATTGGAAAGGGCTCGAATTTGTACGCCTGATGCCAACCATGTTTGAGGATGACAACAAGAAGCAGGTGTCGGTACTGACCGAAATGAATTATTTGTTGGGCGATCAAGTCATGATGGCCACCATCCCACGCAGCCGTGCGTTTGAAACCTGTGCGGATACTTACAGTACCGTCTTTGATTTGACCGTTAACGATTTCGAGGGCGGTAAAAAAACCTTGGCGACCGCTCAGGATGCGGTACAAAAAAGTGCTTTAGAGCTAGAGCGCGTACTTCATTCACATTGGTCTTCACTGAATCAGGGGTAAGTAACTTATGGCAATTAAAACTTCTGAACTGAACGCAAAGCTGTTTGGAAAGGCGGATAAGCGCCGTGCAACGACGCCTGCAGAAGCGCAATCTGCGGTGAAAGCACAAGCACAGATGATTGAGTTGGCTGTAGCGGGTGAAGAGGTAGTGACCTTTGAACTGATGCGAATTCCGGCTGATGAAGTCGCGGAAAAAACCGTGGTGTTTGCTCAAAATGCCCGTGAACAGGCGTTTTTAACCGAACATGCCTTGGCTGATGTTCTGACCACATTGCGTGAGCGTGGACAGCAATACCCAGCCGTTGGCCGTAAAACCGCAGATGGCAAAATCGAAGTGCTTGATGGTAGCCGTCGTCGCATGTCTTGTATCTTGGCGGGCAAAGAGTTTTTGGTGTATGTGGCTGAAAATATCAATGCTGAGCACGCTAAGTTTTTGTCTGATGTCGCGAATGCGCATAAACCTCTTTCTCTATATGAGAAAGGTAAAGAGATGCAAGCCAAGCTCGATAGTGGTGAAGCGGAAGACCAAAAAGCGCTTGCCAAAATGTTCCAGTGCAGCGAGGCATTGGTCAGTGGTGCCTTAAAAGCCGCCGCTTTACCGCTAGAGCTTTTGCAGGCGTATCCGAGTGTTGTCGAGCTGGGCCGCCCTACTATCGTTAAATTACATAAACAGTTTAACGAGCTGAATGAGGCTCAGCGTGAGCAATTATTAGCGAAATGCCATCAAGAAAATGGTTTCGTGTGGCAGCAATCTCAAGCTCAAGGTGTGGCGCGTATTACCAAAGAAGTCACGGAAACTATCGAAAGCTGGATTCAAGATGTGTTACCTCCTAAGCGCACCGAAACACCGAAGGTGGAGCTCATCAAAGGCCGCGCCAGCTATGCTCGTAAAGGCAATAATTTGGTGCTGAATTTGAAGAAAATTGATGATGAGCTGATGCAAGATATTCTTGATTTTGTGCAGCGTAAGCTAAACTGAGTCAACTCAAATAACAAAGCCCGCTGATGCGGGCTTTGTGCGTTTTAGGGGGCTTAGCCTTATTGGTTTCTTAGGCGCTGCCAGTACTTTTCATAAATCGCCAGCGTTTCTGGGCCGACATCGTTAATGAACTCGCTTTTTTTCATATCTTCATCCGATGGGAAGATAGTCGGGTTATCACGCAGTTCTGCCGGTAGCAGCGCTCGACCGCCTTTGGTGGCAGAGGCATAACCTAAGCTTTGTACAATCTCAGCTTGGTTTTCTGGTTGGTACATAAAGTTAATAAACTTGTGCGCCAACGGAATGTTCTTGCTGCCTGAAGGAATGGTGAAGTTATCCATCCACAGTACCGCGCCTTCTTCTGGCATAACGAATTTCAGCTCAGGCATTTCCACTTGGCCTTGGTAAGCGTTGCCGTTCCACTGCATGCCCAGTGTGGCTTCGCCAGAAACGTAAGGCACGTGTGGCGCATCTGAGTTATACAGCAATACGTTTTTCTTCAGTGCCACCAGAGATTCGTACGCTTTCTTGATTTCCTCTTCATTTTTGGTGTTGATGCTAAAGCCGTTAAGCTTTAGAGCCATACCAAACACGTCGCGGATATCGTCAATCAGCATGACTTGCTGTTCGTATTGCTTATCCCACAGATCTGCCCATTTTGTGATTCCGTTAGGCAGGGTAGACGAGTTGTAGTAAAGACCCGTAATCCCCCAAATGTAAGGGAGTGAGAATTTGTTTTGAGGATCGTGCGCCAGTCCTAATACGGTTGGCATTGCATCTTTCATGTTCGGGATTTGGTTATGATCGATTTCTGCCAGTAGCCCTTCACGGCCCATCTTTTCGATAAAATAAGCGGACGCAAACACGACATCGTAACCAGTGCCTTTCAGAAGTTTGAGTTTGGTATACATTGACTCATTATTCTCAAAGGTTGAATAGTTAATAGTAACGCCTTCTTGTTGTTCAAAAGCTTTCAGCGACTTCTCTGGCAGATAGCCACCCCACGCATACACGTTTAGGGTTTGCTCTGCATAAACCTGAGAAGAGGCAACGACTGCAGAAAGTACCAATCCTTTAATGAAAGTTTTCATTGCATTTTGATTCCTTTTTAGCCCAGCCCAATGCCGGGGTTCGAGTGCATAATTAGTGAATTTTTTGCTGTGATAAAGCAAATATAATTTGTCGTTAAGAAAAAATATTTTAGCCTTCTGTTAACAAATGTTTCCTCCTTCTTACGATGCCTTTCAAGGCGTTACAGCGATCGGTTGGGCTTGTGCTAACATGGCGCATCATTTTGGAATATCGCTCGTTATGACTCAGCCAATCACCTATTTATTGCAACTTCAGCAGCTCGCCAAGCAAGGACAGATTCGCTTTGGCTGTTGGCTGCGTGGTGATGCACAGTGGCAGCATCACTTATTGAAAACACTTGTTCCGCACTTTGCCGAACAACCGATATTGATGTTAGGACAAACTGAGCTAGAGGGTGTGACTTGTGTCGACTATCGCCAAGGTCAGCAATGGTTAGGGCGAGAATGCCAACTCCTGATCGTAGATTTAACGCAAGGTTGGGATGCCAATAGCTTTAATGCGGTGCTGGGTACCTTGGTGGGCGGCGGATTACTGTTGGTGGTTGGCGAACCGACTACGCTCAACCATTGTGCGCGAGTCTGGCTAGAGCGCGCTTGTCATCGCTTGCTTGTGATTACGCCACAAACGGTGCCGGCTTTACCCAATTCGGATTCGGTTACGCGAACGAATACCGAACAAACTTATACCGAACAAAGATTGGCGATCGACAGCATCATTAAAGTCGTGACTGGGCATCGCAAGCGTCCTTTAGTGCTGACTGCCGATCGCGGGCGTGGAAAAACCAGCGCACTGGGATTGGCGGCCGCAGAGCTGATGTCATCGCGCTCTATGCATATTGTGGTGACTGCACCTACTTTGGCTGCCGTGGAGCCGCTGTTTGTGCATGCCCAGCGCACATTACCGCAAGCCCATCGCCAGCGCGGTGAGGTGCAAACGGCACAGTCAAGCTTACGTTTTATGGCTCCGGATGAGCTACTGCGCACTCAACCTGAGAGTGATTTATTGCTGGTCGACGAAGCCGCTGCGCTGCCGTTGCCATTTTTAAAACGTTGGGTGGAGCGCTATCACCGCGCAGTATTTTCTTCGACCATTCATGGCTACGAAGGGTGTGGGCGCGGTTTTTCTCTAAAATTTCAGAGTTGGTTGCAAGTACAGCGCCCGCAGATGCGCTCACTGCATCTTGAGCAGCCGATCCGCTGGGCGGCGGGGGATGCGCTGGAACAGTGGCAAAATCAGGTATTTCTTCTACAAAGTGAGTTGCCTGAAGTTGCCCTAGAGCAGGCGAGAGAACCGCTGTCTTTTTCTTTATTCAGTCAGCCTGAGTGTGTGGAGCAACCTGAGCGATTAGCACAAGTGTTTGCACTTTTGGTCAATGCGCATTATCAAACCTCGCCCAACGATCTCTTTGCTTTACTGCAAGATGAAGCGATGACGTTGTTCGTCGCTTATCAAGGAGAGGTGTGCGTCGGTTGCGTTTTGGCGGTCCGTGAAGGGGAGTTAGACGCGCCGACGATTGAGGCGATTCAACTGGGAACGCGGCGTCCGAAAGGGCATTTAACCCCCGTGACTTTGGCGAATCAATTAGGAATTAGCCAAGCGGCGCGCCAATCTTGTTGGCGAATATTACGCATTGCCGTCCATCCCGACTGCCAACGCCAAGGTATAGGTAGCCAATTGTTGACCCATTTTATTGCGCAGCATCACGCGGATTATTACGCCACCAGCTTCGGGGTGAGTGAAGATTTGTTGCCATTTTGGCTAGCTAACCACTTCGTACCAATAAAACTCGGTTCGCATCGAGATCAGGCGAGTGGTTGTTACTCTCTCTTGATGGTGCGCGGAGAGCATCTCGATTGGTTGGAGCAAGCCAAACAGCAGTTTAGTGCGCATTGGATTTTTGAACTCAGTGATTCTCTACAAGCGTTGGAGCCACAAATCATCCAACAGCTTTTACCTAGCACTGTCGCATTGCCTCAACCTCTGATCCCTTTAGAATTGATCGAGCGTTACGCGCGAGGTGGAGCAAATTACGAAAGCGTGGCGGTGTGGCTTTATGCTTGGCTACTGGCAACGGCTCCATCACTAGAGAGCCTATCCCCTTTGTTGATCAGTAAAATTCTGCAGCGTAAAAGTTGGGCGGCCTGTGCCGAGCAGTTTCAGTTAAGTGGGAAGCGGCAAGTCGAGCAAGCGGTGCGAACGGAAATCTTGGCTTTGCTTGTGAATTTACAGTGTAAATATACTTTACCTATTTGACGTTGCGGCGGTGCTGGCTAGGTGGGTTTGCCTCAAGCATCGAACTTGTCTCTGCTCATCAGGATGAACGTATTGGCTGGCGAGCTGCTAATTTAAGTCGTTTCGGTATATTAAGGGATTCTTAAGTTAGGTGGATTACTTTTGACTTACAGAGTAAGCAAAGGGAAACACCAATGAAACCTCTACCTTGTCTAGCCGATTTGACACTGGAAGTCATTACACCCACGCATCCACGTTGGAATGAGGCGATCAAACTGGTTGATGAGCGCTATCAGCAAGCGTTTGATGCCCACCTCACCGCTTATATGCCTGCTTATTTAGCGCTACTTGATAAACAGGTCATGAAGTCTGTCTGTGGATACCGGATTGCAGAGCAAGAGCCGCTGTTTCTTGAACAATATCTCGATGAGCCTGCCGATCGTCTTCTTGCACAACGTTTTGCATGTCCGATACCTCGTGGCAAGTTGATTGAATTTGGCCATCTTGCTTCTTTTGGTCGCGGGCTTTCAGCGTTTCACTTTCGTTTGATGGCACAGCAGTTGGTCGCCATGGGGTTTGAGTGGTGCATTTTTACTGCAACCGATCCTCTGCATGCCCTGATGCGTCGTTTTGGCCTGCAACTCACCTTGATTGCCCAAGCTTCTCCAGCTCGTATTCCCAATGCTTCTCAAATCTGGGGAACTTACTATCAGCACCGTCCGCGTATTTTGGCGGGCAATTTAGTGCATGGTTGCACCCATCTCAATCAATTACACCTTAATCAAAAGCAAGCGTGAGTAGTGAAAGATGAATCGAATTCTCGCTGCGCTGCAGCAGCATGCCTTGCACCAACCGCAGAAAATGGCTTTTGTTGGCCATAACGCTCAGCAAGAGAGGATAGCTCTCAATTATTCTCAACTGTTAGAGCGAGTCGACCTGATCGCTAATCAGCTGCAGCGGTTATCCGCAAACTGCATCGCATTACGTGCACAAAACAGTGTCGACTGGGTTGCGCTCGATTTAGCCGCGATGTGGTCACACATCGTTATGGTTCCTGTCCCGACCTTTTTTACATCAGAACAAGTCGCTCATTTACTGAATGAGGCGAATGTTGAACTCTGTCTTGGTGATTGGCCTGAGTTGGGTTCGCCTTCACTGACAGTCGGTGGCTTTGACGCTTGGCACTATCAGGGCAATAAACCGAGGAATAGACCCAATCGCGTTTTGGCGGGTACACAAAAAATCACGTTCACCTCTGGCTCAACAGGCACCCCGAAAGGTGTTTGTTTGAGTGAAGAAAATCTAGAGCGCGTTACGCTGGCCATCGCAGAGCAGATGAGCGCGCAAGTTGAGCAGCATTTGGTGATGTTGCCGCTCGCCACGCTGCTGGAAAATATCACAGGAATTTACGTGCCTTTGTTGCTCGGGGTGACTTCAAGCGTACTGTTTGGTGAATCGGTAGGGCTGTCTGGCTCTAGTCAATTTTCTCCCACTCAGTTTGCCAACGTATTGAGCGTTTATCAGCCATCCAGTTTGGTTCTTACCCCAGCGTTATTGATGGCGCTGATTCAGGTGGTGAAACAGGCTCCCGAGTTGGCGAAGTCGCTGCAATGGGTGGCGGTAGGGGGCGCGCGCGTTGCGGCTGAACTTATCCATAGCGCACGAGCTCTGGGCATTCCTGCTTATGAAGGCTATGGACTTTCTGAATGCGCTTCGGTGGTTAGCATGAATACACCGCAACATGACCAGCCCGGTAGTTGTGGCAAGCCGCTGAGCCATCTACAAATCCAATTGGCTGAAGATGGTGAATTGTGGGTTCGTGGCAATAGTGCGCTGGGTTATATCGGCGAGCCATTGACCGACGAATGGCTTGCCACGGGTGATCTGGCGACACTCGATGAGCAGGGATTTCTTTGTATCGTAGGGCGCAAAAAAAATCTCATCATTACTCCGTTTGGGCGCAACATCGCACCGGAATGGATTGAGTCTCACGCGCAAGTTTGGTTACCGCAATGCCGTTTCGTGGTGGTCGGCGATGATGAGGTGGGGTTAGTGGCTGTGATTGATCGCCTAATGCCCGATCTGGAGCAACGTGTGCAACAAATAAATCATCAGTTACCCGACTACGCACAGATCCAACAACTGCTTTTCGTCAATCAGCCGAGCGCATGGCAGGCTTGGTTGACGGCCAATGGCCGACCCAAGCGAGCGTTGATTGAGAACGCGCAGCACACTTTTCGTCGAGTGCGTAATGCGCCCGACCTCAATTGGCAATACCTGTATCCCCTTCCGGCAAGAAGCGGTAGCGGTATTGGCGACATTTCACGGTAAGTCGTTCGGGCCTCTTTGAGGCTCACGATGAGGAGAACTCTCATGACAGGATTTTTTCAACGTTTACAAAAAGAGACGCAAGCGGCTCAGCAACAGATGTTACAAGCTCCAGTATTTGCAGCTTGTGCTCGCGGCGAGATCACGCTTGACATGTACTTAAGCTTTTTGACCCAAGCCTACCATCACGTCAAACATACCGTACCACTGTTAATGGCGTGTGGGGGACGATTGAGTGATCGTTATGAGTGGGTGCGCATTGCCATTGCCGACTATATCGATGAGGAGAAAGGTCACCAAGAATGGATCCTCAATGATATTCGAGTTTGTGGTGGTGATGCTCAAGCGGTGCGAAATAACCAAGGGGTGGGGCAAGTCAGTACACCGATTGAATTGATGGTCGCTTATCTTTACCACCAGATTGATCGCGCCAATCCGCTCGCGTTGTTTGGTATGGTCTGGGTGCTCGAAGGGACGAGTGTGGGCGTGGGCGGCAACATAGCGCGCTTGGTCAAACAGCAGCTCAATTTACCTGCTAAAGCCATGAGCTATCTCACCTCACACAGTGAACTGGATCAAGACCACATTCGCTTCTTCGAATCCTTAATGGACAAAATTACCGCGGAAGAGGATCAGCAAGCGATTATCCACTCGGCGAATCAGGTGTTTTATCTGTATGGGCAGATGTTGCGTGAATTACTGCCCCAGACCCAGCAACAGGCAGCTTAGGAGGCGTTTATGGACATTCATCAACAATATGTGTTGTTAACGGGCGCTTCAGGTGGCATTGGCGAGCCTATCGCCCATACTTTAGCGGCGCGTGGTGCGCGGTTAATCTTGTTAGCGCGTGATGCGCAAAAACTTGAAGCATTGCGTCAATCACTCCCCAAGCCTGAGCTGCATCGGGTTGTGAGCGCAGATTTAACCAGTGAAGCGGGAATGGAGCAACTGCAGGCTTTGGTGGAAGAATTAAACCGCGCCCAGCAGCGCATCGCCGTCGTGATCAATAATGCAGGGACCAATCAGTTCTGTTTGTTGGCGCGTCGTTCGATGGAGTCGGTGCAGCGTGAGTTAGCTCTGAATTTAATGACGCCAATCCAAATCATGCACCATGTTTTGCAATGGAGCCGTAAACCGCAGATGGTCATCAATATTGGTTCCAGTCTCGGGGCGATAGGGTATCCGGGCTATGCCAGCTATTGTGCCGCGAAAGCGGGATTGCACCGTTTTAGCGAAGCGATGAACCGAGAGCTCGCGGGGACGGGAATGAAAGTGCTCTATTTAGCGCCACGAGCCACCAATACTTCGCTCAACAGTGAGGCCGTTCAACAGCTCAATCGAGCACTGGGGAATCGCAGTGATGAGCCTTCCTTGGTTGCTGCGCAGGTGGCCAAAATGATTGAAACGGAGCAAAACGTCATGTGGATCGGTTGGCCGGAGAAACTTCTGGTGCGTCTTAACCAACTACTGCCGAGCTTGGTTTCTCGGGCAATTAGAAAGCAACAACCCGTCTTATTGTCATTTTTAAATCGCTAAAGCGTGATAATTCAAGGAGAAGAGTTTATGAACATTATGCTTAAATGGATGAGTCTTAGCGCACTGTTGCTCGGGTATGCCCACTCAAGTTACGCGATTACGCCTTTAGAACAAGTGCAAACGGATTGGGCAAAATGCCAATACCGTACCGCTTCTGCTAAGGAGCAAGAGCGCTGTTTTGAACGCACGATCGCGCGTAATCGACTGGAGTTAACGATTTCGGGCGATAACCCCGAGTTGAAAGTGTGGCTGGCCATCAACCAATCTTCTTTAGCGGGAGTGAGGGGCGGATTGGGGGCTTTATCGCTGGTGAAAGAGGCCAAAAGTTTATTTGAAGAGGTCATCGCGCAAGCGCCAAATACTCTGGAAGGCTCCGCGTTGACCAGTTTGGGCACGCTATACTATAAAGTGCCGGGTTGGCCTGTCGCCTTTGGGGATAAAGAAAAAGCAGAGCAGCTGCTTAAACAAGCCTTGACCGTGAATCCCAATGGCATTGATGCCAACTATTTCTACGGAGATTTTTTGCTACAAGAAGGCCGTAGCGCAGAGGCAAAGCGCTATTTACTGCAAGCTCAGCATGCACCCGCAAGACCGAAACGAGAAATTGCGGATGCGGGACGTCAGGAAGAGATTGCGCACTTATTGGAGAGCATCAAGTAACCTTATGCGTTTACTATTAGTTGAAGATGACACGTTGCTCGGTGAATCAATGCAAGTAGCGTTAAGCCGACAAGGCTATACGGTTGACTGGCTGGAGCGGGGTGGTGGCGTCGTGACCGCCCTGAAAACCGAGCAATTTACGGCACTGATTTTGGACCTCACCTTGCCAGATATGGATGGCTTGGAAGTCCTGCGCCAAATTCGGCGAGCGGGTTATACATTGCCTGTCATGATACTCACGGCACGGGATGATATCAGTGATCGGGTCAAAGGGTTGGATGGCGGTGCAGATGAGTACATAGGTAAGCCGTTTGCGCTCGAAGAGCTGCTCGCACGTTTACGCTTGATCATTCGTCGTAGCTCAGGGAGCGCAGAGGAGCTCATCTCCGTTGGGGAACTTGACCTTTCGCTCTCTAAACAAGAAATCTACTACGCTCAGCAAGCTCTGAAATTAACGCGAAATGAGTACAAAATCCTCGCCAGTTTGATGACCCAAGCGGGAAGAGTGATGAGTAAAGAGCTTTTGCAGCAAGCACTGCACGGCTGGGATGAAGGCAGCAGTGATAACGCAATCGAAGTACATATTCATAATCTGCGCAAAAAATTGCCGGATAATCTGGTTAAAAATGTACGAGGTGTGGGGTACATGATTGAAAAATAAACCTCTCTTTTCCATTAAACGCCGACTTACCCTGACTTCTGTTTTGCTGAGTACCGGTTTGATGCTGGTCTCGTTTGGGTTCAGTTATTCCAACGCCCAACATGAAGTGGGAGAAGTGTACGATGCCCGTCTTGGGCAGTCCGCCAAATTATTACTGATCGCCACTTCTGTTTCGGCCAATGAATTTGCAGATCGTAATCAGCATGAGCAGTTCAATCTGTGGATGCAGCATATTCAGCGCCTTTCCAAAGCCAACGATGATGTCGCCACGCTCTTTGGCCACCCGTATGAACAGTATTTATTATTCCAGTTTTATCGAGAGGGCGATCTTCTCTTTAGCTCTGATACTCATTTGCCTGCGCTGAGTCTTGGCCGTGATGCGAATGGTTTTAGTGATATCACGCTCAACGGCGAAAGCTGGCGTTATTTCCAGTTGAGTCTCCCTGATCAAGAAAAGGGTAAACAGTATGTTTTGGTTGCAGAAAAGCAAAGCATTCGTGATGAAGCGATTAATGAGATCGCCTTATCCACCGCACTTCCGCAATTAATTTTAATTCTGTGCTTGATTGTGGTTTTGGTGGTGCTGATTGAACGTAGCTTTCAGCCAATCCAAGCGCTGAAAGCAGCGATTGCTCTGCGCAGCATCCATAAGCTAGATCGAATTTATGTCGAAAAACCTACGGTGGAACTTTTGCCTTTGGTGGAGACGTTGAATCAACTGCTCAATGAGCTAGAGCAAGCATGGCAGCGTGAGAAACGTTTTACTCGAATGGCGGCACATGAGTTAAAAACCCCGCTGACCGTTTTAAGAGTGAATGCCGAAAATGCCCTGCGTAGCACCAATCAGGAACAGTTAAAGCAAGATTTAGAACGTATTTTCAAAGGTATAGAGCGCACCGATAGATTGATTCATCAGCTCTTAATGCTGGCCAAAGTAGAAAGTACACAAACCTTAAGGAAACAGCCGGTTGAGCTGGCAAACGTCATTAAACAAGTGATAGCGGATTTAGCACCTATCGCTTTTAAGCAGGATCAGCAGCTGAGTTTTCATGGCGAAAGTTCGCGTTTATGGGGAGATGAGTTACTCCTGGGCATTTTATTTAAAAATCTGCTGGATAATGCCATTCGTTATTCCGGCCACTCTAGCCAGATAGCGGTAGAGCTTAGCGACCACGATGGTGAGATTGAAGTGCGTGTGTCGGATACTGGGGCCGCGATTGACGATCTGACTCGTGAAAAAATGTTTGATAACTTCTACCGTGCCAACAGCCAAAAAGGCGATGGCGCAGGGCTTGGCATGTCGATCTGTCGTGATATTGCAGCGCTTCATGGCGGTCAAGTGCTCTTGCTGCCACGTACTGATGAGCGTAATACCTTTGTTGTTCGTTTTCGCAATTGCGAATAACGTCCTAACTTATCATGTGGCTTTATCCCCTTCCTGCTTAACGTTGTCGCGGTGTTGGCTACGTTCGTTTACCCCAAGCCATAGAGCTTGCCTATGCTCTTGGGGATGCACTCATTTGCCCGCTACCTAAGGCTAAGTTGTTTGGGTATGGCTAAGATTGGCTGGTTCTACACTTCGCAAACAGATCCAAATTGGCTTGGTACGCTTTGGTTGATACATCCATCACGCCGAGCAGTGAGTGAAACAGATTCTGGTGCGCATAAGGTAATTCACTGTTGCTGCGCAGGCATTCAACATCAATCCCTTTACTTTGGCTAAACCCAGAGGACATCCAGATAAGGAGAGGGACTCGAGTCTGGTACTCAGGCGCTAGGCTATAGGGCATACCATGCAAAAACAGGCCATTTTCACCTAATGATTCACCATGATCGGAGATATAAATCAGCGCGGTATTATATCGGTCTTGCAGTGAATCGAGCTTAGCGAGGAGCTGCGACATCACATAGTCGCTGTAGCGAATGGTGTTGTCATACGTGTTTACGATCTGCTCGACGCTACAGTTTTCAATATCTGCTCTTGGGCAGTCAGGCTGGTAAACTGCCATCTCTTTTGGGTAACGTTTAAAGTAAGTGGGGCCGTGGCTACCGATGAAATGCATGAAAATCATTCGGTTGCCCTGCTGCGTGGCGATCTCCTGATCTAAATTCTCTAACATCGCAATGTCGTAACAGGTGTCGCCATCGCAAATCCCTTCTCGGTTATCTCTAGCTAACTCTTTAAGCGGGATATTCTTCGCGACATTTTTATCGCCACCGTCATTTTCCTTCCAGAGCAGACTGATGCCCGCACGCTGCAGAATATCCAGCACATTGTCTTGGTTGTCCGCCCGAGAGCGATCAAAATTTTGGCGATTCATGTTGGAGAACATACAAGGCACTGAAACGGCGGTTGCTGTACCGCAACTCGCCACATCTTTAAAAAAGATCGGCTGGAAAGGGGCGGTATAAGCATTGGTATCACGCGGATAACCCAAGTATTGGTAGTTTTGTACTCGTGCAGTTTCACCTAACACAAAAAACACTAAGGTCGGCTTTTGGGTTGCCTGACGAACGGCGCTTGGCTTTTGCTGCGCATCCTGACCGATCTCCTGATACACCATTGGTTCCGTGAAATAGCGCTGTTTGACTAACCCAAAACTGCTGTAGAGAAAATGGGTCGGGATGATCATTTTTTTGAGTGAGCTGTTGTTGCGTCCAACGGACGAGTAATTCTGATAATAAAGCCCAGCGATCACGCCAATCACGACAACGGAAACCAGCATGGATAGCCCCTTTTTCATCAAAAAACGCAGGGCACTTTTTTCTGGGCGGATTGGGGTAAAAAGCAGAGCTAGCGCAGGCACGAGGCCAAACCCGAGCAACCAAAGTACAGAGTAGATTGTGAGATAAGATCCCGCTTCGCCGCGGTCGGTTTCCAACACATTCACTAACATATCTTGATCGACAATCACACCGTATTGAAAGCCAGCGAAGCTGATTAAGGCCGACAGCACAAGTAACACAGCAAAAAAGGCTTGAACAAGTAAGGCCAACTGAAAATCTGGAAGATAAAATTCAGTGCAAACAGGAAAAATAACGGAATAGAGAGGGCGAATCCCCAATCAAGGGACGTAGATTGGTTGAAAATATGCGCTAATTGAGCGTAAACCGGAAGATTGAGTGGCAGCGCAAAATAGGCTGCCAGCAAAAAGACTAATTGGAGATAGGAGAATGGCTTAATGTTGAATGTCGGCATGATGACCACGCTAAATTCTGTGAACGTTAAGCCATTTATAAATGGGGTTTCTTAATACTCGCTTAAGAAAACGGTATGAGATAAACCAAAGGGTTAATCCATGTGGATTATCGGTTTACCTGCACCATTGACTGTGTATCCCTTCCTATTTGCTGCTTATCAGCCACTTTAAGTTGCTTGGGGTAATCGTATTTACACTGTAAACGAGGGTGAAACAAACGAATTCATGAGGCCATTCGGCCCCATGAATGACAAGACTCGTCTTACAAAGAGAGTACACGATGGCAGGTTTTCTCAAGGGCGAGCTTGTCGTGACTGATCAAGACCAAAGCGCAGCCGATCTCTTGAGTTAACTCGATGATTAACTGCAAGGTACTGGCTGCCGTGATGGGGTCAAGTCTCGAGGTGGGCTCATCGGCGACTAAGAGTGTTGGCCGCGTCAGTAAAGCGCGCAGAATCGCAAAACGTTGTAATTCTCCGCCTGAAACTTGATTGGCTTTGCGTGACAGTAAGTTGGGTGACAAAGCGAGGCGTTCCAGTAAACGAGGAATTTGGCTGCGTTCGACCGAATGCTGACGACACACATCTTCCAATAGTGTCTGTAAAGTGACGCTTTTCGCCAAGGCGCTAGGCGGATCTTGATAGAGTTTCAGTGCCTTACCGAGAGGGATCGCTTGTAGGCGATGAATACGGCCTTGGCTGGGTTTAAGTAACCCGAGTAATAGATCGGCAAGAGTAGATTTCCCGCAGCCGCTATCACCACTGATGCCAAGAATTTCTCCGGCGCTGAGGGTGAAACTCAGCGAATCAAACAAGCACTTCTCCCCGCGATGCATGGCGATATTGTCCACGGTCAACAGGGGCTCTCCTGTTTTACTCTGCGGTGTGGTTGGCCAATATCTGGGGTCAGCGTTAATCAGCGCCTTGGTGTAATCTGATTGAGGATGACTCAGCACTTGTTGGGCTGGCCCTTGCTCTTGAATAACACCTTTGCGCATCACAATGATGGTTCCACCGAGCTTTTCGGCAACTTCGATATCGTGAGTGATGGTTAACAACGCACCACGAGTTAATTGTGCTTGCAATAAGGCAATGATTTGATCGCGGCGGCTGGCATCTAAACCTTTGGTTGGTTCATCGGCGATAAGCAAAGGTGCCTGCGTTTGGGTGGCACACAAATAGGCGACGCGTTGCGCCATGCCGCCAGAGAGCTGATGTGGGTACTTGCTCAGATCCTGATGAAGTGCCACTTGCTGAAAAGCGGAGTCGGTTAATGCTGCGCTAGCGGCGTGATTGCCCATCACCAAGCGATGCACCTCCGCCACTTGTTCGCCCGCGCGCATGATTGGGTTGAGTGCATGCCAAGGCTCTTGGGGCAAGACGGCAAGTTGTTTTCCCCATAGCGCTTCACGTTCTGCTTGAGTTCGCTGATGTTGATATTGGCCAAATAACGCAATCTTACCTTGGCTACGCAGCCCAGCGGGCAAATTGCCAATAATCGCGTTCGCCAACAAGCTTTTGCCTGATCCCGTTTCACCTAATATCGTCAGCGCTTGGTGAGCATGCAGTTCAAAGGACAAGCTTTCAACTAAGGTTTCTTGCGCAGTAGAAATCGCGAGTTGTTGTACAGAGAGGAGCGCGGTCACGATATTTTTCCTTTGGCCAGCATTTGAAAACTTAACACTAAAATAAATACCACTAAGATGGGTTGGGCGAGTACCCAAAGGGCTTGGTGATAGTAGCGAAAGAGCTCCACCATCATCATGCCTAATTCCGCTTGGGGTGGCTTAAGTCCAACATAAAGAAAGCCGATGGAGGCGAGCGCTAAAATCGCGTTACCCGCACCAAAACAGGCCAGCGTGAAGAGATCTTCCCTTAGCTCAGGCCAAAGATGTCGGCGAAATAGATACCAAGCATTGAAGCCATACAATCGTGAGGCTTCAATTTGTGGCTGTTCAAGTAATGAGAGGGTTTTGCTGCGCACTACGCGGAAAAATTCCACCCATAACATTAAGGCAATAGCGAGATAGAGGATGAAAAAAGAGCCCGGTACCATAGCGCCAAACAGTAACACCAAGATTAAACCGGGCATGGCCAGCAACATGTTGAGTAGCCAAGAAAAGCCTCTATCCCACCAACCGCGTTTCCATGCTGCGACCACGCCAGTGACTAACCCCAGTAACGCGGAACTGCTTACGCAAGCGACGGCCATGGTTAACGAGGTCGCAATTGCAGAGCTTAAACGTGCGAAGTTACTGCGCCCATAGTGATCGGTACCCAGCGGTTCACCCCAACTGGGGGCGGCTAAAGCGCGATTGAGATCTTGTTTGGCCGGATCGCCGCCATACAGCAGATGTTCGATCAGCACGAGCATCACGAGCAAAATCAGCAGGCTCACCCCAAGCCATTGTGGTTTCGATAAGTGCAGTTTCATGTTAGGCCTCTGGTTGAACATGTCGGCTTAAACGTAGGCGAGGGTCTAATGCGTATTGGACTAAGTCGACCAGCGTATTGAGCGCGACAAACAATAATCCCATCACCAGTGCAGAGCCTTGGATCATTGGAATATCGCGTTGGAAAATCGCATGTGACAAGGCATGTCCCACACCGGGCCAAGAGAACAGCGATTCAATCATCACTATCCCTTCTACTAAGCTCACCGCCTGAATGCCGACAAACGCCATAACAGGAAGGGCGATATTACGCTGTGCGTGGCGCGTAAAGGCTTGCTCGTGATTCAAACCTTTCAAACGCGCGAAAGCGTAATAGGGGGATTGCAACACTTGAGCAGTGGCATTACGGATCATGCGACTCGACATCGCTGCCATACCCAGCGCTAAAGCCAGCGCAGGCAGAATAAGGAATTTGGGATGACCAAATCCAGCAACAGGCAACCAATTCAGTTGTAAAGCAAACAGGATGACAAGCCCCAGACCAATCAAAAATACTGGCTGCGCTTTAATCATGATTGAGGTGAGCAGGGCAAGGTTATCTGCCCACCGATCGGTACGTTTACCGCAATAGACCCCAATTGGGATCGCGATAAACAGCGAGAGCAGTGTTGCAGCGCCTGCAAGTAAAAGGCTGTGTCCGAGATTATGCATAATCGCATGAATGACGGGTTCACTGCTGACCAGAGAATGGCCTAAATTAAGATGCAGTAAATCCCATAGCCATTGCAAGTAAAGCTCAAAAGCGGAGCGATCCAGCCCTAGCTCAGCACGCACTGCAAGTGCGGCGTCGGCATTGACATAATCATAGCCATAGCGACCTGCTGCAATGCGATAAGCCACATCACCCGGAATAAAGCGCATCAAAATAAAGGTCAGTGTGCCGACGGACCAGGCCACAAAGAGGGCCTGGTAAAAACGGTGAACAAGAATCTTAGTCATTGAAACTCATCTGCGCGACGCGGTAGTTAATTTCAAAGGGATCAAACGAAAATCCAGCGACTCGTTTATTGACCGACACAATCTGGCGGTAATAAGTCACAGGGATGAGCGGCATCTCATCGGCCAGTAATTGAGAGGCTTGGGCGGCCAATTGCTGATAACGCGCATTGTCTGATTCGGTCGAAAGCTCAGCCAGCAGTTGGCTAAACTGAGGTGATGACCAATTGGTTGGGCCCCAATCCGATCCTTGATGCGTTGCAAAATCACTCAAAAGCAGTGGCAGAGGATCGGCAATAGTACCGAAGTTGCGGGCAATCAAGGCCATTTCTAGGGTGCCATCATGATGTTTGGCGGGGATGGCACTTGAGTTATCGATCGCAATATCCACTTGAATACCAATCTCTTTGAGCTGGGCTTGTAGCGCGGTGGCGATCAAAGGTAGTTCAGGGCGATCAGCATAAGTCAGCAATTGAACTCGGAACGCTTGGCCTTCTCGCTCCAGTAAACCTTGGTCATTGAGCGTCCAGCCTTGATTGGCTAGCAGGGTTTGCGCGGTCGCTAAATGACGCTGCGGCTGTGTTTTGTCTGCTAAGTGCCAAGCTCCGAGTGCGGGAGAAAAGAGTTGATGCGCTTCTGATCCCGGTAACTTAAGTACCGATTGAGCAATACCTTCACGATTGATTGCCAAACTGATTGCTTGACGAACATCGGCGTGATTAAGCAAAGGGTGTTCGTTATTGAGTTTGATCAGAACTGTACGCGGCATCGACTCAATGTAGAGATCCAGATTGTGGCTCTGTTGTAAACTCGGAATGCTAATAGGGTCAAGGGTGTAGACCAGATCGGCTTGCCCAGTTTGTGCTAACAAAGCGCGGCTTTCTGAGCGATGGCCTGCCAGATAATTGATGGTTTCGATACTGGCGGGTTTACCCCAATAAGCGTTAAAGCGGATAACACTGGCTTTATGAGGCGCTTGCAACTGTGCGATTTGATAAGGCCCCGTGCCTAAGAGCCGAATCACGTTACCACTGGCATCATAAGAGCTGGGGGAGGCAATCGCGAGCGAGTAGTGAGCAAGCACCGCTGCGAGCGGGCGATAGACAGTGTTAAGTTCAATCACCACTTGATCGTTTTGCGCGGTAATCGCCTTGATCGGTACTTGTTTTATTACTCCCGGCTTACCTAGCGCATGATTAAGAGCCGTCGCCGCCGCTTGTGCCGTCAATTGGCTGCCATCGTGAAATTGTACTTCAGGACGTATTTGGAAACGCCACACTAATCCATCATCACTTACCGTCCAGCTTTTTGCCAGCAAAGGGTATGGTTGTGAGTTCTCATTGATGCCAACCAAGGATTCAACCACTTGTAGACGCGAAAACAGGAATCCGTCCTTGGCTAAATCTTGGCTGTTAAACTCAAAGGGGCCTGAAATCTCCAGCGAACTCGGTGCAGGCTCCGTTTTCGTCAACCAAATCCCTGCACCTCCTAGCGCTAAAATCAAACCGAACAACCTTTTTTTCATCAAAATGTCCTTAATTAAAATGTTATAACATAACAATTAATTAAAGCATGAGAATAAAAATCATGTCTATATGTGTCTGGTTGAAAAAATAAACAATCTTGAAACTCGGGATCCACTGGTATTTGTCGATTACTGCAGGCAGAGCACACGACGACTTTGGTGAGAGATATTCTTGCTGCATTTGATAATTGGCTAATCCCTCCTAAACTCAAAAATGGGAAGTAGGAAAATGGTTGACTATTCATTTCATCTTAAAGGTTTGGATTTCCATGTTGATACTGAATGAAGTTCTGGACATTGCGCATGTACAAGAGTGCAAGCAGCAGCTTTTGCCGTGGATGAGCCAAGAAGCACCGATAGTGATTGATGGTAGCGCCGTTGCTCGGGTGGATGCCGCGGGTGTTCAACTATTGGCTTCCTTATTTATCACCGCACAGCACAATGGGCAGCAGATCCATTTTGAACAATTATCTGACGTGTTAGCTGAAGGACTTGCCCTGCTGGGGATGGCAGACCTGATGCAGCTAAAGAGTGAATGAGGGAAACACTATGGCAAAAGTTTTGGCAGTAGATGATTCAATTTCGATTCGACAAATGGTTTCTCATACTTTGCAAGACGCGGGTTATGAGGTTGAAACGGCAGCCGACGGGCGTGAAGCTTTAGCCAAAGCGCAGAAGGCGCGTTTTGACGTCATCATCTCTGATGTCAACATGCCAGTGATGACAGGTTTTGAGTTTGTAAAAGCGGTGCGTATGCAAAGCCAGTATAAGTTTACTCCCATTTTGATGTTAACCACCGAAACCAGCCCAGAAAAAAAACAAGAGGGCAAAGCAGTCGGTGCAACAGGATGGCTAGTCAAACCCTTCAACCCAGAAACCCTGCTAAAAACTTTGCAGCGCGTTTTGTAAAAAGCTGAACTCTAAAAGAATCAAAACTAGTCAGTGGGCGGGTGAGTTATGGCTTTAGATATGGAACAACTGCGCAAGATTTTTCATGTTGAATGCCGTGAAAATCTTGAGACTTTGGAAGGGGAACTGTTGCAACTGGATCCTTCTCAGGTCGATCTTGAGGTACTCAATACGATTTTTCGTGCGGCTCACTCGATCAAAGGGGGAGCCGGCACCTTCAATTTGCATGAGATCAGCGAATTTACCCATGCGGTCGAAACCTACCTCGATTTAATCCGCAACCAGAAAAAGCAGCTCACCGCACAAGGTGTTGATACTTTGCTCAAAAGCTGCGATGTCATACGCAACATGTTGGATAGTCGGGAACAAGAGACAGCGATTGACGAAGCCTTGAAACAGCAAGTCGGGGCTGAACTGCAAGCCTTGTTAGCGGATCAGGGAGCCGATAGGGTAATGAGTCAAGCGCAGCCCGTATCATCCAATACGCACACATCGAATACGCACGCCGATGCTATTGCAATCCCAGATGCGACGGCACAAGGCTGGCGCATCCGTTTTGTTCCTCATGAAACACTGTTTTATAGCGGTAATGACCCGCTGCGTATCTTACGTGAGCTGCGTGAGTTAGGTTCTGAATATCAAATAGAGCTAGACCATCAAGCTCTACCAGAGTTAGCTGAAATCGATCCTGAACTCTGTTATCTGAGTTGGACGATCCGGTTAACAGGAGATGTGTCGGAAAACGATGTGCGTGAGCTGTTCGACTGGGTTGAAGATGAGTGTGATTTGCACATCGCCCCAATACTCAGTGACGAGGCTAGCGCTCATGTAGAGGATGAGCAGGCTGCTCCTGCAGCGACGCTTCAAAGCAATCCCCAAACTCAGGTCGAGCCTGTTGCCATCGTTGACTTACCTGCGGTAGAACCGCCGGTTGCAACTGTCGCTCCTGTCATCGCTAACCCCAAAGAGTCCGCGACTAACAAGCCTGCGAAAACCGACTCAAGTGTCTCCTCTATCCGCGTCGATATCGAGAAAGTCGATAACCTGATTAATTTGGTCGGCGAGTTAGTGATTACCCAATCCATGCTCACCGAACTCGGTAATGACTTTTCAATGGACAAATTGGACAAGTTAAAAGCCGGTTTAGCGCAGCTGCTGCAAAACAGTAAAGATCTGCAAGAAAACGTACTCAATATTCGCATGCTACCGATGAGTTTTGCGTTTAGTCGTTTTCCCCGTTTAGTTCGGGATTTGTGTGGTCGTTTGGGGAAAAAAGTCGATTTACAAATCCAAGGTGAACAAACGGAGCTGGATAAAACTGTGCTCGAACGGATTGTGGATCCTCTCGTGCATTTGGTGCGCAACGGTATCGATCATGGTGTTGAAATGCCGGATGTCCGCCTTGCCAAAGGTAAGCCTGAAACGGGAGTGATCACGTTAAAAGCCTTTCATCAAGGTGGCTCGATCATTGTCGAAATCAGTGACGATGGGGCAGGGATTGATTGCGACAAGCTTTGGCGCAAAGCGGTGGAAAAGGGGGTGTTAGAGCCTCAGACCCAACGTAGTGATCTGACCGATAAACAGATCATCAATTTAATTTTTGCGCCCGGGTTTTCTACCGCCGAGCAAGTCTCAGACATCTCAGGCCGTGGTGTCGGTATGGATGTGGTGAGACGCAACATTGAAGAGCTCGGTGGACAGATTGAAGTCGATTCAGAATTAGGTCGAGGAAGCCGTTTTACCATCAGTCTGCCTCTGACACTGGCGATTTTGGATGGTCAACTGGTCAAAGTGGCCGATCAGGTCTACGTCATCCCGCTACTGACGATTGTCGAATCGATTCAGATCAACACTGCCAGTGTCAAACATGCGGCAGGCGGGATCGAACTCTACCGATTGCGCGAAGAAAATATCCCGATTTTACGTTTGCAAGATGAGCTTGCGATGGGGCGCAGTGGCAGTTTAGAGAAGCGCTTGATCTGTTTTGTCGAATCAGCAGGACATAGGGTAGGTTTGCTGGTGGATGATCTGCTTGATCAGCAGCAAGTGGTGATCAAAAGCCTAGAATCCAATTATGCGAAAGTGGCTGGGATCTCAGGAGCCACGATTTTGGGTGACGGCTCCGTCTCTTTGATCCTCGATATTCCTGGCTTGATCGCCCACTTTATGAAGCGCAGTTCATCTTCCACGACCAAAGGCAAAGCGGCATAGGAGCAGGTATGAATTCAGCGAATTTGACCACATCATCCAGTGCCGCTCTTGAGCCAATCTTGTCGATGGATATGGGGCTGACTGGGGGCGCAGATTTTTTAAGTTTTATGCTCGGAACTGAGCTTTACGGGGTGACCTTATCTCATGTCGAAGAGATCCGCGTTTGGGAAAAACCTACGCCGATCCCGAGAGCGCCGCATTTTGTTAAAGGCGTGATTAACCTGCGCGGCATGATTGTTCCCATTATCGATTTACGTCAACGCTTTGGACTCACCCAATACGAGTATTTGCCAACAACGGTTGTCTTGATCTTGAGTGCTCGCGAACAAGAGCAAAAACGCCTGATGGGTTTAGTGGTTGATTCCGTCAGCGATGTGATTGGCCAAGGCGATATGCCGCTGCATCCGGCAATCGGTGAGAGCATGGTGGTGCCTTTTTTAAGTGGCATTTTGAATGTCGGGGATGAGGTGATGTCTTTGCTAGACAGTGATGCATTGCTGGATATGGACCGAATCCTTAATGAGGGACAAGCATGATGCAGCGTGAATTTCTCAGTTTCGTTTTAGATGATGAAGAGTACGGCATCCCGATTCTGGAAGTGCGTGAAGTGCGTGGATGGAGTCCTGTGCGCATCCTGCCTAATGCGCCACCGTTTGTGATTGGCTTGTTGGATATTCGTGGCGAGTACATTCCGATTGTCGATCTGAAGCGTCGCTTAGGCTTAGTACCGGTTGAAATTAACGCCACCACAGTGGTGGTGGTGATTAATGCGGCGAATCAGCAGCCGTTGGGGCTGATTGTGGATGCGGTCGCTGAGGTGTATGCCTTGTCTGAGCAAGAGATCAAACATGCGCCCAGTATTTCCACTGTGATCGGCAACCAATACGTGAAAGGAATTGCGGCAGTGAAAAGCAAACATCTTGTTCTTATTGATATTGATGCGCTGTTCGACGTTGAGGCGCTGCGCTTAAGCACCACTGCCGAAAGCATATAACGAGGGAAGACACATGGCATTTTGGAATCGTAAACAACAGGTTGTGCCCCAGTTTGTTGAGCCAGCCAAGGAGAGCGCCACGAGCGAATTTGACGAGTCGGAGACCCAAAGCGGTTTATCTAACTATCAATTGCTTTCCGCACTCAATGCGGCACAAACAGCACTGATGATGATAGATCGCGACTTTCGGATCACCTACTTCAATAATCAAACGCTCAAGCTGCTAAAACAACACGAAACGTTGTTTCGTAGCGTCTGGCCTGATTTTCGTGCCGAGGCCGATTTTTTACATGGCTACTGCATTGACCATTTTCATCTTAACCCTCGCCATCAGCGCACCATGCTCGCGGATCCGAGCCATTTACCCTACACCACCGTCATCAACATCAAAGGAGTAAAAATCGAGCTGATTGTAGGCGCGATTATTGATGATCGTGGTTCTTACATTGGCAATACCTTGGAATGGCGTGATGTGACCGAAGAGCTCTTGCGTGATCAGCAAATAGGTCGTTTAGCTTCGGCGGTCGAAGGCATGACGACGAATTTGATGATGGCGGATAAAGAGGGGATTATTCAATATCTTAACCCCGCACTGTTACAACTGTTGACCCACCGTGAACCAGAACTCGCGCAGGCCTTTCCCGGCTTTAAAGCCGCGGAGTTGGTGGGGAAAAATATCGACATTTTCCATAAAAATCCTGCACATCAGCGTTCGATCATTAGTAACCCAGAACGCTTGCCTTTCACCTCCATGATCAAAGTGGGCTCTTTAGAGTTTAATCTGACTTGTATTGCGATGCGCGATACAAAAGGCGAATACATAGGTCCTGCGTTGCAATGGGTAGATATCACCGAGCAGCGTGATGGCCAGCGCCAAGTGGAGTCTTTGATCCAAAAAGCGATTAAAGGTGACCTGCATGACCGGATCAATACCAGTGGCTACAACGGTTTTATGCGTGAGTTGGGAGATGGCATCAATAACTTGCTTAACACGCTGGTGGAACCATTGGGCCAGTGTATTACGGTGATGAGCCGAGTGGCTGAAGGCGATCTCAATACCAGCATGTCTGAAGAGTACCAAGGCGAATTTGGTCGATTAGCCAGTGCGGTCAACGCTTCGATTGTGAACCTACGCAATATGGTCGACAAAATTACCGTTTCTTCTGCTCGAGTTGCGACCGCTTCTACAGAGATAGCGGATGGCAATAACGATCTCAGCCAGCGTGTGGAAGCTCAGGCTTCTAACTTGGAAGAAACTGCCGCCAGTATGGAAGAGATAACAGCAACCGTGCGTCAAAATGCGGATAACGCGAAAGATGCCAATCTACTTGCGACCGATGCGGCGAAAAAAGCTGCCCGAGGCGGAGAAGTGGTTGGTGAAGCCATCAGCGCGATGGGGGCAATCAATACCGCCAGTAAGAAAATTGCGGACATCATTAGCGTGATTGATGAAATCGCTTTCCAAACCAACTTGTTGGCTCTGAATGCTGCGGTAGAAGCGGCGCGGGCCGGTGAACAAGGGCGTGGCTTTGCCGTGGTTGCCGGAGAAGTGCGTAATCTCGCGCAGCGTAGTGCCGGAGCGGCGAAAGAGATTAAAGGTTTGATTAACGATAGTGTCGATAAGGTGAATGAAGGCTCACGCTTAGTCAATGAATCGGGATCGACACTTAAAGAAATTGTTGAAGCGGTAGTGAGAGTCTCGGATCTGATTGCACAGATCGCCGCTTCCAGTGTGGAGCAATCCACGGGCATTGATGAAATCAACCGAGCGATTGCTGCTATGGATGAAATGACCCAGCAGAACGCTTCACTGGTGGAAGAAACATCAGCGGCGAGTCAGTCACTCAAAGATGAAGGAAAAGAGCTGCTTAATTTGATGAATTTCTTTGTCACCGAAAATAATGTCACCACTTTTGAGCGCAAACCTCGCCAATCAACGCCACCCAAAACCAAGCCTGTGGTTAGCATGCATAAAGCACCGATAAATCAGGCCGTACATAAAATGCCAGCTCGGGCGGCAGAAGAAGGTGACGAATGGGAAGAATTCTAATCTAGGGATAACGTATGTTGGCGGTCAATGAGCAAGAATTTGAACTCACAGATAAAGATTTCAAATTTATTCAATGGTTTATGCATAAAACGGTCGGAATTTATCTCCCGGATTCCAAGCGTACCATGGTGTATGGCCGCTTGAGTCGGCAGATGCGCCGTAAGGGTTTACGCCGTTTTACACAATTTCGTGAGCTGATTGAAAGTGATGAGCAGGAGCGCATTCACTTCATTAATACCTTGACCACCAACAAAACAGAATTTTTCCGTGAGAGCCATCATTTTGAATTTATTGAAAAAGTATTGGTTCCAGAGTGGAGTAAAGAGCGGGTAGGCCAACTGCGTTTTTGGTCAGCGGGATGTTCGACCGGTGAAGAGCCTTACACTTTAGTGTCGGTTTTAGATCATGCGGGAGTCATGAACTTTTGTCCGGATATCAAAATTTGGGCAACCGATCTGGATACGGCAGTGTTAGAGAAAGCGAGTTTGGGGATTTATCCCATTGAATCGCAAAGCTCGATTCCTGAACGGTATTTGCGTCGTTGTTTCGTCCGTGGGGTCAAAGATCAGCAAGGCAATATGAAGATTAAACAGAGTTTGCAACGCTATATCGACTTTCACCAATTGAATCTGATTCAGGAATGGCCGTTTAAACAGAAGCTGGATCTTATCTTGTGCCGCAACGTGATGATCTATTTTGATCGTCCGACCCAAGAACAGTTGATTGAACGTTTTCACCAGCAACTCAAGCCGGGTGGCGTACTGATGCTAGGGCATTCAGAGAGTGTTGGTCGTTGCAGTTCGCTTTTCCATCATCTGGGACATACTGTTTATGTCAGACAGTAAACTTGCCACTAAGCGCAAACTAAAACAGGAAGAAGCGAAAGGCCAATATTATCGCTTCAACCACCCTAGTGATCATCGGCATTGGGTCAAAGTGATGCCGGGAGGCGTCTATGCTACGTCCGATCAAGAAATTATTCATACTGGATTGGGTTCTTGTGTGTCTGCTTGTGCTTGGGATATTGAGATGAAAGTGGGAGGTATGAACCACTTTTTGCTGCCTTTTAATAACCAATTTGAAAGCCAACATTGGCATCCACAAGCGTTATTGTCGGACTCTTCTCGCTACGGATGTTATGCAATGGAGGTCTTGATTAATCGGTTATTGTCCATGGGGGCAGAGCGAGAGAGATTGAAGTTTAAACTGTTTGGTGGCGCTCACTTAATGGGGTACCAGTCGCTGGTTGGGGAAAAAAACGTCGAGTTTGTGCTTGAGTATGCCAAACGTGAAAAGCTAAACGTCGTGGCGCAAGATTTGGGAGGCGCTCAACCGCGAAAATTGTTGTTTGATCCACAGGCCGGGCAGGCATGGGTAAAACGCATTGGATTTAGTTCGGCGCATGCAATTAAACAGGATGAAGAACTCTATCAACACAGCATAGATAAGCAAATTCCCTCTGACGATGTGGAGTTGTTTCAATGAAAAAAATCAAAGTCTTGATCGTGGATGATTCTCCGGTATTTCGGGCTTTATTAACCCAGTTGATTGATAGCGACCCCGCGTTGCAAGTGGTGGCGAGCGCAGAAGATCCTTACCAAGCGCGTGAACTGATTAAGCACTATCAACCCGATGTGGTGACCTTAGATGTTGAAATGCCCAAAATGAATGGTGTGCAGTTTCTTAAAAATCTGATGCGCCTTCATCCATTACCTGTGGTGATGATCTCCACCTTAACCCAGCACGGTGCGGAAGCAACGTTGGCGGCTCTTGAGTTAGGCGCTGTGGATTATTTCCCCAAACCTTCTTCAGATAACCCGGCTGAAATGCTCAATTATAAAAACTTGGTGAATGACAAAATCAAAATGGCGGCACAAGCCAATGTAGGGTTTGTGCAGAGTGCGACGGTTTCAGCGCCCATTACGGAGCGAGTTTCCACCGATTACCAGTTGATTGCTATCGGCTCTTCTACTGGTGGTACGGAAGCCGTCAAACAAGTCCTCGCAGCATTACCTTCTGGCTTACCTCCTATCGTCATGACTCAGCATATTGGCGCGCAGTTTACGGCCTCCTTAGCGAAACGATTAAATGACAGCAGCGCTCTCCATGTACAAGAGGTGACACAACCAACGACAGCACTTGAGAGTAGCTGCGCCTATCTCGCTCCAGGCGATAAGCATATCGTGGTCGTGAAACGGGCTGGCAAACTTTATGTTGAGTTAGATGACAGACCTGCGGTGAATCGGCACAAACCCTCGGTGGATGTAATGTTTAATTCAATTGCTCAGCATGTAGGCAGTAAAGCGATGGGGATTTTGTTGACCGGCATGGGACAAGATGGCGCGAAAGGCATGTTGGCGATGCATCAACAAGGAGCGGCGACCGCAGCGCAGGATGAGCAATCAAGCGTGGTTTGGGGCATGCCGCGAGTAGCGATCGAGCTGGGGGCTGCGGATGTCGTCAAACCTTTAGGGGCAATGGCGACTTGGATTGTTGAACAACTACAAAAGAAGCACGCATAACATCAGTACGCATAAGAGCAGAAAGACGTCGAGAGGTTTAGGATGATAACGAGAAAACACAAAATAACGGCGATACTGATTGGGCAAATACTCTTGCTGCTGGTGATTTTTCAGTTTGGGCAGATTTGGTGGTTAGGATTGATCGCTATCTGTATTGGATTACTGCCATGGTTGGCGGGGGGAGCTCCACAACCGAGTATCGTAACAGCTCAACCAACGGACGATGTCCGCTTATCGGCAGAGCAACAACAGGCTCTCAGTCTGCTTGAGCAGGTTTTAAAAGAAAACATTCAGCGTGTTGCAGAACCTTTAGAAAAACAGCGCCTTATAATCAATAGTTCAGCGGAGACGCTCAACAACAGTTTCTTTGGTTTGCAAAGAGTGAGTGAAGAGCAATCTTCAGTCTCCACTCAACTAGTGGACAACTTAATGGCCAACCAAGGCAGTGAGTTTGATCTGATGCAGGTGTTACCGAAGACCGAAGCGATCATTCAGCAGTTTGTGCAAATCTTGGTGGATGTGTCAGAAAAAAGTATCTCTGCCGTACACAGCATTCACGATATGTCGCAAAAGCTGGATATGGTTTTTAAACTGCTGAATCAAGTGCGCAGCTTGTCTGAGCAGACCAATTTACTGGCGCTGAACGCCGCCATTGAAGCGGCGCGAGCGGGCGAGGCAGGACGCGGTTTTGCCGTAGTGGCACAAGAAGTCCGTAATCTCTCTATTCAGGCCGCTAATTTGAATACGCAGATTGAAACAGAAATGAAAGTCGCCCAAGACACGGTGGATATCGCAAACCGTACAGTGGGTGAAATGGCCTCATTTGATATGACTCAAGCCATTGAATCTAAAGAAAAAGTAGACTACATGCTGCGTGGTGTCCAGCAACTGAATACCGAGATAGAACAAGAAGTGAATAAACTTCAACGGCTAGGTCAACAGCTCACTCAACAAGTTCGTGAAGGTACTCGAGCATTGCAATTTACGGACATAGTCTATCAACAAGGCGAGTATGCATTGGGCTCAATCACCTTTTTACAAGAAGCGTCCGGCTTACTGAAAGCGGTACAATCTAATTCACGTAATGTACAGCAACTTATTGAAAATATTGAGGCATTACAAGAACGCTCACGTAACCGTGGGGGATTGGCTGCTAATCAGCACAGCATAGATGAAGGCGAAGTTGAGTTATTTTAGGAGATCACCATGAGTGTGCATACGGACATCGATAGTCACAATAAACACATTACCATTTCGATTGAAGGTGCTTTTTGCTTCAACCTTGTCCACGATTTTCGTGCAAGTTATGCCAAACGGCATGATCACCGATTCACCATAGATTTACGCAAAGTCGACTATATCGATAGTGCTGGGCTTGGCATGTTGCTCAATATGCAGAAATACCTTGAGCAAGCGGACGGCGCGATTCGGATTGTCAATGTCTTACCTCAGGTAAGAAAAATCCTCCTGATATCGCGCTTTAATAAGAAATTCGATATCGAATAAATCGCTCATAAGGAGAGATAGCGGTGAGAGTAATGATAGTGGATGACCACGGTACTAACCGTGAATTGTGCCGATTTATCTTGGCGCACATCGCATCACACATAGACACTTTTGAAGATGGGCAGCAAGCGATTGATGCAATGCGTGAAATGGAAATCCTGCCTGATGTGATCCTGCTTGATGTGATGATGCCGATTAAAGACGGATTTGTTACCGCTAAAGAGATCCGCCAAGCGTTTGTGAAGCACCATATCCCGATCATTTTTCTAACGGTATTAGACGATCGCGATTCGTTTGAAAAGTGTTTGGCACTGGGGGACGATTTCATCCTAAAACCGGTTGAGCGTAGCGTACTCATTGCCAAAGTACAGGCACATTATCGCATTGTGAAGATGCACAATGAGGTTATGGAACAACGTGATGAGCTGCGCCATTTCCGTGAGCAAGTTCAGTACGATTACGCGATTTCAGAATCGATTTTCACTAATTTGATGGAAGAAATGTGCCATCAAGTTGAGCACATTTTCGGGATCCATTACATCTCTACACCATCGACTATTTTTAATGGCGATTTGATTGTGGTCGCGAATCGGCCTCACGGCGGAGTCTATGTGATGATTGCAGATGCCACAGGGCACGGTTTACCTGCGGCGATCTCGACGATTCCCGCAACCCGAACTTTCTTCTCCACTGCACAAAAGGGTTTATCGCTGGGAGAGATGGTGATTGAGCTGAATCACTCTCTAGAGCGTTTTTTGCCCGTTGGAATGATGCTGGCTGCCAGCGTGTTTGAAGTTCGCGCTAATGGCTTTGAAATTTCTTGGTGGGGAGGTGGCTTACCTGAGGCATATTTACTTGACCATCATGGGAATATTGTGAGTCGTTTAATCTCCAACCATATGCCGCTTGGGGTATTGCCTTCCAATGAATTTGAGGCGGATGTGCAGCATTTCAAACTAGAGCCTAACCAAAAGCTGGTCTGCTATACCGATGGCATTATCGAAGCGATGAACGAACAAGGAGAGTACTTTGGCCAAGAGCGTCTTGAACACGTTCTCACAAAGGCCTATTCCGAGGCTTTGATTCCAACGTTGTATGATGCGGTGAAAAAATTTTCTAATCGGGGCAAAGGGGATGATCTCTCTATCTTGACCATGACGTTCCCTATCACCAACAGTAACTCGAGCGATAAAGCCTTACCTAAGGTGGTATTGAGCTGCATCCCCCTACAGACAGAATTGCATTTCCCAGCCGATGTTCTGCGTAAAATTTCCCTGATGAATGAAGTACGTCGATTTTTAACCGGGATTGTCAGCGGTGGCGAGGATCTCGACTTACTCTGTTCAGTACTTTCAGAACTCTTTGCCAATGCTATAGAGCACGGGTTATTGGAGCTCGATTCCTCGTTGAAAGAAACACCGGACGGTTTTTTTGAATTCTATCAGTTACGTGATAAACGATTGAAAACCTTACCCGAATACCATTGGCTAATCCTCAAAGTCAATTATCAACCTGATAAGCAGCGTATCGAAATCGATTTAGAACACAGTGGTAAAGGGTTTGATTGCCAAGCATTAAAGGACGCAAGCAATCAGAAAAGCTATGGGCGAGGTATTCTTCTTGCGACCCAGTTGTGTGAGTCCTTGGAATACTCGAATCAAGGCCGCCGAGTGACTGCAGTATACTCCTTCGCTCGCAAAGACACGCTGCACTATTCTCTGCCTAGCTGACGTTATTGTTTTGTTGGCATGGCTTACTGACCTTTGCCGTACGGTTTACAGTGTAAACGGCGGCTCGTTGACGATTTCGCGGGCGAAAAAAGGTGCCCGTTTTCTCATCTACACCCTTCCGCTTAGTTTATAAATGACTCTTTTTGGTGATTTACAGAGTGACCTAAGCCTGAATTTGCAGGCTGCGTAGTTTAGCTATCTGTATTCTTCTTATACACTCAATTCATGGATATTCTGTACCGTAAAAGATAAAGCGTTATGTGGAAAGAGATACTCGAACTCACGCCAGATAGACAGAAAGTGATTGCAAAATTAGGTGCACAAGGTGCCGCTAAGGAGCTCAATCGCAGCGAATTGCCTATGGTGTTGGCACAAATTGGAGCGGGTAAACTGTTCATATTGGATGAGGAAGTCACTCGTTTTATCAATTGTGTGAAAGAAAGTAAGCGCGCTGCGTTTGAAGGTATCGTGATTGCTGAAGTGCGTAACGCGACGGTTTCTGTTGTGCTTGGTGAGAAAGAAATGCTAGCCAGCATGGTCGTCACTGGAGCTTATGGCGGACGCGGTCTACGCGGTAATGAACTGGTTCATGCTCTAGCACAAGCCAGCGTGCTGAAAGGAATTAACAAACTGGCATTGAAAAAAGTACTGCTGGTGAGTGGTCAATTAAAACCCGGTGAGGTGTTTACTCAGCCTGTCGCTCGTGGCAAGGAGCCCATTCAAGGGCGTGATACTCAATTTGTACCATTAGTGGAAGACGTCTCGAAGCGCGTGCTGCGCCCTCAGCAGAAAGCGGGTGAAAATAAACTCGATATGCGCAACTTAGGAGAAACCATCACGGTTGGTGAAAATGATCCTGTGATGCGCCGTTTGCCTGCGACCAAAGGCGAGATGGGTTACACCGTTCAGGGCAAACCTATCCCACCTAAGCCTGGTAAAGAATCCGCTTTGGTGGCGGGTAAAGGTACCCATATCTCCCCGAATGACCCCAATTTGTTGCTTGCCAGTCAAGCTGGCATGCCCCTTATTAAAAAGAACACCATAGAAGTGGACAGTGCGCTTTGCCTAAATCATGTCAGTGTGGCCACTGGGCATATCCGCTTTAAAGGTAATGTCGTGATTGCTGGGGATATTGAACCGGGCATGATTGTTCGCGCGACGGGGTCGATTACGGTTGGCGGTTTTATTGAATCTGCTAACGTTCAAGCACAAGGCGATATAGACGTCGGTAAAGGCATCATCGGACACATGGTGACGGATGATGAAGAGCGCAGCTGCGTGGTGAAATCTGGCGGCAGTATTCGCGCTAACTACGCGCAGTATGTTGAGTTACAAGCGGCGGATTCTATCCATCTTGGCGTACACAGCATTGGCAATATTATCCGTTGCGGAAATGATTTGACGGTGCTCGACAGCAAAATGACCCAAGGCACACTCAGTGCAGGAAACGCCAAAGTGGGTGGGAAAGTGCTCTGCTTTAATCTCGGTGTGGAGGGCGACACGGCGACTCATGTTGAGGCTTTTGCGCGTTACCAAAGTTATAAAGAGAGAATCAACAAACACAAAGAACTCTATAAGCAAGCTCAAGACACGACAATGGCGTTGATTCGGCGTGAAATCGAGTTTAAAAAACGTCCGAAAGCAGAACGTAGCGATGAAGAAGCTCAAGAAATAGAAACCGCGAAAGCAGACGCGTCGACCCAGATGGAAAAAATCAAACTTGCTTTGGATATGCTCAATGAAGAGTTTGAGCAGCAGCTATTGGAAAATACGGTGGAAGCGAAAAATAAAGTATTTACCCATGTCACGATTCAGTTTGGTGATGAGAAAGTGCTGACCAAGCGAGAACACGGCGCCTCGATTTTCAAATTTAACCAATACGAAATTAAGCTCTCTTCACTATTGGAAGCGGAAGATATTGGTATTTAAGTCCGCTAGCGGAAGCGGAGTCGTGCAATCTGTCTGTGGAGTAATAAATCTGCGGAATAATGAAAAAGGGAACGTTAAGTTCCCTTTTTCATCGCTCAACCGTATGAGGGGTTCGTCTATTTAAAGACACCAAACTATTGCACTGCGCGTACATTACCTTGGCGCAGATCGTTCAGCACTTCGTGCTTTGGACCATCGGCAATAATGCAGCCTTTCTCCATCACAATAACGCGATCAACCACATCCAGCATCGAGGTTTTGTGGGTGATAAGGATCAGCGTCTCACTTGGCTTGAGTTGGCTAAGTTGTTGCTTAATGTGCATTTCTGAGCGGTTATCCATCGCGCTGGTGGGTTCATCCATCAGTAAGACGGGAGGGCGGCCAAGGAAAGCGCGCGCAATCGACACAGATTGACGTTGACCACCCGAGAGCAGCATACCCCCTTCACCCACTTGACGTTCTAGCCCCGCAGGATCTTGTTGAGTAAAGACCGTAACACCCGCTCGGTTGGCCGCATCCATTACCTCACGATCATCGGAAAGTGGGCGACCGAGCGTAATGTTGTCGCGGATCGAGCCATAAAACAGCACACTGTCTTGCGGTACACAGCCAATATTGCGGCGAATATCGATGTGATGCAGCTGCGAGATATCCGTATCATCAATTCGCACATGCCCTTCAGTTGGCTTGTACAGGCCCATGATCAAGCGCTCAAGCGTGGTTTTACCCGAACCAATTCTACCAATAATCGCCACTTTTTCACCCGGATGGATGGTAAGACTTAAATCACGGACGGAGGCGATAGGTGAATTTGGATAATGGAAAGTCACGCGGTCCAGCTCAATCTTGCCTTGAATGATGGGACGATGGATATAGCGTTTGCCTTCCTCCTGTTCATCAGGCATCGACATCACTTGTTCAATGATAGTCATAGAAGATTTGGCTTGGTTGTAACGGGTTGAAAGCAGTGAGAGCTGTACTAAGGGGCCAATCGCACGGCCACTGAGCATCGTTGCGGCAATCAGTCCACCCATGGTCAGGTCACCGTTGGAAATCAGGTAGACCCCGACAATGATCATGCCGATATTGGCTGCTTGCTGCACAAAACCGGCGGTGTTTTGAATACTATCGGTGATGCGGCGACTTTTAATGTTCCAATTCGCCATGTGCGCTACGGCTTCTTCCCAGCGGTACTGGAATTGTCCTTGCGCGCCAAACAGCTTCACCGTTTCTAGTCCTGCTAAGCTTTCGATGAGGTTGGCGTACTTTTGTGAGGCGAGTCTTGAGCCTTCTTCAATTGCCCGTTTTAAGCGGCTTTGAATGAGAAATGAGTAAATCACCAAAATCAGGACACCGATCACAGGCACCCACACCAAATGTCCAGCCATTAACCAGATCAACACTAAAAAGAGCAGGGCGAATGGCAGATCAATCAGTGAAGAAATCGTCGCGGATGTAAAAAATTCACGAATCGATTCAAACTCTTGCAAATGGCGAGCAAAAGCACCAACCGAAGGTGGGCGAGCCTCCATGCGGATGCCCATCACTTTACTAAACAGTTTGGAAGAGATCAGAATGTCCGATTTTTTTCCTGCGACATCAATGAAGTAGCTGCGCAGCATTTTAAATACGAAATCGAACAAAAAGATCACTAAGATGCCGCTAGAGAGCACCCACAAGGTTTCAAAAGCCAAATTGGGGACGACTTTGTCGTACACAATCCGTGAAAACATCGGCGCTGCAACGGCAAACAAGTTAATCAGCAGTGACGCTATCAACACATCGCGATAAATATGCTTGGATTTATAGATGGTGCTCCAAAACCAGTGCCCATCTCTGGGTTTCAGGACTTCTGGTGAGCGTTCATCAAAGCGAAACTGCTTTTTGACCATAAAGTAACGGCCAATATACATCGCTTCTAAATCACTGAGCGAGTAAGCGACGGGGACTAACCCCGACTCTGCGGTAACAATTTCAGCCTCTTGCGTTTCCTGATTGATGCTATTGAGTACGCAGGCCTCACCGCCTTTGAGCAGCAATACCACAGGAAACACCAGATGAGGAATTTGGTCTAACGGCGCGCGGTTTTCTTTTGCGATCAGCCCAGCTCTTTCCGCCGAGCGAGGAAACAGAAAAGGCGTGAGCTTGCCGTCAGCCAACGGTAAGCCGTTGATCAGTGCTTCAGGAGAATTCGCTAAACCATAATAACGGCTTACGTACACCAGCGAATTGAGTAACGTATCTTGCATGCCTCTGACCTTGGTTACTTATCAACAATGAAGCCTTGGAAGACTTCGATGAAATGTTCTGAAAGAAAATCGAGCTGAGTCTGTGTTTCAACCCGTGATGCGATGGTGGTGATCCCTAAGTTATGCGCGGTGCGCGAGATTGAGGTCAGGGTAAATTTCTGGCGTTCATCATCCAAATGGTGAGTAAATAGATAATCCAGTTTGACGTATTTAGGACGGAACTCGTTGATGTAGTCGAGAGATTGGAAGTTACGTCCGTAGTTGTCTACCCCAAAGTCCGCCCCTGCATTGCGTACTGCGTTACAAAATAGCGCAGTGTAATGCGGTTCATTGACGAAACAGCCTTCTGGGATCTCAAAATGCAGTAAGTTGGCCACAGAAAGATGCTTGCTTAAGGTTTGGCTGATCCAACGGATAAAGCTCGGTTGAGAGATACTGCCTTGTGCGATGTTGATCGCGAGTGGATCGGTCAGTTCGCCTTTTTCAAGCTGTTGAATCACACGTTCAATCACGTACTGATCGAAGATATGGCTAGCATTGAGCTGTTCAAGGGCAAACAAGAATTGGTTTGCCGTGTAACGCACGCCGTCTTTCTCAAACGCAGAAAAGACCTCGCGATGGAATGTTTTTCCCCAACTGCTGTTGGCGGCTTGGTAGCGGAAAGTAAACCAGTCGTTATGGATTGCCTCTTCGACCAGAGTTTTCCACTGCTGTTTGCCCAAGATGATTTTATCAGTATCACTGCTAATAAAGCCGTAGTTCAGCTCAGGATTGGATTTCGCTTTAGCTAACGCATTATCCAGCAGGGACAAGAGCGTTGTGGTGCTGGATTGACGCTTATTGCTTACCACGCCAAGCGATAAATTGGCTTTCGCCATACCAGTAGGATCAGGGTTAATGTCGTCCACACAAGTGATGATGCTCTCTGCCACGATTTTGAGCTCAGTTTCATCCATGTTAGGCATGATGATACCGAACTCGTAAGTGGAGATACGAGCGATAGAGATGTCCTTGATGGTGATGGAGTTTTTAAGGCGATCCGCCAGTTCGCGCACCATGCCATCACCGGCTTCATAGCCCTTCTCTTCATAAAGCTCTTTGATGAATTCAGCTTGTAGAATGGCTACACCACCGATGCCGCTTTCAGAGAGCCAGCCACTCAATTGGCTCATGTAGTATGCTCGGTTGCCAAGATGAGAAACTGGGTCAAGATAAGCACGTTCACGCAGTTGCTGCGCCTCTTTGGCTTGGGCTTTAAACGCTTTCTCGACCTGTTCAGACATCTTATTGATGCCATCTACTACATAAATCAGATCTCGAGTGTTGGGGCGCGGTAGAGGCTCACCAAATTGGTTGTTAGCAACCTGCTCCATTTTGTTGACGATGAGTTGTAGTGGTCTTAGAGAGCGCTTCAAAATGAAGGCGACGGCAAACATACCAATCACTAAGATCGCCAAAAACGCGATACTTAAACGAATTAATGCTTTCCAGAGTTGAGCGTAAGCCGCACCAGGATGGCTGACGATTTCCACTTCCGCCAATTGCATCCAACCACTGGTTACAACACGCCGATCATGGATGGGCTCAAACAGATTTAACTGAGTAAACCAAGCCGGCACATTATTGGGTTGGATAGGGTATGAGCGCAGGATTTCCGTACCGTCATCGAGAAAAATCAGACGTACGATCGAGTAACTACTGCCATCAAACAGCGCATTGATGACTGACTCTACCGCAATGGTGTCTTTCTTCTCCAGATAAGGCGCTAAAGCCAAACCCACCGTATTTATGGTGTTGTTGACTTCAGAGCGTTGTTGTTGTTCAAGACTGTTGCGAGTGGTGTTGAATTCGATAGTAAAAACCGAAATCAACAACAGAATAAACACCGCAATCATCCCTGCGACTAGTTGTTTGTATAGCGTCATAGTGCCTACTCATCATAGCTAACTAGAGGTTTATTTAATTTCAGTGAGCGCTCTCGTGCTCTTAAATCATTCCATAAACTGAGTCTCGAAGAGTCCCCAGCCAATTGACCGTTATTCGATTTCATTAACCACAAATTTTTACCGTTAAAGCTGTAAATCGGCAGTAGATCTTTACGTTTCGACGCAGGTTTAATTTGTGGGTTGATATTATCCAAAATCACTGGTTCGGCACTCGGAGTGGAGTAATACGCCAACACCATATGAAATTGATTTAATTCAATGGCTTTAACATACACGAGACGAAGTTTCTTATCTGATACACCGAGTTCTAACAGCGAGAAATACTTCGCAATTGTGAAATCTTCACAGTCTCCCGCGTTGCTACCGAGAAATTCTAAGGGGGTCGCCCAGTAGTCTTTCGAGCCCCATAGGTGAATATCGTTGACAAAGTTGAGCTGATTAAAAAAGGCATTCACTTCTTTTAATTGCTCTTGCTCTGATGCGGGAGCGAGCTCAGCCATTTTGCGACGCCATGTTTCGACGCGTTTGCCTGCTCGCTGGCCATACGTTGCCTTCACCGCATCTACCCACTGTTGCTCTTTGCTTGTGAGCGCTAGCGAGAGTGAGGAGGCACAGATAGCCAGAGACAGCACAATCCAACGTTTCATAGGGCGGGCTATTCCCTCAGCGCATTGCTTTGCGCACTTAAAATCGGTTTCAGCAGATAATCTAATACAGTTCTTTTACCGGTAATAATGTCGACAGAAGCGGTCATTCCCGGAATGATCGGCAAATTTTGATCATGCCCGAGAGTGGTTTCTTTAGTGCGTACGCGAACCAAATAGAAACTATTCCCTTCCTCATCCTGTGTAGTGTCCGCACTGATGTGTTCGAGCGTGCCTTCTAAGCCACCATAGCGCGTGAAATCATAAGCACTAAATTTCACAATAGCTGGCAGATCTGGGCGCAGAAAGGCGATGTCTTGCGGCGCAATTTGAGCCTCGACCAATAGAGTGTCTTCAGTCGGTACGATTTCGATGATGTTCATTCCCGGTTGAATCACCCCACCTACCGTGTTCACATAAAGGGTTTTTACGGTGCCTGTTACGGGGGAAACCACTACCGTACGGTTCACTTTATCCTCGAGGCCGACCGCCGATTCAGTGAGAGATGAGAGCTTATCTTGCGCTTGGTTGAGTTTATCTTGCTGCTCAGTTCGGAATTTTTGCGCGGCATTAATTCGACTGAGCATCGCTTCACGGACCGCGGATTTGAGTACGGGAATTTTTAGCTCAGTTGAGGTTAACTCTCGGCGAGTATCATTCAACTGGCGCTGTAGTTTCAGCAGTTCAATTTTCGGGACTACGCCTTCGTTGGCGAGAGGCTCAGTGATGTCGAGTTCTTTTTTCGCGTAATCATAACTTTGGCGAAGGTTGATGATTCGCGCTTCGGCTTCAATCAAATCTTGCTGTTTCTGCTTGATTTGTTGAGAGAGAACGGACAATTGGTTGCGCAGGTTATCGAGATCTTGGCGATATTGATCTCGTTGGCGTTCAACCAAATCTGGCTGGCTATCACTCAATACGGGAGGGAAAGCAAGCTTGCTGTAATCAAGTTGTACGCTATTTGCCCAGTTCTTCTCTTCAAAATTCTCATCGATAATGACGCTTGAAATGGAAGCAGAAAGTTGTAGAACACTGGCGGTTAAGTTTGCAACTTGCTGCTCGCGCTCGCGAAAATCGGAGCGAAAGCGTGTGTCGTCGATCAAGATAAGCTGTTGGCCTTTTTGGACTTGCTCACCTTCACGGACGAGGATCTGCTTGACCAGTCCCCCTTCCAAGTTTTGGATCACTTGCACTTGTGAGGAGGGAACCACTTTACCTTGGCCGACCGTGACTTTATCGATTTCTGCCCATGACGCCCAAGCAATCGCTAGAATAAAAAATGCCACCATGACCCAGAGAATGATTCGTGCGCTGTGCGGCGTATTGAGTAGCAGTGCGGCGGTTTTATCGTCCACATAGTCTAATTCTTCGGCGGTGAGCTTGTTATAACTGCGATTGCTCATGAGTGGTTCCTGTTCACACCATTGATAGTCGGTTGATTTTATTACGTGGGCCAATAATTGTTAAGGATATGCTATCTGCGGCGAAAGGCCTATTCAGCATTTTAATAAATTACTTAATTTTTAGAATTTGTGATCTTATTTTGTCGGCCTTGGCATCACTTTGCTCGCTTGAGTTATCAGCGGGATAGGCGCACAATCGGGCAAAAATCAGTGAGGAGCAGAAATGGATCTTTCAGATATTCGCCGCGAATACATTCATGGTGGTCTAAGAAGAAAAGATTTGCAGGCCAACCCAATTGACCAGTTCAATCTTTGGTTGCAGCAAGCAATTGACGCCAACTTGTCCGACCCAACCGCGATGACGGTTGCGACGGTAGATGAACACGGGCAACCTTTTCAGCGTATCGTGCTACTGAAAAATGTCGATGATGTCGGTTTTGTGTTTTACACCAACTTGGGCAGCCGCAAAGCGCAGCATATTGCGCACAATAACAAAATTAGCCTCCATTTCCCTTGGCATCCGCTAGAACGTCAAGTGCACATCACAGGTGTGGCGGAAAAACTGACCGCCATGGAAAACATGAAGTATTTCATGTCGCGCCCGAAAGAGAGCCAGATAGCAGCAATCGCTAGCCACCAAAGTAGCCGAATCTCTGCTCGTGGAGTATTGGAAGGCAAGTATCTTGAGCTTAAGCAGAAGTTTGCAAACGGTGAAATTCCTGTGCCTAGCTTCTGGGGCGGTTACCGCATCAGGCCGGAAAGTCTGGAATTTTGGCAGGGTGGTGAACATCGTCTGCATGATCGCTTCTTGTATTCGCGGCAAGATGACAATTGGACAGTCGATAGACTGGCGCCATAAGCCCAATCAATCAGCTTGACGTTGTTGCTTACTGGGCGACAACGTCAACTTTTTTGGGGATCGTGTGATCGCTCAGCACAACGGAAAGTTGTTTTCTAAGCAAGGTTTTCGGGATGACTGAGCCGAATCCCCGATCTAAAGCAAGGTCAATCAGTTGGTCTTTGCTCAATGCCCCAAATTTACTGCGTAGTTTGGCCTCATACCCTTCCACCGTTTTAATCGAAATCCCCATTACTCGTGCAATGTGCTGCGGTTTTTTACCGTATAAGAGCAGAAATAGGACTTCTGATTCACGCGCGGTCAGTTTCAAGGTATCGCGATCGGCGACCGATTTAAATGTGGTGGAGGTGGATAACCCAGTTGCTCGGCAGACCCAATGACCAACTTCAAGAATCGCAGTGTCGGTTAAATCTTGCCCGAAGAAAATGGTGCCTTGGATCTTGCCTTGGCTATCACGCCACGGTGTCTTGGTAAATATATGCGCATGCCAGTGGCCATCAGGGTAGGGATGAATATCGAGCACTTTGACGGAATGCCCCGTTTCAATCACATAGCGATCTTGCTGTTGAAATTCGGCAGCACAAGCTGCTGTTGGGCTAGGCATTTCAAAATCGGTGCGCCCGATGCAATCTTCAGCGCGCTTTAAGCCGATCAATTCGCCATAGGCTTGGTTGGCATACACAAAAACCGAGTTTAAGTCCTTGCATCCCCAATAACCGGGTAATTGTTTGAATAAAGAAATCTGCTCTAATGTCAGATGGTTAGGCACGCCATATCCTCCACTGGAAATGCGGCGATATGATACCAAGAGCAGGGTCGATTGTAAGCTTATCTTGCCTATTCGGGGGACTGTTTGGATGAAAAAAAGCCAGCCTGAAGACGGGCTGGCATAAATACAAGAAACATATCTTGTCGACGTGTAGAAGAGGTTCCATGAATCCAGCGAGGGTCTGCTGAACACACAGAGGTATCATATTGATACCAAGCATCAGTCATGCAACTCATGCTCTGGTTTGTACTTTACCGAACGCGGTACAAATGAAAAAGGGGGGAAATCCCCCCTTTATGCATAATTGTTTGAGTCAACATTACAGCTCGCGCAATACTCGGAAACCGACATAATTGGCCGCCGTTGTTGGGCCAACAAAAAGCTCGCTATAGGCTTTTGCCATTTCAGGCGAGAAGCTCCAAGCGCCACCTTTGGCTAAACCGCGTGAATCGCCAGTCCATTCCCAAACATTACCTACCATGTCGTAAAACCCTAAGGCGTTAGGAGCGAAGGCTTTGACTGGGGAGGTACTTTTGTTAGACCAAGAGGTTCCTGCCCATCCCGTGTTGGCTTTACCAGCACCAAATTTATTGCCCCACCAGTAATCGGTTTTGCTGCCTGCACGAGCGGCGATTTCCCACTCTTCTTCCGTGGGTAAGCGGTACGTAAAGCCTGTTTCTTTAGAAAGCCAGCGAGCATAAGCTTTGGCATCATTCTGGCTGACGCACACAACGGGTGAATCTTTACTCTGTTTGAAACCTGGGTTGCGCCAATCGCTATCGGATACTGGAGCAATTTCCGATTCATTCACCGAAATACAGAGATTTTTGAGTTCCGCATCAGTTTTGTATTTGGTTTGAGTGACGAAGTTTTCAAACTGGCTAACTGTCACGGGCGTTGAGCTGAGTGCGAAAGCATGATCAAGGTTATATTGTTTGGCGGCATTTTCGCCCAACAGATATTGCCCCGGTAGAATGGTGATCACCTCTGGTGCGCTGACTTTACTTTTTCCCGAATCGGCAAATTTCTGTCCGACACGTAAAGGGTTCGCCTTTTCATGCAAGTTAACCCGAATGGTCTGATCGGAGGTGATGTTGACTTCTTGCTCAAAAGTGCGGAAGCCCTCTTTTTCAATTTTTATCTGATGTTTACCAACAGGCAGTAATACTTCAACCGGAGTACTGCCATAATTGACACCACCAATGGTCACCCGATCGCCATGTTGATTGGAGCGGATGGCTAAGTTAATCCAAGCCACTTCTTGTTGCTGCTGCGACATATCACCTTGACCGGGCGCGAAACAGTACTGCGAGTCAATATTCAAGAGCTTACAAGGAGCGTTTTCCGCGGGACGAGCTTCAAGTTGAGCATTCACTATGCTTCTAAACCGCATGCCGTCATAGAAACCAGAATCGACCACTTCATGTTTGAGCAGATGGATATTGAGCGAGACATTACTCAATTGTCCTTTGATCGCGTTGGACTCACTGCTTTCATCGATAAGCCAAAGTTGAAATTGGCTGACCGCTTTCTGCAACGCTAAATCTGTGGTCTGTTTGCTACATTGTGCAAATGTCATGTCCGAACTACACACATTGGTGAAGCTGACTTTTTGTTCACCAGAACGTTGCAACTCCTCGCGCAGTCTATCCACACGTGCGCGCATTTTGTCTTGTTGGAGTAGGGCAATACTCTGCTCTATGGTCTGCTGTTGCACCTGGTATTGTGCCAATACCGACTGCATCTCTTGCAGTTTTTGTTCAGCATCCAAACGTGCGACTTGGTTCTGTTTGACCTGAGCCCATGCGGCTTGATACGCGTTTTGTGATGGCTGGATGTCGAGATCCGGCTCATCAATCATTTTTTGATAATCACGCTCAAGGTTGGTTTTGGCTGTTTTTAGCGCCGCATCCAAAGCTTTCGCTTGCTGAGTCAAGCGATTCAGCTCGGCCTGTTGGTTATCGACGGCCACTTTTTGAAGTTTGGTTGCATCCGTGGCATTTTGCAGCTCGGTATGTTTGCCAAACAGCGCATCGTCAATGGCAAGAACAGAAGAGGTGACTTCTTCTGCTAGCACTGGTGCTGCCATTAAGCAAGGTGAAAGTGCTAATAATAAAGCGGGAATCCCTTGTCGCATGGTGGTCTACTTCAAGTTAGGAAATTAAGTCTAAGTTATGAGCATTCTAAACGAAAACGCCATTTTGTCAGAAGTCATCTTTCAATAACTTAGTGACAAAATGGCGTTTTATCGACAGGTTTGTGAATTCCGACAAGAAATCGTTGGATTTTTGTGCGGCTAGCTGTCTTTGTTTGGTCTGAGTTTTACCCACACCGTGTCATTGCCATTGACCGTAATCACACGATTGTAGGTTTCATAACCTTCTTTCGATACGGTGACTTGGTGTTTACCCGCTGGTAATACGAGTTCAACGGGAGTACTACCATAGTTGACGCCATTAATGGTCACAGAATCATTGTATTGATCAGAGCGTACTGTCACGTTCGCCCACTGTTTATCTTGTTTCTTAGGAGCCGCTTGTTCTGACTCACCCTTTAAACAGTAACGGGTTTCCACATTCAGCAGTTTACACGCCGCGACAGCTTCTGGTTTGGCTTGTAGCTGAGCTTGCATTTGGGTGAAGTATTCGTTGTTACCTTCAAAACCTGAGCGGATCATTTGGCTTTCTTGAACGTGAATATTGAACTCAACGCCTTTCAAGTTTTGCTTCGCGATCGCGGATTCCGTGACATCATTGATGAGATTTTCACGGAAAGTTTTCACCGCTTTCTGCTTCGTCAGGTATTGGCCCTGATTAGCACATTCACCCAGTGTCATGGTGGTTGAACAGGTCGTCTTGAAGGTAGTTTCTAACACGCTACTTTCACGCAGTTCCGCCGCTAAACGCTTAACGCGAGCCTCAATTTTGGCTTCTTCCAAATTGGTCAGCTCAGTATCCAAACGCGCTTGTCGCTGTTTGATTTGCGACAGACGCATTTCAATTTCAGTCACCGCTTGTTCGTTGTCGAGTTTTTGTGATTGATTCGACTTGAGCGCATTCCACGCCTCTTGGTAGCGTTTTTGAAAGGTGACTAGGTCGGTGTCTGGATCTTCAAGAAGGCGAGTATACTGTTTGTCCAACTCAGACTTAGCACGATTACGCTTAGCATCTAGCTCTTCGCCTTCACGTTTTAATCGACTCTGCTCATTTTTCAGTTGTTGCAGTTTACCGCTTTCCACCTCGTAGTCGGTGAGAATCGCGTTGATTTCATTTTGTTTGTTACTCAATTTCTCATCGATAGCCGCAACGGGGTCAGCCTGAGTGACCTCCTCTGCGTACACCGATGCAGATACCCATAAAGGGGATAGCGCAAGCAATAGCGCTGGGATGCGACGTTTAATCATAGGTCCCTGCAACATATTTATGTTTAGCCACATAAAGTGGGAAAGACAAACTTTTGACAGCTTTGTAGATAGCTGAATTATTAATGCAAATTTTATTCCGCTTAGTCAGAAATCATCACAAATCTGTGCACTAGGTGACTGATTTTTTGAACTTTAGATCTAAGCATTTTCATTTTGAGCAGATTCGAGAAATATGCAAGCTGAGTTTTCCGATCTACTTTAACGTTTTTTAAATTGAGTACACATTGACCGTAATTTATGTGCACTTGATCATTGTTCCGAGATGAGAATTGAACCCAATTGCAGCCAAGATCTTTTATTAATATGTGCGTAATTGGCTATCAAAGCCTCTAAATGGGAGTGATTTCGTTTTGAAGCAATTTGAGATACCATGGCCGCGCAAATCCCACCTGATGAGGTTGAAATGGCTCAATCGCATGCCCCAGAGGCTGGCAAGGCTTCTTCCATTGCCAAAGTTTTGTCGCCTAAACCGGCAGAACTGATCACTTTGCCTTCACATATGGCTTGCCATGATCATAGTTACACGCAAATTGTGATTGGCTTGAAAGGGCAGGCTGAATTTGAAGTCCGTGGTATGGGGAATATTGTCGGGCCCGGGCAGGGGTGTGTGGTGACATCCGGTTCGGATCATGCGTTTGGTGGTGTCGTGGGGCAATCGGATATTCTGGTGCTCAATATGCCAGTGCCGAGTGACGATGATCCGCTACTACTGCGCAAACTCAATGAACTCGTGGTCGGTGACGTTTATTTTCAACTCGATGGTCAGATCCAACGTTTAATTCAAATGCTGGTGCAGGAGATGCAAGCCAGTCCTGACGACTTGCTGCTTGGCCGAGCTTGTAACGATACGGTTGTTGCACTTTTGCAGCGCCACATCAGCGCGCTGGCCAGTGTCCATAAAGAGTCTCGCTTTGATATGGAAGTGGTGGATCGCTATATCGAGCAGCACTTAGCGCACCGAATTTCCGTTGCACAGTTAGCAGGAAGCGTGTTCTTAAGTGAAAGCCAATTTCATGTCTTGTTCAAAGAGCAAATGGGGCTCACGCCGCATCAATATGTGTTGAACAAACGCGTCGATATGGCGAAGAAGTTGATTGAGCAAGGTCGACTTAATTTGGGTCAGATTGCGGAGCTGACGGGTTTTTCCAATCAAAGTACGTTCACGCATACTTTTTCTCGGTTACATGGTATTTCACCTTCGCAATATAAGCGGCGCTTTTCTTCTTCGATCTAATGTTGAGTGATCCTTGAATTCCTCGTTTATTGAGCTCGCGAAGACTCAATCCTCAAGCCTTTTATCTCTTGGTGACAAAACTCTAGTGACTACGCATCTGCCTGCTTATTGATGTAGAGTGGCTCACTTTTTGTCGTTGTTGAGTTGCAACAATTGCAAAATAATTGGCGATGAAACTTACTTGAATTGGTGTGATCTTGTTTTTGTTTTGTTAAAACTCAGAGTTATTGACAAAATACTAGGACTTTTTGACAAGTTTTCTTCTCACGCTCAAAATACACTGCCAGCCATTGCAGGAAACCTGACTCAATCTGTCAGGTATGAGATGAAGGAAACCACATGTTTACAGCAACCGATGTGTTGAACGCAGCGTTTATCGAGCAGCCGCTGGATAAACTATGGTCGCTGATCTCGCCACTGTATATGGTGGACGAATCCCAATGGCTGACCCAATTATTGCCTCTCGCAACGCCAAGCCATGCTGAAAAAGCAGCAATGGCAGAGAAAACCACGCGCTTAATTGAAGCGATCCGCAGCGATAAAAAAGCGGTGCAGATGATTGATGCACTGCTTTTGGAATACAGCTTGGATACCCAAGAAGGTATTTTGCTGATGTGTTTGGCGGAAGCGTTAATGCGTATTCCTGATGCGGAAACGGCTGACGCGTTTATTAAAGACCGCTTGGGTGTTGCGGATTGGAAATCCCACCTGAAAAATTCAGATTCTGTATTCGTGAATGCTTCAACTTGGGGCTTGATGCTGACAGGTAAAGTGATTGGCTTGGCAGATGGAGATATCGCAAGCCCAGTGCAAGCGGTGAATCGCTTAGTGAATAAGCTGACTGAACCTGTGATCCGCAAAGCCATGCATCAAGCCATGAAGATCATGGGCCATCAATTTGTGCTTGGACGCACCATTGAAGAAGCGCAGAAAAATGGTCGCCCGATGCGTGATAAGGGTTATACCTATTCGTTTGATATGTTGGGTGAAGCGGCGCTGACTTCTGCCGATGCGCACAAGTATTTCAAAGATTACTTGATGGCGATTGAAGCGGTAGGCCGCGATAAATATGGTCTGGAGACCAGCCCTGCGCCGTCGGTCTCGATCAAACTTTCTGCTTTGCATCCTCGCTACCAAGTGGCGAATGCCGATCGCGTGATGACCGAGCTGTACAGCACACTTATTCAACTGCTTGAGCGCGCGAAAGAGCTGGATGTCGCCATCACGATTGATGCCGAAGAAGCGGATCGTTTAGAGCTGTCACTGCATCTGTTTGAAAAGCTCTACCGCAGCGACACGCTGCGTGGTTGGGGTAAGTTTGGTTTGGTGGTTCAAGCCTACTCCAAACGTGCGTTGCCAGTATTGGTTTGGCTGACGGCTCTCGCGAAAGAGCAGGGCGATCTCATTCCTGTGCGTTTAGTCAAAGGTGCGTATTGGGACAGCGAAATTAAGATGTCACAGCAACGAGGCTTTATTGGCTATCCGGTTTATACGCGCAAAGAAGCGACCGATGTTTCTTATCTCGCTTGTGCTCGTTTCTTACTGAGCGAATCGGTACGCGGCAATCTGTTCCCGCAATTTGCTAGCCATAACGCGCAAACCGTTACCGCGATTGCGGTGATGGCACAACACAAAGATTTTGAATTTCAGCGTTTGCATGGCATGGGGGATGCGCTTTATCACCATGCGAAAGCCGCTTATCAGCAGTCGGTACGGATTTATGCCCCCGTGGGCAGCCATAAAGATCTGCTGCCCTATCTGGTGCGTCGATTATTGGAAAATGGTGCAAACAGTTCGTTCGTACACCGCTTGGTGGACTCGCGCTGCCCGATTGGTGCGTTGACTCAGCATCCAGTCGATATGCTGCTTGCGTTTGAAACCTTAAATAACCGTAAGATCCCACTGCCAACGGAGATTTTTGCCGAGCGCAAAAACTCATTGGGGATCAACATTGATATTGAGAGTGAAGCGAAGCCGTTTGAAGCTCAGATCCACGCTTGGTTAGATAAGACGTGGCATGCGGTACCGATCATTGGCGGGCACTCTTATTACGAAAGCATGATCAAGGCGGATCACAGTGCAGAGCCCGTCACTGCGCCTTACGATCGTCGTATTCAAGTCGGTCAGGTGTTTCACGCTAACCTTGATCATGTTTCCGATGCGATCGACTCTGCTCAACAAGCTTTTGCAACTTGGAATGCGCTTGATGCCAAAGTGCGTGCGAGTAAATTGGATGCGCTGGCGGATCTGCTTGAACTGCATATGCCTGAGTTGGTGGCCTTGTGTCACCAAGAAGCAGGCAAAACCATTCACGACAGCATTGATGAAGTGCGTGAAGCGGTCGATTTCTGTCGTTATTACGCCAAACAAGTCGATGTGCTGGGCGAGTTCAGTGTCGAAAGCTTTGATGGATCAACACGTCGTGTTAGCCGTCAAGGTCGTGGTGTATTTGTGTGTATCAGCCCGTGGAACTTCCCGCTGGCGATTTTCCTTGGCCAAATCAGTGCTGCCTTGGTGGCCGGAAATACCGTGATTGCCAAACCTGCCGAGCAAACCAGTTTGATCGCGTATCGCGCGGTTGAGCTGATGCAAGAAGCGGGTTTCCCTGCTGGAACCATCCAACTTTTGCCGGGACGCGGTGCCGATATCGGCAGCGCACTCACTTCTCATCCGGCCATCGCGGGTGTGGCGTTTACTGGCTCGACCGCCACGGCGCAGCGCATTAACCAAACGTTAGCGCAACGTGAAGCGGCTCCGGTACCATTTATTGCAGAAACTGGCGGTCAAAACGCCATGATTGTCGACAGTACCGCGCTGCCAGAGCAAGTGGTGCGTGATGTGCTGCGTTCCGCTTTTGCCTCTGCTGGCCAACGCTGTTCGGCACTGCGTGTGCTGTTTGTACAGCAGGATATTGCCGATCGCGTGATTACTTTGATTCAGGGCGCGATGCAAGAGCTGAAAGTCGGTGTGCCACATCTGCATCAAACCGATGTCGGTCCAGTGATTGATGAAAAAGCCAAACAGAAACTGTTGGCGCACATTGAACACATGAGCCAAACCCAGAAGAAAATCGCTCAGCTTACTTTGGATGACGCTTGCCAACATGGCGACTTTGTTGCGCCAACCGCCTTTGAAATTGATGATATTGCCGCGCTGAGTGAAGAGCAGTTTGGCCCGATCTTGCACATTGTTCGGTTTAAAGCACGCGAATTGGCGCAGATCGTCGACAAAATCAACCAAACTGGTTTTGGTTTAACCATGGGCATTCATAGCCGTAACGAAACCACGTATCGCTGGATTGAAAAACATGCTCGAGTGGGCAACTGCTATATCAACCGCGATCAAGTCGGGGCTGTGGTGGGGGTACAACCGTTTGGCGGACAAGGCTTGTCAGGAACGGGGCCGAAAGCGGGCGGGCCTCACTATCTTTACCGCTTTACTCAAGTGCAATACCAATAACCCACAGCAAGGAGACGTATCATGGTGCATCAAGTAACCCGTTTTTCAGACGCCTTTTCTGCTTGGGAAAATTGGAATCTGACCGACTTTGACTCGAAATGTGAGTGTTTACTCGCGTTGAAATCTTTATTGGAAAACAGCATGCCCGGTGTGGCAAAAGTGATTTCCTACCATCTTCAACAGGCATCGACTTTGTTGGCGCATACGCACCAACTGATTGGGCCTACCGGAGAAACCAATGAGCTTTATACCGCAGGGCGTGGTGTTGCCCTGATCATCCAAGAGGATAACGGTATTCAAGCCAAACAAGCCGTAGTGGCTCAACTGACTGCCGCACTCGTAGCGGGGAACAGTGTCGTTTTTTGCAGTGACGATAAAGAGTTGAGTTCTGCGTTAGTGGCTGCTTACCAGCAGTCATCCCTTCCGGCAAATTTGTTGCAGTTTGCTTCTTTCGATGCGTATCACCAACTGATCGAATCAGATGTGAGATGCGTTGGATATGTCGGAACCCCGTCGGTTGAGGCCACGATCAACCGTCAGCTCGCGAAACGTACAGGCGCGATTGTCAGTCTCGTTTCAGAAACGGATCTGCTTACCTTGCCGGTGGCACATGATCCACATTTATCACTGCGCTTTATTACCGAGCGCACACGCACAATAAATATAACAGCAGTGGGTGGAAACGCGACGCTCTTGGAGCTAGGTGTGGATACTCATTAGTCCTTTCTGCGTTTGCCCCCTTTGGATAAGAGGGGGCATGAAAGGCGATCTTGAAAAAGAGGACAAAACACAATGGAAAATAGCTTCGCTATTACAACCACCTTTATCGTCTACCTCATTTTGATGTTGGCGATTGGGGTTTACGCTTATCAGCGAACGAAAAACTCAGCCGATTACTTTCTGGGTGGCCGTTCATTAGGGCCATGGCCTGCAGCACTCTCTGCTGGCGCATCCGACATGAGTGGCTGGTTACTGCTCGGTCTGCCGGGTTACGCGTATGCCGCCGGCATTGAATCATTCTGGTTGGCTGGCGGCTTGCTCGTCGGTACTTGGGCTAACTGGTTAGTGAATGCTAAGCGTCTGCGCACCTACAGCATCACCACGGACTCTCTGACTTTACCTGAGTTTTTGTCACGCCGTTTTAACGATAACTCAAAACTCATCCAAACCATTTCTGCGTTCTTTATTCTGCTGTTCTTCCTCTTCTATACCAGTTCGGGTTTGGTGGCAGGCGGTAAACTGTTTGAAACCGTATTCGGCTTGGATTACTCCACCGCGGTGATCATAGGTACGGTTTGTGTGGTGTCGTACACCCTGTTTGGTGGCTTCTTAGCGGTCTCTTGGACGGACTTGGTGCAAGGCTTGCTCATGGCAGCGGCACTGATGATCGTGCCGATTGCGGCAATGAATGGTGGCTTTACTCAGCTTAATCACGATTTGGCAGCGATTAACCCTGAACTGCTGACCTTGTGGAATGACGCGAAAGGCGAACCTCTGTCGGCGATTGCCATCATCTCTTTAGTGGCTTGGGGCTTGGGCTATTTTGGTCAGCCGCACATTCTGGCGCGTTTCAAAGCCTCACGTTCCAATAAAGATCTGACCACGGCGCGCCGTATCGCAGTAGTGTGGACTGGGCTTTCAATGGCTGGCGCGATTCTGGTCGGTTTAACGGGTCTGATTTTCGTTACTCAATCAGGCACGATTGGTCTGGATGATGGCGAAAAAATCTTCATGCTATTAGTGAACTCGCTGTTCCACCCAGTCATCGCTGGTATTTTGCTGGCCGCCATTTTGGCGGCAATCATGAGTACTGCGGATTCGCAGCTGCTGGTCTCTTCATCGGCACTCGCGGAAGATTTCTACAAGCAAGTGTTCAAAACCGATGCTAGCTCCGAAGACATTGTCCGCGTTGGTCGCATCGCGGTGATTTTGATCTCGCTGATTGCCCTGTTTTTAGCGATGACGCCAGATAGCTCAGTGCTGGGTTTGGTGTCCTACGCTTGGGCTGGCTTTGGTGCGGCGTTTGGTCCTGCTCTGGTCTTGAGCCTGTACTGGCCGCGTATGAACCGTCATGGTGCGCTATCGGGGATCATTGTCGGTGGTGTGACGATTGTGGTTTGGAAACAACTGTCTGGCGGTTGGTTTGATGTGTACGAAATCGTACCGGGAATTATCCTTTCAACCCTGTCGATTGTTGTGGTCAGCCTGCTCACCGGCGAACCGGATGAGAAGGTAAAAGCGCAACACGCCACCTTCAAAAAGCAGTTGATTGAACTGGAATAAGTCCATTTTACTCTACGGAACAAGCCTCGCTTTGCGAGGCTTTCTTTTTGCTCTGCCTGGGCATTATTGAGTAATTTTCAAATATAGGTCACGAAATTTGCACAACAAATTATGTCTACGGAACCTATCGCTGCAAAATGCGTCAACTGTCAATAGTGACCAATCGGATAGGAGATCTCCGTCATGCCTAAAGCGTATTGTCGTAGTTGTGGTAAACACACCGCACACAAAATGGTGATGAAACGTGTGCAGTCACAACCTGAAGGCTGGCAAGGTTTCCAACAATTTCTCACCATGCTGATGCAAGGCCAACACTATTATCAGATGGAGCAACGCTATTTCTGCCGAGTCTGTAACCAGCAGAATGAGCGAGCGGCGCAGCGTGATTTATTCGCAAGCGCATGATTTCCGCGTCATGATTGGGCTCACCTAAGACGAGCTTGCGGCTGTGCAAATCGGTTTTAGCGTCACCTTTCACTCGCTGGCTGCTTACCGGCCACTTCAAATTGTATCGGCATATGGCATCTCAACTGCGGCATATTCATGATATTGGATGGGAATGCATGGCAACGCTTTGTTTCTATTTTCTTTTAAGTCCAATGCTTACTGATGGGGCCAGCTAGTGGCTTTTGTGCACCATTATGGACAGAAGCTCACACTTTAGTCATTCCTTGTTATCACTCATTACGATTGTGGGAGTTTTCGCAAGGTAATTCCTCGTCATTTCGCTAACTTGCTCCCATATCAGTGCAATTTGATATGAATGGAGTATTGTTCATGAGATTGAGTTTAAAGAGAAAAATGGTTTTCTCTGTGGTCGTGGCGATTGCCGTGACGGCGGCGGCGTTAGTCGCCGCAGGGTATCAGACCTTTGAAAAGGACAGTTGGCGGGCGATTGAAAGTGAAAGTCGCAATACTTTACAAGCGCATGCCAAAGGGATTGGTGACTGGTTTTTGGGCAAGCAGCTCGCGCTTAAAGGGCTACGTGAAGAAATTGAACGCAATCCGCAGTTAGAGTTAGTCCCTCATTTAAGACAGACACTGCAGTCTGGCTCTTTTGGATTGAGTTACTACGGTAATGAGCAGGGCGAAATGTTCCGTCAAGATCCGTCACTCAATACCGCAGATTATGACCCTCGAGTCCGTGGTTGGTACAAAGAAGCAAAAGCAGCCGGCAAACCGATCACGACCGAACCTTACGTGAGCGTCACCATGCAAACCTTAGTTGTGACCTTGGCAGAGCCTGTTCGCTATCAAGGTCAATTGATTGGGGTGGCCGCCTCCAATCTTGCGTTAGATAAGCTGATTAAAGATGTGTTAGCGATTGAAGTGCCCGGAAAAGGTTACGCGATTCTGGTGAACCAAAAAGGCAAAATCGTTGCTCACCCAACTCAAGATTTGATCCTAAAGCCGACGGAAGAGATGTCGGCTCAACTGACTATTTCTAAGCTCAATATCGCGGCCAAAGACCATTCGCTCTTCCAACTGAGCATGGACGGGCGAGATAAGGTCTTGATGGCTGAGGAAGTGGCGAATACCGATTGGTTACTGGTCATGGTGATGGATAAAGGGGTTCTGGAGCAGCCACTGAATGACATGTTGATGGTGCAGATCGGGATTGGACTAGGTATCTTGCTTGTGATGGCACTGCTTACGTCTTGGTTTGTGGCTCGTCAGCTTAATGAGCTCGGTAATATCGCTAATGCTCTGGCGGATATCGCCGAAGGGGATGGCGATTTGACTCGTCGTTTGGATGTTCGCAGCCAAGATGAAGTCGGTTTGCTGGCGGATAAGTTCAACAAGTTCGTCGATCGCTTGCATCAAATGGTAAAAAATGTGCGTGAAGTGTCGGTGGCGCTGACTCAAGGGGCTGACCACGCGGCCGCCTCGGCGACTCAAGCCAGCAAACGCATTCGCACCCAGCAAGATGAAATCACTATGGTCGCGACAGCGGTGACGGAAATGGCGTCGGCGACAGCTGAAATCGCCAGCAATGCCGAAAATACCGCGAAGAACGCCACTCAATCGGTGCAATTGGGCGAAGATGGCTTTGCGCAAATGCAACAAAGTAAACAGTCGATTGACCAGCTTGCTCAAGAGTTAACTGGCGCGGTGCGTATCATCAGCGAGCTTGAAGTGCATGCCAATGAAATTTCCACCATCTTGTCGACCATTCGTGGCATCGCTGAACAGACCAATTTGCTGGCATTGAACGCCGCGATTGAAGCGGCGCGTGCCGGAGAGCAAGGACGCGGTTTTGCGGTGGTTGCGGATGAAGTTCGTGTGCTGTCACAGCGCACCCACGCATCGACGGAAGAGATCCAGACTAAGATTGCTGGCTTGCAGAAAGTCACCACCACTGCGGTATCGGTAATGACCGAAAGCCATAAGTTGGTGGAAACCAGTGTCGCGGATGTCAACCAAACCGGAGCAAGCTTGCAAGCGATCAGTGAAGCGATTCAGCAGATCAGCGATATGGCGACGCAAATCGCTTCAGCGGCGGAAGAGCAATCGTTAGTGACGGCGGATATCAATGTGAATACTGAATCTGTCCGTGAAGTGAGCGACCAGTTAGCCGAAGAAGCTCAGCAATCCGTGCAGCAGGCGAAATCACTGCATGCGATGGCACAAGAGCTGAATAAGGAGATTTCACGCTTTAAGCTATAAGCTACAGCGGTGCAACATCGCGTGATTTGACTGGAACTGGGCGGACACGGTAGCCGCTTCAGTCGCAAGGAGAAAACCAAGGGCATCGTAAGATGCCCTTTTGCGTGAGGTACATCACGCCTTGCCGCACACTATTTCTGCCGATTGGGGGTTATCAGTATTGTATTCGGGTCTAAACAGTCAAAGGATGTTGCTGTATGAGTCTGGATCGAGTTGACCGCGATATTTTGCGGATCTTACATGCCAAAGGGCGTTTACCGGTCGTTGAGCTGGCCAAGTTGGTGAATCTCACGACATCGCCCTGTTCAGAGCGGGTAAAACGTTTAGAAAAAGAGGGATACATTCGCGGTTACCACGCGGATCTCGATCCGGGAAAGTTAGGCTTGGATGTGCAGGTCTTTATCCATATTCGGCTTGATCAAAGCAGCTTCTCAATTTTTGAACGTTTTGCTCACGCTGTTGCGGATATCCCAGAAATCGAAGCCTGTTACTCGCTCTCTGGTGATTTTGACACCATGATTAAAGTGCGCGTCAAAGACATGAAAGCGTATCAAGCGTTTATGTCGGGCAAGTTGGGCTCTTTACCCGGCGTGATTCAAACCCGTAGTGAGTTTGTGATTGAAGAGCACAAAACCAGTTTTGGTATCAACCCTGAGCTGATTTACAGCTTGCCAAGTTAAGATACTCTACGCCCGAGGGGGGCTTATCCCCTTCCTACTTGAAGCTGCAGCGGCGTTGGCTACGTTTGTTCACCTCAATCACATAGTGTATCTATGCTCATGGGGATGAACTCACTTTCCTCCTACCTGCAACTCCAAGTAGTTTATATATTTTATTTCTGCGGAGTTTACTATGGTTCAACTCTCTGTGGTGTCTCGTGCTGAGTCACCAGAAATCTCGTCAGCAATCGAAGCTTTGCAGGCTGAATTTACGCGCCTAAAAAGGCAGTATGCCAATACGCCTTATCCGAGTTTGACCCACCGTTTGCAACGTTTAACCCAGCTCAAACAGGCTTTATTGCGTGAAAACGAAGCCCTGATTGCCGCAGTCAATCAAGATTATGGTTTCCGTAGTCGTTTTGATAGCGGTCTGTGCGATTTACTGCCAACGTTAAATCATCTCAATTACACGGCTAAGCAACTGAAAAAGTGGATGAAGCCGCAGCGGCGACATGCAGGATGGATGCTGCTGCCTTCGCGTGTTGAAGTGCAATTTCAGCCCTTGGGTGTGGTGGGGGTAATGGTACCTTGGAATTTTCCTATTTTGCTTAGTATTGCACCACTGATCACCGCTGTTGCTGCGGGGAATCAGGTGATGGTGAAATTGAGCGAGTACACACCTGCCACCAATCAGGTACTAGCGCGTGTGATTGCCGCGTTAGGCGATATCGCGGTTTGCGTGCAAGGTGATGCGAAGGTTGCTGCGGCTTTTAGTGCCTTGCGATTTGATCATCTGCTGTTTACGGGTTCAACCGCCGTAGGCAAGTTAGTGGCGCAAGCGGCCGCGAAAAATTTAACACCTGTGACGTTAGAGTTGGGGGGCAAATCTCCAGTGATCATTGCTGACGATGCGGATCTCGCGCGTAGCGTGGATAACATCATGCTGGGTAAAACCACCAATGCCGGGCAGATCTGTGTCGCACCGGATTACGTCATGCTGCCGCAAGCGAAAGTCGCGACCTTCGTTGAGCTTTATTTGCAGCGTTTTGCGCGCCGTTTTATCCGTCATGGTAGTATGGATGTGACACAAATCATTAACCAAGCGCAGTTTGACCGATTACAACACTGTTTGGATGATGCACAGCAAAAAGGTGCCAAACTCAATACTGTAGTGGGCAAAACAGTAGAACTTGAAGCAAGGCAGATGCTGCCGCATCTGTTAACCGAAGTCAGTGATGACATGCTGGTGATGCAACAAGAGATCTTTGGCCCGATCCTGCCGGTGATCGGTTATCGCAATATTGAAGAAGCGATTGAGCGAGTCAATCAAGGCCCACGGCCATTGGCGCTGTACGTGATGACCAAAGAGAGCCATCTGGCTAATCATATTTTGCAGCGTACCCACAGTGGTGGTGCGTGTGTGAACGATACCTTAATGCATGTTGCGGCGGATGATGCGCCATTTGGCGGCATTGGTGAATCAGGGCAGGGGCATTACCACGGAATCGAAGGCTTTAAGACTTTTTCGCACAGTAAGACGGTGCTGCGTTCAGCCGCGTGGTTGCCACGTAGTGGTTGGCTGCTGACTTATCGTCAATCGATGTTACGCGTCCTCACTCGATTTTTTGGGCGCTAATCTTTCTGATGTCGCTCACTATATCAAGCCAGCCAGCGTCTGGCTTGATGCGATCCCATTCCTACTTGAAGCAGCCGCGGTGTTGGCTACGCTCGTGCATTCCAATCATAAGCCTGTGTATGTTGATGGGGATGAACTCACTTGCCACCTACCTGCAACTCCAAGTAGTTTGGGTATAGCAGGATCTCACGTCAAATTGAAAAACAGCAGTGTTATTGAATGTCATTAAATATGTGGCATTTGTTGTTAATGTTGCATTTTATCCGGTTGGATTACGAGTGTTTGATAGTGCGTTGTTCTGTTTATTTTGTTCTCCGCTATATTATTTTCTTATAGTTTTGCTCAATTCCTAGGATATATATGGTAATACCTATTCTTGTTGGTAAATAAATCTAAAATATATATCTATGCGTATTAAGGTGTGATAATGGTCAAATTTTAATTTTTCCTTGGGGTATAGAATGCGCCTGCTTTCTAAGCAAAACGACGTAAACTGGTTTCTTGATTATTTGTAACGGAGTTGTATATGAAAAAGAAATCAAAAATCATGGCACACATTCGCAGGACTCGGCACATCATGATGCCGTCTCACCGTGACTACTTTGACTACTCTTTCTTTACCCAATCGACATCTCATCTGTAACGAGAGCTTTAGGCTGCTTGTCAGCTAAAGGTTCGTCCTATACCTGCTTTCCTCATGTTGAGGTATTAAGGCATATTCATGGATTTTTACGCCCTTTGGCGTGATGTGAAATCATGTTGGTTTTGCCTGCTCCTACCGAAACTGAGTGAATCTCTAGGTATGCCCAAGAAAAATCATTATTAAGCAAAAGAATATTCACCCGTTCTTAGGCTGGGGCTCTCCATTATTTCTATCTCAGCCTTTGTGACGGCAATATTTATTTTGCTGAGCGATTTCCTGCACGCTAAAAATAATTTGGCTTGGAATTCGTTTACTCAAAAAAAATAAGAAAGGCTAAATATGAATTCATTAAAAATTGCTACGAGTTTATCGGTTCGCTCTTGCTTCACAACCCAACGTGAAGTGGTGGATGTACTGAAAACCGACTTCTGTGACATTGGTGCGGCGGTGGTTTCCGTCGAAGACGTACAAAACGGCATCATAGATAAAATGAATGCGACCGGTTTGAAACTGCCGATCTTTGTTGCTGTGTGCTGCGAAGACCAATTCCCAGATGATTTTTGCGCCGATATCACCGGGGTATTTGAGCTGTGTGATGCCAAAGTCGAGTTCTACGGTAAGCAAGTGGAAACTGCCGTGCGTCGTTATCAAGAAAGTTTGTTGCCACCTTTCTTTGGTACATTGAAAAAATACGTGGACATGGGTAACTCCACTTTTGCTTGCCCAGGCCATCAAGGTGGTCAGTTCTTCCGTAAGCACCCGGTTGGTCGCCAGTTTTTTGATTTCTTTGGTGAAACCTTGTTCCGCTCTGATATGTGTAACGCGGACGTACGTTTGGGCGACTTGCTGATCCATGAAGGTGCACCGCATGATGCACAGGCTTACGCCGCGAAAGTGTACAACGCGGATAAAACCTACTTCGTACTTAACGGGACTTCAGCTTCCAACAAAGTGGTGTGTAACGCCCTGCTGACACCGGGAGATCTGGTGCTGTTTGATCGCAACAACCATAAATCCAACCACCACGGTGCGTTAATTCAAGCGGGTGCGACACCGGTTTACTTAGAAACGGCGCGTAACCCATTCGGTTTTATCGGTGGGATTGATACGCACTGCTTTAACGAATCTTACCTACGTGATGCGGTACGTAATGTCGACCCAAGCCGCGCGGAAGCGAAACGCCCATTCCGTCTTGCCATCATTCAGCTCGGTACTTACGACGGCACGATTTACAACGCGCGTCAGGTGGTGGATCGCATCGGTCATTTGTGTGACTACATCCTGTTTGACTCAGCATGGGTGGGCTATGAACAGTTCATTCCCATGATGAAAGATTGCTCACCACTTCTTCTCGATCTGAAGCCTGAAGATCCGGGCATTATCGTCACTCAGTCTGTACATAAACAGCAGGCAGGTTTCTCGCAAACTTCGCAAATCCACAAGAAAGATCACCACATTAAAGGCCAAGAGCGTTACTGCAACCATAAACGCTTTAACAATGCCTTTATGCTGCACGCTTCAACCAGCCCATTCTACCCGCTGTTTGCGGCGCTCGATGTGAACGCCAAAATGCACGAAGGGGATAGTGGCCGCTACCTATGGCGCGAAGCGGTGAAAACCGGTATCGAAGCCCGTAAGCTACTGATGAAAAAATGCAAATACATCAAGCCGTTCATTCCACCAATGATCGAGGGTAAACCTTGGCAATCTCACCCCACCGAGCAAATTGCCGATGATTTGCGTTTCTTTGAATTTGAACCGGGTCAGAAATGGCATGCGTTTGAAGGTTACGAACATGGTCAGTATTTCGTTGACCCTTGTAAGTTCCTGCTCACCACACCGGGGATTGACCCAGAAACCGGCGAATACGAGCACTTTGGTATTCCGGCCACCATACTGGCCAACTTCCTGCGTGAGAACAACATCATCCCAGAGAAGTGCGATTTGAACTCGATCCTCTTTTTGCTCACCCCAGCCGAAGATATGGCGAAGATGCAGCATTTAGTGGCACAAATTGCTCGTTTTGAACGCTTGATTGAAGAAGATGCACCACTGAGCGAAGTATTGCCGAACGTGTACCGTGCGAATCGCGAACGTTACAAAGGCTACACCATCCGTCAGTTGTGTCAGGAAATGCACGATCTGTATGTCAGCCATGATGTGAAACAGCTGCAAAAAGAGATGTTCCGCGCGCGTTATTTCCCACGTGCGGTAATGAACCCACAAGAAGCGAACTTGGCCTTTGTACGTGGTCAGGTTGAGCTAGTCCCACTGCGTGAAGTGGAAGGCCGTATCGCCGCTGAAGGCGCACTGCCTTACCCTCCGGGTGTGTTGTGTGTGGTTCCGGGAGAAATATGGGGCGGTTCAGTACAGCGTTACTTCCTCGCTCTAGAAGAAGGCATTAACTTGCTGCCGGGTTTTGCGCCTGAATTGCAAGGGGTGTATTTGGAGCCGACAGGCGAGGGACGAGTGCAAGCCATGGGCTATGTACTGAAACGTTAATCGGGGCATCGGGGCAGAGGTTTCTGCCCCGATGACAACACGAAAAGACCCATAGAAGGGGAATATCATGAGTAAATCCAATAACAAAATTGGTGTAGTGCAACTCACCATCCTGACTATCGTTAACATGATGGGATCGGGCATCATTATGCTCCCGACTCAGCTTGCCCAAGTCGGCACCATTTCTATCTTATCTTGGTTAGTCACTGCCGCAGGTTCAACTGCCTTGGCGTTTGCCTTTGCAAAATGCGGTATGTTCAGTAAAAAATCCGGCGGTATGGGTGGTTACGCCGAATACGCGTTTGGCCGCAGCGGCAACTTTATGGCCAACTATACTTATGCGGTTTCCTTGTTAATTGCCAACGTGGCGATTGCCATTTCCGCTGTCGGTTATGCCGATGTGCTGTTTGGTTTTCATCTCACTCCGATTGAAACCTGTATCGCGACTATTTTGGTATTGTGGGTAGCCACTGTGGCTAACTTTGGTGGCGCACGTATTACCGGCCAAGTCTCGAGTGTTACCGTTTGGGGCATCATCATTCCGGTGATTGGGGTATCCATCATCGGTTGGTACTGGTTTGATTTTGACTTATATCGTTCTGCATGGAACCCACATGGCTTGCCATTTTTCCAAGCGTTGGGCGGCTCAATTGCAATGACGTTGTGGGCATTCTTGGGTTTAGAATCGGCGTGTGCTAACGCCGATGCGGTGGAAAACCCAGAGAAAAACGTACCGATTGCGGTCATGGGCGGCACCTTGGGGGCTGCGGTAATTTACATCATCTCGACCAACGTGATTGCCGGGATTGTACCAAACGCCGATCTGGCTAACTCGAACGCACCCTTTGGTCTGGCTTTTGCGCAGATGTTTAACCCAACCATGGGCGCGATTGTCATGGCGTGTGCGATTGTGTCTTGTACCGGTTCACTGCTTGGCTGGCAATTTACCATTGCGCAAGTGTTTAAAGCCTCGGCCGATGAAGGTTTCTTCCCGAAATTGTTCTCTAAAGTGACCAAAGCCGATGCCCCTGTGCTGGGTATGCTGACCATTGTCTCGATTCAAACGGTGTTGAGTTTGATGACCATCAGTCCCTCACTCAATAAGCAGTTTGAGGCGTTAGTGAATTTGGCGGTCGTGACCAACATCATTCCGTACATCCTCTCTATGGCTGCGCTGGGCGTGATGCAAAAGCAGCTCAATGTACCGGTGAGCCAAGCGAAAGTGGCCAACGTGATGGCCTTTATTGGTGCCATGTACAGCTTCTACGCGCTGTACAGTTCCGGTGAAACCGCGGTTATGCTTGGCTCGATTGCCACCTTCTTCGGTTGGGTGCTGTACGGGGCGATCTCTCGCTCACAGCTCAATACACCCATGAAACACGCCTGATCGGGTTTAAAGCTTAAGCTATCAGGTCAACAGCGCAGCGAGTCTGCGCTGTTTTTCTATCCGCGCTGATGTTCTTTTTATCGACTTTTCTTGCTCAAAAACGGTGATATTCAAAACAAGTTTGTCCGTAACGCTTTTCACCGCCCGTTGAACTGACTACACTAAGCGGCGTTTCAGAATCGTCTGAAACACAACAATATTCTCAGGGCGGGGCGAAATTCCCCACCGGTGGTATGCCGCAAGGCGAGCCCACGAGCGCTCGATTCGTCGAGGTCAGCAGATCTGGTGAGAAGCCAGAGCCGACGGTTACAGTCCGGATGAGAGAGAATGACAAACACACTGAATTTCAAGGTGCGGCTTTGCTACATCTTTCGGTTTTCAGTGCTTTTCGTTTTGGATTTTGATCCCTCATAAGCCCTGATTCTGGTCATTTTTTGGAGTATTACCATGAATCAGTCCTCATTACTTGCCGAATTCGGCGACCCCATTACTCGTGTAGAAAACGCACTGCAAGCCTTACGTGAAGGGCGTGGTGTACTGCTGCTCGATGATGAAGATCGCGAAAATGAAGGCGATATTATCTACGCAGTAGAATCTCTTACTACAGTGCAAATGGCATTGATGATCCGTGAATGCAGCGGCATTGTCTGTTTGTGTCTGACTGAAGCGCAAGCCGATCGTTTAGCCCTACCGCTTATGGTGGTCAATAACAACAGTGCGAACCAAACGGCGTTTACGGTATCGATTGAAGCCAAACATGGCGTAACCACAGGAGTTTCCGCGCAAGATCGCGTCACCACCATCAAAACCGCCGCGAACCCACAAGCAAAGCCAGAAGATTTGGCGCGTCCGGGTCATGTATTCCCGCTACGTGCTCGTGCGGGTGGGGTATTGGCGCGTCGTGGCCATACTGAAGGTACGGTGGATTTGATGCAGATGGCGGGCTTACAGCCAGCGGGTGTGTTGTGCGAACTGACCAACCCAGATGGCAGCATGGCAAAAACGCCAGAAATCATCGCGTTTGGCAAACTGCACAATATGCCCGTATTGACCATTGAAGATATGGTGCAATACCGCATTCAGTTTGATCTAAAACTGGCTTAAGCGAAGAAAAACAGCCCTGACGAACAGATTCATCAGGGCTGTTGGTTATTGATGAGGGGAGGGATTACCACCCTGCTTCTTGGTGATCAATCTCGTTATGAATTAGCGTGACACATTGAGAGGCAAACAGCATTTTGGGGCCAAGGCTGATTTTTTCTACCCCAAGACGTTTCATCGAGTTACCACTCTTTTTCGGCATCGGGATATGGTCGGTCAGAATAAAACACGGGTTCGGGCCAATCTTAATATCACGAATGGAATCGCCTTTTTTATCCATCATGTACAGCGAATGATGCTCCGCCAGCTCACCGAGTAGCGCTTCAAAGCTGATGGTGCGCACGGTTAAACCCGGCTGAACCACACGCGTTTGTTCTTTGCCCATGCCAACTGAGGCATCCAGCGCTTTCACCAATAGAGCAATCAACGCCGCTTCATGGAATCCGCCCACATCACTGATTTCATTCGCTTCAACGGTGATGGTGCGTGAATAATCGCGCGTGCTTTCCAATACCAGATGAATCACCACATCTTCACGATGCGACTGCGCGGTAAACAGGCTGTTCATCATGCAGTGCGCCAAAATTTCGGTATGGCATTTGCCACCAATTTCGTCCAGTAGGCGTTGGCTATCGGTCGGTGCGGAGCGAGCTCGAAGGATAAAACTGCGCATGGTATTTCTCATTCGTTGTCATTCAAAGTGCGGTATTGTCGCTAAGCGCGCCGAACTTGACCAGTCTTTTATGCTGCCGTATTGCGAGAGTCGTGACTCGTAGATTTATTCGATGATGCCCTGCTCAAAATAACGCTTACTGAACTCAATAAACCGCTTTAAGCGCACTGGTTGATATTTGTCTTTATGGTAGATGAGCGAAAACTCAACGCTTGGGATATGCCAATCCTGAAACACTTCGACCAATTCGCCGCGGGCAATCTCTTGGTGGCAGTAGAACGTCGGAACGCGAATGATACCGTTATGCGCCAATGCCGCTCGAACTAACACTCGGCCGTTTTTACACTGTAAATCTCCATCAACGGGTACTTCGAGAGCCTGCTTCGTCTCTTTATGTTGGTAGCTCCAACGTTTCACCGACCCCGTTAAACAGCGATGCTCGGCGAGCTGTTTGGGATGTTGAGGTTGACCACACAGGGTAAAGTACGTGGGGCTAGCGAGCGTGCTCATACGGATTTCGGTGAGTTTACGCGCTACGAAGCTGGCATCTTCTAATTTTCCCATCCGAAATGCCACGTCAAAGCCTTCTTCAATCAAATCAACGCGATGACTACTGAAATCGAGGTGAATACGCACTTCAGGGTTTTCTTGCATAAAGGCACTGCAAATGTCCGCAATTAACTCTTCCCCAATATGCCCGCCCACACTGTTGATGCGTAGCTCCCCGCGCGCTTCTTGCACATCATCTACAGCGGCTAACACGGCTTGTTCAATACTGCTCAGGGCTTGTTCACATTGACGATAGAAGAGTTCCCCAGCATCCGTGAGCGAAAGGCTGCGTGTGGTACGGATGACAAGAGTGACGCCCATGCTGTTTTCCAACTGGCTCAGCTGGCGTGAAACATGTGAGCGAGAAACCTCTAGCTCTTCCGCGGCTTTAGTGAAATTGCCGAGTTTGGCAATCAGTACAAAGGCGCGAATGTCGGCCAGATTGAGTTGGTTAAGTTGCATCGAGAGTCCCTTTTATTTGTCGTAATTTGGCAACAGTTTGTGACCCTGTCGACTATATATCAACAATCAGCTTTCGCCTAGAATGCCCGCATTGCAACGAACTCCTGTGCTCAGGAGAATTTTTCTAAGAATGAATGAGGTAATCCAATGAAATCATTAGTCGTAATTACAGGTGCAAGTTCTGGTATTGGTGAAGCGATTGCTCGCCGTTTCAGTGAAGCGGGTCATCCGTTGCTGTTGGTCGCGCGCCGCGTGGAACGTTTAGAAGCCCTGAATTTGCCCAATACACTGTGTGAAAAAGTGGATGTGACAGAGGCGGCGACCTTAGTGGCTGCGATTGCGAAAGCCGAAGCGCTGTATGGCCCTGCGGATCTGCTGGTGAACAATGCCGGTGTCATGCTGCTTGGGCAGATTGATACTCAAGAAGCGAATGAATGGAAGCGCATGTTTGATGTGAATGTGCTAGGCCTGCTCAACGGTATGCACGCCGTGTTGGCCGATATGAAAGAGCGCAACCACGGTACGATCGTGAACATCAGTTCTATTGCGGGTAAGAAAACCTTCCCGAATCATGCTGCTTACTGTGGAACTAAGTTTGCGGTACATGCGATTTCTGAAAACGTGCGTGAGGAAGTGGCCGCCAGCAATGTGCGCGTGACCACAATTGCTCCAGGAGCGGTAGAAACAGAGCTGCTTTCACACACCACATCAAGCGAAATTAAAGAGGGCTACGATGCTTGGAAAGTGGACATGGGCGGCGTGTTGGCCGCGGATGATGTGGCGCGTGCGGTACTGTTTGCTTATCAGCAGCCACAAAGCGTGTGCATTCGTGAGATTGCGTTGGCACCGACCAAACAACAGCCCTAGTTAATCAAAAAAGTGCGATTAAGCCCCTATACCCAAACTACTTGGCGTTGCAGGTAGGCGGCAAATGAGTAATCCCCATGAGCATAGATAGACTATGTGAATGGGGGGGGGGGCGAATGTTGCTAGCACCGCTGCAGCTTCAAGTAGGAAGGGTATATTTGAACAACATAATTGAGCGACCTGAAAGGGTCGCTTTTTTTTGAACTATAATCAACTCGTTGACTATGGGTTGGCCGGATAACGACAATTTCTGCGGTATTTTTTGGTAGATGGAATAGGGGATGACTATGCTTGCAATGAGTCTTTATTCCTATAACAAAGAAGTTTTGGTTTTATGACGTATCGTTGGCGACTCTTTACCTCTATATCTGACTGAGTTTCTCAGGGGAAAAGCATGAAAATTGCCAACAAAATCGTATTGTCTATGACATTGCTGTCCATTTTTTCGGTCGTGATTGCAGGAGTGTGGGTGGGTTGGAGCGCCGCCACTCTGTCTAAACAAGCGATCTATGAGCGAGCCTCGAACCAACTCCTTTCGGTTCGTGAAACCAAAAAAAGTGAGATTGAACGCTATTTAACACGAGTAGCGGGGCAACTTGTGACCTTAGCTAATATGGTCTCCACTGTGGAGGCAATGGAAGGCTTGACTCAAGCCTACCAAGCTTACCCCGTTGAACAGGTGCCAGCTTCTTCGCTCATTGCCCTAAAAGACTATTACACCACTCAATTTGGTCAGAATTATCAGAAGTTAAACGACGGCCAAGATGCGAACCCGTTAGCGCGTTTGAATCTGTTATCCAGATCCGCGGAAGCGTTACAAGCCCGTTATATTGCCAGCAACCCTAACCCGCTTGGCGCTAAGCATGAGTGGGAGAGTGATTCGCTAGGTAACGCGTATGATGCTTTGCATCAAAAGTACCATCCTGGGATTAAGCAGTATTTAGAGCAGTTCGGTTTGTATGATGTGTTTATGGTCGATAATGACGGTCATGTGGTGTACACCGTATTCAAAGAGCTTGATTTTGCGACCAATTTGCTGAGCGGTCCGTACAAAGAGAGCGGACTAGCAAGGGCTTATGTGCAAGCCAAAACCTTAGCCAATAATCAGTATTATCTTGACGATTTTGCACCTTACTATCCCTCTTATGAGGCGGCGGCTTCATTCATTTCGACCCCTATCTTTAACGGTAGTACTCGAGTTGGTGTTCTGATCTTTCAAATGCCAGTGGATGAAATTAATAGCATTATGACGTTCGATTCCCGTTGGAAAGAAAACGGGCTTGGGAATACCGGCCAGAGCTATTTAGTGGGCAGTGATCACCTGATGCGTAGTCAGCCCCGTTTACTGCTGGAAGATGCTTCGGCCTTCATCGGGACATTGAATTCATTAACGGGTGATCGAGCGGCAATCAATCAGATCCGCAGTAAACAATCCGCGATTGGTTTGCTTAAGGTCAGTTCGCAAGCCGTGGATAAGGCTTTGAGAGGCGAGAGTGGATTAATGATGGAGAGTACGCATGCCAGTGTGCAGTTACTATCAGCATACACACCGCTTGATGCATTAGGGTTACGCTGGGCGTTAGTCACTGAAATGCAGGCAGACGAAGCGTTAGCCGATATTGCGAAGCTTTCCGACGAACTGATTATGAAAGTGCTGATCGCCATCGTGATCGGCGCAGTCATTGCGACACTTGCGGCATGGATGGTGGGGAATGGAATTTCTAAACCGATTCGTGATTCGATAAGCCAAATTCAACGGATGAGTCGAGATAATGATTTAACGGTGCGGTTATCTGAGCAAGGCAGTGATGAGATCCGACAGTTGGCGCAAGCGCTCAATCGTATGCTGAGCCATCTGCAAGATACGATTTGTCAGTTCGCTCATACGACTGACAAACTCAACTCTCACACTCAAACCATTACACATAATATGACCGGAACGCGTAATTCGGTATCTGAGCAGCATGAGCGTACGGATTCGGTGGTCACGGCGGTAAATGAAATGAGCGCTTCGATTACCGAAGTGTCTGAATTTGCACAGCGAGCAGCCACTTTTGTGCAGGAAGCCAATCAAAAGGGCCACGGCGGTGTCTCAGTGGGCAATGAGCTTGCGCGCGATATGACATCAATAAACCAACAAATGGCCTCGGCCGTTGAAGCGATTGCACGGTTAAATCATGAAAGCCAATCTATCGCCTCGGTACTCGATGTGATCCAAGCGATTGCCGAGCAGACCAACTTGCTGGCGTTGAATGCCGCCATTGAGGCAGCTCGCGCTGGAGAACAAGGGCGAGGCTTTGCGGTGGTCGCGGATGAGGTGCGTAATCTTGCCGCAAAAACGCAAACCTCGACTGAAGAGATCCGCACCAAAATTGATCGCTTACAAAAAGAAACTCAGTCTGTCGTCAACTGTATCGAAGAGGCGAATAATACGGTGGTTCGCGGTGTGGCTACCTGTCATAGCAATACCGATATGCTCAAACAGATTGTCGATATGCTCAATGAATTAAACGAGATGAATATCCAAATCGCGACTGCAACTGAGCAACAGCGTGGTGTTACTGAAGAAATTAACGCCAATATCACCTCAATTTCGGATGTTTCTGCGTCTGTGACGGTGCAAGTCGGCGAAGTGAACGCCATCGTGAATGAGTTATCCGATGAAGCGATGGAATTAAGCAAGCGAATGGGACAGTTCCGCTATTAATCCTTACAAAGTACCCCCGAGTGTAAAATCGGGGATTGGCTTTTATGGCCAGAGCAAATCTTCTTGCCAACGCTCGGCGAGAAAATCAATAAACTGTCTGACCAAAGGTGTCTGGTAACTGCGCGACAGATACACTGCCCAGATTGAACTGCTTGGCAGATAATAGTCCGGCAGTAACGCTTGCAGTTGTCCAGCTCGCAACAGCGGATTGGCCAAATCACAGGGGAGACGAATGATCCCTTTATGATTTAATGCGGCGCGGCATAAGGTACCCATATCATTGGCGCGAATATTACCATTGACCAAAACGCTAAACTGCTCGTTATTTTTAACGAAATCCCATTTATTGCCACTGATATGCACTAAGCAGTTATGGTGTGTCAGATCTTGTGGTAATTCGATAGGCGCATGTTGTGCCAGATATTCCTGAGTGGCACACACCACCATGCCGACTTCAAGCAAGCGGCGTGCAATCAAATTTTCATCGGGCTGCTGCGTAAAGCGCAGCGCGATATCGACACGTTCATCGACCAATTGTGAAAAACGATCGGAGGCAAGCACATCAAAATGAACTTGTGGATGCAGGTCGGTAAAGGCCTGTACCGCATCCAGCAGCATGTTTTGCGTGAGACCTATCGGTGCAGAAATTCGAATGCTGCCGCGTAATGCTCCTGACTGCTCCAGTGCGCGCATTTCCAGCTCCATGGTCTGATGGAGAATTTGCTCACAGCGTTGTAGTGCCTCCTCACCCGCTGCGGTGAGGCTGACTCGGCGTGTCGTGCGATGCAGCAAGCGCTGCTTAAGCCAATCCTCAATTTCCTGAACATGGCGCGATACCTGTAAACGGCTGAGGTTTAGGTTATCCGCTGCTTGAGTAAAACTGGCGGTATTGGCGACTTCAATAAAGCTGCGCATGGCAGTTAGGCGATCCATAAGTGCTCTCATTTGCAAACTAACTAGATACAATGTACATCATTTTTGCGCATTTATCGCTCGCGATGCGACAAACTATACTTATCCTCGTTGAACACACTCATCTAAATAGATTCAAGAGGAAGGTAAAAAATGAAAGTAGCAATTCTAGGTGCATCTGGTTGGATTGGTAGCCATTTAGCGGCTGAAGCGAAAATGCGCGGACATGAAGTGGTTGCTGTCGTTCGTGACCCAGCCAAAGTCACCCTCAAAGGGGTAGCGGTACAGCAACTGGATATCCTAAACCCAGAGAGCTCACTCAAATCTGTGCTAGAAGGCGTGGATGCTGTGATTGCCTCTATCGGCGGCCGTGCCGCAGGCAACCATGAAATGGTCGCGAAAACCGCGCAGCGTCTACTCAATGAGTTGCCACAAGCTGGCGTTGCTCGTTTATTGTGGGTTGGTGGTGCGGGTTCTTTGGAAGTGGCTCCGGGCGTGAAATTAGTCACCGTTCCGGGTTTCCCAGAAGAGTACAAAGGTGAAGCTCTAGCTCAAGGCGAAGCGTTGGAAGTTTTCCGCGCAAGCAACAGCGATGTGAACTGGACTTTCGTAAGCCCAGCGGCCGAAATTTTCCCAGGCGACAAGCAAGGCCAATACCGGGTGGGCGGCGATCAACTGCTGACCGACAGCGAAGGCAACAGCCGTATTTCGGTTGCAGATTATGCGGTCGCGCTGATTGATGAGCTGGAATACGCTGAGCATCCTCGCCAACGCATTGGTGTAGCGTACTAATCCACACAAGCGGTTTAATCATTGGATAACTCAGGAAGGTGCGTGCATCTTTCTGAGTTTTGCTATTTCGGCGTTTTAAAGCTTGTGGCACACTGCATGCTCATTAAACCGACAAGGAGAAGTCGAATGTCTAGTGCCGTATCTCGTGTGCCCGCAGCGTCCAGTGCCGATGCTCTGGCGCATTTTGAAGCGTTGTTGCAGTTTGAAACCGATTGTTGGGATGTGCACCACGCGATCACCAATGAAAGACAAGATTTTGTGTTACTCGATGTTCGCGGTGAAGCCCTCTATGCCGAAGGACATGTGCCATGTGCCATCAGCTTGCCGCACTCACGCTTGAACGAAAAAACCTTAGCCGATTACCCTATGGGCACGCTGTTTGTGGTCTATTGCGCGGGGCCTCACTGTAATGGCACTGAAAAAGCGGCGATTCGCTTAGCCAAATTAGGTCGCCCAGTGAAGAAAATGATTGGGGGTGTGACCGGTTGGTTGGACGAAGGTTTTACGTTGGTCACTGAGTAGCTTGCTTCGCCCCCCCCCCCAACATTTGGATGCCATTAAGATAAGCGGTCGCTGGTCGTTTTTATTGGTGAGTGAGTCTAAATTTCTGGTAAGCCCGTTCGGGCGAAACGTTTCTATTGCGAAATATTGCTGAACTGATACCGTCTGTGTCATTCAAAATATCGCAGTACAAGGGAACGAAATGGAATATTTAGGCGCGAGTGCGTGGATTGCCATGCTATTGGTTTTCATGGGTTCCTTTGTGCAGACCGCGATCGGCTTTGGGCTCGCGGTCGTTGCATCGCCGCTGCTGTTTCTTATTTCGCCGGACTATGTGCCATCACCGATCTGCTTAGTCGCGCTGTTTATTTCGGTGCTCAATGCGATGAAACATCGCGAGAGTATTTCGATTGGCGGCTTAAAAATGGCCTTAATTGGGCGCATTCCGGGATCGATTGTGGGTGGTTTGCTGCTGATGTGGATTTCCACGCAGGCGCTGGCGCTGTGGCTTGGCTTGTTGGTGCTGTTTGCGGTGGCAGTAAGTTTGCTGCCACTGCGCATTGAGCCGAACCCAACTCGAATGGGGATTGCGGGCTTTTTCTCAGGCGTATTTGGTACCAGCAGTGGCATCGGTGGTCCTCCTATGGCGCTCCTGCTTCAGCACCAAGAAGCTAATCAATTGCGCGGTAATTTGTCTGCCTTCTTCGTGTTTAGCTCGATCATCTCTTTGATGGTGCAGTGGCCGACGGGTTTTTTAACGTGGCACCATGTGCTACTGACTCTGCCGCTGATCCCTGCGGCTTGGCTAGGCTATGTGTTAGCCCGTAAAACCACTCACTCATTGCCAAAAGAAAAAATTCGCTTTGCGGCGCTGGCGCTCTGTTTGGTGAGTGGTGCGACTGCGGTGTGGCATGGATTTTTCTGATCATTCATTTTCTGTTCATGGTCGCCGCATTAGCGTTAGGCGCATGAAACACCTTCAACAACGTGAGGTAAGGTAATGTTAAGAACACTAGGCAACATTATTTGGTTTTTATGTGGCGGTATAGTGATGGGATTGGCTTGGTGGCTAGTGGGAGTACTGGCGTTTATTAGCATCATTGGCATTCCGTGGGGACGCGCTTGTTTTGTGATCGGCAATTTCTCATTCTGGCCGTTTGGCTATGAAGCGATTTCCCGTGATGAATTAACTGACCAAACCGACATTGGTACCAGCGGTTTCGGCGTTTTGGGCAATATCATTTGGTTTATTTTGGCCGGTTTTTGGTTGGCGGTGGGGCATATTTTGTCTGCGGTGGCCTGTTTTATCACCATCATCGGCATTCCGTTTGCCCTGCAGCATTTAAAGCTGGCGGTGATTTCATTGGCGCCGATTGGTAAAACTGTGGTGCCAATTGAAGAGGCCGCGCGTGCGCGTTATCGCACTCGTTAATACGCTTTAATACCGAACTCACGCAATTTTGCGGGCAAAATGTCATCCAGTTGCGTGATCTCATGAGATTGGATCTCAATCAGTGCTAACCCGTGTGCTTGATAAAGTGCGCGGGTTTTTTGTTGTTCACTCGGGGCAATGTCACCTTCATCTGTTCCCCAAAATTGCAAATAGACCTTGCCGCTTGGCAGATAAAAATCACTGGTCACTTCCTCTTCAATCGGTAGTGGGCGCTGATAAGCGTGTACCACGCCAGCCAGATACAGCCAGTTATCAATCAGCAGTTCACCCGTTGAACGCACATAATGTCCATCTAAAGTACGGTGTTTGGCAGCAAACTTCTGGCGAAAGCTGGAATAAGATTTATCGGTCGCGTGAGCCTGTGCTTCTTGGCCGAGAAATTCCACGACAGATTGGCGTAAGTGGCGGTTACGCAGGATGGCTTCATGCCAGACCACAAATCCATTACCTGAGCTTTTCTCTTCACGCTGCTGTGCTCCGGCACGTAGGCCACTTTCCGTGGCGTGCCACCCCGACTCGCTGCGCGCTATCCAGCCTAATTCGCTGAATAACTGATTCATTTTCTTCGGGTTTAATTTGAAGTATTCCCCGACTTGCGTAGCGGTGAGTGTTTGGCCTGAAGTGGCGTGCAAGTCGATCAGCAAATTCTCAGGCCAGACAATAAAACGCCCATACTTAGGGTGCTGGGCATACTCTCCCCCAAATTTGGTGCCGAGATCGGTCAATATCCACTGCTCATCATGGCGATGGATATAACCGGCGGTTTTCAAATCCTGAAACAGCTGTTTAGCATCTTGCTGGCGCTTTTTTGCCAAGGCGGAGGTGGAAAGTTTGTCGGCCATACTGAAATTCCTCTGTGTCTGTGCTCCATTCAAGCATAAGACGAGGAAGGGGCTCAATGTCAGTCAGCAAGAACGACCAAGAACTGTGAGGCTTTAGGCAATCCTGCGCAATTAGTTAACTGATTTGAATCAGTGATGTTCTTGTTTCGATCTATTTGTTCAGCTTAAAGCACAATAAGCTGTAGCTCTATTGATGCACCACGGAGACCCCAGCATGAAACTTACTCGTACCCTTTTGACTTCAGCCCTGCTATTACCCGCGTTTTCAAGCTTAGCGGCTTTAGAACTGCAAACGTATAACCCAGGTGAACATGGCATTTTCCCCGTCAGCTCAACCCTCATCAGTGACGAGAAACAAGCCATTCTCGTTGATGCTCAATTTGGTGTGAATGATGGTGCTAAGCTGGTCGACATGATCAAGCAATCAGGCAAAGAGCTCACCGCTATTTACATCAGCGCGGGCGATCCGGATTACTATTTTGGCCTACAACCTCTGGTGGAAGCCTTTCCAAACGTTCCGGTTCTAGCCAGTGAAAGTGTGGTCAAACACATTGAAGCGACTAAAGACGCCAAAATCGAGTATTGGGGACCCATCCTCGCTGAAAATGCGCCGCAAAAAGTGATTGTACCTAAAGTCGATAATCGTACTAAGTTTGTGCTCAATGGCGGTAAAATTGAGATCAAACAGCTCAATCATCCGCAAGCCTATCTGTGGTTGCCTGCAGAGAAAACGATTTTGGGTGGTGTCGCAGTAATGAGTGATATGCATGTTTGGACTGCGGATAGCCAAACCAAGCAAGCACGTATGGAATGGGTAGAAACCTTAGATCGTATGCTCGAACTCAAACCAAAACAGGTGATCCCTGGTCATTATGGTCATGAAATCCCACAAGGTACGCAAGCCATCTCTTTCACGAAAGAGTATTTGGTGAAATTTGAACAAGCTTTGGATAGCTCGACGCACTCTTCACAAGTGATTGAGAAAATGCGTGCGCAGTATCCGGTCTTACCGGATGACGGTAGCTTACAGCTTAGCGCTGAAGTGAACATGGGCGAAAAAAGCTGGTAAGTCCCCCGTGATCTCGTCATCACAAGCATACTAACGAATGACAAAGCCCCCACCTTAGCGCTTCTCTCTATGGTGGGGGCAACGTTGGTGGGGACAACGTTTAGCCCTTGGTTACCTGTTGAGTGATCTGCTGGCAAATCGCTTCAGCCAGTTGGTGACTGGCTAAGTTACGTTCAATGATATGAGTGGGTAGTTTGCCTGCTGCTGCAACTTGCAACCAATCTTGCACCATAGCGTCAAAGCCTTTACTGGCGAGCATCGGTGTCCAATCTTTTAAGGCCACTCGACTTTCTTGGTTATCTCGCCACATTTTTCCTTGAGTAAAGGAATCAAACAGATAAGCCACATTGTCATAACTGGCCGTGACATGCTCTGTGGTTATCCCAAACTGACGGTTCATCGAAGCGTGCAATAAGGTATCGCCCGTTTGCCATTGAACATCAAGGCGGGCGAGGAGTCCTTCACTCATGTGATAGGTGAGATGGAGGTCATCTAAATTGCACTGACGCGAAAGGTTGACGCTATCTAGAGGATGAATGAAATCATCGAACACAAAGGTGCGAATATCGCCGGGCAGGGCATGGCGATGTTTTTCCCAACGCAGTGAACGCAGCGCCCCACACTCTTGTTGAGCCAGCTCGGACAAATGTTGGTTGTAGAGCGGGATATGACGTCGGTTAAACCCGACATAAAGTGGTTGGTGATGTTTCTCCGCTAACTCATACAAGTTTTCACACTCTTGCGCGCTCGCGGCGAGTGGTTTATCGACAAAAGTTGGGATCCCTAGATGCAGAAAAAACGCCGCAAGTGTGCTGTGTACATCGGTCGCCGCATGGATCATCACTGCATCCACACCATACTGCAACACATCACGGTAGTCGGTGCACGTCGCGCTGACTCGGTAACGCGTCGCTAGAGTCCCCAATACTTTCGGATTTCGGGTGCAGAGCACCAATTCAATATCTGGCCATTGAGCCAATACGGGAAGATAAGCTTTCTGGGCAATATCTCCCAGACCAATCATAGCGATTTTCATGCTTCACTCGTTTGTCATCAGAAAGGCTTCAGGCTAACACGATACGCAAACAAGATGAAAAATGGATGTGGAAGTTGAGCGGAGAACACGCGAAATCGGCGTGCACCTAAACGTTAAAACGGGCTGTCTTTGTTGAGTGCATTACAAATTTGAATGATGGCCAGAGAGAGACCAGATTTGATCACTTGCTGTTGGCGTTGCAATTGCAGGTGGTAAAAGCTGAGGTCAATATCGTCGTCTGGCTCCACGACGTTTAAATGCAACATGCCCATTTTTTTGACCAGATTGAGTGCTTTGATTGGCGCGAGAATTTGCGGGTCGGTGAATTGGTACTCGGTTGCATCATGATTGAGCTGATTGCGCAGTTTGATTAAGTGTTCAATATCGTGGAAAACCTCATCTGGGATCACGCCCAAACCAAATAAAAGTTTCAGGCGAACCGTTAGGTCACCCAGCGGTCCTGTATCGTGCAAGAGTGGTTCAACTACGGATTTCACCGCGAAATTGTCTTTACGGAAAATACGTTGCATCAGTGCATCAATGGCTTCGGTTAGCACATCAACCGTTGTAATGAAGAATCCTCGTACCGTGTGGGTCTGATTCAAGCGCTCCAGAATGTCGGATTCGTTAATTTTTTCTGCCATAAACTGATCTGTTGTTGAGTTAAGTCGAGAGCGAGTGACAGCTCTCGACATTTTAAGACTACCGATAACCGCATTTTTTCAAACGGTTATCCTGATACTTCAATCCATCTGTTGGTAGAGAGCTTCAATTTGTTGTGCTTCCACACTTTCGGCGGCTAACCCGGTATAGCGGGCAAGTGTAGAGCGAACACCTTCTTTTTCAATACTTTGTTGTAATTCGACGGCTTGGGGATCACTGCTATTGCGATATTTCAGCGCTGCGGCAATCCCTTTCAATAACATGCCGTTTGGTAAGCCGTACTCAATTGTACCGAGTAAAGGTTTGATTAATCTATCATTTGCGCTAAGTTTTCTCAGCGGCTGACGACCAACGCGATCCACTTCATCCACCAGATAAGGATTGGCAAAGCGGCTTAGGATTTTCTCGATGTAGGCGCTGTGCAGGGCGCGATCAAAACCATAGCGGCGGATCAGCACTTCGCCGCTCTCTTGCATCGCTTGTTTCACCTGTGCATGAATGCACGGATCTTCAATCGCTTCACGGATGGTACGGTGACCTTTTAAACAGCCCAGATAAGCCGTCACACAGTGACCCGTGTTGAGGGTAAACAGTTTGCGTTCGACAAACGCCATCAGGTTATCGGTTTTCTCCATTCCCTCAATCTGTGGGATCTCGCCTTTAAACTGCTGCTCATCCACAATCCATTCGCTGAAGCTTTCTACGGTCACTTCCAACGGATCGTCGTTAGCTGCTTGCAACGGTGGCACAATGCGATCGACTGCGGAATCCACAAAGCCCACTAAAGCATCAGCTTGTTGTTGTTCCTCGGTAGTGAGGAATTGATACACCTGCTGCTTAAGGTGAGTCGTACCGCGCACCATATTCTCACAGGCGATGATGTTGAGTGGTTGCGTATTACCTGCGGCAAAGCGAGCGCTCAAACCCTTGGCGATGGTTTTGGCAATGATATCCAGCACTGTTGGCCCAACCGCCGTGGTGACTAAATCGGTTTTGATAATCCGCTCGATCAAGGCTTCACTAGCACTGTTGACGGCGGTGACGTGGCTAACGGTTTCCATTTTGCATTCGCTACCGACCACTTTGACTTTGTATTCTTGTTGATGACTCAGTTGATCCACAAGGGGTTCGTTGACATCGGCGAAGGTGACGGCAATGTCGGCATCCGCCAGAAGTTTGCCAATAAAGCCACGGCCAATGTTGCCAGCACCAAAATGAACTGCATTCTTTTTCATCTTTACCTACCTCAATGTTGAATGTTTCTCTCACCGCCTGAGGTGAGGTCAGCCACATAGGGGGCGTTGCTGACCTCGTTTTGCCTCAGGAGCAAAAACGTTATGCCGCTTGGCTGGTGGCCAAAATGCTCAATACATCACTCACATCCTTGGTGGAGGTGAGTTTATCGATAGCATTTGGGTCATCGAGGGCATTGGTAATGGTGGTAATGACTTGAATATGTTCATCATTCTTGGCAGCGATACCAATCACGAGTTTGGCGACATCGCCGCTGTCTTCACTAAAAGCGACGCCTTGTGGGTATTGGCAAATCACAATGCCGGTTTTAATCACGCGATCTTTGGCATCCACAGTACCGTGCGGTACGGCAATGGACTCACCAAGGTAGGTTGAAACCAGCTTTTCACGCTCGAACATGGCATCGACGTACTCTGGGTGGACGTAACCCAGTTCAACTAGTTTATTACCCGCGAAGCGAATCGCCTCCTCTTTATTTTTGGCGTTCAGGCCAAGGTGAATGTTCTCCTTTTGCAGTTGGAATACGCTTGGCTGCTGTACTTCATAGCGGTCATCGTTAGCGGCCAAAATCGAAGGCTTGATCAGCTGACTATCATTGGCCGCTTGGCGCTTTGCGGCCAGAAGTTGAGTCACTAACTGGTTGTACAACGCGCTATCTAGGAAATTATTGAGTGAAATATGCTCGGCATTCGGCGCGTGTTGACGTGCACGGTCCGTCAAATCTTGGTGGGTGATCACCATATCCACATGAGCAGGGAGTGAGTTGATGGCCATATTCGTTACCGTAACGGGCAAACCGACTTCCTGAATTTTTTTACGTAGCATGCTGGCACCCATGGCACTAGAGCCCATACCCGCATCACAAGCGACAATAATGCTTTGTACATTCGCCATGTCGATTTTTTTGCTTTGGGTCGCCGTCGGTGCCGCTTGACCTTTTGAACCCGCTTTCATCTCTTGCATTATCGAGGTGGCTTTCACCAACGCGTCTTTATCGCCATCTTGCTCGGTTGAAGTTTGTGCTTTCATCAGTAGCGCTGCGACGGTAAAAGAAACCGCTGCCGCTGCAAAGATGGAACACACTACACCTAAGATTGAGCCCTTATTAGTCATCAGCAGTACCGCGAAAATAGAGCCCGGAGATGCTGGAGATACCAGACCAGCATTAAATACGGTGAGCGTAAACACACCGGTCATACCGCCCGCAATCGCCGCCAAAATCAGGCGTGGATTCATTAGGATGTAAGGGAAATAGATTTCGTGAATACCACCAAAGAAGTGAATGATGGTCGCGCCACCCGCGGTTTGGCGAGCTGTCCCCTTACCAAACACCATGTACGCCAGCAAAATACCAAGGCCAGGACCTGGGTTGGCCTCAATTAAGAAGAAAATAGATTGACCTGTTTCACTGGCTTGCTGAATGCCCAGCGGTGAGAAAATACCGTGGTTAATCGCGTTGTTGAGGAACAAAATTTTGGCTGGCTCAACAAAAATGGACGTCAGAGGGAGTAGGTGAGCGGTCACGAGGAAGTTAACTCCAGCCGCTAATGCGCCTGACAGCACTTTCACAAATGGGCCGATCAGGAAGAAAGCGATGATGGCACATAGCATACCGATAATGCCGGCAGAAAAATTGTTGACCAACATTTCAAAGCCACTGCGCACTTTACCATCGATTTTTTTATCGAACGCCTTAATTGCCCAGCCACCCATAGGACCGACGATCATCGCGCCCATGAACATGGGAATGTCGGTACCGACAATCACGCCCATCGTGGTGATGGCACCCACTACCGCACCGCGCTCGCCACCTGCCAGTTTACCGCCGGTATAACCGATCAACAGTGGCAATAAGTAGGTAATCATAGGCCCAACCAAAGAGGCTAACGTCTCATTGGGTACCCAGCCTGTTGGAATAAAAAGCGCAGTAATAAAGCCCCACGCAATAAAAGCGCCAATATTCGGCATAACCATGTTTGATAAGAAACGGCCAAAATTTTGTATCTTGACCTTGGCGTCTGATGATATCATCGCGTCCCCCGTTGGATGTTCCGTTTGAATTTAATCGTAGTAACGGTTCGGCAAAAACCGTTGATTGCTTAGTACACAATCACTCTACCACACAAATTTCGAATGGAATCACCAACGGGTTTTTTGTGACTTACGTCGCTAAAATTTGTACTTATTCACAGGTTTATGGTGATCTATTTCAACTTTTTTCACGCGTCCTTTTGGTAAATTATTATTTTTTATTTTGTCAATAATTTTTAAGTTGATGTAAATCTCGTTTTTGTTATTTTTTACACGGGCCATAGTGTGACCTGTGTCATGTTTCGGTGTTATTTTTAATTTTAAATTAAAAATAATTGATATTTATCACTCTTTTTGATTTCTTGGTGATCGGCATTATCCATCTCCCCTTCCATTTTTATTCGATTTGTAATTAAGCTACAGAAATGGTTTTTTTACCTATGAACGTACACTATACGTAAGTAGGAAGACCTACACATAGTACAGATGAAGGTTGTTTTTAACTTAAATGACTTTCATACAAATAGACATGGATAATGTCATACGCACAACTTTGCGATCCAGATGAAGAAATGAATTGGTATGAAAGAAAGAATGATTGTTTCTGTTTCCTCTATCCGTGGAACTCAGCATTTTTATTTAGGAAAAGTATTTCGCTTCGCTCTCAAAAGTATGGGGTACATCATATTAGTGGGGGGGGGTACTACTATTGGCGTAATTTTTTATCTAAAAAACCAAGTTGATTTTGCCAAACTCAAACAGAAAGAGCTGGAAAGTCAGTCAGTGTTTTTACTGGAAGAGGTTTCTTCACTTAGTGAGCTAAAAGAAAACCTTGAAAGTGATTTAGCGGTACACGAAGAGAGGAGCCAGATAGTATCTGAGCGCCTCGGTGATTTAGAGAAAGTGCTTGGTGTAAATGAAACCGATTCAGAACTGGAATCTCGTTTAGATTATGCAGCACTTACTTCCTCACTACGAATATTAATGTTGGCACAAATTCCAAGTGGTTCTCCGGTACTGGGGGCGCGCACTTCTTCCGGCTACGGTAAGCGTATACATCCAGTAACGGGTCAACTAAAAATACACCGAGGGCAAGATTTTGCGGTCAATATAGGTACCCCCATTTATGCTACTGCAGATGGCGTGGTAGAAGTAACTCGTATAAGCAAAACTGGATCAGGTAATTTTATTCGCTTGTTACATGCGTATGGATTCAGTAGTTCGTATTCACATTTACATAAATTTGTTGTGAAAAATGGTGATTTTGTGAAAAAAGGTGACTTATTGGCTTACTCTGGCAATAGTGGGTTGTCGTCAGGCCCTCATTTACATTATGAGATTCGTTTTATTGGTAGGCCATTAGATCCGAGGCCTTTTGTCGATTGGGAAATCAATAATTTTGAAACTATATTTACTAAAGTAAGAGGAATAAGATGGGAATATTTAGTAAACAACGCCGAGCAAAGAGTCAGCTCTCAGCTACAACTCTCATCGCAAAAGGAAGCCATTTTTCCGGAGAGTTAAAGGTAGAAAACTGCATTCAAGTTGATGGTTTAGTTGAAGGTAAATTACATGTCGATAAGACTCTTGTTGTCAGTGAAAGTGGCACGATACATGGAGAAGTGTTTGCCGAACATCTAATCATTAATGGCTTCTTTGAAGGAACCGCCCACGCAGAAAAAATACAGATTTTCAGCAAGGGTTGTGTTAACGGCACTTTGTGTAGTGATGATTTGAGTATCGAGCCAGGCGGTCGTTTTACAGGTGATATAAACTCTTTACATCAGCATCAAGTGGTTGAATTTCCAGAGACCAAAGTTGCCATTGAAAATTAAGTAAACAAAGAGAGATAAATCTCTCTTTGTTTACTTAGTGCATATATCTATTGGGAGATTACAAGCTGGTTTGATGCTCTGCAATCAGCAGCGACATCTGCTCATCGGCCCGCTCTTGCGCGCTCACAAAATCTTCCCCAGCCGCAAACGGCGTCACTACCTCGTAGTAGCACTTGAGCTTAGGTTCAGTACCCGATGGGCGCACAATCACGCGAGCGCCACCGTCCAGATGGTAAATGAGCACATCACTGGTTGGCAGGGTAATCGTTTCGGTTTTGTCATCGGCAAAGGTGCGGCGTGCCAGTTTAAAATCTTCCACGATGAGCACTTTACGTCCTGCAATGTCCTTTGGTGGCGTGGCACGCAATTTATCACCCACCGGTGGCGAGTTCGGATCCAGCGCAATGCTGCGCTGCGCATTCACGTGCAGGCCATGCTGGCGATACAGGGCTTCAAGCTGATCCCATACCGTTTTGCCTTGCGCATTCAGCTCTGCCGCCAGTTGAGCAAACGCAACCAGAGCAGACAAGCCATCCTTATCCCACACTGTGCTACCAATGGTGTATCCCAAGGCTTCTTCATAAGCGAACAGGAATTGGTGCTGCTCGGTTTGCTCTTGCATCGCCACGTTGGTCAACCATTTGAAACCAGTGAGGGTTTGGTAATAACGCGCGCCATGAGCTGCGGCGATTTTGCTGAGCAAGCTGGAAGAGACGATAGTGTTGCCGACCAGTTGACGATGAGCATCGGTTTGCGAGAGCAGATAGTGACCAAACAGTGAGCCGACTTGATCGCCGGTCAGCATTTGATATTCGCCATCGGCTTTACGCGCGGCAACCGCAAAGCGATCCGCATCGGGATCATTCGCACAAGCAAGCTGAGCGCCGACTTTTTTGGCCAGTGCCATCACCATATCCATCCCGCCCGCTTCTTCAGGGTTCGGGAAGTTGACGGTTGGGAATGTGCCATCCGGCTCGCGCTGTTCCTTCACGCTGCTGACGTGAGTAAAACCGACATCGGCGAGTAAGGTTTCTGCCATATTGGCACCCACGCCATGCATCGCGGTGTAAGCCAAGCTTAGCGCTTGCGGCTTAGTGTGATGCTGCAAGAGTGGGCTTGCACCAATCGTTTTACGGTAAGTTTGGTAATACTCATCACGCAGCCAATGCAGCAGGCCTTGTTGCTCAGCCTGTTCAAGGGCGAGGTAAGGGATCGCTTGCTGCGCCGCTTGGTCAATACAAGCCGCAATACCTGCATCATGCGGCGGAATAATTTGCGCGCCGTTTTCCCAATACACTTTAAATCCGTTGTATTCCGGCGGGTTGTGGCTTGCGGTTACTACAACTGCGGCGGCCGCATTGAAATGGCGTACGCCGAAAGCCACGATAGGGGTCGCCGCGACTTGGTAGGTCAAATAGGTTTTGATGCCGAGTGAAGTCAGCACGCTTGCGGTATCGTGAGCAAACTGCTTTGAATCTGGGCGGCCATCGTAACCAATCACTACGCCGCGGCTTTTGGCATCGGGTAATTGAGCAATCAAGTAATGCCCCAGACCCGCCGCCGTTTCTTGGATCACTAAACGGTTCATTCGGTTAGGGCCACAGCCGACTTTGCCACGCAAACCCGCAGTACCAAATTCAAGGCGTGATTGAAAGCGCTCGGCAATCTGCGCGTCTTGCTGAGTATCGATCAACTGTTGCAGTTCTTGACGAGTCTTAGGATCCGGATCTCTGGCCAACCAGTGTGTGACTTGTGAATTCATGGGGTCACCTTTGTCTATTGAGGTTTTGAAGTTTCAGTCTAATTGATATTTATTCTCAAAAATATCGAAGCAATCGCTAAACTGGCTTTGCTTCGATACCGTCTTTCATCGTTCAACGGCTTAAATGGCGTAAGCTGCGCTTCTCTACTTGCTTAAACAGCATAGACAGCGTGAGGCAAAGCACCAGATAGGCTGCGCCGACAATCAGCCAAATCTCAAAAATTAGTCCAGATGAGTTGGCGATTTCGCTGCCGACAAAGGTCAGTTCTTGAATCGAAATCAGCGAGATGATCGACGTGTCTTTGATGAGGGATATTGTCTGCCCAGCCAGCGCTGGGGTAATGGCGGTCAGCACTTGTGGGGCAATCACATAGCGGTATTTGCCCCACGTTGGCAAGCCAAGCGAATCCGCGGCCTCCCATTGTCCCTGTGGGATGTTGGCGAGCCCCGCTCGTACGATTTCAGCAATATAAGCAGAAGAGAGCAACCCGATACACAACACGCCGGACAACAAGTTTTCCCACAAGCGGGCAGGGCCAAACAGCCAAGTGATCAGCGGGTGAACTTCCGCTGTGTGGTAGCGCAGTAACTCATCCAAACCCAGTAGCGGGATGAGTTGATTGGAGATGAAAAAATAGAAGATAAACACAAACACCAGTGGTGGAATATTGCGTACTAGCTGTACAAATGCGTTAGCGGGTAAACGCACAAACCACGCCTTTTGGCTGCGCGCGATGCCGATCAGTGACCCTAACACTAAAGCCAGTACCATGCCCCACAAGCTTAAACGTAACGTTGCGCCTAAGCCTTGTAAGAAGTAGGGCAAGCTGCCATCGGCACGCGGCGTGAAAATTAGCGTCCACGCTTCACGCCAATGCCACTGATAGTGAATGCCTACTTCCGAACGGTAATAGAGCCAGCCGATGAGGCTGGCGATTGCGAGCAGTAATCCGCCATCCAGCAAAGTAAAACGATAGCCCGAGGAGGATTTTGCGCCATAGTTATTCATTTACTGACCTGAGGCGATCTGATCCTGCCAATCTAAAGTGGAGAACCAGTATTCGTAACGCGCTTGCAGCCAGCCATCAGCAGTGCGGTCCGCAATCCATTGATCAAAAAAGGCTTTCTTATCTTCTTCCCCTAAACGCACTGCAAACGCTTCATTGCCTTTACTTAAACGCTCACTGAAAGGAAGGAACAGCGAATCACTGTGTTTGATGCTTTCATGCTCGGGTTTTGGGCTTGAAGCAATCACCGCATGCGCGTTGCCGTTGATTACTTCTTGGAAAGCTTGGGCATCGTCATCAAATTGCAGCACGCTGGCTTTCGGGAAGGTTTCACGCGCCACTTGCACGGTAAAAGCACCTCGGCGAGCCGCGATTTTTACGTTGCGCTTATTAAAGTCTTCGAGCTGAGTAAAACCTTCCGCGAGCTTTTTATTGGCAGCGAGTTGCACACCAGAGTGTGAGTAGGGTGCAGTAAACAGCACACTTTTTGAACGCTCAGGCGTGACCGACATTCCGCCAATGATCACATCAAATTTTTTGGCCAGCAGAGCGGGAATAATGCCATCCCATGCGGTCGGCACAAATTCCACTTGCCAACCTGAGTCGGCGGCTAAGCGTTTAGCGACATCAATCTCAAAGCCAATCAGCTCACCCTGCTTATCGCGCATTGCCCAAGGCACAAAGGTCGACATACCCACGCGCAGCGTGCCACGCTCTTTAATCGCATCAAGATTGGGTGTGTCGCTCGCCACTGCTGGCAAAGTGAAAGCCAGACCCAACAAGCCCGTAAGTAAGGTTTTAACGCTGAATCGACCTAAACGTTGTCCGAATAATTGCATAAGAGTTCCCTTTTTATTTCGCGCATTTTTTCGCGTTATGGTGAGCGCCACTGCGCGCCCAGTTTATGTTCTAGCCAAGCTGATAACGCTGATAGAGTCAGGGTTAACAACAGATAGATCGCCGCGACGCTGAACCAGATCTCAAACGGCATCGCGGTTTCCGAGACGATATTTCGTCCCTGAGTGGTGAGATCAAAAATCGCCATCACACTGACAATAGACGAGTTTTTAATCAGCGACACCATCTCATTGGTCAGTGGAGGTAATGTACGTTGCAGAAGTTGCGGTAGGATCACATCGTAAAAGGTAAAAAAGCGCGATAAGCCTAGCGAGCGTGCCGCTTCATACTGGCCTTGCGGAATGCTGTTTAACCCGCCGCGAAATACCTCTGCGGTATACGCTCCTTGAAACAGAGCGAGGGCAAGCACCGCGGTGGCAAAGCGGTCGAGCCCAATGACGGGGCCAAACACAAAGTAGAGGAGGTAAATTTGCACCAAAAGCGGCGTGTTGCGAACTACCGCGATGTATCCGGTGCCTAAAGCTCGCCCGACCAGTGAACGTGACTGACGCAGCAAAGCGGTGGTTAAACCCAAAGCCAAAGTGAAAATCAAACTGATCCCAGTGAGCTGCAATGTGACCAACAGGCCGTGCAGTAAATCACCTGCCCACCATTCGCCGTCTTCAAAAATCAACACATACTCAGGCACGCGATGCCACTGCCATGTATAGCCCATCGCCTCTGCGCCGGAATCGAGTAGCCAGACCAATCCGGCAAACACTAACATCATTTGCAGGGCGGCAAACAGCAGAGGGCGGAAAAAGCGTTTTATCATCAATGGCTCAGGATCTGATTGAGAAATTGTTGGGTACGTGGATGCGTTGGGTTTTGGAACAACTGTTCGGGTGAACCCACTTCGAGAATTTCCCCTTCATCCATGAACATCACGCGGTGCGCGACTTTACGCGCAAAGCCCATTTCATGAGTCACGCACATCATGGTAATGCCATCTTGCGCGAGGTCGACCATCACTTCGAGTACCTCGTTAATGGTTTCAGGATCGAGCGCGGACGTAGGTTCATCAAACAGCAAAATCTCCGGTTGCATGCACAGGGAGCGAGCAATCGCTACCCGTTGTTGCTGGCCGCCAGAGAGTTGAATCGGGTACTTATGTGTTTGATCGGTGATCTTCACCCGTTGCAGAAAATGATAAGCACGCTCCTTGGCTTCTTGCGCAGAGAGCTTGAGCGTGCGGATGGGCGCGAGGGTGAGATTTTCCAATACGGTTAGATGTGGAAACAGGTTGAAATGCTGAAACACCATGCCGATCTTACCGCTGCGTCGCGTGCGTTCATCCAATTCGGGTAAAACGATAATTTCACCGCTATCAATACTTTCTAAGCCATTTACGGTGCGGATTAGGGTTGATTTTCCGGAGCCGGAAGGACCACAAATCACCACAATCTCTCCTTTATTGACCGTAAGAGAAATCGATTTGAGCGCTTGAAATTGACCGTACCATTTGCTGACTTGGTGAAACTCTATCACTTTCATCTTGTTATCTTTGTGATTCTTATTGCCCTACCTTAGCAACATAAAACTCACAATGCATTAATTGATTCGGTTTTACTGAGCCGTTTTTTGAGTGGCTAAGGCTTACTCAATAGGGTGTAATTTATTATTTACATCTTGTTTTTCCTGTAAAGAAAAGTGGAATCTTGCCTTTATTTAAAAATAGTGCTTGCGATATTTTTCAAGTGCCGATAAGTTACCCGAAGAAACGACAGGTGCAGTGATTACCAAGGCTGGAGCCGTTGACTGGCAAGGTAACCAGAAAGTAAAGGAAGAAGTAACGATGTTTCAAACTGATGATGTAAAAATTAAGAAGATTAAAGAGCTACTGCCACCAGTCGCGGTGTTAGAGAAATTCCCAGCGACCGAAACGGCGTCGTCCACGACGTTTCAAGCGCGCGAAGCGATTCATAACATGCTGCAAGATAAAGACGATCGCTTGTTGGTGGTGATTGGTCCATGCTCTATTCATGACCCGAAAGCAGCGATTGAATATGGTCAGCGCCTAAAAGCACTGCGTGATGAGCTCAGTGGTCAGTTAGAAATCGTGATGCGCGTATATTTTGAGAAGCCACGTACCACAGTGGGTTGGAAAGGTCTGATCAACGATCCGTATCTCAATGACACTTATGAGATCAATGATGGCCTACGCATGGGGCGTAAATTGCTGCTGGATCTGACCGACATGGGGATGCCGACCGCGAGTGAGTTTCTCGACATGATCACGCCGCAGTACGTGGCGGATTTGATCAGTTGGGGCGCGATCGGAGCACGCACCACTGAATCACAAGTGCATCGTGAATTGGCTTCGGGGTTGTCTTGCCCTGTAGGTTTCAAAAACGGTACCGATGGCAACATTAAAATCGCGTCTGATGCGATTCGCTCTGCTGGTGCCTCTCACCACTTCTTGTCTGTTACCAAGTTTGGTCATTCGGCGATTGTCGAAACCGCAGGTAACCCAGATTGCCACATTATTCTGCGTGGCGGTAAAGAACCCAACTACAGCGCGGCGCACGTGAGCAATATCAAGCAAGAGCTGGAAGTGGCTGGCTTACCACAGAAAGTGATGATCGATTTCAGTCACGCGAACAGCTCTAAGCAGTTCAAACGTCAAATGGTAGTGGCGGAAGATGTTGCGGCGCAGATTGCGCAAGGCGAGCATGCTATCTTCGGGGTGATGATTGAATCGCATCTCGTTGAGGGACGTCAGGATCTGACCCCAGGTTGTAATCTGACTTACGGTCAATCCATCACGGATGCGTGTATTGGCTGGGAAGACACCGAAACAGTACTTCGCCAACTGGCTGCTGCGATTGAAGCGCGTCGTCAGCGATAAGCGAACGAAAATAAAAAACCGCCTTTCTATTTCTAGAGGCGGTTTTTTTACGACTCAAGCAATAAAAATATGCCTTTGTACGAAAGTGAATACTTACACGTAATAAGCTTCAACCGTGCCTTTCAATTGGATCAGCATAGGGTTGCCGTAGCGATCTTTCGCTTTTGGTGATGGAATTTTAATCCAGCCTTCGCTGATGCAGTACTCTTCTACATCGGTACGCTCTTTACCGTTAAAACGGATACCGATTTGGTGCTCAAAGCACTCTTTGATAAAGAATGGGCTGCGTGAATTACCAGATAAGCGATCGGGTAGGGTGGGTTTTGCTGTAGTGTTGTTCATTGTATGTGACCTGACTCGATAAAAGTGCGCCATTGTAGACAGAGCGTGCGTAGGGTTCAAGTAGGCCAATATCCCATACCAAGCCTTCCTAATTTAAACAACCGCGAAAAGCGCGTGTCACAAATCGTGATGTCCAACTCGCGGCTTTTATTTAATCTGTCTATGTTTAACGTATCTTTTCATTGAATCATGAGGATAGGTTCATGGGTTTATCTATCGTGCAGCGCATTATCGCTGGCTTCGTATTGATGCTCCTGTTGTTAATCCTATTAGGTGTCATTAGTACTTTGAAAATCCGCGGTATTAACGATGGGTTATCAGAAGTGTCAGATCGAGCCACACCTTTAGTGATGGCGGTTGCGGGTCTTAAGGAAGCGTTACAAGAGAGCAACCGTTGGGTGCTGGAATTTCGCACTAGTGAAGAGGCTGGTGAGCTCCCCCAACTGTCGAACAAGTTCAAAGATCAGCAAGCACGCTTTCGACAATTGAGTCAGCAAATGAACGCATTGACGGATTCAACCGAGAGCCAAAAGCAGTTCCAAGATGTGTTACAGGCCACCAATCAGTTTTATAGCCAAGCGGATCAAGTACTGACTCAACATAGTGAATGGGTGAATGCGCTGGCGCAGCGTCGCAAATTAGAAATTGCCTTTATTCGCTTAGAGGATACCTATCAATGGGCCGCCGATTTGTTATTACAACAGAGCTCGGGTCAACGTTCGATGCGTAACAAAGCTGAGCTGATCACGTCTGGAATTGCCCGCGATTTAAAAAATATTCGCCGAGCGGATGCCAAGACAGATTTAAATGAACTGGAAAAAGTTCTGAGTAAAGACATCGAAATGGCGAGAAAACGACTCGATCGTGTATTGGTTCCTGACGATGTAAAAGCGCGCTACATCGCAAACCTCAACCGCCTACAAGAGCTCGCTTTGGGCCAAAATGGTTTGCTGGCAACCATGCGTAAAGCGCAGCAGTTGGAAAATGCTCTGCTCATTCAAAACCAACAGGTCGATGCCAGTCTTGCCAGTAGCTTAGCGAAACTGGATGACATGGCGAAATATGCCGGCTCAATTGCTCAGCAAAGTCGTATGCTGGCGGATGCTGCGGTGAGCAGTGCGAATTTCTGGATTATGGCGGTCTCGGCGATTTCTGCTGCTGTTGCGTTAGTGATTGGTTACACCACGGCGCGCAGTATTCAAAAGCCGTTGCAAAAAATTAATCACGAGCTGGCTTATATGGCTCGAGGCGATATGACACGGCGCATTAACTACCCAACTCGTTGCGAGTTTGGGGCGCTTTCTCGTTCAATTGACATTCTGGCGGACAAAACCGGTGAGCTGCTGTCACAAATCAACGCCGGTTCACGCCATCTGGTGAATGAAGCAAGCCGCTCAGCGGAGATCAGTGAACGCGCTATGGCGCGGGTGCAAGAACAAAAGAGCCAAACCGACCAAGTGGCAGCGGCCATTACAGAGCTTGAAGTCAGTGCCACCGAAGTAGCGCGTTCAACCGATGGTGCGAAAGACGAGGTGGATCGCGCGGATGCAGAAGCAAAACAAGGGCGTCAAAAGGTCGCCACGACACGTCGTATTACCGAGCAGTTAGCGAGTGATATGGAATCGGCCGTGGGCATTACCCATAAACTGGGCGAGTTTAGTAATAACATTGGCAGTATTTTGGATGTGATCCGCGGTATCGCCGAGCAAACCAATTTGTTGGCACTCAATGCGGCGATTGAAGCCGCGCGTGCCGGAGATGCCGGACGCGGTTTTGCGGTGGTGGCGGATGAAGTTCGTGCTTTGGCTACGCGCACTCAAACCTCGACCGAAGAGATCCAACATATGATTGAGAACTTGCAGGAGTCGAGTAAGCAAGTGGTCGAAGTGATGGGGCGCAGCCAAGAGCAAACTCGTGCTTGTGTTGAGCAGACAAGGGAAATGGATTCTGCGCTGCAATCGATCGCTGATCGTATGGGAGCGATTAAAGAGATGGCCGATCAAGTTGCCCATGCGGCGCAAGAGCAAATCGTAGTCAGTCAAAGTGTTGCGCACCATGTAACTGGGATTGCAGAAGTTGCCCATGAAACGGAGCGTGAAGCGCGTGAATCCGCCAACAGCAGTGAAGTGTTGGCTGATCTTGCAGCTAAGCAGCAACAACTCATTGCACACTTTAAGGTCTAGGAGGGCTTATGACGAACAAGTGGATTGGAGCTCTAGGTCTCCTACTATCGGGTCAGTTGATGGCCAGCGAATTGGTGATTGAAAGTTGGCGCGCCGATGATAAGGCGCTGTGGGAGCAAAAAATCATCCCCGCTTTTGAAGCTGCGAATCCTGGCATCAAAGTGAAATTTAACCCAGTGCCGAATGTGAACTATACGCCAACGTTGTGGGAAAACTTAAAAGCTGGAAAAGCGGGAGATTTGATCACTTGCCGCCCGTTTGATGATTCTTTGGCACTTTTCAAAGCCGGGCACTTGGCAGAAATCACCGAAATGGCTGGGATGGAAAATTTCCCGAGCTTTGCCCAAGCGCCTTGGCAAACCGATTCTGGGGCACAAACCTTCTGTGTCCCTATGGCTTCAGTGATACATGGTTTTTTCTATAATAAGAAAATTTTCAATGAGTTAGGGTTGAGTGTGCCGCAAACCCGTGAACAGTTTTTTACCGTTCTCGATAAAGTGAAAGCGGATGGACGTTATATCCCCTTATCGATGAGTGGTTCTGAAAGCTGGGTCGCATCTGAATTGGGCTATCAAAATATCGGCCCCAATTATTGGAAAGGGGAAGATGGTCGTTTGGCTTTGATTAATGGCCAAGAGCATTTGGACGATTCACAGTACGTGAAGGTGTTTGAAGAGCTAGCGCGTTGGCGAGCCTATTTAGGTGAGGACGGTGAGCTGAGGGATTATGGCACCAGTAATGAGCTCTTTACCTCGGGTAAAGCCGCGCTTTATGTGGCGGGTTCGTGGGAAATTGCACCATTTACCGATAAAGTCGATTTTGGCGTTATGCGCCCTCCTGTCGCAAAGCAAGGGGATGGCTGTTTCTTTACTGACCACACTGACATCGGTATGGGGATGAACCCGGCCAGCAAAAATCCGCAAGCAGCGATGGCCTTTTTACAATGGTTAACCACACCAGAGTTTGCTGAGTTGTATACCAATTCGCTACCGGGGTTTTTCTCGTTGTCTAACCACTTCTTTGACGTCACCAATCCTGCGGCGCGTGAAATGATGGAGTGGCGCGATCAATGTGACTCAACCATTCGGGTCGCAACGCAAATTCTTTCGCGTGGTCAACCTAAGTTAGGTGATGAGCTTGCCGAAGTGAGCCAAGCGGTATTGGTTGGCAAAATGACACCAACCGCTGCGGCAGAGCGCCTAGAGCAAGGTTTAAAACGCTGGTACGCTCCCCATCAAACTCGTAAAGCGAAAGAACAAGAGTGTCAATGTGTTGAGCCCATATCTCCGACGACGCGCCTAAATACACTTCCTGTTGTTGATATTGCTCCTGTCGTTGCAAGCGATCCTGTACCCCCAACGGAGGCCACAATATTGTCGGAATAAGTTATCGACTCAATGTGTTCAAACCATATGGCATTGCAGGTAGGTAAAACTACGACAGCTTAAAGTGGAGAGCCTAGTTAGAAATCAAGCGGCAACCGTTATGCCGCTTGATTTATTTCTCGCCCGATATGTTTTGAAACACGACAGGGAAGGGGCGGGAATAGTGGGCAGATGTTTTGTTTAGCTAAACGGCAATTCACTATTTTTTGACAGCGTTCTGGAAGCGTTCGGGTTACTCTCAGCACAAAATTGTGATGGAGAAATGGAATGGTGTGGAGAAAACGCACAGCAGTTTTACTGGGTATGGTGTCCTTGAACGCAATGGGAGCACCGATTTGTGAGGTGACAATAAATCAACTGCAGGATGTGGATCGGGGCTACCAAGTCTTTGAACATGACGGCAGTAAGACCATATCACCAAACCCACCATTGCGCTGCGCCGAAATTTCCTTGACGCTATCTCAACATCAGCAAAAAGTGGCCGTTTGGCTCACTAAACGGCTTAAAGCGACATTAATTAATGGGCGAGAAGTTGAAGCAACTCAACTTTCATTTAGAAAAGAGGATCTCAAGGCAGGATACGTTAGCTTTGACGCTCACCAAGCTAAATCCGCCTATGTTTGCTTTGACGAGGATGCGGCAGCGATAAGAACTATTGAATGTGATTGGAACTGAATCTGGATTGATGTGCTGTGAGAGTGGCTTGAATCATAAGTTCGGCATTCCACTTAGAGATAAAAAAGGGCGATGAATATCATCGCCCTATCAAATACCTATTCGTTCGAACTATTACAAACGAAAGCGCTGTACCGTATCTTGCAACTGGCTCGCTAGCTGGCTGAGTTCTGCGCAAGATTGAGCAGCGCTAGAGGAGCCCTGTGCGACTTGCTTGGCTGACTCGTTGATTCGCTCAATGTTACGGCTGAGTTCTTCACTCACCGAATCTTGCTCACCACAGGCGCTGGCAATTTGAATTGTCATATCGGCAATTTGGCTACTTTGGTGACGAATTTGCTCAATCGCTTGCTGTGTTTCTTGGCTTTGCTCTACACAGTGGTTGATCAACTCACGACTGTTGTTGGTGGTTTCGCGTGCTTTTTGTGCGCAGGCTTGCAAGTTTTGAATGATCTCAACGATATCGCCAGTGGACTGCTGGGTTTTACCTGCCAGCGAACGTACTTCGTCGGCGACTACCGCAAAGCCACGGCCTTGTTCGCCAGCGCGCGCGGCTTCAATCGCTGCGTTCAGTGCGAGTAGGTTCGTCTGTTCCGCGATGTTACTGATCACATCAACCACCATGTTGATTTGTTGCGCTTGGCTTTCTAGCTCCAGCACACGCTGTTCTGTGCGGCCGATCTCTTGATTCACATGTTGAATCGAGTCATTGACGGCGCGCATTTGTTGTGAACCCACGTTGGCGTGTTGGCTGCTGTCGCGTGATGCATCTGAAGCGACTTCAGTATTACGAGCGACTTCTGCTACGGTCGATTTCATCTCGGCCATGGCTGTTGCAATTTGCATCACTTCTTCTTGCTGGATCTGCATGCCTTGTGATGTTTGCTCGGACACCGCGCTCACTTCATCCACCGCATGCGCCAGTTGAGTCGCGCTAGTAATGATCTCTTCGACCATCAGGCGCAGGTTATTTTGCATTTTGCTGCAGGCATCTGCCAGTTCACCTAATTCGTCGTGACCGATGGTTTTGCGATCTAAGCGGTGCGCTAAGTTACCTTCGGCAATCGCATTCGCTTGAGTGACGACTTGCATCAGTGGACTGCAGATAAGATTGGTGAGCAGCCACGTCACCGCACTCATAAAGGCGAGGAGGGCAACAATGCTTGCGACAGAAAATTCGCTAATGTTATCAATAAGCTCGGTCAGCTCACTGCGGTTATTATCCACATAAGAGAGGTTGAGTTTCAGCAGTTCGTCAATCGCTGTTTCCAACTTTTCAAACGTAGGTAGAGAGCGTTGCAGATCTTGCTGCGCTTTGATCATCTCTTTTTGTAGGATGTCGTTGTTAAATGAACCGAGCTGGCGTAAGTACTCGTTCCATAAGTTTTTCACTGGCATGAAGATGCTACGTTCGTGATCGGTCCAAATGCTGCGCTCATAGCGGCTCAGATCTTGGGCGATTTGTTGATAGTGATCGTTCATCCAGCGGATGTCTTCGGCGATTTCTGCTTCATCGGTTGAGGAAAGTAAGCTGATTTGCGCTCTACGCACGGAGGACATATTGTACTTGATACCGTTCACCAACATCATCGAAGGTAAGGTATCGTCAGTCAGATTGAGTACGTCGCTTTTAATGGTATGAAGGGAGTTATAAAGGTAGCCACCAAAAGCTAAGTTGATTAAGGCAATCACGCCAAACGCGACTGCGATTTTTTTGCCTCTCGCTAAATTTTTGAAGAAAGCCATAAAGAGTCTGTGACCTCGTGGTAAAGCGGGTTGGTCACGTCCATATGTTGAATGCGCTGTCCAAGTTGCGGTTCACGAGCGAAGTTGCATAACGCTGGTGAAGAATTGCAGCGGAGTATAACACCGATTGCATTAATAAAACGAAATTATGTGCGATCTATCGCATTTTATGTCGGATTGTGAAGAGATTTTATGACGATAAGGTGTAAACACGGGTGAACAGACATTGAGCGCTATGAGAATTTTGGGCGTGAGTTGTGGTGAAAAAATGACACTAGGATCAGGCTATGTATGAACCGCTATTCATCATAGCCTTTTGCTATCCTCTTGCTAGTTGAAGCTGCAGCGGTGTTGGTTGCATTCGCTCATCCCAATCACAGAGTGTCTCTATACTTATGAGGATTCACTCATTCACCGTCTATCTGCAACTCCAAGTCGTTTGGGTATAAAAGGTAGTGGCCTATTGTTGGAGCTTGGCTTTCGCTGCTTCTACTTTTGCGAAGTCGAGTCCCAGCTCTTCAACGGCTTGTTTGATCAGCGCCGGATTTTGCATTACTTGCGCCAGTACCATTTGCATTTTGTCTTGAGGAAGACCGAGTTGCGCCAGCGTGGCCATGGCGGCAAGCGGGTTTTGGGTCAGAGTTTGAAACAACTCGTTGATCTGCTCGTTACTGATATTGTTTTCTTTCAGCATCGCTAGAATGGGGTTCATTCAATTTCCTCTGTTTTTCTATAGCTCTGTAACGCGAAAGCAACGAGAACGTTGCTTCTGTTGGTGTGAACGGCACGAGACGGTGCCGCTCTAAAGGTTGCCATTGTCGCAGCTTGCTGCTCTCTTCGCTACTTTTAAGCCGATTTTTTCTTTGGTTGATAGTGCAGAATCGACATTGAAACAGGCAGTTGCAACACTTCACCTTCAGCATGACCATGCTGAGCATGGCGCATATTGGTATCGCAAATCAAACGCCAATCCTGCTGCCTATCTTTAGGGAGCACAAAGCGCGCTGGCGCGTTGGTTTGATTAATCAAATACAACATTTCAGGGCCATCACTACCGATGCCGATATGCAAGGCGACCGAGGAGAGGCGATTCCAGTCATCCATTTCCATAGGTTTGCCATCCACCCTACGCCAAGCAATACGGTTATTGTTACGGTTTTCGCCACTAAATGCGCGAATAAAGGGCACCATGTAGGTTTGTCTTGCTGCTACCATACCGGCAAGCCATTCACGAAAATCTTGTTTGGTTTCGTTGTTTTCCCAGTTTAACCAGCTGATGTCGTTGTCTTGACAGTAAGCGTTATTGTTGCCTTTTTGAGTGTGTGAGAGCACATCGGCGGTGAGAATGTGTGGAATACCGAAAGCAAACAGCAGGCTAGCCATAAAGTTACGTTTCTGCCGCTCACGAGTCGCGCGGATCACGATACTGTCGGTGTCACCTTCAAAACCGTAGTTGTCTGAGCGGTTATCACCATGGCCATCGCGGTTTTGTTCGCCATTCGCTTCGTTGTGTTTGTGTTTATAAGACACTAAATCTTGCAGCGTAAACCCATCGTGATAGGTGATGTAGTTGACGGTCAGTTTGTAAGGCCAGTTAGCCGCGCTGTAGAGGTCGCGTGAACCCATGAGGCGTGTTGCAAACTCCTTCAAAAAGCCTAGGTCGCCACGCCAGAAGCTACGGGTAATATCGCGTAGTTTGTCGTTGGTTTCATTCCAACCAAAAGGAAAGTTACCCACTTGGTAGCCATTGGGGCCAATGTCCCAAGGTTCGGCAATCAGCTTTACTTCGCGCAGCACCGGATCTTGTGCAACGGCTTTGAAAAAGGCCGCTTCTTTGCTGAACTCATCACCACGTCGGCCGAGGGTGGCGGCTAAATCGAAACGAAAACCGTCAATCTGATATTCTGTTACCCAACAGCGAAGCGTGTCCATCACTAAATTCAGAGCCGCTTGGTTGGAGAGATCGACCGTGTTGCCACATCCCGTGTAGTTGGCGTAGTGATCGCCATGGTGCAGATAGTAGTTTGGATCAAGGGCTTTGAGGTTGAACACCGGTCCATTGGTTCCACCTTCTGCAGTGTGGTTATACACCACATCCAAAATGACTTGGATGCCGTTGCGATGCAGCTCACGGATGGTGGTTTTTAGTTCATTGACGGCGTCTTTACTTGCGTAACGTGGATCGGGGGCCATAAATACATAAGGGTTATAACCCCAATAATTGACCTTGCCACTTTCCAAGAGATGGGGCTCATGCATACAAGCTGCAATTGGGAGTAGCTGCAGAGTATTAATATTTTGCTGGCGATAAAAATCCAGCATAGGTTGGCTCACCAACCCTAAATATTTGCCACGTAGGGCTTTTTCTACATCCGGATTTAATTGGGTTAACCCTTTGACATGGGTTTCAAATAACACCATCTCATCTCGGGCGATACGCGGCTTAGCCACGTTTTGCCAATCAAAGTGGGTATCTGTGACTACACATTTTGGCAGATCAAAACTTTTATGGCTGTCAAATGGCGGAGCATAATGCAGCGGCCCTTCTAACGCTCGAGCGTAAGGGTCAGAAATATAATGCAATTCATCATTGAGCTGGATTAAATAACCGTATTTCTGCCCAGCATGAATGCCAGAAATATGCGTATGTTTGACCCCTGCATATTCATGTTCAAGCTGATGTGTTTCATAGCTACCGTCAGCATGAAAGAGAGCCAAGAGAATATCTCGATTGGCTGGAGCATAAATCGCAAAGTTACAACCCTCTGCATCGAGTGTTGCTCCTAATGGGAAAGGCGTTGACAGGTTCATTTTCATTTTTAATCGTTTTTTAGCGCACCACGTTATTAAGTAAAAGGCTTTGCTTGTCTTAGGTCAAGCGCGCGGTCACAAATATTTATCTGTAATTTTATTTCATATTAATGACGAGAATGGGGCTAAATAGTGATCCTCCATACACTTTGTATTGGTTTATTTAGAAAGTGGCTAACCTACTCCCCCTAAATAACGTGATCTAAGTTTTAAAAACAACATACTGTAATTTTTCTCATCCTTTCTCCTCCCCCCCAAATAAAAATGGGGTGGAGGAAGTGCCTTTTATCCTCCTCACGTAATCTCACCACAGTTGAAACAACTGGGGACTCGTTCCCGTCTTACCTCTCTTTTTATGCTGCCAACTTTCTGCCTTTGGGGGCTCGACAGAAAAGAGGGTCAAGAATCCAAAATAAAAACCCTAAATGGAGTTAACGATGAAAAAAGTAAGTGTAATTGCTGCCGCAGTGGCCGCGACGCTCGCAGCTGGTTCTGCTTTCGCTGTCGATTTCAATGGCTACTTCCGCGCTGGTACTGGAATTAGTGGTAACGGTAATGCTGACCAGGCTGTAAACAAAGCAGGAACAGGTCGTCTTGGTAACGAAAACGACAACTACTATGAGTTTGGGTTTGCTGAAGAACTGAAAACCGGTGAACAGACGTGGAAAGTCGAGTCAATGATTGCGCAAGGCAATAGCGGCGCAAATGGTTGGGAAGATGGCGATTTTAACGTAGCACAGTTCAACGTTCAGGCTAAAGGCTTACTTGCTTCTGACCAAGAAGCAGTAATGTGGGCGGGTAAACGCTACTACCAACGTAAAGACATTCACATTACTGACTTCTACTTCCTAAACACATCGGGCACTGGTGGTGGTATTGAAAACCTTTCTGTGGGTAATCAAAAACTCTCTGTTGCTTTGGTTCAAGATGGCGATAATACGAATTCTTCAGGTTACATCTTTGATGCTCGTCTAGCGAATATTGGTCTATGGGAAAACGCATCTCTTGAACTGGCAATGGCCTACAACTTTGCCACTGAGAAAGACAGTAAAAATGAAGTCGCTGATGATGGTGTTCTAGTTTCGGCTATTTTACATCAAGGCCTGAGCAATGGTTTTAACCAAACTGTATTCCAATATGGTACAGCGGGTTATGGCGCTCAAGCTGCTAATTTTTGGGGTGCTGGTTCTTACTATGCACGAGGAACCGAGGCATTTAATGATGCGTCAGGTTTCCGTTTATTAAACTGGGGTGTAATTAACCTAGGCGAAAATTGGGAAATGGGACATCAATTAGCTTACTTAGCAGGTAGTGATATTGGTGGTCAGTTTGGCGGTGATGGCGCTAATAAAAATACTTATACAGGTAAGAGCTTCGATATTGATCAATATTCTGTAGTAGTACGTCCAATGTATAAGTGGAATGACACCATGCGCACTGTGTTTGAAGCGGGATACAATGCTGGTGAGAAAATTTCTAACGGTGGTTTAGCTACGGAAGATTTTGGCAATGCTAAATTCACAGTAGCACAAGCTTGGGCTATGGGAGACAGCTTCTGGGCACGTCCTGAACTGCGTGTCTACGGTACTTATCTTCTAGATACTGAAAATGACAAAGCGTTTGGCGATGATGATACTGAGTTTGTAGTGGGTATCCAAGTTGAAGCTTGGTGGTAATTAACCCACTGACCTTTAACGTTTATTGTCCATAATTCAAATAGCCGATGCAGATCGGCTATTTTTTTCAAGGCTCATATCATATTCAATATGTGAAGCCATAAGACACCCTAGTTTGGGGGTAACGCACAAATTTGTGCGCTTATGGTTTCTTGCCAACAGGTTTGATGAGAGTCTTTAAAAAAATGATAAAAAGGAGTCGTTATGGTGCTTAGAGCTTTATTACTTGGGGGATGTATTGCATTAGCGGGTTGTCAGAGTACAGCTGTTGTTGAGCAAGTAAAGCCTAATACAGGGCAGGAGGTTCAGCAGATTGGGCAATTGCAAGCGACCAAGGTGAAATTACCTAGCACGACTAAGGTGGCGTTGACCAAGGAAACGCAGTATTTGCGCAATCAGGTGATTGCAAGCCCTGTCGCATTGTTTGAGATCCCCGCGGATCGTGGCCAAATGACATTGACGATCACCAGTGAGATTAGCGATTCGGTATTTTACCCGCATGTGATGATTGTCGATGCGCAAGGTCAAGTCGTGGAATCCTATGAAGAGGTGACTTTTGAGTACCGTAAACCGCGTTTGCATTTAGGTAATCGCTTAGTCGCAGAGTTGGATTTCTATCCACCGCAAGGTTACAAATCGTTGTTTGTTTTGGTTTACACCAAACAGCAAGACTTAAAAGGTGTCACGTATGTTGCGCATCCTGCGAGGATTGATGCTGAGGCACGGGGAAACTATCTGCCGGAAGTGAAAGATATTCCAGTACCTCACACCTTAACCGGAACGATTGAGCTGGATGTCTCTGGTCCTTCTTTCTTATCCTTTGTACGCAGTGAAGATCGCCAAACTACAACATCAACGGATGCTGCGAAAACTCAAATTCAGGTTCAACCAGATACGCAAACCTATTACTTCTCCTCCATAGAGCGAGCTGTGCAAGCGAATGATTTACCTAAGGCGCTGAGTCTATTAGATGAAGCGAAAGCACTGGGAATTGAAGGTGCGCAAGAAGTGTTTGTGAAAGCGGTTAATGCTCGCAAATAATGAAACCGACCGACGAAAATGGGTGGAGGATCTCCACCCATTTTTTATCGCACATAGTTTCTACGTTGGATGTAAAGTACAATTCAACCATCGTTTAGTTTTGCCAGCCTTCAAACTGCGCAGGCAAAGGCAGTGACCTAGTTAGAGAAACTATGAATATTATCGGAATTGCGATTGGCGCTACCGGGCTAACACTTATCCTGATTTTTGTCTGGATGATTGTGCTATCCGTCAGACGTAAGCGGTTAGAGGAAGAACGTAGAGCCAGAGAAGAGGCGTATCGCAAAGCGTTAGAGCGTAACCGAGAGCAAGAGCGCAAAGAAAGATTGTTTAAAGCCGAATCCGGACACATTCCAACCATTTTGTTTTTAGCCAAAGAGGCGGAACGCAACAGTTTAAAAGAAGCCTTGTTTTGGTATGAAAAAGCCGCCCATCTCGACAATATTCCCGCCATGTACGGCATTGTGCGGGTTTGTCAGCGGATCCGAGAAGATGTGATTGCGAAAGAGAAGGCCAAATTTTGGCAAACCTGTGTGCGTGGTGTTGAAGGCGATCTGGCTGCCAAATTTGAAACTGGCATGGCATGGCTATACGGTCGTGGGGTGGAAGTTAACGTTTCGCGTGGTATTGGGCTAATTCAAGAAGCGGCAGAAGCCAATTTCATTGATGCGATTTTGTTTATGGGCGGATGGTGCGTGTCGAAAGATAACATTGCTCCGACGCCTTCAGATTCGACGTTTTGGTATGAAAAGGCCGCTCGTATGGGCAGTGCCGAAGGCATGATGAGATTAGGGCAAAACTTGCTACATGGTATTGGTGGCGCCAGTGATTTTCCGATGGCGTGTTATTGGTTAGAGCGTGCCTCAGAAAAAGGGCACCCTGAAGCCATGTATCATGCCGGTGAAGCGTGGATTGACCGTGGTGCTCACGGTAAAGCAATTGCGTATATTTGGTTGTTCCTTTCGGCTTCTATGGGGTATGAGCCTGCGAAAAATCTGCGTGATTTGGTGGGGGGTAAGCTCGGAGTGGAATCGATTGTCGGTTTACAAGCCTTGGCCAAACCGTTGCAACGTAAATTAGCCACCAGTTCGGTGACTAAACATTCGATGATTCGTGCGCTGAATAAACTGTATAAACGCCAGATCCCGATTCCGACGAAAGATGTGGTGGATCCTCTCGCAGAGCAAGAAGCCGAGTCTTTAATTGATTTAATTGAACCTAATGCTCTCAATGACTTGCCTCATGTTGCCAGTGAGCGACTGGATTTCTCACAAGGCCCAATCGATAGCCTCCCGTTTGACAAAAGATAATGAGGAAAAGGCTCTACTTCTATCGAGGCTCTTCTTACTTGAAGTCGCAACTCGTAGTCGTTTGAGGAGAGATAGCAATAAAAACGCCCCGAATATCGGGGCGTTTTTATTAGCTTGATTGAGATTTATCTTAGAAGCCTACGATGTTTTTGGCTTCTAACTCAGTGAAATATTTAACGGTTTTCACTTTCAGCTCTTGGGTTGATGGCTCGTCACACACGATCACCGCTTTAGGGTGTAGTTGCAGTGCAGAGACAGTCCATAGGTGGTTTACACTCCCTTCAACCGCTGCTTGTAGTGCCAGTGCCTTGTTGTGGCCAGTGACTAGAATCATGATCTCTTGTGCATCCAGCAGAGTGCCGACACCGATAGTCAGTGCATACTTAGGCACTTGATTGATATCACCATCAAAGAAACGTGAGTTAGCGATACGAGTATCTTCCGTCAGGGTTTTGATACGAGTGCGTGAAGAGAGAGAAGACGCTGGTTCATTAAAGGCGATGTGGCCATCGTTACCTACACCACCCATGAACAGGTTGATCTTACCGTAAGATTTGATTTTGTCTTCGTAGCGCTTGCATTCTGCTTCGTGATCATCGGTATTACCGTTCAGCAGATTGATATTTTCTTCTTGGATATCAATATGATTGAAGAAGTTGTTGTACATGAATGAGCGGTAAGACTCAGGGTGGTCTGCGGCTAGGCCAACATACTCATCCATGTTGAAAGTGACGACGTGTTTGAAGCTCACTTCACCCGCTTTATGCATTTCAATCAGCGCTTTATAAGTCGCGAGTGGTGTGCCACCAGTAGGGAGTCCCAATACAAAAGGACGTTCAGCTGTTGGTTGAAACTCGTTGATACGCTTAACAATGTGTGCAGCCGCCCATTTACCAACTTGTGCTGCCGCTTTCAGTGGGATAAGTCTCATGTATTGCCCTTAGATTTGAATTTATGATGCCTTGCAATTCCCTTCCTACTGAGTGCCCTAGTGCAAACAAAGCAGAGTGGGTTTATGTTAATTTGCATTATAAAATAAGTAAAATTGAACTGCCATTGTTTTAGGTCAAAAAATTATAGTCTTGATAAAAGCGGCCAACCAATAGGCTTGAATCGGGTGGATGTTCGGCAATCTAGAGCCTTGTCCTATCAAGATAAGCTTCGTCCAATATAACGGGTCTCAAAAAATTTATGGCCAAAATTAAGTGTTTTTTTGCGCTGACGCAGATCATAAACTGGCAAGCTGGCGCCTAACTGCCAATACTGATTATGGGCACATGTCGAGGAAAAAGATCATGAAAAATGAACTGGAACCGAGCAAAGTCTTATCGGCGTATGAAACGGTAATGGAAAATGGCTCACCCACTGAATTTGGCAAGATCTATGAAGGGATTGAAGCGTATGCGGATTATGATGGCTACAACATCTTCATGCGTGGTAACGGTGTTGAGCTGAAGATTGGCTTCCACAATACCTACCATTTGGCCTATGAGCAGGAGCACTTACGTGACAGTTTCCTGAAAAAACTGAGCATATTGGCGAAATAATGCAGGATATTTTTTACCTGATGCTTTAAGTCATTTGGATATAGTGCTGATTCATCTCCCTAAAAAAGCCCTGAGCAGTGGCCTGCTTCAGGGCTTTGGGAGAAAGATCCTATTTTATCGAATGAGTTAGTGGCGTAGCGACTCAATCAAATATTTGAGGGTGGGCTCTGGCTCGCTGCCTAAATCATCGAAACGGAATCGGGGTTTAATCAGCCAACCGCGCTCGACCAGCTCATCAATTAAATCAAGATATTGATAGCTGCATTTCCCGACCAACAGATTATCTAAACTGCGCTTTTGTGCTTGCTGCAAGGTATTGATAAACCCTTCAAGATAAAGGTGATCTTTGGTGAAACCTCCGCCGCGATACACCCGTGTGGTGGTCACAAAGGCGCTTTCTCGATCGACACCATACTCTTCGGTTAAGTAGCTGAAGGTTTGGTAGAAATTGTGCTCTTTAAGCATGGAATCGACCGCCAACACTCGCGTTGCCAAGGTTTTGAGTCGCTCATGCGACATATAACCCGCTTTGTATTCCGCCAAAATGGCTAACCCTTCTTGTGACTCAGTTGCACCGGGTAAACCAATCGAAAACACGCGCAAAGGTTGCATACGGCCGTTAAAGGTGGTGGCGAGATGAACGCCAATTTCATGCTGAATTAGGCGCTGTATCTCTGCATGTGAGTACATCACCTTGCTATTGAGATATAAGGTTGGAGGCTTTTTGCCACTCACCATCGCCCGCGCTGCCAGTGATGCTGTGGGCGTAATATGGCAATGCATACCCCATTCCTGTGCTTTTTTCAGCATAATTTCAGCGGCTTGATCCGCGTTATACAACTCGCCTTTCTCTTCCGGTAACGTCTTGGCGTAGAGTAGAAATTTCGCGTTTTCTATCGCGGTACGATTCGGTCGGCCATAAAAACGCAGCGAGTTATACAGGAAGGATTCCTGACCTATGCTGGTGAGCAGATCGATTTTTTCGCTCAGTTTATCGACCATCGAGCCGTACAACTGTTTCAAATCAGGATCGGAAATGGTCTCGATTGGCAATTGATACAGTTGCTGTTTAAATTCATTGGCATTGATGGGTAACTGTTTGTAGCGAAACTCGGGTTTGTAGCGACTCGGTGCCGCTTCAAAACGCTTTTGCTCAATATTGATATTGGTTGGGTTGACGTATTTAAGTGTCTCAACTTTGCGCGTCAGTTTAGACAGCGCATCATCAATACTCAAAATCGCGGGTTCAATGGATGAACCAAGCATTTTTGCTTTGCTTATTCGGCGACGATTATGACGACGCTGAAAATAGGCACTGGTTTGGCTCAATGCACCTTTAAGGCCGCTACACAGCGCGTTTAACACCAAGGGATAGACAGTGCCAGTATCCTCCTCCATGAAGACTTTTTTTACTTCAGTGGGGAGTACTAACGTTCGGTCAAAATGAGCGTTGGTATGGGCAATTAAATAGCCACGGCCTTCAAATACCGCGTTGATTTCGGTGCTATTTTCGATGTGCGGTAGCTGAATTTTACTCAGTTCAGCACAGAAACGCTTCACCACGGAGCCCCAACGCTGCATGTCGATTTGTGCGGTACCCACGTTAAACACTGGAGTGGGTTTATCACCCAGCTGTTTATAGTTGTAAGCGTACATATCAAACACAATCACCATGCCATGCATCGCTTCAAGTTTGCGGATTAACGCCTCATAGAGTTGATAAAACTCGCTGTGCTTACGATGGCTCTCTGTACGCTGTTTATCGCTCAAAGGGCGATTCCAGGCAGATTTATAGCGGGTACTGAGGGTTTTCGCGCGGTTCAGATCGTACTCGAAGCGAGAATCGAGGCCACACAAAGTGATAGGCTGGGAGGCAATAAATTGATCGGTATAAGGTGCTTCTTCAAGATTACGTTCCGTTTTGCTCAGTTGGCACTGTTTGAGCAAATCTTCGCGTAAACGGCTTCCTGCATGGATAGCAGTACAAACCACAGGCAGATAGTCTTCTATCTTGATAAAACAGCCAGCGGATTCTAGCTCTCCGGCGAAAGGCTGCTCTCGCTGGATCAGCGATAACATCTCTTCAAGAGAATAAACGTTAGAAACTGGGTTGGGCATCTTTCCTCCCAAAGGACGCCAATCGTCGTCCATCCATGTCAGAGGGCTACAAATGATTTATGTAGCCCGAAGGAAAGATTAATCTTCCTCAGTCAAGCTTGGTTCGTCGTCGGTGTAATCTTCAACGCCATCAGGCTTGTTGCGGCCATTCAAGGTATGGAAACGCTTGCGGCCACGAGCCAGACGGGTGTATTTCAACCAAGCTTTCTCTAATTTGTTTTCTGCTAACTCTGGGTTTGCGAGCACTTTTAGAAAATGTTCTTCATCGGCATTTTCGGGCTGTAGCTCACCACTCTCCAAACCGAGCATAGTGTCGCCATACCGAGTTAGGATATCCTCTTCTGCTAGAGTAAAGTCTCCAGATTTAGCAAAGCCTCTTGGGAACTTCTTAGTATCGAAAAAACGTTTTTTTCCTTGACGAAATGCTGTCTCAGACATGTCAACCTCGTGTGAATATGTTCAACCACCTTGTAGCCGTGGGTCACGGCGAAAGTTAGGCGTAATCTTCGGAAAAGAAAAACAAAAATTTTTTATCGTCATAATACTTCTTACTTGTTAATCTTCACGGGTAACATCAGAGGAAACTATATGGACGTAAAAGTCTTTCGCACCTTTCTTGAACTGGCCAAAGTTCGCCATTTTGGTCGTGCTGCTGAAAATCTGTATTTGACGCAAGCGGCGGTGAGTGCGCGCATCAAGCAACTTGAAAATCATTTCGATGCTCAGTTGTTTACCCGTGACCGTAACAACATCAAATTGACCTCAGCAGGCGAGCGTTTGGTGGGGTATGCTGAGGTCATGGTTGCAACGCTGCAGCAGGCGAAATTTGAATTATCGCTTGAAAGCGGTAAGGCTTTGCAGCTCACATTAGGCGGTACGCCTAACATTTGGGATGCTTACTTACAGCACTGTTTAAGCCGCATCACCGATACATTTGAAGGCTATGGTTTTTTGGCGGAAGTGATGGGGCGAGAGCAACTCAATCGTGGTTTGCTAGAGCGCACTTTGGATATGGCTTTCGCTCTGGATCCGATCAAAGCCGAAGAATTGCAATGCAAAAAAGTGGCTGATTTGGTTCTCGTGTTGGTATCCACCAAGCCTGACGATGCCGATAGCGTGTTTGAAAATCGCTACGTTTATGTCGATTGGGGCGCACGTTTTGCTTCAGAGCATGCCGACCGCCACCCTAAAGCGCCAGCGCCTTTTTTAAGAACGTCGACGGCAAGAATTGCGTTAGATTTCATTTTGGAGAAAGGGGGCAGCGCTTACTTACCGCAAACCATGGTGCAACCCTTATTGGATGCAGGGCAATTACATCGTGTGTCCGAGGTGAATGATTGGCAGCGCCCACTTTATCTGAGCTATCGCAAAAACAGCTCTTCCATTGAGGCGATAGTGCAGGTGGAGAAGTTGATGAAAACGTTAGATCCTTTCAGTGTGGTGCGTACGGTGGGCAAAGTGGAAGCCGTGTGATTGATCACTGATTAAGTCTTAGGTACGAGAAAGGGGGAATCGCTTAACACGATTCCCCCTTTATGCTTGAAGTGACTTATGCCAGACGCTTTAGTAGCAGATTATCGAGGCTCAGACGACCTGCACCTGAAATCAGCAGTGAAACAGAGCCTGCCAACAGAGCCAAGCCAAACTCGTAACCGCCGTTGCTTAAGAATAAGCCGTGGCTAAAGTGCACGCTAAAAATCGCGACCAGCATGGTGACGGAGAGTACCAGTGCGGCAGGACGTGTCAGCAGACCTAGCAAAATGGCTAATCCGCCAAAAAACTCCCCACTTCCGGCCAGAAATGCCATCGCTACACCAGGCTCTAAGCCAATCGAAGCCATCCATTGACCTGTACCTTCAAGGCCGTAACCGCCGAACCAACCAAACAACTTTTGTGCACCGTGCGCCATAAAAATGATGGCTAGGGGAAGGCGCAGTGCTAGGGGGGCCCATGAATTTGGTGAAGTTAAAGCAGTTTTTAATAAAGTATTCATCAATAAATCCTCTCGGTTGACTCAGGCTATACGCTGATAGACTGGGTTGAAATTTTCGAACGACTCAAATGGTCTGTATGTTTGATGAAATGAAGTTTATGGGATGAGCCTTGCGCAGAGAATCCCATTAGGCTGATGCTCTTGTTCAAAATTATTGAAGAAACTTTTGCGGCTTAGTCTCTGCATTCCGTTCCGAAAATGGCTAGTCTAGACAGCGGAACTGGGTAGACTGAACAAAAAAGCGAGCAGGAGGCTTGGATGACATTGCTTAATGAATTATCCGCAGAGGTGTGCCAACGCGCTCGGATGAGCCGAGATCCACGGTTTGATGGGCGTTTTTTTGTTGCGGTTAAAACCACAGGGATTTTTTGCCGCCCGATTTGCCCAGCCAACCTACCGAAAGAAGAGAATGTTGAGTATTTTTCCTCGCAAGCGTTAGCGGTATCGGCGGGCTACCGACCTTGTTTGCGCTGCCGGCCTGAAAGCGCTCCCCATTCATGGGCGTGGAAAGGAGCCGAAACCTCATTTCTACGTGCCTTGACTCTGATTGAGCAGGGAGAGCTGGACGGCAGTTTAGAGACTTTAGCCTCACGCTTAGGTATCAGTGACCGTTATCTGCGCCAGCTTTTTCAGCGTCATTTAGGAATGCCGCCTAAACAATATGCGCAGATCCAGCAGCTCATGTTTGCCAAACAATTACTGCATACGAGCCAAATTTCGATTACCGAAGTGGCTTACGCCAGTGGATTTCAGAGCACCCGCCGTTTTAATGATGCGTTCCAAAAATTATTTCGGTTGACGCCGACCCAAGTTCGGCGAGAACGAGCCGCTCTTCCTTCTCGAAATCATCTGAGCTTAGCTTTTCGCGGCCCTTTTGACTGGGCGCATATGTTGGATTTTTATCGTCTGCGAGCGATTGAAGGCATGGAGCTGATCGATGAACAGAGCTATCAACGTCATTTTGTCCTTGGTGAAGGTACAGGATGGTTTAAGGCGAGCATGGCACAGTCGCACTTAGACATTGAGTTTGAGATGGAGCGTTTGAGTGATCTTCGCCACTTAGTCGCTCGGCTGCGACGAATGTTTGATCTCGATGCAGACCTGATCAGTATTGAGGCTCATTTAGAGCAGTTAGCTCCGGGATTGGTACGGCGCACCGGGATCCGTATCCCCGGGGTATGGAATGCATGGGAAGCGGGAGTGCGCGCAGTGCTCGGTCAACAAGTTTCAGTCAAAGCCGCAATTGGACAATTGAACTTGTTAGTCTCCACGCTGGCGGCTAGCGAAGGGTCAACACGTTATTTCCCAACCCCAGAACAAGTGCAAATGAGCGACTTAAGCTTTTTACGTATGCCGGAAAGGCGTAAGGAAACCTTAAAACGTTTGGCGGACTACGTCCGGTTGCATCCTATGGATTCGCCAATGGCATGGTTATCGCTAAGCGGGATTGGTCCTTGGACTGTCGATTACGCGCAATTGCGCGGTGAATCACGTAGCCACTGTTTTTTAACCGGAGATTTGATCGTGAAAAAAGCACTGGCGAAATTTCCTCAGTTAACTGCCGAATCGGTCGCCCCTTGGGGCAGTTATGCCACTTTTCATTGCTGGAGCCACTAAATGAGCCATTTTACTGACTACTCATCCCCCCTCGGGCCAATGACCTTACAAGCGAGCTCTCAAGGCTTATTAGGCGTATGGTTTGCTACCCAAACGACTCAACCTGAGCATTTGGGCGACTATGTGAAAGAATGTCCTATACTTAACAAAACGATACGCCAACTGGATGAGTATTTTTCAGGTCAGCGCACTCAATTCGAGCTACCGTTGGCCGCCAGCGGCACGGCATTTCAGCAGTCGGTTTGGCACGCACTATGCAAGATCCCTTATGGGGAAATATGGAGCTATCAACAACTGGCAGAAGCAATAGGCAACCCTAAGGCAGTAAGAGCCGTTGGACTCGCGAATGGCAAGAACCCGATTTCGATCATTGTGCCCTGCCATCGAGTCGTTGGAAAAAATGGCCAACTGACCGGATATGCGGGTGGTTTAGAACGTAAAGCCTTCCTGCTGGAGTTGGAGAAACGAAGATAAGGAAAAGATTATGAACGTGGCCAACTTGAAACCCATCATTCTCATCTTGAGCGTATTGCTATTAAGCGGCTGTTTTCAAGAGGAGCTGGAAAACTTTGTGAATCGCGAAACCTTGTCCTTTAATGGCCTGTATGATAATCCGCACAACAAAGATGTGTTGGAGTTTAGGCAGGGCGTCGTGTACATGCATTCGGCGCAGCAAAAATGGGAGCGCCCATTTAGCGTTGATGGCAAAACATTACGGATCCAGATCCGTAATAACTCCAAAGAAAAACGTGATGATTTGGTCATGACCATTCATGGACAAGGTGAAGTCCTCACTTGCAGCGCTTGTGCCATGTTCCACCTCAGTAATAACTGGGTCAAACTGAACGCAGAACCGCAAAATGCGTCAGCCAGCAACACTCAATGAGTCAAACGTAGAGAGGTGGTTTCTTTGGAACCATTTGACGCGGGTAGCAGCTTCAATCAGACATGTTATGTGAATGATTGATGATTGAGCAGCAAATGCAACACGATACTGACCACATAACCAAGCAGAATGACGGGAGTCCATTTCAAGTGGCTCAAGAACGTGTATTTGCCATGAGCCGCGCCCATGAGCGCCACACCTGCTGCAGAGCCAATCGATAGCAAACTGCCGCCGACTCCTGCGGTGAGAGTGACCAGTAGCCAGTTGCCGAGAGACATTTCGGGCTGCATCGACAGTACAGCAAACATGACAGGAATGTTATCGACCACCGAAGAAAGCAGCCCAACCAGTACGTTAGCCCAGATGGGGTTCCATTCGGTATAGAGGATTTCCGACACTAAACCTAGATAGCCGAGTAAGCTCAAGCCTCCGACACACATCACGACCCCATAGAAAAACAGTAAAGTGTCCCATTCGGCGTGAGAAATGCTGCGAAAGACATCAAAAGGCACCACGGAACCAATACGTTTAAGTGCGGCTTCATCATTCTTCGCCATGGCAATCGCCGTTTTCTTAGCCAGTGATCTTGCCAGCGTTTTACGTAGGAAATAGCCAAAAAACTGCAAATAGGCGAGTCCCATCATCATGCCGATCACTGGCGGGAAGTGGAAAAATGCATGGAAACCGATGGCCGAGAGGATGGTAAAGAGAAACAGAACGACGATGCGTTTGGCTCCGCGTTTAAGCTCGACCACTTCTTGGATGCTGGAAGGCGTTTGATGCGGGACAAAGAGCGACATGACCAAGGCAGGCACCAAATAGTTGGCTAAGGATGGGAGAAACAGATCCATAAACTCAAGGAAGCTAACATGCCCAGCCTGCCACACCATAAGAGTGGTGATATCGCCAAAGGGACTGAAGGCTCCTCCCGCGTTGGCAGCAATCACGATATTAATGCAAGCTAAACTGACGAATTTAGGGTTTTCACCACCGACTTTCATGACCACGGCACACATCAATAACGCCGTGGTGAGGTTATCGGCAATCGGGGAAATGAAAAACGCCAACCAACCCGTTATCCAAAATAGAGTGTGAAAATTAAAGCCTCTGTTGATCATCCACGCTTTGAGTGCATCAAACAGACGCCGCTCTTCCATCGCACTGATGTAGGTCATGGCGACCAATAAAAACAGCAGCAGCTCTGCGTATTCAAGCAAATTGTGTTCTAAGGCCTGACGAGCTACCTCGGTCGAGCCTGTTTGTTGGTAAACATAGCCAATCATGGCCCAAATCAGCCCAGCAGCCAGCAAGACCGGTTTCGATTTACGTAGTTGCAAATACTCTTCCAGCATGACCAAGGTATAAGCGATGGCGAAAATGAGGAGTGCGGCATAGCCGATCGTCGAATGGGTGAAATCTAAAGCTTGTCCATCTGGGGTAGACGCTAAACTGAGTGGTGAAAAAAGCGTAAGAGAAAGTAGTGCGATCCGGCCCGTCATAACAAAACTCCTGTTGATATCCCCTTCTCTTGAAGATCGGCTTCAAGTTTTAAGGTGTGATGGGAGAAAGTCCTGAGAAAGAGTAGACCTATGCGGAATTTGAAGTTGTGACTTAGCTTAGAAATGGTTGTTTATTCATCATTTTTTAGAAAGGTGCGATTTGCTTAACATTAGAAAAGGGTTTTATTCCATCGGTGGCGTGAAGTGGTTTGTTGTGGCTTTAGGCTGAAATAAATTAATTGATCATGCTTTCTCGTATTGTTTTAACAAAATAAAATTTTATTTTTCATTGTGAGATGAGTTTCATCGACTCATTGACCTCGATCATTATCTCTAGCACGCAATCCGTGCACCATGACGCCCAATCTGTTCCAACTTTATAGAGGTAATTATGAGTCAATCGACAGCGCAGGAGCGAAAAGTGACTTGGGGATGCTACATTGCGTTAGCCTTCGCCGTAGTCTTTTTTTCTGGCTTGCTGCAATCCAACCAGTGGTATGGAGTATTTGATTTCACCACGTTAAACGGTGCCTTTGGCAAGGTTGCTTACAACGTCAGTGAAACGGCCGACGGCCTGCAAGTGGCAACCACTTCTTTGCGTGGTCAAGGTGGTAGTGGTGCGCGTGATGGTTTTCTTTTCGCACTGACCTTAATTCCAACCGTGATGTTTGCATTAGGCATGATCAATGTGCTGGAACATTACGGTGCGCTCGATGCGGCACGTAAGCTACTGACTCCTCTACTTCGTCCAATCATGGGCGTTCCGGGTAATTCAGGTTTAGGGCTGATTGCTTCTTTGCAAAGTGCTGATGCGGGTGCGGCGATGACTCGTCAGCTCAAAGATGAAGGGCATATGACTAAGCGTGAAGCGGATGTGTTTACCATGTTCCAATTCTCTGCAGGTGCCACCATAGTTAACTTTTTCTCATCGGGTGCGGTGCTGTTTACGCTCACGTTAGCGGATGGTTCCGCGGCCGTCACTTCTTCTATCGGTCTTGCGGTTGGTGTGATGTTTATTTTCAAAATTGTCGGTGCCAACCTGTTCCGTCTCTATCTAAATCTGACGGAAGGCAAAGAAGAATCATCTAACCCAGAGACTCAACTAGAGGAAGCGACCCGATGAGTAACGTCAATATGAAAAAGCCAATGGTGACGGATATTTTTGTCGAAGGGGCGAAGAAAGGCTGGGTAATTGCGACGACGTCTACTGTACCCAATGTATTGATGGCGTTTGTGATCATCAAAGCGTTGCAAATTACTGGCGCGTTAGATCTGATGGGGACAGTATTTTCTCCTGTGATGGCGGTCTTTGGATTGCCGGGTGAAGCGGCTGCGGTGTTGATTGGTGCATGGATGTCGATGGGCGGCGCTGTGGGTGTGGTGATCACCTTGTTTGACCAAGGGATTTTGAACGGTACGCACATCGCGATTTTGGCTCCCGCTATCTATTTGATGGGTTCACAAGTGCAATACATCGGCCGTATTCTTGGCCCGATTGGTACTGAAGGGCGCTACATCCCAGTGATGATTGGTATTTCAGTATTGAACGCATTTGGTGCGATGTGGGTGATGAACCTGTTTTTATAATCAGCTATACCCTTCCTACTTTAAGCTGCAGCGGTGTTGGCTACGTTCGTTCACCCCAATCACATAGTGTATCTATGCTCATGGGGATGAACTCACTTGCCGCCTACCTGCAACTCCAAGTAGTTTGGGTATAATCTCCTCGCTAAAATAGAAAAGGCCTCGTACTGTGCGAGGCCTTTTTTGCTGATCTTGGCGATGCTCAAACAATTTGAATTACGGAGCTACACGCGTAGTTTCGATTTCTACCACGTTATTAGGTAGCGCATGCGGGTTATTTTGCAGCCATTTTTCCAACGCATCACAGCCCCCAATATACTGACCATTTAACCAGATCTGCGGTACCGTGACGGGTGTTTTTTCTCCGATGATCGCTTTGACTTCTGGGATCATTCGGTATAGCGCAGCACTCTCTTTCACTACATCGTGGTAGCGATAGTCGATTCCTGCAGTATCAAGCAACTGCTTGGCTTTCACGCAGTAAGGGCAGGTGGCTTTGCCAAACACAATATTGCCTTGTAACGTGTCTTGTTTAGTCCACTCTTTGATGATGGATTGCACCAATACACCGCGGTTGAGGGCTTCTCCTTGGCTGATCACTTTGCCTGCTACGACCACAATCGGCGCATGCCATGCACCAAGCTTTAAAGGTTCCCACCAGTAGCTAAGCCAATCTTTCACCTCTAATTCAATCGGCACGCCAGCCAATTCATTGGCAAAGGTATCGGCCAAAATATCTTTGGTGAGTGTACATTCTCCGCAAGGAATGTTGACTTTAAAAGGGCCAAAATGGCCTGCCCAACGGTAGAGAGTGACTTTGATCGGTGTTGTCATCAAGTGGTTCCTTATACGCATCTTTCTGTTAAAAGATAGGAAAGGTTTTAGGCGATGTTTCTTTCACGCCGTGATTTTTTTGTTTCCCATTGAGTAATGAACGCGACAGATAACACGATAATTGCTGCGCCTAGCCAGAGTCTGCCCGGTGGTACCCAACCAAACACTAACCAGCCAGCCAGCACGTTTAAGGGAAGCTTGGCGTGATCAAACGGCTGGACAAAGGAAGCATCTGCTACCGCATACGCTTTGGCTATCGCCCATTGAGCAAGCGCTGTCATTACCCCAGCACCAATCAGTAGCAGCCATACGGTTTGTCCGTTTGGCATCTGCCAATCGGGTAGCGCCAGCAATAAGTTAAACGGGGTGATCAGCAGCAGTAAATAGACCACCATGGTGGACGGCGAGTCGTGAGAGGAGAGTTTTTTCACCATCAAGGAGTAACTCGCCCAGAAAAAGGCTGCGCCGACAGGGAGCAATGAAGCGAGATTAAAATCATCCGCCCAAGGCTCGAGGATGATCATCGCACCGATAAATCCGGTGAGGGTAGCTACCCAGCGCGCCATGCCCACTTTTTCGCGTAGCCATAGGCCAGAGCCAATGGTGGCAAAAAGGGGAGAAGTCATCAGTAGCGCAATACCTTGCCAAATCGGCACCGGATACGCGAGAGCCCACAACCAGAGCTGAATGCCAATCACGGCCAGAAAGACGCGCAGGAGATGCCAGCCAAACTGCTGAGTCCGCAGCGACTGACGAATGCCCAAGGTTTTGAGATAAGGCAGGATAACCACAATCGCAATCGCGTACTGCACTAAGGCAACGGTGGTGGAAGGAAGGCCAAATTGAATGCTGGCGTATTGTGCGACGCTATTGACGATGGCGAACGCGAGGCCAGCCGTCAGCATCCAAAGCGCACCTTGCAATGGGTGATGTTTAATGCTCATGAATCAAAGAGGTAGTCAAAAAGTGGGCTGAATCATACGTGGTAATAGTGAGAAAACCAATCGCTGTGGTTGCTCATGACGTTCGAAATTCTGCAACAAAAAAGGCCAAGCAATCGCTTGGCCAAAGAAGGACAATATTCAGGAGTTTAAGGCAGTGTGATTAAAAATCGTAACGTAGACCTAGGCGGATGGTGTCTTCGACTTTGTAGCCTGCGTCTTTGTCATCCAGTCCGTTCGCTTTGTAAGCGAGGTAAGAGCGGAAGTTTTTCGTGAAATCGTAGCGACCAGTGAGTTCAAAGAAATCCGCTTTGTCTTTAGTGACATTCTTGGTCTCTTCTTCTTGGTTTTGGTAAGCCGCGATCAGGCGAAATTCTTTGGTGATTTTGTACTGTGCAGAGACTTCGATACCGGTAAATTCCGTGTCTGCTTTGTCATCTTTATCACCCGTGGTGTAAGTGGCCCCGAAGTAGAGGTCACCCATGGTGTAACCCAAACCCGCAATGATTTGATCCGCTGAACCTTTATCTGTACCCAGATCATTCGCGGCATAACCTAAACCGATATCCAAACCAAATGGCGCTGAGTAGATGCCTGACAGGCCATAGCCATCAGCATTTTTCTGATCATCAGCAATGTAGCTTGCTTTTAGCTTGAAGCTTTCGAAGTCATAACCATACGCGATAGTGTTGTTGATCTGCTCGTTACCTGCACTGACGAAGGCTTTTTGATCGCCAGTAAAGGTACCGATATCAGACATGTCAGAAATTTGCACGCCAGCGGTGTTTTGGCGGCCAAAGGAGAGGCTACCAAAATCGCCTTTCATACCCACGTACATATAACGTTGTTTGAACGTCGTTTCTTGCTCTGTTGACGTTCCTGCGGACGATTTTACGCCTTGCTCTGCTTCCCAGAAGCCAAAGCCTTTCATGCCAGCACCAATGTCGGTTTCACCTGCCACATTCAAACGCACACGGCTCTTGTTGAGCATTGTGCCTTCAATTTCTTCGCCCTTATCGTTGCCATTGAAATCACCACGGAACTCCAGACGACCCCCCACTTTGAGTGAAGTGCCTTCTGCATCATAAACGGTTGCGGCTAAGGTTGAGCCAGATACCACTGCGGAAAGAACTGCTACTGCGATTGCTGCTTTTTTCATTTTTCTACCCTATTAGTTTGATTGGGCTTTACTGCCCGACTTGTGATGCCGCTAAGGTACTGATTGAAAATGAATAATGCGTTTCTATTTGGTGACGTTTTGATTGAATTTTTATGGCGCGGGGATGGCAGAGATAAGGAAAAATGATGACAGGCCTTAATCACACGGCGGAGCACGTACCTCCTGTTGAGCTTTCAAGTATGCTCTCTAGAGTGAAAAAAGCGCTTCGCCGTGGTGAGTGATGAGGAATCGAAATTACAGGGCTAAGCCATTGACGCTGACTTGCACATCAATGTTGCCACGCACCGCATTGGAGTAAGGACAGACTTGATGGGCAACGGTCACCAACTGTCTGGCTTGTTCATCTTCTAAAGCGATGTGTGCGGCGAGGGCGACACTTAGCGCAAAGCCGCCTTGACCGTTGGGTCCGATACCGACAGTGGCGGTCACAGGCGCTTCTTTTAAGGCGACTTTTGCTTCACGAGCGACGTGCAGAATCGCGTTCGAAAAGCAAGCAGCATAGCCGACTGCAAACAGTTGCTCTGGGTTGGTTGCCGTACCGCTTCCACCCATCTCTTTTGGGTAGCTGAGATTGAGCTCAAGCAGTTTGTCTTCGGTGCTGACTACTCCATTGCGTCCTGCAGAAGCGGTCGCGGAAGTTTGATAAATCGTACTCATGTTTTTATTCCTCAATTTAAGTTGTGTGCAATTTAATTGCTTGCAATCTTATATCGAGTCTTTTGTTGTTTGCAAGTATATTGTGTGCAATTTATTTTTTGAGGATACATCATGCCTTCTCCACAAGTGAGCTGCCAAACGCCGACTCATGATCCATTACTTCTGGAAAATCAGGTCTGTTTTCCACTCTACAGTGCATCGAATGCGGTGATCCGTGCTTATCGTCCGCTGCTTGAACAACTGGATATCACTTATTCGCAATATCTGGTGCTGCTGGTGCTGTGGCAGCAAAACGGGATAAATGTGAAAGATCTCGGTATTAAGCTGCATTTGGATTCCGGCACGTTGACTCCACTACTGAAAAGATTGGAAGCGAAAGGAATTGTGGAACGGCGACGCAGCAGCAGTGATGAACGAGTTCGTGAGCTATTTTTGACGCCAGCGGGTTTTGCGTTGCAAGAACAGGCTCGTTCAGTACCGAATGAAATGCTGTGTAAATTTGATCTCAGCTTAGAGGAGCTGATTAGCCTAAAAACGCTGTGCGAGAAAATTCTCCATACTCTCGACTGAGTTTGGCAATGAATGGGCTGAAGTACGCATTTTCCATCATTGTGTGATTGATTTCTGAGTAGTTTATCAGCGGTTAGTTTAGAATCGCGGCTTTGTGTCTGGTCAAGGAAGAGAGATGAGTCATATCCAATTTGCCAACCGAAACCTATCTGTCGGTAAAGTGCTGTGTGTCGGGCGTAACTATGTTGAGCATATTCAGGAACTGCACAATAGCATTCCAGAACAGATGGTGCTGTTTCATAAGCCTTCATCAGCGGTTACATCGCAGCTGCGCGCCTTCCATCAAGAGCCTTTGCATTATGAAGCAGAGATCTGTTTTCTGGTCGAAAAGGGACAATATGTCGCGGTGGGAATTGGCCTAGATTTGACCAAGCGCCAAATGCAGAGTTATCTCAAGTCCAAAGGCTTGCCTTGGGAGCGCGCTAAAGCGTTTGATGGCGCAGCCGTATTGAGCCGATTTGTTGCGCTTGACGGGTTGGATGCCGACGATCTCAATTTGGAACTGCTGATCAACAGTGTGCGGGTGCAAAAAGGCCATGTCAGCCAAATGCTTTACTCGCCTCAAGCGGTATTGCAAGAGCTCAAAAGCTATCTGACTTTGGAAGATGGTGATGTGGTGATGACTGGTACACCACAAGGCGTTGGAGAAGTACATCAAGGCGACCGTTTTGTGGGCCGCCTGAAATGTGGTGAACAGACCTTGATTGAAGTGGAATGGTTGGCTGAATAACCGAACTTTCACCCTCTCTCCCAACATACACTAAGCCCGTTTCTTACGGGCTTAGGCCAATACCACCAGCTTGAGCAGTAAGAAACTCCCCATCCCCACGACGGTCGTCAGCAGGACATTTTTGCTTAACCAAGCCAGTAAACCGGAAAGCAGTGCGGCGAGAAGATAGGGGTTGTGCCACTCTAGCCACAAGGTTTTTTCTGGCATAAACACAATTGGCGCCCAAATCGCGGTGAGCACCGCAGGCCCAGAGTAGCTAAGTAAGCGTTGCAACGTGGGGCTCAAACGCAGTGGCAGCTTAGGTTCAAGAAACAGATAACGGCTGAGAAATACCAGTGCCGTCATCGCGAATATCGAAAGCATGATCATGGGCGAGCTCCTAATAAACGTTCAGTACCGTAGCCGGCGAGCATGGCGCCAATACTGGCGAACATTAGGCTGCCTTCAATCCCCATCACGGTGAGTAATACTGATAACACCAAGGCGGTCAGTACCGAAATCAGCACAGGCCAGCTTTTGATATTCGGGATCACAATCGCGATGAAAGTGGCGGCGACCGCGAATTCCAGTCCCCACTGATTGAGATCGGGCAGATAGCTGCCTGCGACAATGCCGACCAAGCTGGCTAAATTCCAAATCAGATAAAAACTCAGCCCTGCGCCTAACGCATACCAGCGATTAAACTGCTTGTCAGACTGCGCGCCGCAAATCGCAAACAGCTCATCGGTGAGCAAAAAGCCCAGTGTCAGCCGCCAGCGCAAGGGTAATGGGCTGATTTTGCTGCGCATTGATACGCTGTACAGAAAATGGCGTGAGGTAATAAAAAAAGTGGCTATCAACAAACTCAGTAACCCCGCCCCCGTTTTAAACATACCAATGGCGACCAGTTGCGCTGCACCAGCATACAGCACGGCGGATAGGGCTTGGCTTTCGACTACCGACAACCCCGCTTCAATCGCAAACGATCCTGCTAATAAACCCCAAGGTAACACCGCAATGCTTAACGGCAGCATAGCGACTGTGCCCTGCCAAAACAGCCGGGTGGGGGTAGGTGAATCATCAATGGTTAACACTTGGCTATTCATACTCTTTCCAATTTATAGAAGAAAACCTTATACCCTTCCTACCTGAAACTCCAAGAGGTTTGGGTATCGTCTGGGTTATCAGAACACAGGGATAAGCCGATAAGCTTGGATAATCTTGCGCGGTAGCGTTCAGGTGACGAGTGCTAATTATCTAAGGTCTTGCGTACTGTTTTGGAGTGATGCCGAGCGCTTTTTTAAAGTGGCGATGCAGATGGCTTTGATCGTGAAAGCCACACTCTTGCGCGGTTTCTGAGATACTCACGCCTTGCTTTAACAGGGTTTTCGCGAGGCGCAAGCGGGCTTGGATTTGATAAGCGTGGGGTGGTAAACCAAACTGTTTTTGAAACGTCCGCACCAGATGAAAAGGACTTAATCCCGCCAGTTGTGCCAGTTCTTCGAGTGAAACATCGGCCTGCGGAAAGTCATCCAGAAACTCTTTAACTAGCAACAATGGCCGCAGTGCAGATAGCGGTTGATCGGTTTTTGGCGCAGTGCGGCCGTGGCGCGTCATCAACTTGACTAAGCTGGCGTAAATCAGGGTTTCACGTAGCAAGCGGTTAGTCGATTTCTCAAGGGTTTCAAACACTAAGCGCAGTTGGCTCGCGAGCTCGGGATCATACACCACCGCTTGTGGAAAATAAGGCGCTCCGGTATTGGCGCCAATCTCTTTGGCAACCGTGGCAAACTGCTCGGGCAGCGGGTACATGGCTTTGTACGCCCAACCACCTTCGACGGCGGAGTGTCCGGTATGCACTTCATCGGCGTTGACCAAAATAATGCTGTCTTGCGGCGCAATATGGTTGCCGCCGGTGCGGTAGAAAGATTGTGCACCGCGCTCAATCACACCCACGGTATACCCTTCATGGCTGTGGCGAGAAAAATTCTGCGTTTCGTATTGCGCATCAAGCAGCTCAAGGCCGCCAAATTCTTCGGCAATCTGAAATTTTGCTTGTTCTTTAATTTTGCCTGCTGAGTCGCTCATCACGCTTCCTTGTGCTTTTCCCTAATGAGTCTACTGCAAAGTACTGGAAAGTTTTTGTACAAAATTGCGCTTCTGTACTAATCGAAATCCACACTATTTTATCTCTGGCTAGAAATGAGTTTATTTGGATTATCTTTCATATGGAAATGGCGGTATGTCTCCTATAAAATCCGCCGCTTTCCAGCTTTAACAAGATTTTCAACATGATTGATGTTTCGGTATTACCGGTTTATCTCACCGCGGTATTGGCGCTGTTGCTGATCCCAGGGCCAGATATGCTGCTGATTGCGAGCTCTAGTATGAGCTACGGACGCCGAGTCGGTTTGTTTGCCAGCTTGGGCAATGCCACATCAGGGATGATTTTAACCTTACTCGCGGCGCTCGGGGTTTCCGCACTGATTGCGATGAACCCGTTGGCGCTCAATGTGCTGCATTTGTTGGGGGGAGCATACCTGCTCAAAATGGCGTGGGATTGCCTACGCGCCGATGCAGCGCAAGCGCCCACCTTGGATGAGGCACAAGCGGTAGCAAAAACCTTTTACCAACGCGCTTTAGTGAGCAATTTGCTGAACCCCAAAGCCTTGGTGTTCTTTGTGCTGTTTTTGCCGCAGTTTGTTTCAACCAATATCGCAGCCAGCTCCGCCGAACAGATGTTCGCGCTGGGTATGGTGCTGAATGTGTGCGGCTTGCTGTTTAATCTGCTGCTAGTGGCTTTGATTGGTGTGTTTGGTCGCTCGCTAGTCGATAATCAGCGTTTTCGCACTTACCAGCACAAAGTGATGGGCGCGGTGTTTTTGCTGCTAGCGCTCTGGATGCTCAGCGATTTTGTGTGATATCGCCAAAAAAGTGAAAAGCCACAGACCGCATCTGTGGCTTTTTTGTAGGAATTACCAACACTGGCGGATCAGCGAATCGCGTCCAACAGTTTATCGGCGAGCTTTTTGAGTAAGCCCTTTTCCGGCCGAGTGTGGGCAAACGAGCGCAAACCATAAATGCCCATCACCAAATATTCGGTGAGTAGCACGCAGTCACTGTCTGGGTTTATCTCGCCGCGCTGCTGTGCTTCTTGTAATTGCGCAAGCATGCCTTGCTTCCAAGTACCGACGGTTGCACGGATCAGCGTTTCGACTTCTTCATCCTGACAAGAGAGTTCATTGAGCGCTTTTTGCAGCAAGCAATCTTTGATCTCATCGCGTTCACACTCATCCACCACCATCGCCATGTACTGCTCTAATCCCGCTAAGATGGTGGGATGTGCGGCGAAAATCGCATTAAATTCCGAGACGCGTTGTTTGGTGTATTGCTCAAGGGCGGCAATCAGCAAACCGCGCTTATTTTCAAACGCGCAGTAAATCGAGCCGGGGTGTAAACCGGTCACGCGTTTTAAATCTTGCATACTGGTTTTGTTGAATCCTTTGGACATAAATTCATCCATCGCGGATCGCAACACCTGCTCTCGGTCAAATTCAGCTACTCGCACAACACACTCTCTTCATCGAACATGGCGCGATTCTAGCGCTAAACCGAGTCGATGACAAAGTATCTTGAACGTTCATTCAAAAAAAGTTCTTGAACGATTGTTCAAGAATGATCTAGCATAAGCGCAACAGACAACCACAGGACAACTCAAATGACCGATATTCTTTTTCAGCCATACGCGCTCAATGATGTGATTACTTTAAACAACCGAATTGCGATGGCGCCACTGACGCGCTGCATGGCTGATGATGATTTGGTGCCGACCGATGCCATGGTGGCGTATTACGCACGCCGTGCCGATGCTGGGCTGATCATTTCCGAAGCCACCATTATTCGCCCCGATGCTCAAGGCTACCCGAACACTCCGGGGCTGTTTACGCAGGCGCAAATTACCGGTTGGAAAAAAGTAACGGATGCCGTGCATGCTAATGGCGGTAAGATTTTCGCTCAGTTATGGCATACCGGACGCGTGGCTCACCCTGCCTTTTTTGCGGGTGAATACGTTCTAGCGCCTTCAGCTCTCGGTGTAGAAGGCAGCGTGCCACGCCGCCGCGAATTGCAGTACACAGTGCCGAAAGCGGCGAGCCAAGCGGAGATCAAGCAACTGGTGGCCGATTACGCACAAGCGGCGGAAAATGCACGCTTGGCGGGTTTTGATGGCGTCGAGATTCATGGCGCGAACGGCTATCTCATCGACCAGTTCCTGCATTTTGATTCGAACCAACGCAGCGATGAGTACGGTGAAACGCCGGCCAATATGGCGCGTTTTGCTTTGGAAGTGGTGGATGCGGTGATCGCACGTATTGGCGCAGAGCGCACCGCGCTGCGTATGTCTCCGGGGGCGTATTTCAACATCAAAGCTGACCCGCGTGATCGTGAAGTGTTTGATTATTTACTGCCTGAGTTGGAAAAACGCAATTTGGCCTATCTGCATGAAGGGATGTTTGATGACAGCGTGACCTTTGATTTCTTAGGTGGTCGAGTGTCGACTTACTTGCGTCATCACTACTCAAAAACGCTGATGGGTGTCGGTGGTTTTAGCGCAGAAACGGGTGCTACTGCGATTGAAAATAATGAGTTTGATCTGCTCGCGATTGGTCGTCCATTTATCGCTAACCCAGATTACATCGCCCGTGTTCAAAAGGGTGAAGAGCTAAAAGCGTACCAAGATTCGATGTTAACGGAGCTTTACTAACTCGGTGTTTTTCCTTTATTGATAAAATCAGCCCCATTATTGGGGCTGATTTTTTTTAGGTTTACAGTGCAGATGTTTAAACCAAAGTTAAACCAAAGCCGCGGAAACAAGGCCAATCACGCCACCAAACACGCCGCCCCAAATCACCAGCCAGCCTAGATGCTCTTTGATCATCTTCTGCACGATCTCTTTGACCAGTTGCGGAGTCAGCTCATTTAAGCGCTGATCTATGATGCCTTCGATATTGGCTTTGATTTCATCCAGCATCGCGGGGGATTCCAATTGCCCCTTTAGGGCTTCACGTACCGACTCGCTTTGGCTCATCTCGACAAGCGCCGTTTGCATCTTCTCCACAAAGGGTTGTTTCAGTGGCTCAAGCGCTGTCGCGCCGCCAAACATCGCCAGCATGCCACCGAAGGAGGATTGGCTTATCACTTCGACGAGCGAATCAAAGGTCGGGTTGAAATCGACTTTGGCGATCACCGGTTGCAAATCAAGGTTCAGCGCGCCATTCATCTCTTTGTTGAGAAAGCGGTCGATATTGGCATCGGTAAAAAACTGCTCCATCATCAGATTTTTGATGGCGGCTTTGAAATCTTCAAAACGTGCGGGAATCACGCCGGAGCCATACAGTCCAGGCACTTTTTCAAACAGCATATGGATGGCGAGCCAGTTGGTGATCGCGCCAGAAAAGGCAAACAGCCCCGCGTAAAAGGCATAGTGGTTTGGCAGAAAATAGCCGACACCCATCAGTGCCAGCGCCACTACATTGGTAATAAGGCTTTTATTCATAGTGTTCTCTAAGTTACTCAAAGTCTCACCTTGGCATAACGGCCAAGTGCTTCTCGGTTAATGCATGGAAAAAGTAGCGAAATTCTAAGTCAAAAGCCCAGAAAGAGGAAAGCCCGCGAATGGTCGCGGGCTTATTCAGTGTTGATTGGAATTATGCCAGTATGGCTTCTTCTACTTCGTCTTCATCACAGCCGATAAAGCCACCGGTTTGATGCGCCCACAGGTGAGCATAAATGCCGTTTTGCGCAATCAACTCTTGGTGCGAGCCTTGCTCAACAATTTGGCCTTTATCGAGCACGATCAGGCGATCCATCGCCGCGATGGTCGACAGACGGTGGGCAATCGCAATCACGGTTTTGCCCTGCATCAGCTCATTGAGGCTCTCTTGAATCGCGGCTTCCACTTCGGAATCGAGTGCGGAAGTCGCTTCATCCAGCACCAACAGTGGCGCATCTTTGAGTAGTACGCGAGAGATCGCAATTCGCTGACGTTGTCCACCAGAGAGTTTGACGCCACGTTCACCGACCTGTGCGTCGTAACCGCTGTTGCCATGCGGATCGGTCAAACCGAGGATGAACTCATGGGCGTGGGCTTGCGCTGTCGCTTTCAAAAGCTGCTCCTCGGTGGCGTTCGGATTGCCATACAAAATGTTGTCGCGAATGGAGCGGTGCAGCAGTGACGTATCTTGTGTCACCATGCCGATTTTGCTGCGCAGCGATTCTTGGGTCACTTCCGAAATGGGTTGACCATCAATTAAAATCCGGCCGCTTTCCACATCATGAAAACGCAGTAATAGGTTCACCAAGGTCGATTTACCGGCTCCCGAACGCCCCACTAAACCGACTTTTTCACCCGGTTTAATGTTGAGATTGAGATGGTTGATCACGCTTTTGTTTTCACCGTAGTGGAAGCTCACATCATCAAACGTAATGCCACCATGCTTAACCACCAAGGGTTTCGCGTCAGGTTTGTCGGTGACGGTGATGGGTTTGCCAAGCATGGTCATGCCATCGACAACGGTACCGATGTTTTCAAACAGGGCGCTGACTTCCCACATGATCCACTTAGACATGCCGTTGATACACAAGGATAAACTGACCGCAACCGCAATGGCACCGACGCTGATGGCGCTGGTGGTCCAGAGATAAATCGATAGGGCAGCAATGGTAAACACCAATAAGTAGTTGGCCATTTCTACCCAAATATTAAAGCCAGTCACCAAACGCATTTGGCGATGGACGGTGCCCAGAAAATCTTGCATGCCTTCTTCGGCGTATTGCGTTTCACGTTGACTGTGCGAAAACAGCTTTACAGTCATAATGTTAGTGTAGCTATCGACGATACGGCCGCTCATTAGTGAGCGGGCATCGGCTTGCTCGGAAGCCACTTTTTTCAGCTTAGGCACGTAATACATTTGCACCGTAACGTAAATCGCCAGCCAAATCAGCATCGGGATCATTAAGCGCCAATCGGCCTGCGCCAAAATCACTACAATCGCGGTGAAATAAACCATCACATACACAAACACATCGAGACTTTTCATCACGGTTTCACGTACCGCGAGCGCCGTTTGCATCACTTTGGTTGAGATGCGCCCTGCAAATTCGTCTTGATAAAACGACACGCTTTGCTTGAGCAGATAGCGGTGCGCCAACCAACGGATCGACATCGGGTAGTTACCGAGCAAAGATTGGTGGATCAGCAGTGAATAGAAGGCGATCAGTAGCGGCATACCGACCAATACCAATAAGCCTAACCCAATCAAAGTGCTCTGGTTCTCGACTAAAAAGGTGTCTGGCGAGCTGGTGGAAAGCCAGTCTACCAGTTGGCCCATAAAGCCAAACAGAGAGACCTCGATAATCGCGATCGCCGTACTGAGTAACGCCATCACGATCAATGGTTTTTCAAAACCGTGAGTGTAGTGGCGACAAAAAGCCCACAAAGTGTTGGGTGGGCGTTGGGGTTCACCTTTGGGAAAAGGGTCAGTGAAACCTTCAAATAGCTTAAACATGAACAAGATCCTTGCTGTGATAGGGCGGCAGTGAGGGAGAGAGCACGCGTGCGAGCGTCCGCCAAAATGTGATTTTCTGTTAAAACGGAAGCAGTATAACGTTATCCATTGGTGACTTGAAGTTATACCCTTGCGAGTTGAAGCTACCACACCACGTCGTTTGGTTTCGGTTGTGCGAGCCAATCCGCTTGGCGTGTTATTTCTAAGCGAATCCAGCCGATGTCGCCCATAACGCCAGCAAATTTGACTGTGATTAACCATTTTTTCAGTAAAAAGATAAAATTTATCGATTGAAATTCATCAAAATCAGCAAATCTTTAGTTAACATTCTGTTTACACTTTTGGGGTGAAATCGGTGATGAGTGCCTATTATGAATGTTCATCTACAACCCAATATGTTGATTCCGCGCTCTGCTGCGCAAACGGCTCGCGCTGTCGTTATGGTGCCGCCAAAAGAGTTCGGCTTTAATGCGCAAACTGCGCAAGATAATGCCTTTCAAAACCCGTTGGCACTCAGCGCTGAAACCATTTTGCAGCGCGCTATGAGCGAGTTTAACGCCATGGTAAACGGTCTTCGCCAAGCGGGCGTTGACGTTGTGATCTTTGATTACCCCATAGGCCAAGGTGAAACACCGGATGCGGTGTTCCCGAATAACTGGTTCAGTACCACTGAGGCGGGCGAGCTGTTTTTGTTTCCAATGGCGTGTGCGAATCGACGTTTGGAAGTGCGCCCCGAAGCCTTGATTCAGACCTTGCAACAACAGGGTTTTGTGGTGAAAGAGCAACACTCTTTGCTGGCGTTTATTGAGCAGCAAGCGTTTTTGGAAAGTACTGGCGTGATGGTGATGGATCACCCCAATCGCACCATTTATGCGGGACTTTCACAGCGCTGTGATCGTGAAGTGTTGGAAGTGTATGCCGAACAGATCGGCTATTCGCGTGTAGTGTCGTTCCAAACTCGATTGCCCTCTGGCTCGCCGATTTATCACACCAATGTGATGATGGCGATAGGCGAGCATTTCTGCGTGATTTGCGATGAAGCTATCCCCGAATATGAGCGCCGATTTGTCGTAAAGTCGCTGGCTAAAGATAAACAGGTAATTTCGATTTCGATTGAGCAGATGAACCACTTCTGCGGCAATATCCTGCAACTCGAAACCGCTGACGGCCAGAAAGTGATCGCGATGTCGCAATCGGCTTATGAAGCTTTTACATCCGCTCAACTCAATCAACTTGCCACTCACGGTAAGTTGCTGCCTTTCGCCGTACCGACTATAGAAACCATCGGCGGTGGCAGTGTGCGCTGTATGTTGGCTGAGTTGTTCTTGCCAAAACAAGCGTAAGGTTAATCAGCAAAACAAAGGGAGATGAGGGACTCTCCCTTTAAAGTATCCCTGCGTCACTTTACTTCGCTAGGCCAAATAGCGGCGTAAAGTGACGAGGATTGAGCAAATCCGATCGGGCTAGATTGGCTGTTCAGGGATTCTGGGGTAATCGGTATAGCCTTGCTCACCGCCACCAAACAGGGTTTTACCATCCAGTTGCGCCAGCGGTTGCTGGTGCTTGAGGCGAGAAACCAGATCGGGGTTGGCGACAAAAGGACGCCCGAATGCGACTAAATCGGCATAGCTTTTTTGTAGCACCTCTTCCGCGCGCTCAAGGGTGTAGCGACCAGCGACAATAATCGCGTTAGTGAAATGCTCGCGTAGTTCAATGCGAAAGCTTTCTGGAATGGTAGGAGCATCATCCCAATCCGCTTCTGATAAGTGCAGATACGCAATATCTCGTTCTTGCAACTGCTTCGATGCCTCCAAAATTGTTGGCACTATGTCGGGGCAGTCCATGTCTTTGAAAGTAATAAACGGCGCTAAGCGAACGCCTACTCGGCTGGCACCAATCGCTTGACTGACCGCATCCACCACTTCGAGCAAAAATCGCATCCGATTTTCCCGACTCCCTCCATAACTATCGGTACGATGATTCGAGTTGGTACGCAAAAACTGATCGATGAGATAACCATTCCCACCGTGGATTTCTACACCATCAAATCCTGCTTCAATGGCACATTTCGCCGCCTGAGCGAAGTCGTTCACCACACGATCGATATCGGCTTGAGTCATAGCGCGGGGTTCAACGCAATCCACCATCTGGCCATTACCTTGTTCATCGGCGATCCAAACTTGAGTTTCAACCGGTTTGAGGGCTGACGGGGCAATCGGCAACTGCCCTTTTTGAAAAACAGGGTGGGAAACACGCCCGACATGCCAAAGTTGGCAAAACATCGCTGCACCTTGTTGTTTGACCGCTTGAGTTACGCTTTTCCAACCTGAAACTTGCTCATCGGTATAAACGCCGGGAGTGAATGAATAGCCTTGCGCATCATCGGAGATCTGGGTCGCTTCGGAAATGATTAACCCTGCACTGGCGCGCTGTTGGTAATAGGTTGCCATCATTGGATTGGGAATATTCCCCGGTTGGCTACTGCGTGCACGAGTCATCGGTGCCATCACCACACGGTTTTGCAGCGTGAGTTGTTTTAAATCGGTTGGTTCAAATAATCTGCTCATTTTGCCTCCTTATTTCTGCGATGTGATTTGCAACGGTTCTTGCAACAAGCGGACTTGGGTTTTCTGGCTGACCGATACCATCCAATCTCTGACTTCGCTGTCCCATTGGATCTCAGGCGCGCTGAAAAACCCTCGTAGGATTGAGAAAATGATCGCTTCATCAATAAGAGCAACGTGCTGATAGGAATGAAGTTTTAGCAGCGGTTTAACCGCATCAATACTGGCTTGCACTTGCAGGGCAATTTGCGGCGTGTCTTTCAGTAGGGATTCAAAATGAAGTTCAGTGGTCTCTTTTTTTACACGCCATGCTTGTTGAGCGGATGCGGTTTTAAACTCAGGTAAATTCATGTTCGACCAGCGTGGATAGCCGATTTTTTGCAAAGGCAAGAATGCGCTGCGCTGCCAATCCAACGTGGCTTGTGCAGGTTGTGCGGTTTCACTTGAGTTCACCGATTCGAGCAAGAATTGAATGATGTCGAGACTTTCTGCCAGTGCTTCGCCACTTTCTTTGATCAGCAAAGGCACTTGTTTGCTACCAATGAGCTCATTGGTGGTTTGATCGTCGTCGTAATCAAGGGTGATCACATCAAGTGGAATGTTCAACATACCTGCCACGTAGCGCACGCGTGCACTGAAAGGACAGTGTTCATAAATATAGAGTTTCATGGTGATTTCCTAATCCAGTTGAGATTGAGGCAGTATATTTCTCATATAAAAATTGATAATTGGCGAGAAACTGAATTGATTGTTCGGTTATATTGAATAATCAGAGTTTAGGGAGGTGTTATGGATAAGTTTGCAGATATGGTGTTATTTGCCAGCATAGTCAAAAACCAAGGTTTGGCGGCCGCTGGCCGAGAGTTGAGTTTATCGCCCGCAACAGTAACGGCAAGGCTACAAGCGCTGGAAGATCGCTATGGAGTCAAATTGCTCAATCGCAGCACTCGCCATCTCTCCTTAACCGAATCTGGCGTTTTGTATCATCAAGCTTGCCTTGAGATTCTGAATAGCGTGCGCGAGACAGAAAATTTGCTGCAAACAGGCAGCAAAGAAGTCCGGGGAACGCTAAAAGTCTCTGCTCCGCGTGACATCGGGAAGCAACATATCGCTCCGATTCTTGCCGCTTTCACTGAGCAATATCCGGAAGTGGTGCCCTATCTCTACCTCAATGACAACATCTCGAATTTGGCGGAATCAGGTTTGGGTGTGGTGATCCGCTACGGTGAACTGGCCGACAGCAGTCTAATTTCACGCAAGCTGGCGCCGAGTCGCCGAGTGTTGTGCGCTTCTCCGGCTTATTTAGCGCGTAAAGGCACACCGAAAACTCCACAAGATCTCGTTCAACACGACTGTTTGGCCATGGTTCGCAGCAATGAAGAGATGAAAACCTGGCACTTCCAAGAGAATGAGCAGCACAAGGTGATCACGATAGTACCCAAGAGTTTTGCGGATGATGGGGAAGTGATTCGCCAGTGGGCTTTAGCGGGAATGGGGATCGCGTTGAAATCGATCCTCGATGTGCAGGACGATCTCAATCAGCAGCGGTTGGTCACTGTTCTCGATGGTTACATGAAGAATTTTAACGCCTCCACTTCTGCTTCAGGGGCGGATTTGAATGTGCTTTATCTCAGCCGCCAATACCAGCCCAAACGCCTGCGATTGTTTATCGACTTTTTGATTGAGCAGTGTGCGTTGCGCTTAGGAAACCAATAGTAGTGAGATCCGTAAAAAGAGAGAAGAAAATCTAAAGGTTCTGTTGATGCCTAGGTTACAGTGAAAAGAGCCATATCTTGTAAATCGGCTTGTGATAAAGTCCACGCCTGCGATAATTCGCCCCACATTGTTTTTTGAATATTCAGGTATCCAACCCATGTCATTTTCTTCTCTCGCGTTAAGCGCCGATCTAATCCAAGCTCTGCCTAAAGCGATCACCGAGCCCACCGCTATTCAAACTTTGGTGATCCCAGCCATGTTAACGGGCAAAGATGTGTTGGCGTTGGCGAATACGGGAAGTGGTAAAACCTTGGCTTACGGTCTGCCTCTGCTTGAACGTTTAAAAACTAGCCCTGAGCAGCAAGCCTTAGTGTTGGTACCCACGCGTGAATTAGCCATGCAAGTGAGCGAAGTGCTCACTCAGGTTGGTACGCCGTTAGGACTGAACACGCTCTGCTTGTGCGGTGGGGTAGATAAGACTGAGCAGCAAAATGCGCTGGCTGAGAACCCGAATATTCTGGTGGCAACCACGGGGCGTTTGTTCGATTTAACCCAAAGTGGATTGAGGTTGAACCGCGTAACGACGTTGGTGTTAGACGAAGCCGATCGTCTGCTCGACATGGGCTTTTGGCCGCAAGTGCAAGCGTTAGCAAGCCAAACCGCCGGTGTGCGCCAAACCGTGATGTGTTCTGCGACCTTCTCTGATGATTTGAAACTTAAAACGCAGCAATTGATGCGTGTGCCAACCCAAGTCTCTGCTAATCCTGAAAACAGCATCAACCAAGCAGTGCAAGAAACGTTGTATTTGGTGAACAAAGGCAGTAAAACGCAAGCCTTGGTAGCCCTTTTAAAGCAGCACCAATGGCCGCAAGTGCTGGTGTTTATCGGCGCAAAAGAGAATGCCGATAGTTTGACTAAAAAACTCAACAAAGCGGGCATAGTGGCCACTGCGCTGCATGGTGATAAAAGCCAATCGGAACGTGAAGCGGCACTGGCAGAATTTAAAAACGGCTCAACCCAAGTGTTGATTGCCACCGATCTGCTCGCTCGCGGCATTCATATTGAGCAGCTTCCCGTTGTGATTAACTTTGAGTTGCCGATGCACGCAGAAACGTACGTGCACCGTGTAGGCCGCACCGCCAGAGCGGGGCAGCAAGGCATTGCGCTCTCGTTAGTGTGTCACGGAGAAATGGATGCACTGAATGCGATTCGTACCCTAACCCAACGTCAATTACCTGTGCAGAATCTAGATGGTTTCCCGGTTACCGATCAGCCATCGACCGGTGAAAGCAAACGTGCTCCGCGTGATAAACAGGCCAACCGTCGCACACAGAATAAAAAGAGCGTTAAGCAGTTTCAGGGAAAGACGCGGACGTAAGTCAATCGAGTAGGCAATATTGGTAGGGAATTGATATTAAAACTGCCTTCTTAGAAGGCAGTTTTTTACACATTAAACCTAAGCGGAGGTGTGATGCGCTCCTTCGAGCTGACGTAAAGCTTTTTGATAAGCGAGCCATGCTGCCCAACCAGCAATAATATTGCCGACTAACGCACCAATAAAAAGCCCCTCGATCCCGTAGAAATGGGCACCGAGCCACAAACAAGGTAAGTAAAAAGCAAATAAGCGCAGCGCTGAAATAGTCAGAGCCACGTAAGACTTCCCAAGCGCGTTAGCGACGGATACCATCAACATACAGATCCCGAGTGCGCCGAGGCTTATCGGGACAATCACTAAGTGTAAATTCAGTATTTGGCTCACTTCGGTTTCGCTGGTCATCAGCTCAGCTAACGGTGTGGCAAAAACATACGTCACCAGAGCGATCAGCAGTTGAAAACCTAACACAAATTGACAGGCGATCCGTACCAATTGCCGAATGTGGGTGATCTCTTTAGCCCCTAACATGCGACCAATCATAGGCGGCAGTGACATGGTCATAGCTAACACGGCCACTAAGGCGAAAAACTCAAAGCGTGAGCCAAGTGCCCATGCGGCGACGGCGGCAGTACCAAAACTTGCCAGTAATTTGGTGGCAAACATCGAAGAGAGCGGGGGTAACAGTTGGCTTAACATCGCCGGCCCCATGATATGGCCAAGCGCAGTGAGGCTTTGCGAGATATTGAGGTCTTGCCACTGATAACTCGTCCATTGGCGCTGGGCAACCTTAGGTGCGACGATAGCGATACCGACACCAAAAGCAATAATGGTCGCGATCGCTGCACCATCAATCCCAAGGTCGAAGGTAAAGATAAAAATCGGGTCGAGGATGAGGTTGAGCACACTGGTCACCATCATCAAAGTGCCTGGCAGTAGAGTATTGCCATTGGCGCGGCAGACACTGTAATAGAAGTAGAGCATAGCGCCTGTCCATGCACTGGCAAGCCACCAGAGCCAGTAGTGATCTATGATGGCAAAGACGGTTTCCGGTGCGCCGAGCAGGCCAAGCAAAGGTTGGCGTAATAGGTAAAGCACAAGGGCTATCAGCGCTACGCCAATACCACCGATAACGATCACCAAACCGCCTAACTGTTTAGCGTATTCGGTTTTTCCTGCACCGATGGCTCGAGAAATCACCGCTGTAGTGGCGATACCTAAACCGACTTGAATACCGATGATCACCATCTGAATCGGCATGGTAAAGCCTTGAGCTGCAAGAGGTAGAACCCCGAGCTGGCCGATAAAAGCGCTGTCAACTAGCTGAAAGCTCATCAGTGACAGGACGCCAAACAGCATAGGCCAAGTCATCTGAAATAACTGCTTGGCTAAAGAAGACGTTGAAGTTTGCATATACACTCGCACTTAATGGGGAGAATCCCCCTTATTTGTGGAGCCGCAGTGGTTACCTGAGTACACCTCAAGCATAGAGTGTTTCTATGCTCATAGGGATGAGCTCACTGACCGTCTACCTGCAACTCCAAGTCGTTTGGGCATAGACCTTATGTTGGGGTGAAATGGCTTTTCACAAGAAGGAAAGTGCAATTGTCACGGAAATGTTACGTTTTCATCAAGAGAGCTCGCGTTTAAAAAACTCGCCCCAAGCGATCTTGGGGCGAGTTTTTCTATCACTTACATACCCTTCTGACTTGAGGCTGTAATACCAAGCCGTTTGAGTCTACCCAGCGAGCGGATTAAACAGCTCTTGCGCTTTGTTTATACTCGGCGGAACTGTGCAACCAAGCTGGTTTGCTGGGCAAGGTTGTGTGCCAATTGACGACACTCATTTTGGGTGTTTTCGGCTAATCCTAGAGTTTCCGTTGAGACATCGCTGATGGATTGCACACTACGGTTCATATCTTCCGTTACATTGGCCATTTCTTCGATGGCGGTCGCGATTTGCTCATTACGCATCGTAATATCTGAAACTTGTGAGAGTAGAGCTGTCAGCTTGTCTCCTGATAAATGTGCGTTGTCTACACAAGATACAGAGAGCTTATTACCTTGCTCAATCGTCTCTACAGCATTGCGGGTACTGGTTTGAATTGAGGTGATGACTTCTTGGATCTCTTTCGTCGATTCGGTGCTGCGCTGAGCGAGTTTACGAACTTCATCGGCAACCACAGCAAAACCGCGTCCTTGATCGCCAGCACGCGCCGCTTCAATGGCCGCATTCAGTGCTAACAAGTTGGTTTGCTCAGCAATACTCTGAATCACTTCCATGACTTGACCAATCATCGCACTTTGTGAAGAGAGCTGCTCAATCACAGAAGACGCAGTTTTCATCTGGCTTGCCATTTCACCTATCGCATCGACGGTTTGCTCGACCGCATGCATCCCGTCTCGAGCGGCATTTTTTGCATGGACAGTGGCATCCGAGGCGGCTTGTGCATTGTGCGCAATCTCAGTGGCGGTGATATTCATCTGAGTGATCGCGGTGGCTAACTGCTCGGTCTCGCGAGTTTGAGCATCAAGATTATCTGCTGTCGTTGCACTGTTTTGGGACGACATTTTGGCTGCCTCACCAATTTGAATGCTGGAATCTTGAATACGACCTACTACTGCATTGAGTTCGGATTGGCGCATTTTCATCGCGAGTTGGATCTCAGATAAATCATCGACTCGACCGTTGTAAACCAGTTCCATCAGTGGGTTATCGAAGACTTTGCGCGCTTCTTGTGAAAGGGTTTCTAAGCGGCGAGTAAATTGATAGGCCATGAGGATGGTTAACACAAGCATCAATGGTAAACCTGCACCAGCGAAGAATCGATCCGCCGCAAAACTGACGCCTGCCGCTACGATAAAACCGAGCCCTAAACGCTGCCATAGGCGAGTGCGTGGCATTTTTAACTGCCAAGGTGTTTTGCCTGCTTTGATCTCTTTGTAGAGCTTATCCGCATTATCGACATGCTGCCGACTCGGACATAAACGAACCGACTGGTATTCCACTACCTTGCCATTTTCTTTAATCGGTGAAGCAAAGGCATCCACCCAATAATGGTCGCCATTTTTGCAGCGATTCTTCACCATTCCCATCCAAGATTTGCCCGCTTTGAGGTGTTCCCACATGTCTTTAAACGCTTCAGGCGGCATATCGGGGTGACGAACCATGTTATGTGGTTGGTTTACGAGCTCATCAAGCGTGTAACCGGCGACATCACAAAACTCTTTACTGGCGTATTTGATATGACTGCTGAGAGTGGTGGTCGAAAGAAGATTGAAGTGAGGTGGATAGGTGACTTCCTTTTGAGTAACAGGTTGGTTATTGCGCATAAAAGAGCTCCATTCAATAGTTCCTGTTGCGCCAAATGCTGTGCGTTGTGATTGTGATTATCGTTGTCTTTAACGTATAGGTGGGGTTATGTCGCGAAGCAAGTGAGGAAAGCGAAATTTTATGTGAAGAGAGGCAGAGTAAAAACTCTGCCTCTCTTCAAGTAGGTTTGGTATGCCTTAGGTTAACATTTAGACACAGCGCCCAGCTTCAGCCAAGTATCAATTACCGTGTCTGGGTTGAGAGAAACAGAGCTGATACCTTGTTCCATGAGCCACTGTGCAAGGTCATCGTGATCCGATGGCCCCTGACCACAAATACCCACGTATTTTCCAGCGCGCGTTGCCGCATCAATCGCCATTTTCAGCATGATTTTTACCGCAGGATTGCGTTCATCAAACAGATGAGCTACATCGCCAGAATCACGATCCAGTCCTAAAGTGAGCTGAGTCATATCGTTCGATCCGATGGAGAAACCATCAAAGAATTTCAAAAACTCATCGGCGAGAACTGCGTTGGAAGGCAGCTCGCACATCATGATCACTTTCAAACCTTGTTCGCCACGGCGTAAACCAAATTTCGCGAGCAGATCGATCACCGCTTCGGCTTCACCTGTGGTGCGCACAAATGGGATCATCACTTCGACGTTTTTCAACCCCATTTCATGGCGGACACGTTTGATGGCTTGCGTCTCCAGCTCAAAACAGTCTTCAAACACCGGAGAGATGTAACGCGATGCACCACGGAAACCAAGCATCGGGTTCTCTTCGTGGGGTTCGAACTCACTGCCGCCCAGTAAGTTGCTGTACTCATTCGATTTGAAATCGGACATACGCACAATCACGCGTTTTGGCCAGAATGCTGCCGCGATGGTGGCGATCCCTTCGGTCAGCTTGCTGACGTAGAAATCGATTGGGTCACGATAGCCGCGAATGCGATCAAGGATCTGCGTTTGCAATTCGGCACTTTGCGTATCGAAATTGAGCAGCGCTTTTGGGTGGATACCAATCATCTTATTGATGATGAACTCTAAGCGAGCCAGCCCCACGCCTTCGTTCGGGATCTGCGCGAAATCAAAGGCGCGATCGGGGTTACCTACGTTCATCATCACTTTGGTGGGCAGCATCGGCAGCTCATCTACTGAAGAGCGGCGCACCGCGAAATCCAACTGGCCTGCATACACATAACCGGTTTCCCCTTCTGCGCAGGAAACGGTGACTTGCGCGCCATCGCTCAGGCGACGCGTGGCATCACCACAACCGACAATCGCAGGAATTCCCAATTCACGAGCGATGATCGCCGCGTGACAAGTCCGTCCGCCACGGTTAGTAACAATCGCGGCTGCTTTCTTCATCACTGGTTCCCAATCGGGGTCCGTCATATCGGTGACGAGTACATCGCCTTGCTGCACGAGCGACATTTGATCCAGAGAATCGACCAAACGTACGGTACCGCTGCCAATGCGCTGACCAATCGCGCGGCCTTCGAGTAGCACAGAGGCCTTATGGCTCAGCTCATAGCGCTCAATCACGTTCTGTTCGCTCTGTGAACAGACGGTTTCTGGGCGAGCTTGAACTATGTAGAGCTTGCCGTCGATGCCATCTTTCGCCCACTCAATATCCATCGGACGTTGGTAGTGCTTTTCAATGATCAACGCTTGTTTAGCCAGCTCTTGGATTTCGGCATCGGTCAGTGAGAACTGGTTACGCTCGTGTGCGGAGGTATCGACGACTTCCACTTGCTTGCCAATCACTTGGCTGTTGGCGTAGATCATTTTGCTCAGCTTGGAGCCAAACGTCTTTTTGACAATCGCAGGATAGCCCGCTTCGAGCAGCGGCTTGTGCACGTAAAACTCATCTGGGTTAACCGCGCCTTGTACCACCATTTCACCTAAGCCCCAAGCTGCAGTGATAAATACCACTTTGTCGAAGCCAGATTCGGTATCGAGCGTAAACATCACGCCAGAGGCCGCTTTATCCGAACGTACCATGCGCTGAATGCCTGCCGAGAGCGCAATGCCGCGATGGTCGAAACCTTGGTGAACACGATAAGAAATAGCGCGATCGTTAAACAGTGAAGCGTATACATGCTTGGTCGCTTCCAGTACGGCATCAATGCCTTTGACGTTAAGAAACGTCTCTTGCTGACCCGCAAACGAGGCATCAGGCAAGTCCTCTGCAGTGGCGGATGAGCGCACCGCAACCGACAATTCGCTGTTGCCATCAATCAGTTGGTTGTAATTGGTGCGGATCTCTTGTTCCAGCTCGGCTGGGAAGGGGGCTTGTAAAATCCATTGACGAATCGTGGCACCGGTTTTACGCAGCGCGTCGACATCGTCAACATCCAACTCGTCGAGCAATTGGTGAATGCGTTCATCGAGTCCTTCAAAATCGAGGAATTGGTTGAAGGCATACGCGGTGGTGGCAAAGCCATTGGGCACGGAAACGCCAGCGTTGGCAAGGTTAGAAACCATTTCGCCGAGCGAGGCATTTTTCCCGCCGACTTTATCCACATCTTGCATGGATAGGCTATCAAACCAGAGGGTGTTCTTTTGCATGTCTTTCTCCAGAAACATTGCAGCTTGTAGGGTTGGCAATCGTTTGCTTCTCTTGGCAAAAAAATTCGCGAAGGAATTTTCAAAGCTGTGGGAGAGGCGCTGGAATGCCGGGTTTTATTATGCGTATTATGGTGCTTATCCTAATCAAAAATTTTTGAAAGATTAAATAGAAGATGCAAATGGAATCGCAACGCCGTGATGTGTTCTATGTTTCTGACGGAACGGCCATCACTTGTGAAACGTTGGGGCACGTTGTACTGGGTCAGTTTGCTGTGCAACCCAATGAAAAAACCTTTCCGTTTGTGGAAAGTGACGAAAAATTGAGTGAACTGCTCAAGCAGATCCAACGTTCTTATCAATTGCACGGGGTAAAACCTTTGGTGTTTTTCTCCATGGTGATCCCCGAAATGCGTACCCGTTTGCTGCAAGCGCCCGCGCATTTTTACGATGTGTTGGAGAGCATAGTGCAGCGGGTGAGTCTGGATATTGAGATGGAGCCTGCGCCTAAGTTGCAACGCTCGCGCAGTGTCGGCAAGGACTCGGACACCTATTTTGACCGGATCGCTGCCATTGAATACACCTTGGCACATGATGATGGCGTTTCGCTTAAAGACCTCGATCGCGCAGACATCATTTTGCTTGGCGTATCGCGCAGCGGAAAAACGCCCACCAGTTTGTACATGGCGATGCAGTTTGGCCTGCGCGTGGTGAACTACCCCTTTATCGCCGAAGATATGCATGCGATGCGCCTGTTGCCTGAGTTTGAGTTTCATCGTCATAAACTGTTTGGTCTTACCATCAATGCGGAGCGTTTGACTGAAATTCGCGAAAACCGCTTAGCCGGCAGCGAATACGCCAGCAACCAGCAGTGCCAACAGGAACTTGCCACCGTGGAAGCGCTATTTCGCCGAGAGGCGATTTCGTACATCAATACGTCCTCTTTGTCGGTGGAGGAAATTTCCACCCGGATCCTTGAACGAACAGGCTTAAAACGTCGTTTATTCTAATTTCTATTTTGATAAGGGAATTTTGAGAAGGGGCGCAAGCGCCCCTTCTCTTTTCCCAAATTATCGGCTTGGAAAAGTATTTTTTATGCGTACTCGCTTGGCTGCTCTGTACTCTCTTGCGTTGCCAACCTTGGTCTCGCGACTTCATCCACCAGATACAAGATGGATTGATAAGGAATGCCGCTGTGGTGTGATAAGCCGATTTCACACGTGCGGCTGTTACTAAACCCACGGCTGCAGTGCGCTGGCACTTGCTCTTTGAGCGAATGGACAGCGGCGGCATTCAGCTCAGGCGTAGTAAAGCCTTTGTCACCCGCCCAGCCACAGCACTGAATGTGCTCAGGCACAATCACCTCACTGGCGCAGGCTTTGGCCAGTTTCAGCATATCGCCTTCTAAGCCAAGGCGGCGCGAGCTGCAAGTGATATGCAGCATGATGGTTTCTTGCTTCGGCGCGAGTGTGAGGTGATCCAGTAAGTAACGACTTACCAACCCCGTTGGCTCCAGAATTTCCATCGGTTTGGTGAATTGCTCAATGCTGCGTTTGGCGCACGGGCTGGTGTCCATCAAGATCGGATAACGCCCTTCTTGGCTAGCTTGCCATAAAGCGTGTTCGAGCTGCTGGGCTTTGCTCTGCGCAATCTCAGTCATCCCTTTGCTGTCATAAGGCATACCGCAGCACTGGCTGCTGAGCTCTGCAGGCAAAATAACCTCAAAACCAGCTTTATTGAGCAGGGAGAGGGTGACTTCCGTCAGTGGGCGTTGATCGGTCGCGCTTGCTTGTTGCCCCATGTTGCGGCTGGCACAAGAGGGCAGGTAAACCACTTTTTTGTCACTGCGCGGCAGATTTTCGACAGCGAGTTCCAGCGAGTGAGTGTTTGCTTGCGGCATTTCCGGCATCCACAAAGGGGTTTTGCCTTTGCTGATCCGGCGCAGCCCATTAACCATGGAATCCACCGATTTCTCTCCGAGCACTTGGGTCGCCAGTTGGTTGGCTTTTAAGCCGCCGCGAGCGAGTGTGGTGGTCGCGCTAAAGTGCTCTGCTGTCCAACGCGCAATCGGGGTGAATTTTTGGTATTTGGCGATGCGCAGTTTTTTGACCAGATCGCCGGTATTGATGCCGACGGGGCAACGTTCGGCGCACAATCCAGTCGCGGCGCAGGTATCTAACCCTTGGTATTCAAACACTTGCTCTAGCTCGCTGGAAGCCACGTTTTCACCCGCTGCGCGGCGACGTTGCAATTCGCGGTACAACACAATGCGTTGGCGTGGTGACAAAGTGAGGGTGCGTGATGGGCAGACCGGCTCACAGAAACCACATTCGATACAGCGATCCACCAAGTTATCGGCCGCAGGCATAGGTTTGAGATTGCTGATGTGCGAATGCTTATCTTCGTTGATGATAACGCCGGGGTTAAGCAGGCGATTCGGATCAAAAAGCGCTTTGATTTTCTGCATCAAGGCGTAGCCCTCTTTACCCCATTCCAGCTCAACGTAAGGGGCCATGTTGCGTCCTGTACCGTGTTCGGCTTTCAGTGAGCCTTGGTATTTCACGGCGACCAGTTCGGCTACATCATCCATAAACGCGCCGTAACGTTCGATTTCACTTTGCTTATCAAAGCCTTGAGTGAACACAAAGTGCAGGTTGCCTTCAAGGGCGTGACCAAAGATGATCGCTTCGTTGTAGTGGTATTTATCAAACAGGGCTTGCAAATCACGCACGCCAGCCGCGAGTTTTTCTACCGGAAAGGCCACATCTTCAATGATGACCGTAGTACCCACTTCGCGCACGGCTCCCACCGCAGGGAACATGCCTTTACGAATACCCCATAAGGTCGCCACGGTTTTGCTCTCGGAAGTAAACGGAACCGATTCAATAATGTGGTAGCGTTGCAGCGCGCTCATCACTTGCTCACACTGAGCGTGTAAGGTTTGCGCGTCACTGGCGTGGGATTCAATCAGCAGCGCCGCGGCTTCTAAATCGAGCTTGGCGATAAATTCGGGCATGCCTTTTTTGTCGGCCACCGAGCGTAGCGCGCGTCCATCCATCATTTCTACCGCTGCCACTGGCGTTTTGGAAAGCGTGGTCACGGCTTGGCTGGCTTGTTCAATATCGGCAAACACCAGTAGCGTAGAGGCTTTGTGTGCGTGTTCAATCACGGTGTGATAGGTGATGTCGGCGATAAAGCCGAGTGTGCCTTCTGAGCCAATCATCAAATGGGTCAGCACTTCGATTGGGTCAGAGAAATCAACCAAGGCGTTCAGCGCATAACCTGTGGTGTTTTTTAGGCGGTATTTGTGGCGAATGCGTTCGGTGAGTTCAGAATTGGCAAGGGTCTCTTGGCACAGCGCGTGAATGCCTTCCACCAAGTCGGCTCGCTCTTGTTTAAAACGAGCCACGCTCTCTGGATCGCGTGTATCGAGCACATAACCATCGGCAAACACAATTTGCATGCCATCAACGGTGCGATACGAGTTTTGCGCCGTACCGCAGCACATGCCGCTGGCGTTATTGGCGGCAATGCCACCGATTTTACAGGTGTTGATGGAGGCGGGATCGGGGCCGATTTTGCGCTGAAACGGGGCAAGGTACTTGTTGGCATCGGCGCCAATCACGCCCGGTTGCAGGCGAATTTTCAAACCTTGGTTTTGCACTTCATGCCCGCGCCAATCGTCGGTTAAGGTGATGAGTACCGAGTCGGAAACGGCTTGACCCGATAAGCTGGTGCCTGCCGCGCGAAAAGTAAAATGGATACCCAGTTGGCCGCAACTCTGAATAGCAAAAATCACTTCATCGAGTGATTTGAGGCGTAACACGATCTTGGGGATCAACCGATAAAAGCTGGCATCGGTACCGTAGGCGAGCCGTTTCGCTTCTTGAGTAATGATGCGCTGCGGATCAATTCGGCTCGCTAAAATTTGTTCGAGCTGCTGATAGAGACGATCGGCGATCGGTGGGGTCATATTGTGCTTCCTCGTGTGTTCCCTCTATTCACTTTTTACCTGAAGTTGCAGGGGTGGGCTGCAACTTCAAGTCGTTTAAGGTTAGAGGGTATTTTTATTATCTTTTGACTAATGAATCGCGTGACAGTTCGGCAATGCTCTTTGCGCCTGTCAGTGTCATGGCAACCCGCATCTCTTTTTCATACAGTTCGAGCAGGTTTTCTACCCCAGTTCGCCCTTGCGCTGCCAGAGCGTAGATAAATGAGCGGCCGAGCATGGTGCAATCTGCGCCGAGTGCCAGCATGCGTACCACGTCTAGACCAGTGCGGATACCCGAATCGACCAGAATTTTCAGGTCGCCTTTCACCGCATCGGCAATCGCGGGTAGCGCTTGCACGGTAGAAAGCACGCCATCTAACTGACGGCCCCCGTGGTTAGACACCACAATGCCGTCTGCGCCGAAACGCACCGCGTCTTTCGCATCTTCCGTATCCAAAATGCCTTTGATGATCATTGGGCCGTCCCAGAAATCACGGATCCACTCTAAGTCTTTCCATGAAATGGAAGGGTCAAAGTTCGCGCCCAGCCAGCCGATGTAGTCTTCCAATTTGGTCGGTGAGCCACGATATTTGGAGATGTTGCCCAAATCATGCGGCTTACCAAGCAAACCCACATCCCAAGCCCAGCTCGGGTGTGCCATGGCTTGCAATACACGGCGCATCGCAGCGTTAGGGCCGCTCATGCCGGAATGCATATCGCGATAACGTGCGCCCGGGACAGGCATATCCACGGTGAACACGAGGTTTTTCACGCCTGCGGCTTTGGCACGTTCCAACACGTTTTTCATAAAGCCGCGATCTTTTAAAACGTAAAGCTGGAACCAGATTGGACGATGAATCGAAGGCGCCACTTCTTCAATCGGGCAGACCGAAACCGTGGAAAGAGTAAAAGGAATGCCTTTCGCTTCTGCGGCTTGCGCGGCTTGCACTTCGCCGCGGCGGGCGTACATACCGGTTAAACCCACAGGAGAAAGGGCGATCGGCAGCGCCATTTTTTCGCCAAACAGCTCGGTTTCTAAACTCAGCTCAGACATATCACTCAGCACGCGCTGGCGCAGGGCAATGTCGGCCAGATCATCGGTATTGCGTCTGAGCGTGTGTTCTCCATACGAGCCGCCATCGATGTAGTGGAACAAAAAGGGCGGGAGTTTGGCTTTGGCTGCAGCGCGGTAATCGGTCGAAGCGGAAATGATCATAATGCAATCCTATTCTGGGCCTATTCTGTGAATGTTTCTTTTTTGCTCAAGCTCATACACGAGGTGCAAGGTGAGTTTGAGCGATGAGAGCGAGATGCTCGCTCTCGGTATTGATTAAAACGGTCTAGCGGGTAGTTAGTGCATCCGTCATATTGAAACCGTAAATCACGGCCATTCCGATGATGCCTGTCAAAACAAGATAGTAGAGGGTTGGCAATACGGTTTTGCGCAGTGTCGCACCTTCACGACCCAGTAGGCCAACCGTCGCGGATGCCGCCACCACGTTGTGGATGGCAATCATGTTACCGGCGGCTGCACCAACAGCTTGCAGAGCGATGATTACCACGCTAGAGATGGTCAGCGTTTGTGCCACTTCAAATTGGAATTGGCTGAACATCATGTTGGAGACTGTGTTAGAGCCGGCAATGAAAGCCCCCAGTGCACCGACGGTCGCACTTAGCATTGGGAAAGCGTCACCCACCAAGCCTGCAGCAAAGTTGGCAGTAGTCACTGGCATACTGGCTAAATCTGCGCCGTTAACTCCAGAGTTAATGAAAATCCGCACCATCGGGATGGTAAACACCAGTACAAAGCCTGCGCCAATCAAGGTTTTGGTCGATTCACCAAACGCTTTGCCCATCGGCGCTAAGCTGCGAGCTTGAGTGAGAACCGCAATCAAGGCCACAAACACCAGAATGCCACCAGGTAGATAAAGCGGCTCAATGGCAGTGCTGATGCCGGTTTCACCTAAAATATGGCTAAAGGAAACCTTGATACCCAGTAGCAACGCTTTGAAATCCGCACTCACACGGCTAGCGACGAGAATCACCGCGAGCAGCACATAAGGTGCCCATGCGAGAGCAAGGCTCATCGGCTTGGCTTTGACGTCATCCAGATCCATTTTCAGCGAGCCTAACCATTCCGCAGGCCATTCGTTTTCAGGACGAAAATCCCATTGGGTTTTGGGTACCAAGAAGCCTTTTTTCGCCGCCGTTACCACAATCGCAAGGCCAACGAGACCGCCCATGAGTGAGGGAAACTCAGGGCCGAGGAACACGCCGGTCAGCGCGTAAGGAACAGTAAAGGCAAGGCCTGAAAAAATCGCGAAAGGCAGAATGTCCAAACCTTCCGTCCAACTGCGGTTTTTACCGAAGAAACGGGTCAACATCATCGCCATCAAAATGGGCATCAGTGTGCCGACTGAAGCGTGGATCAGCGCCACACTGGTGGTGATTTGCTGCAGATACACATCCCAGTTTGAACCGTTAGCCAGCAGCGCTTCCGTGATATTGTGGGTGTCCAGACCTTTGTTGACGCCAACAATGATTGGCGTACCAACCGCACCAAATGAAACGGGCGTCGATTGGATCATCATACCCATTAACACCGCTGCAAGGGCGGGGAAACCAATCGCAACCAGCAGTGGGGCGGCAATCGCCGCAGGCGTTCCGAAGCCAGAAGCCCCTTCAATAAAGGAGCCAAAACACCAAGCGATGATGATGGCCTGCACGCGGCGATCCGGTGAAATGTTGGTAAAGCCGTTACGAATCGTGGTAATCGCACCTGTGTATTTGAGCGTGTTGAGCAGGAAAATCGCACCAAACACAATCCATAACACAGAGACCGTGATGCCCAAACCTTGCAATACGGAGGCGATCACGCGGTTAGCCGACATATCCCAAAATATCAGGGCAATCGCAACGGTAAGGGCGAAAGCTACGGGCATGGCTTTCTTGGCTGGCCAGTTGAGGCCGACCAGTAAAATAGCGGCCACCACTATGGGTGAAAAGGCCACCAATGCAAGCAATGTTTCATTCATGGAGTACTTCCTCGTCCTTGAACTCTCCATCAATCGGGATGAGCTAACGCGCACAGAATGTAGGGTACGGCTAACCAGTAAGAGTTCGGTTGTTGATTTTTTATAGTTGTGATGGGGTTGTTAAGTTGGCGTGAATTTACTGCTTTATTTTTTGTGGATATAGGGAAATAATGAAATTCATTATTTCCAAAAATAACAAAATCAGATGCGTGCCGATGACTTAATTTTGTTTTATCAAGTGATTGAATTGGGGAGTTTCAGTAAGGTTGCAGAGCAAAATGGCCTTACAAATTCGGTGGTTAGCAAAAGATTGGCGCGATTGGAAGAGGAACTTGGCGTGCAGCTATTGTATCGAACAACGCGTAAATTGACCTTGACTGAGGCAGGCAAGGCACTGTTGCACGGTGCTAAAAATGTGAAGCAAGCCACTCAAGAAGCGCTGGACGCGGTGGTGGGATTTGGCGAAAACGTCAGCGGTCACATCAAAATGTCGGTGCCGACCATCTCGGGTGACTTGATTTTAGCTGATGCGGTCGCTGAGTTTTGTAACCTGCATCCGGGGCTGACGGTGGATATGTCGCTGGATAATCGCTTCGTAGATCTTGTTGAAGGCGGCTATGACTTGGTGATCCGCACCGGTTATTTGGAAGATTCGAGTTTGATTGCGCGGCATATTTTGGACTCGCAGTGGGTAGTGTGCGCGTCTCCCGCTTACATTGCCCGCAACGGTAAGCCACTCAAGCCAGAAGATTTAGCTAGACACAACTGCTTGCAATACGCCTATCAAACCACGGGGGCGACCGATTGGGAATTTAAAGGGGCAAAAGGCAACTACATAGTTAAAGTATCCGGCACCTTTTCGACCGATAACGCCACCGCACTGCGCAAAGCCGCGCTTGGTGGGCATGGCATTGCTTATGTACCGCGCTGTTTGGTGTATCACGATTTTCGTAATGGCGAATTGGTGGATGTGTTTCCAGAACAGGTCGGCAAAAAACTTGGTATCTACGCAGTTTATCCATTCACGCGCCAACCGCCCAACAAAGTGCGTTTGTTGATTGAGCACATACGTGCCCGTTATTTAGCGATATCACATTATTTTTAAAAGATAAAAGACTCACTCATCAAGGCCGCTTCCTATGAGGATTATCACTTCTTAGGCATTTCCCGTAAAAAAGGCGTGGTAACAAATTGCGCATATTTTCAATCCTAAGTCTATCCTTTTGAATAACGTGTAAACGAATGAAGGATACCTCAAATGCGTCATGGACTAAGCAAATGGCTTTGGATTCCGCTTTTATCATTATCGGCGGCTTTTTCTGTTAAGGCTGACACTTTGATACTGACCTCGCTAGATTGGCCGCCCTACTCAGGTGATGGGTTGGCTGAAAAAGGCGCGTCGATTGCGGTGGTTAAAGCGGCCGTTGAAGCGATGGGCCATGAGTTGGTGGTTGAGTTTTATCCTTGGTCACGAGCAGTGCATCTGGCTAAAGGTGAAGCCAAGTATTCCGGTTATTTTCCTGAGTACTTTTTTGAAGACAACAGCTTATTGTTCTCCGATTCTATCGGCAAAGGCCCATTAGGTTTTGCGGAAAATGTGGCCAATCCTATTCAATGGTCCGTGCTTGAGGATCTCAAGCCGCACACCATTGGTGTCGTTCGTGACTACATCAATACCCCTGAACTTGATTCAATGATCGCCCAAGGGCAATTACTCTCTTCTGCGGTTAACAGCGATGTTCAAAACTTACAGAAAGTGGCCAAAGGCCGCGTGCCTCTCGCGGTCATTGATAGCAACGTATTTAACTACCTTAAGAATAATGATCCCAGCTTGGCGGCAGATAAAGACCAGCTACAGATGAATAAGCAGTTATTGGTTGAAAAAGATCTGCACATCGCATTTCGCAACGACGCACAGGGTCAGAAATGGCAAGCCATCGTTAATGAAGGTTTGAAAAAGATCGACATCGAAAAAATTATGAATAGCTACCTGTCAAAGTAGCAGAATCACAATGTCAGATTGGGAAAAATAACTTGGGAGAATAGGAACCTACCATGCCACTTTACTTGCCTGTGAAGTGCGTGCTGGTGAAGAGGGTTTCTCTTGAGCCTTCTGGTTTAATGGAGGTCACATGTTTAGAAGTATTAAAGTCGCCTCAATTGTGCAGATTGTGTTTGCGGTGTGTGCAGTTTTGCTGGCATTAACGGTATTTGAGTACAAAAAAGCACTCAATACTTTTACCAATGATCTCAATCTGACGGTCAGTAACACCTTAACGCGGTTGCAAGTCAATTTGCCTAAACCGCTATGGGATTTTGACTTAGAGACAGTGAAATCGGCGATCAGCGCGGAGTTGAAAACGCCGGAAATCTCGTCGATCAAAATTACCGATACTACGGGTAAGGCCATTTTGTATCTGACCCTAGATCAGGCAACAGACGATAAAGGATTACGCAAAACGATCGCAGTGGAAAACGAAGGCGCATTGGCCGAGTTAGCTTCTGTGAGCGGAGAGTTAGAGTTTGTTGAATATGGTAAGAAGAACCCGCTCGGCTCGATTGAAATTCGCTATTCCGATGAGTTTATGCATCAGCAATTGGCTGAGTATGTGTCTTTTAATCTGCTCAAAGTATTGATTTTAGCGATTCTTATCCCTTGTATGCTGTTTATTATCCTGAACTTTTCAGTGTTGAAACCACTGAATGAGTTGGGTGATAAAACCCGTACTCTATCCAGTGGGGATGCAGACCTCACCCATCAGTTACCCGTTCCTAAATACAAAGAATTTCAAGCTGTGACTCAAGGCATTAATCAGTTCACGACCACGCTGCGCACCATAGTCGTGGAAGTGAATGATGCTTCTTCTGAACTGCGCTTACAAGCCCAGCAAAGCCGAGAAAAGGCGGAAGAAAACGTTGCACAAATTGACCAGCAAAAACATCAGTTGGAAACCATCGCTGCAGCCGCCACAGAACTGAACCACTCGGTCGCAACCGTCGCACAAACTGTGAATGAAACGGCTGAACAAGCGCTGAATGCGACACGGTTAACCGATAATGTTGTTCATGAAATTGGTTCAGCGACGTCCGATATCTCCAACATGTGTAATGAAATGGTACGAGTCAATCAAGAGATGAGCAAACTGCTGATTGAAGGGGAGAAAATCACCACAGTACTGAATGTGATTAATGATATTTCAGAGCAGACGAACTTACTGGCCTTAAACGCGGCGATTGAGGCAGCACGTGCTGGTGAACAAGGACGCGGATTTGCGGTGGTTGCCGACGAAGTGCGAAATCTAGCCGTGAAGACCAGCCAATCCACAGAGCAAATTAAAGCCAATATCACCAATTTGAACCGTGCAACTAATACGGTGGAAGAAGAGTTAACGCGGATGACCGGACTACTGGAAAAAACAGCAGAGAAGGTTAGCCATTCGCAGTCATCGATTCGAAATGTGAAATCGTCAGTGGAAATGATTTCTGAACGAAGCGATCAAATCCATCAATCAGCCGCAGAGCAGAGAACCGCAATTGAAGAGATTAGCCTTGCAATTGTTGAAGCCTCAGAGGCGGCCAACAGTGTTTATGACCGCGCTGCTCAAAACGCGGAAGGAACAAAACGAGTCAGCGCAATCAGCGCATTAATTGCCGAACACATGGCGAAGTTTAGAACTTAGGTCAATAACGGGAGTGTTTATGATGAAATCCATTGCTACTTTAATCAGTGTTGTATTGTGTAGTTTTTCCGCTTGGGCTCAAACCATTACTGCAGCGCAAGATCCATGGCCACCTTTTGTGATGGAGAATGCGCAGCAAAAAGGGCTTTCGGTGGACATTGTGACCGCCGCGTTTGCTACTCAAGGCTATACGGTGGAGTTTACTATCATGCCTTGGTCGCGGGCGCTGAATGATGTTAAAGAAGGGAAAATCGATATTCTACCCGCGACATGGTTTACCCAAGAGAGAACTGCCTATCTCACTTACTCCGATAACTATCTGACTAACCAAGTGAAGTTTATTAAGAAAGCCGGAGATAACTTTGAATTTGCTGGACTGGCCAGTTTAAACGGTAAGAAAGTTGGGATTGTTCGTGGTTATGGGTATGGCGATGAGTTTATGAATGATCCCTCGTTTTTCCGTCCAGAATCTACTGACCTCAAACAAAATTTACAGAAACTGCAAGCTGGACGGATTGATCTTGCTGTCGAAGATGAGCTGGTGGCCAAATCGATCATTACCGAAGCTGGTATGAATTTGGCGGATTTTGCCTTCACCAACCAAGCGATTTCGGAAAACCCACTGCATGTGACTTCCGGTAAAGCCAATCCACGTTCAGAAGAGCTGGTGGCTGCGTTTAATAAAGGGTTAGCGGAAATTAAAGCCAATGGCACATTTGATAAACTGTTAGCCGATTACGGTATCAAATAGCACCTTATCTCTGTTTAACTGCAGCAACAAAGAATAAAAAACTCGCTCAACTTGAGCGAGTTTTTGTTGTCGGCGGCCAAACCGAAAAGGCAGCTATGCCATGGTGAAATCCGTATAATCTTCATTCACTAATAAGTGTAGACGTCATTCGTGAAGTTAATATGAATCATGCTGCATTTTCTTCCAGAATGTCGAAAGAAGCAGCGATCAGTTTTTTGGTGTATTCATGTTGTGGATTATGGAAGATGGATTCCGCACTGCCTTGTTCCATCACTTGCCCTTTTTGCATTACCAACACGCGATCCGATAACGCTTTTACCACGGCAAGATCGTGGCTGATGAACAGATAGCCGATGTTGCGTCGTTTTTGAATCTCTTTTAGCAGTTCAATGACCGTCAGTTGTACGGAGCGATCCAGCGCTGAAGTGGGCTCATCCAATAAAATAAAGGAAGGTTCCAGAATTAGCGCCCGAGCAATCGCAATCCGCTGACGTTGACCACCGGAGAACTCATGTGGGTAACGATTAATCGAATTCGGATCTAATCGCACTTCTTCGAGCGCTCGTCTCGCCCGTTGCATACGTTCCAACTTACTGATGTGAGGTTGGTGAACCAAAAGCCCTTCAGTGATGATTTCGCCAACGGTCATACGTGGAGAAAGCGAGCCATAAGGGTCTTGAAACACCATCTGAATGTCTTTCTTCAGGGCTAAGCGCTGTTTCTCGCTCAAAGCGCGAAAGTCTTGCCCTTTGAAGGCAATCTGACCCGTGGAAGGCAGTAAACCAATCAAAGCTCGCCCTAATGTGGATTTTCCGCTGCCAGATTCGCCTACGATACCGAGAGTTTCACCTTGCTTGAGTTCAAGAGAAATCCCTTTCACTGCTTCAAAGTACTGATTACGACGACTGATAAAGTACGGTTTAACCAGAAACTTGACTCGAATATCTTCGGCTTTGAGCAGTGGTGCTGCATCGACAGCAACTGGGTCTTTACTGCCTTTGGGTATCGAGTTAATCAGCATGCGTGTGTAATCATGCTCAGGTTGCAGGAAAAGCTGTTCAGTAGAGCCTTGCTCTACCACATCCCCTTTACACATTACCAGCACGCGGTCGGCAACAAATTTCACCACACCTAAATCGTGGGTGATAAACAAAATCGCCATGCCCATATTGGCTTGGATCTCTTTGATGAGTCGGAGCACTTCGGCTTGAACTGTGACATCGAGCGCCGTGGTCGGTTCATCGGCGATCAAAATATCCGGCTCATTGATCAGTGCCATCGCAATCATAATGCGCTGTAACTGACCGCCGGAAAACTCATGCGGGAATTTTTGGTAAGCGCCTTTGGGGTCGGGCAGATGAACGAGCTGAAACAGCTCCAAGACTCGCTGTTTCGCTTGATTCTGGCTGACATTACGGTGGCAACGAATAGCTTCAGCAACTTGAACGCCAACACGCATATAGGGATTGAGTGAAGTCATCGGCTCTTGGAAGATCATGCCAATCCGATCCCCACGGATGCGGCGCATCTGCGTGTCCGTTTTATTGAGCAGCTCTTCACCTTCAAACATGATGCTCGATTCTGGATGGATCCGCGCGTTTTTAGGCAGCAGTTGCATCAAGGCGTTGGTCGAAACCGATTTACCACTACCTGACTCACCGACAATCGCAAGGGTTTCTCCGGGGCGTATATCAAAGCTGACGTTTTTCACCGCATCGACAACACCATCATTGGTGGTAAAGCTCACGCTTAAATTACGAACTTGCAAAAGTGGATTGGGTGACATTGTATTTCCTTATTCAATTCATCACGGGAGATGCGGTGGGTAAAGCCATGCTGCTTCTTAACTGGTTAAAGTAGAAGTGTGCTTTCTCCACTTGTTGATATTCCAACTGCCATTCGGCACTGCGCTGCGCGTAGCAAAAGGCATTGATATGGCGCAGCAGATATTCGCTCACTTGGCATAGGGTGGTATTAAGGCGGCGCATCAAGTCAATTTCTTCAATCGATAGAAATTGCAACAGAGCATAGGCTTGATTGAGGGCATCAAACGCGCGTTGATACTGGCCGATGTTGTTGAAAATTTCAGACTGCGCAATAGCGGCATCACGCAGACCAGTGATCAAACACGCCATCTGGCATGGTTTCGTCTGCTCATCATGTGCGGCACTGTGAATATGTTGCGGCATGTAGTGTAGAACATCTTCTAACAAGTAATGGGCTTGCGACCAGTGTCCTTGCTTGAGTAACTGTTCAGCCTGCAAAAAACTGTTCCAACACTGCTGTAATTCCATGGTCCATTCTCCCCGCCAAGAAAGGGATATTTAAATGCAATTTATTCTCAAATGCAAATAATTACCGTTTTGTGTTTGGTGGATTTTGGCTATTATTTGTCCGCTTGGTCTTGAATTAGGAATAAGTCACTAAAAAGACAATGATTTATCTCTACACTTGAGCTACATATGAAGTAAAGAATCTCGAAGGAAGGAGTGGAGCCATGGCGATTCAGCATCTGAGTTTTGAGCAGCTCTACCAAGTCGCAAAACTGGAAAAGCTAGAGTGTAAGTCAACCAAAGAACTTGCACCGATCGATGAGATCGTTGGACAAGAGCGAGCGCAGAAGGCGGTCGAGTTTGCGATGTCAATCAAAGAGAAGGGATACAACATCTACGCGATTGGCCGCAATGGGCTAGGCAAGCGTACTATGATTTTGCGTTATCTCAGCCGCCATCAACACGATGTCAATAAACTGTATGACTGGTGTTATGTAGCGAATTTTGAGGATGTGCGCGTACCTAAAGTGCTGAAATTACCCTGTGGGATAGGCATTCAATTTCGTCAAGATATTGAAAAACTGATGACCAAACTGGTCACGGCTATCCCATTGGCATTCGATAATGAAATCTACTTCAGCCGTGCTGAAAAGTTAAAAAACCAGCTTGCACAAAAGCAAGAAAGTGAACTGGAAAGCATCACTCGCACCGCAAAAGAGCGGGGAGTGAGTTTAACCTTGACTCCTCAAGGGGAGTATCAATTTGTCGCTCTAAACGGTGAGGAGATGCACACGGAAGAGACGTTTGATGCGCTCTCTAAACGTGAGCAAGAGCAGTTCAGTAATACGATTGATGAGTTGGAAGTCAGTTTGCGCAATATGGTGCGTCAGTTGACCGAGTGGGAAGAGTCATACAGTGAGAAAATCAAAAAACTGAATGATGAGGTCACTTTAGATGTGATTGCCCACTTTATTAAAAAACTGAAGCTTGATTACAGTAAGTACCCAGAAATCAAGGCGTATTTGACCGAGCTGCAAAAAGATATTGTGGAAAATGTCGAGATTTTTCTTGATGAAGGCGGTGACCAAGGTGAGCTTGCGAATGCGTCTTTGGATAAAAAAATGCCACGCCGTTATAAAGTGAACGTGCTGGTTAGTCGCAATGCTGAAGAGTTTCCCATCGTGGTTGAGGAGAGCCCAAACTACCACTCTCTATTTGGCTACATTGAAACTGCGACCTACAAAGGCACGGTGTTTACCGATTTCTCTCTGATCCGTCCCGGCAGTTTGCACAAAGCCAATGGTGGTGTGCTGCTCATGGATGCGGTAAAAGTACTCGAACAGCCTTATGTGTGGGATGGATTGAAGCGTGCGCTGCGTTCGCGTCAGCTCAGTTTCACTTCATTGGAAAAAGAAGTCACACTCACTGGCACAGTTTCGCTCGATCCCGAGCCCATCCCGCTCGATGTGAAAATTATCCTGTTTGGTGACTACCGCACCTATGAATTGCTGGCGCATTATGATCCCGAATTCAGTGAACTGTTTCGCGTGACAGCAGACTTTGCGGATGAAATGCCGCGTGATGCCGATTCAGAGCTGCACTATGCACGCTTTATTTCCAGTATTGTGCATGATGCCAATATGCTGCACTGTGACCGTAAAGCCATCGCGCGCATTATCGAGCACAGTTCGCGCACCACGGGCGATCAAACCAAACTGTCGTTACACTCGGCCCATATTGCCAATTTGCTGCGTGAATCTAACTATGTGGCGAAACAGGCCAATGCGAATTTGATCCGTCAAAGCCATGTTGAGGAGGCATTGCGTAACCAAGAACTGCGCGTGAACCGCCTACAACAGAGCATGATGGAAACCTTCGTCAATGGCACCACGCTGATTCAAACTGAAGGGGTGGCTATAGGGCAAGTGAATGCGTTGTCGGTGTTGGCAACCAGCGATCACGCGTTTGGTATGCCAAATCGAATCACGGCCACAACGTCATACGGTGAGGGAGAGATCATTGATATTGAACGCAATGTCGATCTTGGTGGCAGTATTCACTCCAAAGGGGTGATGATTTTGTCTGCGTACCTCAGTTCGGTGTTTGGGCGCACCGCACGTATTCCGTTGACCACTACCATAACCTTTGAGCAATCCTATGGTGGGGTGGATGGCGACAGTGCGAGCATGGCGGAATTCTGTGCGATTGTTTCTGCGTTTTCGAAACAGCCGAATCGACAAGATATCGCGATTACCGGATCCATGAACCAGTTTGGCGAATCGCAGCCGATTGGCGGCTTAAATGAGAAGATCGAAGGCTTCTTTGATGTGTGTACCATCAAAGGACGCAAAGATACCCAAGGGGTGATCATTCCACGCTCTAATATGCATAACCTAATGCTGCGCGCTGATGTTGTGAAAGCGGTGGAAAAAGGTGAATTCCATATCTGGGCGATTGATCATGTGACCGAAGCGATCGAGATTTTCACTGGCAAACCGGCTGGCGTCGCAACTGATGATGGCAGCTACCCGGTGGACACCGTATTTGGTCTTGCTCAAGCCAAACTCAACGCATTACGTAAATAAGCCTCCTCTCTCTTTACCCATAGTATGAACACAACAATAAGTTGTGTTCATACTTTTTCATATAAAAATACAAATTGTCATTTATGCAGCGTTTGTCATTTTTTTGGCTCATGTTCTGTATTTTTGACGTTGAATTATTCATAAATACCTGAAAAATAACCCTATTTAATGTGGACAAATTTGTGATTAAGATCTAATATTTTGGCGATTTTTTGTGCTGGGAATACTCCCATTTGCATGGATGCGTGCATTGCGTTTAAAGAGGTTAAGCATGCCATTTTCGCTGAAAAACTTGTCCATTCGGCTACAAGTCCTACTCCCTGTTTTATTTACTATGATTGCTTTGGTGATTGCTCTGTGGATCACTAAGGTCAACTTAACTCATGAGCAACAAGCGATTGCGGATAACACTCATGCGTTGGTACGTTATAAAGACACCATCGCACAAATCGACGATACGATTTATCCGCTGCGAATTAGCGCTGTGTATGCAATTTATGATGCTGAACGCCGTAATAACTTCATCGCTGAACTGCGAGAGGGTTTGACGGAAGTGCAATCTGCTCTGAGTTCAATAGAGCAAGATGCACAATTTAGCCGTGATGTTCCTGTGGTGAAACAGTCTATTGAAATCTACGTGGCTGAATCACAGAAGATGGTTGCGCTGTTTAATCGTTTAGACCAAGGCTTAGCCACGCGAGAAGAAGCGAACGTTTTCATCCAGAGTTTCCGCGAGACGGGGAATCGTATGATCAGTGCGATCAATGACTTGTCTCAGAAAGTGAACCACTACGCGACTACGTCTATGGAGCAGAGTGCGCAAAGCAATGCGGTTGTGATGCGCAATGCGATGATCACCGTGCTCTCGGTATTGATGCTCTCGGTACTTGCGGCTTGGCTGCTATCGGGGCAAATCGTTGCTCCTATCAATAGCTTGCAATCAGTGATGCGTAAGTTGGCACAAGGTGATCTCTCTGTAAAAGCCGATGCGGACGGTGAAAATGAAATTGCCAAGTTGAGCCAAGATGTGAATACCACCGTCACACAGCTGTACACCACTGTTGAGCAACTGACCCGTATTAGTGAAGAGGTGGCATCGGCTTCGACAGAGCTTGCTGCGGTGATGACTCAAGCGGAATCCAATGCGCAGATGGAACTGATGGAAATTGAGCAAGTGGCTTCCGCAGTGAATGAACTCGCGAGCACGGCAGATAACGTCAGCGATAATGCTTCTTCTGCGGATGCAACAGCGCGTGAAGCCGATGAGCTGGCAAAATCAGGCCTTGCGATTTTCAAAGAGAGCAGTCAAGCCAGTGAACAGATGGCGCTGGCTCTGAATGATGCTGCGCGTGTGGTCCTGCGTTTGAAAGAGCAATCTGAGCAGATCAGCAACGTGATTGAAGTGATCCGTGGTGTGTCGGATCAAACCAACCTGCTGGCATTGAATGCGGCGATTGAAGCGGCTCGTGCAGGTGAATCTGGCCGTGGTTTTGCTGTGGTTGCCGATGAAGTTCGTATGTTGGCTGCGCGCACGCAAGCCTCTACGAAAGAGATCCAAGCGATTATTGAAGAGTTACAGACTCAATCAACAATGGCGAACGACAGCATGCAAACAAGCTTGGATATGTTGACTCAAAATAAAGCGCTGACGGCCAAAGCCAATGACGCCTTAATCGGCATTACAGAATCGGTCTCGGATATTAATGATTCGAATGCCCAAGTTGCCACCGCGGCGGAGCAGCAATCTCACGTGACGCAGGACATCAATCGTAACGTATCGAACATGTCGACTCTCGTACATCAGAACGTGACGGGTATCAGTCAGAGTGCTAGCGCCAGCAATGAGCTTTCGCACCTTGCGGAGAAGCAAAAAGCGCAGCTCTCTTTCTTCAAGCTGTAAAGAAAAACGAAAATTTAGCGATCCACATACAATCAAGTGTTAAACGCTGAATAAACGATGAAAAAGCCGTAGGATAATACTGTTCCTGCGGCTTTTTTCTTTTTCTTCAGAATTGATAACTGTCTGTTTAGGAAGAGATTAATTAAGTCATTGTGATATTTATTTCTGTTCTTATTGCTTTGTGAAATTCCGCTATCTTTGCCCATTTTTTCTCTTTATATTGAAGAAATAACAAACAAAGTGTGATGTCCAGCGCCCAACAATGTCAGGACTTAAGGGAAGGGAAAATATGGGGAAAAGTAAGGAAAAAGGCATAGAAAGTAGTGAGAGTTTATTTCAGTGGGAAAGGGTGGGTCGATTCAATTTTCCTGTCTGGACAGTACTTATTGGCACTTTATTTGCGCGCACCAGCTTTTTTATGGCTTGGCCATTTTTAGTCGTGTTTCTGTATCAAGATTATCACGCGACAGCGACAGAAGTGGGGGCCATGTTGGCAACATCGGCACTGGTCGGCTCGTTAACGGGGCTCTATTCAGGGTATCTTTCTGATAAGTTTGGCCGCAAATGGGTGATGGTCAGCGGTACCCTGATCGCGACGTTTGCTTACACTGGTATCGGGCTTTCAAATCAAATCTGGCAATTTTTCATCATGATCGTTTTAACTGGATTAATGCGCCCTATGATTGAAGCGCCCGGCAAAGCGGTGATTGGGGATAACTTACCCGATGAAAAAGATCGTGAATTGGCGCTCAATGTCCGTTATTTTCTGCTTAACCTTGGGGGAGCCATTGGCCCATTAATAGGAATTACCCTTGCGCTTGCTCATCCGCAAGTGCTGTTTATCGTCACGGGCATAGCGTATTTTCTGTTTGGTTTATGGTTGCTCGCCACTTTGGAGCGTAAAGGACGTTTCCAACAACCAGATCGCTCACTTCTCCCCAATTTTTCTGCCACTTTACGTGTGATCAGTAAAGACAATGTGTTCGTTAAAATGATGCTGGCTAACTTCCTGATGATGTTTGTTTATGGTCAGGTTGAGTCCTCATTGCCGCAAGTGATTGTTCGCTCTGGGATTGCGGATGCGGCTCAGTTGGTGGCCGGGTTAGTATTGGTCAATACCATGACCATTATTTTATTCCAGTTTCCGACATTGAAACTGTTGGAAAGCGTGCCGTTGTTTACACGTACGCGCTTGGGAATGGCTTTGATGGGGCTTGCGCAAGTCGGTTTTATGTTCACCCCTGAAGCTTTTCCATTAGGTTGGTATTTGGCTTGTTTTGTCTTGAGTATGGGGGAGGTGATCGCATTTCCGACGCTAAATGTGCAGATTGACCGTTTAGCCCCCGCTCATTTACGAGGCTCTTATTTTGGTGCGGCAGCGCTTTATTCGTTAGGTTTTGCGATTGCTCCACTGGCTGGAGGTATGATGATCGAATATCTCAACGCACAGTGGTTATACGGGCTCTGTTTTGTTTTGTGCTTAGCCATGATGGGTTTGTACTACTTGGCGCAGCGAGAGCAAGAAATGGGGGAGAAAGAGAGATTATCTCGTGCAACGGAGTGTTAAACGGGAGGCTATTTTTCGTTGAAGTGTTCGGATAACGCCGAGCGTCTAAGCTGCGCGGCGTTATTTCCCTGATCACTGACAGTATGTTCAAACCCTTGGCGAATAAAACGCTGCACAGGGTTGATCGGTTGAGTTCGTTTCAATTGTGGCGAGTTAAAGGTACCTGAGAGCTCGTAAACGAAGATGCCATTGCCAGTACGAATGGTGATGGCAGCTCCGTCAAATTCAAAGTTGGTACTGATCAAGCGATCATTGCGATAGACACCTTGTTCATTAAAACGCAGCACTTCGGTTTGGTAATTCGGTGCACCGATTTCAATCCAAGAACCGAAAACGTGTTTAGGATTCACGTAGTCTTGATAACTCACGTAGAGCAGCATAGCAAATGCCACCCCGAGAATAGAGAGTGATGACCAGAATACAGATTTAAAGACCAGCTCTTTTGACATTTTCTCACTTGGTTTATGACAAACAACGGTTTATGGCAAACAAATAATCACCCAACGCTCAGTGTAGAACTTGATACCCTTCCTACTTGAAGTTGCAGCGGTGTTGGCTGCGTTCGTTCACTCCAATCACATAGTTTGCCTATGCTCATGGGGATTCACTGACTTGCCGCCTACCTGCAACTCCAAGTCGTTTGGGTATAGTTCATGGCGTTAAGGGCATCGGATAACCCAAAATGTTGGATTTGGCGACAAGGCATCGTGCCTTGGTTTATGCCGCTGCCTAGCTTGTGCTAAGCGACCTCTAACCGCAAAAAGCATACGGTAAAAGCGTGATTTTATCCTCAAATAAAATGAGTGCTTCGTGAGGAATGTTTCATATCCGATACCGAGTCAATGCTCTCACCCTTGTTATGAGTATATACCTCCTAGCAAAAGGCGTATTGCTGGCACTTGTACAAAGTGAAGTGATGGGTTACAACTCTCGCTTGAATTTTGCAGTCAAACGACTGTAGTGATTGATGACAGACAGGAAGAAAAAATGATCAAGGAAAACGTGTATTTTGATGGCAACGTAAAGTCACTGGGCTTCAGCCAGCAAGATGGAGAGAGTACGGTTGGTGTGATGGCTCCTGGCCAATACACTTTCGGTACTGGTGCACCAGAGCGCATGACGGTAGTCAAAGGTGCGCTGACTATTAAGCGTGTCACCGATGCTGACTGGGTTACCTTTACTGCAGGTGAAGCGTTTGAAGTGGCGGGTAATTCCTCTTTTGATCTGCAAGTGGAAGTCGCGACCGCTTATCTGTGTGAATTTTTGCCTGCTTAAGTTGAAAAAAGCCACACCTTTACAGGTGTGGCATACTCTCTCCAAAGGCCAGTCGATGGCTGTGCATATTGGTTCCAGAGAACTTTGTCACTGACTTACTGCCTACCTGCAACGCCGAGTCGTTTGGGTATGAAACATCAGTAGGTCTCAAAATGCCCTGCATTGTAATCGCGGATCGCTTGCTCAATCTCAGCCATGCTGTTCATCACGAATGGTCCATAATGCACAACGGGTTCATCGATGGGTTGCCCCATTAAAAGCAAGCTGCCGCAAGGTTGCTCTGCACGCAGGGTGAGCTGTTCTCCGGCTGTCAGCATGGCCATGTGTCCTGCTTTGACCGACTGTTTCCCAACGTTCAGGCTCCCACGATAGACGTACAACATGGCATTAAAGTGAGGCGGTGTGTTGATGCTGATGTCTTGCCCCGCTTCTGCTCGCCAATCGACAACGGTGGCAGGCACGCCAGTATCGGTTAATGGGCCTGTTATCGTTTGATCCTCAATCTCGACGGAACCGGCAATCACGCGCAGTAAACCTTGTTGTGGATGATGGTGTTCAACAATACTTTCAGGCTGGAAATCTTGATATTTCGCAGGCGACATCTTGTTGCGAGCCGGCTGGTTAATCCAGATTTGGAAGCCGTGCAATTGCCCTTCTTGCATAATCGGCATTTCACTGTGGATCACGCCACGTCCTGCTGCCATCCATTGCGCGCCGCCGGATCGTAATTCGCCCACATTTCCCATCTGATCTCGGTGCTGAAAATGCCCTTGCAGCATATAAGTCAAGGTTTCAATACCGCGATGTGGATGAGGCGGAAAACCACCGATGTAGTCGGCTTGAGAATCGGCTTTCAGTTCATCGAGCATCAAAAACGGCGAGAAATTGGGGCGTTGAAATCCTGCAATACGCTGAATTTTGACACCATCACCATCTGAGGTGGGTTGTGCGGGAACTGTTTGGCGAATTTCGCGGTCTTTAGTCATAAGACTTCTCCATTGCAGACTGAGCGATGATGAGGGAAATTGTAGATAAGCCAGAGATGAATGAGCAGCAGGGGAAGTTGAGCTTCATATTCGAGAAATTTGAATGATTGGGGAGTGATGGTGCGGGTCAGCCTAAGATTAGCCGTTACACTCAAGACGAAGGACAACGCATGAATGGGAGGGATTGCCATGGCTATTTTGCCCAAACATAACGATCGATATCCGAATTACGATCCAAGCAAAGATCTGACCAAAGAGCAGTTGCAGCGTTTCACGCAGGCGGCGAATTCTGCCCAGCATAAGCGTGAAGAAATACGCGAGGCTGATCCTAGCTTTATGCAATACGCTAAACGGACGGCGTTGAAACAGGTGGTTAAACCTAAGCCTGATAAGCCTAACACCGCTCGCTATGCAGCCTGGATGGCCGTCTTTGGCGCAGTATGTTTATGGCTGATGTACATGTTTGGATGAGCTTAGTGCGCTTTTTTCAGTGGAGTTACGTTAGGAGCCTCAACGGGCTGACTGCCTAATACGGTTTCTACAGCCGGAGGGAAAGCGGCATCATGGTAATAGCGGTACTGATTTTTTCCACCGTGTTTAGCGGCATACATGGCTTTATCTGCGCAGCGGGTTAGTTCCGGCAGAGTGATCGCATCTTTGGGATAAATAGCTGCCCCTATACTCACCGTGAGGTTGTTGAGCATATCCGTCTCAGGATAGCGGTCGACGAAGAGATTACAGATACGGTTGAGAATATTATCGAGATCACGCAAATTTCGCACACCATATAACAAGAGCACAAACTCATCACCAGCAAATCGAGCAATGGAATAATCATGTTGATTGGTGGCTCGATCTTTATTACGAATATTATTGCGTAGACGGTGTGCAAAATGTTTTAACACCTGATCGCCAACATCATGGCCGTAACTGTCATTAATGCGTTTGAAATTATCAATATCCAGAAAAACAAGCGCGGTAATGGTATTCGAACTCTGTTGTTCTTTGAGCTTTTCTGTGGCCCAAGTTTCAAAGCTCCAACGATTGGCTAAGCCCGTTAACGGATCAAGATAAGCCAACTCTTCAATACCTTCTTGGTATAGGGTATGAATATAATTGATCGCTTTTGAGAAAAAGAAAGAAGCGGTATTACAGATAATCGTCAGCGTAAATAGACTTACTAAAAAATAGGTCTGTGCAATAGGGTACGAGCCAGTTTGTGCCGGATTAAAAAGGATAGAGGCGGTCATCGCTAAGCATATCGCTGCACTGTAAACCAAGCCTAACCGAAAAGGGTTAATCATGACTAAAGTGGTGATGAGCGGATATAACCATAAGAGATGCGATAATTCATGCTGAGCATTGCTGACTAAGGCCAGCGCATAAGTGAGCAGAATTAATGACAGAATTAAATCGGCTTGAGTGTGTAATTCGCGGTGACGATTCAGCGAAATCATATTCAATAAGGTGACAATACCGCTTAATAACAATAAACCGGATGACAGGGGTTGATGGTTAAAATAGTAGTAAAGGGCAAACCCAAGAAAAATAGCGGTAGCAACACCAGAGCTGATCAGGACAATATGCTGCTTACGAGCAAAACGCATCTCTGTCATCTCTTTTAATTGGTTGCCAGCAAAGCTATCCATCCAAATTCGATCCATTCGGTAAAGTTAGCTAAAGTTTAGATGATATTGGCTTGTTTGAAGGCGAAAAATAACGAAATAGTGTGATTTTATTCATCTTTTTGATATGCAACTCTACATTCTTCATTTAATATAATGATGCTTGTCCAAATTACATAAAAATAATCTACTACTTTTGTCTGTTTTGATTTTTTTGGAATTCATTACGTAACCAACTTCTTAGTGTCAATACCGCTTCAGAACGCAATGCTTCAGGTCGGCAAGCGAAATAGTATCCCTGATCGGGATGAGTCACGGGCTGACCAATTTCTTTTAAAATCCCACTCTCCAATTCTTGTTTAATAAACAGTTTGTGGGTGACAAAGACGCCTAAACCACTCAATGTGGCTTGCAGCGCTTGCGCTGATGCCGAAAAAGAAAGATTGCGCTGTTGTGGCGGTGGCGTGACTTGATTGGCTTGACACCAAATATCCCAATCGGTTTGCCGCCTTGGATTATTGACAAAAATCGCTGGAAATTGAGCTAATGCTTGCTTGAGAGGCATGTTCGCCGAAATCATGTTTTGGCTGATGACCATTACCAGCTCATCATCGGCTAATTGCTCACAATAGTAGTCTTGCCATTCGCGCCATTGACCGTGGATTAAAGCAACATCGACGCCTTGCTCCTCCAAAGAAAAAGCACCGGTTAAGGTTGAAATGCGTACATCAACATCTGGCGCAAAGGCTTGAAAACTGCTGAAGCGTGGAATCCACCAGTGAAGAGCCAACGAGTTGATCATATTCAAGGTGATACGATTGGAGTGCATGGGTTTGAGTAAAGATTCCGTCGCTTCGACAATTTGCTCCAGAGCGGGCGCTACTTTTTGGTAATAGCGTTTGCCTGCACTATTAAGGACAACTTGACGACCTACTCGATGAAAAAGGGGCTGACCGAGTTGTAATTCCAATGACTTTATCGCTTGGCTGATGGCCGAGTGACTGACGTTGAGTGCATCTGCTGCAAGTGTCATGCTGCCTGTTTCTGCCACAGCGACAAAAGAGTAGAGAGATTTTAAGGGGGCCAATTTACGCATAAAGTGATCTGTAAGTATCTCTAACAGGTTTGGTCAATATTACTCGTTATTTTTTATCCGGTCATCTGCTTACAATTGGCGGCAATGTAAGGAGAGTTGTATGCCAAACCATGTTTTACCAGTGTTATTTATGTTGTTATCTACCTTTAGTTTGTCGTTAACCGGTTTACTGACTCAATATTTGTCGCACATTATCCCCATCACCCTATTGGGATTTTTACGTTTTATTATTCCGGCGCTATTTTTACTGGTTGCAATGAAGTTGACCCACTTTCGTTGGCCGCAGAGAAACATGTGGTTTTCTTTGTTGATCCGTGCCGTTTGTATTGCGGGCAGTCAGCTCTGTTTTATCTATGCATTGCAATCCCTTTCGCTGGTGGAAAGCGTCGTGCTATTCAGTACTGGTCCACTCTTCATTCCTTTATTGGAAAAGTGGTTATGGGGTGGTCAATTGGCTTGGCGCACGGTGCTGAGTGTGTGCATTATCTTCGTTGGAGTGGTTATGCTGGCAGGTAATACGGGCTCAATTGAGTGGCGACCAGAATTGCTTGCAGGTCTGAGCGCAGGTTTATTTAATGCGGGTTCGCAGTTAAGTTTGTATCGTGCAGCGCAAAGTGACATGCGCTCGATAGAAATTCATGGCTGGACATTTTTGGTCGCAGCGTTATTACTCAGCCCATTGTTATTGTTGGTGCCTTGGAGTAGCGATGTTGGGGCAAGTTTAGGGATGAGTTGGGATATCTCAGGAGCTGTGACATTCGCGGCTTTATTGCTCAGCGCCATCCTCGTCGTCAATACGCAAGTATTTCGCGCAAAAGCTTATCGCTTAGCGAAATCGGGCTCGCAACTGGCTCCACTTATCTTTACGAATCTGCTGTTCAGCGCCCTATGGCAAGTGCTGTTTTTTGATGTCGACTACACGCTCGCCCAGCAAGTCGGGCTGGCAGTGATCATAGTCACCACTGTGATTAATGGGATTCTACCTCGCTTAACTGAGCGAAAAACCAGATTAAAATCCGCTTAGTAATATGACTGGTCGAGGCTTATTTCATCCTTGGCCTTTTAATGGATTGGGTGCTTTTTTGATTAAGCCATAAGGCAGATCAGCAAAGACTTTGGAGTGCTTACCTGCCAGCGGGGCTGGGTTTACCGAACGCCAATCAAGCAGCATAATGGCCAACACATTACGGTGCTCACCGAGGGATAAATTGAAATCACCAGAAGTGGAAGGGATCATTCCTTGCTCTTTATCGACGGCCGCTTGAATAAACTGGCGGGTTTTGAGTACCACAGGATCATCTTCTAGCCCTGCGAGTAGGAAGGCAATGCCGACTTCGGCCACAATGTCTGGCTTAGCGCGCAGCAAAATAGTGTCTATGTTGGCGCGGAAATAGTCGTAAATCCACTGATGTTGCTGCTGACTCACCGGATGTTGGTAGTATTCTGAGTCCGCAAAGATAATATGCGTCATACCAGTTTATTGCCGTATTGTTGGTCATTCAGCTCACAATCACGCTGATCTGGATAGGTATCACGAAAGGCTTGGATAAAAGGCTCAACCACGTCTTGTTCACCGAGTTGACGTAACCAATACACCTGATTGGCTAATTGTGCTGCCCAAGCTTCAATCATCGCTCTGTCTGTGGCGTAGGGTGTGAAGTCATACCGACGTAAAACTTGGCGCAGCTTGGCGTCTTCCTTATGTTGCAGCCCATATTCGTTGGCGCGAGCCATTGGGCCGAGCAAATCGATCCCGAGATAGAGATACTCCGGCATCGTTTGCGTCGCGGCGAAACGGCGTTGAGTGCGCTCGTCATCACTGTGTTGATAGCGTTTTAGACGCTTCTGAGCGTAACGTTGAATTTGCTCAGGCGTGTTCACTTCAGCGGCAAAGTAGTTCAAACCGCTGGCGACTCGTGATAAATCACTACCAATCGCCGCCGCGTATTTATCATCTAAGGTTTGGCGATACATACGCAGTGCATAGTGACCTTCTTTAAAGCCGGGCAGTGTAAACAGTTGGCTTTCATAAGTTTGTTTAATGAGGTTAGCGGTTGCTTGAAACGAAACGGGGGCGACTACGCTTGGTGATGGCGCTATGTCGTGGCCTAAGTGTTCGAGAGAATTCTGTGCGCGATTTTGGGCTTTGGGCGGTACCTCCAAAGGATGAGTTTGTGCGTAGCTCGTAAAAGTGGGAAGAATCAGTGCCGTGATAAGGCTAGAGACAACCGCTATTTGAGTTTTGTTCATCATGACAGTATCCGATCAAATTTGCGCATTTTTAGACCAAAAAACTCTAGCGCAGCGGAGCTGGGTCGATGTGAGGCTCTGGTTAGTGGTATGTCAATAATCCGAGTTTGTGTCAACACGTCTCATTTATCGACAACGTAAGCGATACGGCATCAACACTTTGAATTACTATCCCCTTCCTACTTGAAGCTGCCGCGGTGTTGGCTAGGTTCGTTCATCCCAATCACCTAGTTTACCTATGCTCATGAGAATAAACTCAGCCTATCTGCAACGCCAAGTAGTTTGGGTATTAAAGAATATTACGGAAAGTAAGATTAATCCGTGTTTGCTTGGTTTGACGAGTTTTAGGGATAGCGTGTTGCCAGAAGTGCTGAGTGTTCCCTGCCATAATCAGCAAATCCCCATGATTCAATTCGCATTCGACTTGCAACGCATGATCCTTGTGATGGCGCAACAGAAATCGGCGACTCTCTCCTAAAGAGAGGGAGGCAATTACCGGATTAGAGCCTAATTCTGGCTCATTGTCTTGATGCCAGCCCATCGAGTCTTGCCCATCGCGATAAAGATTCGCGAGTACAGAATTAAAGGGGGCTTGTGCGGCCTGTTCGCACTGCGTCTTTAAAGTAAGCAACGGTGGCGGGAAGGGTTGAGCAGATAAAGAGAGACCTGAATAACGGTAGCCTTTTTCTCCATACCAAGCGATAAGTCGCGGTTGAAGCACGCTTTTACCAAATAGACGAATACTTTTCTGCTGCCAATCCAAGTGTGTGAGCATTTGCTGAAAAGCTTGGTCGGCTTGAATCGGGGTGAGAAATTGCGGAAACCAGTAGAGTAAACCATCAGTTAACTTTATCTCGCCAGAAGCGGAATGAGTATCCAAAAACAGTTTTTTCATCATGAGTTATATTTACAAATTTATAATCAGTTAGTTTCTTTATTGTACATTTGCGTTAATCTATTAAATAAGCTCGTCGTGATATTTGGATGGCTTATCTTCTTCGCTACTGTAAAGCAGGCCGTGTTTGAGTAGCGATAAGTTGTATGCCCTTCCTACTTGAAGCTGCAGCGGTGTTGACTACGTTCGTTGACCTCAATCACATAGTTTATCTATGCTCAGGGAGATGAACTGACTTTCCGCCTACCTGCAACGCCAAGTTGTTTGGGTATAGTACGCTTGCGAATGGATCTGTGTGGTTCACTCAGTAATCAACAAACAATAATAAAACTGAGGATTGAGGGATGGGGTTAACCTCGCACAAATATAAGTATGTCTCAATTTATTTTCTCGCCTTACTCTTTTTGGGCATTGCGGTTATTGAATCCCTTCATATTAGCCATACACGTGATCTACAAGAGGGTTTACGTCAACAAGCTAAAGAAGATCTTTCCATCGTACGTTTTCAATTAGAAGCTGAGATTTTGGGTGATATCTATACCGTAAAAGGTTTAACAACCCTGTTAACCCTAGATCCCGACCTCAATATCTATCAATGGGAGCCGCTTTCAGCGGCGGTGATCAGGAATAGCGATCACTTACGCTCATTAGGTATCGCCCCTAATGATGTGGTCGCTTTCAGCTATCCGCTTCCTCAAACCAATGCACTACTCGGTTTGGATTACCGCACCGTTCCTCAGCAGTGGCAGTCAATAAAAAAAGCACGTGAAATCAAACAGACGTTCGTCTCTGGACCTGTCGATCTCGTTCAAGGTGGGCGCGCGCTGGTGATTCGAGAACCGATATTCTACGACCCACCGAAGGATACGCGTTATTGGGGGGTACTGAGTGTGGTGATGGATTGGGATTCATTGCTTTCAGCAACCAGTATTTACAGCTTTGGGGAGCATTTTCAGGTTGCGATTCGTGGTTTAGACAGCCGTGGCAGTGAGGGGGACGTGTTTTTTGGAGAGCCTCGAGTATTTGAGCACGCTTTTGCACAAGAGAATGTCTATTTCCCTTACGGAAGTTGGCGAATTGCGGTCGCTGAAAAGCAAGATTTACTACAGCAGTTATCTTGGTATACCCGAAATGCAGTGCGCTTGTTGGGATACTCGGTGTTATTGGTATTGATGGCAGGCTTTGGCGTTATCATGCGCCTTTATCAAGTCGCGGAGGAGCGTGCGCTACATGACCCTTTAACCCACTTGCCGAATCGGCGCTATTTTATCTATACCATTGAACACTACTTTGAAAATGCTAAGCGCTCTCATAGCGAAGGTAACTTTGCTTTGTTGAACATTGATATTGGCCGTTTTAAATCTATCAACGATTCCCATGGACATAGCGCAGGCGATAAAGTGCTGGTGGCTTGTGCGGAAAGAATTAAATCGAGCCTGCGGGTTTCCGATCTGGTGGCGCGGATTGGGGGGGATGAGTTTCTCGTGTTAATTCCACGAATTCATCGTGAACAAGACGTGCTTAAAGTCAGTGACAATATTTTAAAAAGGATTTCTGAAACGCCCATCGTTTATGACGACAAGCTTATCCATGTTCGTGTAAGTATCGGATATGCTTTGTATGACCAGTCGTTTGCCACACCTGATGAAATGTTCAAACTGGCCGATGAACGTATGTATACCGCTAAGCGTAGGCAAAACCCACTCTATCGCTTTTGATCTTTACCACGCTCGCCTTTGCATTTTGCAAATTTTGATTTTGCAATTTGCAATAGAAATCGCATTTCGTCATTCGTTTATGAGTGTGGTTGTAATGAAACTGTTCGTTTTTTGCCCGATTTTCATGCAAAAGTCGCTAATGAAAAGTTGGCACGTAATCTGCATTTATTAGATTGACCCTTCTAAGCCGAGGGTCACCTAGCCAACTGACGTTGTTAGTGAACACCATTGTTCACACTTATAGACGGCCAATCACACTTCTTGTGGTTGGCCTTTTTTTTATTCACCACATTCGCCATAGCATCTTGGCTTTCGTGGACAAACCGCACCGCGTGAGCAAATTAATCTCGCTTCATTCTCGATACCTCGTTCAACCCAGTTGATGTTGAGAATTTTGGCGATAGTGCGCAAATCACGTTTAATCGGCGCTGGAATCGCGGTAGTTCCTCCTTTCTGCACACAACTCATTTTGAGCTCTTGAGCAATGGCGAGAGCGTCCCCACCTTGTGCATTAATCGCAGGATTGAGGTCGATGCCCGCACACAAGACACGGTTGTTGCCGGCAGGATCCACAACATTGAGTGATTCACAACAGTAAATTCGAGGCTCGTCGCCCACAGTTAAAATCGAAATTTGGGCTGAACTGCCTTGCTGTGGTTGTGAAAGACGACGAAAAACGGCCCAATGCTGACAAGGATCATTCACTTTACGCATATTTCCCCAAGGAAGTGGGATACCATTTCCACGGTATACGGCCTTGAGTTTCCCTTCACCATAGGCATCAAAATAGTGCCAGTGGGGATAGGGCGAAACGACGGTCATCCGCCGCATGGCGACAGAAGGTGAGACTCCCGCTTTCTGATGAACGCTGATTTCATATCCGTTACGATCGAGCAGTTGCCGGAAGGGCACCTTAGGGCACAGCAGTGCCCCAGCAAAAAAGCTGGATTCAAAATCTCGCCAAGCTTGCAAGATATCTTGTGAATTCAGCTCTGAAGAGGGGGAGGTTTCCACCATCTCATCCCACCCTTGAGTGTGGCCGACGGAGAGGACACTTTTTAGGCCATCTTTGTTGTGCAGCACATTATGTCCGATATAAACCGCAAGGTCATATTTCAATCGCGTTGGGTATTCACGCAGGATCTCATTTAGGTAAATGCGGCCTGGCGGCTCAAAAAAAGAGGTAACGAGCTGTTTGGCACTCACCCCAAGTTCGTCTGTTACATCATGCGGCGTACGCTTTACCCAACGCACGTCCAATCCAAGCCCTTTGGCAATGTCCAGCAAATCGGTGACAGATAAATTAAGGCGTTTTAGCCCCACCTCTTCTGCAGCGCGTTCAAGATCTGGGAAATGATTTTGCAGACTTTCTTGATGGGCTCGGATCAAGAGATGAGCAAATTGGCGGCCAGTGATCCCAGTTTGCGAGAGCATCTCGGGAATAGCGATTTGTAAAATATCATTGGAAAACAAAAAACTGGGCTCAAGAGCCATTCCACTAATGCCACCACGATTGCCTTTTTCGGGAGTGATATCAATTTGCTCTGGCTCATCATCTAAAAACCAGATGGGATCTTTTTGAAACACTTCCGCGATCACTTCCAGCATCTCAACGCTCGGTACTCGTTTTCCGCGCTCAATCATAGAGAGATAAGAAACCGATGGTGCGTATTCAGGGCTAACACGAATGCAGCGCGCAGAAAGATCCTCCATGGTTAAGTGGTTCCTTTTCCGAAGGTTTCTGACTTTAGTGCCCAGAAAATGGGACTGTCGAACAAGACTTTTAGACACACTCATTTTGTAAAATTCACATTGTAAAATTTTTGTTGTGAAATTGTAGTCAAAAATCCGCTAGTCTTCCAAGTAAGCGAAGTCACAAATCCGGCGAAAATATCGCCAGTGTCTTTGCAGCAAAATGACATTGAATCTGGACGAGGGAACGACGATGAACATGCTGACGTTTGATAAAACAGAAATCCAACACCAAAACAAACCCTTTATCGCTGAAGCTGTGTTCGCCGTAGAAACGGTCGCCGCCAATCAACAGCGTGAAAAACAAACCAAAGCCAAACAGTTATTGGATCGTCTGTTTCCGCTTGAAAATGGTACTCACCAAGATGTGACCGCATACGTGATAGATTACAACCATCTGCTCGCTTACTTTCAAGATGGACGTCATAGTGGCTTGAAATACCCAAAACAGTTTGTGGCGTTTAATGGCAGTAAAGAAAATCCAAGCCATCTTCTGTTTCGTGATGGGCAAGGTAGTCATGTTGAAATGACATTAGGTTGCCAGCGCGGCACGGGTTGCATTGAGTTACGAGAAATCGCAGACATTCAATTAGAAACGTGCACAGTACTCAATCATTCTAATGACCACGCACAGCCAAGCACCACTATTCGCCACTGGGTAAGTTTGATCAAAGGCGATGAACAAGGTCGACCACAAGCTCGTATTGAAGAGAAAGAGTATACAGCTCGAAATGGTGACGAATATTTCCTCGGAGACTGTTTTTCACATTAATCCGCCATCGTATGAAAAAGCCAAGAGTCAGTAATTCTTGGCTTTTTTGTGGCAATTTGGAGCTGTGTAACTTTTCCCGTGCCGTCGATTTACAACGTGTGGGTACGTATAGCAGAGTTTAGAGCGGCATGACTCGATTGCGGCCCAGATTTTTCGCTTCATACAGCAATCCATCCGCTCGACCGATAAGAGACTCCAAAGAGTCACCTTCAATCTTTTCTACTACACCAAACGAAGCGGTAATGCTACCGACCGATTGACCGCTACGCCGATCTTTTACGGTGAGCTTTTCTATTGAACGTCGCACCGATTCAGCAAACTGGCGTGCAATACGCAGCGATTTGTGCGGAGCAATCAGTGCAAACTCTTCACCGCCATAACGATAAGCTGTCACGCCGTCACGGCATAGGCTTTGAAGACGTTTGGCGATCGCACGGATAATTTGGTCACCAAACAGGTGGCCATAGTTATCATTAAGGGCTTTGAAGTGGTCGATGTCGAGCATGATCAGGCTGACTTGTTGACCTGCATGGATCAGCGTGAACATATCGCCATCAAAAGCTCGGCGGTTATAGAGTCCAGATAAACTGTCAAACAGAGCATCTTTCTGAACTTTCGCCAGCTGCTCTTTAAGACGAGAGATTTCTAGTGTTGCCGCGTTCAGTTGATTATTTAGGAAATTGGTTGAGTGTCGAATATCTTTAGAGTCACTCACCAAGCGGCGGATCACCGTCATTACTTCTTCAATCGAGAGATTGTCTTGCTCGACGCGCTCTAAATCCTTAAAGCTTTTATCAATCACATTAGCAAAGGAACTGGTGTCACTGAGCGTATCACTCATTGAACTGCTAATTTCACCAAGAAGTACCTCAACATTCGCACGTAACTGATTAATATTGGTTTCTGCTTTGGTCGCAATGTATTGTTGGTAAAGATGTTCACCAGAAGCGGGTGGGCAAAGCCCAAAATTTTTCAATACAGAGTCCATTTCCGCATTCAGTTGCGGAATGGCTTGGTCGACGTAGGTATACCACAAGGCATAGTTCACGGGGGTGGCCGCGACATGATGTTTCATCATTAAAGGTACGACTTTTTTTAAGTTAGCCGTGGATTTTTTGAAATCTTCAGTTGTCATCACTTGTTTCGGATACGCAAGACATTTTCATAACCTTAAGATTAGCGGATTTACTGTAGAAACGCTGCAAATTTGTTCTTGCTAGAGAGGCTACTCAATGCGAGCCATTTTCCTCATCCTCGTTGAAGTGCTAACGTCAAGGAATAAAGGGAACAACACAGGATAAAACGCATGGATTCAGTGCAAAAATCCGTCATGGAATGGGCAAATGAGCTGCCTGAGCTAAATACTCTGCCCATGTCGGTACTTCATCGGCTACAACGGTTGGCGAGACGTATTGAGTTAAAAATGGAGGCCTTCTATCAACAAGCGGGACTGACCGCTGGAGAGTTTGAAGTGTTAATGACCTTGCGTGGTGTCGGTCATCCTTATTGCCTAAACCCTTCGGACTTGCAAGTGCGGTTATTGCTCAGCTCAGGGGCTATGACTAACCGTTTAACGCGGCTTGAACGCAAAGGACTTGTAGAGAGAAACCTCAGTAGGTATGACAGGCGTAACGTTGAGGTGACACTGACAGAATCAGGGCGACAACGCATCGAACTCTGGTTACCAGAGTATTGTGATTTACAGTCGAGTTTGCTCGCCAAGTTTTCCGAGGTGGAGCAAGAGACGTTATCGACACAATTACAAGAGTGGCTGAGTCATCATGAGCAACTATGGTGTATACCTGATTTGCTGAATTCTCGGCAGCGCTAGGGCTGCCGAGAATTCATGTTTTGTTTGTTACAGCAAATAGTCTTGCGATTGGCTTTGAGTTAAATACTTAACCGATCACGATTTTTGCAAACGCTGCGTCTGAAGCTTTTTGGCTCCACGCAACATGGCTTCGACTAACTCGGTGGCGTTAAATTTCTCCAACGCTTCGTGAGCGCCCACTTGATGGGCACGATCGACACAGATTTCACTGGAGAGCGAAGTGTGCAAAATACAATAAGCATGGTTTAACTGCGGATCGTTTTGCATTTCAAATGCCAGCTCATAACCATCTAATCCCGGCATTTCAATATCACTCACTAAAATGTCGATGGCGCGGTGATCGCGTGCCATATCACGCATCAAATCCAACGCCTCACTGCCATTTTTACAGATATGATACGGAATGTTGATGCTATCCAGCGCATCAGAGAGCTGTTTACGCGCAATCGAAGAGTCATCGACCAACAAAATATTGAGGGGTTTTAAGCGCTCACGCTCGATATCCGTCAACATAGGGACTTTGGTCGATTCATATTGTGGGTAGATTTTAGAGAGCAGTAACTCCACGTCTAGCAACTGCACAATTTTGTTCTGGAATCGGGTGATCCCGGTGACGAAAACATCATGTCCTGCCGTCTCGGGGGACGATTCGATTTGTCGCCAATCACACTCGATGATTTTCTCTATAGTGCGAACCATGAAAGCCACAACCGTGCGTAAGCAGTCTGTGACGATCAAATAGCACTTCTGATACTCGCTCGGTTGGATTGGACGAAAGCCAATCGCTGCGGCCATATCAATCACTGGCACTGTAAGATTACGAATAGTAACCGTTCCTATCACATGATGATGTGAATAGGGGATCTGAGTCATTGGTTGATAAGTCACAATTTCCCGGACTTTCAGTGTCCCGATAGCGAAAAGTTGCTGCTGGGCACTGAGCGTGAACATCAACATTCCTTGTGATTGGTTCGCTTTACTGACGACTTTAGCCATAATATTTTCTTTAACAGTTCGGACTCTTACTTATACTAAACGAAATTACCGTATCGGCAACGGAATGGCTTGAATTTAGTCGATATTCGACCGTTTTGTATTGATCTCAGCCATGCGTTTACATTTATTGTTGATCGAGTACACTACGCGGCTCGACAAAATAGGGGAAACATTATGGCTCGCACTGCAGCAGCTTTGCATATTTTGGTGAAACACAAAGAGCAAGCCGATGATATCTTGGCTCAACTCAAGAAAGGGGCGAAGTTTCACGTACTCGCCAAGAAGTATTCGACTTGCCCATCAGGCAAAAAAGGCGGCGACTTGGGTGAATTTCGTCAAGGCCAAATGGTTCCTGCTTTCGACAAAGCCTGCTTTCAAGGTGAAGTGCTAACCCCACAATTGGTCAAAACCAAATTTGGTTGGCATGTGGTTAAAGTGCTTTATCGCACTTAGCCTTTTTCTGATTCATTGCGCTATCTTTTGTTTACTTGACGCTGTAGTGGTGTTGACCGCAAATGTGTGCAAACACATATCGAGCTCTTCTATGCGTTGGTGATTCACTTATTTCCGTTTACCAGCAAAGTCAAACCGTTTGAGTTATAGGTTGTATGACGATGCTGATTTTTTTCATTGAAATTTCTCAATATCCCGCATAGAAAACATCTAAAATATGAATGCTTTTTGTTAACTCATTGGTTATTTTCATGAGTTATTGTTTTAAGTTTGATACGCTATGAATAAATTGAGTGGTAAGTGTTTCAACTTATTTTATGGCGAATATTAAATGTATAAGAGTCTTTTTGCGTATAAATTGGCTTTTTATTAAGCAACTTGGCTTATATGTGTTAAAAAATAATTTTACAGCTATTGATATTCTTAATATTGAGAAGGTTTCTTAACCTTATGAATTGTACAGATTAAATTTCAGATTCCGCTTGATTAAACGTTTGTCTTATTTTCTGAACATTGACTTCCCTCTTCTTAACGTTAGTTTTAACCATGTTAGCCTTGATGTGTTAGGAGGGGTGAAATGAAAGATGAAAACAAACTAAACGTTAGAATGCTTTCTGATGTTTGCATGCAATCCAGATTGTTGAAAGAGGCGTTAGAATCAAAACTTCCTTTGGCGCTGGAAATTACACCATTTTCTGAGCTCTGGCTTGAAGAGAATAAACCAGAAAGTCGCAGTATTCAGATGCTGGTGATTGATTATTCTAGAATTTCTGATGATGTTTTGACCGATTACAGCTCGTTTAAGCACATCAGTTGTCCTGATGCGAAAGAGGTCATCATAAACTGTCCGCAGGATATTGAGCATAAGCTGCTCTTTAAGTGGAATAATTTGGCTGGAGTATTTTATATTGATGATGATATGGATACCCTGATCAAAGGCATGAGTAAAATTTTGCAAGATGAAATGTGGTTAACGCGTAAACTGGCCCAAGAATACATTCTCCATTATCGTGCCGGTAACTCAGTCGTGACCTCACAAATGTACGCAAAATTAACCAAAAGAGAACAACAGATTATCAAGTTACTTGGTAGTGGTGCTTCTAATATTGAAATTGCAGATAAACTCTTTGTGAGTGAAAATACAGTAAAAACACATCTGCATAATGTCTTTAAGAAAATTAATGCCAAAAATCGCTTGCAGGCACTGATTTGGGCGAAAAATAATATTGGAATTGAGGAAGTCAATTCTTAATTCGTTGTGTAATGTCTCTTCGAGTTTTAGTTCAATAGGCTAAAATTCGCCCCAATAAGGCAGTTCCACACTGCCTTATTTTAACCTTTCAAATCTCTCTAGATTTATTAAGATGAAATTACCTTCTGAGTACCTGAAACATCAGTCGGTTAGGCATACGGGTTAACTATTCGACGACAACCGCAGTACCGCTGACCGACACCATGAGCATGCCATTGGCTTTTCCAAACGTTTCATAATCTAAATCGATACCGACTACGGCATTGGCACCCAGTGCCACAGCGTGTTGTTGTAGTTCTTCCAATGCGATGGCGCGCGCTTTTTCTAGCTCTCGTTCATAAGTGCCAGAGCGTCCACCCACAATATCGCGGATCCCAGCAAACAGATCTTTAAAAATGTTAGCACCAAGAATGGCTTCGCCTGCAATCACTCCGCAGTAACGGACGATGCGTTTACCTTCGATATTGGGTGTCGTTGTCACAATCATGGGATTTCCTCAAGGGATGTTTTTGATGTTCAGATTGGATTACACAATGGCGGCGAAGTTCCCTTATTGTCTCAATCTCTTTGCGTGATAGGCTTGAATCATTTGAGTCACAATCCCTCCATCAGAATTATTGATCTTGGAGATTAATAACTCGAATTGCTGACTGGTGGTAGGCCAGATATAACGCGCTTCTTATTGTTCGTGTAGTGAGAATCATGGCGTTAGATGGATTAATGGATGCAATTGCAGACCGAGGTTGGTATGTGTGGGATGATTTTTTGAACCCACAAGAAGTGCAAGCTCTACGAGAGTGCATTCCTGAACGTTGGAAACGAGCAAAAATTGGTAGAAACGAAGAGATTCAGCGTGCTGCGGATATCCGGAGCGATAAAATCCAATGGCTTGATCTATCAATGGGGCAACCTGTTCAAGACTATTTGGAGCGGATGGAGCAGATCCGGTGTGAAGTGAACCGCCACTTTTTTCTTGGGCTGTTTGAATATGAAGCGCACTTTGCAAAATACGAGGCCGGTGATTTCTACCTTAAACATCTCGACTCGTTTCGCGGTAATGAAAACCGCAAATTAACCACGGTGTTTTATCTCAATGAAAATTGGACTCCTGCCGATGGCGGCGAATTAAAAATCTACGATTTGCAGGATAACTGGATTGAAACGTTAGCGCCCGTTGCGGGACGTCTGGTGGTATTTCTTTCGGAACGATTCCCTCATGAAGTGCTCGAAGCGCATGCGGACCGCGTCAGTATCGCGGGCTGGTTTCGAACCAATGGTGTGAGCGGTAATAAGCTGGATATTGCAAACTAACGCATTCTCAAAGAGCGCCTTCCCACCTACAACTCCAAGTAGTTTGTGTATAGCATCAAGTGGCGCGTCAGTTGGCTGAAATGTAAAACGCAAGGCCGCTCGTCATTCTAGAGCGGCCTTGTTGTCTTCAGCGTGGTTTATTTGAAATGAATAACAGAGAAATGGGGTTGTTCGCTTAAGGCTTCCATCGAACTCAGTTGATCAGTTTCGAGGAGCCAAGTTTCTTCTTCGCCTCTTAGCGCAATGCACTCCTGCTTTTGACTATTACGTTGAGTGTCGGCGGCGACTCCGTAATACACCTCACCACTTTTCATTGTTAATTTGACTGGCAGATGAAACAAACAGGCCAGTTCAATGTAATCGTATTGACTGCAGCTAACCATGTCTTTACTCGCTTCTATTTAAGTACTTACTTTGCAGTATATACATCCTCTTAACATCTTGGTAACGACCGTTGATGAAAAATTCCTCGACTAAGTGGCCTTCCTCTACAAATCCGCACTCTTCGTAGAGATGCACCGCTTTAGGGTTCTCGACGGCAACGTGTAAATAAATCTTATGCAGATTGAGAATAGTGAAGGAGTAATCTAAAGCTCGGTTGATTAAGGTACGCGCAAAGCCTTTGCCTTGATGCTCTGGAGCGATGATGATTTGAAATTCCGCGCTGCGATGGATGTAGTTAATCTCAATCAGCTCGACGAGGCCAATCAAGTTTTTTTGTGCATCTTCAACCACAAAACGTCGTTCAGCATTATCGTGAATGTGTTTGTTGTAGAGCTCTTCGAGTTCATCAAAGGATTCATAAGGCTCTTCAAACCAGTAGGACATAATGTTGCGGTTGTTATTGAGATTGTGAATAAAGCGTAAGTCGCCGCGTTCTAATGCTCTAAGCGTTAACTGACTGTTCATATTCTTACCTAAAGGATGCTGTGAGTCTCTCGACTCGGTTGGTCTTCTTAGACCATAGAGGAAGAGAGGGCTTATTCACAAGGGGTATAACATCAATTTATTGCAAAATGAGTGGGTTGAACCGATTCGATGAATGTCGAAGCAGAGAACATAAGAAGCATGGATGATGGTTATAAAAAGCCCTTTCAAGATGAAAGGGCTAATCAAGCAAAGGCTAGGTATTAAGCCGGAAGGTCAACACCTTTTTCTTGGTGTAGGCGACGGCAGGCACGACCGTCACTGTGGAATAGATGGCAGCGATGCGCTGGAATGCCAATCGTGAGTGTGTCGCCGGTTTCGACATCGAGTGTGTCTGGCTGACGGTAGATCACATCAGAATCGGAACCTTTCAGGTTCATATACACCTGTGTTTCGTTACCCAACTTTTCAACAATCATCACTTTGCCTTCGATTTTGGCATCACCATATGCTGCTTCAACCAGATGCTCAGGACGAATGCCTAGCGACATGCGTTCTCCACGAGTGACGGTAGTGCCATCCACAGGGATCCAGAAGGTCGTACCGTTAGAAAGCTGGACCTGTACCCGATCTTTTTCTACCCCTTCAATGAAGACGCTCATGAAGTTCATTTTCGGCGAGCCAATAAACCCGGCCACAAAGCGGTTTTGTGGATAATGATACAGTTCGAGTGGTTTGCCGACTTGAGACACGAATCCAGCATCCAACACCACAATTTTGTCCGCCATAGTCATGGCTTCCACTTGGTCATGGGTAACGTAAATCATGGTGCAGCCTAGTTTACGTTGCAGTTTAGTGATTTCAGAGCGCATCTGTACGCGCAAAGCTGCATCTAGGTTCGATAAGGGTTCGTCCAGCAAAAACACATTCGGCTGCGAAACCAGAGTACGACCGATGGCGACACGTTGCCGTTGACCACCAGAGAGCGCCTTAGGTTGGCGATCCAGAAGATGGCTGAGTTGTAGAATTTCTGCCGCATGATCAACGCGCTTTTTGATCTCGCTCTTGTTGGCTTTCGATAGTTTTAAACCAAATGACATGTTGTCATACAGATTGAGGTGCGGATACAGTGCGTAGGATTGGAAAACCATGCCTACACCACGTTTGGAAGGTTCGACATCATTCATGCGCTGTTCGCCGATATACAAGTCGCCGGACGTAATGTCTTCCAAACCCGCAATACAGCGCAGCAGTGTGGATTTGCCACAACCTGAAGGACCGACGAACACCACAAATTCGCCTTCTTGAATCTCTAAGTCGACATTCTTTGAAATCAGCACATCGCCGTACGCTTTACATACATTTTTTAACGTGACACTCGCCATCTAGCTCGTCCTCGATCAAGATTTTTAATCGTTATCGCGGCTCATTATATGAATTATTGTGCACGCAATAACAGTAGGAATTGGATAAGGTGAACCACATCAAGTGGTTTCGTTGGCAGCGCCGCCTTATTGGGTAAGAAAAGAAAGGGTGAACGCTCCGGCTATGAAGCCGTTCACCCGACTGCCGCGAAAAGTAGGTTGTTTCCCCCTACACAAAGCCATGTCTCTCCCGTAACGCTTTCACCACAAACATGACTTTATATCGACAACCTACTTGGCGGTGGAACCAGTTACAACACGTAAACTGGAAAGGCTCTTACCATCCTCTCTGGGATGAGGCTAGTTTCTGTGAAAGAGGTAAATCGTACATCCTCCTCTTCCGCTTTTTTATAGGGGGAGTAGGTGAGGAGGAGGTGGAGGAGGGGCACTAAGGCGTAGTTAGATCCAGTTCAAATTATTGAGGGTGGATAAGTTGAGTAGGATCACATCAATCCTGTTTTTTGTGATTTGGCTCGCTCACATCAAACGATAGAGATCACGAAAATACGCCATAATATCGAGGGCGTAGGGGTTAGGAGGATGAGTTAAACGCGTTTTTTTCTGATCATAAATGGCGAAATACGGCAAAACCTCTTGGTGAGCCCTACAACACAAAAAGAAAAGGATATGAACATGAAAAATGCCCTAAGCACAGTCGCGCTGAGCACTCTGGTGGCTCTTGGTTCGTTTGGTGCCCATGCTGCTATTGAAGAAGGACAACTCACTATTTGGATCAATGGTGATAAAGGCTATAACGGTTTGGCGGAAGTCGGTAAGAAGTTTGAAGCCGACACCGGAATCAAAGTTACTGTCGCTCATCCTGATGCGCTACAAGATAAATTCCCACAAACCGCAGCAACAGGTGATGGTCCTGACATTGTGTTTTGGGCTCACGACCGTTTTGGCGGTTATGCGGAAGCTGGCCTATTAGTCGAAATCAAACCTTCTGCAAAAATTCAAGAAGGCATCGTAGATTTCGCATGGGATGCAGTGAAATACAACGGCAAAATCATTGGTTATCCAATTGCGGTGGAATCGTTATCACTGATTTATAACAAAGACCTTGTCCCTAACCCACCGAAAAGCTGGGAAGAAGTCGCTGAGCTGGATGCCAAACTGAAGAAAGAAGGCAAATCGGCCATCATGTGGAACCTGAAAGAGCCTTACTTCACTTGGCCTTTGATGGCGGCTGATGGCGGTTACGCATTCAAATACGGTGTTGATGGCTATGATGTGAAAGACGCAGGTATCAACAATAAAGGCGTAAAAGACGCGATGAACTTCGTGAAAGGCCTTGTGGATAAAGGCGTGATCTCTCCAGATATGGATTACTCAGTGTCTGAGTCTGCCTTTAACCAAGGTAATACCGCGATGACCATCAACGGTCCATGGTCTTGGGGCAACATCGAGAAATCAGGCATCAACTACGGTGTGACCACTTTGCCTAAATTTAACGGTCAAGCGTCAAAACCTTTCGTTGGCGTTCTCACCGCAGGTATCAGCACCGCTTCTCCAAATAAAGATCTGGCGGTGGAATTCATCGAAAACTATCTGCTGACTAACGATGGTCTGCGCATGGTAAACAACGATAAGCCATTAGGTGCGGTTGCGCTGAACTCTTTCCAACGTGAACTGGATGCGGATGCGCGCATTGCGGCGACCATGGATAACGCCATGAACGGCGAAATTATGCCTAACATTCCACAAATGAACGCGTTTTGGAGCTCTGCGAAAAACGCCATCATCAACATCGTTGATGGTCGTCAAACCGTGGATGCCGCTCTGGCTGATGCTGAAAAGCAGATGACGAAATAATCCATCGTCACACCTTGGAGGGGGTAACTTTCCCCCTCCACATTTCTTGGTAACAACACGCTAGCAGGTTCTTTATGCAGTCAGTTCAAGGTACACAGGCTATGTCCGATCCAACTGCGGTACGTCCAGCCGACAAACGTGCATTTTTAAAATGGGCAGTACTTGGCGCGGTAGGTATCGTGAATGGCTACGCAACCATTCTTATGTATTCTCGTGGGGAGGTGGCGTTTGCATTGCTGACCCTGATCCTTACCACATTAGCGCTGTATATCTTCGGAAGTCGTAAAACGTACGCGCACCGTTACATTTATCCCGGCATTGCAGGGATGATCCTCTTTATTCTGTTTCCACTGGCTTACACCGTTGGTCTTGCTTTTACAAACTACAGCGCGAAAAACCAACTCACTCTTGAACGCGCACAGTCAGTGTTGATGGATCAAACTTTCCAAAGTGGTGAAAGTTATGCCTTCCAACTTTATAAAACCGAGCAAGGCTACCGCTTATTGATTGAGGACGGAGATGAGCGTTTGGCGACCGCGCCTTTTTCGCTCAGTGGTAACGTACCGACCGATCTTAATCTTGAAGTGATTGGCGGTATTGACGGTGAAGTAGAGCCGATTAAAACCATCATCGGGTATCGCACCGAATTGAGTGGTATCGATCTGCATTTCCCTGATGGTGAAGACATTCGAATGAGTGGCCTGCGCAAATTTGCTGCGGTGAAACCACTCTATACCTTGCAGGATGATGGTGAAACACTCACCAACAATCAATCCGGTCAGGTGTTGCGCCCCAATATGGAGATTGGTTTTTATCAACCTATCAATGAGAGCGGCGAATTTGTCGGTGAGCGAGTCTCACCAGGATTTGTGGTGTCGATTGGTACCCATAACTTTGAGCGAGTATGGAAAGACGAAGGCATCAAAGAGCCGTTTATCAATATCTTTATCTGGACGGTCATCTTTTCAGTACTGACGGTGATTTTCACCCTGATGATTGGCCTTGTATTAGCCAGCGTAGTGCAGTGGGAAGCGTTGAAAGGTCGTGCGGTTTATCGTGTACTGCTGATCTTGCCTTATGCCGTTCCTGCCTTTATCTCGATTTTGATTTTCCGTGGCCTGTTCAACCAGAGTTTTGGTGAGATCAACATGGTGCTCAACGGTTTGTTTGGCCTCAGTCCCGCTTGGTTCTCGGATCCGCTGTTGGCGAAAACCATGGTGCTGATCGTCAATACTTGGCTGGGCTTTCCTTACATGATGATTTTATGTATGGGCCTACTGAAAGCGATTCCCGATGATCTGTATGAAGCATCAGCGATCGATGGAGCAAATTTCATTCATAACTTCACCAAAATCACTCTGCCGATGATGATCAAACCGCTGACGCCGTTGCTGATTGCCAGCTTTGCTTTTAACTTCAACAACTTCGTAATGATTCAACTCTTGACGCAAGGTGGGCCAAACCGGATCGGCACTTCTGAGCCTGCGGGTTACACCGACCTCTTGGTGAGTTACACCTACCGCATTGCGTTTGAAGGTACAGGTGGTCAGGACTTTGGTTTGGCGAGTGCGATTGCGACGCTGATCTTCTTGCTGGTGGGCGCGTTAGCGCTGCTCAACCTGCGCTTTACTAAGCTGAGCCAACAATAAGGAGCATTCATATGGCTATGGTACAAGGCAAATCTCTCAAGTATCGCGTGTGGGCAACCCACGCGGCACTGTGGGTGTTCTTAGCGTTGATTATTTTCCCGCTGCTGATGATTGTCGCGATCTCATTTCGTGAAGGTAACTTCGCAACCGGCAGCTTGATCCCGGATCGCCCCTCATTGGAACACTGGAAGCTGGCACTCGGTATTGCGGTACAGAATGCTGATGGTTCAGTCACTCCACCGCCATTCCCGGTGATGACATGGCTGTGGAATTCGGTAAAAGTGGCGGGCATTACATCGGTATTGATTGTGGCGCTTTCTACTACTTCGGCTTACGCCTTTGCACGTATGCGTTTTAAAGGCAAAGAAACCATCTTAAAAGCGATGATGATTTTCCAAATGTTCCCTGCGGTATTGGCCTTGGTCGCATTGTATGCTCTGTTTGATAAGCTTGGGCAGTACATTCCCTTCTTGGGCTTAAACACGCACGGCGGTTTGATTTTCTCTTACCTCGGCGGGATTGCGCTGCACGTTTGGACTATTAAGGGGTACTTTGAAACCATCGATCGCTCACTGGAAGAAGCGGCGGCCTTGGATGGTGCGACACCATGGCAAGCGTTCAGATTAGTGCTACTTCCATTGTCTGTGCCTATACTTGCAGTAGTATTCATTTTGTCATTTATTGGTGTGGTGGGCGAAGTTCCGGTGGCGTCACTGCTGCTTTCTGATGTAAACTCGTACACGCTTGCGGTTGGTATGCAGCAGTATCTTTACCCTCAAAACTATCTGTGGGGTGATTTTGCGGCCGCTGCGGTGCTCTCAGCACTCCCAATCACTATCGTATTTTTACTTGCACAGCGTTGGCTTGTCGGAGGACTTACCGCTGGCGGTGTGAAAGGATAATAACGATAAGGGCGACGTAAAGTCGCCCATTTTGTCTCTTCTTAACATTAATTGGTTTGGCCGCCGACAAGTTAAGAAGCTTCAATTCTGGCGTTACGCATAGCTGGCTGTTAGCTCTATTCCTTACTAGTTCACGACTAACAGTTTTTGTAACCAAAACCTGAGCTTAGCTCGGGTTTTTTTATGCCTGAAGCCGTGACAGCTCGTGGTGCGAAAACGGTTGCCAGTATAAGCACAACACATTTTCTCAACAGTGAAACAAGAACAGGATGCGAGTCAGATCGAATATTGATTTGTAACTGGTTTAGAGGGTGCAGAAAAATTAGAACTCACGGCTGGAAGGTGCGCAACTTAAGTATTGCAGCAGTAAATACAAGCTCTCTTCATGCATGGCGACCCGACGGAAAAGGTCGGCAAATGTCTCGTCTCCGCCAAAACAGGTTTGGATGTAATGGTTGATCGCTTCAGGCTGATAACCTTGCACGTACAATGTTCTTACCCATTGATATTCGACCGCTTTGGGGTTAGTTAGGGTCGTCTCGGTGAGGGTGATTTTATCTAGGGTAATCGCCATAACAGAAGCGTGAAATCCATGTGCCAAAGATGGGCATGGATTAAAACAAAGCTTGATGACAATTCGATGACAAGCGCTCCATCCCAGTGGTTGGAGCGCAGAATAGCCCCTTAATTTTTCAAATATTTCACGTGCGCTTCCATCTCTTCACCAATTTCGGTGCGCATGTTCATTAAGCGGATCGCCGAAGCGCGTAATTCCTGATCTTCCTGAGTTTGCGGAATCCATTCGGGCACAGGAGACGGTTTGCCCGCTTCATCCACGGCGACCATAATCACAATGCAATGAGTCGTGAGATGATTTTTCAGGAACTTAGGATCGCTCGCCTGCACATCAATCGCGATGTGCATGGAGGTTTTTCCGGTATAAATCACCTTGGCATTCACTTCAACCAAGTTACCGACATGAATTGGAGCGACAAAGCGAATGCCACCAGCATAAGCCGTGATGCAATATTTACCACTCCAAGCCGCAGCACAAGCATACGCCGCAAGGTCAATCCATTTCATTACTGCGCCACCATGCACTTTGCCACCAAAATTGACATCTCCCGGCTCTGCCAGAAAACGTAATGTGATCTCTCGTTTGCCACTGCTCATCGGCTTATCCTTCATTTTCGTTTTGAGCGTTTTGCTCAAATAAGTATAGAGTTAATAACAACAAATTTTTTACACACAGGCAATCATTTGTGCATTTTGTGCATGCAACAAAAAAGGCGCGTTAGCGCCTTTTCTTGGTATTGATGAGCGGTTGTCTAGCGAATTACACCACCTGAATCGTGACTTCATTCTCTTTGGCGAACGCTTCAATCTCTTTCGGTGGCGTTTGGTCAGTAATGATCAAATCGACATCGGCCAATGTGCCGAGTTTGACCATCGCGTTGCGGCCAAATTTACTGTGGTCGACCGCGAGGAAGACACTGCGGCTATTTTCGATAATCGCGCGTTTTACGCGCACTTCATGGTAGTCGAAATCAAGCAGAGAGCCGTCATAATCGATGCCACTGATCCCCAAAATGCCAAAATCCAAACGAAATTGGGAAATAAAATCCAATGTGGCTTCGCCTGTTACGCCGCCGTCTTTATTACGGACTTCTCCCCCCGCCAAAATGATGCTGAAATCAGGCTTACTCATTAGCATAGTGGCGACGTTTAAGTTGTTGGTCACCACACGCAGTTGATGATGATTAACCATTAAAGCGCGAGCGATGGCTTCTGGCGTAGTGCCAATATCAATAAACAGTGTGGCGCCGTCAGGAATGTGCTGAACCAAGGCCATGGCGACTTTCTCTTTTTCATTTTGGTAAGAAACTTGCCGCGTGTGATAAGAGGAGTTCTCCGAACTGGTTGCAATCGTTGCGCCGCCATGGTTGCGCCGCAATTTATTGGCTTCGGCCAATTCGTTGAGATCTCGCCGTATGGTTTGTGGGCTAACATCAAATCGCTCAACCAGCTCTTCCGTACTCACAAAACCTTGGGCTTGAACCAATTCAATGATTTCTTGATGGCGCTTTACTGCTTTCACCGGGAATATCCTTATGGTTTAAATTGCTTTCAGTGTACGGAGTCAGTGCCTGATTTCAAATCTTGGTTTGCGTTTTCTTACGTTTTCTTTTCGTTTTTAATCATTTTTCACAAAAACGAAAAGAAATAGGATAAGAGAGGCTAGGTGAAGCTTATTCTGTGGATTGGCGATAGATACAGCAACGGTTACGACCATTACGCTTGGCTTTATACAGCGCTTGATCGGAGCGTCGATAAATATCGGCAATGTCATGATCACCATGATGCAAGCTGGAAACCCCCGCACAGAGGTAGATGTGCTCGTTTTGTTCAAAGAACGGATGCTCTGCAAAACGTTGGCGGATCTGTTCAGCCAAATGAAAAGCCGTCTCTACGTGCGTATTTTCCAAAACGATGATGAACTCTTCACCTCCCACACGACCACAAAAATGATGGTCAGAGATGACGCTCTGAAATAGTTTGGCGAGAAAACACAGGACTTCATCACCTTTATCGTGACCAAATTGGTCATTGATCAGTTTGAAATTATCAATATCGATAGAGATGCAACTTAACGGCTGTCTTAAACGTTTTGCGCGAGCGAAGGCGGCGCGAAAATCGGCCCACAATTTACGCCGATTACACAGCTGAGTTAAAGAATCGGTATTGGCGAGCTGATATAGCTGCTCACGTAGTTCCACGATATCGGTGATATCGGTTGAAACTCCAATCAGCCCAATCACTTCGCCTGTCACTCGGTGCAAGATAGGGTGTTTGACTGCGCGATAAATCCGAACCAAACCATTGGATTTGGCGATGGCTCGTTCTTCATGTACAACCGAGAGACGAGTTTCAAACACCTGTTGATCGGCCGCCAAAATATCACTGAGTTGATCATCATGAAAAAAATCGTGATCGGTCTTGCCAAGCAACGATTGTGCATTCGTTTCAAACAACTTTAGAGTCAGAGGGTTAGCATAGAGATACTCGCCGCGGCGATTTTTGACGAAGACATAGACTCCCAGTTCGTTCAACACGAGTTCGTGCAAGGAGAACTGTTGGTTATCAAAAAGCTCTTCAATTCTATTAAGTTCTATCATAGGCTCACCTCTCACTGCCTGACACAGCCAATTTTTCATCGGTTGCTTCGGGCTTGGGGAACCTAGCCAATCGTTATTTTTAAACGCCTCGCGGCGTGTTTTTTCTTCTCTAAAGATAGCGTGAAGAGAACCATTTTGCGCGTGAAAATACTCGCTTTTATACCTGCGTCACTTTTTCGACGCCGTCATCGTTTCGACGTTGAATTTTCAATTGTGACAGCGCGACACCGCTGATGACTAATAGATCACCAATTAAATGGTAGGGATGAACTTTTTCGCCCAATAAAGTGGCGGCCAAAGAAACAGAAAAAACGGGTAGCAGATTCATAAACATGGCGGTGGAGTCTGCGCCAATCGCATCAATGGCTTTTACCCACATCCAAGGTGCTAATAGAGAAGCAGCAATGCCAGCATAAGCGATCAGAGAGAGTGAACCTTCGGTCGGTAATAGCGTATCGCTGGTGAGCCATAAAGGGATCAGCATGAATACGGCGCATACCCCTTGCAGATAAATTAAAGTCCAGTTGCTAAACGGCATTTTCCAGCGTTTCAAAAGCACGCAGTACAAGGCGTACACCAGTGCTGCCATCACCATTAAGGCATCCCCTTCGGTCACGCTTTGATGGAGGAAAAACAGCGGATTTCCTTCTCCGAGCATGTAGGCAAGCCCGCTCAGCGACAGTACGCCACCCACCACGCTAAGGGCTGAGATGGGTTTGTTAAGTAACGGCAAGCTAATGAAAACACTCATTAAAGGAACAAAAGAAGTGATGAGTGACATATTGGTCGCCGTGGTGGTGAGCCCCGCGTAGTAGCCTAGGGATTGGTTAAGCACCATGCCGAGTAAAGCCAAAAATGCGAGTTTACTCAAGTGGCGTTTCACCGTTGACCATTGGCGGATAGCGCTAGGTAGACAGAAAGGAGTGAGGATCGCCATAGCCAATAGCCAGCGATAAAAGCTCATCGCACTAGGTTCGATGGTCGAGGCCGCGAGTTTATTGACAATCGAGTTGCCACCCCAAATCAGCACAGTAAAAAATGGCAGAAGATAGATCATGTGCGCCTCGTCGCAATTTGTTCCTTGGGTTATAGTGTGGCAGGTCTTTATAATTACAACTATCTCTAAAAAGACATTGCGAGCGATAGGAAGACAAGATTGAAAAAACGCACTCGACACTTGCATCCCTCATTATCTATCGAGCATCCACCTTCGGATGTTTTTATGAATTTTGAAGCGTTTCTGTCCAATACAGAAACTCGTGAGCACAGCCACCCTTGGGGGCAAGTACAGCTCATTTCTGGCGGAATTTTGGAGATGGAAGCGGAAGATACGCGCTTTTTGGCTCCGCCCCATTTGGCGATTTGGGTTCCGGCGGGGATTCGTCATCGAAGCTACAACCGCAAGCCCATCGAATACTGTTCACTGAATATTGCTTCGCAACTGACCACGGCATTTCCCGCTAAAACCAGTTTAATTAAGGTGACATCGATTGTTTCGGCGATCATTGATGACTTTCGAGAACGAAACATCAATGTGGCGCAGAGCAGTGAAGATAAGCGCTTAGTGCAAGTGTTGCTGGATCAACTGGCCACTCGTGAAACTCAGCACCATTTTCTTCCTTCAACCAATCACAAATATTTAGCGCCGATTTTGGCTTTTGTGGAAGAGAACCCCACCGATAACACAACCTTGCAGCAGTGGGCGGAAAAAGTGCATACCACGGAGCGAACACTGGCGCGCCATTGTCAGGCTGAACTGGGGATGAGCTTTACCGAATGGCGGCTGCGGGTGCGCTATCTCTATTCGATGGAATTGTTACGTCAAGGGCATGCAGTGAAAGAGGTGGCGTTAACCTTGGGCTATAACCAAGCCAGCCCGTTTATCACCATGTTCAAAAAGTACTCCGGGTTAACCCCGGAGCAGTATAAAAGCCGATTACTCGCCTAGCAGACTCTGCTCATTGGCAAGCACATAATCAAGTGCACCGATGATGGCTGCGACTTGCGCGTCATTGCAGAGTTGTGCGGTGACTTTAGGGCTATCTGGATAGACTTCGGTGGTTGTGCTGTAAGTACAAGCAGTCATGCCGCCGCACAAGCCGAGTTCTCTCATCGGATAGAGGATGACACCCTCAGCGACAACAGGTGAACCAATGATTTCATAGTTTTCATCCGCTGGCGCGATATGCGTGACACGGCGTACCGAATCAATCACCGCTTGTTGGAAAGCCAATTGCGGATTTTCCGTATCACCTACCGTGTAAAAGCCATCGGGGATCGAGCCTTCGAGATAGGCTTTACCATCGCGCGCCGCCAAGGCAGGACGAAACTCAGATTCATCTGTATCGGTGGTTTCATGCAGATCAATATGCAGCAAAATCAGCCCGTGCTCTGCCACCATCGCCATCAATAGAGCTGCTTCTTCTGCAGGACTATCCTGAACGAAAGAGCGGTTAGGATCGATAGCATTTGGGTTCCAGCGATTGATGGTTTCATAGCCCCAAGGGCTGACACAGAGCGCGGCAAGCAGATTAAAGTGAGCCAAATAAGGCTCTGCGGCTGTCGCTAAAAATTGCAGCGCACCGTGTACACCACTGGTTTCGTAACCATGTACCCCGCCTGTGATCAATACGGTTGGCTTGTTAGCATCCCAGTGGCGGCTTTTCACTACATACAGCGGGTAGCGTGTTGGGTCATAAGAGAGCGCGCCATAAGTACTCACGTCGAATAGGCTGTTCAAGGCCAGAATCTTGGGCACTACTTCTTGTTGATATTCGCGTTGAATATGGCGTTGTTCTCGCCAAGCTTGGCGCTCTGCAGCTTGCCAAGGCTGACCGGGAGTGCCAATCGGGTAGGGGGATGAGGCAGACATCATTTCTCTCGATTTAGATTGAAGATGAAAAAAGAGTAAAGGCTCTCACCTGCAGGCGCAATAGGAATGTCATTCGCTTTGAATGGGGTGGCGATGGATGTGCGTGATTACCATGATTGAAAAATCACGACTGAAAAAGACCTCCAATCGGAGGTCTTTCAACATGAAAATGAGTGGACGACAGAAAACAGCCCTGTCCCACAGTGGGTTTGGTTTAATAATCCAAACGCTGAATATGCGTAATGCCGACTTTTCCTTCCAAGTCTTTAAACATGTGAACCATGGCTGGGTAAGGTTGAGAGCCGGGGTAAACCATCTCGGCATTGCAGAAAAAGGCGTAGTTGCAGCCAGCAACCACTTGTGTTGCTACCGCAACAGGCTTATAGCTTACGCCTACAAAGCCTTCGATGCCGCTTGCAAATGCTGCTTTATCTTCATTGGAGAGCTCATGGAACAGTCCCCAGCCACCTAACATTGTATTCGCCATTTTGATTTTCCTTATGGTTTGCTCGGATTGAGCAGTATGAGTGTAGTTGAGTATTTGAAAAATGCAGTTTTTAATGCGACACAACGAGACTCTGAGGTATCAACAGGCTTGATCTAAGGGGAGTAGGTGAGCGTAGCCGAGGAAAGAGTAATAGAATAATGGATCAATAGCGCAGGGTTTTGCCCAATCAGAGTACTTAATCAATATTCAGAGAGAGTGGATGTCTAAATGTTTAATAAAAGGAATACACGGGCAACGCGTTAATGAATATTAAAATGCCCTAATTCAATACCTGAATCAGATAATATTCTTCCTGATTGCTCTATTTCGCAAAAATCAAAATAAATGGGGTAATGATTAGAGTTTATTCGGGGGAGGATATGGCGCTGTAGAATGTCACTATTTAATTGATGAATTTTAGATGACCAGCGGAGATTATTTTTCAGAAGATGGAAGTGGATTTTTATCATGAATTAAAATTTCTTTTTGGTGAGATTTCTCTCGTAATAATTGATACCAGTGTCGCTGGCGAGATGTTCTGCGAGACATGAATTCCTCGATGTAATACAGATAAAATGATAATGAAGGAGTGGTAGATAATGAGCGGGGAGCAAAGCGTGGCGCTGAGAGCACCACGCAGAATTTGGCTTACAGCGCGACTACGTTAGACGCTTGAGGGCCTTTCTTACCTTGTTCAACGATAAAGCTAACACGTTGACCTTCAGCTAAGGTTTTGAAACCTTCTGACTGAATAGAGTTAAAGTGAACAAACACATCGTTGCCACCATTGTCTTGAGTAAGAAAACCGAAACCTTTAGTTTCGTTGAACCATTTTACAGAACCAGTCATTTTAGTAGACATAGGGACCTCTAGAGATAATTTTTACAATAATTTATTAGGGCTTAAAACAAAAGCTATTATATGGATTATAAAGGAGAAGCTATCACAGAGGTTGAACGAAGGGTATCGAAAAAAGACTGAGGTAAAACTTTAACTTAATTTTCATTAATAGCTCATTTGCTTGAGCTGTGAGTGAGTATACACGGAAAAAGAGTTCTGACTAGGATTATTTTCAATCTAAGCCAATTATTTTATTTTCTTCGTAAGATTATGCTTCGCAAAAAGCGCATGCTCACCATAAAACTCATGGCAGCTCAGGCCGACTCTGTCTACACTCGATACATAGAAAATGGTAAACGAACCCAAATAATGAGTGTTGCACAAAATACCTTCCCTCTTTCAGAATTAATGATTTCGCTAACGACAGCGCTCGACATGACAGAAGGTCAGCCGCCAGAACACTGCATTCGTTGTTGCTGGATCGGTATGCATATTGGTATGCAGCTCGAGCTGAATGAGCCTGAACTGCACGACCTGTTTTTTACTCTGCTACTGAAAGATGCGGGTTGCAGCAGCAATGCAGCACGAATTTGTGAGCTGTATGCGACCGATGATCTGACTTTCAAACGACGTTACAAAACGGTAGGCACCAGTCTTTCCAGTGTCATTAACTTTATTGTGAAAAACACAGGATCAGAGCAAAGCTGGACGGAGCGCATTTTAACGACCATAGATATTTTGAAAAATGGCAATGACTATGCTCAAGAGCTGATCCAGACGCGTTGTACCCGTGGTGCGGATGTCGCCCGAGAATTGCGTTTTAGTGAAGCTGTCGCACAAGGCATCCATTCACTGGATGAGCATTGGAATGGTCAAGGGCGACCCGAACAGCGAAAAGGTGAAGCGATTCCGCTTTTCTCACGTATTGCGTTGTTAGCTCAGGTATTTGATGTTTTTCAAATGGAGCACAGCATCGAAGAAGCCTTGCAAGAGATTATGGCTCGCAGCGGTGTGTGGTTTGACCCCAAACTGGTTGAGGTCGTTGAGCTGCTTGTTGAAAATCCTCGTTTTTTATCCGGACTGAAAGCCACCGATATCAGTCAGCGGGTTATGAATTTACCTCCCGCTCAAGCTCATTTACCTTTGGATGATGCTTACTTGGAATGCATAGTGACGGCTTTTGGTAAAATTGTGGACGCGAAAAGCCCGTATACCGCTGGTCATAGCGAACGTGTTGCTGTGTATACCGATTTGATTGCAAGGCAATTGGTGATCTCTGATGCGGATCGTATTTGGCTTAGGCGTGCGGCACTGCTGCATGATATTGGTAAGCTTGGTGTCAGCAATGCCATTTTAGATAAACCAGGTAAGTTAGACGAAGTAGAATGGCGAGCGGTTCAAGCTCATGCCGCGTATACGGAGCAAATTCTGTACAAGCTATCTCCTTTTAAAACACTGGCGCGCATGGCCGGCGCGCACCATGAAAAATTAGACGGTACGGGTTATCCTCGGGGTGTCAACGGCGATGAAATCAGTTTGATGACTCGCATAATCACAACGGCCGATATTTTCGATGCCCTCAGTGCTGAGCGTCCCTATCGCGCGGCTATGCCTATTGATAAAGCGCTCGCCATTATGGAGGAGAACCTCCATACCGCGATTGATCCAGAATGTTTTGCCGCTTTGAAAAAGGCATTAAATCTGTTGCCCGATGAATATACTCAACTACCACACTCTTCAGATAAGACCTAACAAGGCTTAGATCTCGTTTGGCGTGGTTATATTCTCATTGCTGAATTTCCTTCAGCCGTTCGTTAATGTTACATTTTGTCACGCTTCTACCAATCAAATAGAGAGAATTTCCATGGCAGGCGCAAGCTTACTGACCTTGCTTGATGATATTGCGACGGTGTTGGATGATGTGGCATTGATGTCCAAAATGGCCGCAAAAAAGACGGCGGGTGTATTGGGGGATGACTTAGCGCTCAATGCGCAGCAAGTCTCTGGTGTCGCGGCAGAGCGTGAAATTCCGGTGGTATGGGCGGTCGCCAAAGGCTCGTTTCGCAATAAGCTCATTTTGGTTCCGGCAGCACTTATTATTAGCTCGATTGCTCCTTGGTTGATCATGCCTCTACTGTTGATCGGCGGTCTGTTTCTCTGTTTTGAAGGCGCAGAGAAGATCCTCGAAAAATGGTTGCATCCAGAACCCAAGCAGAATGCTGAACAGCGTGCTGCCGCGATAGTCAATGAAGGTTTAGAAACGGAAAGTTTGGCGACAGAAAGCTTAGCCGAGTATGAAAAGCGTAAAATTGGTGGCGCGATCCGCACCGATTTTATTCTGTCGGCAGAAATTATTGTGATCGCTCTTGGTACCGTGCAGGGGCACTCGATGCTCACACAAATTCTGGTGGTTAGCTTGATTGCGGTCATCATGACGATCGGCGTGTACGGCCTAGTGGCAGGCATAGTGAAGTTGGATGACTTAGGTTTTTACCTGCAACGCCAATCCAAAGGCCAAGGACTCAAAGCCAGTTTGGGCGGCGTGCTAGTGCGTTTTGCGCCCAAATTGATGAAAGGGCTGACGGTCGTTGGAACTGCGGCGATGTTTTTAGTCGGCGGTGGGATTGTGGTACATAACGTGCCTGCGGTGCATCATATTCTTGAACCGATGCTTGATGTCGTCCATGCATGGCCAGTGGTCGGGACACTGATGCCAACCCTGATGAATGGTGTGATTGGCGTAGTGGCTGGCAGCCTCTTAGTAGCGGTAATGGAAGTGTGGCATAAAATTCGCGGGTAATTCTCTCGCCTAGCTGTCGCCCCAAGTCGTTTGGAGAATTTCCTGCTTATCGGCAGCGACAGCGGTGTTGGCGACAACATGAAGTAGGGTATCCGTAAAATTCTCGTTGTTATTTTCGGGAAGGCAAATAAACTAGCGGCTTTTGTTTTTCGGCGGTCGATATTATGCAGTGTGAGTTCTTTATTCAAAAACGGTGTACCTCTTGCCACCAGTGTGCGCAGCCGTATTCCCAACAAGTTGAGAATAAAGATCAGCAGTTGCGTGAGTTGATTGCGCCTGCCATGGATGTGCAGTGGTTACCCCCTGTCACCAGTGCTGACACCGCGTTTCGCAATAAAGCCAAAATGGTGGTGCTCGGTGCGGCTCACGCGCCGATTTTAGGCATTGAAGATGCGCAAGGTCAGCCTTTGTCGCTGGTGACTTGCCCGCTTTATCCGCAGCCGATGCAAGAGTTGCTCGCTTATCTGGAAAACTGGATCCGTATCGCGGGTATTCCGCCCTATAACAAGCTGAAGAAAAAAGGTGAACTGAAGTTTATTCTGCTCACCCGCAGTGAAAACAGCGGCCAATTTATGCTGCGTTTTGTGGCACGCAGCCATGCGGTGCTTGAGCGAATTGAACGCAATTTGCCGACATTGATTGCGGCTTTCCCGACGATCGAAGTCGTTTCCGTCAATATCCAGCCGGTGCATATGGCGCGTTTAGAAGGTGAAGAGGAAATTTTCCTCACCGAAACGCAAAGCCTGCTTGAACAGTTCAACGATGTGCCTATGGTGATCCGCCCGAAAAGCTTTTTCCAAACTAATCCCCAAGTGGCTGAGCAGCTATACGCGACCGCGCGTGCTTGGGTGCGCGAGATTGCGCCAACACAAATGTGGGATCTGTTTTGTGGCGTTGGTGGCTTTGCGCTGCATTGCGCCGCGCCAAACACTGCTGTGACGGGCATTGAAATTGAACCAGAAGCGATTGCCAGTGCGCAACGTTCGGCGCAAATGATGGGGATTGATAATCTCAGCTTTGCAGCGCTCGATTCGGCCAAGTTTTCACAAAGCCAGATGAGTGCACCGGAGTTAGTGTTGGTCAATCCTCCACGTCGTGGTTTGGGCAGCGAACTGACTGCGCAGTTGGAAGCGCTCGCGCCACAACACATTCTTTATTCCAGCTGTAACCCGCAGACCATGGTCAAAGACATCGCTGAGCTCGCCAGCTACCAAATGAGTCGCGTGCAGTGGTTTGATATGTTCCCGCATACAGATCACGCCGAAGTGCTGACCTTGTTGGTCAGAAAATAGCTACGGAAGACTGAACAATAAGGGGCGGTTTGCCCCTTATTGCATTTTTATAGGATTAAGAGCGACTTAGCTGTGATTGGCCACTTCCGTGTTGCAGATCACCTGTGGCTCTGCATCAAGCAGCCAAGAAATCCAACGCCGACGAGAGTTGAGAATGAAGCCTTCATCGGCAGCAATGCCACTCACAATGTAGCCATCCACCTTTTTACGCTCTTCTTTTGTGCTAAATACCCAATCATCGCTGTGGATTCTTTGCCCTTCGAGTATCGCTTCACTTAAACGCGGATTAGTAATCGCGATCATCAAACCTTGAGTAGAGTGAATCCCAATATTGGCTTGTGAAAAGCTGCCAATCGCAACTGGCACTTCTATCGAACACTCTTGTCCTTGCGCATTTTTGGCTTGATATTTTCCTTCTCCCACTCGCCCTTTTAACCAAAGAAGCTGCCCTTGGGTCATTTTCGTGATGGTTAGTAGGCCAATGGTTTGATCGGGTAAGTGGTCATTGAGTTTAAGAGGATCCGCCGAAGCAAGATTCGCCATTGAAATCAGCAGTAAAACCAATAGAGTTCTCATGATAAAAGTGCCTTATCGGTGAAGTGGGAGGAAGAGGGCTGAACCAGTAAGTAAATTAGCCAGAAAGGGCCAATCACGGGGATCACAAATACCCATGCCCACCATCCGGAGCGCTGGGTATCATGCAAACGCCGAACTAAGATGGTGAGCATCGGGATAAAGCTGATGAGGCTGTAAAACAGATCTAACCAGCCTGGGTTATTTGTGGCGATCTCAATACTGACCACCACCAATGTGATCAGTAGATGAGCGAGCATGAACCACCAAAAATCGTCTCTGGTTGTTTGCCCTGAAAAATCAAAGTATTGTTTCCACGCCTGTAAATAGGCGGTCAGTAAAGGTGTCATGTGCGTTTCTCATGTTGGGAATTGGCACTGGAAATGGTGGGGCAATCTGTGGCGAAAAACGTCCTAAAACGGGTTTGAGGACGTACTTGAACGGGTATTAGTCTAAGCTGTGGCGTAATCAGACCGTTCAATGCGGTCTCTCGTTTACTTTTTCAGGGAAAGATATGTTGATGATTCCAGTGCCCTTCGTGGTTTCGCTGATGCTGCTGTTATTGGCAGTAACGCTCTATTTACGACTGGCTGAGCAGGCAAAAAGTGCTTGTCTGTTTTTAGTGCTTTGTGCGGCAACCACGGCTGTGGTTGGGTTACGTTGGACGGTCGATTGGCCCGCACTGCGCATGGCACAACCTATTTTAGCTTCCCTCATTCCTGTTGCTGCGTGGTGTACCTTTACTCGCACCCATGAAAAAGGCCTGTCGCGTTGTTATAAGCACTTATTTGGCCCAACTCTGGTGTTGGTGAGCTTGTTGGCTCAGCCATTTTGGTCGCTACCTCTGGATGAAACTCTGACCGCGATCTATCTATTTTACGGGATTGCGTTGGTGCGTTATTCCTCACAAGATGCGTTACGAATCTATGTCGCGTTTAACCATTGGGAAAACGTCAAACGGGCTGAAAATATCGCAGGTTGGATGCTGCTGTTTTCTGCATTGATCGATAGCACGATGTCTCTCGATTTCATCTATAACCAAGGGCATTTTTCGCTGTACATTTTGACCGTTGGGCATGTGGTACTGATCCCTGTTTTGGCCTTCGCCGTGATTGTGGTTGGTGTGAGTACATCCAGCACTGATGAAGTCGCTAATTCGGAACTGGCGACCTCGCATGAAGAGAAAGAAACGTTAACCGATGAGGGGATGCCAGAAGCACGAGCACAAGAGATTGTGGCCTTGTTTGATCGGCAAATGAGGGAAAAAACGCACTATTTAGATCCTGAACTGACCTTATCTAAGCTGTCGCGCAAACTCGGCATTCCCGCGAAACAGATTTCGGCGGCGGTTAACCAAATCCATCAGAAGAATATTTCCAAGTTGATTAATGAATACCGAATTGATCATGCGTTGCAGGCGCTCACCAAGAGTGAAGATTCCATCACTCAGATTTTTATGAACTCGGGTTTTCAGACCAAATCGAATTTCAACCGCGAATTCTCACGAGTAACAGGGATGACCCCGAGCGATTATCGGAAACAGCATCGGCAAATCTAAAATCGCGTAATAAAGAATGAAAAAGGAGAGGCAAACCTCTCCTTTCGTACATCTGAACTGAGTTTACTTCACTGTCCACTCGATGTTTTCACCGGCGCGGATTGGCACCACGATATCGCTGCCAAACGGCATGCTTTCTGCGACTGGCCAGGCTTGCTTGGTGAGCGTGACGGTCTCTTGATTGCGAGGTAGGCCGTAGAAATCAGGGCCATTAAAGCTAGCGAACGCTTCCAGATTTTCGAGCTTGCCTTCTTTTTCAAACACTTCGGCATACAACTCAAGAGCCGCATGGGCAGTATAAGAGCCTGCGCAGCCACAGGCGGCTTCTTTGCGGCCTTTGGCGTGCGGGGCAGAGTCCGTACCTAGGAAGAATTTTTTGCTGCCTGAGGTTGCCGCTGCCACTAACGCGTGTTGGTGGGTGGCACGTTTTAGAATAGGCAAACAGTAGAAATGTGGGCGAATACCACCAACCAACATGTGGTTGCGGTTAAACAGCAAATGGTGAGCGGTAATGGTCGCTGCAACGTTATCGCCTGCTTTCTGAACAAAGGTCACAGCATCGGCGGTGGTGATGTGCTCAAGCACAATTTTCAGTTGCGGGAAATCATTCACGATCGGCGCAAGCACGGTGTCTAGGAAGGTCTTTTCACGGTCAAAAATGTCGACTTCGTGCGTGGTCACTTCACCATGCACCAGAAGTAGCATACCGACTTCCTGCATCGCCTGTAGTACGGAATAAATCTTTTTCGCTGACGTGACACCAGAATCCGAGTTGGTGGTCGCACCGGCTGGATAAAGCTTAGCTGCAACGACTTTACCTGACGCTTTGGCTTTGCGAATTTCCTCAGGTGAAGTGTTATCGGTGAGGTAAAGTGCCATCAAAGGTTCAAAGTGCGGCTGTGGCTGAGCAGCCATAATGCGCTCACGATAGGCTAAGGCCATCTCAGTGGTGGTTACAGGGGGAACCGTGTTAGGCATGATCAGCGCGCGGCCGTTATAACGGCTGATGTCGCGTACAGTATCGGCCAGTACATCGCCATCGCGAAGGTGAACGTGCCAGTCGTCTGGGCGTGTAATCGTCAGTGTTGTCATTGAGTGCTCCCACCATGAATGCATGAAATGATTGGAGCCTAAAGCGTCGCGCAAACGCTTCCGCTTAGGCGACAGGATGATAGTGGAAAGTGTAATCCATTTCACGTGTTATTTGTCTTGGTCTATTTTGCCCTTGGTATACCCTTCCTACTTGAAGCTGCAGGGGTGTTGGCTACGTTCGTTCACCCCAATCACATAGTCTGTCTATGCTCATGGGGATTATGAGAGCCATCCTTGGCTCTCACCAAAGGCCAGCCGATGGCTGTGCAAATTTGTTCCAGACAAATTTGTCACTCACTTGCCGCCTACCTGCAACTCCAAGTGGTTTGGGTATATCTGAATAGAAACCAGAACCCTGATTTGTAACAACGTGTTAGTCTGAAGTGACAATTTGTTCTATGATGTTGCGCAAATAACTCCGTCGTACTCGACGCTGCAACAGTTTTGGCTAGATTCTTCCATCCCAATCATAGCGTTTGTCTATGCTCATGAGGATGCGCTCTGTGGCCGCTTAGCGGCAAATCCAAGAAATGTGGGTATGACAACAACCAAAGGAAGCACCATGTCGTCTGGACTCTTATCTCAAATCAATGTCTTTCCAGTGAAATCGTTAGGTGGGCTGGCGCTGTCGTCCGCTTGGGTAGAAAAGCAAGGCTTAACCTTTGATCGTCGTTTTATGTTGGCACTGTCTGATGGAAGTATGGTGACGGCGCGTAAATTTCCGCAAATGGTGCTGATCAAAACCGCGCTGCGTCATGATGGTGTGCTGTTTTCTGCACAAGGTCATCCCTCGCTTACCATCCGTTATGCAGATTTCAAGTTGCAACCGGTACCCGCGCAAGTTTGGGCGGATAATTTCACCGCGTACACCACCACCGATGAAGCAGACGATTGGTTTAGTACGGTATTGGGGATTCGTGTTGAGCTCTTATACAGCGGCGAGCAATCCAATCGTGTACGTGAAAAAGTGGGTCACAATGTCAGCTTTGCCGATGGTTATCCGCTGTTGGTGATAAGCCAAGCGTCGTTGGATGAACTCAATCGCCGCAGCCCTGAGTTTCATTCAATGGATCAATTTCGTACCAACTTAGTCGTTTCTGGTACTGAACCGTTCGCCGAAGACAGCTGGAAGCGTATCCGTATCGGTGAGGTGGAGTTTGAAGCCGTCAAACCTTGTGAACGCTGCATTTTAACCACGGTTGAAGTGAAGAAAGGGGCGTTTAGGCCAACCAAAGAGCCGCTGCGTACACTCTCACAATTTCGTGCTAATGAGCGCGGTGGCGTGTTTTTCGGGCAAAACTTGGTTGCCAAAAATGAAGGAATGATTCGAGCGGGCGATCCGATTGAAGTGTTGGAATATAAAGAGAAAGAAGTTTACCCAGACCAAGGGGCCAGCCACTTCACACTGACTTGTGTTGAGCGCGAAGAGATCGCCCGTGATTTCGTGACTTTCTGGCTAGAGCCTGCCCAAGGCATCGCACCTCAGTATCTACCGGGGCAATATCTGCCAATTGAAATGGTGATTGAGGGTGAGCCTGTGCAGCGTTACTACACGCTTTCCTCTAGCCCATCGCGTCCGGGACGTTTAGCGATTTCGGTCAAGCGCATTGATGGCGGGCGAGTTTCTAATTGGTTGCAAGAGAATTTGCAGATTGGCACGACCTTGACCGCGCAGCATCCTACTGGGCATTTCCATCTGGATACCACAGCGCCACAGCCTTTACTGCTGCTTTCGGCAGGCAGTGGTGTCACTCCTATGCTGTCTATGTTGCGTTATCTGGCGGACCATAACCAACTCGATGATGTGGTGTTTTATCATCAATGCCGAAGTGAGCAGGATATACCTTGCCGAGCGGAACTGGATGCGTTGGCAAAAAAACATACTGGGCTGACGCTCATCTATGCATTAACCCAACCCTCGGCTGAGTGGCAAGGTGAGCATGGCCGTTTAGCTTTGTCGCACATTAAGCGCATTCCTGACCTTCCCGCTCGCCAAGTGTTTGTGTGTGGCCCTGATGGCTTTATGCAAAAAGCTAAGAATTTGCTGCTCAAACAAGGGGTAGCCGAATCGGCTTATCATCAGGAAGCTTTCGGTGCGGTGCACGTAGCGCCGCGAGAGAAGAAAGATGTGAAACTCAGTTTCAATGGTATTCAAGTCTCTGCGGATAATCAGAAAACCTTGCTGGAGCATGCCGAAGACGCTGGTGTGAGAATACCCAATAGCTGCCGTGCGGGCATTTGTGGAGCGTGTAAAGTGAAAGTAAAGTCAGGTTTACTGGAGCAGCCTAAAGTTCCTGCTTTGATGGATCATGAACGCTTGATGGGCATGGCTTTGGCTTGCTGCTCGGTCGCCGACACGGATCTGGATGTCGAGTTTTAGCCGTTCAGATTTGAAGTGATAAAAAAACCTCCCGTTGGGAGGTTTTTGCATTTTGGCTAAGGTTACACTTTGAATTTATTCAAGATTGCATCCTGTTCGCGGATATTTTCCGTTTGGATCTGCATCGACATGTTCGCTTCATCAGCAGATTCAGCAACTTGATCCGACAGGTCTTTGATCTTGACAGTGTTGTTGTTGATCTCTTCTGCAACTAAGCTTTGTTCTTCCGCAGCGGAGGCGATTTGAATGTTCATATCGCTGATCTGCTGAATCGCAAGGCGGATTTTTTCTAACGCTTCATTCGCGCCTTGCGCTTGGTTGACCGCACTGGCCGCCGTATCTTTACTGTGGCTCATGGCAATCGCAACCGCATTGGCTCCAGATTGCAGCTTCTCAATCATGTTACGAATTTCCGTCGTGGACTGTTGAGTACGCTGTGCCAGAGTACGAACTTCATCGGCGACCACCGCAAAGCCGCGGCCAGATTCACCGGCTCGCGCCGCTTCAATCGCTGCGTTGAGTGCGAGCAGGTTGGTTTGATCCGCAATGTCGTTAATCACTTTCAGCACGGTTTCAATGTTTGCAGTCGCGCTTTCCAGCACTTTCACATCGTCTACCGCAGCATCAATAGTGGCAGAAAGGGTATCAATGGCTTTCGTGGTTTTGGTAACCACATCCGTGCCTGCGGCGGCGGCATCGTCAGCCACTTTTGCAGCCGAAGCGGCACCTTGCGCATTATTGGCTACATCTGAAGACGTCGTCGCCATTTCATGCATGGCGGTCGCCAACTGTTCCAACTCATGAAGCTGAGAACGCATGGCTTCTGCCGACTGTTGTAGCGTCATTGATGTGGATTCTGAACCGCGTAAGATCTCGGCACCAATCGCTTTGGATTGGATCAACTGCTTCTGTAGCGTTTCAGTAAAGGTATTAAAACCAATCGCCAGTTTGGCAAACTCTTCATCGGTATTGGTGCTCAAACGCTGAGTTAAGTCACCTTCACCAGAAGCCACGTTTTGAATCGCGTCGTTAAGAGTATCGAGAGGTTTCATTAGTACACGAACGATAAACAGTAGAACAAACACGCTGATCACTAAGGCGATCACAGTGAAAATGAGCGTACTTCTTCGTAATTCATCTAGCGCGGCGTAAGCAATTTCTTCATCAATCACCACACCGACATACCAATCTTCGCCTTCTACATCGGAGAAGCTGACTGCATAGGGTTTGCCATTGATGATGACTTGATGGGTATCAACATTGATTTTGCTTTCACCCAAAAATTCTGACATGGGTTTGCCATTGAACTCTTTTTTCGGGTGGGCGATGGTGGTGCCATCTTCGGACACAATAAAGACATAACCCGCATCAAACAGTTTTACTTCGTTAACCAGTTCAGCGAGTTCAGCCAAGCTGACATCGTAAAAGATGGAACCGAGGAATTGCCCGGTTGCGCTGTCTTTGACTGGCGTTGCGACAGAAACCAGAATTTCGCCGCTGGCGGAATCGGCGTAAGGTGCGGTAATCACCAACTTACCGGCATTTTTGGCGTCTTTATACCAAGGACGAACACGTGGGTCCCAAGTCGGGCCCGGGTTCCAACTCGGGTCGTTATTGATATTCGAACCGTCTTTCTCTAAACCAAATCCTACTAAAAGGAAGGTGTTTTTGATCAAAGGTTGCGAGATGATCGTGCGCACATTATCGGGTTCAGGATTGCTCTCAATCAAGCTAGTGGCGTATTGCGCGATACTTTTTCTGCCATTGATGACTTCGGCGGTCGTTTTACTTACACCATCGACAATCTCATCAACACTGTCAGAAACCATGCTGCGGATTTCATCTCGGACTTTGAAGTATTGGCTACCCGAAAGCAGCGCAACAGTAGCAAGCAGAAGTACAGACGACGCAGCAACAATTTTATGGCTGAATTTCATCGTGATTCCTTTCCATAACGATAGGGTTATTATTATTAATAAATTTATAGTTATGTTTTGGCACTTCAGCCAGTTAGAGATCACACTTTTATTCGGAGGTTGTGATAATAATTTGATTTATATTGAAATTTTGTGCAACTGCGCGCTTATAGTGTTCGTCCTAAAACTAACGTACAAAGCTGGTGATAATGTTCGGCATTGCCGGAAAACAGTTCCTCGATAATGCTGTGTGTCTGAGCGCCGGATTGGGAGCGTTTGAGCGCTTCACGCACCAGCAGCACCACATGCTGTTCTTTGCTGACACTCGGATGCGCTTGCGGTTGCCATTCCGTGATGGCTTGGGTGAGTGGTGACATCTTCAGTTTTGGGTCACAAGTGGTCAGCTCAAGCATCAGTAATTGGGTGAGATGAGTAAACGCCGGGTGGTGGCGTTCACAGTTTTGTAATCGGTGCAATACGGCCAGCGCAAGCTCAGAACTTTTGATGAATCCTGCATTGTGCGGTAAGCGCACGTTTAAACGCAGTGAAAAGTCGACCCGTGTGATGTGTGTGTCCGGAAAAAATGTGAGGCCACACAAGCAGTCGAAAGGAATCCAAAGCGTTTGACCTTTTTCCACGGCATACTCATGCTTTCCGAGTCGAAAGAGTAACAAACCTTGCTCAACGCGGATCAGGCTGTGTTTTAGCGCACGTTTCCGAGCCGATACCTCAAGGTAAGGATAGTGGCGCGTTTCAGACTGAATAGCGTAGTTCATAAGATGCCTCGGGAATTTTAAGGGCGCTAAGATTAACGCTTATCGCAGAAAAAGCCAATTCCCGTGATTGGGGTAAATAAAGGGATACATAATTCTGGTCTGACCTTAGACATCCTTGCTGATAGCAGGGCTAACTATGCGTAGAATAGGCCCGTTTTTTATCTGATGTACAAACCTATGACTTCAACAACTGATCCTTATATTGATATTCGTCCTTACAATGATGACGAGATCCCCGCGGCGCTCTCTCGTCTCATCAACGACCAAGAGTTTATTTCAGCGATTTTGAAACATCGCTTCAAACACCATTCTGCTTGGTTGCGTGTTTTGATGGCTCCGCTGGTTAAGTTTTACCTAAAGCGTAAATGGGCGAAGTTGGACAGCGTCGAAGCGATCCAACTTGAGGTAAAAAAATACCTAGACCAAACTTTAGAGCAGACCACGAAAGGGGTGAGCTACAGTGGCTTGGATAAGTTGGATAAAGAACAGGCCTACTTATTTATTTGTAACCACCGTGATATCGCGATGGATCCAGCCTTAGTCAACTACGGACTGCATATGGCAGGTCATCGTACCGTACGGATTGCGATCGGCGATAATCTCTTGAAAAAGCCTTGTGCGACCGAGCTGATGCGTTTGAACAAAAGCTTTATTGTGAAACGCTCGGCAAAAGGTCCAAGAGAAATGATGAAAGCTCTCGGTACGCTGTCGGCTTACATCAAGCATTCGCTGGAGACAGGCCACTCCATTTGGATCGCTCAAAAAGAGGGGCGTGCCAAAGATGGTAATGACCAAACCGATCCGGCTATCTTAAAAATGTTCCACGTTGAAGGACGTCGTCAAAAAATGGAATTTGCCGATTATGTTCGTTCACTCAATCTGGTTCCGGTTTCGATTTCCTATGAAAACGATCCTTGTGACATCGCAAAAGCGCGCGAGCTGTATGAGAAAGCGACACAAGGCAGTTATGAAAAAGGTGAATTTGAAGATATCGAAAGCATCATCCAAGGCATTGTGGGTGATAAAGGCCGTGTGCATGTCGCGTTTGGTGATGTCATTACCCAGCCATTTGAGACACCAGAAGCTCTGGCGCAAGAGATTGACCGACAGATCCACCAGAACTATGTGCTGTTCCCAATCAATCGCTTAGCGGCTGGCCAAGACGATAAAGACATTACGCCAGAAGTGCGCGCAGTGTTACAGGCAAAATTGGCACAGTTGCCTGAGCCAGCTCATCGCTATTTGTTGGATGCTTACGCCAATCCCGTACGTAATCACATCTAATGAATTCCCCCGCTTAAGCAAAAGAGGAGCTCAATCGGCTCCTCTTTTGCTTTTTCTATTTTAGCGAGCGACAGCGCCGCCGAGTGTGAGTTTGCTTGGCCATTTACTGATTTGGTTACCCCCTAAGTAAATATTGCCCTTAACCGTCATGGTGTCTGGGAAGCGAGTGATTTGTGAGCCGCCAATGAAGAGATGTCCTTCAATCACTATGCCTTCTGGTAAGTCAGTGAGCGGTGTGCGGATCACACTGAGATCCCCTTTTACCGTCATTCGTGCTGGTAGGGTGGTTAATGGCGTGTCAGTAAAGTTGAGATAACCGCCCACTTTTACACCGGATGGCCACGATTGAATTTTGGTTCCGAGTAAGTTGGCGTAGCCTTTGATGCTTGTGCCTCGTGGTACTTTTTCCAGCGAGCTGTTTGAGGCATCCAAGCTGCCCTCTATGATGGTGCCTTTCGGTAGCGATTTGATCGCAGTTTTAGCGATATTCAAATTCCCTTTGATCGTGAAGTTTTCCGGCAAGGAAGTGTAGGGCTTGCCGCGCAGATCAAGGTTACCGTAATTGTCGAGATGGTTGAGTACCATGTAGAGATCCAAAGCCATCGCATGTGTGCAACCCGCGATAAGCGACAATGAAAGGGCAATAACACGAAGCATCATGGCGAAGCGTTTATCCTGTGTGGCGAGTTTTGTCAGTATAAAGGGTATCGGCGGCAGTGGACTAGGCTTTATGGCTTTTCCTATTTATCCCCTTCCTACTTGAAGCTGCAGCGTCAAGTCGTTGGGGATATTGGATTGGCGTCGACGAGGGAGTGAGAAAAGAAAAGCGGGCTTGAGCCCGCTCGATGTGATGAGGTGACGATTAGCGTGCAAGCGCCCGTGTTTTCAGTTCGAAAATCAGTTTTTCAGCACTCACTTCAAATTTAAAACGAGCGTGCAGTTCTGTCGCGTTATCTGCAACGGGAGCCACTTCATACTCAACATTCGCACAAACTTGCTTGGCTAAGCTAATGTATTCCGCCAGCTTGCCTTCTAAATGCGCTTTATCCGAACCAAACAGAGAAACTTCTGCGACATCATCACCTTCGCGAATAATAAAACCGATTTCGCCAGCGCAGCCACACGCTTCACATACTTCATTTTCTACACAAGTTTGGTTACTCATATCCTAATCCTCTTACGACTTAATTTACTTACTCATAATGGGGCCATTTTAGTCCTCTCTTTAGGCTTATGCCACAAAAATGGTCTGCTACTTAGGATATAAAATGAAGAAGGAAATACAGGGAAATAAAAGTACAAAGCGCGATCATCTGGTGGGAGAGAGTAGGGACTTCTGTGATCTTCTCCGGTAATTTGGCGTTCCAAGTGTCGGAAAATTGTCAGAATTTCGACCAGTTCATTGTCACACTCAATAGATTGTTGGATTATTTGCTTACCAAAATATGATTTATTGCGGTTACCTAGCCAACAGCGGTTTATACAAGTGACCTTGTTCAAAAAAGTAACAAAGGTTTATGCAAATGTAAGAACTCACCGTTTGGCTGTCTAGTATTGAATAGGTGAGTCAAACCGTAGTAGTGAGTTCACTCCATCGTAGTGTTTGCCCCTGATCATTTTAATGATAATTATCGTGCTGCTGACTTGTTAAGCAGACAAAGATTTGACGTTAGAAAAGAGCCTGACCATGCCTAAGCGTAGTAAAGAAGATACTGAAGTGACGATTCAGACCATTATGGATGCGGTTGTCGACCAGTTGCTTCGACTGGGTTATGACAAAATGTCTTACACCACTCTCAGCCAGCAAACTGGGGTATCCCGAACTGGGATCAGCCACCATTTCCCGAAGAAAACCGATTTCGCCTCTGCGTTAGACGGACGCATATTTAAAATGTTTATGGAATACCTCGATTTTGAACACGACATGGAGGCATTTCGTGACAGTTGGCTAAAAGCCATGGAGAAATCTGAATTTGTGGCCATTTTGCGCCTGCTGTTTCACCACATTGTGACAGCGGAGCGTGCACATGATTTTGCTCATAAAGGGGTTAATCGCCTCTATAAATTGACGGAAGAGAAATTCGGACAAGAGAGCCAAAAAGAAGTGGAATGGTTGCTGGGGCACTCGTTAGTCAGCATGGTGAATTGATTCTTCACCTTCTGCCTACTTCATCAGTAAAAAGCTCCGCACCTAAGCGCAACGGTTAGGTACAGAGCTTTTGGTCTATGGGAATAGGGGATAGACAAGCCCTAAAGGTGATGAAACCGACTTGAGAGACTCCTCAAGCTGGATAAACCATTGGGAAATCACGAGTAGGATGGGCGGCAACCAGCGCTTGATAGCCGTAAACCTGCTCAATTCTTTCTGCCGTCAGCGCCTGCCAAGGTGCCGCATCACATACAATTTTGCCTTGATGAAGCAGGATCAGGCGATCTGAGTACTGCGCGGCAAGGTTTAAATCATGCAACACAACGACGACGGCACATTGTTCTTCATCGGCTAACTGACGCGCGAGTTGCAGCGTGTTGTGTTGATGAGCGAGATCGAGTGCTGATGTTGGCTCATCCAGCATCAAAATACGCTGTTGACCAGCTTGGTGCAGTTGAGTGAGTACTCGCGCGAGATGTAAGCGCTGCTTTTCACCTCCAGAAAGAGAAGGGTAAAGACTGGCTGCGAGGTGTAACACATCGGTTTTGAGCATGTAATGACGGGCGACACGCTCTACTTCTTTGCGCGGTAGATTGAGTGGAATAGCCCCAAGTTCAACCACTTCTTGCGCGGTAAAAGGAAAAGTCAATGAGCTCTGCTGGGGCAAAATGCCCAAATGGTTAGCCAGTTTTTCGGCAGGCCACTGCGATGCTGGAACACCAAAATAATCGAGTTTGCCTGCTCCGCTCATTTCACCGCAGAGCAGCTTCAGTAAGGTACTTTTCCCGGCTCCGTTAGGACCGAGTAACGCCGCGACTTCGCCACAGCGCAAGGTGATATCCACATGATCGAGCACTTGGCGAGAGCCGTAGGTGACACAAAGATCCCTGCCTTGAATTGCAATAGTCTGCATCAGAATATTCGACCTTTTTGTTGGAATAGGAGATACAAGAAGAAGGGGGCACCGACCAGTGCGGTGACAATGCCAATTGGCAATTCAGCGGGCGCAACCGCAACCCGAGCGACCATATCGGCAAGGGTGAGCATCAATGCACCAAGTAGAGTGGAGACTGGCACTAGGTTACGATGATCGGGACCCACCAACATGCGACCAATATGTGGCACCACAAGCCCCACAAAACCGATCATACCTGCGGCACTTACCGCAACCCCGACGCCTACTGCCGAAAGCAGAATCATCTCTCTTTTGAGTTTTTGTACTGGAACACCAAGATGGCGCGCTTCCGCCTCTCCAAGCAATAAGGCATTAAGTGCCATCGAGCGCCAATGGAAATAGGCAAATAGCATGATTAGAGTGACACTGCACAGCAAAATACTGGAGGTCGTCGCGCCTGCCACGGAACCCATGGACCATAGGGTTAAGTCGCGCAGCATTTGATCGCTCGCGAGATAATTAAGATAACCAATACCTGCGCCTGCAAGAGCCGAAATGGCTACCCCAGCCAGTAGCATGATAGTCACCGATGTCCCAAATTTAGAGGTGCCAAGACGATAAACCAATACGGTTGTCAGCGCGCCACCGATAAATGCCGCTATAGGCAGCACCAAGCTATTCACCCAAGGCAGGCTTGACACCACATCACTGAGTAACACGATGGCGAGTGCCGCACCAAGAGAGGCGCCCGAGGAGACGCCAATGATGCCCGGCTCAGCTAACGGGTTGCGGAATAGCCCCTGCATAGCGGTGCCGCATAGCGCGAGAATCGCCCCAACCAACAAACAAAGGAGCGTGCGTGGTAAGCGAATATCATGGATAACGAGATGAATCGCATTCGTGAGTTGCTCGGAGCGAAAAAGCAGGCTTTGAATACTGTCAGAGATGGTGATGTTCATCGGTCCGACAGTGATGGAATACAGCCCCGCAAAGAAGACCGCCAGAGTCAGGCAACTGATGGTCACAGCAAAAGGAAATCGTCTTAACACTGGGAGTGGCCTCAGGGGTACAGCAGAGTTTGAATACGCTGCGCTTCTTGCAGACTTTTCAGACCTAAGCCGCCGACTAAGGCGTGGCCATCAATCGCGACAATATTCTTGTTTTGTCCTGCTGGTGTTGCCGCGAGCATAGGCACGGCATTCAACACAGCATCAGCACCCCCCAGTTTTTCTAGGCTGCGACCACTGACCAGCACCATATCAGGTTGCATCTCAATCATGGATTCCATGGACAGCGGTTTATACGAAGTAATGGAAGGAGAGGCAGGATTATGAGCACCGATTAGACCAATAATGGTATCGGGGACGGTATCGCTACCCGCTACGTTGGCCGCACGACCTTCATGCAGTAATAAAAACAGCACTTTCTTAGGTTTTTCCGGACGCTTAGCTTGCAACGCATTGATCTGCTGCTGAACGTTCTCTTTCAGCTTTTGAGCGTGTTGTTCGGTGTGGGTGATTTGGGCAATTTGGTCAATACGTGTTAACAAGCCTTGCGGAGTCGAATCACTGTTGATCACATTGACTTGGATACCGGAACTGCGCAGTTGTTGTAATGCAGTATCGGGTCCCATTTCATCTGAACCAATCAGGTGGGTTGGCTCAAGAGTTAATAAGCCTTCAGCGGCCAAGCGGCGGTGATAGCCGACGGTAGGTAAATTGAGAGAACTCGGCACTTCGCTTGTGACATCGACCGCCACCAATTGCTGCTCAGCACCCAGTGCCAGAATCAGTTCAGTCACTGCACTTCCTGCACTGACGATCCGTTCTTGAGCGAAACTGATGCCTGAGGTGCAGCAGGCCAGTAATAAAGCCAATGATTGAGTGATTTTCATCTTGTTTCCATTAAGAGTGAGAAGGTTCAGTTAATAACTGGGTGGCTTGAATGCCGTTTTCTTGTAAAAAGCTCAACAGTTTGACTAATTGTTGAACTTCAGCCCCTTGATCGGCGGCGATGACTACCGGGCGCTTATCCACTTGTACAGACTCTAAAAGCGCCAACGAGAAGTTATGCCAGTCGAGGTAGGGCTTACCATCAATTGCCCAATAAGGTTCGGTGGCTAAGATATTGACGGTGATAGATTCTTTATTCACTTCATTCACTACGGGTGAATCGGTCGTGGGCAGAGCCACTTCCAACGATTCCAAGCGTACTGACGCGGTCAGCAGCAAGAACACCATCACGATAAAGATGATATCAAGTAGCGGGGTGAGATCCGGAGTCAGGCCGAAGTCGTTGTGTTTGGCTGAGGACTTGATCATAGGTTTTCCGTTGTGGCCTCTTGCGGTGTCACGACTGTCAGTGAAGCATCGGCGTGCAGTGTCATGCCTTCTAGCCACAGGTTCACGTAGTTCAGTGTATGTTCCAGTTTAGCCATAGTGCGATCCGCCCACAGGTTGAGCAATTGGGCCCCCGCAACTGCCGGAACGGCAATCAGTAGACCGGCTGCCGTGGTGTACATTGCAACCCCTAAACCATCGGCTAACACATTGGGGGTAATACTTCCGGTCGTGGCGGCCACCCCTTTAAACATTTCAATCAGGCCAAGTACGGTACCTAATAGACCGAGTAAAGGGCTGATCACGCCAATCAAAGTCAAGAGACGCAATCCCGAGTTAAACTGGTGACGTTGCTCCTGTAGCCAAATGCCCGCCGCATCTTCGCGCAGTGATTTATCAAATTGGTGATGGGCCAAAAGCATCGCCACTCCGCGATACAGCACCGGACGCTTACTCGCGAAATGCTCTGTAAGTTCAGCCAGTTGCTTTGGGTTTTTTGGGGAGGTAGCTTGCAAAGCGTGACGAATCGCTCCTTTGCCTACGGTTAAACTGAGCAGCACTTGAAATAGGCGCTCCGCGAGCAGCATTACCGTTAATGCTGAGCAAATGAAAAGTGGCCAAGCCATCAGGCCTAGCTGGTGTTGGAGTTGTTGTAACGATTCCATTAGCCTTCCAATTTAAAACGAATAGGGATATGAATTCGGTGAGCTACGGGCACACCGTCAAGAATATGTGGAGAAAATTTCCACTGTTTAATGGCTTCGAGCGCCGATTGATCTAGGGCTTCTGTGCCGGATGAAGAGAGCAATTGCTGCTTGATTTGATTACCTTGCGCATCCAACCAAATTTCATACATCACAGTGCCTTCGATCCCGCGCTTACGAGCAATACGTGGATAACGTGGTTGAACTTGTGCGCTCACTAAAGCGGGCTTATCCACCAAAATAGGTTGACTTGTGATGCCTTGGCTAGCCGCCGTGGGCTGGCTCGGTTGCTGGTTAGGCGTTGGCGCAGGCTTTTGTGCCATTTCAGCGGTACGCTCTACCTTCTCCGGTTGCGGCTTCGCTACCGATTTGGATGGGACTTGCTCAGCCGGTACGGGTTTTTTCACGGTTTGAGGTTTAGGTTTGTGCGGCTCCACCTTCGGCTTAGCAGGCGGAGTTTTTACGACTTCTTGTACTGGTGTCGGCTTGACCGATTCCAGTTTTGATTGTTCTGTTTGGGTTTGCTCTGGTTGAGCGGGTGCGACTTTAGGCATCGAAACCATATTGATCGAAACCGATTGAGTTGGGTTTCCAGCAGGCATGGCAAACACCTGTGCTTCATCTGTCGTGATAAGCAATAGCGCGTGAAAAGCTAGGGAAAGCCCTCCCGCAATGACATATCTGTTCAGATTCACGTCCTTCTCCCTCACGATGATCAACAATATTGCTCCTGTCTCTCTGAAAACTCAGCAAGTGGCAGGCTGATCAAACTGGCTATTTCAATTCATGCAGACTAACGGGGCATGGATAAATCCATACGCGATTAGCCTTAGTGGGCAAATATTATTGCTCAGCATCTTAATAATAGCAATTATCAATTGCATTATCATTAGCGTCAATTTATGATTTTGATCGTATGAGATGAAGAGAAGCGCAGCCCTTGTTGTATGGGGATTGGCTTGAGAAATGAGAATGTTGATTTTAGATAATTTTGATGAATCTATTTTGGGTGCGAATACGCCAGATCCGCTGCGTTTTGCTTTTCAAAATAAGCATTCAGCCCATGCAGGCGGTATCGCGATGCCTGTACCGAGTCATGAGCAGGAGAACGTGTGGCAACACATCACCCAACAAGTCAGCCAACGTCAACAGGTGCGGTGTCTCTACATCCATGTTCCTTTTTGTCGAGTACGTTGTACTTTCTGTAATTTCTTCCAAAACGCGGCGAGTCGCCAGTTGGTGGATGCGTACTTTGCAGCGTTACTTGAAGAGATCAAACAAAAAGCGGCACTGCCTTGGACACAAACTGGCGTCTTTCATGCGGTCTATATTGGCGGGGGGACGCCGACTGAGCTCTCTCCCGAGCAAATCCGGCAGTTGGGTACTGCAATCCGTGAGTCGTTTCCATTAACGCCAGATTGTGAAATCACTCTAGAAGGTCGAATTCATCGCTTTAGTGATGAGATGTTTGAAAACGCTCTGGAAGGGGGCTTTAACCGTTTCTCTTTTGGTGTGCAGAGTTTTAATACTCAGGTGAGACGCCGAGCCAAACGATTGGATGATCGTGAGGTGGTGATGGAGCGTATCGCCTCATTGGCTGCGACCCAACAAGCGCCGATTGTGATTGATCTACTCTACGGCTTACCCTACCAAACGGCGCAAGTGTTCGAGCAAGATCTACAAGATTTTATGCAGACTGGGGCACAAGGGATTGATTTATACCAGCTCGTCGTTGGCGGTAGTGCCCCGATGCTCAATCTGGTTGAAAAAGGCAAATTACCCCCACCGGCTACTACGCCAGATAAAGCCACCTTGTACCAAATCGGGGTGGAATTTATGGCGAAGCATCATCTGCGCCCATTGAGCGTAAACCACTGGACTCGCGACAACCGCGAGCGCAGCCTTTATAACAGTTTGGCCAAAACCTATGCCGAAGTGCTCCCGATTGGTTGTGGCGCGGGCGGGAATATGGGCGGTTACTCACTGATGCAACATCGCCAGCTCGATACTTACCTTGACGCGATGAAAAATGGTCAACCGCTTGTCGCCATGATGGCTCGCCAACATGAATATGAACCCCTGTTTGCCGCCTTGAAAGCCGGATTTGACTCGGGCGTCATCGCCAAACAGCGTTTACCTAAATTTTATCACCACCAAACCTTTGACTGGTTAAAGTCACTCTTTTTACGTTGGCAACAAATCGGTTTGGTTGAGGTGGAGCAAGACTATCTCACTCTGACTACCGCCGGACGCTTCTGGTCGGTAAGCCTTGCGCAGGCGTGTATTCAGGTACTTATTCATTCGTACAAATATCAACAGCAGCGTATCGCATAAGCATAACTAGACTGGAAAAAACAATGGAATCATTACAACAGCAAGTCGCTCAACTGCTTGAGCAGCAACCCACTTTATTACCTGCCGCAATGGCGGAGCAACTCAATGTCACTGAGTTTGACATCGTGCATGCTCTTCCTGAAGAGATGGTCGCGGTGGTGGATGGCTCTCATGCGCAAACCATTTTAGAAAGTCTGCCAGAATGGGGCCCTGTCACCACGATCATGACCATTGCGGGTTCTATTTTTGAAGTCAAAGCACCTTTTCCAAAAGGGAAAGTTGCACGGGGTTACTACAATTTAATGGGTCGTGATGGGGAACTGCATGGCCATTTGAAACTCGAAAATATTAGCCATGTGGCTTTAGTCAGTAAGCCATTTATGGGACGCGAGAGCCACTACTTTGGCTTCTTTACCGCTCAAGGTGAAAACGCGTTCAAAATCTATCTGGGACGTGATGAGAAACGCGAATTGATCCCAGAGCAAGTCGCACGCTTTAAAGCAATGCAGCAACAACACAAACAATAATAAACCATCGTTGAGGAGAAAGAGATGGATCAGCAAGTTAAGCAAGAGCGTTTGCAGGGTCGTTTAGAGCCAGAAATCAAAGAGTTCCGTCAAGAGCGTAAAACGCTGCAACTGGCGACTGTGGATGCGCAAGGTCGTCCGAATGTTAGTTATGCCCCTTTCGTACAAAATCAAGAAGGCTACTTTGTGCTGATTTCGCACATCGCCCGTCATGCCCGTAACCTTGAAGTCAATCCGCAAGTGTCGATCATGATGATTGAAGATGAAACGGAAGCAAAACAACTTTTCGCCCGTAAACGTCTGACCTTTGATGCGGTTGCCAGCATGGTTGAACGTGACAGCGAGTTGTGGTGCCAAGTGATTGCACAAATGGGTGAGCGCTTTGGCGAAATCATTGATGGTCTCAGTCAACTGCAAGACTTCATGTTATTCCGTCTACAGCCAGAGCATGGTTTATTCGTGAAAGGCTTTGGCCAAGCATACCAAGTTTCTGGCGATGATTTGGTGGACTTTGTTCATCTGGAAGAAGGCCATCGTAAGATTTCTAATGGCTAAGCATGACTCTTGAGTCATAAATCGACCTCTCTATAAATAAGCGGCTGCAAAGCCGCTTTATTTTTATCCTGACCCCATATCAAAGTAATCATGTGATCTACTTCACTTTGATAGGCACAATGATCACAGTGCTTTTAGGCATAAGTGCTAGATACGTATCGTTCAAAGACATCTGAGTCATTACCCATAGAAAAAAAGCAACATTCTCCTACCAGTTCGTTAAACATCTTCTAAGCTGAAAGTAACAATAAAAAAGTCATTATAAATGACCGGATATACGCTTTTTTTTCCTAGAAGGATTTTCCATGAAAATTAACACCACGATGAAGCTTGTTTTTTCGGCGATAGGCGTAGGCATGGCGATTACTATGGCGACTGTGTTCCAATTGGATAGTCTCGAACAGCAAGTCGATAGATTATCGTTGATCCGTTATCAATCTTACCAAGCTGCGGATGAGCTACGCCAAAGTTCCGATGACTTGACCCGCTTAGGGCGTACCTATGTGGTCACTGGGGATGAAAAATACGAAAAGATGTATATGGATATTCTTGATATCCGTAACGGCAAAAAGCCTCGCCCCGAGAGCTACCACACCATTTATTGGGATCTTGTCCTGCAATACGGCCAAAAACCTAAACCGGATGGGCAAACCATCGCGCTACAGCAAATGATGAAAGACCTCGGTTTTAGTGACAGAGAGTTCGCTTTGCTGAAAGAAGCGCAAAATAACTCCGATGCTTTAGTGAATATGGAAGTGAAAGCCATGAATGCGGTAAAAGGCTTGTTTCCTGATGCGAGTGGCAACTACACGGTAAAAGGCGAGCCGGATGTCAACATGGCGGTTCAACTGCTGCACAGTGAAGAGTACCATCGTGAAAAAGCTAAGATCATGGCACCCATTGACCGCTTCTTCCAAGAGCTTGAAACACGAACGGCACAGCAGTTTAACCAAGCCGCAGAGCAAGTAAAAAGTACCGTATTGATCGGCAATATCTCATTAGTTGTGGTCGCTATTATTGCCATTATTGGTTACGTCGTCGTCAACCGTAAAATTGTGACTCCAATTGATCGAATGGCGAGTGTCTTACAAAGAGCCGATGACAATTCAGACCTTACCTTAAGGGTTGAAGAAAAAAGCGATGATGAGCTGGCCGTGATTGGACGTACGATTAACAAAGTTCTAGGCAGTTATGGCTCAACCATCAGTAAAATTAATCAGGTTAACCATACCATTTCCTCGATCTCCGACACCATTCGTAGCATCACGGATCAAAATATGAAGATGTCTAGCCAACAAGACCAAGAGTTAGAGATGGCGGCGACCGCGATGGAAGAGATGACTTCGGCGTTATCGAGTGTGTCCCAAAGCACTAATATGGCAGAAGAGTACGCAGGCAGTGCTGAAAAAGAAGCCAATAACAGCAAACAAGTGTTTGAGAAAACGATTCGCGAATTTGCGGATTTAGACGGCGAATTCCAAAAAACCTCAGAGATCATTCAACAACTGGCTACTGAGTCCAATAATGTCGGCAACGTGCTGGATGTGATTAAAGCGATTGCAGAGCAGACCAACTTGCTGGCGTTGAATGCGGCGATTGAAGCGGCTCGCGCGGGTGAGCAAGGGCGAGGTTTTGCGGTGGTCGCTGATGAAGTCCGTTCTTTGGCACAGCGTACGCAAGAATCGACGGGCGAGATTGAAACCATGATCTCTATGCTGCAAGAAAAAGCGGAGATGTCGACCAAAACGATCCGTGTCAGTGCCGATAAAATGCAATCAACCCGTGGCAATATGGGCGTGGCCAACGAGTCGTTGGTGGCTATCCAGGGCTCGGCCAAAGAGATCCATAAACTCAACACGTCAATTGCTGCCGCGACTGAGGAGCAATTAACTGTAAGTGATGAGATTTCAAGTAACCTCAGTACCATCAAAACGCTGTCTGGTGAAATGAACCTAGCGATCAAACAACTGGGTCCTGTTGTGGTGGATTTACAACGCAACGTTGACGATCTTAATAGTGCAATAGCGCATATCCGCACCTAATCAAGACCTCTATTTTATCCCCATCAAAGCTGCCTGCGGGCAGCTTTCCTTTTTGTGCATAGTCACAAAAGTGAGTGATGATGTTATTGAAATTCAGTAAGAGGACTTATAAGTCTACGCAGAGTGGATAGGGAGTCGTCATGATACTGGACAGTCAATTAGCGCAACAAATTGTCGATCGCACCATGGCGATCATCGGCTACAACATCAATGTGATGAATCAAGCTGGAGTGATCATTGGCAGTGGCGAGAAAAATCGGATTGGCCAAGTGCATGATGGTGCAATTTTGGCACTCAAACATGGCGATTCGGTAGAGCTAACGGCAGAAAGCTGCGTGGCACTGAAAGGTGTAAAACCAGGCATCAACATGGTGTTGAGAAATCAGCAGCAAGTGGTCGGGATTGTGGGGATTACCGGAGAGCCGAAAGATATTCGTGATTTTGCCAATCTGGTCAAAATGAGTGCCGAAATGATCATTGAGCAAGCAGCTTTGGTCGAACAACTACAATGGGATCGGCGGCATCGTGAAGAGTTCATTTCCGCTTGGATACACAATACCTTATCGGCCGCCGAACTTGATGCATGGGCGGCGAGACTTTCCATTGACCTCTCTAAGCCTCGCGTGGCAGTGGTCATCGCCTTTCGTCAACCGAAAAGTGGACAAAGCTTGGATCAGATCCGTCAAGTGGTTGAGCTTTTGGAGCACCCTGAACGGGACAATCTGGTCGCTGTGGTTTCTATGCAAGAGATAGTCGTGCTCAAACCTTGTCGAACACCAGAGCATTGGACCAGCGAATACGAAAGTTTGCGGATTGATAAGTTGATGGCGAGGCTCAAAGCCTATGACATCACAGGATATGACATTGCTTTAGGCCAGCTTTTTATCAACCCAAACGCGATCCATCTCTCTTACCAAAGTGCCAAGCAGGTACTGAGGATTGGCCAAGTACGCCAGCCAGAAAAACAGAAACATCTCTACGAGGAACTGCGTTTGCCGGTATTGCTTTTGCCATTGAATGAAGGATGGCAAGGTGAACAGTGGCGACGAGTCATGCAGGAGTTGCAGACACAGGATAAGTCAGGGCAACTCGTGAAAACGTTAAAGGGACTATTTGCGGCAAATGGCAACTTGAATCTTTGCGCCCAACAACTGTTTATCCACCGAAATACGCTGCGCTATCGTTTAGAAAAAATCACCGAAATTACAGGGATTGAGACTAACTCCTTACTTGGTTTGGCGGAATTGTATATTGCGTATCAGCTCACAAGTTATGATTAAAATTGTGCATCTGCACAGTTATTAACATTTTCCTTATCATTGTATTTGTTGTTCCGCCTAAAGGAATCATGCGAGCCAACAAGGATAATAGCTCGACCCTACGAAGAGGCGGGGAATGACATTCACCTTGCCTCAGAACATAAAGACATGGAGTTATTATGAGTCTGATCTTAATCCTGTTAGCGGTAATTGTCTTTATTGTGCTCGCTACCACCAAGTTCAAAGTACACCCTTTCTTAGCATTACTTCTGGCTGCATTCCTTGGCGCATTTGCTTATGGTTTGCCTGCTGACACGATTGCCAAAACCATTACCACAGGCTTTGGTGGTATCCTCGGTTACATCGGCTTGGTGATTGTACTGGGTACCATCATTGGCGTGATCTTAGAAAAAAGCGGCGCAGCCATTACTATGGCGGATACTGTCATCAAGCTATTGGGTGAGCGTTTTCCAACGTTGACCATGAGTATCATCGGTTACATTGTTTCGATTCCAGTATTCTGCGACTCAGGCTTTGTGATCCTCAATTCATTAAAAGAATCGCTGGCCAAACGTTTAGCCACCTCCAGTGTGGCCATGAGTGTGGCGCTTGCTACGGGTCTCTATGCTACGCATACCTTTGTTCCACCGACTCCGGGACCGATTGCGGCGGCGGGTAACTTGGGCTTGGAATCCCAACTAGGTTTAGTTATTGCCATTGGCCTGTTTGTCGCGGCGGTTGCGGCGATTGCTGGTATGTTGTGGGCGAACCGTTTCCAAGCGGTTGAGGCTGATATCATTGATTCGCAAGAAAGCCCAAAAAAAGATTGGCAAGCCCTTAAGGCTTCTTACGGCCAGTTACCTTCTGCCAGTCAAGCGTTTGCTCCCATCTTTGTGCCCATTTTGCTGATCTGTTTTGGTTCTATCGCGAAATTCCCGAGTTTTCCTTTTGGTCAAGGTATGCTGTTTGAGGTGTTGGGCTTCCTTGGTCAGCCATTGACGGCACTGCTGATCGGTTTGCTTCTTGCCGTACGCTTATTGAAATCTGCCGACAAAGTGGCTGAGTTTGGCGAGCGTATCAGTCAAGGTATTACCGCTGCCGCACCAATTCTACTGATTACGGGGGCTGGCGGTGCATTTGGTGCAGTTTTGAAAGCCACACCACTAGGTGATTACCTCGGAACCACGTTGTCGGCGTTGGGTGTCGGCATCTTTATGCCATTTATTGTGGCTGCAGCACTGAAATCGGCACAAGGATCTTCGACTGTGGCCTTGGTCACCACTTCTGCATTGGTTGCGCCACTTTTAGGCCAACTGGGCTTGGACAGTGAAATGGGACGAGCATTAACCGTAATGGCGATTGGTGCGGGTGCAATGACGGTTTCTCATGCCAATGACAGTTTCTTCTGGGTTGTGTCGCAGTTTAGCCGCATGAGTGTAGGTTTGGCCTACCGCGCACAAACCATGGCAACTCTAGTCCAAGGGGGCACTGCGATGGCTGTGGTATATGTTCTAAGCTTAGTATTGTTATAAAAATTAGGAGCGCGTGATATGAAAGTGGTTATCGCCCCAGATTCCTTTAAAGAGAGCTTAACGGCAAAGCAAGTGTGTGATGCGATTCAAGCTGGGCTGGCTCGGGTATGGCATGATGCAAAATTTGTCGCTATCCCGGTTGCGGACGGTGGTGAAGGTACGGTGCAATCGTTGGTGGACGCCACACAAGGACGACTTGTTGAAGTCAAAGTGATGGGGCCACAAGGTAAACGAGTGGAGGCCTTCTATGGAATTTTGGGAGATAACCAAACTGCGGTGATCGAAATGGCCGCGGCCAGTGGCCTGCATCATGTGCCAGTTGCGCAGCGCGACCCTAAACTCACCACCAGTTTTGGTACGGGAGAGCTGATCCGACACGCGTTAGATCAAGGTGTCACTAAGCTGATTATTGGTCTAGGTGGTAGTGCGACCAATGATGGCGGCGTGGGCATGCTTGCGGCACTTGGCGCGCGCTTTACCAATGCCGATGGCGATCCCATCCAACTGACTGGCGGCGGTTTACGCGAGTTGACCCACATCAATTTACAAGATTTCGACCCAAGGTTACAGCATTGCGATATCTTGGTGGCCTGTGATGTGAACAACCCCTTATGTGGCGATAAAGGTGCGTCTGCGGTATTTGGTCCGCAAAAGGGGGCAACGCCAGAAGATGTTCAATTATTGGATGGAGCCTTACGGCAGTTTGGTTTACTCACGGAAAAAGTGACTGGCAAAATGGTTTTAGAGAGTGCCGGTGCGGGGGCGGCAGGGGGGATGGGCGCGGCGCTTTTGGCCTATACTCAAGCAAGATTGCGACCGGGTATTGAGATTGTGCTGGAGACAGTGCAACTTGCTTATCAAGTCAGTGATGCAGATTTAGTGATCACTGGCGAAGGGCGTATCGACAGTCAAACCGTACATGGCAAAACCCCAATGGGGGTGGCCAAAGTTGCCAAACGCTTTGACGTTCCTGTGCTGGCGTTGTGCGGCTGTACTGGCGATAACTATCAAGCCGTATACCAGTGCGGGATCGATGCGGTTTTCGCTGCGGTGCCGCGGGCCATGTCGCTTGAAGATGCGCTTAAAGAGTCCGATTTTAACCTTGCCGATTTGGCCGAGAATGTCGCCAGATTGTGGGTTCTCTCCAAATAAATCCGAAAGCTGGTCTTGACCAGCTTTCTTTCTCTCAAAGCTTCAGCCATTCTTTTTTAAGTTTCTCACTGGGTTGTTGAACGTTCGCTTGAATTACTGCGTAAAACTCAGAGTAATTAAGAAAGGACCTCTCTTATGTTGAAATGGCTTCGTGTACTTCTGCTCTGTACCTTTCTGGTTGGTTGCGCGACTAAGTTGGTCTACCACAATCTTGATTGGTTTGTGATTGATTATGCTGAGGATTTTGTTGACCTGAATACGCAGCAGAAAACCTTGATTGAACAAACGATGCCGAGTTTACAGAGCTGGCATCGTGCCCAAGAATTGCCCGATTATTTGGCAATGATGGATGAACTTTCGGCGCTTTCTTTACCTGACGTAACGGTTGAGCAGGTAGCCCAGTTCCAAGAGAAAATGCGATTTTACTATCAGCGTCTGGTTATCAAGCTGCTACCGGATGTCAGCCGGCTGGCCGCCACGCTCAGTGAGGAGCAAACCGAACAGTTTATGCAAGCCTTCATTAAACGACATGACAAATTTGCCAAGAAATTCATTAAGATGGATGAGAGTGAGTTGCGTGATTTTTATCAAGAGCGGATCACAGATCGCTTAGAAGATTGGCTTGGACCCTTAAATAAGTCCCAGCAAGAGTTGGTCAAGGTTTGGAGCGACAATATTCAACCCACCGCCAACGATTGGATAGGATTTCAAACGACGATGCGTGAGCAGGTGCGTACATTATTGCAACAAAGAACACAACCAGAAGCATTTCAGACCCAACTCGAATCTTTACTACTAAACCCTGAGCAGCATTACGGGATGATCTTGAAAGCTAAGCTGAGTTATAACCGCGAATTAGGTCAGCGTTATGTTGTGCAAATTTTGCAAAATAGCTCAGATAAACAGCAACAACATTGGCGAGATGAGCTGGCGGATTGGCGAGGAAGAGTCTCTGATTTATTAATCGAATAAAAAAATGACACCCCATTATGGGGTGTCATTTTTTATGCTGTCACGCTGAGTGATTCTAACCATGCTTGCCACTCTTGTGGGCGGCGATAGTAGTGGCTAGGACTTAAGGTGTACCACTCGTTATTTTGCTCAATGGCTAACGAAGGAAAACCACCTAAACCCAGCTGTTGCATTAAGCGTTGGGTTTGAGCAATGTCACTGCGTACTTTTGCTGCAGCTTGTGGCATCACGTTTTGCCATGTTTCAGGGGTAATGCCCATCGCTTGCGCTAACTGTTGCATTACCTCCGTTTGTGTCACATCCAGACCTTGCTGGTAGTGCGCACGCTGAATGGCTTTCAGCATGTCGAAATCACGTTTGCCAGCAAGACGTGCCGCAATGATGGCTTGGGCTGTGAAGTACGAATCGAGCATGAGTGGTTGACCACTGCGTACACGCTCTAAATACGCCTCGCCAAACTCTGCGCCTGTTTCACGCTGAATGCGTTGGTCGGCTTGCAAAATATGCGCACGAAAATCAGGACTGAGCTGTGCTTTATCCATCATGCCACCGGGGTGTAGTACCAGTTCAAGATGGGATTGTTGTGCCAGTTGTTCCATCAGTGAGGTGGCGCCGAAGCACCACCCACACATAGGGTCAAAAATGTAGTGAACCCTTACCATTTCATTTCACCAGTATGAACTTTCGCACCAATTTCAAGCGCCATAGGCAGGCCTGCATCCGGATAGATTTTGCTCATTTTTTCAATCAGCTGTGCACTATTTTTACTAGAGGCTTTCGCTTTAGCAAAATCAGCTAGGTATTTTTGTGAAAACGTAATCGCACTGCTGTCCATGGCGGTTCCCGGTGTCATATGCCCTGGGATGACCACTTTTGGCTTAAGCGCTGCCATCTCATCGAGTTGTTCAGCCCAAGCTTTGCGCTCACTGTCTGTTTGTGCATCGGCCATCCATAGATGAACGTTACCGTACACAGCCACATTCCCCAAGATCGCTGCATTGGCAGGGATCCACAAATAAGGACGATGTTTCAGTTCACCTTCGGTACCACGAATTTCGATAGTTTGGCCATCAATTTCCAGTGTTTTACCTTGGTATGCCGTTGGCAGAACCGGTTTCACTGGCGCGTTGGCGCCCATTTTCGGTGCCCAGAAATCCAGCTTACCTTGCAGTTTCTGTTCGATTTTCGCTTTTACACCCGGGGTTGCAATCACTTCTGCTTGCGGGAACATCTGCTTTAACACTTCTGCGCCAAAGTAGTAGTCTGGATCCGCTTGAGAGATGAAAATCGTTTTTAAGGTTTTACCTGAATCCAGTACTTTCGCGCCGATGCGCAGCGCATCTGCTTTGGTAAAGCCAGTATCCACTACCATCGCTTCGGTTTCACCGTACACCACGGTTGCATTCACATGGAAGCTGTTACCATCGGCGTTGTAGACATCCAAAGTCAGTGGGGTCGCAGCCATGGCTTGAGCAGATAAGGTCATGGTAGCAGCAAGTAGTTTGGTTAATGTGTTCATTTTAAGACTCCGTTGTTGGGAAGTTTGTTTTGTTGCGGTGAGTTTAAGCAAAGCACAGAGTTGGATATATAGCGACTTGGCAACATGATTGTTTCTATAATTGAACTAATCTATAGGAAGTTTCGATGATTAGTTGATTTTCTATACTGTCTCTACCTGAATGTGCGGTGGCGTCAGCTCACTCCAATCACGTAGTCTATTTATGAGCATGGGAATGAATCTACTCGCTTCCTAGTAACCACTCTCTCTTTGGGTATATCGTGGAAAATGGACATAAAAAAAGCACCCTGAGGTGCTTTTTTATCGGCGTGGTTTGAGTTACAAACCGCCTTGATTTTGTGCTTCTTTCACCATTTGTTGGCGCTGAGCTTCCATGTCAGATGCAACGTCACTGTCCTGATGTGTTGATTGTTCCAAAGCCTGTGGAACCAAAACATAGTACTTGTTGATTGTCATCGTCGATTCTCTTAAAAGCGAAATGTGCAGAAAAAAATAGAGGATGTCGGTAAAACCGACATCCTCCCTGAACGGCGAAATTATAGGCTGATACGAAAGAAGTAGCTAGCCCTAATTTCATCCTTATCAGTATGACGCTTTCCTACTAGGTGTCATTACACGTCGTAAGTAGTAGACGCAGTATTACCGCCTGTACCCGTCCAGTTAGTGTGGAAGAACTCACCACGCGGACGATCGATACGCTCATAAGTGTGCGCACCAAAGTAATCACGCTGTGCTTGCAGCAGGTTCGCTGGCAGGCGAGCCGTAGTGTAACCATCAAGGAAGGTCAGTGCTGAAGTCGTACATGGCATTGGAATGCCGACTTCCAGCGACTTCGCTGCCACTTTACGCCATGCAGCCAGACAGTTGTTCAGAATACCTTTGAAGTACGCATCAGAACCTAAGAACGCCAGTTCTGGGTTCTTTTCAAACGCATCACGGATGTTGCCTAGGAACGCAGAGCGGATGATACAACCACCACGCCACATCAGAGCCACGTTACCGTAGTTCAGGTTCCAACCATTCTCGTTCGATGCTTCACGCATCAGCATAAAGCCTTGTGCGTAAGAGATGATTTTTGAAGCCAGCAGCGCTTGACGCAGCGCATCAACCCAAACTTGTTTGTCACCTTCGACTTGAGTTTTGGTTTTACCAAACAGTTTTTCAGCTTCAACACGTTGATCTTTCAGTGCGGATAGGCAGCGAGAGAACACGGATTCGGTGATCAGAGTCAGTGGGATGCCCATGTCCAGCGCGTTGATACCCGTCCATTTACCTGTGCCTTTTTGGCCAGCAGTATCGAGGATCTTCTCAACCAACGCTTCACCATCTTCATCTTTGTAGCCAAGGATGTCAGCGGTGATCTCAACCAAGTAGCTGTCTAGCTCAGTTTTGTTCCAGTCAGCAAATACGGCTTGCATTTCATCGGCCGACATTCCCAGACCATCTTTCATGAACTGGTAAGCTTCAGTGATAAGCTGCATGTCGCCGTATTCGATACCGTTGTGAACCATTTTCACGAAGTGACCGGCACCATCGTTGCCCACCCAGTCACAGCAAGGCTCACCAGCGTCAGTTTTTGCAGAAATGCCTTGGAAAATCGGTTTTACCGCTTCCCATGCTTCAGGTGCGCCACCCGGCATGATCGAAGGTCCGAAACGTGCACCTTCTTCACCACCAGAAACACCCGTACCGATGAAGTGAATGCCTTTTTCACGCAGCGCTTTGACACGGCGGTTAGTATCAGGGAAGTTGGTGTTACCACCATCAATGATGATGTCACCTTTGTCGAGCAGTGGAACCAGTTGCTCGATGAAGTCATCAACCACTTGACCTGCACGAACCATCAGCATCACTTTGCGTGGCGTCGCCAGTTTATCGACCAGCTCTTGCAGAGTGTAAGCGCCAACAATGTTAGTGCCTTTTGCTGGGCCTTCTAGAAACTCGTCCACTTTAGCCGCGGTACGGTTGTGTGCCACCACTTTGAAGCCGTGGTCGTTCATGTTGAGGATCAGGTTCTGGCCCATTACTGCAAGGCCGATTACACCGATATCACCTTTCATTTATTTCTCTCCTTCACGCAATCTTTGCTGCGGCGTCTGAATCTAAGTACCACTCCGTCACTCCTGAAGTGGAGTGAATTTTGGCTGCCGGATAAGGCAGTTGTTCGGCTGGAGTGGTGTGAATTTGTTCTACGATCTCGGCTTTACCTGCGCCAAGAACGAGATAACTGATGCGTTTTGCGGCTTGCAGCACTTTCGCGGTTTTTGAAACGCGTAGTTGCCCAGATTCTGGATGGCTTGCCACCACCGAAAGATTGGCGTCTGCATAGTCGGTTTGCCCTGGGAACAGGGATGCGGTATGACCATCCGCACCGACACCCAGTAGGATCCAATCAAACACAGGCGTGCCGTTTTCGGTTGGGATCACATGCGCCATCGCTTGAGCAAAACGTTCTGCTTCAGCTTGTGGCTCGTTTTCACCCAGAATGCGGTGAATGTTCTGTGCAGGCATGTTGATTTTGCTAAACAGCAGCGCATTGGCTTCACCGTAGTTGCTTTCTGCGTCATCCGGTGCCACACAGCGTTCATCCCCCCACCAGAAATGCAGGTTTTTCCACTGAATGTCGTTGGCGTAAGGCTGGCTTGCCAAAAGCTTAAACAGCATTTTTGGTGTGCTGCCGCCAGATAAGGAAATGTGTACTGGCTGACCTTGCTGGCTGTACGCCAACATATCGTCGGCAAGGCTTTTCACTACGGCATCCGCAGTTGGGAAAATTTTATGGTTGATCATAATTCGCAGTAATCCGTGTTAGTGAGGTTTTTACAAGGGAAGCGCCACTCACGGCCGTCACGGCGCAGCAAGTCATCCGACTCTTTCGGGCCCCAAGTGCCACAGGCGTAGCCATACAGCGATTGCGGATCTTGTTTGAAATCGAGGATCGGCTGCACAAACTTCCAACAAGCTTCTACAGCATCAGTACGGGCAAACAGTGTCGCGTCACCATTGAGTGCATCCAGCAGCAAACGCTCATAAGCGGTCAGCATTTTGATCTGCTCAAGTGAGGCGTAGTGGAAATTCATCGACACTTCTTTGGCTTTGAAACCTGCGCCGGGCTCTTTCAAGCCGAAGCTCATCAGAATGCCTTCATCAGGCTGAATACGGATGATCAGCTTGTTCTCTGGCGCATTTTGCCCAAAGACAGGATGCGGTGTACGTTTGAAGTGAATGACCACTTCGGTGACACGCGTTGGTAAACGTTTACCGCTGCGCACATAGAATGGCACACCATTCCAACGCCAGTTATTGATGAACATTTTTAGCGCGACGTAAGTTTCGGTGCGTGAATCCGCCGCCACGCCCGGCTCATTACGGTAGCTGGGTAAAAATTGCCCACGCACTTCCGATTCGGTGTATTGACCGAGCACCAGATTGTTGCGCAGATCAGATTCAGAAAGCGGTTGTAGGCTTTGCAGCACCTTGTTCACTTCGTTACGAATGGAATCCGCGTTGATCGCCGCAGGCGGCTCCATGCCCACCATAGCCAGCACTTGCAGCAGGTGGTTTTGGAACATATCGCGCACCGCGCCAGAACCATCGTAATAACCGCCGCGCTCTTCCACACCTAGGAATTCTGCGCCTGTGATTTCCACGTAATCAATAAAGTTACGGTTCCACAGTGGCTCAAACATGCCGTTGGCAAAGCGGAACACCAGCAGGTTTTGCACGGTTTCTTTACCAAGGTAGTGGTCGATACGGTAGATCTGATGCTCTTTGAAGTGGTGGTGGATTTCCACATCCAGATCTTGTGCAGATTGCAGATCGTAACCAAAAGGTTTTTCGATGATCAGACGCTTCCAGCCTTGGCTCTCATCGTTGAGGCCATGTGCCGCAAGGCAAGCTGGGATCACGCCATACAAGCTTGGTGGAGTTGCGAGATAAAACAGCGTATTACGCTGCTCAAACTGATAATCGTTAGCCAGTGTATCAAGGCGGGTCGCTAAGTGCTGATAATCAGCTACTTCTGAGGTGTTCAGCGCTTGATAATGCACATGCTGCATGAAGGCTTCGAGAGCGGCAGGTTCTGTTTTTTCCAGCTCTTGCAGTGAGCGCTTTAGCTTCTCGCGGTAAGACTCGTCACTGTACTCGGTACGGCTCACACCTAAAATCGCAAACGATTTAGGCAGTTGCTGACTGGCATAGAGGTGATACAACGCAGGAATAAGCTTACGGTACGTCAAATCTCCCGAAGCACCGAAAATTACGATGCTGCTGTTTTCAGGTATTACCATCATCTTTCCTTTAGAAACGAGGTACTCCCTTGATTTTGCAGTGAATCAATATCCATATTCACCGGAAAACCTTTGGGTATTGTTAGCATGCGCCAACCCTAGCAGCGCAATACACAAATCAAAAACCGATCTTGCCTATAGGTTTAATAGGAAAAATCAATCGGCGGGGAGGAACTGGTGCTAGCGAAACTCATCCCCGACTCGGGGGCGTATTGTCTACGACTCTTTGACATACATCAACTATTGATAACGCAATCGATTGAATTGTGACACGTTAAAATGTTAACCGTCAGTTTTTAAAAGGAAAAATGAGAAAGGCGTCAACGCGCCTTTCTGTCGTGATGTTCTAGTAATCTTCCCGTAAATACGCCAGCACTTTTTGAATATGCTCTTGAGTATCGACAACGCTATTTTGATACTGCTCCACCGAAAGAAATTGCTCTGCGTAAGTTTGATGAAGGTTGTGCTGCAAAAACAGCAGATAGAGTTTAGGGTCGATGTGCCCGCTGGTGGCCATATCTGTCATGATCGCGATGCACTCTTGCAAGGACTTGGCCTTCTTGTAGGGGCGATCATTAGACGTCAGAGCTTCAAACACATCGGCAATCGCCATGATGCGTGCAGGTACCGACAGCTGTGAGGCTTCGATTCCTCGTGGGTAGCCTTTGCCATCCATGCGCTCATGGTGTCCTCCTGCAATTTCGGGCACGCCTTGTAAATGTTTGGGGTAGGGTAAGCGTTGCAGCATCAAGATAGTCTGTATGATGTGATCATTAATCATAAACCGATCTTCTGCGGTTAAGGTGCCCCGTTTGACTTTGAGGTTATGCAGCTCCCCACGATTGTATTGCAGAGCCGGAGGCGTGAGACAGAAGGCTTCTTGCCATGTTTCTTGTGGGGTTTTGCCTTGTGGCCAAGGAATTTGGTGGACAGACTTATCGGCCAGCAACGGTTCCCAGACCGGCAATGGAGCTGGGGCTGCGGCGCGGCTTTTCTCAACCCAAGAGATGCCGATTTGATCATCTAAAGTCCGCTGCCATTGGCGCTGAGCGATCTGCTCCAGTCGTTTGATATCCTCATCACTCATCCCTTCGCTGCCAAGGTTACACTGAGCCACAAAAGCAAACTCGTCGTCCAATTGTTGATGCAGCGCCTTCAACGCCTGCTCTGCCTGTTTTGGATCCCCCCTTGAGCGCAGCTTTGCCAGTAATCACGCTCCGCTTGCATTTTTAAGAGTTCAAAGCGCATGCGCACCTCGTGGATCCGGTCGTAAATCGTTTCCAGCTTAGTGGCTTTGTCAACCACGAATTCTGGCGTGGTAACTTTGCCACAGTCATGCAACCAAGCCGCGAGGGTTAACTCTTCCCACTGTTCGGAACTCATCGTGAATTCAGCGAAATAGCGTTTATCTTTGGCCGCGGCTTCGGCTAATAAACGGGTTAATTCAGGAACGCGTTGACAATGGCCTCCGGTATAGGGCGATTTGGTATCAATCGCCGATGCAATCAGTTCGACGAACGCCTTCAGCATCTCTTTTTGTTGCTGAATTTTATCGATGTTGTCTTTGGCAATTTCAGCAAAACTGAGCAGTTCACGCAAAAATGCGTGTTTATCGGCTTGAACGTTTTCTATGGTGCGTTCATAGCCCAAACAGACAATCCCGACTAATTGACGCTCGCGGTTCAGTAGCGGGAAGAAGTATAAGTCTGAGTTGTAAAGCTGATCGAGATACGTGCGCAGAATATTATCTTTACGATTGAGGTGGATGGTTTCCCCTTTGCGCAGCTCGGCTAACAGCCATGCACTGCTGCTGAGTAGCTGATTAATATCGATTTTGAACGGTATGATGGCGTGATTGGCGGCAACAGAGAATTGATTATTTTCTTGATCATACACATACAGCAGTATGGTTTCGGCTTTAGTGATGGCATAACTCTGGTGAGCTATGGTTCTTGCCAGTTGAGCGAAATCTTGATTGTTAGTGGTTTCGCGCAGTAAGCGAAGCAGGTCGTGTAACGCATGTTCCATTAATTGGATGGATTGGCTTAAGTTCGCCGCTTCAGTAATCATGGTTTGTGGGTAGCGCGTTTTTTTGAAGTTAAAACGCGCGATGTTATCAGTCAGTTGGATGAGATTGTGTAATGGACTGGAGAGCCGTTTCGCCACCCAAATGACGACAGGGAAGCAAAACAGAAGCAACACAATCGCACTGGTGATTTGACGATTACGTAAGGTGATAAGATCCGCCAGCAGTTCATCTTTCGGTGTCGCTTGCGCTAAAAACAGATGCAACTGCTGGTTGAGTTTGACTGGCGTGAGGGTAGTGACCCAATCTTGACCTTGACTATGGGGAGTATCGTATTGCGCTTGGCTAGTAATGCGGCTCATGACAGAAGCAAACGGTGTGTCAGTATTTAGGAGTGATTGCTTAATCTGCTCTGGATCGGAGCGAAGATTGAGCCCTGAATTGTGCTCTGCTAGGGGGCGTAGCTGCTGATCCAGCAAGATCAGTTGTGAATGATCGGAGAAGCCAAGTTTACTCAGTTCACTGGAAAGGGCTTTCAACGTTAAATCGGCCCCCACGACCTGTTTGCCACTGAATGAGCGGCGTGACAAGGTTAACCCATAGGTTTGGAGAGTGAAAAATAGGTAGGGCTCGGTAATGCGGATCACCCCATCATTGGCGGCATTCAGATACCAAGGGCGTACTCTCGGATCAAAAAAATGGGCGACCTCTTTATATTGCCCGACTAATTTCATCTCTTGATTGAGAAAATAGATGTCGTTGGTGCCATCGATATGGCTGTAGTTCATCCATAGTACTGCGTCATCTGGTGCCGCAAACATCACTCGATCTGCACGGCTAAGTAAGGGGCGGAACATAAAAAACTGCCCTGTTTCATTGGCAAAATAGAGCGAATTTAAGTTCGAAGATTGCTCAAATGCGCGTAATACTGAGGTTAACCAACGTTCATCTTGTAGTGGCGGTTCGGTGTGCTCAATAAAACGGCTAGTGGCAAGAAAATCGAGACTGGTCAGGATAGGAGCCACATTTTGGGTAAACACGGTTTCGAGCTTTTTGCTGTTCTCGTGTGCTAAGGTTCTCGCACTACCCGCCAGAAGCTGTTGAGAGCTGTAATAACTGATCGCAATCAGCACACTGCCGATGAATAAGATCAGAATAAAAAACAGACTGCTGATATGGATAGATAGGGAATAACGACGCTTTTTCATAATGTTACCTAAGCCAAATAACACAGATAAGTATTGTTCATCTTGGCTAGGTTGCAAAAAATCACGCGATTAAATCTGTTTGTTTGGCTTGGTGTCGCAAACTGAGCCTCTCTTTGTGACGTGTTATGTCTGTTGTGCAAGGCCATGAAGTGCACGATTGAACATAGCAACCCTAAGGGGAGGCTGCTACACTGGCCGGCAATGCGTTTGGAAGGACTGTTGAAATGAAATTAGCTGTAGATACTCACACTCACACTCACACTTACGCCAGTGGCCACGCTTACAGCACGCTGATTGAGAATGCGCGTGCGGCCAAGCAAAATGGCTTGACGCTGTTTTGTACCACTGATCATGCCGAGTCTATGCCCGGAGCGCCGCATTACTGGTTTTTCTCCAACCAGCGCATTTTGCCCCGTTTTCTGGAGGGCGTTGGCGTGATCCGCGGTGTCGAGGCTAACATCCTCAATACGCAAGGTGAGATTGATTTGCACTCGAGCGTGGATCACAACTTGGATTGGGTGATTGGTAGTTTCCACGAGCCAGTATTTCATCCCGCCGATAAAGCAGCGCACACCCAAGCCCTGATCGAAACCATCAAAGGCGGTCGAGTGGATGCGCTAGGGCATCTGGGTAATCCGCACTTTGATTTTGATTTCGAGCAGGTGATTGCCTGTGCCAAAACGCACAATGTCGCGATTGAAATCAACAACAGTACCTTAAAAGGCCATAGCCGAGTGGGCAGTATTGATCGTTGTTACGAGATTGCTCGTGTCGCGAAATCGCTTGATGCCTACATCACCACTGGCAGTGATGCCCATTTTTGTCTGGACATAGGCGGTTTATCGCTAGCCAGTCAATTGATTGATGAAGTGGGCATTAACCCGCAACGTGTGATCACTCATACCGCGCGTCAGTTTCTCGACTTTCTTGAGTTACGTGGTCGCCAGCCGATTGAAGAGTTTGCCGGTCTACTTTAATTTTGCAACAAAACTCAGCTCACTTTTGCAGGCAGAATGGCGTACAATTCCACTCCCTTCAAAAGTGAGTAGAAAAATGAAAAAAACACTGATTCTAGTGGCAGCATTGCTCGCCACTCCGGTTCTTGCCGCGGGACAAGATCTTAAATCAATCATGCAGGACATGAAGCTCGCCTTTAAACAGGCCGCAGAAGCGCCAACCGTTGAAGCGATGCAAGCACCGATTTCTACCCTCGAAAGCTTGGTTGAGCAAGCCAAACGAGGTGTTTATCCTGTTGAAAAAGAAGCCACTTACCAAGAAGGCTTCCAAAAGCTCGCGGTGACTTTGGATAAAATAGACGCTCATTTGCAAGCCGGTGAACTCGAGGCAGCAAAAGCTAGCCTAAAAACCGTTGATGATCTGCGAATTGAATACCATGACAAACGCAATCCAAGTATTTGGAAGCGGTTGTTTGGTTAGTCTGCCTTTTCCTTCCTGCTTGAGAGCGACTTAAGTGGGAAGGAACGCTGGTTAGATGTAAACAACCCTCATCTTTTTGTTAAAACTTGGGTGTAACACACTGTTATGGTTATCACTAATGGTTATAGTAGTGAGCAATCCATAAAGAGTGTTGTTATGAACCCGCGACGTACCTTTCACCGCTTGATGCTGAAACTCAGCCTGCTTAGTTGGCTGCTGGTTTCGCTCATGCCTGTGCTCAATGCACACGGCAATGCGGCGGGCGTTTGGGCAACACTTTGTACCATCAATGGTTTTGAACTGGTCAAAATTGAAGATGGCAAACCGCAAACTCAGCACAGTAAGCCGTGTCCGTTTGCCCATTTCTCCAATTTTCATCACACCGAACTTCCAACCACACAACTTCCAATTCGACAAACGACGGCGCAAGTAGATGGTTACACTTTTTTGGCTCTAAGTGTCCGTTTTGAAAGTGCTGTCCCGCGTGCTCCGCCTGTGACTTAACTGAAATCATTACCCAATAACAATAAAACTATTTAGTAAAGTCACACGCTCATATCCCATTTGGTTTCTTCACCGAAGGGATAATTTGCGTTTAAAAAAGGAAGAAATACGTTGAGTACCGTTACTACACCTCAACCGACGGCGGCTGCGCGTCGTAAGACCCTCTATTTTCTCACTTGGCGTTGGCATTTTTATGCGGGCCTGTTTGTGGTGCCTTTTATGTTGATGTTGGCGCTGACGGGCTTAGTCATGTTGTTTGATGATGAAATTGAACAAGCTCGCTATGCCGAGGTATTAAACGTTACACCACAAGCGCAGGTCATGCCTGTTTCTCAGCAGCTTGCGGCAGTACAAAAGGCGTATCCAGAAGCGCAAGTTACCCAGTTTATTCCTGCGCTTCAGCCGGATTTAGCCAACCGTTTTTCTGTACTGTTTAGCGATGGTTCAACCCAATTTGTCACGGTTAATCCGTATAGCGCTGTGGTTCTGGGCACTATTGATCGTAGCGAAAGCTGGTATGAATGGGCGAACAGCATTCACGGCACCTTATTGATTGGCGATTGGGGAGATTATTTGATTGAAGTCGCGGCGAGCTTGGGGATGATTTTACTGGTGAGTGGTATCTACTTATGGTTGCCGCTTGATAACGCGCGTAAAGCGGGGTTTCTCAAAATCCGAGTGGGCAGTGGTGCGCGAATTTTCTGGCGTGACCTGCACGCAAATTTAGGTGGCATGCTGTCCTTAGTACTGCTGTTTTTCCTGATTTCCGGTCTTTCGTGGGCGGGCATTTGGGGCGGGAAACTGGTGCAGGCATGGAATACCTTCCCGACGTATTACACTTGGGGAGAAAAACCGCAATCGGTACTCACGCATGCGGATTTAAACCATGGCTCAGAAAAAGAGATGCCTTGGAACTTAGAGCAAACGCCAGTACCGCAATCGCATCATCATGGGGGTGAGCATGAAATGGTTGCGGTTAATCCTCAATTCGGTATCGACCAAGTGATCGCTCAGGCCAAGGCGCTCGGTTTTACGCAGTACCGCGTTGCTTTTCCGCGTGGGGAAACGGGCGTGTATACCGTTTCTGCCAATACCATGGCGGGTGATATTGTCGATCCACGTGATGATCGCACTGCGCATTTTGACCAATATTCTGGTGCGTTACTCACCGAGGTCACTTGGCAAGATTATTCGCCATTTGCCAAAGCAATGGCGGCGGGGATTTCGCTACACCAAGGCGATCTGAGTGTATGGAACAAAATAGCCAACGTGCTGTTTTGTCTCGCTTTCATTCTGATCTCTGTCACAGGTGTGGTGATGTGGTGGCTGCGCCGCCCGACCGGTCAAGCTCGGCTAGGTGTTCCGCCACGTTTTGAGCAAGATGGAGTATGGAAAGCAGGCTTAGCCACGTTACTGGTGATTGGTGTGGCATTCCCACTGGCGGGAGCGACGATAGTGTTGGCTTTGCTGCTTGATGGGTTACTGGTGAGTCGTATTGCTAAGCTGAAAATCGCTTTCAGTTAAGTGCAAAACTAGGAAAGTAAATAGAGGCCAGATTTTATCTGGCCTTTTTAGTTCACATGAGTACGAGTCGACCTCGTTTAAGCCTGATACAACTCAAGTGGCAACCCATCCGGATCAGCAAAAAAGGTGTAGGCTTTGCCAGTGTATTCATCAATGCGGATTGGCTCCACACTTACGCCTTGTTGCTCGAGTTGAGCTTTTATTTCTGCCACATCATCGACCACAAACGCCAAATGGCGCAGCCCTTGCGCCTCCGGAAAACTTGGCCGTTCAGGTGCTTTAGGAAAAGAGAACAACTCAATCTGCGAACCATCGGGCAGGGCTAAATCCAGCTTGTAAGAATCTCGCGCTGCACGGTAGTTTTCGGCCAATACGCGTAAGCCTAAAATTTCCGTATAAAACGCCTTAGAGCGTGGATAATCCGAACAAATGATCGCAGCATGATGAATGCGTTTTAGCATGTGGATTCCTTACCATTGAGCTTAGGACTTAGGTGTTCGAGCACAAAATCAATAAACACCCGTAGGCGAGCCGGCATGTATTTGGTTTGCGCGTACTGCATGGCAATCGCGCCGTGATAATTACTCTTAATATTCCACTCTTGCAGCACTTGCACCACCTTGCCCGCAGCCAGCGCATCTTGCACCACAAAATCATGGAAAATCCCGATGCCGAGATGATTCTTCACCCCAGTTAAGCGTAACTGCGATTGGTTCACGGCGTAACGACCACTCACAGCAACTGTGTGTGTTTCACGGCCTTTGGCAAACGTCCAGATATGATCTTTATCGGTTTCCGCGAGGTAGAGGCAATCATGCTCGGCTAAATCGGTGGGGTGAATCGGCGTGCCACGCTGCGCCAAATATTCAGGGCTGGCACACAGCACCAAATTGGTTTTGCACAGTTCCCGCAGCACGAGGTTTTCATCTGGCTTATCCGTCAAGCGAAAGGCGACATCAATATTGTGTTTGAACAGATCAATGTCACCATCGGCGGCACGCAACTTGAGCTGAATATGCGGATATTGGGCGAGAAATGGCACCACAAACGGCTGCAATACGGAATTTAAAAACGCCTCTGGCGCAGCAACAGTTAGTGCACCAGCAGGCTCGGCATGTTCCGAACTGGAGATTTCGATCGCTTGCTGCGCCGCATTGACCATCAATAAGCTTTGGTCATACACCTTTTGCCCCGCTTGAGTAATGATGAGTTTGCGCGTCGTACGTTCAAACAGCTTGACCGACAAGGCTTGCTCAAGGCGAGTAATCAGCTTACTGAGCGCAGAAGGTGTTACGCCAAGTTTGCTGGCCGCAGCGGTAAAACTGCCTTCATTGACCACCACAATAAAAGTGGCGAGGTCGGGCAAAAGAGCAATCAATTTGGGAAGTAGCATAAGTGTCGATAAGTCGGCCAACCAGTGGCGTCACTGTCGCAGAATCATCGGCTAAATGCAATTTGGTGGTAGTAAAGTCAGAGTTTAATCCGGTATAGCTCATATTGAATGACTATTGATATCGCCCCGTTGTATCGCAATTCTTATTGTTTCGGCTGTCGTTGCCCCACCAAGTTTGAGTCTGGCGTTACGCAAGTGATTTTCAATGGTTCTGGGAGAAACACCAAGAGCTATAGCAATATCGGCTTGTCTGCGTCCCAGTGCTGTCAATGACAGCACTTCTTTTTCCCGTTTAGAGAGCAATGCTGAGCGGTTTGGATCTGAGGACTCAAGCAGACGACGTGCCGCAAAAAACGCATAAGTTGATAAAAGACTAAGTTCACAACGAGCTCGCGGTGAGCTATCTATTGCCTTACCGCCTAGACTCACAGCTCCTTCTAGTCCTAGATGGCCAAAAATAGGAATTTGTAGGCCGTGTATGCCGCTACCTTTGGGTTTGGCAACCACTCTGTATTGTTCTCGATTGACGTCAGGTTTTTTAGTCCAAAAGAAAGGACGATCCGTTTCAATAATATGACGAGTTATAGGGCAATATTTGATGTAAGTCGCTGCATCAATGTTTTCTCCATCGTCAAACCAATCACCTTCAATCCAATAGATACGCTCTATGATGCCATCGAGCGTGGAGTGTGCTGAGAAAAACACGATCTTATCGTAACCATAAAAATGCGCCCGTTGCCGAACAATATCTTGAACCGTGGAAAAGCTATGGCTTTCTTCCAGTTGGCTTATCAAGGTGATTAAATCGACAGCGGGCATAGGTTCTTTCTGCTCTATTTTATTTCTGCTCAACTTCAGCAAGTAATGCCTTGGCGGCGAGTTGCCCTAAAGCATTGCCTGCAAGCGGACTATCACCGGTCAACATTTTACGGTCTTGGAAGACTTGTCCTGATATTCCAGTATTCAGTAATTCAAAACCAATCGCTTGCAATTGTTCGCCAAACTTCCATGTCAGATGACCTGGCATATAGCCGATACTGGGCGTTTGAGCATCCATTTCGTCAGGAAAGGCCACAATTTTATATCCAGCAAACAATGGATCATCACCTACGGCAAGGAAGGCTGCAGGCCCGTGACAGAGCGAGATAATAAATTTATTTTGTTTCATCGCCCATTGTAAGACCGCTTTAACCTCTTGGCTGTCAGGCAGACCCATTAACGCGCCATGTCCACCGGGAATAAACACACCGATATAATCGGAGTCTTCACCTAACGCAGTTTCAATCACATCACTCAACTTAAGTGGCTGCCTGAAAGAAGATTGATATTTGCTATATAACCCATTCACTTCTTGGTCTTCTCTTGGCATTGCCCACCATTCAAACTTCACTGGATTACCAGAAAGTGTAGCAATATCAAAAGAAAAACCTGCCTTATCAAGATGATACATTGGCAAAAGCGTTTCAACGGGATGATTACCCGTAGAAAAAAAAGTGCCGTTATCCATCATCAGATAACGCTCATCGGCACCAACGACAAGGATTTTCCAACGTCCGCCTTGGTAAGGGGTAGGGTAATGGGCACCACTTAAATCTGACTTGGAGGCAGTGAATTGACTCAGAGAGTATGCCGATGGGAAGAAAGCATTATCTTCTGCTGGGTCGGGAGTCGGATGTTTATCATTCATTACTGTCGTCATGGTGTTCTCCTTGGTTAAACCTTAAGTCGTTTTGATTATAGCGGTGACCTTTGATTAAAAAATAAGGGATTTCCCCTAAATGAAAATAATTCTTATGTTTAGGACTTGATGATAAGCGCAGGCAAATCATTCTTTATCTGTGCCTGAGGTTCACGAATGCTTTTCCGTTATCGCAGATAATCGCTTGAGTGACCTTGGATTACACTAAGGGAAAGGTTTTTTACAGTGTAAATATCCCCTTCCGACTTGAAGCGTACCCGCTAAGTTGTTTGGGTATAGATCCTGTTACCCGCAAAACGAAAACAAGAAGGAATACGCAATGTCTTCTGCTTTTTATCAGCAAATCCGTACTCAGCTTGAGGAAGTGAAAGCTGAGGGGCTTTATAAATCCGAACGTGTGATCACCTCGCAGCAACAAGCGGCGGTCGAAATTTCTACTGGCGAACAAGTACTGAACTTCTGTGCCAACAACTATCTTGGCTTGGCCAATCACCCTGCTCTGATTGAAGCGGCGAAACAGGGTATGGACAGCCACGGCTTTGGTATGGCTTCGGTGCGTTTCATCTGTGGTACGCAAGATATCCATAAACAGCTGGAACAGAAGCTCTCTCAATTCTTAGGTAAAGAAGACACCATTCTTTACACCTCATGCTTTGATGCAAATGCGGGTTTGTTTGAAACTCTGCTCGATAAAGAAGATGCGATCATCTCTGACGCACTAAACCACGCTTCAATCATTGATGGTGTACGTCTGTGTAAAGCGATGCGTTTTCGCTACTCGAACAACAACATGGCCGAGCTGGAAGAGCAACTTATCGCGGCAGATGCTGCTGGCGCTCGCCACAAGTTGATCGTGACGGATGGCGTGTTCTCAATGGATGGTGTAGTGGCTAACTTGCCTGCAATCTGTGACTTGGCAGATAAATACAACGCCTTAGTGATGGTGGATGACTCTCACGCGGTAGGCTTCATGGGCGCGAATGGTCGCGGCACACACGAATACCACGATGTGATTGATCGCATCGACATCATCACCGGCACGCTAGGCAAAGCCATGGGCGGTGCATCCGGCGGCTACACTTCAGGAAAGAAAGAAGTGATTGATTGGCTGCGTCAACGTTCACGTCCATATCTGTTCTCTAACTCGGTTGCACCTTCGATTGTTGCGGCGTCACTGCGTGTGTTGGATCTGCTGCAAGAGAGCGGCGATCTGCGTGAGCGCCTATGGGAAAACGCAGCGCACTTCCGTACTCGTATGGAAGCGGCGGGTTTCACTATGGGTGGTGCCGATCACGCCATCATTCCCATCATGCTAGGTGATGCCAAAGTTGCCGCAGAATTTGCGGAACGCGCACTGGCCAAAGGCATTTACGTTATTGGTTTCTCATTCCCGGTTGTACCAAAGGGACAAGCGCGCATTCGTACGCAAATGTCAGCCGCACACAGCCGTGAACAACTGGACAAAGCCATCGACGCCTTCATTGAAGTGGGTCGTGATATGGGACTTATTTAATTATGAAAATCAAAGCACTTTCAAAACTGAAACCAGAGCAGGGCATCTGGATGAACGAAGTGGACATGCCTGAGCTTGGCCACAACGACCTGCTGATCAAAATTAAGAAAACTGCCATTTGTGGCACTGACGTACACATTTATAACTGGGATGAGTGGTCACAAAAAACCATTCCAGTGCCTATGGTAGTCGGCCATGAATATGTGGGTGAAGTGGTTGGGATTGGCCAAGAAGTGCGTGGTTTCCAAATTGGAGATCGCGTTTCTGGTGAAGGTCACATCACTTGTGGTCACTGCCGTAACTGCCGTGGTGGCCGTACCCACCTGTGCCGCAACACCATTGGTGTGGGCGTAAACCGCACGGGTTGTTTCTCTGAATACTTAGTGATCCCAGCGTTTAACGCATTCAAGATCCCGGATGGTATTTCAGATGATCTGGCGTCTATTTTCGACCCGTTTGGAAACGCTGTACACACTGCGCTTTCATTCGACTTAGTGGGTGAAGATGTTCTGATCACCGGTGCTGGCCCAATCGGCATTATGGCCGCAGCTGTTGCGAAACATGTAGGTGCGCGCCATGTGGTGATCACCGATGTGAACGAATACCGCCTCGATTTAGCCCGTAAAATGGGCGTGACTCGCGCTGTGAACGTTGCTGAGCAAAACCTAGAAGACGTGATGAAAGAACTCGGTATGACCGAAGGTTTTGATGTGGGCTTAGAGATGTCTGGTGTACCGAGTGCGTTTAGCGCCATGCTAAAAACCATGAACCACGGTGGCCGCATTGCTCTGTTAGGTATTCCACCGTCATCGATGGCGATTGATTGGAACCAAGTGATCTTCAAAGGCCTTGTTATTAAAGGGATTTATGGAAGGGAAATGTTTGAAACTTGGTATAAGATGGCGAGCCTGATCCAATCGGGTCTCGATATCAGCCCAATTATCACTCACCACTTCAAAGTGGATGACTTCCAAAAAGGCTTCGACATCATGCGCAGCGGGGCTTCTGGCAAAGTTATCCTCGATTGGCAGTAACCGAAAATCTCTCCACAGAGCGCTCCGCAAGGGGCGCTTTGTTTTTGGCTAATACTGTTTTTATAAACAGTAAAGTGGAAAATATGACCCGATTTAGCCCTCGCTTTGGTCCCATTTTGGTCCCATCTGACTTTGTAATGGGACCACGTTCAGTTTGTTTTGGTCCCATCATCGCAACACGTAGAGGCGAAGAAGTTCTATGTAATAATTGGACAAAAGTGAGTCATTGGCTTTACTGAATTAGCAAATTATTTGAGGTGTTGAAAAGTTGTTTAGTTTAACTAAGTGTCCAAAATTGCTAGGAAAGAGTGCTCCTGCAAGACTTGACACTAAATTAAGCGACATATTGTTATTTAAAGTTAACTGGGCTTAGATACCCAAGAGTGCTGTGCTTTCTCATCCGATTATCATAATTTTCTATGTATTCAAAGATCATTTGTTGCATCTAGGCTCTCGTCATAATTAGCTCATATTGGATCGCTTCAGCTTTCATCGAATTGTTGAAACTCTCAATACAGGTAGGGGCCCAACAATTACCTCACCTAGATAAGCTTTGCTTGATTTTATAACGCCAAAACAGTTGTCGATATGAGCGACTGATGGGAAAGCTCATTAAACTGTTATTGCTATGGCAATTCTGCTCTAGTGAACATCAAGCCCTGTATATGGAGAATAGTTGACTGATTTTATACCGCGACATCCAAAAGATACCATAGGTGAGTCTTAAAATATAAGGTCATACCATCTAGCTGTTAACCAATAATCCCAATGGTGTAGACGCGAGCGTGATGCTGTACAGCATCGTCGAGATGGCGAAAGAAAATGGCCTTATCCTCGATAATTACATTGTCAATGTGTATGAAAAAATTAGCCAGATATCGATGCACTGTTACCCTGGGACGTCCAACACTAGCAAATCGCCCCGTGGGTTCATGGGCGAATACGATATGCCAATTCGATGATTCCTCAGGGAGAAGTATCAACAGCAGATGAGTACACCCTTTGTCATGGCAATAGGGTTATTGGCGGTATCGGCATTGCTTTATAACTTGCTCAATTAAATCAGCTATTGGCTCCGTCACTGGAGCGAAATCAATTACTTGATTTGAGCTTTTGTTATTTGAGGTTGTGCATTATTGAGCGTTGATGCTACCTCCAGAATATCTTGCCACTCATTGTAAGCTGATTGGTACCAAACTTGCTCCAGAATGACCGCTTGTGAATCTTGTGCTTTGGTAAGGTTAGAAACGACATTGTTGGTTTCATTGTATAAACTGAGCACCGTGGTTTGTAGTGTATCTAAGGATCGGCTGATCGCCGCACAATCGTTGTTAACTTGATCGACACTTAGCAATAGGGCATTGAGAGACGCGATTTGTTGTTGATCTTGAGAGAGCGTTTGTTGATCGTGGTTGATGGTATTTAAAGATGATTGGATATCGCTTTGCAGGCTAGATATTTCACTTTGTGCTTCTACAATAGAGCTAACACCAAACCCTGCCAATATCAAAGAACCTCCCAGTGTAAACGGAGCAAGCACCACGCCAAAAATCGTTTCAAATATCCCTTTCTTACGCTGCGATTGAGCGTTCGCAATGGCGGTTTTAAATGCTGCTATCTGCTGTTTCATTAGATCAATTTGGGCGTTGGTGGCGATAATTTCTGCTTGGATTGAAACTTCTTCTTGCTGGATCTGTGCAATAGTTTGTTGCAATGTGTTATGAGCATCTTCCACTTGGCGAGCCCAAGCATTCAATCCCTCATCATAACGTTTTATATTTGATGTAAGACTTTGAATCGGATTTTGTAATGTTAAGATTAATGAAGTGAGCTGCTGTAGTTGGGCGGTATCAAAACGGGTTTCTAGTGCTTTGAATAACGTTAAAATTTGAACATTAGAATCTTTGAATGTATTCGCAATGGAAAGAACACTGTCCATAATGTCATTTGAAAAATATAAATTACCACTCAAACGCCATTGTCGTACCAGTTTTTGCACCGCATTTAAATTTTGTTCTACCTGAGCATACCAATGTTCTGCATTGCCTTGATCAATATAAGTTTCAACAACGCCTTGGCATGCAGAATTTAGTAACACCATAGCGCTAATAGATGCAGGAATGTCGGTTTGAAGTTGCTCGCTGGCTGATTGATTCATGATGGTCCTCGAAAAAGAATAGAAGGGGGCGTAACCCCCTTTAGTAATGTTTAAGCTGCTTGTTTTACTGCAGGTGCTAACTCTTTCGTTTCGATAGCTATTTTTGCGCTAGCTAGCTGTTTAGCAAGTTCAACCGCATCATCCCATTCGTTTTTCGCTGCGTCAGACATCACTTTTTCCATTATAATGCTCTGCATGGATGCACCATTATTAAGCTTTGTTACTACATCATCTAACTCGTTGCCAAAGACAGTCCACGTTGTTTCAAAATCAGATAATACTGATGTCGATGTTTCAATCGCTGAAACAACGGCGCTACTGGCATTGGAAAGCCCCTGTAAAGCGATAATCTGTTGTTGATCTTCAGCTTTTTGCTTTTGTTCTTGCGCGATGCTGTCGTAGTCATCATCAATTTGATTTTGTAATACGCCCCATGTAACGCCACCAGCAATAATCGATGCCGCGCCGACGGCTGCGATACCGCCGGAGACTGCAGCTGCGGTGCCAGCGGTTGCGACGGTAAGCGCAACGCCTGCGACGAGCATAAAGATGCCAACACCAACCGCAACTTGTGCATAGACCAGATCTTTATTCAGTTTCTCAATGGCTGCACGATTGTTGTCTATTGCGTTATTCATACTTTCAATATCTGTTTGTAAATCAATAATTGTTTTTTGAATATTGGTCGCACCATTGACTAAGTCATCATGTGCTGCTTGCATTTTCACCCCCCAATCAGAGAGTTCCTTATTCATCCCTTTGACTGTGGCTTCGATACCGCTGACTTGAGAAGATAGGGCGGTCATAATCTGTGAAGCTTGCTGAACCGTTGTATTGTCTTTGCCACTTGCTGTTGGATCCGCTTTATATAACTCATGAATGGCATCGATTGATGCTTGAAAAGTAGCGTCAAAATTAATTACGCTGGAGGGAATCGATGCTGATACTTGTGGTCCCAAATCGTCAATCCATTGCTTAGCAACCAATTTTGCTGAGTCTAACTTTTTACTCAGGTCATCAAACCAATCTGGTTTTACCGTAGGTGGCGTAAATTGTGTGTTTAAAATGGCATGGCACTGCGCTGTGATGACTGTGGTTGCCAAAAATGCAGATTGAGTGGTTTGCTGTGTTGGGTTCAACTGAGTAACTTGTTGTGACATTGTGTATCTCCTTTACTGTTCTTGAATGGTGTTATTTAGTGTGTTGACTAAAACGGGTTTTCCAACGTTTGGCGGTAAACTAATGAGTTGCACAAATTCTGAAATGGTTTTCCATGAGGCTGAAGCAATCTTGATGGTTTGCAAATCAGTCAATAGGGCAGGGTCTGAACCGCTTTGTAAGGCGTTGATCAGTTCGTTTACCTTGTCTAATTCGTCTTGCCATAACAATGAAAGTGCTGGCAAGCTATCATCAATCTTTAGGAATTCTTCGCTCATGTTGCTGAGGGTTTGAATAATGGCTTTAGTAATGGCAGCCGCTTGTGCTTCTTCACTGGCTAGTGTTTGTAATTGAGTGAGTTTGTCTAAATCTTGTTGTACCTCTTTCGCGCTCGATATTGTGCTGTATGCACTGTAACCAACCGTGAATAGCGCACCAGCAAAGGAAAGGAATGGCACAGACGTCGTTGCTCCCATTACGACACCGTAGGAAATAGTGACCATACTTTGTATGTAAGCTTTTCCTGCTCTTAATTGGGCCGCCGTGACATTGGCTCCTAAACTGGCAATGGATTGCGATAGAGAGCCTATCTCTGTTGCAATGCGTACCATTGCTTGTTCTTCGCTCGCAAGTTCATTCCAGCCATCTTGAATGCTGGATGCGAGTAGCTCCTCTGCATTTTTCGCTTGGTTGTAAGATTTCGTGAAAACTTGCTGAGCTTCATTTGTTAACGTGATATTTTGCTTTAACGTTTTTTGCAATAATTGTAAGCATTCAATCCATTGCTTCGTACTTGTTATCGCCTTACTGTTTTGTGCGCAGGCATCGAACGTGGTCTGATAATTAATAAACGATGTAATAATTTGCGCAAAAATTTTAGGCTTTTGCTGCATAAACTCATTCATTACCGCTCTTAAGATCTCAGTCCTGCTTCGAACTTCTACGAGCCAGTTTGGATCTTTTGCTACATGGCCAATAAAGAGAGAGTTGCACGTTGCATCGTAATTACTAATACCTAAAAAATCAGTATATACGTCGGTCAGCATATTTAATGCGGTATCAACATTTGGGCTTAACATGAGTTCGCCCTCTACAGTGAAATAACGAGGAAAGGATCAAACGTTAATCTTGAACCATCAATAGACAAGGTCGCATTGTATTGTTGTGTGCTGGCTTGTCCTTGCGCTTCAACTCGGCCTTCCCAGAATTCATCACCGCTTAGTCCTTGTTTAGTGGGTATACAAACTCTGTCATTTATCATTTGCCCATTAAACTCGACAATATCAACTTCATTGTCTGGTGAAATAGCGACAACTCGCCAGCATAATAATTGGCCGTCTTTACAGGCTGTTTTTAACTCAGCTTGGCCTTCATTACCCGAGCCCATATATTTATTTGTATCAATGAGATAAATGTTACTTTGCAGATCTCGACTTGCAAGCGCTGCTGCTGCATCTACGACCATGAGTATTTCTACTTTTTTCATACAATGTTCCTTATTTAGATGGAGTTATTGAACTTCGAGATAAGGTGAAAAATTCATTGTTATTCCGTTTATTGAAAGAGAAATGGTATATAGATAACGCCCAGTATCCCCGCGAGTCTGAACTCTGCCTTCCCATGCGTCATTAACAGGGCTTGGTAAGCAAGCTTTTTGATCAATCATGTCACCATAGAATCCCGTTATATTGACTTCGTCATCTGGCGAAATGGCGCAGCTACGCCAGCAAATAAACTGACCATCTTCAGATACCGTGTGGAGTTGGCACGTCCCTTCATCCCATGAACCAAGCCATTGGTTACTATCAATTAAGTAAACGTTACTAATTAAGCTAGTGGTTGCTAATGCTCCGGCACAATCAACCACGATAAGTATTTCTATTTTTTTCATCCAATACCTACTGACGTTTATTTATGGAGCCACAGGGTATCACTGTACTGATTTAACCATTTCGAATGGTTTTTGGGTTTTACCCACTAAATATTATTGATATTAGTGTTTATATATATGTATTTTTAATCTCTATGCATATAAATATAGTTAGTGATTTCAGTTAATCAAGGTCGCATAACTAATATGTACATATCAGTATGTAAATAAGATAAATACATAATGAAATTTATGGATGGCTCTTAATTTTAATTTCATTTTTGTTATTTATTAATCATTGTATTTGTGGGCTTGATCATATTTTTGCGTGAGAAATTGCAAGGAATAATTAAACGAACATTTATTTGATGGAATAATTATTTCATGGTTGGACGTTGAGGGAGCTCCTCATGTTTTTTCTAATGTCTAATCATGCTTGAATAAATTTCGTGCAAGTATAACTGCTGCTAGTTCGGCTATGGCGGAGGTTTAATCCGTACGCAGGGCTTTCAAGCCTCGGAATGTTTCTTCAATTTGCACACGCTTCGAGTTCACTTTGGGGCAAAAATTTGTTGTCATGTCGACCTAGTTGATTGTAGGAGTTATGGGGATTCCGTTCGGTAGGATCAAAAAACCGCCTAATCGGCGGTTATTGATTCCTCACTTTTTCTAGCTCTTGCCATACCCGTTCGGATTCTTTCTTGTTCGATTCAACCAGCCATTTACCGTAGACCCTTGCGACCATGGTGATATCAGCGTGGCCCATTTGTTGTGCCAAGTAACTCACGTTGACGTTAGCGTGAGTGATCATCCAACTGGCGTAGGTATGTCGAAGTTGATACTGATTACGGTAACGGACGCCTCTTTTTGCACCGAGTTGATGAGTTGCATATCGTATTAGTCACCGCAATATCCTGATCATTCTGCCCCGAGCCACTTGAAGGGCTCTGCTGGCTTAAGTGCAGCTGAAAGCTCGCCTGCGAGAGGCTGGCCCCGTTCCACTCTAACGACTTTTGGGGCTGCGCCTTCCGTCAGATCAACCTTACTCATGTCTAGCCAAGAAACGGCGGGGAAAACTGCAGACTCAAAGTAATAAATCTTCGCTGTATGATCTGCAAATGTACGCCACAGTGTCATTGCGAGGTTAGGGCGGTCGGGATCAGTAATGCCGAGAGGGACGCTAACCGCACGAATTTGCGAAAAAACAGATGCAAGTGCAAGGTCGTTGTCTCGGTATTTAGGTGAGGCACTGAGAGCATAAGAGGCGCGGACAAAGCGATCTGCGGCATTGATTGTGCCTGGAAGAAATTTGCTTCCGCCTATCTGCTGCCAATAGGTATTGAGTGCTAGCTGCTGATCGAACGTCGGTGAGTTAGTCATTACCTTGTACTGCGAACCATGATGAATCACGAGCTTGCCATCAATGTATTCAAAAATCGCAGAGTCGCCGTTCACGTCAGAAATCGAGAGGTGTAAGGCTGCTGCGTCTCCGTTTGGCAGTGAAGGCGCAATGATGGTAAATGGAGGATTGGCCATTGCCGTAACGGCCTCTTCTACGGTTGCGTAGTTATCGAGAAAATACTGTGCCCAAGCACCAGCGGTCAGTGTAGGCTTTCCTGCCTTGGTTGCATCCCCCCATTTAGCCTCCTTCAGATACAGCATGTTGGCAACGAGTCCTTTCTCATTCATTCCATCAGCGGTTCCAGCATCATAGAAGGAGACAATAATTGAGCCGTACTTCGCGCTCCACTTGATTGGATTGTCACCAACCGTTCCATCGCGTTTCATCCCTTTGGGAAAGACCCACAGCGCCGTCGCTGCGGAAGGATCCGCCCAATCCATGGATCGTCCGCTGATATAGGATTGATTCCCCGTCTCGTATAAGATGCGTGTGCAAGCTTGGGCGTTGTGCAAAGGCCCGAAAGCGAGCGCGATGGCTAAGGTGCTGAGCACAGTTTTCATCGTCGTGTATGGTTTCATGTGTTTCATCTTCATCTCTGATTCCTCTTTGGTGATGTGATGCAGTCCTTTCCAGACATAAACATTAGTCCCTATAGTCCTAACGTGAGGTTAAGGGGCGGCAACGCATTAACACTTAACTCAAGCACAACAACTGCAATCACCGCAGTTCATTGAGAATTCAAATACAACACATGTGTAATTTGTTGCATATTTGCTTTATACAGAACTGTATTGAGAGGCGCAAGCCTGTCGTTGATTGTCTAGGATGAATGGTAGATTACAAATTCAAGATACCCATGCATCCATGGAAATAAAGTGATTACAAAATGAATTTACACTGCTTTTTTTACCTGTGATTCCAACCAATCAATGAAAAGTTTTACTTTTTGATTGTGCTTATTCGGCAGAGTCGCGACATAGTATCTTTGCTTACAAATCACCTCAGTATTGGGGTAGGGGGTCATCAGCTCACCCGACGATAGTCGCGATTTGACTAAACTGAATCGGCCCATTGCGATCCCTGCATTATTGATAGCCGCTATTACTGCTAAGTCTGATCGGTCGAAGCCGATACGGGATATATTTTCTAAGTTTTCCAACTGATTGGCATTGGCCCATGTTTTCCACTCATCTGCATCTGAATTATAGTTCCATGCCTGATTGTCATGGAGTAATGTGGTGTTATAAAGGTTATCCATTGAGCTAGTGAGCGAATATTTTTGGGCATACTCAGGGGTGCAAACTGGAATGATCGTTTCTGAGAATATTTCTTTGCAAGATAGCTTATCTGGCATATGGTCATCAAAATAGATGGCGACATCAATTCCAGAACCTTGGAAACTGATATTTTCATTTCCTGTTAGCAATTTCAGATCAATGGATGGATAGAGCTCTTTAAATGCGTGAATACGAGGAACTAACCAACATTGTGCAAAAGAAGGTCTTGAATAAATAGTCAGTAAGCCTGAGGTTTCACCATTTTTTATATCGGTAATTTCTTGATTTAGATTATTCAATGTTTTTTGTAAAGAGTGATATATACGTTGTCCCTCTTCAGTTAATACTACCTTTCTATGTGTTCGCTCAAATAATTTAATTCCGATTTCTTCCTCAAGTTTATTTATTCTATGCGATATCGCACTCGGTGTGAGTGAGAGTTCATCCGCAGCCAAAGAAAAGGAATTATGCCTAGCGGCTACTTCAAAAGTATGCAACTTTGAAAGCTGAAAACTATTTATTCGGCTGTGTTTGGCAAAGATATTATCCTTAGTGTACATAGTTAGGCTCTGACTGAGGTATCAAGGTTCTGTCATATTAGCCCAATGTTGTGAATAAAATACACCTATTGTCCTGTGTTTCCCCAAGAGTCTATGAATTTCACGATTTTGTTTTAATCTGGTTCATGTGAAAGTGATTATTCTTCACTTGTCAGGATGTCTAATCTTCTATGAAATGCTCAGTGCATAAATAAACACCAAGGTTTTATGATGACGATCAACATAGAGCAACTTACCGAGCAATATCCGCTAGTCAAAGAGCTCATCGAGCTTAAAGAGGTATCTTGGTTTAACCCATCCATTACTCGCCTTGAGGAAGGGTTAAGCTACGTTGGACTTGGTTCTGAGGATATTCAAGATGCGAGTCAACGCTTAAAACGATTCGCACCTTATCTTGCAAAAGCGTTTCCAGAAACCGCGAAAACAAACGGAATTATTGAGTCTGAGGTCGTTCCCATTTCAGAGATGCAAAGCGTGCTTGAGCGTGAATATGACACCCCAATACAAGGTCGATTACTCCTCAAAAAAGACAGTCACTTACCCATTTCTGGCTCTATAAAAGCGCGAGGCGGGATCTATGAAGTGTTGACTCACGCAGAAAAACTCGCGATAGAGGCCGGATTGCTGACGGAGTCAGATGACTACAGCAAACTCTTAAACGAAGAATTTCGTGATTTCTTTAAACGGTTCAGTATTGCAGTGGGTTCGACCGGAAATCTGGGGATGTCGATTGGGATTATGAGTGCTAAGTTAGGTTTCTCGGTTTCTGTGCATATGTCAGCCGATGCAAGGGCGTGGAAGAAAAACAGACTCCGTGCTCTTGGGGTCAATGTGATTGAGTACGCCCAAGATTATGGTGTTGCGGTCGCTCAGGGGCGCAAAGAAGCTGAAAATGATCCGACGTGCTTTTTCATTGATGATGAAAATTCGCAAACTCTATTTCTAGGGTATTCGGTTGCAGGTGAACGCCTCAAGAAACAGTTCGATGAAAAAGGTATTGTAGTCGACGCGCAGCACCCTTTATTTGTTTACCTACCCTGCGGCGTTGGTGGGGGACCGGGAGGGGTTGCTTTCGGTCTGAAAATGGCTTTTGGGGACAATGTTCATTGTATTTTTGCTGAGCCGACTCATTCTCCATGCATGATGCTTGGTGTTCATACTGGCTTGCATGACGCAATCAGTGTTCAAGATATCGGGATTGATAACATCACTGCAGCTGATGGTTTAGCGGTGGGGAGAGCTTCTGGTTTTGTCGGTCGAGCAATGGAAAGGCTGCTGGATGGCTATTTAACCATCAGTGATGAGCGTATGTACCGACTGCTTGGGCAATTGAATGAAGCGGAGAATATCCAGCTCGAGCCTTCTGCATTAGCCGGTATGATTGGCCCTATCGTGGTCACAAAGAGTGTTGAATATCGAGCTCGAATGCAGTTTGATGATACCGTGATGGGGAATGCCACGCATCTTGTTTGGGCGACTGGCGGGGGAATGGTTCCAGCAGAAGAGATGGACTCTTACCTAAAAAATCGTTGATTTAACAATAAGAGGTAAGGCGTTTCACCAAAAAGTGAAGCGCCGTTGATGTGTAAAGGTTCATCGGACTCAACATATCCCTTGCGACTTGATGTTGCAGCCGTTTGGGAAATTGCTCTAGAGACAAGTCATATTTATCAAAGGTGAGTGATGAGAATGATGTGAAGAGGAATAAAACTTACACACCACCATCATTAGGCTTATTAATAAGTTTGGTTATTGATTCTGCTTAAAAAAGCGCTCAGCATGAGCAAATAGCTTGTCACAGAGAATTTTTTGTTCAGTGTACTCTTCAGAGCCGACAGACATTTCGCCTAAAACCGCTTGGGCGCTATGATACTCTTTTACCATCTCTTCAAATTTTGCTTCATATGCACCTTTTTTATTTTTTTTAGGCAATTTAACTCTTTTGTTCTTCATGATTTACCTTTTGAAAGCCATGTGATGCATATTTATTATTACTTGTGATTTTTACTCAGTTTAATAATAAATACTCATCAATATTTAAACCCAAGCATTTAAGATAATCTTGAATGCTTGACTTGTTATCTTGAGAAGTGGTCATTTAATTAACGGAACACGTTAATCAATAATTTATGCTTCTTTGGTTATATGAGGAATATACTTCTTTTTAAAATTCCAATGCGCGATTTTTTATCTTCTAAAGATGGCTCGCGCAATGATATGCATTGAGATTATCTTATGATAATAAAAACATGTCACTAAGTGCTCGTTTTACTACACACTCAAAATGAAACCTAAAAGAAATTCAGACTAACCAAAGAATGAATATTTCAAGATAAAAAACGAGGCTCACTATACACGGATAAAATGAAATAGATAGACTTTTTTCGCTCTTTCATGGTTAGCCTTAAGGTTAACATGCTTCACAAGAGTTAATGTGTGAACGCATTGATTGTAGTTTTTAGCATCACTCATAGCGTTGATCGTTGAGCAGATTTTGATGCAACCATGACATGCCACTGAGTGACATGCCATGATTAAAATGCTCATAAATGGTATGCGAGCGTGATCCATGTGCTCTTGTTTACCCACATACCTGAAAGATTTTTCTAGGGTATCTTTCGATATGGCACTGGATGGTTATGTTGGTAACCTCTGCTTAAGTTTAAGGTTGTCTTTCCGTGCTATTTTTCTCTAAATTAATGATATTCAGAATAGAGAATGTGGCCGCTAGAAATAAGCCTGAAATCCATATGAAATACCACATGCGAATACCTCTAATAGAGTGAGTGATGATTACGTTCGATATATTGCTTATCAAGTCGACCAAACATGGTTCTGTAACTGAAAGCGGTATAAAAAAGAATGATGGGCAACATGACAAAGGCTACGCCCGTCATAATATTTAATGTTCGCTCACTGGATGTCGCATCCCACAAAGTTAAACTATGGCTTGGTTCAAAACTGGATGGCATGATGAAGGGGAACATCGCAAAACCTGCGGTTAAAATAATACAAGCATTCGTCACGCTGGCGCAGACGAAGGTGATAGCATCGTTTTTCCATTTCGCACTGAGGAATACTCCCATAGCCATCATTAAGCCACCCATAGGTGCAAACCACATCCACGGGTAACGTTCAAAATTGGTTAGCCAAGCACCGGCTTGTTGGAAGACGACCTTATTTAACGGATTAGATATGGCGTTATAGTCTAATGAGCTGACAATCAGGTATCCATTCATTCCATGCACCATAAACCCACCTATGATGAATAATCCAAAGAGACACAAGACACTTATTTGAGCGGTTAGCCGCGCTTTTTTATGAAGAATATCGCTGGTTTTGAGCGTGAGCCATGCACTGCCTTGCACTAATGCCATTAATACGCCAATACCGCCAGACAGCACGCTGAAAGGGGTAATGAGATCGATGAAGGATCCATGATAATCTACCATCAGTAACGCATTGAGCGAGAAAGGTAATCCTTGCATTAAATTCCCAAAGGCGACACCAAATAGAAGAGGAGGAATTAAACCTGAAAGCGAAATCGAGATATCGCAGATTTTTCGCCAAGAAGGGGTATCAATCTTTGCGCGATATTCCAATGCTAGTGGCCGTAACCAAAGCGCCAACAGTATTAAATACATAGCAATATACAGGCTTGAAAAAGAGGTGGCATAAACTAAAGGCCAGGCGGCAAAGAGTGCTCCCCCTGCGGTGATTAGCCATACTTGGTTGCCATCCCAATGAGGCGCAATTGAATTGATCATCACTCGTTTGTCGGATTCCGATTGTCCAAGGATGGGCAAGAGTGCACCTACCCCCATATCAAAACCATCGGTGATCATAAAACCAATCAGCAATGCACCGATCAGCCCCCACCAAATGAGGCGCAATGTGTCATATTCAAACATGAATACTCTCTCCTAATATTGTACTTGTTGTGCCAACTTATGCTCGTATAAGCTTTGTTCGTCCTGATAGCGACCAGTTTTTAAGCTACTGGGTCCTTTTCGAGCAACGGTGACTATGAGATAGCTTTCCACAAAAATAAAAACGGTATAAAGACTTAGAATGATGGCGAGCGAAGTGATTAAGTTTTCGAACGTTTGGGATGAGACGGCAACCGTGACGGGAAGGACTTCACCGATTGCCCAAGGCTGACGACCATATTCGGCGACAAACCAACCCGCCTCGATAGCAATCCATGGCAATGGAATTGACCAGAGCGCAGCTTTGAGTACCCAAGGCTTATGAGTGATGCGTTGACGGCAGGTTTGTAGCAAGGCGGCACCAAATACAAACAGCATAATGAAGCCGCAGCCAACCATGATGCGAAATGACCAAAACAGTGGCCACACAGTAGGCATGGAATCATCTGCTGCTTGCTGGATCTGTGCCTCGTTGGCATCTGTGATGGTATCGGTATAACGCTTGAGTAACAGCCCGTAGCCGAGGTCATGCTTCGTTTGCTCAAATTTTCGTTGTGTTTCTACGGATGCATCACCAGCCTGTAACCGTTCAAGTAGTTGATAAGCCACCATTCCGTTACGAATGCGTAGTAGATGTTCATGGCGTAAATCGTGGAGCCCTGTTACTTGTTCATCAAACGAACGGGTGGCGATTAACCCCATGAGGTAGGGAATTTTAATGGCATAATCGGTTTTACCTTCTTTCTGATTGGGTAAGCCGAACAGAGTGAACGCTGCTGGGGCTGGTTCGGTGTGCCATTCTGCCTCAATCGCGGCCAACTTTACTTTTTGGACATCGCCAAGTTTATAGCCCGACTCATCCCCCAATACGATCACTGAGATAATGGCTGCCATACCAAAAGTGGCGGCGATGGCAAATGAACGGCGCGCAAACTCGATGTCACGGCCTTGCAATAAGTAATAAGAACTCACCCCGAGAATAAACATTGCACCACAGGTGTAAGCGGATGCGACAGTATGGAGAAATTTCACCTGCGCGACCGGGTTTAATACCACTTCGGCAAAGCTGGTCATTTCCATACGCATGGTTTGATAGTTGAACTCTGCTCCGACGGGATTTTGCATCCAACCGTTTGCAACCAAGATCCACAAGGCAGAAAAGCTAGATCCTAGGGCTACTAGCCATGTGATGAGCAAATGCTGGCGTTTTGACAAGCGTGACCAACCAAAGAAGAACAGGCCCACAAAAGTGGACTCCAGAAAAAAGGCGACGAGAGCCTCAATCGCTAACGGAGCACCAAAAATATCGCCAACATAATGTGAATAGTAAGACCAGTTGGTTCCAAACTGAAACTCCATGGTTAAACCCGTCGTCACACCTAACGCAAAGTTTATTCCAAAGAGCTTGCCCCAAAAGCGGGTCATGTCTTGGTAAATCTGCTTCCCTGTGAGTACATAAATCGACTCCATGATAGCGAGTAGGCAAGACATCCCTATGGTTAAAGGGACGAAGAGAAAGTGAAACATGGCCGTTAATGCGAACTGCAAACGCGATAATTCAACAACATCAATCATGAAAGCTCCCAACCATCGTAAGATGGCTTTACATCAAGAATTGGAAGGCATTTCAGCACAGCTTTTGAAGTGAGAACTAGAACAGTTCGAAAGTTAAAAAATAGAACAGATTGATGGTGGTCACGACGATCATTGTGCGATTACCTATTGATTTCCATGGTGTGAATAAGCTGACCTAGAGTTTGAATGGCTTGCTCGATTCGTTCATCACATGCATAAGAACAGTTGAGACGGATATGATGGGAAAAGCGTTTATCGCTGCTGAACAAGATCCCCGGAGCAATTGCTATATTGTGTTCAAGTGCCTGTTCGTACAGAGTTTCTGCGTAAATGGTTTGGGGCAGTTCGACCCAGATAAAATAGCCCCCGTTATTGAGATGGATTTTAGTGTTATGTGGCAAGTAGGTTCGCAGTAATTCAGCATGTGCTTTTTTACGCTCGTTCAGCAATTTACGCAGTTTTTTTAAGTGGTGATCAAAGTTATAAAAAGTGAGGTAATGAGATAGGCCGAGCTGGATCGGGATGCTGCTAGAAAGAGTGGACAAATGCTGTAAGCGTTGGATGTTTAAGGCGCGTTCTCCCGCAACGACCCAACCGATACGAAAACCGGGCGATAGAGATTTCGAAAATGAACCGCATAGCAGGATATTGCCTACTTTATCGTAAGCTTTTGCTGGCAGTGAGCTTGGGTTACCTATACCAAGCTCACGATAAACATCATCTTCAATCATTGGAATTTGATAGTGATTGACTAACTCTGCCAAACGCTGCTTGTTTGTTTCACTCATAGAATAGCCGAGCGGATTCTGTGACTCGGTCATAAACCAGCATGCTTTAATATCCATAGAAGAAAATACAGAGGCTAACACATCGAGATCAATGCCATCTCTAGGATCGGTTGGGATCTCAACCGCCGTAAGATTGAGCCGTTCAATCGCTTGCAAAACACCATAAAAAGCGGGGTATTCGATGGCGACTAAATCCCCCGGTTTTGTGCAAGATTGTAAGCATAAGTTCAACGCTTCCATTGCCCCTGAAGTAATGACGATGTCATCGGGTAATACATTTAAACCACTTTTTTGATAGCGCTGAGCGATTTGCCGTCTTAGCGTTTGGCTGCCAGGAGGTAAATTAGTCAGCATGCAGCTTCCCAACATTTGACGGCTAGCATTCGCTAAACTGCGTGATAACGCTTGGTGTGGAAATAACGCAGGGTCAGGGAATGCTGAACTAAATGGAATGATCTCGGGGTCTTTTGCTCTTTGTAGGACGTCGTATAGTAAATCGCTGATTTTTACTGGATAGGGTTTAATCACTTTTGCACTGAGATTGCCGGCAAATAGAGTATTTCTTCGCGGTAACACGACATAGCCTGATTTCGCTTTGGCGCGAATATAGCCTTGATCTTCCAACTGTTGATAGGCTTGGAGCACAGTTTCAATACTCAGCTTGTATCGTTTGCAGGTGGATCGAATCGATGGGATTTTTTCTCCACTAAGCCAGATATTCTGCTCGATTTGACTTTTAATTGTGTTGGCCAGTACTTGCGATTTCTTCATCAAAAAACCTGTTTGCTCTCATTTGCCCCACCGCTTATCCATCCTACTGACTGTGGCGACGCAGAGCGAACTATATCTTTGCTTGTTCGTTGAGACTAGGGTGAGATTGGTGAGGCGAGTTTATTCTCATCGCAAAAAGCCTGTGCGCCGAGATTGAGATGGATTCCAATACCGCCTTTTGCCTTCTTACGTCGTAAGAGAGGCAAAGGGCATAGCGCTCAGAGTGAGATTGGATCGTCAGCTTTTGTAATCACTGATTTTAGCGATTTGCTCTTGGCTGCGTTGCTTTTTATATTGCTTGGCTTCCGATGAAAGAGGCGTGACCTTGCCGGTTTCTATCCAAGTACGTAGACGATTGGCATCACCGACGGGTGAAAGTTTGCCTTTAGTATCCAGTACGACGAAGGCAACTTGGCGTCTACCCATCTGTGTGCGCATGACAAGACAATGTCCTGCGGCATTGGTGAATCCGGTTTTTGTGAGGTCAATTTTCCAATTGTCGTTGTGCACCAATCGGTTCGTGTTACGGAAATCGAGCGTGTATCGAGGTTTAGAAAAGGTGACGGTTTTCTTGTCGGTGGCGCTCAATTTACCCAACAAAGGGTATTTTTTACTGGCTTTCAGTAATACCACCAAGTCGCGAGCCGTTGAGACATTTTTCGCTGAGAGCCCGGTTGGCTCGACAAAGCGCGTATTTTTCATACCTAATGCTTTCGCTTTGGCGTTCATGGCTTTAATGAACGCTTTATAGCCGCCCGGATAGTGGTGGGCAAGGCTTGCCGCGGCGCGGTTTTCAGATGACATTAATGTCAGCAATAGCATATCTTTTCGACTGATTTCACTGCCGATCTTTACTCGAGAGTGCACGCCTTTCATCTCTTTCGCGTCTTTGATGGTGATGGGCAGTTTGGCATCCATGGGCAGCTTGGCATCTAAAGTCACGATGGCTGTCATTAATTTCGTGACTGAAGCGATGGGTTTTACCGCATCAGGATTATTGGAATAAATAATCTCATTGGTTTTAAGATCGATCACCAATGCACTATTGGCAGAGAGTTCTTGCTTCTTAACGGTTTTTTTTACGCCAGCTTTGGTCGTAGTTGAGGAATCGGCGGAATGCGCTGGTATGGCAATGATTAAACTGCTGCATATCAGAAGAACATGACCAAGGCGAGAGAAGATCTTCATTTTGAATTCACTGAACGGTTAATTAAGTCAAAGGTTTGTCATTTGTACCCAATCTACTCGAAACCACAGCATTAAACCGCGCTTACGAATGCCCGCGGCACGATTACACTATGCTGCTGGTGGCTTACTTTTGAGTGGTTACCTGGACATCGAGTCGTTTGGGTATCACTGACAAAGTAAGTATAAGAGGCTTAGTTTCGGAGCAATAGAAGCGCCATTGAAAATATATTTATCCTTTTTTGGCACTCAACTACTGGAAAAATCTAGATTTTGGTATACGGTCTGGCGTGCTGAGCTTATGTGAATTTCAATACTTAGAAAAGGTGTCCATCTGAAGCGAGTCGCACCTAATGATAAAGTTTGAGTACGAAAGCACAGTTTGTTGCGCTCATTCATTTCAATCCCTACCGTGAGGCATGCCTACAAGTGCGATGCCATATGCAACGTATCAACCCTCTACTTAACTACGGTCACTATTAATGGGTGACTTCGCTCACCAACTCTTCAAATTGGGTGATATCCCAATCACTTCAACTGTCCGTGACTTTTCCGACCAGCGGCAGTAAACGCCACGCTTCACTTTCTCGAAACGGGTGATTGGTGATGACGGCGTAACCGGCGACGCAACATCTGCCGCCTTTGGATCGAATGAACTCGGCAATGGTATTAACGGCTTCATCACTGTATGACTCGATTTTGTAGAGTGTGTCCATATCGTCATCCTCGATTGGGGAACAACGAATCTTTTGCATATTTGATGCCATGATGGCACGTCATGCTCGCACTAGAAGAATGTTAAGGATGTTTGCAAAAAGTGATGCAAGTTGCAAAAACACATTATTAATGTGCCTAAATGATGCAAATTGATTTCCATCAAGTTTGTGTGATTTTTGTGTGCTACTGTGCGCGCAACACAAAGATAACAACATAGCCCTACAAAAAAGGAAAACGTCATGAAACAAACCATTTGCGGCCTAGCCGTACTTGCAGCCCTAAGCTCCGCTCCTGTATTTGCTCACCAAGAAGGTGACTTTATTGTGCGCGCGGGTATTGCCTCGGTAGTACCTAATGACAGTAGCGATAAAGTGTTAAACACTCAAAGTGAGTTGGCAGTTAATAGCAATACCCAGTTAGGGTTAACGCTTGGCTATATGTTTACTGACAACATCAGTTTTGAAGTCCTCGCTGCTACGCCATTTTCACATAAGATTTCTACCTCTGGTGGTGAGTTAGGTAGCCTTGGTGATATTGGTGAAACAAAACATTTGCCACCTACCTTTATGGTCCAATACTACTTTGGTGAAGCTAATTCGACTTTCCGTCCATATGTTGGTGCGGGTTTGAATTACACCACTTTCTTTGATGAAAGCTTTAATAGTACGGGTACTAATAATGCATTGAGTGATTTAAAACTGGACGACTCATGGGGACTTGCTGCTAACGTTGGCTTTGATTATATGCTCAATGATAGCTGGTTCCTCAACGCTTCTGTGTGGTATGCCAATATTGAAACAACGGCAACCTACAAAGCAGGTGCAGATGCCAAATCCACGGATGTTGAAATCAATCCTTGGGTATTTATGATCGCGGGTGGTTATAAGTTCTAACGCCCTATTTCGAAAATAAAGCCGCGAAATCGCGGCTTTATTTTTTTGTGGCCTCGATTTCATCATTTTTAGCGGTAGTGATTGTTTTCTAACGTAATCTCTATTCAGAGCCTGAGACGTACGTCAATCCCCTGTTGATACTGATAAATAGGTGTCAAATTTTAAAGGCGCAAACCTATCAGTAAGATTTTATCTTTATGATTTTCTTTTCTTTATTTCTGGCTTTCGTATCGAGTATTTCTGCTTACTGAGTAGTTTGTGACACGTAGAGTTCACACTGCTTGTTAACATTTTTTTAACTCGAATTTGGTGTTTTTCATTGACTTGTACCACTTTGATTGAACGCGGTATTTCGCGTGCAATCGGCGTTGATGGGAGCGGTTCAACGCTTAATACATTCAACATCTCTAGGATTGAGAAATGAAAATGATACAACGTCCTCTGAATTGGTTAGTTCTGGCCGGAGCGGCAACTGGCTTCCCTCTCTATGCGGCACAAATGGTCATGATTGATGATGCATCAATGGTTGAACAAGCGTTGGCGCAGCAACAGTACAGTATGATGCCTGCCGCCAGCGGTTTTAAAGCCGTCAATACGGTACAGTTGCCGAATGGTAAGGTGAAAGTGCGTTACCAGCAGATGTACAACGGGGTTCCTGTCTATGGCACCGCTGTGGTGGCAACCGAATCCAGTAAAGGGATTTCGCAAGTGTATGGTCAAATGGCTCAGCAGTTGGAAGCCGATCTCTCAACCGTGACCCCTGACATTGAAAGCCAGCAGGCCATCGCTTTAGCGGTTAGCCATTTTGGTGAACAACACGCTGGAGAATCGCTCCCGGTGGAAAACGAAAGTGTGCAACTGATGGTACGTTTGGATGATAACCAACAGGCTCAGTTAGTGTACTTGGTCGACTTTTTTGTCGCTTCAGAAACACCTTCGCGTCCGTTCTACTTTATCAGTGCAGCAACGGGAGAAGTGCTAGACCAATGGGATGGCATTAACCACGCACAGGCAACAGGAACCGGCCCCGGCGGTAACCAAAAAACGGGACGTTATGAATACGGCAGTAACGGTTTACCCGGTTTCACGATTGATAAGACCGGAACCACCTGTACGATGAATAACAGTGCGGTAAAAACCGTTAACCTCAATGGCGGCACCTCGGGTAGCACGGCGTTCAGTTATGCTTGTAACAACAGCACTAACTACAACAGTGTTAAAACAGTGAATGGTGCTTACTCACCGCTAAACGACGCGCACTTCTTCGGAAAAGTGGTGTTTGATATGTATCAGCAGTGGTTGAATACTTCGCCGCTGACTTTCCAATTAACCATGCGTGTGCACTATGGCAATAACTATGAAAATGCCTTCTGGGATGGCCGCGCCATGACTTTTGGTGATGGCTATACCCGTTTCTATCCTTTGGTGGATATCAACGTTAGTGCCCATGAGGTCAGCCACGGTTTTACTGAGCAGAATTCAGGCCTCGTTTACCGAGATATGTCCGGTGGTATTAACGAAGCATTCTCGGATATCGCAGGGGAAGCGGCAGAGTACTTTATGCGTGGCAATGTTGACTGGATTGTCGGCGCGGATATTTTTAAATCCTCCGGTGGCCTACGTTATTTCGATCAGCCGTCACGTGATGGCCGATCGATAGATCATGCTTCACAGTATTACAGCGGTATTGATGTTCACCATTCGAGTGGCGTGTTTAACCGCGCGTTTTACCTACTCGCCAATAAATCGGGTTGGAACGTACGTAAAGGTTTTGAAGTGTTTGCCGTGGCTAACCAGTTGTACTGGACACCGAACAGCACTTTTGATCAAGGTGGCTGTGGGGTAGTGAAAGCGGCGCAGGATCTCAACTACAACACCGCAGACGTCGTGGCAGCCTTTAATACCGTGGGTGTCAATGCTTCTTGTGGCACCACGCCACCACCTGTCGGCAAAGTGCTTGAGAAAGGTAAACCGTTCACAGGACTGAGCGGCTCACGTGGAGGAGAAGATTTCTATACCTTCACTGTGACCAATTCAGGCAGTGTTGTTGTGTCCATCAGTGGTGGAACGGGCGATGCGGATCTGTATGTCAAAGCAGGCAGCAAACCCACCACTTCTTCTTGGGATTGTCGTCCATACCGTTCAGGCAATGCCGAGCAGTGTTCCATCTCTGCGGTCGTGGGTACGACATACCATGTCATGTTACGCGGTTACAGTAACTATTCTGGTGTGACGTTACGCTTGGACTAACTTCCTTGCCACCTACCTGCAACGCCCTCAGCAAAGTCTGAGGGCGTTGTTTTTGAAGGGCAGTTTCTAGGATGTATCAACTATTTGAGTTGGCTGACCGCCGAAGAAACATTTTCTGCACCTTGGTAAATCTGTTCCATGATGGTTGACACTTCCACAATGCGGCCATTGGTTTCATTGGCAATCTGAGAGACTTGAGAAATAGAGCTGGTTACCGCTTCAGTTAAGGAGAGGTTTTTATTCACCACTTGATTGATCTCTTCTGTGGCTTTTGAGGTGCGAGAAGCCAGTTGACGCACTTCATCGGCAACCACCGCAAAACCGCGTCCTTGCTCACCCGCTCGCGCCGCTTCTATCGCTGCATTTAATGCGAGCAAGTTGGTTTGGTCAGCGATACCACTGATGGTTTTGACAATTTCAGAGACATCTTTCGAGAGAACCACGAGCTGCTCAATCTGTTGTAGTGATTGTTCGATATTGCCCACCATTTTTTCTGCTAAACGAACTGAATCTTGCAGTACATGGTTCCCGCCTTGTGCTACTTGCGAGGTTTCTACTGAGGTGCTATAGGCGATATTGGCAGCGTCTGTTACTTGCTGTTCACGTAATACCTCTGCAGTGATGTCTGAGGCGAACTTGACAATTTTATATACCTTATTGTTTTGATCTTTGACCGGACTGTAGGAGGCTTGGATCCATACCTGACTACCATAACTATTTTTGCGTAAGAACCGACCAGAATAAGCTTGCCCTGCCGCCAAGCTTTTCCAAAAGGTTGGATGTTGCTGATAGAACTCATCAAAGCAGAACAGGCGATGGTGTTTGCCTTTTATTTGGTCGAGTGAATAGCCCATTGTTTTGAGAAATGCACTGTTTGCAGAAATAATCGTGCCATCAGGTTCAAATTCGATCACTGCAAAATTTTGGTTCAGTGCCGTCAAAAGATCTCGTTGTGACTCAGCGTGGAGATATTGTTCCGTAACATCACTGGCAATTTTCATCACACTACTCACTTTCCCATCGGTTTTGATGGGGAAATAGGTCGCTTCTAAGACTAAAAGTGAACCATCTTTTTTGTAGCGCATAAAAGTACCAGAATGCGACTTACCTTGAGCAAGAGAGGTCCAAAATTGCTGATATTGTTGCGATTGACACTCTGCGGGAGAGCAAAAAATACGATGATGTTTCCCGGTAAGCTCCTCTAACCGATAACCAACGGCATTGAGAAAAAGTGGATTAGCAGAGATGACATTACCTGAGGTATCAAATTCAATCGAAGCAATATGCTCGGATAGGGACTGCACAATATTGTCCTGATGGGAAGGTTTGGTCGATGGTTTTTGTTTTTGAAAAAGAAACATAAGTGACCCTTTAATAGTTGATACGCCCTTATTTGCAGCCAACAAATTCGTCACTGGGACCACCCAACGCAGCAATCTTTCATGGCTGAAAGGGCAATTCCCTTTAATGTGAGGCATCGCTGAGATGGTGAGTTCGACTTATTGAGCGTAGTGCCTCTCCATTCAAAACGGCAAAACGATCCCGCCTCTAAGCAACACTTCAACTTACGTCGGTTTAAATGATTAAAGTACAAAACAATCGGAATATCGGTTGTTAGGTAAACCAACGCTAATCAATGAGATAATAACCGTGAATCTTGTCTTATTTATGAATATTTTTATTAATAGTAAGCTTAGTTAAGGTTCATGCATTTCAGGAAGGTTTTTACATTTGGATACACTTAATCGATGCGGAAGGTGTTTTTTACACTGGATAAAAAAGCGCACTCGAGAGTGCGCTTTTCGCTTTATCCTTAAACCTCTAAGAAGGGATGAAAGTTACTTCAAGACAGAGTTGCTATTAGATACGGCGCCAAGGCTATCGTCAGCAAGAAAATCAGCGGTTTCAGTTTGCATCTCCGTATGATGTGCAAGATCCGCATATCCCGCATCTTGCGGTGCAACAAAGGTCGAGTGCTTCGCCGTGCTGTTGAACTGAACAAAGCTTTTGGTTGCGTTTGGCGCTGTTTGTCCTGCATTGACTGTGGTTAAACCAAGCAAGGTAGCCAGCGGCTCTGTGCCGGCAAACTGAGGGCTGAGATAAACCAGCGAGCCAGTAGGATTACTCACCTTGTTAGGTACCACGCTATCACCATCCACTTCTGAGAAGTAAAGTGGTGTGGTCAGCCCACCATTATTGAGCTTTGTGCTCACTATAGAGTAAGGATCAATGGTGTCGAGTAGGGTCTGCGCCGCATACGAGAACATCTGGAAGCCTGAGGTGACTTGGGCCAGCTGCTCTTGGGTTGCCAAGGAAGTGAACAAGTTATAGCAAGCAGAATCATCTAAGCTGGCACATTGTGCATCAGCAAACCCTTTGTATTCTGTGCTAGCGCTTAATGCAACGTTATGCTTGATCTTCGGACCAAAAAACGCTGATCCCAATAGTAGGTTAGAAATTTGCCCGCCTGAGTTTTGAATCGCCGCGCCAGAGAAGCTGTACATAGCATCTGCAGCAGTAGATCCTAAGGTCTTGTTGCTTTCCGCAATCGCAGAAGTGCCGACAATTCCCCCTAATGAATGTCCCAGCATACGAACTTTCGAGCCTGTACCTACATTGATGCCAGACAGTCGGGTACCAGTGAAAAGAGGCTGAGACAGGGTTAACGCTGCTCGCAGTCCCAATACATCGAGAATGCTTTGGCGTAAGTTATCCCGAGCCACGGCCAAGTAGGTGAGGTTGATGTAAGCAAGGGGATCACTATTGGCCGAGCGCGTGCTGTCTAAACTACGTTCCCCGTGCAGCGGTAAGTCAATGGCAATAACAGCAAGTCCCACAGCTGTAAGATTTTTCGCGAAAGCGTAGGCATTTTCTTTGGCAGTGGTGACACCGTGTTGATAAATCACAATATCAGTTGGCGCAGCACCTGCCGGAGTAAACAGTAAAAATGGCACATCTTGCACCGATTTCACTTTGGGTACGGGTGAATAGCGAGTGATGTAGCGTTCAGGGTCCAATGCAGTGCCATCGGACTTGGTCAATGTCAAACCCATCAGCTTGAGCTGTTCACTCGCATCAGTGGCGAGCTTGGTGGTATCAATCCCCGCGGCAAGCAGTTGGCTGCCGATCGTTAATTGCTCTTTACTGTCTGCCAGTGCGGCTTTGATCTTGGCGAGGCTTGGCATCGCCGATTCAAACGGTTGAGTATTCCAGTTACTGCCAGTTTCAAGGTAGTAAGGTAGACGGACTGTGCCTTTGGTTACATCAACGGTATTGGCCGTGTAAGTACCTAAAATAGCGGTTTTTTTGTCTGCACCAACATAGGTACTGAAATTGTCATCCGCTGTCAGAGCGGCAGCGAAGTCAACGGGTGTACCTAATTGTATGGTGTAAGCCGTATCGAGCCCAAGGCCTGTTTGTTTCCACACTGTCTCTAATTGGTTGCTGCCACTGGCAAAAGCGGATGCGGTCGCACCGCGCGTGGCAAACAGAGTATTGCTCACCGATTGGGTGGAAAACCACGTCGAGTAAACGATTTGAGTCTCATCGACGCCGCTGAGTTGGAAGATTTTTTCTACCCCTTGAGTGACTTTTTGTAGCGTCGCAATATCTCCTTCGCTGTAAATCTTGTTTTTGGATTTTAGTGCGGCATAGCTTGCAGAAGTCCCCACCGGATTACCGTTGGCATCCGAGACTTCTGAGGTGACCGCCAGAATGTATTCCGAAGAGGCATTGAGTGCTTTGGTCGGCATGATGAGAATCTTATCGGAAGCAGCACTGGATACGGCGGTGTAATCCACCCCATTGGTTAATAAAGCTTTGATACTCGGTGAACCGGTCATCGAGTCGGTTAACTCGTACAGATAAATACCCGATGTGATGATGTTATCGGCTAAACCTGCACCTTTAAAATCGAGGAACAGCGGCATAGTGATGGGCCAGCCATCCACTTGTCCCATCGCGACCAATGGGTTAGAGCCAGAAGTATTGCTTCCTGGCGGAATTTCCAACGTGCCATCCTTAGCATTCATTAAGGCAAAGGAGGGTAGAGGCACATTGGCATCTTTGCCACTTAACGCAAATTTGATCGTGGTATCACGTTGCAAGGCTTGTTGAATATAGGATTCGTATACCACCTCAGTGCTTGCACCTGAACTATTGGTCTCATCACCGCAACCGGCTAACCAGAGTGCTGAGCAGAGTAGGGAGAGCTTAATAACCTGTTTCATGTTCGACTCCAGAAATTAGTGAAAACGGTAGTTAAATTGCAATGCACTGATATAGGCGACCGCCTCAGACTCAAACTGAAGGTTCTGGCCGATTTGGTTTTTTTCAGTAAAAGACCCCTTACGGCTCTGTACTAACGCAAAACCGGCATCCATAGTCAGTTGTGGCGTCAAGGTGTACGTCAAACCCGCTGAGTACCAGAAACGGTCACTGTCGGGAATACTGAGTGTTGCCTTACCGGCTTGCTCATCGAAAGCCAAACCTGCGCGCAATGTCCAAGTGGTGTTCAGCGTATAGGTTGCGCCGACAGACCAGCGTCCGTTGTCTTGGTATTGTTCGATTTTTTGGAAACAGGTGCCGTTTTTACATTGGCTGGAAGTGGCAGTGAGTTCTTCAAAGCTGCTCCAATCGGTTTGTTGGTAGCTGTAATGCACAGCCCATTGTTCATTCAGTTGGTGGAAGCCGGAGAGCTCCCAAATGGCTGGCAGTTCGATTTTGAGTTGTCCCGGAACAACCGCACTGGTCGCGATGCCTGAGTCATAACTGGAGAACTCGCCATCATCGAAATTCAGCTTAACGCGCGAACGGTAGCCAAAGCCGATCCGGTTTTGCTCATCCAATTCATAAAGCGCGCCGATATTCCAGCCTAAAGCAAGGGTTTCACCCGTCATGCCAATCAGGTTATCGCTAGGATTTCCGCCGCCCATGAAGGGAGCCAATCCACCTTTGTGGCGAGTTAATTTGGCTTTGGCGGCGACCAGATCAAGGCCAAAACCTAAGCTCAGTTCTGGGTTAACACGATAAGCGATATTCGGGTTGAGGTTGACTGAGATGAGTGAGGTATCGCCGGCTAAGTCGCCTGCATAAATCTCATTGGGGTAGTCGGTCGCAACGCCATAGGTCGTAAACATGGCTAGCCCCCAAGCCCATTGGTCGTTGATTGGGCGGATATAATACGCGGCGGGCACAATTTGCAGAGGAGCCACATCCTTCATCGACTGATTGTTGGAAAGATCGTCCACATTGACTTCAGGATCGACGATCGACAGTGCACCAGAGAATTGTGCCGTCTCAAAAAGCATCATGGCGGCAGGATTTCGTGCTAACACGCTGGCATTATCGGCTACCGCCGCTTCACCAGAAAATGCACGACCTAAACCCGATGCTGAGTGTTCGGCAACTTGAAAACCAGCGGCGCTAACTTGCCCCGCAATCAGGGCTGAGATGGCGACAGCAAGGGAAGATTTATACAACATTCTCGACCTCCTAGGTCTTTCCGCACGATTGAAGAACAAAAGCAACATTGGCAGCACGCAGGAGTGCTTGGTTGCTAATCGGTATTCTCAAACCGCTTGGGTGTGTGGTTATTGTTATTGGCTTGATGCGATTTTTTCAGTTGACCCATGACGGATATCCCTTGCTACCGATCTATAACGCCAAGTCGTTTTGTTATGGCGAGCAAGTGGTTGGATGCGTAACGGGTGGGGGTGAGAAGGTGCAAGTAAAGGAACCCAACCACTGAAAAGAGCACATGAAGCGCGATGTTAAATTTGTGTTAATGCTATGTCAAAGAAAATAACTGAATTATTTTATAAAAGAGGCGCAAGATAGAGATTTAATTCATCAAGATCAATGAATTAAAGTCATTTTCTGGTTGTACCAGTTTAAGTTTGCAGGCTTTACAGTCAGTTACAACCAAAGGATGATTTTTGAGTGCTTTTGAGGAGGGGACATCGCCACGAATTTCGACAAATTCAGGAGCATACTGTGTATGCTCCTGATGGAGTGGCTTAGCGGCCAACGAACGCCACGACCACCTTATCTTCACCCAATGTGCGAGTGAAAACATAAGCGTTAGATTGGGCGATTTCGCGATGCTCTCCCGTTCCTATCGCAGGGTGACGTTGACGGAATTGACCTAAGGTTTGCCAATGCTTGAGCAGTGCTTGGCGTTCGGCATTCCATTCCCAAGGCATATCAGAGCGAGTGCCTTGATGGAAATCGTCTGCGTACGGTCCCGCTTCGCGGGCGACTTCATCGCCGTAATACACTTGGATAGCACCCGGTGTCAGTAGCAGGGCATTGGCGGCGTTACGTTGCATATCCAGTGATTTAAAGCGCCCGAAAAACAACTCAGTATCGTGCGAGGACATATAACTGACGGGGTTAAAGTCGGGATATTTGGCGAGGGTTTGCGCGTAATCGCGATACACCATCGCCATCTGGCTCAAACAGGCTGCGCCGTTATCCATACGTTTTTGAATGTCAAAGTTAATCAATGCATCAAAGCCATCATCAAAGTAGGGGCTGCGATAGGCACCGTGCCCCCACACTTCGCCCATCATCCAAAACGGCTCACCGCTTTGATTATTGTCTTTACGCCACGCTGCAAGGCTTTCCGTCGCGCGCTGTTTTAAGCGTTGCCACACTTCCCCTTCCACATGTTTGACGGTGTCGATGCGAAAACCGTCGATCCCAAAGCGGCGTACCCAATCGCTTTGCCATTCAATTAAATAGTCAGCGACAGTGTAATTGGGTTTGCTCACCACTCGTGTGCCGGGATTGTTGAGTAGCCACTGCGGCGGGGTAACGGCTTGGGGGGATTCAGTGCGAAAATCCGGTAAACCGGCGAGATTCATCGTGATGTCACTGCTGCCCGGCGCAGGATAGCCCGGTAAGCCTGCGCGTACCCAGTCTGGCCCCCACCACTGTTGCCAATTCTTGCTTTGGTAATCAATGGCTTGATGGAAGCTGTGCCAGTTTTCGTCGGCGCTGGGTTTCCAGTCATTCCAACGTTCAGGCAGCATAGGTGCGTTCACCACTTGTACTGCATCTTGCTGTAAATCGGCGAGTGTCGCGTAACCTGCATGATTGATCACCGCATCCATCAAAATTTTAATGCCGCGACGATGCGCCTCACGCACTAAGGTTTGTAAATCCTCATCTTTCCCAAAGTTGGCATCGATCTTGGTGAAATCGCGGGTCCAATAGCCGTGATAGGCATAAAACGGGAATGATCCTTTCTCGCCACCGCCGACAAACCCATGTACCTGTTCGACAATCGGAGAGAGCCAGATAGCATCTGTGCCTAAGCTTTGGATATGGTCAAGTTTTGCAATCACACCCTTGAGATCGCCGCCATGAAATGTTCCGATCTCCTCTTGGCCATCTTTGTGACGACCATAACTGCCATCATTGCTTGGGTCTGCGTTGTAGAAGCGATCAACCATCACAAAATAAATATTGGCATTTCGATAGGTAAAGGGCTGTTTGGGCTCGGCTTTTGCTGTCTGTTTAGGTTCCAACAACACCAAGCCGCCGCTGTTAGCGGAAGGGGTTAAGCGCACTTTGCCTTGCTCGATGGTCACTACTTGCCCAGTCATAGCATCTTGCAACTCGGTTCCATCGGCAAAGCTGCTCGCCAGATCTAAAGTCACTTCACCGCCTTGATACACTTCGCAACTGACGTTTGGGATCGGGCGATGAAACTCAGTTTTGGCTGCCTTAGTGGTTTGACGCACGAAGGTGAGAGTATTGTTTTGCGCTTGCCACTGAAATGCGTAATCCCCGGTAAAACGGATACTCAAAGGTAACTGAGTCGGGACATGGCAATTGAGAGCGATGGGCGTGTTGAATTTGATCTCTTGTTCGGGGACCGGTGGGCAATCACCGCCAATCCCGCTAATGGTCAAGGTGTAGTCGCCCTTAGTGAGCGGGATCACCAGTGGTTCATCGGCTTGCAGTGGAAAATCGCGGCTGTTGGTGGTGGTTGCTACCGTTAAATTCGCAGTGGAAGCTGGCGAGGCCAGCGCTGGCAAAGCTAGAGCTGAGAGCAGCGATAGGGTCAAGGCATTCAGTTTCATTGTCTATCCTTCTTATTATTGATTCGGCTTTCCTACCCAAATGGCGCCGATTTTTGTATCGATAAAGGATAAATTGCACCGCGTCACTCAACATCATTCTTAGCGCTACGCCTTGTTAATTTGCACCGCGTCACAACCCAACAGGATAGGGCGTAGAAAGCCAGATTGCCGCCATGCGTTATCGTCTAAAAATCTAATTCAAGTCACAACTTTATGGATCGATATTGATAGTTTTTGCACAGAGACGGCCAGCTGCATAGGATGTGCTGAGTGAAAAACAGGAGAATAACCATGCAACAACAAGCAACCGTACAGAAAGTGACCATGGCGCAACAAGGGCCAGAGCTGTCTGAACTGGTTCAAGGTTACTGGCGACTGGCGGAATGGAATATGACGCCTCAGCAGCGCTTAACCTTTTTGAAGCAGCATATTGAGCTGGGGATCAGTACCGTTGATCACGCGGACATTTACGGTAACTATCAATGTGAAACACTGTTTGGTGAAGCCCTAGCGTTGGAACCTTCACTGCGCGAGCAGATCGAGATTGTGACCAAATGCGACATTAAACTGTGTAGCGATCGCTTTCCTGAGCGCAAAATTAATCACTACGACACCAGCGCGGCGCATATCTATCAATCGGTCAATCACTCGCTTGAGCGTTTGGGAGTCAATGAGATCGATGTCTTGCTGATCCACCGCCCAGATGTACTGATGAATGCTGATGAAGTCGCGGAAGCATTTTCTGAACTGCACAAGGTCGGTAAAGTGAAACACTTTGGTGTTTCAAACTTCAGCCCAGCGCAGTTTGATTTGCTGCAGTCACGCTTAGGTAAGCTATTGGTGACTAACCAAGTCGAAATCAATCCACTCAATTTTGATGTGGCACACGATGGCACCTTGGATCAACTGCAGCGTCTGCGCATTCGCCCAATGGCATGGTCATGCCTCGGTGGCAGCGCAATTTTCTCAGGTCAAACTGAGCAAACGCAGCGCGTACGAGCTGTGCTGGAAGAGATCCGTGTTGAGCTCGGCGCAGAGTCGATTGAGCAGGTGATTTATGCGTGGGTGCGTCGTTTACCGAGCCAACCACTACCGATTATCGGATCCGGAAAAATCGAGCGAGTTCAAAGTGCAATAGCAGCCTTGTCGTTAGAGCTTTCTCGTGAGCAGTGGTATCGGGTGTGGGTCGCATCCAAAGGTCATGGCGTGCCATAACGGGTTATTACGGCTCAATCTTCTTCCTACCTGCAGCTCCAAGTTGTTTGAGGAGATACTCTTGCGCCAGTCTTTGTACTGGCGCAGTTTTTATCAACTCATATCTTATCTCTTCACTTCTTGCCACCCATTCGCTCCCGATATTGTCCATTCACGCCCCATAAAGACCATTGGTCGCAAAGCCCGATAACGACAGACGAAGTTCAGTAAGCTCACTCCATTCTTGATAGCTGCTGCGTCGTGGCACAAACACGATGAGCAGTTGAGGACGTTTACGTTCTGACAATTACGTTACTGAAAAGGACCGTTCACATGAAAATTCGAACTTCGTTGAGCTTGACTGCTTATGTCTCCGTTTTGTTGTTTAGCTTATCTGCTTGGCCTGTATTTGCGCTGCCAAGCGAAGCCATGATCCAACGTTATAACCAAGCCGCACAAGGTGATGAAAAGTTAGTTGAACCCTTGTACGCCGATTTAGAAAAATTGGTTGCGCAAGAAGGGGCGACGGCACTGAGCTTGGTCTATTTGGGCAGTACACGCACCTTGATGGGACGTGATGCTTTTTTACCGTGGAAGAAAATGCGTTATAGCGAAGAGGGGCTTGCCACAATAGAGAAAGGCCTTTCTTTATTAAGTAGTCAGGTGACCCAATCAAGTGAGCACACGGCAAGTTCAGAAGAGATACGCAACGGTTTACCAGTTCAAATGCTTGCTATGGCAGTGGCGGCGGCCACTTATACCGCCATGCCCGACATGTTTAACCATTTTGAGCGCGGATATGATCTCTACCTGAATCTATTGTCCGATCCTCAATTTCAAGCGCAGCCGTTTGCGGCCACCGCGTGGATCTATCGCTTAGCTATTGTTGCTGCCTTGCGCGCCGAAGATGAAGCGCAAGCTCGCCTTTGGCTAGAAGCCATGCAGCAAGCGGATGCGCAACATCCAGATACCCAGCAAGCTCAAGCCTTGCTGAGCCAAGGGTAGGAGGACGCATGCTGCATTTTCAAAGTATAGAAAAACAGTACTCATTGGGAGTTCAAAGCGTGCCAGCGCTACGTGGTGTGAGCGGTGTGGTACAGCAAGGCGAGATGTTAGTGCTGTGTGGCCCCTCCGGCTCGGGTAAAAGCACTTTGCTCAACATCTTGGGATTACTTGACCCTAATTACCAAGGTGAAGTGGCATTAGAGGGACGTGTATATCCACGTAAGGGTAAGTCTGCCGCCTTACTGCGTCGTACTCAGTTTGGTTTTGTGTTCCAAAAATTCAACTTAGTATCCGTGATGACGGCGCTAGAGAATGTCGCCTATCCCTTGATGCTTAATGGTTTTAGCCGTCGTGATCAGCACAAGTTAGCACATGACATGCTAACCAAGGTTGGATTAGAAGCGGTGATGCAGCAGCGTCCAGATCATCTTTCCGGTGGTCAGCAGCAGCGTGTAGCGATAGCTCGGGCGTTGGTTCACAACCCGAAATTGGTGGTCGCGGATGAGCCTACCGCGAGTCTGGATAGTCAAACAGCCAACCTCGTGATCAGTTTAATGAAAAGTCTTGGTCATGAGTTAGGCACGACTTTTGTGGTTGCCACTCATGACGGGCGCATGGCAGCTCAGTGCGATCGCACCCTCAATCTGGTGGACGGACAAATTTCATTGGAGGCGATGCAATGGGCAAGTTGATCTCACAAGCATGGCGATTGGCGGCGTTAAACCTGCAGCGTAATCGTCGCCGCAGCCTACTCTCTATTTCGATCATCGCGATTGCAGTATTGGCATTAACATCTGCAGGCGGCTTTGGTCTTTATACCTATGATTCACTACGTGAATCGACAGCGCGGGATGTCGGACATTTAACGCTGAGCCAGCGTGGCTATTTTGCACAAGAGGAAGAGACACCTTTGGCGAATGGATTAGAAGGCAGCGACCACATTCGCCAAGTGTTGCTGGCGAATCCGGCGATTCGTGGCATCCAGCCACGTATTGAGTTAACAGGGCTGGTTTCGAATGGCCAAAAATCAACGATTTTTGTTGGTCTTGGTGTGGATGACAAAGAGTTTGATATGAAAGGCCCGTTTTTGGATCTGCGAGCAGGGCAAACCTTGCAAGATCCTAAGTCTCCGCGCTTTGACCCGACTCAACCTCAAGTGATGCTTGGCGTAGATCTGGCGCGCAACTTAAGTGTGGGCGTCGGTGATTGGGTGACGCTGCTCGCTACCACGGCGGATGGCGCACTGAACGCACTGGATTTTCAAGTGCGTGGTCTCTATTCGACAGGAGTGCCTGAGTTGGATAAACGGCAGCTCTATTTGCACTTAGCATCGGCTCAAGAGCTGCTCAACTCCAGTAAAGTCAGCACCTTGTCTGTGTATCTGTTTAACACCGAGAATACTCAAACGCTACAAACGTGGGTGGAAAATCAACTGAATCAGTTGTCCTTATCACAAGAGCTGCAAGTGACACCTTGGCAGCAACTCGCTTTCTTTTACACCCGAGTCAAAGACTTGTATGACCGATTGTTTGGCGTGATGGGAACCGTGATGGCGATGGTGGTGTTTGTTGCGCTCTTTAATACCTTAACCATGTCGGTCAGTGAGCGGACTCGTGAAATCGGAACTTTGTCGGCTCTTGGCGCGTACCCAAGCGACATTTTGGCGGGCTTTGTGCGCGAAGCGACCTTGCTGGCGCTGTGCGGCTCACTCTTGGGTACCTTGCTTACAGGAATAACCATAGTGGCGGTACGCGTAGCGGATATTCAAATGCCACCGCCCCCGGGAAGAACCGAAGGTTATCCGCTCGATCTCTATTTTTCCTTCACTCTGGTTGGGTTTTGCACCCTAGGCACAGTGCTCATTTGTGTACTCGCGGCGTGGTTCTCTGCGCGCAAAGGCGTCAATAAGCCAATTACGGAGGCGTTAGCGTATGTTTAAACTCATTTTTATGGTGGTTTTAGGGCTTGTGGTGATGGATCGATCTTTCGCGGTCGAGATGGATGTGAGCAGCATGGTGCAGCGAGCCGATGAGTACCGGCTTAAAGAAGCGGCAGCGAAAGTCGTCTCTGTGGTGCAGCTTTATCATGATGGCCAGTTGGAAAAAACCAATCAGTATGATGTCTATGTGCGTGAAAATCGCGAATCGCTAGTGCTGTTTCAATCGGCGACAGAAGCTGGACAAAAAATGTTGATGCTCGGAGATAACTATTGGTTACTGATGCCGAAAAGTCGCCGCCCAATCCGTATTACACCGATGCAAAAACTGCTCGGTGAAGCTTCAGTCGGTGATATTTCAACACTGACTTGGAGTGATGATTATCAAGCGAGTTTAGAGGGAGAAGACTCGGTGCAACGTGAAGATCAATCCAGCGTTGAAACGTACCGCTTGGCGCTCAAAGCGAAAACCGCAGGGGCCAGCTATCAAGCGATCACCTTGTGGCTTAATCGTGCGGATGCTTCACCAATCAAAGCCGAACTTTATCTGCATTCCGGTAAACTGGCCAAGGTGGCGTGGTTTACCGTGCAAGGTGATCGAGTGGTTGAGATGACGTTGCTGGATAAAATTCAACCCTTGCGACGAACCGTGATCGAATATCAATCCGTACAGCCGAAACGTTTGGAGGATAAGTTCTACAACCCGGCGTATTTGATTCAAAATACGGCCTTGGAGTAATGCTATGAGGTGTGCTCAGGCGTTAGGAATTATTGGGCTACTGAGTTGTCCTCCTGCATGGACACAAGAGCCGCTCAAGTTAGACTGGGATTGGATGGTGAGCGCTTCGCATGCTCAACGCAATGACTCCTTGGTGTGGGCTGCTGCTCAAGATGATGAACAGCAGCAAGTGGATATCGGGCTCGATTTACAGTCTCGCTGGCAAGGTTGGACGGCGAGTTTTGCGCTCACTAGCCGCGCACTCTATCGAAGTGATGAGCAGGCAAAAGAAACGAGGCTGACACTCAGTGAACTGTTTTGGCAAGGGGAAAGCACGCTTGCTGGACAAACACTAGATATTACCGCCGGAAAAATTCGTCTCGATTGGGGAGTGGGCTATGGTTATCGGCCGCTGGATCTTTTTTTACCCTATCGGCGCAATCCATTAGGTATTCAAGTGGAAGAGGGGGCTGGTGTGCTCGCGCTCTCCTCCTATCAAGAGTTAGGTGAATGGACTTTGATCGCCACGGATAGTGCTTGGGGGCGTTCGAGCGAAGCGCAGTTAGTGACTCAAAATGAACAACAAGGCATTGGATTACGCCACTATCGCTTAATAGGGGAGAGTGAAATCCAAGGCATCGTTTATTACGACAATGTCCGGCGTGGTTTAGTGGGCGGCTCGTGGGTTTCTGTACTCAATAGCACATGGGGCGTGCACAGCTCTTGGCTATATCAACGAGAATATTGGCAATACCAAAGACAAACTGAGCAGCCGATCGAATTGGTTAAACAAGAAAATGCGGCGCAGTTTTTGTTTGGCATAAACTGGGCAAACCCAGAGGGGCACAACGTCATTGCCGAATACTGGTACGACGGACGCAGTTGGAATGCTGATGAATGGCAGCAAATATTGGCTGATGCGACTTTGCTGCATCAACAGGGCCGGTCACCAATGGCTTTTGCGTATGCACAAGGCTATCAAGCCACTAACCTGGTGGCGCACAATTTTATGCTGCATTGGACATGGGATAGCGGTAATGGTCAACGGTTTGGTATGGATAACCTCACGCCAACTCTTGATGTTTTGTGGTCTCCGGAAGAGGGCGGTTGGATGATTACTCAATGGATCAATTGGCAAGCTTACGACACGGGCTCTGCCTCTTTGGAACTGGAACTGGCCGCGCGTTTCTTTGGTGGCGAAACGGATTCGGCGTACGTCAACTTACCCGATAGCGTTAGGGTTTTGTTCAATCTAAAAGGAAAATTCTAGATGATGGAACGCTTTGATATTTCAGCACAAGATTTGAAAAGTTTTGGTTTTACCACACTGTTTTGCATCGTGATCGCTCTCGCGACGATGTCAATTTGGGGTGGGCTATTTGGAGAGCATCTCGCCATCAGCTTTAGTTATGGCTACAGCGCCTTTTTTTCCGCGCAATGGATTGCACGGCGCTGGCCGGAACTATCAAAGCGTTTGGTGAATATCTTATCTTTAAGCTGTGCGGTGGTGCTGGGTACCAGCAGCGCCTATCTATGGCTGCGCCATTACCCGGGCTTTGATGAGTTTTCTGCTTATAAGCCCATTATTTTTCTTGGGTTTATTTTTTCCGCGGTCTGTTTTTTGTATTTTTATTCTCACGAACAAAAAATCCTAGCTCAAGGCGCATTGGAAGCGGCTCGCCGCCGCCAGTCGGAGCAAGAAAAAGCGCTGTTATTGAGTCAACTCAAGCAGCTACAAAGTCAGATGGAGCCTCATTTTCTGTTCAATACTTTGGCCAATATTAATGCTTTGATTGCGGTAGAACCCTATAAAGCGCAGTTAATGTTGGAGAAACTCACTGAGTTACTGCGCGGTACTATGCGCTTGCGACGAACCAATACAGGAGACTTGCGTGAAGAGATGCAACTGATTGATGCGTATCTGGGAATTCAAAAAATACGCTTAGGGGAAAGGCTGGAATACACTCTGCCCGAGTTGTCAGAATGGGGTACACTCGGCATGCCGCCTATGCTGATCCAACCTTTGGTCGAAAATGCAGTGTCACATGGTATTGAACCCAAAGCCGAAGGCGGTACCATTCGGGTGAGAATCGAAGTGGCTGATGACTGGTTTGAGCTATCGGTAGAAGATAATGGCATGGGCTTAAGTGATACCCCCAAGGGCAATGGTATTGCTTTGCAGAATGTTCGCGACCGTCTGTCTGGGCTCTTTGGGCATGAAGGTTTACTGACCGTGGCGCAAAATTGCTCTGGCGGCGTTACGGCCACGATTCGCATCCGTTTGCACCATTTGCAGGGATTGCAGCGTTCTTTTTATGATTACTCGCAGGCTCGTTCACCTCAATCGTAGAGTTTGTCTATGCGCATAATAAGAGGAATGAGGGTATCCTTGGCTAAGCAACAAAGGTCGGTCTACGGCGATGCCAATCTGTTCCAGATAAATTTTTCACTCGGCGTTTACCTGCAACGTCAAGTAGCTTGGGTATACAAAAAGTAAGAAGAGGCTCTAATGATGAACCAGACCTACACTGCGGTTCTTGCGGATGATGAACCTTTACTGCGTCATCATCTCAATAAGCTCTTGGCTGAGTTGTGGCCAGCGCTTGAGATCGTGGCCAGTGCGGAAAATGGTCAAATCGCTTTGCAGGCAATTGAACAGCATCAGCCTGATGTGGTTTTTTTAGACATTCGGATGCCTAAAATGGATGGCATCGAAGTGGCTCGGCGTCTACTTCAACAGCCTAAAGTCCCGTTAGTGGTTTTCATCACCGCGTATGATGAGTACGCAGTCAGTGCCTTTGAAACACATGCTATCGACTATTTGCTGAAGCCACTTTCGTCTTCTCGACTAGCGAGTTGCTGCGAAAAATTGCAGCAACAATTGCGGCGTAACGTGGCTCCAAGCAATGATTTGGCACAGTTGATGAGCCAATTTGAGCAACTTACTCGCACTGTTAAACCTCAATACCAGGTCTGGTTAAAAGCCAGTAAAGGTGAGGAGATCCATCTTATTGCCGTAAATGAGTTGCTCTACGTGAAAGCGGAGGATAAGTACCTCTCTTTGTACAAAGTGCATGGCGCGACAACGCATGAGTATTTGTTGCGTTCTTCTTTGAAAGAGCTGCTTGCGCAGCTCGATCCCAACCAGTTTTGGCAAATTCACCGTTCTATCGTGGTCAATGTCGGAAAAATCGATAAAGTTACCCGTGATTTTGGCGGCAAAATGTGGGTGCATATTGATAGACTTCAGCTACCCGTGAGTCGAGCACTGCAGCACCTATTCAAAGTCAGTTAAACCGATAGCACGCCTGCCTATTTTTCTCTCCACTCTCCTACTGTCTAACAATTAATTCGCAAGAGTACTTGCGAGCCATTTCACAATTGAGACTTTCGCTATTTAGCTTTCTTGTTAGTAGTTATTTAGTTATGCATCGCTTATAACTTAAGCAGGAAGTTTAGTTACAAAATCATAATCACGATTCCAAATAAAAATATCCCCTTCTTATTGGTATTGCTGTGAGCAACACGGCTGCAGTTTCAAATTGAAAGGGGCCAATTTATTACCAATTATTTACCGCGAGAAATGGGGGCAGTATGCAGTCTCAAGTCGTCACTCAACCTGTAACAGTCACAAGTTTGTCTGGCAATGTGGTTGTTGTTAATGCGCAGGGCCAAGCGCGGATTGTGAATGCAGGGGATGTTCTGCAACCAGATGAAATTATCATTACGGTCAATCAATCTGCGATCGAACTGCAAACAACACAAGGTGGTGTGCAGATTGATGAGAACTGCGTGGCGTGTTTGCCAGAGTTCTCAGCAGATGGACAGCCGGAAGTGCAAGCTGCACCCGTTCAAGGTCAAATCAACCTTGATTTAGCGCAATTGGATACGGCGAATTTTGATGAGCAAGCTATCGCGGCGATTCAGCAGGCGATTTTAGACGGTGTCGACCCAACCACCGCATTAGAAGCCGCCGCGGCAGGCGCTGGTGCGGGTGGCTCGGCTAACGGTGGTGCAATTACCATTGACTATAACTTCTTAGAAGTGCTTGCCAGTACCGCCTTTGATACTCAAGGCTACAACCAAACGTTTTCGACAACTCAAACTTTGGTTAACCCACTGCGTTTTGCCGCGGGTGGTGAAAGCCTGAGCACGCAAGTCACCGAAGGGTCGCTGTCACTTGGCACTTATCCGCAAACGTCTACGGTGACCAGCTTAATTACGGCAGGTAGCCTCGCGCTGCTGCCAGCCTCTTTTGTGCCTGAAGCGGCTTTTTTAACCTCGCTGCTTGCCGAGCTCAACCAAGACATTACCTCTTCCGGGCAACCTGTAGTTTTCCGTTATGATGCCGCGACCAATAGCATTATTGGTGAGCAAAACGGTAGCACGGTATTGAGTATCGCGATTAGCGCGGAATCGATAGGCCGAGATGTTAATCTCACCATCACAACCACTCTCAGCCAGCCGATTGACCACTTGCCTTCGGTGGGGGGCGGTTTGGTCTCTATCAGTGGTGATCAAATTTCAATTGCACTCCAACTGACGGGAACCGACAGTAACGGCAACGTGATCCAAGCTCCGATTGATGTGGTTGTGGCCATCAATGATGGTAGTGCGCCGGTGATGGTCGATGAACCGACCCTCAGCTTGAATGAAAATGATCTACCCGCGGGATCGGATGGCGCGGATCCACTGACTGTGTCTGGCCAGTTTGATACTCAGTTAGGTTCCGATCAGGTTGCGTCTTATCAAATTGATCCCAGCACTGCTAATCCTATCGCTGGGCTGACTTCACAAGGTGACGCGGTCATATTAGGTGAGCCAACTCTGATTGATGGCAACCGCGTTTATCAAGCTACCGCGGGCGGCCGTGATATTTTCCAACTGACGCTCAATGCCGACGGCAGTTACCAGTTCGTATTACAAGGCACTCTGGATCATGCTGCCGGCAGTGATGCATTGACCATTAGCTTGCCAATTGTCGCGATAGATTACGATAACGACAGCTCAGCACCGGGTAATTTGAATATCGAAATTCAAGATGATAAACCGATCATTATCGGAGCCGAGCAGCTTACCGTCGCAAAACAAACCTTAGATACAGGCTCGATCGGTGGTGGCGCGAGTTTGGTGGCCGATGGCAATTTTACTACCACTCAAGGCTCAGATGGTGTGGTGTCTTATCGTTTAGACAGCCTAACGGATTCCGTAGCAGGTATTACGTCAGGTGGTGTCGCGGTGACATTGAGCGAATCGGTTGATGCTAACGGCAATTACACCTATACCGCGACGGCTGGCGGTGAGCCAGTATTCACTCTGCTGCTCAACCAAGATGGGAGCTACCGCTTTACCTTACAAGGCTCACTCGATCACGCGCTCAACAGCGATGAGTTGTTGGTCAATTTCACCGTAGTCGCAACTGATTTTGATGGTGATACAGCAAGCATAACCTTGCCAGTGACAGTGAAGGATGACAAACCCTATTTCACCAATGTCACCAGTTTGAACGTTCATGAAAACGATCTGCCGCAAGGTTCTGATGTGACGAAAGAACCACTCACCGCGAGTGGTCAGTTTGAATTAGTGCAGGGCTCGGATCGCGTAGCGAGCTTCACGCTCGATAGCAGCGTCAATCCTGTGCAAGGCCTGACGTCGAATGGCGTGGCGGTGACGCTGTCAGCGCCTGTCGATGATGGTCATGGAAATCTCACTTACACCGCGATGGCGGGCGCAGTCACCGTCTTTACCTTGACCCTGAATACCGATGGCACCTACAGCTTTACGCTGGCAGCGCCGGTTGACCATGCGCTCAATAGCAACGATTTAACGCTCAATTTCCAAGTGATTGCCACCGATTTTGATGGTGATAGCGACAGCATCGTGTTGCCCGTCAAAATCAATGACGACAAGCCTTACTTCACCAATGTGCAGGGCTTGTACGTACACGAAAACGACTTGCCACAATGCTCGGACACCGACAAAGAGCCCGTGACCGTTAATGGTCAATTCCAGTTGGTGCAAGGGGCAGATACGGTCGCGAGTTTTGCGCTCGATAGCAGCGTCAATCCAGTACAAGGGCTGACATCCAATGGCGTGGCGGTGACGCTGTCAGCGCCTGTCGATGATGGTAATGGCAACCTGACTTACACAGCGATGGCAGGCTCAGTTACCGTCTTTACCTTGACCCTAAATAGCGATGGAACTTACAGTTTTACGCTGGCGGCACCGGTTGAGCATGCGCTGAATAGCGATAGCTTGACACTGAATTTCAAAGTGATTGCCACCGACTTTGATGGCGATACGGCGAGCATAGTGCTGCCAGTCACAGTATTAGATGACCAACCATCGGTGATCAGTGCGCAAGCCTTGTCGGTCAACGAAGATGATTTAGCCACTGGTACAGATCAAAGCAAAGAATCAACCACCGCCAATGGTCAATTTACAACCACCCAAGGTGCAGATGGCATTGCCCATTATCAGATTGATACCAGCACAAGTAGCGATACTGGGCTCACTTCACAAGGTCAGCCTGTGGTATGGGGCGCGCCTAGCATAACTACAACCAGTAGTGGTCAAGTCTATACCTATCAAGGTATCGCCAATGGTGTGGTGATCTTCACCCTAGTGCTAAGAGCCGATGGCAGCTACAGCTTTACTTTAAATGGCGCGGTGGATCATCCGCTCAATGCCAATGAGCTAACGCTGAATATTCCAGTACTGGCGCAAGATGCGGACGGCGATACCTCACCGATCACCTTGCCTGTCACTATCGTCGATGATGTACCGATCCTGCATGATAAAAATATCGCGCTGCAAGAGGGCTCAGTGGCATCGTCGGTGAATCTATTCTCGCGTGACAATAACTTAAGCCCAGATACACAAGGTGCAGATCGCGGAGTGATTACTCACTTTAGTGCAGTAGACGAAGCGGGGCGTGATATCCAGTTCCGTGAAGGCAGTGTGCTGAGTAATGATATTGAGCTCAATGGCGCCGCGAAAACCGTCACTGTGGTGGAAATCGTTAATGGTGTGAGCCGCGATCTTGGTACGTTAACCATTCAACCTAACGGAACGGCCACTTTCACTCCAGTTACACAGTTGGATCACACTGATGGAAACGACATCAAATTTACGGTGGATGTGACGGCGACCGATTACGATCACGATACCTCGACGGAACAGCTCAACATTACGATTTCCGATCACAAAGCGACCATTACTCAGCAGAAATTTACGGGCTATGAAGACCAAGGCCACGATGCGGCGCTGAACTTGGTGCCTGCGGGTGAGCAAAGCAATGCGCAAGATAACTTGGGTGGATTACCGGTTGAAGCACTGAAACTCGCCTTGCAGGTCAACCTGTATGATGTAGACCAAGGGGAAAGCTTAGGTGAAGTCTCGATTTGGAATCCAAACCAGATCCGTGGCGATTTCTATTATTTGGATAGCGCCAACCAGCTAGTGAAACTGGATGTCGATCCGGCAAGCGGACATGTTGTGCTGCCTGCCGCACTGTTGCAACAATCGATCAATGGCACTATTGCCACGGTCGAAAACCTCTACTTTGTGCCGGATCGTCACTACTCGACAGGCAATGGAGGCATGAATGCCTCAGTGAGTGTGGAAATTTTGCACAATGGTGTGCGTGATCATTTCACCAACGGCAACATGCGCATCGAGATTGAAAGCGTAGCGGATATTGCGACTTGGAAGAGCAGCAGTGAGTTTCACTATGATGCGGTTGAGGATGGCAGTCATGTTAGCCTCAACATCGCAGCGGAGACTCAAGACAACAGTAATCCTGAAGCGATCACCTACCAGATTCGTTTTACTGAAAATGGCGCAAACGCCAACTTGGTGTACAGCGATGGCTCCCTGATCCCAACCAAAACTGATGCTAATGGTACTTACTATGAAGTGCCGGCTAACAAGATAGCCCAAGTTCAGGTCGATCCGGCGGATAACTTCGCAGGCCAAATCAAACTGGATGTCACGGCCATCACTAAAGAGTCCACCAATTACGTTGCTGGCAAGCAGACGGCGCAATCAGAAACCAAAGAGATTGTGATTGATGTTGCGCCAGAAGCGGATCGCGGCAGCTTTACCGTTAATCGTATTTCGATTTTTGAAGATAACGCTTCCAATCAAAATGCGGTTGACCCGAGTGTTGAGCACGATCCTCTCCTGCTCAGTGAAGTGATTTCTATGACTGGCTCAAGCGATGCGGATGGCTCAGAAGCGCTATTCGTTCGTCTGTCCGATTTTACGGATACGGGCGCCACTTTGGTGTGGTTAGGCTCTGGCCCAAGTCCGATCACGGTTGGAACCTACCCTAATGGCGAAACTTATTATGAGATCCCGCAGAGTGCGCTATCTCAGGTTGAGGTTCTACCAACGAAACACAGCAATGAGAATTTCTCATTCGTGGTCGAAGGGATTGTGAAAGACACGGTTAACCTATCAACCGGTCAAGTGCAGGATATTGAATCGCTAGGCAGCAAAACCGTCAATGTCACGGTGAAAGGGGTTGCCGATCTCCCTACGATTGAGTTTCTCAATGGTAATACGCAGTGGCAAACCTTCAATGATGGTGTGCAAAGTGGCGTGATCACTACGGTGAGTGAAGATAGCCGAGTCGATCTCAACTTCAGCATCATTTCTGGTGAAATCGCGGACAGCCCGACGGACAGTTCAGAAACCATTTCGGTACTGCTCTCGAACATTCCGGACGGTGTAAAGCTGTTTGACAGTGACGGTACGAGCGTCGATTTGGTGTTTGCCGGCTACGACAGCAACCATAAGCCGATTTATCAAGCCAACTTGACGGTCGCTCAGGTAGTGACAGGTATTCAGGTTCAGCCAGTGGCATCATCGACAGCCAATATTGATATCAAGGCAACGGTGATTGTGACTGAAAATGATGGTCATGTTCGCCAAGTGGAAGAGACGATCCGTATTTTGGTCGAGCCGAAAATTGATGTGACCGAAAACTACCACAATGCCGTGTCTGGTAATGAAGATGAGCGTATTCATGTCACTTGGGTACCACAAAACACGCCGGGGAATATTCAAAACCCCGATGCGCAAGAGTACTTCAGCCGAGTTGAAATCTCTGGCTTCCCAGATGGCAGCCGAGTGTTCGTCAATAATGTGGAAGTGACCTTAGTTAATGGCGTGCTGGTACTTGAACCTGTAGCAGGGCAATCGGATCTCGATTTCTCAAATCAGGTTTCCGCGGCGGGCTACATTCAGGTCATCCCTCCGCACAACTCCAGTACCGACTTCACTTTGAGTACGGCGATTACCGTAAAAGAGCAAGACCACGAGTACGTGAATGCGGGTAATCCGGGCCAAGGTATTGCCGAGGAAGTGATCCACGGTTCGATTGGCGTGAAAGTGAACCCGATCGCTGAGCCGGATGGACAGCTTTTGGTCGAAAACGCGGGCAGAGTAGCCCAAACCGTGCAAGCCGATGCCAATGGCAAGATTGATTTCACCATCAATGATGCGAGTGGCGGTCAAGCGGGGGCGAATGTGATTCGCTTTGATAACCTTGATAGCAACACCGCAGGCAGTTATCAGTCCGATGAGTTAGTGGATCAACTGGTGGTCAGCTTTGGCAACGTACCACAGGAGTTATTGAATCAACTGCTGATCACCGGCGCCATCAACAACGGTGATGGAACATGGACAATCACCAACGAAGCCGATTTCAGCATCAAAGCGCCTAATGGTCTGGTGTACAACAGTAATAACGACCCGGATAACAACGGTTTCAACGACATCAAGATCACCATCACTGCTAAAGTCTATGACCAAGGTGAAGACAGCAGTGAAGTGAAAATCACCAAGCAGGTGAGCACAGAGTTAACCTTGAGTTTCCCCACCGTGGTCACGGGTAATAACAGCGTTGCCGCGCAGCTCAACTGGGTTGGCGATGCCGATGATTTGGTGATTGGCAAAGAAGATAACGCGGTGGACTTGGGGCAACAGATCCAAGACAAACTCATGGTCAATGCGACCGGTTTTGATGCGGTAGCCGACGAACTGAGTATTGTGATTAACGCGAGCGATCTGCCTGCTGGAGCCTCGATTGGTGGGCAAGATTTCAACTTTGTTGATGGTCAATATGTATTTAAAGGCACGCTGAATCCTGATGGTTCAATTTCTGGATTGGAAGGACTGGTGCTGATCCCACCGCGCGATTTTGCGGGGGATTTTAAGCTGCCGATCACGTTTGTGACGACAGATACCCAGTCGGGTGATGAGAAAACATTGACGGCGCAAGTGCCTGTCGCGATCTCTCCGGTTGCGGATGTACCCAGCAGCAGTGGCGATCAGCCACTCGATAATCATGTGACCCCAAGCATTACACTGAATGTGCAAGAGACACTGGGACTGGATGCGAACCATCAACCGACCGATTTGGCGAACGATACCCCAACGCAAGACGGTATCGCCTATGAAGATGGCATTGTGCACCTCAATCTCGCGATTGGCTTGGCGGATAGCCTCAATGGCAGTACGCAAGGCCAAGAAGTGTTAACCGAAGTGACACTGACTTTGAATGACACCAACTCTGGTGTCTTCGTGGATGCCAACGGCCAAAGTTTGGGAACCAGTATTACGCTCACTCAAGCTGAGCTACCGGCTGCACTCGGCGAAATTTACTTCAAACCAGCGCCGAACTATCCAAGTGGTAACGACATCAATACCGTGGGAATTACTGTGACCGGAAAAGTCACTGACAGCACCGTATTTGATGAAACCAACGCCAGTTCACAAGGTGTGAGCAGCAGCGATGCAGATAAAACTTTCACCTCACAAGTGAGCTTTGAAGTGAAACCAGTGGTGGATGAGATCACGATTGGTTCTGGTAGTCCGATTTCGGTGACGGGAGATGAAGACAGTTGGATTGCCCTTGCCGATCAAGGCAATGCGTTCAACGTCAGCCTGAATGACAATGATGGCTCGGAACAATTTGTTTCCTTGGTTCTTACTGGACTGCCGACCGATTTCCTCGTCAAGTCACTGTCGAGTGACTATGTGGTGAAAAATAACGGCGGCGGCGAGTGGAGCGTGCAAATCCGCAATCCAAACTTAACCAGCTTGGATCTATCCGCACTGGCGATTAAACCGGCCAAAGATTTCAGTGGCGAAGTGCAATTGGGGATCAAAGTATTTACCCAAGAATCATTGCTTGGTGAACCCGTTGAACACACAGGGCAGTTCACACTCAATGTAACGCCTGTTGGTGATGATGTGGATATTGCTCCGATAACGAATGTTGCTGGCAATGAAGGTCAAGCGATTGACATCAGCCTTGGTGCGCAAATTCTCGATAAAGCACCAAGCTTACCGGGTGGGGCGAATTACACCGAAAACAGCCCAGAGACTTTGCGTGTTGAGATCTCCGGTGTGCCGGATGGCGCATCCTTGAGCTTGGCGGATGGTACTTTGGGAACACCTCTTGGTGGCGGCGTTTGGGTATTTGAAATCAATGCGCAGCAGCTTGATAAAGTGGTGTTCAATTCCGGCGATAACAACCAACTGAATTGGAATGGCAATCTGCATTTTAAAGTGCAGTCCGTGGATACCGGATTGGCAGGCGATCAGCACCTTGGCAGTGCGCAAGAGTTTGATGTGCATGTGGATGTGACGGCGGTGAACGATCGTCCTGAATTGATTAACGTGCAGGATCAAGTGACGGAAGAAGATACACCTCTACTGCTCGATAGCTTTACGTTGGCCGATATTGATGCCCAGTTGGATGACCCGAATGCGGATTATACGCTGCAAATCGGTGTGAATAGCGGCGTGCTGATCATCGACTCATCGCTCAGCAGCGGTTTGACCATTCAGGGCGATGGTACGGGGGCGCTTTCCATCACAGGTAACGTGGCCGAGATCAATGCTGCGATTGGCGCTGGCTTAGTGAAATTCGTCCCATCACCGGATTTTTATGGTCAGGTCGCCGTCACGCTTAACGTGAATGATAACGGCAATGCGGGGAGCGAAATCGCGGGCGATGCATCAACCGCGCACGATAACAGCGCGCAGTTTGTGATTGATGTTACGGCTGTCAACGACAAACCCGAAGTGGATGGCATCCACTTGACCGCTCAGATTGATGAAGCGTCAGGGCAAAAACTGACTGGCATTACGGTGTCTGATGTGGATTATGCCGGATCACACACGAATGATGTGATGAAAGTGACACTGAGTATCAGCGAAGGCATTTTGAGTGTACAAGCGCCCGCAGGCAGCTCAGTGGCCGTCAGTTATGCCTTAGATGGCAGTGTGATCCTCGAAGGCAGCCCAGAGGCGATTAACGCGCTACTGAACCATAGTGACTCCGCTTACGGCTTATTTGTGGATGCAGCGGCTATCGCAGGGACGCAAATCAATCTCACCGTGACGGCGCAGGATATGGGCGTCTACTTCGAAAATGCCTCAGGTATGGCATTGGAAGAGAGCAAAACCTACCCGATTCAGGTCAATCCGGTGGCTAACGCGCCAAGTTTGAGCATGAATCCTGCCTTCGGTTATGCCCAGCAGATTTATGCTAATCAGAGCGTGAGTGCACAAGGGATTGCTCTTTTAGGCGCGATTGCGGCCTTAACGGATTTACATGAAACCTTGAGTTTGCGTGTCGATCATCTTCCAGCGGGAGCAAGCTTAAGCAGCACGGCAGGCTCAGTGACCGATTTAGGTAATGGTCGCTGGGAAGTCTCTCCTGATGCGCTAGAAAGTCTCAAAGTAGTCGGTTTGGAGGAGGGAGTACACACCTTGTCGCTTACAGCACTGTCTACCGAGAGTGATGGTAGCAGCGCACCTTCCGCAAACAGCATCGATTATCGGATTGAGATTGCGGCAGATGGCTCACTGCTGGATCATCGCAGTGCAACCGATGATAGCTTGCTGGTGGCGGACAATAGTGGCATGACGCTGCTCTCCGGTAGCGGTGATGACTTTGTTCAAGGCGGTGCGGGTGACGATGTCTTGGTCGGTGGTTTAGGTGCTGACATTTTGGTCGGTGGCACGGGCGCAGATATGTTCAAATGGACGCTCGACGGAGTCGACGATAAAGTTGACCGTATCCGTGATTTCAATGTCAGCGAAGGCGATAGCATTGATCTGATTGATGTGGTGCAGGACCTCGGTAACCACTTAACCATGGAACAACTGTTGAACAACTTGAGCGTGTCTAATCAATTGACCGCGCAGGTGGTGGATAATGATGTCACCTTGCAAGTCACGACCGATAATCAGGTTCAACAAACCATTGTGATCGAAAACCTCGCGACTCAAATTGATTTCACGGGAATGAGTTCATTGGACATTATCGGCACCTTGTTAGATCTGAATTTGTTGCGTCACGACTAACGCTCCATTTTACGACTGAATCATCAGCCCCTTCTTCTAGGGGCTGATTTTTTCTTCTCGCGATTTTTCTATTCCCCGTTTCCTTTCCTATACTTGGGAAAACGCGGTTCTCCTTCGGATAGAAAAACGTATGAATGACAAAGTGCTTGAGTCGGTTATTGAAATTACTGAGCAGAAAAATTCGCTGGCACTCAGTTACAGTATTTTGGCGACCTTGTCTGAATTGTTACCGCTCTCCACGGCGACCTTATTTCACCATCTTGGACGTTCAACCCTTATGGTGGCACGTTTAATGATTACCAAAAATGCTGCAGGTAAAAAGGAGTACCAGTGGCAATACGACCAAGTATGTGCCGACAATGGTTACCAGCACTCTCAATCGGAAATGGCGTTTTCCCAACAAGTGAATGGCCAATATCAATGCTTTTGCCCGATTCCGATAGAAGAACACTTTTCCGCAGAGCTGTGCTTAATCCTCAATAAAGATCCTGAACCTTATCGTATGTTGATCAACGGATTTGCGAAAATTTACCGTAATTACACGGTGATTTTGCATGAGAGTGAACGCGATAAGCTGACCGGATTACTCAATCGTCGAACGTTAGAAGACCGATTGCGCCACACCTTTGCCATCAATCCCTCGACAGAAGAGAATCACAAACTCTGGATCGCGATGTTGGATATTGACCATTTTAAAGCGATCAATGATCACTTCGGACACATGATTGGTGATGAAATTCTGCTTATGTTCGCTCAGCAGATGCAGCACTATTTCGGACCGTCTTCTCAACTATTTCGCTTTGGTGGTGAAGAGTTCGTGATTATTTTTTCAAGCGGTAATGAGCCACAAATCAAGCAACAGTTGGATGGCTTCCGTCAACAGATCCGACGCCATAACTTCCCGAGAATCGGTGAACTGAGCTTCAGCGCTGGTTTTTGCTCACTCAGGCCGGGTGACTATTTACCTACCATTCTCGACCATGCCGATAAAGCGTTGTATTACGCCAAAGAGCATGGCACGAAATCAGGTGCACTGCTATGAACAGCTGTGTGAGAACGGTAAAATTGCCAGCGCGCAACGGCCATTTTCTGATGACGTTGAACTTTTCTAAAGCGGTGTTTCCCTTCTTACTCTTACCTACCAGTCCACACCATTAGATTGTTTGCACCCGAGCTTGCCATGGCCGAATCAGTAGCACAAAGACGCCCAGAGCGTATAGCATTGACCACCCTAAACAGAGAAACACTCCAGCACACAGAACCAAAGCTAAGCCAGCAAGGTGTTTACTCCACCCCGTCAGAAGTTTGAATGCGGCTAACATCGCCAATAAGTAAACCAAGACAAAGATACCATTCGCCAGCTTGAGGAAGAATTCGAGATCAAGCCCAGTCAAATGGCCAATAAAGCAAGAAGCAAACAGTACCACTCCGACGAGTAACGTTGCGTGTGCAGGAACCCCCCGAATCGAGACGCGAGCGATCGCACTTTCAGGACGATATTCTCGTGCTTGTGCCCACACCATGCGCGCTAAGCTTTGGGTGTAAAGGTTCAGACTGGCAAAACAGGCTAAAAAGCCAATCACACTGATCATGATTGCCCAGCGAGTGCCAAACAATTGGTCACTGAGCCAAGGAATCGCGCCACTATCAAATTGAGGAGTGCCAAAGGCACCAAATTTCAGTACGACGACGGAACACGCCCAGTAGGTCAATCCAGCGACAAAACTGCCGATCAAAATCGCCAATGGAAAATCGCGTTGCGGATTACGAAACTCTTCTCCCATATGGGCAAAAGCCTCAATGCCGACAAAACACCAGAACATGACTGCCAGCGCGGCTCCGATCGAAACCCATCCTTCCTGTGTTAATGCAGGCATGACCAAATCTTGCGTGGTTACTTCACCACGCCACCAAAAAGCAATCACCAAACTGAAAATGGCCAACGCGATGAGGGTTTGTAAACGGCCTGATGACTTAGTACCCGCCAAATTAACCCCAACTAAGAGCAATATAGTTAGAGTTTGGGTCAGCAGTGGGTTAGCCAAAGGCGCTGGGAGTAAGGCTTGCAGAAAACTGGCGGCGAGCGTGACTGCCGCAGGAACGCCCACAGGAATAACGCTGAGAAACAACCATGCCACTGCACGTTCAAGGCGTGGATTAAATGCTTGGCGTACAAAGTAAGCGGTGCCCCCCGCATTGGGGTAACGTTTACCTAATTGCGCAAAGGTCAAGGCGATCGGGCAAATCGCAACAAACAGCAGCAGCCATGCCCAGAGTGAGAATACACCGGCGATCCCTGCGGCAATCGCTGGAACCATAAACAGCCCGGTCCCCATTAACGTCGTGGAAAGTTGAGCAATTCCTGCTCCCAGAGAAATATCCTTTTTCAGTTGATTCACTTTACGCCACCTGCACAGAATTTGAGCTTTAGCATACTCCATTCCATAAGGTCTTTCACTGAATAAACATTCACTCAAAAATCATTCAATCAAAATTCGAAGTGATATTTATCGCTCATTTATCTATATTTTCCCTTCATTTGCTTATATTGTTGCTCGCTCAGTCTTTGGTTTTAGGAGCTTGCATGACACTGACAGTGTGGTTATCGCTATTTACGATTTGTATTTTAGGGGCGATGTCGCCGGGGCCGAGTTTGGCTATGGTGGCTAAACACAGTTTGGCAGGGGGACGTAAGAACGGCTTAGCAGCTGCTTGGGCTCATGCGTTCGGGATTGGGGTGTATGCCTTTATTACCCTGATCGGATTGGCCGTCGTACTGCATCAATCTCCTGTGCTGTTTAAAACCATTAGCTATGCGGGTGCCGCCTATCTTGCCTACTTGGGCTGGAACGCTTTGCGTTCAAAAGGTGGGGTCGCGGCTAAGTTAGAGTCGGGCGAGTCGGTCAGCGTATGGCAATCAGCTAGAGAGGGGCTACTGATTTCTCTGCTCAGTCCTAAGATTGCGCTGTTTTTTATCGCGTTGTTCAGTCAATACGTCGCGGTAGGCTCGGATTTGACCAGTAAGGCGGCGATTGTCATCACTCCCTTAGTGGTTGATGGTCTTTGGTATAGCTTCATTACTCTGATTTTATCTTCGCCTCGTTTACTCGATAAATTGCGCGCCCGTGCCGTGCTCATCGACAGGCTGTCTGGCCTGGTGCTGATTGCGTTAGCGATCCGAGTGTTGTGGACGGTGTAACTCATTTCATTAGGGTTTGAGCTGACCTCAAACCCTCTCGTCATCTTGTTAACGGCGTGGCGAGATCTCTTCACATTCCCCTTCAATCACATTGGCATGAGGCTGATAAGTCGCGGAAGATTTGAATTGAAACGCGCGTGCTTTGAGCTGTTTTTCTAAACGTTTGCCTGTGATTAACGCTGCGATAGTCAATGGAATCGCGAGCAGCAGACTAAAGATCAAAGCGAACACACCAGTAATCAGTGACAGTAAGGTGATCAGGAATCGGTTCATAATGGTTCCTCCAAGTAACAGAGCCACCTTACCCTGAACCAGATTAATCGAAAATGAACAATGTTCATTTTCACCATAACAGGACAAACTTGACGTATTTCTGACCTAAAGCGGGTGAGTCGGTACAAAAAAGCCGCCCACATCAGTGAGGCGGCAAGCTTGAGGGAGAGGTCGGTGTTGCTCATCGCGAAGCGATCAGCGCAGCACGACTTATGGTTGTTATTGTTTGACCCATTCCACCTGCCACGAGACTATCGAGCTTCGCTGCACGCAGTTTGGGTCTGTTGTGGAGACGGTGATTTATTGAGCGGGATAGGTCGGGTAACGCACACCCATCATCTGTTCCATGCAATGTACCACTTGGCAGCTATAACCAAATTCATTGTCATACCAAACATACAGAACACAACGGCTATCTTGTGCAATCGTTGCTGTGGCATCGACCACGCCCGCATAACGTGAACCCACCAGATCGCTGGAAACAATTTCAGTCGACTCGGTGTAATCAATTTGTCCTGAGAGTGGAGAATGGGTAGCCATTTCTCGCAAGTAAGCATTCAGCTCTTGCTTAGTCGTGGCATGAGCTAAATTGAGATTGGCTATCGCCATCGACACATTCGGAGTCGGTACGCGAATCGAATTACCCGTCAGTTTGCCAGTTAACTCAGGCAGCGCTTTAGCAACGGCTTTAGCCGCGCCTGTCTCAGTAAGCACCATATTGAGTGATGCGGCTCGACCACGACGCTCACCTTTGTGGAAGTTATCGATCAGGTTTTGATCATTGGTAAAAGAGTGGACGGTTTCGATGTGTCCAGAAGTAATGCCGAAACGGTCATTCACCGCTTTTAACACCGGAGTAATCGCGTTTGTGGTGCAACTTGCCGCTGAAATAATGGTGTCTTCCGGCTGAATCACCGATTCATTGACCCCAAACACCACGTTTTTAATATCGCCTTTACCGGGCGCAGTAAGCAGAACCTTACTCGCTCCCGGAGAGGCAAGGTGCTGGCTTAAGCCTTCGCTGTCGCGCCATACGCCCGTGTTATCCACCACCAAAGCGTTATGAATGCCGTAAGCGGTATAATCGACATCTTGAGGGGAATTCGCATAAATGACGTTGATGAAGTTACCGTTTGCGATCAGCGCTTTACGCTCTTTATCTATAGTAATACTGCCGTTGAATTGACCATGAACCGAGTCTCGACGGAGCAGACTGGCACGTTTTTCAAGATCGCCCTCTTTTCCACCACGTACAACAATCGCCCGTAGACGCAACGGATAACCTGCGCCGCTCTTTTCAATCAGTAAGCGAGCGAGTAGACGGCCAATTCGGCCAAATCCATACAGCACCACATCTTTGGGCTCAATAGCCTGAGCGGGTTGTAGTGCGGCGTCTAATGCGGTGTGCAGAAAATCATTCAAACCATGCTCATCGTCATGTTGCTGCCAATACTGGCTGGCAAGTTGGCCAATATCAATTCGGCAGGGGGCTAACTCAAGCGTCGATAACTGCTGCACTAAGGGTAAGGTCTTATCGAGTGCCAAAGGCTCACTTAAATAGCGCCGAGCGACACGGTGAGTCTTAATGATGTCGATCGTGGTCGCATTAATCAGGGTTTTACCGCACAACACGGCTTCAACCCCTTTCTGGCGATAGAGTTGACCAATTAAGGGAGACAGGGTTTCTGCAAGGGTTTGGCTTTTTTGCCAGTCTAGAAAGTAGTTCTCTGGACTCATGGTTGACTTGGGACCTTTCACGTTAGAGTTAATTCCCTCGCTGGGCATCGCCACAGCTTTGAGAGAGTGTTGATACAGATTATTTTTATACACACTTAAGTAGGGGGAGTGTGCACCATCCTATAATGCTTTCTACTCGAAGCCGCAGCAGCATGGGCTAGATTCATTGACCCTGAGCATAGTGTTTATCTATACCCGTTTATCTATCCCCATAGTGATGAACTCACCTGCTGCTTATCTGCAACGCCAAGTGGTTTGGGATATCCGATTTCGGCATACCCAAGCGGATGGTTGTTATTTTTATGTGGCGCGATTGTAAAGTTGTGATCGTTTTTCTGCTAGGAAAAATAATGCATTGATATATCACGTAATAGTAGTGATTTTGATGAGTGTTTGGTCGATTTACCAAGGTTTAGTCAGGGTTGACATTGGCAGAGTTGGCGACTTATTTCGTTCCGATAATGACTAAGTTCAAAGTTTTTTCAGTGAGTAGATTTGCGTTTTGCAATTCAATGTGCAGTGCTTCGCGAAAATTGGCAGAATAAAGTGCTGGAAGGCGATCTTTGTCATCTGCGCATAAGAGAGAAAAAACAGCGGATAAAGTGGAAGCGGTGCGCTGCTACAAAAATCAAAAATGGGACAGCGGTGTCCCATTTATAAGTACGATGGTTGCTGGTTATCCCCTTACTACTTGAAGCTGCAGCGGTGTTGGCTGTAACTCCAAGTTGTTTGGGTATATCGCTTCTGTTTATGGATTGCTCGATTCTGAAGGCAGCTCAATCGTATTGATGTGCTTCAGTTCAACCAAAGGTAGCCAATGCACTTTAACCCCAGCTTGTAAGAACATGTCTTGGCTGACTTTGATCTTATCGCCCCAGCGTGACAGAAAATCTTCGGATTGCTCAGGGCAATGTACGGCAGAGATCCCAGTTTGGATAATTTTGGCCGCGCAATTAGGGCAAGGGAAGTGGGTGACGTAAATCTCACAGCCATCCAAATCACGCTTGGCAAACAAAATCGCATTCTCTTCTGCGTGCAGCGTTTTCAAATACTTCATATCACGGTCATCGGTGCTGGCACTGTCAGAGATACCGTGTGGGTAGCCATTGAAGCCAACGGAGACAATCCGGTTTTGTTTGGTGATCACAGCGCCTACCTGCGTGGAAGGATCTTTACTCCACGAGCCAACTAATTCAGCCATTTGGAAAAAACGTTGCGCCCATTTTGAAATCATGTCGTTGTTCCTCATTCATTCGCGACATTGGTCAAGCCATCGAGTACGTAAGCCCAATACATTACTCTCGCTGATACTATCCTGATTTTTGTGATAAGAGTCTATAGCCTTTCTCTACTTGAAGCATTTGTGGTCTTGGCTAGGCAAAGTCGTTTGGAGATCTCTCTGTTGTGAACACGGTGCTTTTCTTGGTTTGAATGAGTGGGAAAACTCTTGCGAGCGGTATCACAGAGTGTGCGAAGGGCGAAAAAGCAGAACCTTCTTGTTTTAGGATTTATCTTGTGCGAGATCTCTTACGTCTGATGTAAGAGATTTTAGCTTTTGATTGCAGACTTTAAATTTGTTTTGTTTTTATGTTATTGATTTATTTTGTTTTCTGTTTGAAATTGCCTATCGGCCAGTAATAAAAATGCTCAACAGCGCTTGCTGAAATACGCTCATATCGTAAATTCAATCCGTCAGCAGGAAGCGGACACGGAACAGGAAAGACCCAAGGATTGGTCATCTTCAGGACGAAGATTTCGATTGTTCAGGATGAATGGTCGGCAAGGAGAGCAAAGGACGTTAGCTGGACGCTTAATAACTAGGATGGTTATAAACGGAGAGTTAATGGACAACTTAAAGGACTAAGCGAGTTCTGTCAGGATGACAGAGGAAGGGACACCGCTAGGAAGGCGATGAAACGGATTGCGCTGAAGGACACAGCAGACTATCAAGGAATAGATGCAGGGAGCACCTATTAGTAGCGGGATTGCTGCGAGTGAGAACTGAACCCCACTAAGCTTAGGCTTAGTGGGGTTTTCTTTTTTAGCTTCGCTTTTGTCTCTTGGCATCTTTCCGTATGCCACTGTGCTAACATACTGGCGGTCATTTACTTTAGTGAGGTTCCGTTATGCAAGCGCAAGTCAAATGGGTTGAAGATTTTCGTTTTATTGGGTTATCTAATTCCGGTCATTCGATTGTGATGGATGGGAACGGTGGAGCGAGTGCTCCAAGTCCAATGGAAATGGTGTTGATGGCCGCAGGTGGATGCAGCTCTGTCGATGTTGTGGATGGCATGAAAAAAGCGGGACAAAAAATCCATGGTTGCACCGCGCAATTGTCTGCTGAGCGTCGTGATACCGCGCCGAAACTGTTCACTCAAGTCAATATCCATTTTGTCGTCAGTGGTGAAGATCTGGATCAAGAGATCGTAGCGCGCGTCACCGCTGATTCTCTAGAGAAATACTGCTCAGTATGTTTAATGCTCGGGAAAGGTGTTGAGATGACTCATTCGTGGGAAATCCGCACCGAGTAATCCTTTTCCTGCTTGACGTTGCAGTATGCCTCTCTATCCGTCTCGTGTTCGTCTATGCTGAACGAGGCGGATAAAGAGGTGTTTATCTCTCGCTTATCTTCTCTGTTACTCGTGTTTTAAGCCGTTTGGTTTTATTGATTTTGGGTGTACACCTATGAGTTTTTTCGAAAACATCTCGATCATCATGGCGCTGATTGCTGCCAGTTGTTTCTTTTCTATGTCAGAAATTTCTTTGGCTGCGGCGCGCAAAATTCGTTTGCGGCAGATGGCCGATGAAGGCGATGAACGTGCCGAGCGGGTGTTAGAGCTGCAAGCTCGGCCAGGCAACTTTTTCACTGTGGTGCAAATTGGCCTCAATGCGGTTGCCATTATGGGCGGTATTGTGGGGGAATCGGCGTTTACCCCTTACATCCGAGCGCTGCTGGAAGGATGGATTCCAGCCAATCTCCTGTCACAAGCGAGTTTTGTGCTCTCCTTTATGCTCGTAACCAGTATGTTTATTTTGATTGCGGATTTGATGCCTAAGCGGATTGCGATGGCGATGCCAGAGCGAATTGCCACCAGTTTGGTGGGAGGCATGCTGATTTGCATTACTTTGTTAAAACCGTTTGTTTGGTTCTTCAATGGATTGGCGAACTTGCTGTTTCGCGCTCTCAGTGTACCGACCGAGCGTAATGATGAGATCACCTCTGACGACATTTATGCCGTGATGGATGCTGGCGCAGAAGCGGGCGTGCTGGATAAAGGCGAGCAACAGATGATGGAAAGCGTGTTTGAAATGCAGAGCATTCCAGTGACATCGGCCATGACGGCGCGCGAAAGTTTGGTGTTTCTTAACCTCAGCGACAGTGAGGAAGTGATCAAGCAGAAAATTTCTCAGCATCCGCACAACAAATTCTTGGTCTGTGATGGGCAGTTGGATCAGATCAAAGGTTACGTTGACTCGAAGGCCTTGTTAATTCGAGTAATTAATGGTCAAGGAATGAATCTCAAAGAGAGCAATGTGGTCATTGGTTGTCCGATTATTCCCGATACGTTAAGCCTTTCGGAAGCGTTGGAGTACTTCAAAATTAACCGCGTTGATTTTGCGGTGGTGATGAACGAATACGCGCTTGTTGTAGGCGTTGTGACGTTCAACGACTTACAAAGCGCAGTCATGGGCACTTGGGTGCTTGCCGAAGGGGAAGAGCAAATCGTCGCGCGTGATGGCAACTCATGGCTAGTAGACGGGGTGACACCGATCACCGACGTGATGCGCTCCTTTGCGATTGAAGAGTTTCCTCAGCAACAAAACTACGAAACGATCGCAGGATTTATGATGTATATGCTGCGTAAGATCCCGCGTCGTACGGATTCAGTGGTCTATGCCGGCTATAAATTTGAAGTGGTGGACATCGATAATTACAAAGTCGATCAGCTTCTGGTGAGTCGCGTTGAACCTCTCGAACCTATCGTCAAAGAAGAATAGAGGAAACCGATTTGCTCTTATTTGCACTTTTCATTTACTGATAGGTGATTAACCATGTGATCCCCTTACGACTGGAGGCAGCATCGCCAACTGGTTGGGGGATAGCTGAGTAATGGACGTTCATAAATCACGGGGGAATGAAGATGAGCGAATTAGAAAAAATGCTCAAAGGTGAACACTTTGACGGCGCATCCGCGGAAATTGAGGCACTGCGCAGCCAAGCGGGAAGGCTCAAGCTCGAGATCAACCAAAGTCTTGATGAAGCGGAGCGCTATGCACTGCAACGTGAGCTGTTTGGTCATCTCGGTCATAAAAGTTGCGTACAGCCTCCTTTTCACTGTGAGTTTGGCAAAACCATTCGTATTGGCGATCACACCTTCATCAACATGAACGTGGTGATGTTGGATGGTGCACCCATCACGATTGGGGATCACGTATTAATCGGCCCGAGTACTCAATTTTACACCGCATCGCACTCTTTAGATTATCGTCGTCGCCAAGCGTGGGAAACCATCTGCAAACCGATTGTGATTGAAGATGATGTCTGGATTGGTGGAAATGTCGTCATTAATCAAGGGGTCACGATTGGTGCTCGTTCTGTCGTAGCGGCGAATTCCGTGGTCAATCAGGATGTTCCACCGGATACGTTAGTCGGTGGCACTCCTGCGCGTATTTTGCGCTCACTAAAAGATCCTGCCGAATCAATGGCAGAATGATCGCACGGCTTGGCGTTTTATCCCTCAACTGCTTGACGTGATAGGTAGGGAAGGGGTTACCACTTTGAGGTTTACTGTGAAACAGCAATTCATCACTCATAAACACACCTTGTATGGTGTCGCGGCCATTTTGCTTTGGGGAAGCCTGATGGCATTAACGCGTCGTGTTGCTGAGGAGTTTTCACCGATTGGCGGCGCGGCGCTAATCTACACAGTGAGTACGCTGTTTTTGCTGTTTGCGATGGGGATGCCTCGACTCAAAGCGGGATCGAGCCGCTATATTCTGATTGGCGGTGCGCTGTTTGTCAGTTACGAAATTTGCCTTGCCTTAGCACTCGGTATGGCGAGCGATCGCTTACAAGCGATAGAGATGTCGGTGATTAACTACCTTTGGCCAGCCTTAACCGTATTGATCGCGGTGTTGCTCAGTCAGCGTGCGGTTAGCTTTTGGGTTTACCCGAGCGTTGGTTTGGCTTTCGCTGGTGTCGCGTGGACTATTGTCGCCGAACAAGGCATTTCGCTCGCCGATTTTTCCGCTCGCATCGCTACCAATCCAGCGGTTTATGCTATGGCATTAACGGGCGCTTTTATCTGGGCGATTTACTGCAATGTAACCCAACGTTTAGCACGAGGGCAGAATGCCATCGTACTGTTTTTTGCCGCGACCGCTGCCACACTCTGGCTCCAATACGCTTTGAGTAATGAGCCGGCACTCTCTTTTACTGGGTCGAGCATGGGGACGCTGTTATTAACGGGCATTGTGATGGGAAGTGGTTATGCACTGTGGAATGTGGCCATTTTGCGGGGGAACATGTTGCTGCTGGCAACGCTTTCTTACTTTACGCCGGTTATCTCAACCTTATTTTCATCGCTGATTTTAGGGGTGGTCCTCGGGTTAAGTTTCTGGCAGGGAGTGATCATGGTGACATTCGGTTCGCTGATCTGCTGGTGGGTGACTCGCGAGTCGAGTTCATCAACAGGGGAGGTGCCTGAAACGCCTCCGCCGCTTAAAGAACAAAGTTAACATTCAGCCCGCGACAGCGGGCTGAGATGAGTTAGCGAGCAACGCTCACCGTGAGCTGCAATTGGTAAGGTAATGCCGCCAAGCTTTGCTGCAAGTGGTTTTCGATACGCTGAATATCTTCTACCTCAACCGAATCATCCTCGGCCGTTTTTAACGCCACTTCGACCCACAGTTCACGTCCGACTTTAGCCACACCGTAAAGCTCAAGTGGTTGTTCGGCGTGCTCTTGCGTGGCTTGAACACTGTGTGATACGGCTTGCTGTATATCGTGGCTTGGAGCCATCAACAATATTTCACGCAGAGCGGATTTCAGCATCCCAAGTGGAAGTTTTATAAAGTAAAACGACATCAACAGCATCATCATCGGATCGGCGTAGACCGAATAATGCGCCCAAGGGGTTAGGTTGATTAACCAAGCGGCAATAAAGCCAACCATGACCACTAAACTCAGTAAGGTATCCATCTGCCACTGTTTGACTTCTGCCGCAATCAGCCCGGAAGGGTGACGTCGGCTTAAGCCTGCCATTTTCCACCAAGCTAAAGCACAGCCTGTGACGCTAAATACACCAAATAAGGTGGCGATAGAAGGATCCACTTCGCGTCCGCCACTGAGGAGAGCGGTGAGCGAGGAGTAGAGTGAATAGCTGACAATCAGCAAGATCACTAAACCTTTTATCGCGATAACCAGGGGTTCTAACACTGCGCGCCCAAAAGGGAAACGAGCGTCAGACGGTTTTTGAATAAAACGTGATACCGCCAGCGACAATAATGTTAACAGTAAACTCACCAGCGAATAGACACCATCAAAGACAATGACCATAGAGCCGACGAGTAGACCGACTAGCAAACCACTGCCAGCAAAGCCTGATGCGATAAGGGCAGAAAGCGTTAAAAAACGCTTTTCATTAAAATTGGATTGAGAACACATCGTTAATTTCCTCGTAGGTTTCGCCGCACATTCTGGCGATTCATGGGGGAATCGCAATGTCGATTTACGACGAGAAGAGGAAGGTAAATTTCCATTTTAAAATAAATATAATTAAAACATATGCTTAATTAATTTTTCCTGTGTCAGCATTTTTGACGCTGAGTGCGGGCATGTCTAGAAAGGAGGAGGATGTCTAGAAATCAAACAGATAATCACTCACCTTATCACTGAGCCAGAGAATGGCAGGGTTATCATGCATTCCGATAGGTTGGAATAAGCAGAAGTCTTCTTGCGTGAGACCGTACGTATGTTTAATCACGGTCAGTTGCTGCTCGCGTAAATAGTGACGAATCAATGGCTCAGGCAATACGCCCCAAGCATTCTCACTCAAAATTGTATTGAGCATGTATTCAAAGCTTGAGAAGCCGATATAGCGACGGGAGAAAGGCTGCAGGTTCGGATTATCTTTTTCATTAAGATAGACCATGACGGCTTGCATAAATTTACGCAGTTCCTCATCGCTAACTCGTTTTTGTTTAACCAAAGGATGCTGGCTATTACACACCGACATGAGGCGGATTTTACCCAAAGGTTGGTAAGTGATGCGCGGATCGTCTAAGCGCTCATAATCGACCCCGAAAGCGCAGTTGACTTGTTGTGTCGCGACCAAGTTGGCTAAATCGCCACTGGAGGCCAAAACCATATTAAAAGAGGTGTTGGGAAAGAGTTTGTGCAATTGGCTGGCGATATCTTGCCAAAAATGGTCTGGGAGTGAATCATCACGCGCGATCCACATCTCGGCGGCAAATTCACTGCACGCTTGAGCGCAAGTCTGGCGAATACGTGATGCTGTGATGAGTAAACTCTCGCAATCTTTGTAAACGGCTTTGCCCGCTTCGGAAAGGGTTAAGTAGTTACCCGCTCTCACAAACAGCGCCACATTGAGTTCTTTTTCCAGCGCTTTGATCGCCATGCTTAATTTAGTACGATTGCAATCGAGTTGACGCGCGGCTTCAGAGACGGAGCCTGTATTGGCGATAGTGCAAAAAGCTTCGATTTGTGACAGGTTCATAGCAGACCCAAGTGGTTAAAACTTTTGGGATAATAAACAAAATTCAATGTGCTGCCTATCGGCATAAATTCTCGACAAATGAGGTCGAAATGGATTTTCTTAACAAAGAATGCGTTGTAACTCTATGAACTTGACTTCATTTTGGTTTACTCTTGGCAGCATTGCCCGAATACAAGAAGTAATACGGAGGCCATGATGGCACACGACTGGGATGAGTACGCAGCAAATTGGGAAAAAGACCCAGCGACCCATGCTTTTGCGCAAAGCGTATTTGAACATCTGACAAAAATCCTCTCTTTGCAGGGAAAGCATATTTTGGATTTTGGCTGTGGTACAGGCTTGCTAAGTCAGCGGATGTCGCCGTTTGCTCGTGATATTGTTGCGCTGGACTCATCAGAAGCCATGATTGAGGAGCTGGATCGCAAGGAACTACGCAACGTTGAGCCTGTGGTGGATTGCTTAACCCGCGGTTTGGTTGCTCAACATCCAGCCTTTCGTAAGCAGTTTGATTTGGTCGTTGCCTCATCGGTATGCGCTTTCTTACCGAATCTTCAAGATGTGACCGATATTATTTTCACGCTAGTGGATGAAGGCGGGTATTTTGTGCATTTTGATTGGTTAGCCGATGGCAAATCGGAAATAGGCTTGAGCACGACGGAGATTGAATCTGTGCTGCGTAATGCGGGGTTCTCTGCCGTGGAGACTCGGGTCGCGTTTGATGTCACTACCGCACAAGGCACGCAACCTGTTGTGGTTGGAATTGCTCGTAAGTAATTCATCGATTCATAGAGTTCGTTATAGCCGCTACTTGTACAGCGGCTTTATTTTTTCGCTTTTTGCTATCCCCCTTCCTACTTGAAGCTGCAGCGGTGTTGGCTACGTTCGTTCACCCCAATCACATCGTCTATCTATGCTCATGGGGACTCTCTCACTTGCCGCCTACCTGTAACGCCAAGTTGTTTGGGGATAAATCTTACCGACACTGTTTCATTCATTGGGTTATTGCATATCAATTTCGTTAACAATGTGATTTGCATATCTTTTCCAAATCGTAAATTGACCATTTACTTCTTTTCACTAACAAAAATTCAACCTTGCACCTAAACTAATGATTGAATAATCAAAGACGAGGCTCAGTTCCCCGAGTACACGTCTCAGTTTCTGTTTATTGACTGACAACTCATGGCTAGGGTTATTAACAAAAATCAAAAACAGAGCAACAAAGGAAAGGGTCAGCGTTTGCTGACCCTTTCCTTTTTCACCCATTTTCATCTCAAGTTAACTGGCTGTTCAGTTGCTGGCATAGCCACCGAATAGCTCGGTCATTCATGCTGGGTTTGTTCCAGACTAAGCTATAAGCCACCTTGCCATATTCAAAGGGTAGGGTTTTTTGCACCAAGCCTTGAGCTTGCATTGCGTGATCCGCCCACCTCTTTGAACAAGTGAGCAGCAAATGTGTCTGCCGACACAAGATGGCCGCTGCACCAAAGTCAGGAGTGGCAACAGCAATGCGTCGAGTTTCGTGTTGCTGAGTCAGGTACTTCTCAAAATATGGCTCATTGAGCTCATTATCGAGAATGCCGATGTGCTTATAAGCAAGGTAGGCGTCGACACTGAGTTCAGCGTGAGCAAGAGGATGATCAGCACTCATCAAACAGACCAGCTCATCCGATTCGATTACCTGCCAAACTAAGTCTTGGGCAAAGGTTGGGGGCTGGCTGATGTCATGTGGCAAAAGAATGCAATCAATCAAGCCACTCTGCAAAGCCTCAAATCCATAATGTTCTTTGGAGTGTATCGTCATGGAGAGCTCGGATGAGCAGGCGGCGAGAATCGCAGTGACTTTGGGCGCAAATAGCTCAAATGTACTTTCACGCATCGCTAAACGATAGTGGCCTTGGTATGCCTGAGGATCGAATTCGGTGCAGTGCAATAAGCCATTCATACTGGACAGAACATGATGCACTGTTGGCCCCATTTGCTGTACATAAGGGGTCGGGATTAACTGATTTCCATCCCGGTAAAAAAGGTCGTCATTAAGCAGTTCACGCAATTGAGCGAGGATTTTACTGATACTGGATGGACTTACACACAGTCGAGCGGCGGTTTGGGTAACACTGCGCGTGTTGAGCATGACATGCAGGGCTGTCAGGTGTTTTAAGCTAAATCGGGAGAGGTGAATATAATCCATAAAAAGTCTATGCAGAGAACAGCTGAGCCAAGAATACCACTGTGGCACGAAAATCAAACCGATAAATGTGCCAAGATAACTCGGATTATGCCGTGTAGTCAGTTTGTTATCGTATTTTCCGAGTCATGACTTATGCCGTAAGTAATCTTTCTATTTCCGCTAACACTTGCGGATTGGCGATAGCCCCTAGGTTTTTCACTTCGTCACCATGACACACTTGTTTGACGGCCAGTTCGACCAGCTTGCCCGATTTCGTGCGCGGGATTTCGCTGATGGCATAAATGTGAGCAGGAACATGGCGTGGAGAGCAGCGTTCGCGCAGTAAGCTGCGGATTTTCTGCTGCAGCTCGTCATTAAAGGGGACGTTTTGCGCGAGTTGAACGAATAGAATCACCTGTTCATCGCGGTCAATATGGCGGCCAATGGCAATCGAATCGTGGATCTCAGGTAATGCATTGACTTGCTGATAGATTTCAGCCGTGCCAATCCGAACTCCACCCGGGTTCAGAACGGTGTCGCTGCGACCGAAGAATAATACACCTCCCTTGTCGGTGATTTCGATTTCATCGCCATGATGCCAAACTCCCGGGTATTTATCCCAATAAGCTTGGTGATAACGGCTGCCATCATCATGCCAAAATCCAATCGGTTGATTGGGGAAACTGTTTCGGCATACCAGCTCTCCACGCTCAGCGACGATGGCCTCTCCATGCTGATTGTAAGCCACGACATCCAAACCTAAGCCCGCACTTTGGCATTCGCCCTGATAAACCGGAGAAATAGGGTTACCAAGCACAAAGCAGCCGCAAATATCCGTGCCACCAGAAATAGAAGCCAGATGCAGATCGGATTTGACATGCTCATACACATAGTCAAATTGCTCAGGATAGAGCACCGAACCGGTCGAACACAGGGTCTTTAAGTGGCTTAATGAGTAAAAATCGCATGGAGAAAACTGATTTTTTTGCAGTGTTTCTAGGTACTTGGCAGAGGTGCCAAACAAACTGACTTTGGCTTCGTCAACCAGAGCCCATAACGCTCCCGCTTGTGGGTAGAGTGGATGCCCATCATAAATCACTAAGGTTGCGCCACTGGCGAGTGCAGAGACATGCCAGTTCCACATCATCCAACCTGTTGTGGTGTAATAGAACACGCGATCTTGTGGCTGGATATCACAGTGTAACTGATGCTCTTTCAAATGATTGAGTAGCGTACCGCCAACGGAGTGCGTGATACATTTCGGTTTGCCCGTTGTTCCAGAGGAATACAGAACAAACAGCGGATCGTTAAAACCAATCCGGCGGTATTCGACTCCTCGCGGTTGATAACTGGCGAAAATCGATTGCCAGTCAGAAAAGCTATCATTGAAATCCGGTGTGAAGTTGCGATCTTGCAGATATTCGATTTGACAGGTGTTGACTAGGCTTGGCAGGGCGCTCGCTATCTGAGCATTACGCTCTTGCATGGGAAACGATTTACCGTTAAACGTGTAGCCATTACAACAAAACAGAATTTTCGGTTGAACTTGACCAAAGCGTTCAATCACACTTTCCACGCCAAAATCCGGTGACGTCGAAGTCCAGATTGCCCCTAAACTGGTGGCGGCTAACATGGCAATCACGGTTTCGGGTAAGTGGGGAAGATAGCCAGCCACGACATCACCCTCTCCAACGCCATTTTGTGCCAACCACTGTTGAACGACGGAAACATGATCACACAACTGCTGCCAACTGAATTTCTTGGTATGGCCATTTTCATTTTTAAACCAGAGGGCGATCCCATCGGGATTTTGGAATGCGTATGAGAGTAGGTTTTCTGCGTAGTTGAGCTGAGCTTGTGGAAACCAGATCGAATCACGAGCGGGAACCATGGTTTTACCAAAACGAGGTAGTCCTTCACCAATAATGCAGTTTCCGCGATAGCCGATCACATCGCAAAATTGCCACACCTCAAGCCAGAATTGTCGTGTTTCAGCAACAGACCACTGATGTAACGAAGAATAACTGTCGATCGCTTCACCTTGCATGTTCACATGTGCGATGAACTGTTGCAGGTTAGAAGCGGAAATGCGCTCGTGGCTTGGCGTCCACAATGGTGTAGTCGATGACATAATATTCCCTGTCTAAAAATCAATTCTGACGTGATCACTGTGAACAAGTTTTGTCCTCGCAAGTTCGAAAGTCAACTTGACTGGTCAGGATCAGGCCTATGAAAAATAACTAAAAAGTGCACCATTGTAAAATTATTGTTACATCAATGTTGGCTTGATTGAGCAAGATCCCATTGGCAGTTCGGATTGGGCTAGGTAGGCTTAATGTAACGAATTTGTTAAGGAGTAGGGCGATGACTCAGTATCACTCTAAACCCGTTAGTGAGCATGGTCATATTGATTGGGATCAGGATGAGCATGCTGTTTGGCATGAGCTGATCACTCGCCAGCAAGAAGTGGTGAAAACCAGAGCCTGCCAAGCTTATTTAGATGGTTTGAATATGCTTAATTTGCCGACAGATCGCCTGCCACAATTGCCGGAAATAAACCGAGTATTGCAAAGAGAAACCGGTTGGCAAGTTGAGCCTGTTCCGGCATTGATCAGTTTTGATCGCTTCTTTGCCTTACTCGCCGATAAGAAGTTTCCAGTGGCCACGTTTTTGCGGCGTAGAGAGGAGTTTGATTATCTCCAAGAGCCGGATTTCTTCCATGAAGTGTATGGTCACTGCGCTATGCTCACGCACCCTGATTTTGCCGCTTTTACTCATGTTTATGGCCAGCTAGGTGCTAAAGCCACCCCCAAAGAGCGTAGCTACTTAGCGCGTCTGTACTGGTTTACGGTTGAGTTCGGTTTAGTTCAAGAACAGGGACAAACCAAAATTTATGGCGGGGGCATTTTGTCGTCACCGGGTGAAACGCTTTACGCTTCAGAAAGCACAATCCCAAAACGTGAGCCGTTCGATATTATGCAAGTGCTACGCACTCCTTACCGCATTGATATCATGCAGCCGATTTATTATGTGTTGCCGGATCTCAGTCAACTGTATCAACTCAGTCAACGCGATGTAATGGCGTTGGTGTGGCAAGCTATGCAAGACGGGTTACTCCCGCCTCTTTTTCAACCAAAGGAACAACAACATGCTGGATGAATTACGTTGTGAAGCGTGCAGTGCAGGCGCTATCGGTTTGACATCAGAAGAGCAGCAACAGCTGCTCAGTGAACTGGATGGTTGGGCATTAATTCACCGAGACGGTATTGCCCAACTTGAAAAGCGGTATCGCTTCAAAAACTTTAAACAAGCGTGGGCATTCTCTAATCAAATTGCTGAATTGGCAGAACAAGAATTTCATCATCCGGCCATTTTATTAGAATGGGGCAACGTGACCGTGACTTGGTGGAGTCATTCCATCAAAGGTCTACACAAAAATGATTTTATCTGTGCTGCGAAGTGTGACGCCTTAACATAATCGTTGGAAAACGCCTTCACACCTTGAATGTTGCAGGCTAAATGGTTTTTAGTTGTTCAGGGATTAAAAAGAAAAAAGCCAATCACAAAAGGGTGATTGGCTGATAAAACAAATGTGAACAATTTCATTCACTAACAACGTCAGTTGGCTAGGTGACCCTCGGCTTAATTAAGGGTCATTCCTATAAATGCACTATCTGTGCCAAGTTTAACAGGCACGTATTTGTGTGGTTTTTGTGCATTTCTTGCGGAGTTGCTGTTCATTTGGTTGCATTGTGCAATTGCAAAATGCAACGGCTCGCAATCCGCTTCAAACCTCTGCTAAATCCATCCCCGTATGGGCCGAAAGATCGAAAATAGCCATTTGTTACGTGAAGCGGTAGCCGTGCTGGCCGTATTCGTTCACACCAATCACACCGTGTATCTGAGCTCTTCGTCATTTACCCCTACCTGCAACGTCAAGTCGCTTGGGTGTTAATCCGCGAGTTAGCACTGGCTGCCTATCAATTTCATCGGTATTTTAAAATTCATTTTATGTTTCAGTTCAAAGTATTTTTATTCCTTGCAAAGGGATTTTTTAGCTTTTGATAGGTATTTATTGCGATTTAAGCTTGAAATGTCTGCTTGTTCTGCTAGGGTAAAAATGGATATTTAATTTGAACACAAAGGAAGTTGTTGTGATGTTTACCGCTACGCCTTGGATGATTTATCCGCAAATCATGCACAAACCTGCGCTGCCGTGGGTATTTCGTCGGCCAACACAGGAAGATGGTTTGTCGATTCATGAGCTCATCGCGCAGTGTGCGCCGCTCGATCAGAATTCAGCTTATTGCAACTTTCTGCAGTCCAGTCATTTTCAAACAACATGTTTGATGGCTGAACAGCAAGAGTTGTTGGTCGGATTTGTTTCTGCGTATCGCAAGCCGGAGCAGCAGAACGAGTTGTTTATTTGGCAAGTGGCGGTGCACCCCAGTGCACGCGGTAAAGGTTTAGCCTATCAGATGCTCAAACATCTGCTGGCGCGCGAGGATTTAGCCGACATCACGGTTCTTGAAACCACCATTACGCGCTCCAATCAAGCGTCTTGGCGGCTGTTTCAAAAGCTAGATAGAGAGCAGGGAGAGCAAGGCAGTGTATCCACTTTTTTGGATGAAACCTGCCATTTTGAAGGAGAACACGACACGGAATATCTCTATCGCATACCTCTTCAATCATCGAACTGACCTAAAGGATAACAAATCTGGTTATGGATATTTTTAAACACCACGAATCTCAAGTGCAGTCTTATGCGAATCATTTTCCAGTGCTATTTGGCACCGCCAAAGGCAGTTGGCTTTACAGCCAGCAAGGCGACGCTTATCTGGATTTTCTCTCCGGCGCGGGCGCGCTGAATTATGGCCACAATAATGCTGTCCTCAAACAAGCTCTCCTTGAGTACATCGAACGTGATGGCTTAACTCACGGATTGGATATGCATTCTGAAGCCAAAGCGCATTTTATTCAGGCGCTGCAAACGCACATTCTTGAGCCGCGTGGATTGAACTACAAACTGCAGTTTACTGGCCCAACCGGAACCAATGCGGTCGAAGCAGCGTTAAAGTTGGCGCGCAAAGTGACGGGCCGTCATAACGTCGTGACATTTACGAATGGTTTCCACGGTTGTTCACTCGGGGCACTTGCCGCGACGGGCAATCAGCATCATCGTCAAGGCGCGGGTTTAGCACTCTCAGGCGTTTATCGTGTGCCTTATGATGGCTACGCAGGCGTTGATGGACTCACTTTGTTTGAAACCATGCTGCAAGATAACTCGTCCGGTTTAGATAAGCCTGCCGCGGTATTACTGGAAACAGTACAAGGCGAGGGAGGTTTGAACGTTGCTTCGGACGCTTGGTTACAACGTGTACAGGCGATTTGCCGTGCTCAGCAAATTTTGTTGATTGTGGATGATATTCAAGCGGGTTGTGGCCGTACGGGGACGTTCTTTAGTTTCGAGCCAAGCGGCATCGAGCCGGATATGGTGACCTTATCGAAATCGCTCAGCGGTTACGGACTACCCATGGCATTAGTGCTGTTTAAGCCCGAGTGGGATCAATGGAAACCAGGAGAGCACAACGGGACTTTTCGTGGCAATAACCATGCTTTTGTCACCGCCACTCGCGCGCTAGAAGCCTACTGGGCGAATCAGGATTTTCAAACCCATATCGCCGCACGCAGTGAGCAAGTGACTCAGGCATTGCTGCAGTGTTTGAGTCGTTATCCGACGTTATTTTCTGGCTTAAAAGGACGCGGCTTAATGCAAGGTCTGGCTTGCCATAATGGGGACATTGCCCGCGATATTGCCGCGCTCTGTTTTCAAAAAGGGTTGATTATTGAAACTGCGGGTGCAGAAGATGAGGTGCTGAAAGTGTTTTGCCCCCTCACCATAACCGAAGCGGATCTCGCGCACGGATTGACCATTATTGAGCGCAGTGCTGCTCGAATAGCACCGCGTGGATTGCAGCAAGCCTCCTGACTCATCCGAAACAAGCATAAAAATAAGGAGAAAACATGATTGTTAGAACGCTAGAAGAGTGCCGCCAAAGTGAACGTCGAGTGGTGGCAGAAAACTGGGAAAGTGTGCGTATGTTATTGAAAGATGACCATATGGGGTTCTCTTTTCATATCACGACCATCTACGCCAACACTCAGACGCATATTCACTACCGCAACCACCTCGAATCGGTGTACTGCATGTCGGGTGAAGGCGAAATTGAGGTTGTGGGTGGTAAAACGTATCCGATCCAACCAGGAACCTTGTACATCCTAGATCAACATGATGAACACTACTTGCGCGCTTTTTCTAGCGAGATGGTGATGGCGTGCGTCTTTAATCCGCCACTCACTGGACACGAAATTCATGATGCGGAAGGTGTCTATCCGCTGGATAAAAGTGAATTGATATCACAATGTCATAAGGAGAAATGATGTCTTACACCGTAGAGAAAATCGGTGGTACTTCGATGACCGCTTTTGATGCGGTATTGGAAAATATTTTACTCAGGCCCGAGCAGCTCTATGGTCGAGTATTTGTGGTCTCGGCTTATTCGGGCATGACCGATGCCTTACTGGAATGCAAACGCACTGGTGCGCCTGGGATTTACCAAAAAATAGCCAAGCATGATGAGAGTTGGCGTGATGCGGTTTACGCCCTAGAACAGCGTATGCTGCTGATTAACGAAAATATGTTTGCAGATGCAATGACGCGTTTACGCGCGGATAAATTTATTCGCGCTCGTTTAGCCGAAGCCATAGCTTGCATCCAAAACATTTTGCAAACCTGCCAATATGGACAGTTTTCGCTGCGCCAATACTTACCGCAAATTCGTGAGTTTCTTGCCTCGCTTGGTGAATCGCACAGCGCTTATAACACAGCACTCAAGCTCAACACACTAGGTGTTAACGCCCGCTTTGTCGATTTGTCTGGTTGGTGCGAAGCGATGCAAGGCAACCTCGATCAGGTGATTGAAGAAGCGTTTCGCGATATTGATGTGACGAGTGAGTTGCCGATCGTCACTGGCTACGCTTCTTGCCAAGAAGGGTTGATGCGCACCTATGATCGCGGTTACAGCGAAATGACATTTAGTCGAATTGCGGTGGTTACGGGCGCTCAGCAAGCCATCATCCACAAAGAGTATCACTTGAGCTCGGCCGATCCGCGCCTGGTCGGCGCAGAAAAAGTGCGCCCGATTGGCTTAACCAATTTCGATGTGGCGGATCAATTGGCTAATCTCGGTATGGAGGCGATCCACCCCAACGCGGCAGCAGGGTTAAGACAAAGTAATATCGATTTGCGGATCAAAAATACCTTTGAACCTGACCATTCTGGCACGTTAATTACAGCCTCACATCAGCCGCAGCAAGATAGAGTGGAGATCATTGCAGGACGAGATAAAGTGTTTGCGTTGCATCTGTTTGACCAAAGCATGGTCGGGATGATGGATAAAGTCAGCCATGAATTGATTGAATGGATCCACGCAGCGAAAGTGCAGTTGATCGGTAAAGAGATGAACGCCAACTCAGTCACTTATTATCTGAGTGGCAGCAGCGAGCCACTCAATCACATTCGCTATCAAGCGGAGAAGCGTTATCCGCAAGCGAAAGTCTCAGGGCGAATGGTTGCGCTGATCTCAGCGATCGGTGCGCACATGGAAACCAACAAAGTGCTCGCCCAAGGATTGCAAGCGTTACTGGAACACCAGTTGCAACCCATGGCCGCACACTCGTCGATGCGTAATGTGAATGTACAGTTTGTGGTGGATGATGCGGATTACGCGAACGGGGTGTGCGTGCTGCACCAAGCGTTAATGCCCTTTGCACAGCCATCGTCAGCGAGAAAAGTGGCGTAAACTCCGTACTTGTTGAATAGAAATTCGAGCAATAAAAAAGAGGCAGAAAAATCTGCCTCTTAGACCAAGTTCAGCAATCATCAGTGCAAGGTCGGGCTAGGTTGCTGCTGAGCCTGATTGATGTAAACCACCAATACCACAGCAGGGAAAACGCTACGATAAGGTGGCATCAGCACCCTGTCTTGGCAGCGCTGCGGAAAGCTCATACTCATAGGCCAAGCATTGGCCGGATGAGTCTTTGGCTGCGCTTCAACAACACTCAACTGTAAATGAGGCAGTTTCGTCATTTCGCCCTCCTTGCCCTGTTCACCTTACTCGATTACGCCGCAGACTCTTTGTCTACTTCGCTGACCATGGCTTCGGTGGTGATCATCAAGCCAGCAATGCTTGCGGCAAACTGTAGCGCTGAGCGTGTCACCTTCGCAGGATCCAAAATGCCCATCTCTAACATATTGCCAAATTGGCCGGTGGCAGCGTTGTAGCCGTAATGCTCATCGCCCGTTTTGACTTGATTTGCGATCACTGAAGCTTCATCCCCTGCGTTGATGGCGATTTGACGCAGTGGTTCTTCCATCGCTCTTAGCGCAATGCGAATGCCGACATTTTGATCGTCATTATCACCTTGTAAATTGCTGAGCTCGTTGGCAATTTTCAGCAGAGCGACACCACCGCCGGCCACAATCCCTTCTTCCACTGCGGCGCGAGTGGCGTGCAATGCATCATCCACGCGATCTTTTTTCTCTTTCATCTCCACTTCTGTTGCCGCACCAATCTTGATCACAGCAACCCCACCAGAGAGTTTGGCAATGCGTTGCTGCAATTTGTCCCGATCGTATTGCGATGTGGTGTGTTCCAATTGATGTTGGATCTGCGCGATGCGATCTTGGAGGGCACTTGGCTCGGCAGCGCCATCGACAATCGTGGTATTGTCTTTATTGATGGTGACTTTTTTCGCGCTACCCAGATCGTCCAGCGTCACTTTTTCAAGCTCAAGACCTATTTCCTCGCTAATCACTCGGCCAGCAGTGAGGGCCGCGATGTCCTCGAGCATTGCTTTGCGCTGTTCACCAAAGCCTGGCGCTTTCACCGCTGCCACTTTAATGATGCCACGCATGCTGTTAACCACTAATGTCGCAAGCGCATCGCCATCCACATCTTCAGCAATGATCAGCAGCGAACGGGAAGCTTTAGCCACGGATTCTAAAATCGGTAGCAGTTCACGAATGTGGCTGATTTTCTTGTCTACTAGCAAGACGTAGGGATTCTCCAACTCAACACAGCCCGCTTTGGGTTGGTTGATGAAGTAAGGGGAAAGGTAACCGCGATCAAATTGCATACCTTCAACCACCGAAAGCTCGTTTTGTAGAGCTTGTCCCTCTTCAACCGTGATCACACCATTGCGGCCAACTTTCTCCATCGCTTGCGCGATGATTTCACCGATCGCGTGATCGCTATTAGCGGAAATGGCACCGACTTGAGTGATCGATTGGGTGTCACTGCAAGGTTTGGCCAGTTGGTGCAATTTCTCGACCGCTGCGGAGACTGCTTTGTCGATACCGCGCTTAAGATCCATGGGGTTCATGCCAGCGGCGACCGCCTTCATCCCTTCATTGATCAGCGCTTGGGCCAACACGGTTGCTGTGGTAGTGCCATCGCCCGCTTCGTCGTTGGCTTTGGACGCCACTTGTTTGAGCATTTGTGCGCCCATGTTTTCGAATTTATCGGCGAGCTCAATCTCTTTGGCGACAGAGACGCCATCTTTAGTGATGGTTGGCGCACCATAAGATTTATTGAGCACAACATGGCGACCTTTGGGCCCGAGCGTAACTTTGACGGCGTTGGCCAGTAAATTTACGCCACTAAGCATTTTCTGTCTGGCGTCGGTTGAAAACAGAACGTGTTTTGCTGCCATTTCGTTATCCTCCTTTTGCTGCAACAAATTATTCTACAATCGCTAACACATCAGACTCGGAGAGGATCAGATACTCTTTACCGTCCACTTTCTCCGTTTTCACACCGTAACCATCGTTGAAAATGATCTGGTCGCCGGTTTTCACTTCCATGCGTGCGCGATCGCCATTCTTCAGCGGACGACCTAACCCCACCGCAACAACTTTGCCACGGTTTGATTTTTTGACGGATTGAGAAGTGAGTACGATTCCGCCCTCAGACTTGTTTTCGACTTCCAGTCTTTCAACAATCAACTTGTCATGTAAAGGACGAATATTCATCGGGAATGCCTCCTACTTAAATGTCACTATCAAGATAAAAGGCCGGTAGGATTGTTTGCAAAATGAGCTCAGTTTCACGCGAAGCTAGAAGCAATCAATCCAGTCTCGGCGGGGCATCACTGCCACTCGCCGATATAAATAGGGTAAGAAAATCGAAGTTCAAGAGGGGGAATAAAAATTTTTTCTAGGGTTTGATGGCGGCTACAACATCACCAAACTGGCGGTGCCGAGGAAGGCAAAAAAGCCGACCACATCGGTCACGGTGGTGAGAATAACCGAACCTGCCAGCGCGGGATCGAGCTTGAATTTGTCCAAAATTATCGGGATCAACACCCCAAATAATGCTGCGGTAATAATGTTGACCACAATTGCCAGCGCAATGGTTGCGCCGATCACTGGCTCTTGGAACCAAAGTGCCGCCATACCACCGATGATCAGCGCCCAGACTAGGCCGTTGATTGAGCCAATGCCGAGTTCATTTTTCAGTAAGGCAAAACGGTTACCCACGGTGATCTGATTAAGCGCCATCGCGCGTACCATCAAAGTCAAGGTTTGGCTTCCCGCAATGCCACCCATCGAAGCGACAATTGGCATCAGCACCGCTAAAGCGACAACTTGCGAAATGACATTCTCAAATAAGCCAATGGTGATGGAGGCAAGAATGGCGGTCAGAAGGTTAATGCCGAGCCACAAACCGCGTTTTTTCGAGCTTTTGATGACGGGCGCGAACAGATCATCACCTTCATCCATACCGGTACCGGCCATCAGGCGTGCTTCATACATTTCACGTTGCACGCTGAGCGCAAAATGCCAGTCAATTTCACCAATCAAGGTTTCATCGTCACTCAGCACTGGCACAATTGGCAAAGTGGTGTGTTCGAGGGCATCCACCGCGTCTGATAAGGTTTGCTTAGCATTGAGCGTCACCAGTTCTTCCATACGTAAGTTCTTGAGCTGAGTTGTTTCTTCGGCTTGCAATACATCACTAAAGCTTACTAAGCCACGGAACTTTTTGGCTTTGTTGATGAGGTAAATATATTGAGGGGAGTCGTAGTGATATTTATCCAACAAGACTTTGGCGCGGCGAACACTGATGCTAAAAGGTAAGGTATAAACTTTTCGATCCGCCCAGTGGCCAATTTCGTCATCTGCAAACTCGTTGGCTTGGTCGTATAGCTCAAGTTCATCACGGTTAATAAGGCTTAATGCTTCACTGATGATGTCATCGGGTAGCGAGTCTTCCCACTCGATCAGTGACAGGTTATCGAGCTTAGCCAGCGTCAGTTTGAGTTCAATTTCCGACAGCGCGTTAATGACCGAAATCCGCACCTCGGCGCGCATCTCGGTTAGCACATCTATGTGCATCTCCAGTGGCAAACTGCGCCATAAACGTACCCGTTGTTCCACAGGAAACGCTTCTAAAATCAGAGCGATCGAGCCTTCATCTAAGCCATTTTCCACCATCTCACCGAGTAGATGGGTTTGCTCGGATTCTTCGGCGGTGGCAATCAATTCAATTTGTTGAGATAAGTCTTGGTATTCGCTCAAAATTACAATCCCTTGGGTAGCTGTTTTCTTTCTGGTTTTTTGACCGCTTTCTCGGGTGCCTTTTGTAAGACAATCACAGGGCGAACAATAAATAAGTTGTTAGGGTAGAGCACGCGGTTGCCTTCAAGGGTTTCCAATTCAACATTCAGCAGCGCCATGTCAATGATCTTGCCTTCAATAAAGTTTGCGCCATCGACGATGCGAACCCAGCAGCCGATCCGGCACTGGTTTTGCACAAACAGAATTAAGAATGCGGTGACATTACTCAGCAGTGACCAACCGGCAAACAAACCCACCCCGAGCAAGGCAAATAGGGATGAGCCGACCACCAGTAGACCCCGTAACTCAATGCCCCACAAAATCAAGGTCGTAAACAGCATCACGAGAAAGAGTAAGGTGCGGATCAGCCAACGCGCGCGTTTCAAACGGTGAATGTCCACCCGTCCGGTAAGCATACTTTCGAACAGGCGTAAGGTTATCCGTGAAATATGCGGATATAAGACGATGATGAGTATTGTCATCAACCATTTATAGTGGGTTTGTAATAAAGCTAGGTATTCCATCGTGTATCTCACCGTTATGCTCAAATCACCTTAACGGAATTGTATGTAATTACAAAGAACAACCAAGTGAAAACCCGAGTTAACTAGACGAGTTGGTTGAATTGTGCCCATTGTCATAAACAGCACTATACAGAGAATGAATTGATGCGTTCTATTTGTTTGTTTCAGTCTATAAATCTCCCTATTCAATGACATTTTTATTGCAAAGAATCGATGACCGCTTTGCGGCTATGCCTTGTGGCATCAAGGGCGTACAGAAAAATATGAATGAAATGAAGACATTTATGCAAGTTTATGTGTGATAACTAACAGTTGTCCTAACGATAAATTATTATCATTAGACACACCCTAGCTTTTCACCGATAAAGCGCGTGACATCTAGGGTGTCAGGTGTGATTTCAACCGATGAAATCATTGTAATCCTCTCTGTTTTTGTGAGATACGATGTGGAACAACCATCCAAATTAGACCGCGTTCGCGCTGACTACAATGTGCATTACTGGAGCCAAGGCTTTTTTGGCATTGACGATCAAGGCGAAGTGTATGTGTCGCCGAGAAAAGACAAAGCTCATCAAACGCAATTAAGCTCAATTGTTAAACAGCTCGAAGCGCGCGATTTAAATTTGCCTGTGCTTGTACGCTTCCCGCAGATCCTGCATCAACGCGTGCACAACATTTGTGACGCTTTCAATCAGGCGATTGAAGAGTACGACTACCCAAATAAATACCTGCTGGTTTATCCCATCAAAGTGAACCAACAAAAAGAGGTAGTAGATGAAATTCTGGCCAGTCAGGCCGAATTAGAACACAAACAACTCGGCTTAGAAGCGGGCAGTAAGCCTGAACTTCTGGCGGTGTTGGCTATGGCTCAGCAAGCCAGTTCAGTGATTGTATGTAATGGTTACAAAGACAGAGAGTACATTCGTCTGGCACTGATCGGTGAAAAACTGGGTCACAAAGTTTTCATCGTTCTGGAAAAACTGTCAGAGCTGGATCTGGTCCTGAAAGAAGCGAAAAGCCTTGGCGTGAAACCACGTCTGGGTCTGCGTATTCGTCTTGCTTCTCAGGGTGCAGGCAAATGGCAATCGAGCGGCGGTGAAAAATCGAAGTTCGGCCTAGCTGCATCACAAGTGCTCACCGTGATTAACCGCTTGAAAGCGGAAAATCAACTGGAAGCACTGCAACTGGTGCATTTCCACCTTGGTTCACAAATGGCGAACATTCGTGACGTGCGTAATGGTGTGAACGAAGCGGTGCGTTTCTACTGTGAACTGCGTGAGCTGGGTGCGCACATCGATTTCTTCGACGTGGGTGGCGGCTTGGCCGTGGATTACGATGGTACTCGTAGCCAGTCATCAAACTCGATGAACTACGGTCTGCACGAATATGCGCGTAACATCGTGAGCACAGTGAGCGATGTGTGTAACCTGTACGGTCAGCCTCGTCCGGTGATCATTTCTGAATCGGGTCGTTCGATCACGGCGCACCATGCGGTATTGATCACCAACGTTATCGGTACGGAAGCCTACTCGCCAGAAGAGATCCCAGCACCGGGTGCGGATGCGCCAATGCTACTGAAAAACATGTGGCGTGGGTTTGAAGAAGTGCAACACGGTACCGATGACCGCGCACTGATTGAAATTTACAACGACACACAGAGCGATCTTTCTGAAGCGCATAGCCAGTTTGCAACGGGTGTATTAAACCTTGAGCACCGTGCATGGGCAGAGCAGTTGTCACTGCGTATCTACCATGAACTGCGTCAGAAGATGAGCAACAAAAACCGCTTCCATCGCCCGATTCTGGATGAGCTGCAAGAGCGTTTAGCAGACAAGTTCTTCGTGAACTTCTCACTGTTCCAGTCGCTGCCGGATGCTTGGGGTATCGATCAAGTGTTCCCAGTGCTGCCGCTTTCTGGTTTGGAAGAGATGAACGATCGTCGCGCAGTAATGCTCGACATCACCTGTGACTCAGACGGTGCGGTTGAACAGTACGTTGAAGGCCAAGGTATTGAAAGTACACTGCCTGTGCCAGCATGGACGAGTGACAAGCCATACCTAATGGGCTTTTTCCTGGTCGGTGCATACCAAGAAATCTTGGGCGATATGCACAACCTGTTTGGTGACACACACAGCGCGGTTGTGAATATTAATGATAATGGCGAGTCTGAAATTGCCTTTATCAATGAAGGTGACACGGTTGAAGATATGATGCGCTACGTTCACATCGATGTAGATAAAATTCGCACCAACTATCGTCAACTGGTTTCTCAACGTGTTGCCAAAGAAGAACAAGAGACCGTTTTGGCGGAACTTGAATTAGGCCTGAGCGGCTATACTTACTTAGAGGATTTCTAAATGAATGATTTGTTTACTAAAACTGATTATTCACTCTACTCAAACGCGATGACGTTTGTCCGTCGTCCCTATGTGCGTAACCCAGTAGATACTAATGCTGATGTCGTGGTACTTGGCGTGCCTTTGGATATGGCGACGTCCGGTCGTCCGGGGGCTCGTATGGGGCCTGACGCGATTCGTCGTGCTTCGGTTAACCTCGCTTGGGAAGGTAAGAAATTCCCTTGGGATTTCAACCTGTTTAAAAAGATCAACGTGATTGATGCGGGCGATTTGGTTTTTGATTGCGGTGATGCTGAAGATTTCACTTACCGCCTAGAAGCCGCGACCAGCGAAATCCTGAAAAGTGGCAAAACCATGCTGGCACTGGGTGGCGATCACTTCATCACTCTGCCAATCCTGCGTGCTTACGCTAAGCACTTCGGTGAAATGGCGCTGATCCACTTTGATGCACACACGGACACTTACGCGAACGGCAGTGCGTATGACCACGGCACCATGTTCTACCATGCGCCAAAAGAAGGTCTGATCTCGGCTAAGCATTCGGTGCAAGTGGGTATTCGTACGGAATACAAACAAGAAGGCCACGGCTTCAACGTGATTAACGCGATGCAAGCCAACGACATGTCTGTCGAAGAGATTGTGGCGCAAATTCGCCACATCGTGGGTGACAAGCCGGTTTACCTGACTTTCGACATTGACTGTCTGGATCCTGCTTTCGCACCGGGTACGGGTACGCCAGTTTGTGGCGGTTTGAGCTCAGACAAGATCCTGAAAATCATCCGCGCGCTGAAAGGCATCAACCTGATCGGTATGGATGTGGTAGAAGTGTCACCTCCTTACGATCAAAGCGACCTGACTTCACTGGCGGGTGCGACGATCGCTCTGGAACTGCTCTACGTTTGGGCATCCAACAAGAAAGATGAAGAGTAATCTGAGTTAAGCAATGTAAAGGCCTGAGAGATCAGGCCTTTTTTCTATACCCGTCCGACTTGAAGCTGCAGCGGTGTTGGCTATGTTCGTTCACCCCAATCACATAGTCTATCTATGCTCATAGGGATTCACTCACTTGCCTTCGACCAGCAACTCCAAGTTGTTTGGTGATATCGCTTTTCCCAAGCTACTGAGTTGAGGCTTTTAACGCCACATCATTGTAGTTGGTGTAACCGTCCAGCATCACATGGTAAATACCGGGTTGTGCGTTGTTGAATGAGCACGTTTCTCGGTTACCATTTTGGTAAGGGCGACAGTCCCAGTTCGATTTTGAGGGAGCGGAGCCATATTTTACGTACAGATCAACATCGCCTGAACCACCATAAGTTTGAATGGTGAGCGGTTTGCTTTGGGAGAGCTCAAAAGTAAAGCGCTTCTGAGTGCCTCGTGCACCGCTGAGATTGATTTTCGCCGTACCATCTTGCAAGACAGAATCATCGGGAACTTGAGATGAGCCTGCATTGGCCATCTCAATGACATAAGCGAGCCCGAGTTTGGTGAATTTAACCGCATGGTTACCCGTGGGATCAGAATTCGCTAGAGTATCTTGCGAAGTGTGGATCTTGGGGTTGTAGTCTTTGAATTTAGATTCAAAAGGCATGGCCGCTGAGAAGCCGGCTTTATGCCAAGAGGCATGGTCTGAGCATGCATAGCCGCAGCGATCGTAGCCATAAGTTAGCTCAGGGAGGTATTCATCAATCAGCGTTGTGAGGAACTGGGTTAAATTGCTGTCGGTATAATCGGTAATAAAGACTATATCCTCCGCTGAACCTCGATAGTTGGTCATATCAAGTTGCAGGACCGATACGACTTTTTTGCCTTGTGCTTTGTATTGATTAGCAAGGTCCTGTGAGCCTCGCAAACCGACCTCTTCCGCCGCATAGGCCATCAATGCAACGGAGCGTTTTGGCCTGAAATTGTTATCACGTAAGACACGAATGATCTCACTCAAACTGGCAATACCGGAGGCATCATCATCCGCACCGGGAGCAATCGATTGTTCATTGGTGTGTGAGCCTAAAGTTGAATCTAAGTGACCGCCGACAATGACCCATTCATCCGGTTTTTCGCTGCCTTGAATCGTCAAAACGACCGATTTTTGGTTATAACCAGAGTGCTTGATCTGCTCAATCCGGCTCCCCGGTAATGACGAGATGAGAGAGCACCACTCATTGGCCAGCCAATCAGAGGCTTGTGCCCCCGAGGCGGTGGTATAAAAGCGGTTATTAAAACTGGATAACGCACGGATCGTATTGGTGATTTGGTCTGCACTCACTTGTGGCAGCCAAGCATTGACCAGATCTTGCTGTGAAGGTGCGGGGATCGTGAAATTGGCGATGCTTTCCGGCATCATCAGCGCAGCCATCGCACCTTGTGCTGAGGTGTGTACCATGTAGCCACCGCAGCGATTATGTTGCTCATGCATCGTATGTGAAAGCTCGGCAAGCTCGTCGATAGCGACTTCGCCTATCCATACCTGAGAGCCACTGGCGAATGAATGAGGTAATAAGGATTCGCTCAGCGCAGGATTTAAACTTCCGACGGCATCTGCGCCCATCGAGATCCAGACTTTGTCTTCAGCATTGGCGCTCAACGCTGCCGACATCAAAGCCATGACGAATAGTTTGTTCATAAGATTTTCCCTTCTCCGTGGGTGTGAAGAATCGTTATTGTTTTTCAGTCGCAGTGAGTGAGACCCCAGCAAAACTGCGATACGCACGCAGCATGATGTAGAGATCTTCATTCACTAAGGGCGCAACACAGGTTTCGTTATTTGTCGATTGATAAGGTCTGCAATCGTAGAGGCTTTGGGTTGGTGGCTGGCCCGTTTTTACGTAGAGGTCTGCGTCACCGCTCCCTGAACTTATCGAAATGGTTAAGTTGGTCTTTCGGTTTGAAGCTTTTACCATCAGCAACATCTCTTCACCTTGGGATAGGGCGAGATTATTGAGCGGTTGGTTTGGAATGAGCTCTCTCACTTGAGGTGGCGTTTGGCTAACGGAGCCATTGGGTAAGGTATGATTAAAAAACGTCGCCACTTTAGTCCAGATCTTACTGATTTTTACCCCTTGATTTTCACACCCGCCGAAATGATGTAACGCAATGGCTTTGTTATCAGAGGTGTTGAGGACGGGGGAGCCCGAAGAGCCGCCAATGGTGTCGCAGAAGTAGCCAGTGTCCGTGTGAGTGCCTCGACCATTGGTTGATGCGATATCAATCTGACATAAGCCAGATCCATTCTTATCGCTCTCGATGGCGAGTTCTTTAGGATTGCCAGCCCCATGTTGGGGAATGTATATCCCATTGCCAAAAACAGGCTCTGTATTGTCTAAGCCTAAGTAACCAAAAGAGGCGATCTTATTGAAATCATCGACCGTGAAGAGGGTATAGTCCAAGGTGTAATCGGTGCTCAATAATTCATTACCCATCACTTTCACGGTCGTGGCAAGTGACCCATTACATGTTGTTCTCTGATAATTGAACCACACTTCCGTTTGCTTGAGTTCAGAGGCTGTGCTGACACAATGATTATTGGTGAACAGTCGGTTATCAGGGCCTACACGCCAAGCTGTACAAAGGCTGCGTCCATTAATCAATAACCGTGCTACTGGGCTCGACCAAGAGACTTTCTCTGGATGGGAGTCCTGCCAACAGGCGACATCTTTGCGTTCATTGATCCCACAAGTGGACAACAGCTCTGACTCGGCAAGGCTCTCATTTCCGGCCATATAATAGTCGATTTCAAATTGTCCGATTTCACCCTTGGCATTGGGGATCAACTCAATCAACACTTGGTCACCAAAGAGCGATTGAGCAAACCATGACTGCTGACTTTCTGTATATTGCACCACTTCAGTGCCATCTCGAGAGGTCAGTCTGATGGCACTGCCTTGGGGTAAATTCAGCGATTTAAAATGTAATTTAATAAAATCGGCCTTGGGATGTTCTACGACGGCGCGAGGGGAGGTTAAGGTTTCGGAGGAGAGAGTAAAGATCACCTCATCGGCAATGGTTGGAGCGGTGCTCTGAGCGTAACTGAACGATGGGGATAGACAACATAAAGCCAGTGTGGCGGTCACTATTTTACTTTTCATCATGATTCCTTCTGAAAGAATGGTTGTTAATAAAAAGTAAATGCAATTAACCGATATGCAACAAATTAGATTAATTCGATAAGTAAATAAATTTGAACATAAAACTATAAATAAAGTGCCGCAGACTCGATTCTCTCAGAGGTTTCTCAACGACGCTGGAGTTGTATGTAGGTGGTAAATAAGAGGCAAATTAGTATGGATCTAGCCCACAGTGCAGCTGCTTCAAGTAGGAAGGGTAAAGCACGAAGAAAGAGTGGAGAGGTAGCCACTGGAGAATAAAAAATCCCCCAGCGTGAGCTGAGGGATGATGGGTGTAAGAGGGAGGATAACTTAACGTTTATCCCACGCCATTTCCCAATGACTGCCGGTACCCGGTTGGTATTGAGTAGCGTTACTTGTCCATTGCTGGCAGTAGCCAGAGTATGGCCATGGCTTACATTGGTAGATTGCGCCATCACTAGCGAGCACTTTGGTGCCAGCCACGTACTCTTTCAGGCCATTCGGGAAAACAAAGTCGTAGTCACCCGGTGTTGGTGGTGTTTGCGGTTCAACCAGCATGAAATCGAGAGTTTGTTGATCTTGCAGATTGCCATCGCGATCTTTGATGCGAGAAACCAGCATGTGGTGTCCAGCTTTGGCTTCACTCAGTTCTAAGGTTACTGATTTCAGCTCGCCATCCGTCATCGCTTGTGACCAACTTGCCAGCGGCTTTTGGTGGTGGTTATAAACCGTCAGCTCTGCGCTCATTTCACCTTGCGCTTCTAAAGTCAGGTCAAGCTGAATCGGTTGTTCGCCAATCTCATACTCTTTCGCTAGACCAGAAACCGTCAGTGAATACTCAGGCTGTGGCGCTTCAATTTGGTAGCCAATTTCAACACTCTTCAAGCCACTGCCTTCTTTCAGATAAATCGGGTTGGTGCCGTAAACGGGAACAAATTGATCGCCATTAAGCTGACCAGCACGTTGCTGTTTTTGCGTTTGGTTAATTTTAGTCGCCAGAGCGTAAGACCATTGATTGGCTTTGGTTAGCGTCTCAGAGTCAATTTTCAGCTCAGTGCGATAAGCGGGGTTTTCCCCCTCGTTATCAAACACGCGAGTGTACACGGTATCGCCAATGCTGAGATCCATACTTGGAATGATTTGACCTGCTGGGTTCCAATCCGGTAACACTGGGCCGTTACCGTCAAATTTCACGTCGATCACGTTGTAGAAGGAAGCTGCGGTATCGCCCACATCCCATACGGCGAGGATGACCTGATACCCTTCGCGCTCAGGCACGATACATTCGTGGCTGACACGTTTTGGTGGCTGCACCATATTTCCTTCAACGACACAGAACGGATTGAGGTCAAATGCATCACGCGACAATGGCTGGTTTGGGTTCCAGTTTGGTTTGGTAATGTAGTATTTCCAATCCTTTGTGACGTGGTTGGCGGTAAACGTCCACTCGAAGGTTTGCGGGCCAGCTTGAATTGGGCGCTTTACCCAACGGTCGGCGGTTTGCTCATCCAGCGCTGCCGCCAGTGCCGATTCCGCACTGGCAATTTTGCCATCGCGAGGGCCAGTGACCGGGAAGCCATCTGGGCCTTCGACACTTTGTGGTTCGTATTGAATCGCGCCACAGTGAGTGTTTTTTTCTCCAGTGCCGTTAGCGGCAAATTTACACAAGGTGACACGTCCTTCGGCGACACCGTTTTCCACTGCGGAAACGTAGCCGTGTCCATACGCTAATCCACTGATACCAGAGAGGATCAGGGCGATAGCGGTCATTTTAGGTTGTTTTTTCATCACAGACTCTTCTTTGTTAGCTGACATAGTTTGTCTGGCAAAGCGCCAGACGCAGTTCAGAGTGAATCTGAACTTCAGCACCTTCAGCAACGCATAAGACAAAACGGCATAAACCGAATTGGTAACCCCGCTATCCTAGGTGTAAGAGTGCTTTATGAGCTTTCTTGACCGACAGACCGGAAGCTTTGCGTCCCATTTTTCCAAAGGGTTTGCCAAAGTGTGACCGAGAGCAAATTTACTTAAGACCAAGAGAGAAAGCGAAGTCATTACTCAATATGTGGAATCAAGCTCTCACGCTTATTTTTTAGAGTTAAATAACTAATATCTTCATGAAATATATGATGTTTATTCAATATGAAAGGTTGATGCTTTACTCGGTTTCTACCGTGTCAATACAGGTTAACCACTGATCGGAGAGCGGTTTTAAACGTATACCCAAAGCATGAATGGAAGATAATGCATTCTTCTGTCGCGGTATTGATTAAGGAGCACCATGCGCTATTCCGTTGTGCGATTGATATTGGGTGACCAACTCAACCATGCTCATTCTTGGTTTTCTGAGCATAGGGATGATGTTTTATACCTGATTGCAGAGCTGCATCAGGAGCAGGAGTACGTTCGCCATCACATTCAAAAGCAGTGTGCATTTTTTGCGGCCATGCAAGCTTTTGCTGATTATTTAAGTGCAGAAGGGCATCACGTATGGCATCTGGATCTGGATGCCAGCGCGCAATATAACGATTTACCCGATCTGATCGCGCAGATTTGCCAGCAAGTTCAGGCCGATGCTTTCCAATACCAAAGACCTGACGAGTATCGACTGCTTGAGCAAATGGCCAATTTGCGCCTATCCGGCATCACAATAGGGTGCGTTGATACTGAGCACTTCTTGCTACCGTTTGCGGAGATCCCAGAGCAATTTCCCGCAAGCAAAGCCGTGCTGATGGAACACTTTTATCGACGAATGCGTAAGCGTTTTGGTTATTTGATGACGGCTGATGGCAAACCTGAAGGTGGACAGTGGAATTTTGATGCCGACAATCGTAATAAACTGAAATCGCCAGATCTTCTTCAGTTGCCGACGCCACTCTGTTTTGATAATCCCGTTGCGTCCATCAAGGCGCGAATAGAACGTCATCGGATTCCGTCTATCGGACAAGTCGGAGAGTCACTGCTGTGGCCTATCAATCGTGCGCAAGCGCTTTCCTTATTGGCGCATTTTTGCCAAATTTGCTTGCCTAATTTTGGTCGCTTTCAAGATGCGATGACGGCGCAGCATCCCCATCGCTGGAGCCTGTATCACAGCCGACTTTCATTTGCGCTCAATAGTAAGCTACTTTCACCTCGCGAAGTGATTGAAGCTACTATTAGTGCTTATCGCGCAGCTCAAGGGCAGATCTCGTTAGCTCAAGTGGAAGGATTTGTGCGACAAATTCTCGGTTGGCGTGAATATGTGCGCGGCATGTATTGGAGCAATATGCCTCATTACCAAACACGCAATCATTTAGGAGCGCAGCGGCCGTTACCAAGCTATTTCTGGAATGGACAAACCAAGATGCGTTGTTTGCAGCAGGCGATCACTCAGTCACTGGATTTTGGCTACGCGCATCATATTCAACGCTTGATGGTGACAGGGAATTTTGCCTTGCTGACCGAGTGTGACCCTGATCAAGTCGATGCCTGGTATTTAGGTATCTATATCGATGCGATTGAATGGGTCGAACTTCCTAATACGCGAGGTATGGCTCTGTTTGCGGATGGCGGATTGATCGCCACCAAACCCTATTCAGCCAGTGGTTCCTACATCAATAAAATGAGTGACTACTGCGCCTCTTGTGCTTATCAAGTGAAACTCAAATCCGGAGAGAAAGCGTGCCCGCTAAATTCGCTTTACTGGCGGTTTATGCTTAAACATCGTGATCGACTCGCCAACAATCCTCGCATCGGAATGCTATACAAAACGTGGGACAAGATGACGAGCGATTCTCAGCAAGCGATCCTGAGCACGGCTGATGCGTATCTGAGCCAGATTGAAAGTTTATAAATGAGGGTTAGAAAGTACCGATTCGGTGCAATATTTGCTTGGCATTCTACAATCCTTCGCAAGTTGCTGACGAGTTTGCTTGGCTAACGTAGCGCAAAAGGATGGAAATAAATGGTGTGTTTGCTCTAATTGTTCAAAAGCTAATAAAATAATGTTTTATTGATAATGCTTTGTTTTTAAACATTTTTGTTGGTTACAGGTTACGCATGTACGCCCGAAAGTGATTGCAGCTTACTGTGAAGTACTTCAAAATTAGGTCGTTTCCATTTCTTCTTGGTTAAGAATGAGGTTTTGATGAGAGTCGCTGAGCTTCTGAAGCATCGAGCTGAAAACTTGGTTAAGCACACTGAATTTAAGCAGTGGATGTCTCCGTCTGTGCGCGAGTACTGGGATGATATTTTAAACAAGACCCAAAGCCGTCCACTGTTTGGGTGGGTAAAAGATCTGCATCTGCCTGCCAATGAAGATACGCCGATCCCTGAGCCGATTGAACTCAAACCCGAGGCTCAAGCACTGTATGACGAGTTGCAAACCCAGGTGGGTGAAGTGATCCATACGGGAGATTGGTTACTGGTTGATCAAGAGCGAATCAATCAATTCGGTGCAGTCACTGAAGATATGCAGTGGATTCATACCAATCCGGATCGTGCGGCGTTGGAATCGCCATTCAAAACGACGATTGCGCATGGATTTTTAACGCTGGCATTGTTGCCAAAGTTAACCGACAGCGTTGATGAAGAGAAAACCTTGTTTCCAACCGCTAAAATGGTGGTCAATATTGGCTTGAACTCGGTACGTTTCCCTTATCCAGTAAAAGCGGGTAATCGAGTTCGTGCCGTGAGTACTTTGTCGAAAGTGACCCCGATTAAGAAGGGACTTGAGATTGAGCGTGAAATCAAGGTTGAGATCGAGGGCGTTCGTCGTCCGGGTTGTGTTGTAGTGTCAGTGATCCAACTGCACTTCTAGCCCATTGTGTCATCAGTATAAATCAACAAGGAGAGCCTATTTGCTCTCCTTGTTCGTTTCTGAAGCACACTGTGTGTGGTAAACCATGAAGAACTATGGTGCAACCATGCAGAAACTCATGTAGTAAGAGTAATGCTCTTGTGGTTTATTCCACATCACTTGGCATAATGTAGCCGTATTCCACAATCAATTTTTTAGCGCTTTCAGACTTTAAGAAGGCGATGAACTCTTTGGTCTGTTCGTCTGCGTTATCTGAGTAGTGCAAAATTAAGAACGGGCGTGATAATTGGTAAGTGTGCTTAGCTATGTTGTCAGAAGTGGGATCTGTTTTTTCAAACTGAATCGCTTTGACGGATTTATCGACCGAGCCAATAGAGATAAAGCCAACCGCTTGAGTATTGTGGTTGACTAACGTTTTCATCATGCTGTTGCTATTGACGACAAGCGCGGTCGGCGCAACATCGGAAACCTCACGATCTTTGACGGTTTTGGTTAATCCCATCAAGCTTTCAAAGCTGTAGCGAGTACCCGATGAGGCTTCGCGAGTCACGACCGCGATTTTTTGATCGTTACCGCCCACCTGTTTCCAGTTGGTGATTTGGCCTTTGTAAATGCCGTATAGCTGCTCTCGCGTAAGATTGGTGACTGGATTGGCTTGGTTGACCACAATCGCTAAACCATCAAAAGCCAGCGTAAAAGTGTGTAGGGTGTTTTGCGCTTCACTTTCCGTGAGATAGCGTGAGGTCATAGCGATATCCGCGACGCCTTTTTTCAAAAGAGAAATCCCAGCGGTAGAACCGACACCTTGAACTGCGACATAAGTCTCGGGGTGTTGTTGGTTATATTTTTCAGCCAGTACGTCCATAATTCTGGCCACTGAGGTGGAACCTGAAATGGTTATTTCACTTGCTTGCACAAAGGGTGTCATCGTTGTGATGGAAAAAAGAAGTGCGCAAACGGCGGCAAGTGCCATCCTGATCATAAATTAGCTCCCATATTGTCAAAAAAATCTTACGCAGTATGCCTGAAACGTATGACAAAAATGTGAAGGCAGCTCTAGGTTAGTGAGTTGATTGGTGAAATTCACCGAGCTTGCACCCATTGCTTATACTCAAATGATGTGGAGATCATGGAATTGCATCGCTCAGATAGCCATACTGAGCAGACTCAGACACCGATGAGGTTAAAAATGATTGTCAATCTTCTCCAGAGACAGCTTGAACGCCGTGCAGAATTGCTTTGCATGAGCCGCAACCAGAGCTTACCTGCTGAGCTGGGCAAGTCGAGCTTTGAGCCCATCGAGCACGGGGTGCAGTTTATTCTGTGCCACTACAAACTCGACTCAACCCGTTGTGACTACGAAAGTTTGGTTGCAAAAATCGTCTGGGAAGAAGCGTCTAAACAGTGGGCGCTCTACGCCTACGATCAACAAAAAGCGCAGAGTGAAGCTTGGATCCCTTATCCATTTTTGGCGCGTAGCGAGGATTTAACCGCCATCATCCGCGAAGTGGAGAAAGATCCGAAAGCGTATTTTTGGGTATAGGCTTGGCCCGCTTATGGGGTTATTCGCCAGACGAGAAAAACAAAAGGCATTCCGAAGAATGCCTTTTGAATGAAGGAGACTCAAACCAAGCGAATTAAGCTTGGGGCTCGTTATTTTCTGCGCCCTCAGCAGGTTGCTCCGTGCTGGTTTGCGTCTCTGAAACCAGATCAGCAAACACTTGCGTTGGTTTACCCACTAAGCTGCGGTTTTCTTGATTGACTTCTGTCAGGACGATTTCCAGCACATCACCAAGTTTGTACACCACTTCTTTATCGATCAGTATCGTGCCGTCTTCACCATTACACTCGATACGCTCTTTGTTATCGAGGATCAGAGCTCCCGGAATAAAGGCCATTGCGCCATTTTCGAGTAAGCGAACACGCATGCCCGGACGGTTGATATCAAAGATCTCAGCTTGGAAGCGGGTTTCTTTCGCAGGCTCATCAGCCAGCGTGCGCGCATAGAGCCAATCTGCCACATTACGTTCAGCAATTTTGTGGTGTTTACGGTGCAGAGCCAGTTCTTCACCAACTGTCTCATCCGGCGTTTGCACCGGGGCTTTGCCGAGAATGTGCGCTTTCAGCAGACGGTGGTTAATCATGTCGCCGTATTTACGAATCGGCGAAGTCCATGTTGCGTACACATCAAGGCCCATCGCGAAGTGGGGGAGAGGCTGGTTGCCAATCTCACTGTAGCTTTGGTATTTACGAATACGATTATCGAGGTAGCTGGTTTCTTGCGTGGCTAGCCAGCGGCGCAGAGCGGCAAAGCCTTCTACGGTTGCCAGCGTTTCTGCATCCGCATTGGGTGCGCCGTTGACCGCCATGAGCTCTACTACATCGGCCATTTTTTCAGCTTTAAAACCCGCGTGGGTATTGAATACACCAAAACCAAATGTAGTTTGCAGCGTTTTACCCGCACAGATGTTCGCAGTGATCATCGATTCTTCAACCAAGCGGTTTGCCGTACGGCGCATGTCCGCATGGATCGCCACCACATCGTTATCTGCGCTCAGTTCAAAACGGTAGTCTGGACGATCTGGGAACACTACGGCATGGGTCTCACACCAGTTCGCACGTGCTTGTGAGAAAGCGTAGAGGTCGCGCACTACTTGGGCGATTTCTTCGCTTGGTTGCCATTGTTCCGAGCTGCCAGTCTCCAACCAGTCAGAAACATGGTCGTAAACTAGGCGTGCATGAGATTTGATGTTGGCTGCGAAGAAACGAATATCATCGCCAATCACGCCATCTTTACGGATAGTGACTGAGCAGCATAGCGCTGGACGAACTTGGTTTTCCATCAGAGAGCAAAGCTCATCAGCCAGATCGCGTGGCAACATTGGAATGTTGCGACCCGGCAAATAAATGGTAAAGCCACGCTCGCGTGCGACTTTGTCCATCTCATCTTCTGGGGTGATGTAAGCGGTTGGATCGGCAATCGCGATAGTCAGCGCAAAATCACCGTTTGGCAGTTGCTGTGCGTAAAGCGCGTCGTCCATATCTTTGGTCGATTCACCATCGATGGTCACAAAAGGCAGCGCGGTCAGATCTTCACGAACCAAGTCTGCATCATCTTTCAGTTGCCAATCGTCAATGCCCGCTGGCTCGCTGTTGGGCAGATCGTTTTCTGCTAATGTCACCCACCAAGGGGCAATTTTGTCATTGGCATCGGTGATTTTGTGTGAAATCTGCACAAAGAAACCATCGTCACCTTTCAGCGGGTGGCGCACAAGATGAGCGACCACCCAGTCACCCTCTTGGAAGTCAGCTTCGTTGAGGCCTTTCTTGGTTTTTGCCTTCAGCGACAGCTTTTTCAGTTGTGGATGATCGGGAGCGACGTTGAGTTTGCCTTTAAATAGCTTTACGCGACCAATGAAGCGAGTCAGCGATTGCTCGATGAGTTCAGAAGGCTCAGCCACTTCGCGTTCATTTTCGGTGCGGATGAAAGCCACGACTTTGTCGCCATGCATACACTTCTTCATATAAGGAGGCGGAACAAAGTAGCTGGTTTTGCTATCGACTTCGAGGAAGCCAAAACCTTTGTCACTGGCTTTGATGGTGCCTTCTTTTTTAGGCAGGGTTTCTTGGATTTTTTGCTTAAGCTGCGCGAGGCGCGGATTGTCTTGGAACATCTTTTTTATCTAACCGTTTAAGTTGGGCACACTATAATCATTGAGGGGCTGGATTACTACCGAAAACGTGAGATTGAGCGCCGTTGGCTGTTTATTTATTCGCTGAAATTGTCAGCAATTTTGGTGTTTTAACGGGGTTTTCCGGTCAATGAGACGTCATTTTTCCTTTGCTAAGAAATTTTTGTGATGAAATTCAATTTTTCCTAGCTTTTTTTATGCTTTTAGGGAATAATCCGCGTCCCTTATATGTCCCTAGCGGCTTGATGCGTTTTAATACTTATCCGCATCTGAACGGACTCAGCAATTCATTGGATTGGTTGGAAATGGTAAAGCACGTGGGACCTTGGTTATTTCTTCATTTAGTGGGATCCCCATGCAAGATACTGCAATTCAATTCAGTGATTTAGCACTGAACAGCGCCATCCTTTCTGCCCTAACCGAAATGGGCTTCGTATCACCAACTCCTATCCAAGCAGCAGCGATTCCTGTTCTGCTTGAAGGCCGTGATGCACTGGGTAAAGCGCAAACAGGTACAGGTAAAACAGCGGCATTCTCTTTGCCTCTGCTCAACAAACTTAATCTATCTCAGTACAAGCCACAAGCTATCGTTATGGCGCCAACACGTGAGCTGGCGATTCAGGTAGCAGCCGAGATCAAAAACCTAGGCCAAAACATCAAAGGCCTCAAGGTTCTTGAGATCTACGGTGGTGCTTCAATTCTTGATCAAATGCGCGCTCTGAAATCTGGCGCTCACATCGTTGTGGGTACGCCGGGTCGTGTAAAAGATCTGATCACTCGTGATCGTCTACACCTAGACGAATGTCATACTTTCATCCTTGATGAAGCAGACGAAATGCTGAAAATGGGCTTCGTTGATGACGTAACTTGGATCATGGAACAAGCGCCAGAGTCTGCACAACGCGTACTGTTCTCAGCCACTATGCCGCCAATGGTTAAAGAAATTGTTGAGCGTTTCCTACGTGATCCAGAGTGTGTTGACGTAGCGGGCTCTAACCAAACGGTCGCGAAAGTTGAGCAACAATACTGGGTAGTAAAAGGTGTAGAGAAAGATGAAGCGATGGCTCGTCTGCTTGAAACCGAAGAAACCGATGCTTCTATCGTATTCGTACGTACTCGTCAGGATACTGAGCGTCTAGCGGATTGGCTGTGCGCGCGTGGCTTCAAAGCAGCGGCTCTGCACGGTGATATCCCTCAGTCTCTGCGTGAGCGTACTGTTGATCATATCAAACAAGGTGTGATTGATATTCTGGTTGCGACCGACGTTGTTGCACGTGGTCTGGACGTTCCTCGTATCACTCACGTATACAACTACGATATTCCATTTGATGTGGAATCTTACATCCACCGTATCGGCCGTACTGGTCGTGCTGGACGTAAAGGTAAGGCGATCCTGCTGGTTCGTACTAACCAAATCCGCATGCTACGTACTATCGAGCGTGTCACTCGTTCTTCAATGGAAGAGATCCAACTGCCGCACCGCGATAAAGTGGCTGAATCTCGTCTGACTAAGCTGGGTCAAGAGCTGGCAGCAGATAAAGAGTTCAGTTCGCTGGAGCGTTTCGCTGATTTGGTTGAAAAACTGCAAGCGTCACTGGAAATTGATGCAACGACTCTGGCTGCAATCCTGCTGAAACGTCAGCAAGGTAAGCGTCCACTGTTTTATGTCGGCGCTGATCCAATGATCGAAGCGATGGAGCGTGAAAAATCACGTCGTCGTGAGCGTCGTGATGACCGCCGCGATGGTGATCGTCCTGCTCGTCGTGAATTCGGTGGCCGCGATCAAGAAAACCACGATTGGGATACTTACCAACTGCAAGTTGGCCGTGACCAAGGCGTTCAAGTGAAAGACATCGTTGGTGCTCTCGCAAACGAACTGGGTCTGACTAAAGGTTCTATCGGTGCGATCAAACTGGCTCAAGGCCATACGTTTGTTCAGCTACCAAAAGCCATGTCAAATGACGTTTCTAGCAAGCTACGTAAGCTGCGTATCCGCCAGAAAGAAGTGGGTGCTGTAGTGTGTGACTTCGATGACTTCCGCGAATCTCGTGGTGGTGCTCGTCGTGAAGGTGGTCCACGTCGCGAAGGTGGTCGTCGTCCAGAAGGCAACCGTGAAGGCGGTTTCCGTGGTGGTCGTGAAGGCGGCCGCGAAGGTGGTCGTGGCCGTGGTGGTGAAGGCCGTCCTTTCCGTGAAGGTGAGCGTCGTTTTGAGCGCAACCGTAGTGGTGAGAGCAGTGGTAGCTACCGTGGTGAGCGTGGCCATAGCCGTCGTCGCGAAGAAGCATAATTCACACATGTGATTTGAATTGATAAACCCGCAGGTAAAACTGCGGGTTTTTTGTTATCTGCATCGCATAGTTTCATTTCATTGCTACACTTTAAGCGGGTGATAAATAAGCAGAACAATCAATTCAACCAATGAGGTGACGCATGCGCAAATGGCTATGGCTCCTGTTACTGCTGACAACGCGAGTTTCTGCGGTTGAGATTTCGCCGTACATCGTCAATGGTACCAATGCGAATGTCGCAAACTACCCTTCGTTTGCCAGCTTGGCGATTTATATCTCTCCTTATCAATACAGCTCAGGAACCTACTGTGGTGCGACGGTTCTGAATTCACGTTATATCTTGACGGCAGCACATTGTATTTATGGCAATAGCTATACCATGTTGTATACCGTTGTGGTTCCTCAGTTGGAAGATGAAAGCCAGTTCCCCAATGGCAATGTTCAACTTGCTCGTGCCGCGGAATTTTATTATCCCGATAACTATGTCGATTCTTCGGCAGTGTATTGGCCAAATGATATTGCGATCATCAAGTTAGAAAGCGACCTTAACGTGAGTAATTTCGTTGGGGTACTCAATAGCTCCATCAATAACAGCTATGACGTGAATGGGACCTATAAAGCGATTGGTCACGGCTATGTGAATGGTAATGTCGCCGGAGGAACCCGTTTATTAGAGACCACCTTAACCTTTGTTCCGTTTGCGACCTGCTCGGCTTATTACGGTGCTAATTTAGGCCCTGGGCATGTCTGCTTTACAGGGCCACAAATCGGTTCGTATCGCAACTCCACCTGCTCTGGGGATTCCGGAGGTCCTGTCTATTGGGATAGTGGCTCTGGATATGTGCAAATTGGGATCACCAGTTTTGGACCATCAACCTGTGGCAATCCAGCGCTGCCCGTTACCTCGGTATTCACGGAAGTATCCGATTACTACAGTTGGATATTACGTGTCATGAATGGATTAGAGACGCCCAAATATTACGTTACAGAAAGTAATGGAGTACGGCAGTTGGTTGCAGGAGGGACTACAACGGTTAGCGTGAGTGAGAGCTCATCTGGAGGAGGTGTCTCTTTGCTTATTGCTTTCTTTTTAGGCATGTTGATGATTATTCGACGTAACAATCTGAAAATTTGAACTTTATGATCAAGGTGTGTTTGATTTGAGATGTTAATCTGAGATTATCGGTATTCACTTTCTCAATATATACACACCAAGGTAACGACTTTGAATAAACTCAAATTATTCTTTGGGCCTCTTTATCCTATCGTTTGCGCTGTATTCGCCTTATTAGTCATTTTTGCGCTATCACGTTTAGGTCTTGCTATGTGGCATTTTGATCGCGTAACGAATGCTGACGGCTGGATACGCATTTTCACTAGTGGCTTAAGGGTGGACTTTGCGTCAATCTGCTATTTGTTTATTTTACCTGCACTTTTGACTAGCTTAATTTCTGGTGAGCATTGGTTAGGCCGCATTTGGAATTGGGTGTTGCGTCTTTGGATCACGGCTGGGTTATGGTTCGTTGTGTACATGGAAGTGGCTACTCCTCCTTTTATCATTGAGTACGATCTGCGCCCTAATCGCTTATTTGTGGAATACCTTATCTATCCGAAAGAAGTCTTCGGTATGCTGTGGTCGGGTTACAAATTGGAGCTATTTATCGGCCTAGTCGTGAGTGTATTAACGGTTGTACTCGGCTGGCGATGGAGTAAAACACTCGTTTCCAACTTGCATTACCCCAAGTGGTATTGGCGTCCAGTGATTGCTGTGCTTGTGGTCACTGTTGGGGTATTAGGAGCTCGTTCTTCTTTAGGGCATCGCCCAATGAACCCTGCAATGGTCTCTTTCTCTAGCGATCCTTTGATGAACGATCTTGCGCTCAACTCCGCGTATTCAGTGATTTTCGCAGCCAAGCAAATGGGCTCAGAGGCCAACGCATTTGAATTTTATCCGAAAATGGATAAACAACTCGTGATCGATCAAGTTCGTGCTTCGATGACTGTAGCCCCGGAAGATTTTATTAGTGATGACAAACCGTCTTTGGCCAATCATGTTGCGACTTACCAAGGTGCACCTAAAAACATCGTCATTTTGTTGATGGAAAGCCACGGGGCGCGTTATGTAAAAAGCCTTGGGGGAATCGATGTTTCTCCAAACATGGACAAACTGATTAACGAAGGCTGGGCATTCACTCGCATGTACGCTACGGGTACTCGCTCTGTACGTGGTATTGAAGCAGTAACCACAGGATTTTCTCCAACGCCTGCTCGCTCTGTGGTGAAGTTAGGTAAAAGCCAGAATAACTTCTTCTCAATTGCAGGCTTGCTGAAAACTCAGCAGTACCACACGCAATTTATTTATGGTGGCGAGAGCCATTTTGACAATATGAAGAGCTTCTTCCTCGGCAACGGTTTTGTGGATATGCAAGATCTACCTACCTTCTCAAATCCTAAGTTTGTCGGTTCGTGGGGAGCGTCGGATGAAGATCTGTTCAATAAAGCTGATGAGCAGTTCACGCAAATGGTACAAGAAGGTAAACCCTTCTTTAGTTTGGTATTTACCTCGTCTAACCATAGCCCGTTTGAATACCCTGATGGCGTGATTACACCATACAATGAACCGAAACAGACGGTAGAAAATGCAGTGAAATACGCTGACTACGCGTTGGGGCAATTTGTTGAAAAGGCGAAAAAATCTCCTTATTGGGATAACACCGTGTTTGTTGTTGTCGCAGACCATGACGCGCGTACACAAGGTACCAATCCAATCCCTGTGGAATACTTTCATATTCCAGCGGTTATTTTTGGTGGTGGCATTGAAGCGCGTAAAGATGACCGCTTACTCAGCCAGTTGGATTTAGCTCCGACGCTACTCTCCTTAGCCGGTATTAGTAGTCAAAACCCAATGATTGGCTTTGATTTAACCCAAGACGTTCCGGTTGAAAAGCAACGCGCTATGATGCAACGTGACAAAAACTTTGGTTGGTTAACACCGGATAACCAAGTGGTTGTATTGCAGCCAGGACAAGATATCACGACCTATCAATATGACTCAGTGACACATAAGATGACACCACTTCAGCTTGACGAATCGATCGTGACTCGCGCGCATGCTAATGCGATGTGGGGGAGTCTGGCATTCAAAGAGAATTTCTACACCGCACAAAAAAGTTATGAATTGGAATAATAAGCCATTTCATTAACTGGAAAATAAAGAAGGCGACCAATGGTCGCCTTCTTTATTAAAGAGTGAGAGTTTTGTCCACGATAATCAATTAACGATCCCAGTACGCTTCTTCCAAGCTATCTTCACGCTCAGGTAAAGCCCGTGACAGACGTGGCGAATGCTGAGTCAACACTTCATAGCTGACGCGGTTGGCGTACTTACACACTTGAGAGAGCGAGGAATAGGTCAGGTATGGCTGATCATGTTTGGCTGAATTCGGCACATTACGTTGGTGATACGCGTTTGCCGCCATGTCGTGCAGTAACGCGGAAAGTGCGCCATCGCCAGCACCATTAGTGTTCTTAATCTCCAGCGGGCCGCCTAAGTATGGACCAATGTGAGAGTAAACTTTCAGTGGTGTGCGGCAATCTTCTTTACGCATTGCGCGGCTGAATTCGTACTTATTAAACTCAGGAATATTACCCGGTAGTAGTGGTAGCTCTGTTTCGCGCTTTGCTGATTCGTCAATATAGCCTGCCATATACAAACCCACAGGGCCTGCCGTACACAGCACTAAATCAACCCATTGCAGCGCTTTATCTGCAGCAAGTAGAGGATCGCGTTCGCCCGTCAGCGCTGCGCCTTCTTCTTCATTCATGGCGACAACGGTAACATGCTCTTTCATGTAGTTTTGCCACCACTCGGCATTCCCTTCGATCACATATTTTGTGCCTAAGGTGAGAACCACAGGAATGCTGCGTGCTTTTGCGATTTCAATGGCACGTTGCACCGCTTGTGGCATAGGGTCTTCTGGCTTACCACGCATCAAATACGATGACACAACCAAGGCCGAAGCTTTATCAAACACTTCTTCTGGAATGCTGTCAGGGCGCAGCTTGTTCATGTGCCCTTCATTGATCGCAAACGTACGTTCACCATCTTCAGAAATCAAGGTGTAGCAGCGACCGATAGGGCCATCCACTGTTTGCAAGTGGTTTAGATTCATCCGCGCTGAAGTACGACATAGGTAGCGATAAGCGTATGAACCCACCTCGATATTTTTCGACATCACACCCAGCAATACCGATTTGCTGTCCGCTAAAACCGAATAGTTGTGCAATGTGTTGCCAATCGTATCTCCCGGATACTGGTGAGTGATCAATCCACGCTCGACCAATTCATGATAGAGAGCATCCGCTTTACTCTCTTCCAGTACCAGTGAATGGCCTTTACTGAGATCGTAGCGGGTAAGAAATTCATCATCAACGCGAGCTTCAATATCGACGATGGTTTGGCCGACGCCGACAATCGTCGGACGATGGAGCTTTGGTGTTTGTTGAATCTGGTTGACGAGTGGATCGCGGGCGTGAGTTGGAAAATAGTGCTTAGATTTGCGCTGACCGGGAAACTTCATTTTGAAAGTGTTAATTGAAAAAATTTTCGCGCATCATATCACAGGTGTGACAGATTACTTTCATTTTTATTGCAGCCTGAAGTGATGTAAAGCACACCTCAGGCTGCGATGGATGAAGCTATTTGTTCTGTGTTTCAGGGAAGGCGTTGTAGGCTTGAGTGCCCCACAGCGGCACGGTAGACAGGCTGTGTTTAAAGCTGCCGGATGTTTCTTTAGTCGAGTAGGAGAGATACATCAGGGTTTGGTTTTTCGCATCAAAAATACGGCGAATTTTCATCGATTTGAAGAAAATACTTTTGGATTTTTGAAAGACCACTTCGCCTGAAGAGGATTTATCAATTTGCGCGATCATTTCTGGCGTAATTTCACCCGTTTGGCGACAAGAAATCGAGGAGTCTGATGGATCGGCCAAGCTTAAATCGGCTTCAATACTGGCTACATGGCAAGTCACGCCCGTTACAACAGGATCGGTCAAGTTGTTGATTTTAATATCTTTCAAGGTAAACATGCCGAGACTGACATCACCGACTTCTGAGCGATCACAACCACTCAAAACGAAAGCGAAGGAAAGAAGCAAAGCAGTGCGAATAGAATTGAGCATAATCAGGTTCCGTTTACGTTAATTGTGTTTACCCTGCCAACTTGCAACGGCAGCGCGCGTGAGCATCGTTTAGCTTCAAGCTGTATTGGGATATCACCTTCCTACCTGATATTGGGATGCTTATCGCGGCAACATCAGGTTATTTGGGTTTACATCATACTGATTTTCTGAAGATAGTGCAGCCTCATGGCTAAGACCAAGATACGCAATTGCTCATCAAAAGGGATTAAAGCTTGTTCCGTGTGGGCTTGATGAGTATGCTGCGTTTACTGCGACGCTTATTGATTAGGTGTTGCTTCACCAACCAAGAAGAAGTCCCCTATGATTTACTCTCCCTCACCTGTGGTTGCGGCCAAAAATCAGTGGTTATCGAGTCAAGTGGATGTCGAATTCCCGACTGCTCAAAGTTTAGAGGGGCGCGATATTTACCATGCGTTAAGCCGACACACTGAAGTTTCGTTGTTTCAACCGCAGGCCTGTGATGCGCCATTACTGCAAGAGATTTATTTGGTGGATTTTCATCGTTTAACTGTCTGGTTTGCTCTCTTGCAGGCAACGCGTAGCTCAACCCAGCATGAGCAAGAACGTTTGGTTGAGTTTTTTACCCAAATTATTTACTCACCGCCATGCCAACTATTCCTCGGATTTCATCTTGGCGAACCCGTTGCGGCAGGTATGGTGACGGAGCATGAGCACATGGTTCTGCTTTCCGATCTGGTTGTGAAACCCAACCCTCTATTTGACACTCGCGAAGCATTTGCTCAAGCGCTGTATGCGAAATGGCAAGCCATCACCGCGAGTGATGCTACCCCTTACATCGAACTTTGAGCCACTTTCTGTTCGTAAAAGAGTGACTTCGGTAGAAGTTATGCACGTTTGTGCATGGTTTTCTGCCATTCTGTTAACTCCATCCTTTTTAGTGCCACAGTGAGATATACACTGCTAATGGGGATGGAGGAATAAGTAATGACTGAATCCAGAGTAAAGTGTGTCATTTTTGACTGCGAAGGAACCTTAGTAGACAGCGAACGTTTGTGCTGTGAAGCTCTGGTACAAGTGTTTGGCGAACTTGGGGTGGCCTTAAGCTACCAGCAGGTCGCTGAGCATTTCTCGGGTGGCAAAATCGCCGACATTCTCCATGCGGCTTGCCAACTGGCGAAGATAACAGCGGATATTGATTTGCTTGAGCAGCGTTACCGCTCGATTGTCGCGGCAACGTTTCGGCGCAAACTTTCTCCGATGGGGGGCGCGAGGGCATTACTCAATTACTTGAAGCGTAACCAGATTGAATTTTGTGTGGCGTCAAACGCGCCACGAGAAAAAATCGCGATGACCCTGACTCTCGCCGGTCTTGAGCACTATTTTGAAGGGCGGATTTTTTCTGCTTTTGATGCGAACAGCTGGAAACCTGAGCCGGATCTCATCCGTTATTGTGCAATGAACATGGGTTTTACATTGGATGAGTGCATTTATGTTGACGACACACCGAAGGGCGTTGAAGCAGGATTAAATGCAGAAGTGCTGACCTTTCAATTGAGCCCACTGAATCCCCAACATCGCAGCCATTCTCAGCAAGTGATTGTGCTGAGCAATCTACTTCAACTTGCGGAGTATTTGAGTGGTAGCGTGATGCGCCAATCCGCGTAAGCCGATCCTTTCTCGACTCACTTTCGTCAGTTGCTTTCGTTTTTTCCGTTTCTTTTGGCGCTGGGAGTTGTGCTGAAATTAGTGGAGGCTTGACGCACCTTGTTCACTCACATTGCTACCATCACGGCGGTTACGACCGCATTTTCCATCTTTTGACAGAGAAATAATGCGGTTTCGATAACGAACGAGCTTCCATTATTGACGAGTTTTGATTCCGGTGTGGACAAAGCGATGTGTGAGATTCGCTTTAGCCGCCAGCATGGGCTGAATGCTGGTCAGAGTGTTGGTGTGAAAGCCACATTTCGCGCAGTAAAATTTCTCTTTGTCGGCAGAAATAAAGAATTCATCGTGTTGGCAGAGAGGGCAGCAGTCGATGGTTTCTTCTGCAATGGTTTCTTCGACAAGTCGGTTATTCATAGTTTTATTCTCAGCAGCAAAAAAGGAGTGTTGCTCAGCGCTGTAGGCGACGCTAGGCTTGTGATTTCATTTTATATTTGCCTTTAGCATAAACACTTTCTAAAAGTTTGTTGGTGAGCTTTTCTGTCTTTGTTCCAAAATTGAGATGCAATTCATATTAAGACACGCAACAAGGCTGCTGATATACATGTAATATAGGTATTGTAGCGATAGTGTTTACTAACATCAAGATGCGTCTTATTGACCGCTTTCAGTGACCACTTCCAGTGACCTTTTAGTGTCTACCCAGTTTCTTCTAACGGTTGATAATGACACGTTCAGTTTATCGGCAATGGTTCTCTGGCTAATGCCTTGGGCTTTCAGCTCTTGTACATCGTCATAAACATTCTTTGTTGGTCTACCCAATGCCTTGCCTTCTTGTTTTAGCTGTTTCAGTTTGTCCCTGATTCGCTCTGATATGCGATTCTTTTCAAACTCAGCAAAGGTAGCGAACATCTGAAGCATTAACTTACCTTCAGGACTACTTAAATCAGCTACTGGTAAATCAAGGATGAATAGCTTGATGCCCTTATCGGTTAACATCTGGACTACTTGTTGAACGTCAATATTGTCTCTGCCTAATCTATCTAATTTAGCGATAACTAACGTATCACCTTTTTCAAGCTTATTTTCTACAAGGTTTCTAAATGCTGGTCTCTCCATTGCACAGACACCACCGCTAACACCTTCATCCACAATAAAGCGGTTATCACTTACTTTATGACCTGCTTCACGAATAGCTGTAAGTTGTTGGCTTGTGGTCTGCTCATCGGTAGATACTCGACCATACCCATAAGTACGTTGAGAGGTTTCGCTTACTGTGTTTACTTCTTCAGAATCATCTGAGGGTATAAAACTATCTGCTTTCTTTTCTAATGCCTTGATTTTCTCTTTAGCACCTTTGAGTAGTTCACAGTGTCCACCGATACGTGCTGCTGCTCTGGTTTCCGTTGTGTAGTTCTCTGGGTCTGCTTCAATGTCTTCTATTGCTTGTTGACAGTCACTGTAGCTGTTCATCGCTGATAGCTTGATTAATGAGTATTTCATGGCGTCTACTTCGCTTACTGTGTTTACTTCGTTTACTGTGTGTGTGCTCTTTAAGATGTGTTCATAATGAATGATGTGTTCTTTATTATCAATAGTATTTATGAACACTTTAGAATGCTATTTAAGAACATCTTTAGGGTGATGTCCTAAACGCCTGTTTTTGAACACAGTGAACACAGTGGATGAAGTAGATACAGTGACAGCACATAGGGACACCATACGGGGGTAATCCCTGTGCTTAATTAGTTAGATGGTCGCTCAGATTTTTCTGGTAGATTTTCATCAAGGAAAGACAAGACAGGACAAGATAAGATGTAATTAGTTACTCCACCTCAAAACCTTGCTCATCGTAGACTTTGGGTTGATTCTTCATGTGTTCCTCAAGTTTAGCTTTATACATCGCTTGTAACTTGGGTCTATCGGAGAACTGAAGACACTGCCATTTAATACGCTCGGCGGCTTCTTGAAGCTTCTTAAAGCCGTTCGTTAAGACTCTGAATCCTTCTTTATTGATACCAAGGTTATCAGCCTTCTTAAATGACTTATCAGCAAGTAAACTCGGTTTAACAACTAAGCCACCGTCAAAGTCTCTCTTGAAGAAACCACGCTTAATCATTTACTTCAAGGCTAAATCAGGATGTTCAATCCCTACAGTTCGACAGGCTTCTCTCCATGTAACACCTTGCTTTGATAGCTTACGGTCGAACTCGGTAGCTTTTGCCTCTTTGGCTTTCTCAAAGATTTGTTCCAGTTGGTCAAGGTAGACCATTATCATGTAACACACGGATTTACTTTCCGTAGCAGCTATAGCTCGACATTCAGTTTTACCTAAGAGATAACATTTGCGGTCTTCACCTTTAGTGTCTTTGTATGAACTTTCAACCACCCGAAAATTCGGGGCGTTAACCTGCTCACTAAACTCTCGGATTTTATTCATCAAGTGGTCATGACGTAACTCGACTACTTTCTCGTTGTGGTCATTACGCATCTTATTGATTAGCTCACAGAGCTTAACGGAAGTAATCGGGAAGTCTACACCATAGAACGGGTTAAACTTCTCGAAGGCTGATTGATAGGCTTGGATTTCTTTCTTGTTCATAATTGATTATCACACTCCTCTTATGTTGGCCGTCCTTGACTGTAGTGGCATAGTGAATTTGGTCACTTAGTTAGAGGTGATATCATCACCTCATAAGTTAACAGGTGACATTATGACAAAACGTACAAGACGACTATTTAGCGCAGAATTTAAGTTAGAAGCAGCGCAGCTAGTCTTAGACCAAAATTACTCAGTGACGGAAGCAGCCCAAGCCATGAATGTGGGCAAGTCCACGATGGATAAATGGGTTCGCCAGCTTAGAGAAGAACGCCAAGGGAAAACACCTAAAGCTTCACCTATGACCCCTGAGCAAATAGAAATTCGGGAATTGAAAAAGAAGCTGGCTCGCCTTGAAGAGCATAATGAAATACTAA
>NZ_JHXR01000001.1 GCF_000621645.1 Vibrio cholerae ATCC 14035 | reverse complement strand
CTTTTTTTAGTATTTCATTATGCTCTTCAAGGCGAGCCAGCTTCTTTTTCAATTCCCGAATTTCTATTTGCTCAGGGGTCATAGGTGAAGCTTTAGGTGTTTTCCCTTGGCGTTCTTCTCTAAGCTGGCGAACCCATTTATCCATCGTGGACTTGCCCACATTCATGGCTTGGGCTGCTTCCGTCACTGAGTAATTTTGGTCTAAGACTAGCTGCGCTGCTTCTAACTTAAATTCTGCGCTAAATAGTCGTCTTGTACGTTTTGTCATAATGTCACCTGTTAACTTATGAGGTGATGATATCACCTCTAACTAAGTGACCAAATTCACTATGCCACTACAAGCCATTGAGCCAATCTCTCGAATCACAGGCCATAGTTCCTCACCGACCTCTTTAATTTCTCTTGCAGCAGCAGCGGCTGATTTAAAGGCCTCAACAAGATCACGCCCGACTTTATCGACAAACTCGTCGTATTCGCCAGTCTTTTTCATTTCATCAAGCATCCCCAAGAACTCACCCAATTGGTCTTTTAGAACTGTGAATGCTCCGCTTCCCATCACATCTTTTTGAAAAAGCTTCCAGTGATCGCCCATGTTAGAGATCATACCATTCCATGTATTCATCTGCTCTTTGGCTGCACCAGCGGATTCTTTACCCATTTGCTTAATTAAAGCCCTGATTGCATCCCTACCTAGCTTTCCCTTAGATGACATATCATCCAGCTCTTCTTTGGTAAATCCACGGCCATTGTTCATTCCCAGTTCTTTGCTGGATTTAATTAGGTAATCCCAAACAGGAACACCTCGCTCTAGTAGTTGGAGAGCCTCTTCTGATTGAAGTTTTCCTTTAGTCCACGCTTGACCTAACGCTGTAGCGATACCTTCAACTGTTTCTGCTGTACCGCCAATCATTGCCGCTTGATCGGCGATACTTTGCATAGTCCCATCCATAGGATCAATACCAAAGGCTTTTAGACGTACAAATGACTGTGTTACTTCATCGATAGCGTAAGGGGTGTTTTGTGTGAACTCTTCAATCCATGCCATCGCCTTAGCTCCAGCTTCTGGTGAGCCTTGAAGCTTATTTAGCATCGTTTGGTAACGTTCAAATTCAGCAGCAGTTTTTACGAATGTACGTTCAAAACCAACCGCAGCAGCACCAGTAATAAAAAGCAGTCGATTACCGAAAGTGTCAATGCCTCTGCTAGCCGCTATTGCTGATGAACTAATCATGCTAAATGCAGCTTTTGAACGTGTTGCTAGCGTTGTCATTTCTTTGCTATACGACCGCGCTTTCTGGGCAAGATCACCCTGGAGGTTTAAAACAATATCCGTTTTTAAATTGTTAGCCATGGGGATCTCACTGCTGCTCTTTTAATCGAAAAATGAGTTGGATAAGTCTACGAATTGGTTGATGATTGAAATCACTTACAGGATAGCGTGAGCCTACGTTTATCAACATTAGCTCTAAATGAGCTGCAAGTGATTTAATCTCGCCCCCGAGCCTCAAGCCCCTCCAAGGCATCATCTGAAAACATAATGTCATCAAGCTCACGAGCTTTTTGTTGTAGTGTGGCAAAGTCGCGTGAAGACAATTTCAAAATCTCTTTGACGCTAAATGGACCTTGTACGTTACCAATAAACTCCACTTGACGACATAAAAGCTCCATACCCATTTGAACATCAGAAGTGTAGGCATGGGGTCTACCATTCAATATTCCAATTTTTTCTGAGGCAAGCTGAGCATCAAAAACATCCTTAGGTGTTAGCTCTTTGAGTCCAACCTCATGGCATTGGGCATCCCCAACCTTGAAACCATCTTCTAAGTTAAATGTCATTACAGCCATTTCACATGTTCCTATTTAAATTAGAGGTCATTCAGGCCAATACTCTCGTTAGGCAAGCATCGCTGCCTGATTTGCATAGTATTCTGCTATTGCAAGGTTTGCAGTGAGGATCACATTCCAGTCTTGAGCACTGATTTTTAGCTGACATAAGTCGAAGAACATCAAATCGACATTCTCATCACCGATTTTTGATATTGAACTTGCCGCGCTCTCGTTTAAAAGCATATAGCCTTTAAGCCCTTGGAGGTGACTATCATTAACCAAGACAACATCTGCTTGATTTTGTATATGTTGCAGTTGTTCTTCGACTAGTTGTTCAACTAAGTCGTAGGACACACTATCAATTGGGTGAAGCGTGACTTGTTTCTGTAATTTACCCTTAAAAACAATGCCATCGACTAATTGATACACATGTTCCATTTTCATTCCTTTCGCAGTCTCAGTGGCAGTGAGCCACTGAGATAATAAATCGACTGACGACTATCCAATGGACGATTCTGCATCGTACTTTTTCAGCATCTTTTCTTTATGGCTAGTAAAGTCAGAGCCTTTTAATTGACCGTATAATTCATCGAAAACGCATCCTAGGAAATAACTTTGGCGTACGCTATCTGACAATTCACTACGAATCAGTTTTTCGATCACAACAAAATCTTTCATCAACTCTACTTGCTCATCAGTTAAGACTTTGAGTTCTGATTTGATGCTGTTGTAGATGAAATTGAGTAAATTTTTTTGCGCACGTTCCACAAGTTCAGAGGCATTCTTTTTATCCAATCCAGCCTTAACTGTTAGATAATTGGAGATGTTATTGATCAAGGTTTGACATGCTTGATACTGAGATTCCAATGATTGCAGCTCACTGGTTAGAGTTTCAGCAGAAGATTGCGATAAAGCATTCGATAACTCTTTACGCTTAGCCGCGACTTGAGCAACTAGTGTTTGTAGGCGGCGTTCTTGAGTGTTTTTTTCAGAAAATAGGTTTCTGATCTCTAGCTCTTTAGCTTCATACTCTGTTTTTGCTGAAGCCAATTCTGCTTGTAAGGTACTTAATGACATGGTTAATTTCCTATCTAGTTATGACGTTTTGAATTTGCGAATGACATTAAAAACGGAGACAAAACTTAACTTATATTTTTTTGAGAGTTCTCTTACTGACATGCCTGATTCGTGGTCTGCGAAGAGATCAATATTTCTTTGAGTTCTTCGTGCCACAGTGCCAAGAGAAAAGTAAAAAGTTCTTCCACCTAGTTTTTCACTAAGCTCGATAACAATCTTTAGAGCATCAGGTTTACCAGCACTTTGCTTAATGGCTTCATCTAATGCACGGTAGAGCACTTGAGCGCTAGGAGTGAGTTTTGAAATCACAAGCGACCTTTGATTATCAGTGGGTGCCATTGATAACTCTCCTTACATGATTCGTTGAACACTGATAACGCTTAGCTAATTCAACGTAGTTGCTGCCGTTGAAGTCATTTTTCATCATTTTCTTGATAATGGTTTTTACAATAGAGTCAGGCTTCGGTAGGTAAAACTGCACACCATTGCCGTATTCCATCAATTTAAAAACCAGATGTAATGCCAACCCGTTATCTTCAATACCTGCGTCTTCAATGACACCAAGAAAAATGTCATGAACATCACTTAGCAGCTCTGGATATAAAGCATCACCGCTTTCAAGATCATCAAAGCTAAAAAGCCCCGAATCCTTGCTCAAAGCGTCAACAACCAATGGGATTGCTCTTTCTATAGCTAACATCGTTATCCTCTATATAGACATCGAAGAACCTAGCGTAACCCTACCCAAATTTGCAGATAGGGCTACGCTAAGTTGATGGCAAATGTATTGCCATTTAATGGAGAACCGACTTATCTCCATATGCCCCAACAGCAATACAAGAATAATCCCCGTTGCAGTAATAACTAAATTAACAGGAGTTGCTGTTAATAAAGGGGACTGGGCATTGTGGGAGTTATATATAAGCACTGATATGTGCAGAAACCATGTTTAAACCCTGTTTAAATCGCACCAGATTGATTTAAACTTTTTTAGACAAGCGAATACTCGCATCACGGCTAGAAACTGATTTGAGGGCGTTTCAGAAAGAAATGCCTCTTCTAATGAAAAGGCATTTAAAGATTGGCTTGTTTGAAGGCGGTTTAATCTACTGGCACTTCCAGAACACCTTCGGCTTTTAACTTCTGGTATTCATATTTCGATACCTGTCGGATACTACACCGACAAGCCGAAGTCTCTCGCATTGGAAACTCTGTCCAGTAGCGGTCATCAACAGGTAACACTAGGCCTTTGTTCTTTGTATGCACAGGACATTGCTCTTTAGTGGGGCCGAGTATGATGGTCAAGTAAGGCATGACCGATTTTTGCCGTAGAGCCTGCTTCAGTTTTTGTTCGTAATGCTCGTTCATAGATAAGGCCTCTGTTTTTCATGGACGAATCCAACGACTGATCCTGAATTTGGCGGAGAATAAGCAAAACCTGTTTTGCACCTAACGCTGATACTCGTGTTGCTAGCTCATGGCTTTCAGCAGCACTCAAGTGATGATTATTCATACCAAACTTCCTTTTTGATGTCTTAGTAACTGTAACAGCTCAATTGGGTGTAATCCATCCAACAATGCTTTCAACTCCGAACACTCTAAGGGTGTTAATCCTTTTGATAGATCTGGTATGCCATCATTTAACAAAGGATTATAAACCATCCCATTTCGATCATTTCGGCACATCTGTGAAATCGTTTTGAATTGTCCACTGACAACTTGCGTTCTGAGTGTCAACTCACTGACAGCAGACCAATTACAAGATAACTGGCCTTGTTTCCACTGATTGTAAATAGACAAAATGCTATTCAAGTTACTTACCGCACAACCGAGTTTATCGTGTAAGTCTTGGCGGAGCTGGACACTGGGGATGTAGTCAGCCGTATCAAAATCATTGCAATCGAAATGAACTGCACTGACTAACTCTCCAACGTTAAAGGGCAAAAGGCCATTATCATTCTGATTGTTCATGGCTACAGCTCCTTAATGATGTCTTCATTTACTTTGTCTTCGCCTAAAGAAGCACAAAGATTCATAGCTTTGGTTACCAGGTTATTGATGACCTGAGGATAAACCAAGCTTCCTGACTGGTTGCGGCGAGTTTGTAAACGCAGTTTCAAGGCAGGAACCGCACTATCATCCATGATGCGCTCATACTCACATCCTGCACGTTCAAACTTATGCTTGAGGTAAGCTTCAATATCGTTATCAAGTGGTGGAACCTCTATAACCATACAACGTCGAATAAACTCACGAAGTTCGTAATGACGACGCTCATCGAGGCGGTGAAACAACTCTGTCTGTCCAACCAATAAAATACCCAGCAGCTTTGAAAAACCATCTTCAAGTTCCCAAAAGCGCTTAAGGTACTTCATGACAGGAATCGTCAAATCATGAGCCTCTTCAATGATCAGAACGTGGCGCTGTCCTCCTTTGAATGCTGTCATAAGTAGACGTTCCACTTGTCTTGCTTTAGCTTCCATACTGCGCTTAGGTGCTTCACTACTGATATCGCTGATGATTGCATCACAAATACCTGCTGCGGTGGCGCGCGTCTTGTCGATGATTTTGGGTTGGATCACTGAAATATCGCCATCGTTATGTAGCTCATCTAGTAGCAATCGACGCAGCACGCTTTTACCTGCGCCAGAATCTCCCACAACAGCCAAAATACCTTGATTCCTTGCAACATCTTTCATCGCAGCTAAAACATATCGACTATCTTCATTCATATAGATGTCGCGAACAGCGCGAATGTCATTAATAAAAGGGTTGCGAAATAGCTTAAAGTGCTTCATAGCTTCTTGTGTTAACATAGGATTCTCCAGTTCTAACTCTCGATTTGTTTCAGTCTGGGGATCAGGTTGGTCATTGGTTGCCGCCTTTGACCAACCGCTTACTCCTTCCAGGCCGTGCGAAGCAAAAAACGCTTCGACTTTTTCTTTAAATTCTTCTGCACGTCTCTTAGGCGGTTCGTTCATTTTCACCGCTCTCTGCACTGTGCTGTAGTTCATCGCTAAATAGTCAGCCAATGCTTGTATGCTTGTGCCTGCCTTATCTAGTCGCGCTCTGAGCGTGTTCATTGCCTTTTTGCTCCCATTGTTCGGTAAAGACTTGTAGTTCATTGTCGGTCATGCCATCTGGGTATTGCTGTTTGAGCACCTTTCTCATGACAGCAAGTTCCTCTTTGGTTGGGTTCAAACGTCTTTGAAGACGGTTTAAAGCCCCAATAAACGACATTTTTTGCTCGGTTAACGGCTGTCCCTCCATAATCATTACGGTGCCACGTCTTGGCATAAATGAGGGAACAACTTGCTGCTCAATGTCTGCCATAGGATTAATTCGGCCATCGAATGCTGCTACTTTTCCTTTGCGGAGCTTCTTAATATCGCGTGGGTTGTCCGTTCCCCAAGCTTGTATGTCTAATCGCTTGCGGTTGTGATCAGCATCTGTTTCACGTACCGATTTGTGTTCAGCACCAATGATGGGCGCAAGCAAGTTGAATCCCGCAGCATCGCGCTCGATTGGCGTAGCTTCATGAGTGTGCTCTTGTCCTGAGTCGTCCACACTTATCACACGAATAGCTGGCGCTTTGTATGGATTTGCAAACACTTTCACTTCATCACCAGCAATAAGGTGTGGAATGTGAGCCAGCGAGTAATCCATTGATGCATAGCCTTTTGGTGCAAAGCTGATGCTTAGTTCGTTAGGACGCACTTTGCGAACTTCTGGCTTAGTTTGTTGCATCATGCTTTTCACCAGATTCACGTCTTTGATCAGCCGCAACTGCTCAGCCCGTATCGTTTGCCACAGCCCAAAGCGGCTATTCTTATGTCGGCTGTGCTCTTTAAGAGACTGAAAACCAATAGACCATTGCACCGCGTGTCGATTCAGTTCCTCAATAGACTGCACTGTCATAAAGGCGAGTCGCCCCTCAAAACGGCGCTCTACGAGGTTATGCGTCGATTCCACTTGACCTTTCGCCCAAGGACGACCTGGTGTGTGAGCGATATGTTTCACTTCCAGCATGTCCAACATGTGTCGCGTTTGGTGGGCGATGTTTGCAGACCCTGCGTCCCAAATTAAGATCTGAGGAACGCCGTACATCAATTCACCAGTATCACGCTCGCAGAACGCTTCCAATAGGAACTGAGTAATGGTTTCTGTGTTTTCACCTGGAGCAAGGTAGTAGCGTAAAAAGAAAGCGCCGCTGTAATGGTCTGTAGCTAAATAGCGCAATACTCGCTCATTGACGATACGGTCTAAGTTCTTTGGCTTGTTTTTGTAAAACTCATCCTTAGACATCACTTGCAATCCCTTACCGCCACGCAGGTAGTAGAGTACACAAATCGACACGTCAAACTGCCAAGCATGATTGGGAAAAAGCGAGCGCTGACTCATGGTTGTCTCCATCATATCGAGCTGGTCAGGATGAACACGAAAGCGTTTAAAAGCTCGTAATACTGTCGATTCAGACACGTGTCTCGTGAGTTCCCCATTGGCTAATGCAATATCAACCGCATCACGAACCGTCATCAGTGCCTTGCCGCTCTCTCGCTTACTCTGGCGGATCATGTTCGAAAGCAGCTCGGTCTCTTCTTTCGTGAGAGCCAAGTCTCCGTTATCCGCTCGTGTTTTTCGCCCAGATGTCCAGCCTAAATCCGTTAGCTCTTGATACAGCTTGCTTTTTGAAATACACAAGTGATCCATTGCAGCTTGAACAATAACCCCTTTTTGGCCACGCCCAGAGCGGTCAAGATCCGACATCAGACGTTTAAGATATTGTGCGCGTTCTAATTCAAGTGCATTCATCGTGGATCAGCCCTCGTTACCCAAGAACAGGCCATTTTCTGCATGCCATTGCTCTAAATGACTAAGCACGTGCGCACTAATCCCTAAGTCTGCTGATAAAGCGAGGAGTCGCTCTAGGGTATGGAACAACGCATTTTCACAAGCAGCATCAATATCGGTCGGATGTGGGTTGTCATGAATCGTTTGAATCGCATCAAACAGACGAGCCAAACCACTATCGACGGCCAGAGTTGCCACGTTCAATTGATCGAGTAACTTGCTGTTGAGTTCTTCTTCTTTCTGGCGCGCTTGTGCTGGTGAAAGCGGCGTATCGAGTTTCTTAGATAAGTCATTAATCTTCTTATCTTTATCCGCTAGCAGCCTTTCGTTAGATTGTTTTTCTTGTGTCAACTTAGTGACTTCGGATTGCAGAGCTTGTTTTTCTTGGCGATGTTTTGCCGACAGCTCTTCAATGATTTCCAAGGCTTCATCGCGGTCTTGAACTTTAACCACTTCACCCTCAACAATAGCGGTCAAATCTTCTTGAGGCAGTTGGCGAAGTCGGCGTAAGTCTCTGGTAGTCATACCTATTGCGCTCATTGACTCTAGAGCCTGAGCACCAAATACGTCTAAATTTTTTAGTCGTTCATCAACGGTTGATTTTGAACTGCCATAGATTTCACAAAACTCTTCCCAAGTGCCTTTTAGAACAACTAAATTACTGCCGACAGTCGAGCTTTTTGAAAAGGTGATTCCTTTTAAAGCCTTGTATTTCTTAGACTCTTTGATTTCTTTCAATGTACTCAAACTCACGGCGTCGGTAATTTTTGACAGTCTTTCGGCCATCTGAGCACGCCCCAAAAGAGCACCCAAGTCTACGGCTTCACCAAGTTTTGTTCCCTCACTTTGAGAAATCGTTAATGCTTCAGCGGCATTCAGTTCTTGCGCATCGCTCAATGCTTGTTGAGCGGTCATTAATTGCTTCAGTTCATCGGACATCTTATAAATCCTCTCCTGTTAACTCTCTAAATTCAGCTCCAATGCGATCAACTTCTGCGCGAACGGCGTTACGATAAGTGAAAGCTAACTTGATAAAATGATTTGATGGTTTCCAAACCATATTCTGTTTACTTCCACATGCCTCCACCCAACCAGCATCAACTAGTGCTGTTAAGTACCGATGCAGTGTTGCTCTTGGGATCTGTGTTTTAAATCCGATATCTCGAAAAGTTGCGCCCTTAATGCCGTATTCAAATAATGTTTCTAAAATGACCAAGGCGATGGTCGTTGATTTCATTTGGCATGTATTTGATGTGTCCCGTACGTTTGTCATTGCTTTACCTCAAATACGTTTTCTGATTTTGAATTTTTTTTAGTGCCCGACTTAAGCCAGTTCTTGATGGGCTTCTTTCCGCACCGAACTTTTCTATACAAAGTATCCTGATGTCTTTTTGGGTCAGGAAATCCAAATCTAGGCTTAAAATGAACTCGTACAGTTCACGGTCACGTTCTAATTTGTTTTTACGACTTGTCTTTGTGGCGTTCGATTCAATTGATTAAATCCTAACTTGTTGATTTATATTATTTAATACAGAATTCGCCTGATACACATTTAATGTGGACAGGATTCTGGAAATTTTCAGAAATGCATCTTTTTCTTTCTTACTTTCCATATTCATCTCCAACAATTCCTGATTCATGAATGACTTTAGCTCTTAGCAATTTTGCTTTTGGACCATCCCAAGACCCGATAAGACAGGACATAACGTTTTGTTGCTTTACGCCTGATTGTCTACACCAAGCGCCCAATGTTGTCCCTTTGATGATGAATCCAGCTTTTACTTTGTTGTAAAGCTCTTTTCCTGGGTCAATTTGATTGACTGAAACATATTCAAGCATTAACTTATTACTCCGCTATATCACTTAGACATCATAATGACTAATATATACATTATAATGTTCATTGCAAGTAGTTTATTGAGGTTTTTATGTCTATATCAGAGCGCTTAAAGAGCGTTATAGATGCCAAGTTCTCAACATTAAAAGGTGCATCAGAGTTTACTGGGATTCCATATCGTTCACTGCAAAGCTATGTGTCAGGTAAACAATCTCCTGGAAGTGAAGCGTTGGTTACGCTTCATAAGACACTAAGGGTCGATTTGAATTGGCTTTTGACTGGAGAAGAAAATAGCTGGCCGACAACAGAGGACCGAAAAGAGGTATGTGTTAACTTAATGGAATATATAGAAATGGAATTTGAAGCAGAATCTGGCACAAAGCCATATTGCGGTGATATTGCCACAATCTACAACCGTGTTCTTCATCACAAGGGAGTAGAAGCGGAACCATGGGACAATGTAGAAGCTCTAAAGCGAGCCGTAAAATATGAAGTTCTGGGTTTTATCAACATGCAAACCAGAATAAAAAGGCAATTAGGGTTTAGAATGTAGACACCCTATAGAGAATCACAAATGAACATCATAGTGTTCCATGTGTGAACATTATCATGTTTAATTAAGTTCTGCTCGATACTACATTGTGAGTTACTTCTGTCTCACAATGTGGTCTCTTTTATGTGTGAGACACCTATCCCAATCTAAGCGGGATCGATCCGCCAAAATCCAGCCTGATCCCTAATCTTTGTCTGAATTATCTTGAAGCCAATCCATTATTATCTTGGTTCTATACAACTATTACCGCTCTCGACAGGGCCTACATCCGGTCGAAATACAGTTCAAGCGAGAAAACAACGAGTCCCTGTGGTTCATCGCGTTTATCGCCAGTTTTTCTTATCAGAATGACAGGCATGACTCGTTGGATGTCGAGCTCTACTTTCACCTTGCTAACCGTTGGTGTTACCAGCCTGATGCCGGTACGGCTGATTTGGCCCAACCTGAAGTGTTGGACCTATTTTGCAGTTGGTGCGCAGCGTTTGAGCACCACCTTGCCAAACAAGCGTTGCAAGATATTCAACTCACCATGATTCGCTAACCCAAGGCGATTCTTCTTAATCGAATCTTATTTTTGTAGGAGGCATAACCATGTCTAACATTTTGTTCAAACCCACCCACCTTCCCATTTCCAAACCGTTTCATGCCCTACTCGCTAACATACTTTCTGAACATCAAGCAAAAAGTGAAGTTCAGGCCACCAGCAAAGAGGTTGTCATGAACTTTCGAGACAGTTCTTACAGTGCCGAAGATGGCGGTTTTCATCCGGTAGAAATTGCACTGAGTCAGTCTAGTGATGGCCAATGGTGTATTGAATACATCACGGATTTTGCTTATGTCGGCAACCACTTTCCTGAGCTAGAACGATGCTTGGATTTTGATTTCCAGCGTGGGGATTTCTTCACCGCCTATCACGGATGGAATCCTATCGTAGGTAACCGTGATGCGCGAGAGCTCTATCAGTTATGGGAGAGTAACTTTCTCGCCTATGTCGCAACGGAAGCTTTTGATGATATTTCATTAACCTCGGCTCCTTAGTTACCTCCATCAAGAAAACCGACAGGTTCATAAAGAGAATCATCGTGTTCTGGGGGGGCGCGATTTCCCAGTTCATCATCTCAACATTGAAAGAGGTTCCACAACAATGAAAACCACTGATTTATTCTCGACTCTAGAAAATAACATTCTTCGCAACTCGTTAGATTCAACCACGAAAGATAAGTTACTCAGTAACTTATCTCTCCTTCGCAAAGCATCACTGAATATTCTGATCACCGGTTCCACAGGCTCTGGGAAAAGCTCCACCATAAACGCCCTATTTGACATGACGGTTGCCCAAGTCGGCATCGATAGTGATCCGCACACGGAATCTGTTCAGTGTTACCACTTAAATAATCTCGTGCTATGGGACACTCCAGGGCTTGGAGATGGGATCGATGAGGATAAAAAACACGTACAGGCCATTAAACAGCTTCTCAACAAACGAGATGACCATGGTCAGTTGGCCATTGATTTAGTTCTGGTGATACTTGATGGCGGCTCTCGCGATCTGGGAACACCATTGAGACTCATCAATGACATTGTTATCCCGCAATTAGGCGATGATGCCGAAAAGCGGCTCATCGTTGCGGTGAATCAAGCCGACGTTGCATTGAAAGGACCTGAATCATGGAACTACAGCGACAATCTACCAACGGACAAGGCTAAGGCATTTCTGGAGAAACAACAAAACTCGATAGCAAGACGTATACATAAAGCCACACAGATAAATGTGAAGACTCTTTACTTTGTGGCGGGCTACAGTGATGGAGTCAATCGCCAGAGGCCTTACAATCTATCAAAACTGCTTTATACCATTGTCGAAATACTACCAAACAATAAACGAGTAATGCTGGCAAATCGTACCATTTCCAATGATGCAGATAATTGGAAAGATAACGATGCCAGCGATTACAATAAAAAAACCACCTTAAGCCTTTGGGAAGCCATTGTAGAAACAACTTTACAAGGCGCATCTATTGGCTCCGATATCGGATCTATTTTCGGAAAACCAGGCGAGATCCTAGGTAAAGTCGTAGGCTCTGTCGCTGGTCTATTTTTCGGTGGTTTACGATATACATTTGGGTTTTAAATGTAACCATTAAAAAGAGGCGAGCCTCTTTTTTTTATTTTCGACTAGTCGAGAGATTTTTTAATCCATTCGAATAGATTTTTGTATCAATTTTAGCCAAGTAGCTTAAGCGATAAAAACACTGTCGGTATTCCTCTTGATAAGGATCTTTCCCCTTATAAATGTAATAAGTAGAGTTACTTGGGAAATGCACACTACTTTTCACCTCAAAGTATTCAATACCTAAAGCACTTGCCCATGCTGCTTTTATCATTGAAGAAAAATTATCACTATCCTTAGTAATATCCCCCAAACAAAAGTAAACATCTTTATTAAGAAATAATGCCACATGGTAATGAGGATTCCCTGAACTTAATTGCTCCCTTACCCAAACGTATCTTAAAGTACATTTACCAACCTTACCCTTTATTTTTAAGTCATGTTTTATTTTTGCTTTTAACGAAGAAAAAAACTAGAAATATCGCCACAATTATGCCCTGTATAATAGCTAGGGTATCTAAGATCAATTCTCTGAACGTAAACTCGACTATATTCAGTCAAAGAAATATCCAAAACATCCTTAATGGCAATCAAATATTCCTTGCATAATGGAGCATGTTCTTTAATGACAGGATTAGATAAAAAACTCTCGTCATAGAAAAGAGTCAGGTTTGGATTTTGAATTAAACGTTTCATTAGTCACCTCTATTGTTAACTTGTTCATAGAAGATAACCACCTTGTTATTTTAATGTGCTTACTAGACCTATATTACTATACCAACATAATCGAACTAATTACCTTAGCTACCCGCCTTCTGTACCAATGCACATCTAGAGACAATGTCACGTTCTGCCACTCTGGAAAAACATTAGCGCACCATAAGTGATGCACACCGCAAAACCCATCAAATCCACAGGAAAAAGCAAGACTGTAAAACTCATAAAAATTACTATGTAACTTTCATTAAAACAACGTAAATACACATTGTGACAAACATTAACGAATTATTTAAATATTCATATTTAACAGATTGGATTGATAGTAACAACACGCGACAATGTTTATATTTATTGTCTAAAATTTACCTTGTCCATATGAGAGCAAGGGAAGTGATCGTTGATCATACTATTGATTCTGAAAGATTAAAAAGTAAGTTAACAGCAACATTCAAACTAATGTATGACCCACCGATAGATTATGAAATTAATTTTAAACAAGATATAATATTAGCATTTGAACATTATCCCAGACATTCAATGCAAGAAACATTTATAACTAGCTCTCATGTTATCAACCCAAAGGAGATAGTTGATAAAAATGAAATATATAATGGAATTATTAGATTCATCAAATCAAAAACCTGCATAGAAATAAAGGAAAGCATTGTAGGCCAACTGAAAAATTCCTGGCGCAATGTTGAGAAAGGTATAGATTACACTTGGATCATTGATAATAAGGATGATGAATTTACCAAATGGATAATTAACTACTTTAAGAAAAGCAAACTCGACCCATGGTTTTTACCATACGAGTTAGACCGAGATATAGCTCATTACTCTATTATTACAATTCTAGACCTTTGGGATCCAAAAGATATCATTCCTAATTTTATGAGTAAACATCAATTTATAGAAAAGCTAAAGAAAGCATCTGTTCAGAAAAAACATAGGATGAAACTAAAAAATAAAAAAGTATATACCTTTGAAATGCATACTGACATAGGAAGAAAGCTAGACAGATTAGCTAACCTATTGGAGATAAAAAAGAATCATCTTCTAGAAGAACTGATAAACAATAAGTATGAATCGATATCTAGATTTAAAAAAAATTGATCACACAAGTAAACCAGCTCTCGTTAACGAGAGCTGGTTTACTAAGAGAGAAAATAAGAGAACTTTTCAATCAAACATCATTTAATATTTTAACGATTATTAAAATGGATTTCACTAATCCATTCGACGATTGGTGATCCGTTGAGCAATCCACTCCTGCACCTCGCCTTCTACCCAAGCTACAGCACGACCACCCAGTTGAACTTGGGGCGGGAATTGGTTTTCTTCAATAAATCGGTACAAACTAGAGCGTGACAAACCAGTCATAGTTAGCACTTCTCGAAAGCGGATCAAACGAATGTTGTTCTCTGGCATATTCACACCTCTCAGGTTGGTTAGTTGCAAGAAGATGACATATGTCTGAATAGTTTTTGATTAAGTGCAATTGCCTATCAACCACTTGGAGTTGTATATACGGTTAGAGCAAGAGGTTGTACTCATACTCTCCCATCAAGATAGATAATTGGTGTAATTGTTACAAATGAAGCATAGCTAACACCGCAACCACTTAAAGCAAGGAGAGCTCTAGGGTAACTACTGAAACAATGATAAACTCCTGCGCTAGAATCGTTGCTAATCCTGCGATGACGGTAGAGTAGAAAAGCTGACACCGAAAATGCAGGTATCTCTAGAAAGAGTGAGAAGAGCATTGCAATAGCGGCATGAGAATCGTCAAAGGGGAAAAATTTTTGTGCATGATTGTCAAGTCATGCACAAAGTAATACCTATGGTAATACTAGCTACAAATGTAAAATTTTAAATTAATATAAATCAAAGCGTTAACTGAGAAAGTGTGCGGTCTCACTCCCGCCACATTCAAGAAAAAGACGCCTTAGGGCGTCTTTTTTGCTATCTATACCCAAACGACTGAGCATTGCACCAACACAGCGACAGTGCCCAATCGCAGGGAAACTCCCTAATCATCCTGTTTCGAGCACAACCCGATGAACCGTAAAAAGAAAATTAATCAGACATTACAAAAACGCCTTAAAAAGCAACATGCGAAATTGCACCCGAGCAACAAGCCTCGTTATATTTCTAAAGCGGAGCGGGCTAAACTCGCGGCAAAACAAGAAGCGAATCCCGAGCTTGGAACCAGCGATGCAAAACCTACTGAGCCCTCACTTAGCAATAGCGCATTACAGTAATAGACGATGCTCAATCGGGTGAAATTGACTGGCGACATCGATTAAATGTTGCGCGGTCAGTTTCGGCACGCCATACACTTCCACCTTAACCTGAAAGCGTTGCGCAATTCTGGTCACCAAAGGTTCAAAATCACCATCCCCAGAAACGAGCACCACGGTGTCTACCTCCTGAGCTAATTCATAGCCATCAAGGGCAATCCCGACATCCCAATCCCCTTTCGCGCTACCATCACTGCGCTGGATAAAAGGTTTTAGCATCACCTCAAAGCCAATCCCTCGTAAAATATGATGAAATTGCCTCTGCTGCGGATCTTTACTGGCAATCGCATAGGCATTGGCTTTCACTACCGTGCGATTTTGCGTCACTTGCGACCAAAACTGATTGTAATCAAAGTGCCGGCCATATTGCTCGCGGCAGGTGTAATACACGTTTTGTACATCCACCAAAATGGCAATTTTTTCCATTGATTCCTACTTAGTAATTCTTGATTCAAGGCTCAACGCCGCACTTATTCTACACCGTTATTTAAAAATCAATTCATATATAAGCGATTAGGGGGCTGTAGTTAGGAGGTAAAGTCACCAAATCTATTTCTTTTGACAAACCCCCTCTTGGCATTGGGTTTGGCCAAACCAGCGCGAGAGGCGCATTCTGTGTTTGGCAAATAGGAGATACATTCGGTCACTGATCCCCTTTAAAATCGGCATACGAGTAATGAAAAGCCAGCGATGTCGGTTGACCAAACGCCATGCAAGCACTGTCACATCTAAGCCATATAAAAGTTGTCCTTGCTGATCGATACCGTGCAAGATAGACAATGCACGTTGTTTATCGATCGATGGGTAGCAGGACATCGTATCCGTATCATGCACATCCACCAGCAAAATTCGTGCTTGGTGATCCGCCGTTTTTAATGCGCGCATCTCGTTACAACAGAGCGGACATTGTCCATCAAAAAAGATCACCAGATCTGGCTTATTCATGGCTATTGACCTCAGATTCATCATTGCAATCTGTTACGCACACTCTCTTTTCGAGGATCAATCCCATTACCGCATGATCGCTCAATCCCTTTGACCGTATAAACGCTCATTAACCCCATCATCGGTATTGAGAGTGGAACTTGAGTAAAAAAATTGGCCTGTACTGGTTTACCAACGATTTACGAGTGAACGATAACCCGCTACTTGAGCAAGCCTCGCAGCAAGTGGATCGCTTGATCTGTTTGTACTGTTATCCCTCGATTACGCCATTTTTGGCGCGCTACGCCCAGCAAACACAATGGGGCGAAGCCAAAAAAAGGTTTCTCAACCAAACCTTGGCTGACTTAGATCATTCGCTCAGTACGCTAGGCCAAAAGCTTTGGGTGACGCCACTTTTGCCCTATCAAGCGCTGCGCCATCTACTGACTCAAGTCGAGATTACGGATATTTATGTGGATGCAGTGGCGGGCTCAGATGAACGCCAAGCTATCGCGCGCATTCATCAGGACTTTTCTTCTGTGCACATCCATCAGCAAGCTCTGCACAGCTTATTGAGTGAGCCGCAGTTGCCGTTTGCACTTGAGGCGCTACCGAGCACCTTTACCCAATTTCGTAAGCAAGTAGAAACGATCTCCCTCTCTGCGCCGATGGGCTATCCGCATGTTTTGCCACCCATTGAGCAAGGCTGGCAGTTGCCTTTGATGGATATTGTTACCGAGCCGAATCACAGCGCCTTTGTCGGTGGTGAGCAAGCAGGGCTGACGCATTGCCAAAACTATTTCTCCTCCCTGCTCCCCAGTCGCTATAAAGAGACGCGCAATGGGTTAGACGGCATGGATTATTCCACTAAGTTTTCGCCTTGGCTCGCGCTCGGCGCGGTTTCGCCAAAAACCATTTATGCCATGTTGCAGCGTTATGAAGCTGTACATGGCGCGAACGATTCCACCTACTGGATTTTCTTTGAGTTACTGTGGCGTGAATATTTTTACTGGTACGCGCGGCGCTATGGCGCAAAACTGTTTCGCTTCTCTGGGATTGGCGAGAAAAAACCGCTCACCAGTTTCTATGCGCAGCGCTTTTTACAGTGGAAGCACGGAGAAACGCCTTTCCCCATTGTGAATGCCTGTATGCGGCAACTGAATCAAACGGGTTACATGTCCAACCGTGGTCGACAGTTAGTCGCCAGCTGTCTAGTTCACGAACTAGGTTTAGATTGGCGCTATGGTGCCGCTTATTTTGAAACCCAGTTAGTGGATTACGATGTCGGATCCAACTGGGGCAACTGGCAATATTTGGCGGGAGTCGGAGCCGACCCACGCGGCTCGCGGCAATTCAACCTCGAAAAACAGGCGCACACTTACGATCCAAAGGGCGAGTTCGTTGCCAAATGGTGCGGAACGGCTTGTGACAAGCTAAATGCTCTCGAAAATTTGGCGCTCGACAGTGTCGATATGGTTGACTGGCCAATCGCCGCCAGCGCGTATCTTCTTATCCATCATCCTCAAAATAAGGAAAGCTCATCATGAATATCGTGATCATCGGTGGCAGCGGCGGTATTGGTTTGGCGATGGTGCAAGAAGCGCTGAACCGTTTTAGTGAGGCCAACGTGCATGCGACTTACCATAGTACTACGCCGACGTGGCAGCACCCGCGGCTGACTTGGCACGCACTCGATGCCACCCAAGAAGCGCAGGTACAAGCTCTGAGTGAGCAATTTAGCCAAGTCGATTGGCTTATCAACTGTGTCGGCGTACTGCATACAGCAAGTAAAGGACCAGAAAAGAACCTCAATGCCTTAGATGCGGATTTTTTCCTCTACAACCTGATCCACAATGCCTTGCCTAGCCTACTGCTTGCCAAGCATTTCACCGCCAAACTGAAGCAGAGTGAGGCGGCCAAGTTTGCCACGCTTTCCGCCAAGGTCGGCAGTATTTGTGATAACCAACTCGGCGGTTGGTACAGCTATCGAGCATCGAAAGCGGCGCTCAATATGCTGCTGAAAACGTTAGCGATTGAATGGCAACGCTCACTGAAAAAAGGGGTGGTGTTGGCACTGCATCCCGGCACGACCGACACCAAACTCTCAGCGCCGTTTCACAGCAATGTTGCCCCAGATAAACTGTTCAGCCCCGCCCGTGTTGCGCACGATTTGATTGGTTTGATTGCAGCGGCAACGCCTGAACAAAGCGGCGGATTTTATGCCTACGATGGTCAGACGCTGCCTTGGTAAAGCGTAGGGATTAGCTAAAGGTGGATAGATACAGCGCCTCAACCTTATCGCGCGCCCATTGAGTTTTACGCAAAAACTTGAGCGATGATTTAATCGATGGGTCATTTGCAAAGCAGTTGATGTTGATACGCTGATGTAACCCACTCCAGCCATAATGCTCCACCAAGCGAGTGACGATTTTTTCTAGGCTTAGGCCGTGTAGCGGGTTGTTAACTTGTTGGTTCATTAGAGGGTTCTCTGTGAAAATCTGCCTTTCATCAGGCAGAAAATGGGAATAGGCGATGAAGCTGCGCCCACCCTTGGTAACGTGAAGCCGCCAATCTTACTTCAGTATCCCCAGCGCTTTCAATTTGCGATAGATGGTATTTCTGCTCAGCCCAAGCAAACGCGAGGTTTGGCTAATGTTGCCTTGCGTTGCTTGGTAGGTCTTGAGTAAGGATGCTTCTACCGTGGATTTGATGTCTTTCTGTTGATCATCCTCCGTAGCGGTAGGCGCCGCGTGGCTGAGTTTTTGGGCAAGATGTGTCGGCAGATGATTGAAAGTGAGTACCCCCTCGCCTTCGGCCATCAAACTCGCGACTTTGATTAGGCTATCTAGCTCGCGTAAATTACCCGGCCAGTGATAAGCGAGTAGCCTTTGCATCAAGTCACCACAGATTTGTTGGCCAGCATCACTGTAGCGGCGATGAATATGGTGGATTAGGGCTTGTCTATCTTGACGCTGCTGGAAGCTGGGCAGCTCGACAACCAAATCACTGAGTCGGTAGTAGAGATCTTGGCGAAACAGCCCTTGTGTGACCAACTGTTCAAGGTTTTTGTGAGTCGCAGCAATAATCTGAATGTCGACTTTGGTGGCGTGATTAGAACCCACCGGCAGCACGGTTTTGTCTTGCAACACATGCAGTAAGCGACTTTGCGCATCTAGAGGTAAATCAGCGATTTCATCCAGAAACAAAATGCCTTTGTCGGCTAAACGCACTTTCCCTTGGTAACCTTTATGACTGGCTCCGGTAAAGGCGCCAGCGACATAGCCAAACAGCTCCGCCTCCACCAGCTCCTTGGCCAGCGCACCACAATTTACCGCGACTAAAGGACCATTTTTACGCTGGCTATTTTTGTGCAGCGCTTTAACAAATTCATTTTTACCCACCCCAGTTTGGCCAAGGATCAGCAAGCGGATATCTTTATCAATTACCCGATTAGCCTGTTGCCAACAGCGCTCCACCTCCGCATCCCCAAAATGCAGATCACTGGCGGGGGTTAACGCGCGGGTACGATGTTGTTTGGAGTGGAGCGGTGTGGTGGTATAGATAAATGATGCATGCGTCTGTGGCCGTGGCAGCACCTGCTCCACCGATTGACCAATCACTCTGCCTTGCGCTAATAACTGACCTGCGACTTGGTTATGCGCCAATATCTGGCCCGATTCATCCGCAATAATTACGCCTTGCCAGCCACTGCTCAGTAACGAGGGTTCACAGGCGAGATCGATTCGTACATGGCCATGTGGTATCTGGTTAAGGAGCTGATTTTCAACCAGTTGTACCATATTCTGCACCACAACTTGGGTTGAAAGCGTGTGTTTCTGCTGCTCGCTGGTGATGTCTAACACTCCGATCAGCTGTCCGGTGTAATCAAAAATCGGGCTCGCGGAACAACTGATAAAGTGATGATGCTGAATAAAGTGCTGCTCACCAATCACCGAAATGGGTTTTTGCTCAATCAAAGCCGTGCCAATAGCGTTGGTACCTTTGATCGGCTCTTGCCAACATGCGCCGGAGCTTAGCGCGATTTGGCTCAGTTTTTCACGAAATCTCGCTTGCCCCCAACTGCCGATGATCACGCCGTGTTGGTCGGTCAAAATTAAACGGCTGTCACTGTGTGCAAACAGTTGGTAGAACAGCGGTAGTGCAAATCGGCTGACCGTGTCAATCAGCCCCGCGAGCTCTTGGCGACGCTCCTTAAGTTTGTTGTCACTCAAGCGAATATCTTGCGCACGACTCTGCTGGGTCAACCCCGCCTGTTCACTACGCTGCCAAGAGTTCACCAGCCAATTAACATGGCTAAGCTGTTGAAGTTGCATCACTGTTCCATTTCCTCACACTCTGGGTGTGTCATTTTGTAACACTTGAACACTCGTACACATCATCCAATCGAGTACGGCAACCTTGTCTGTTACTTGCGATCCTTTTGTTAACCATAGCGTTACACAAGATTAACAACAAGTTCATTTATGTTGGCCTGTGATTTGCGTTATCGCGTTGGAATACCCGAACCACTTGGAGTTGCCACTTCAAGTAGGAAAGGGATAAAGCAGTGCATTTCGACACTGTGTAACACCCAAACCGAAAACAAAAGGACGAGTTATGATTTATGCACAACCGGGTAGTGACAACGCCGTTATCACCTTCAAGAGCCATTACGATAATTTCATTGGCGGCCAATGGGTTAAACCTGTCAGTGGCGAATACTTTGGTAATATTTCACCCGTCAATGGACAGGTTTATTGCCAAGTCGCTCGCTCAACCCAAGCAGATATTGATTTGGCGTTAGATGCCGCACATCAAGTGCGTGAAGCATGGGCAAAAACCAGTGTGACTGAGCGCTCTAACCTGCTACTGAAAATTGCTGATCGGATTGAAGCAAACATAGAGCAGCTTGCGGTAGCGGAATGCTGGGAGAATGGTAAACCTGTGCGTGAAACTCTAGTGGCCGACCTCCCTCTGGTGGTTGACCATTTCCGGTATTTTGCAGGCTGTATTCGTGCTCAAGAAGGCAGCGCCGCTGAGCTCGATAGCCACACGGCCAGTTACCATTTTCCTGAGCCAATCGGAGTGGTGGGACAAATCATTCCTTGGAATTTCCCAATGCTGATGGCAGCGTGGAAGTTAGCGCCAGCCCTTGCTGCAGGCTGCTGTGTGGTACTCAAACCTGCCGAGCAAACCCCTACTTCGATCTTGGTGTTGATCGAAAAAATCGCCGATCTCATCCCAGCAGGCGTGCTCAACGTGGTCAACGGTTTTGGCAGTGAAGCAGGCCAAGCCTTGGCCACCAGTCAACGTATTGCCAAACTGGCGTTTACGGGCTCAACCCAAGTGGGTCAACACATTCTCAAATGTGCGGCGCAGAGTTTAATTCCATCAACCGTAGAGCTCGGTGGGAAGTCTCCTAATATCTATTTCCCAGATATTTTTGACCACGAAGACACCTATTTAGAGAAATGTATCGAAGGTACTTTGCTGGGCTTTTTCAACCAAGGCGAAGTGTGTACTTGCCCTTCTCGCGTTCTGGTTCATGAGTCAATTTACGATCGCTTTGTGGCCAAAGTCGCGGAGCGGGCGAAAGGCATCAAACAAGGCAATCCACTGGATACCGCTACTCAAGTAGGGGCTCAAGCATCTCAAGAGCAGTTTGACAAGATCTTGAGTTACTTAGATATTGGCCGCCAGGAGGGCGCAAAAGTGCTGTTTGGTGGTGGCGTTGCCAAACAGGAAGGGGAACTCGGTCAAGGCTACTATATTCAGCCGACCCTACTGCAAGGCCACAACAAGATGCGAGTCTTCCAAGAAGAGATTTTTGGTCCTGTGATTGCCATTACCTCTTTTAAAGACGAAGCCGAAGCGTTGGCATTGGCTAACGATACCGAATACGGCCTCGGCGCAGGTATTTGGACTCGTGACCAAAACCTCGCCTACCGTATGGGAAGAAATATTCAAGCAGGCAGGATCTGGATCAACTGTTACCACGCTTACCCCGCGCATGCGGCCTTTGGTGGCTATAAAAAATCGGGTATTGGGCGTGAAACCCACAAAATGATGTTGAACCACTACCAGAACACCAAAAACTTACTGATCAGCTACGATGTGAATCCTCTCGGTTTCTTCTAAAAGCTTAATATTCAGTTAATACCCCAAACCCAGCCTCGTTTCAGCGAAGCTGGGTTTTTCATTTTGGATCCATTCCAATGTTTTTACGAATTGGCGTTGTAGGGAAACAGCCTGTTAGTTAATCCCGATGAGCATAGATAAACGATGTGATTGAGGTGAACGAACGTAGCCAACACCGCTGCCACTTCAAGAAGGAAAGATATATAACGATGAATATCACACTTAATCATGTGTGGTACAAATCTATAGTGAGTGAATTATTTTTGCTATTTCAGTAAAACTCGACATCCATTAATTTTAGCTCATCAGTTAAATACTTTATGAGCCAATAAATGATCACCGAGCTCACCAACATCCATTTAATTAAAGGCAATCTTCAAGCAAATAGTAAAAATGAAGTTTTTGCAGAATTGGCGCAAATGTTACTTGAGAATAACCGCATCAGTAACAAAGAGGATTTTTTAAACGACATTGAAATACGTGAAAGATTAAGTGTCACGTCAATGGACGGCATCGCCTACCCACACTCAAAAAGTAAAGCCGTTACAAAACCTGCCATCGCTGTTGGTGTAAAGCACGAAGGCATTGAATATGGAGATGAAGAAGGCATCAAACCGACCGTATTCTTCATGATTGCCTCTCCCGACAACGGCGCAGACCACCATATTTATGTTCTTCAAGAATTATTCGGAAAATTTAGCGAAGAATTTATTGAAGATATTCATAACGCAAAAAATGAACATCAGATCCTTAATATTTCAATTCAATCATAAGGCGTGAAATTATGAGTACCCTAACCGCTCAAGCTACCAATAATAGTAGCAATTTCAAAAAACTCCTCAGTACCATGAAAGGCCACCTTTTATTTGGCACCTCACATATGTTGCCATTTATTGTTGCTGGCGGCGTATTATTGGCACTTGCGGTAATGGCATCCGGCAAAGGTGCCGTTCCTGCCGATGGCTTATTAGCGGATATTTCCAATATCGGTATTAAAGGTCTGGTGCTGTTCCCGATTATTTTGGGTGGTTTCATCGGTTATTCCATTGCAGACAAACCAGCTCTTGCGCCAGCGATGATCTCTTCTGGCATCATGGCGGATATGGGCGGCGGTTTCCTTGGTTGTATCGTAGCGGGCTTCATCGCCGGTGGTGTGGTATTCCAACTTAAGAAGATCCCTCTTTCGGCTAACATGACTGCGTTGGGCGCTTACTTCATCTACCCACTTATCGGTACACTTATCTCCGCAGGCATCGTTTTATGGGGTATCGGTGAGCCAATCAAACTGTTCATGGCGTCTATGAACGAATTCCTAGCTTCTATGGCTGGCGCTTCTAAAGTGGTGTTAGGTGCGATTCTTGGTGGTATGACGGCATTCGATATGGGCGGTCCAATCAACAAGGTCGCAACGCTATTCGCTCAAACTCAAGTGGATACTCAACCATGGCTAATGGGTGGTGTGGGCATCGCAATCTGTACGCCTCCTCTCGGCATGGCGCTAGCCACGTTCCTGTTCAAGAAAAAATTCACCAAACAAGAACAAGAAGCAGGTAAAGCAGCAGCAATCATGGGTTCTATCGGTATCTCTGAAGGCGCTATCCCATTCGCAGCAAATGACCCAATGCGCGTGCTTCCTTCCATCGTTGCTGGTGGTATCGTTGGCTGTGTGTTTGGCTTCCTGACTAACGTTCTGCTTCATGCTCCTTGGGGCGGTCTCATCACAGCACCGGTATCAAGCAACATTCCAATGTACGTTGTAGGTATCGCACTAGGCTCACTCACCACTGCACTCATCGTTGGCTTCTGGAAACCAGTCGCGGAAGAAGAAGTGGAAGACGAAATCGCAGAAGCTGCACCAACGCAAGCTCAAGCGGCTCCAGCAGCCGGCGAAGGCGAGTACGATATCGTTGCTGTCACCTGTTGCCCATCTGGTGTAGCACACACTTTCATGGCAGCCAAAGCACTTGAGAAAGCAGGCGCAGCCGCTGGCAGCAAAATCAAAGTCGAAACGCAAGGTCAAAATGGCATTAAAAACCGCATCACTGACCTAGATGTCGCAAACGCGAAGCTAGTTATCCTCGCTCACGATATCCAAGTGAAAGATGCTCACCGCTTTGCCAACGCGAAAGTCATCGAATGCTCGACCAAGGAGGCGATGAAAAAAGCCGCCGAACTTATCCAAGCTTAAACCTTAAGCTCCTCCCCCAGAGCCCTTTCCCCCAAAGGGCTCATTTTCTATCTCAAGTGTAGTGATTCAGAATGTTATCGCTTTATCTGCACCAATGCCGCGGCATTTAAAATCGCGTCTTTCGTTGTCACGTCAATGACTTTAATGTGCTTGAAGCGTTCTGGTTCTTTAATCGCCACATCGTGCGCAAAGATCACCAGCTTCGCTCGTTGCACATCTTTGGCCGTGATTCGATTGATGATACCGTTGGCGCCTTGTGTTTCTACTTTGATTTTCACTCCCGCCAGACAGGCGGCTTTTTCAAGTGATTTAGCCGCTAAAAACGTATGAGCAACGCCAGAAGGGCACGAGGTGACGGCAAGAATGTCGGCTTGCCCTTCTCCAATAACCGATGAAAAAGCAAGTGACTGCCCCTGCTCATTGTCCTGCTCATGCACCGTTTTCTTCAGGGCAATAGCAATCAGTGCCGTGGCTAATGCACCGGCGATAGTGCCAAGAATATACCCTAACTTGCCGTCCACAACGGGCAGCACAATCCAACCGCCCCAAGGGGCATGATTGAGCACTTGAAAGAGAAAACCAATCACGTTGCCAACAATACCACCCGCAATAATTGCAGGGAGTACGCGCGCGGGATCAGCGGCGGCAAACGGAATCGCCCCTTCACTAATGCCAATCATACCCATGATGCCTGCCGCTTTTCCGGCTTCACGTTCATCCCGTTTGAATTTACTTGGTGACAATAAGGTCGCAAGCGCCATCCCCAATGGTGGGGTACAAATGGCAATCCCCACCCCACCCATTAGCCAAGGTTGGGTGTTGACTTGAGTTTGGGCAAACAGCGTGGCGACTTTATTGATTGGGCCGCCCATGTCAAAGGCAGTCATCGCCCCCAATACCGCTCCGAGCACCACTTTGCCGGAATCGGCCATCGATGCCAAAAATTGATTGAGCCACAGCATACTGCTGGCAATCGGTGCACCGATTAACCACATCACAGCACCACAGGTTACAAACGTCCCCACCAGCGGATAGATGAAGATGGAACCCAGCGAACTCATGCTGTCGGGGAGAGCGATTCTTTTCAGCTGACGAACCACAAAGCCTGCAAAAAAACCCACGATGATCGCGCCAATAAAGCCGGTTTGATATTGGTTTATCGCAATCCAGGTGCCAATCATGCCGGGGGCCAAACCGGGTTTATCTGCCATCGAGTAAGCGATATAACCACCCAATACCACCGTAAATAGGGTTAAACCGGCAATACCCATTTGAGCGATATCCGCCAACACGCCCTCTTCTGGCACCGCTCCGTGACCAGACATCATCACTGAAAGCGAGAGTAATACCCCACCCGCCACGATAAACGGCATCATGTGAGAGGTACCAAATAATAGATGCTCTTTAACGCGAGCTAATCTTTGTGCCATTGGGCTTAGCGGCTGGTAATCGGCATAATCCATTACCTGTGTAGAGCTTAATGTTGAGTGCTGTGGGTGAATAAAAAGGGCGAGTGCCTGCTCAACACTTTCTGCGGCTTTGAGCTGTTCAACAAATCCCTCTTCAATCAATTTACTGGAGATTTGTGCCAATACTTCAATGTGGTGATGATCTTCTCCATCCGGTGATGCCAGCATAAAAAACACATCAGAAAGCTGACCATCTTCTGCACCGTAATCGATCCCTTGGCGGCTAATACCCACGACGACTGCAGGCAACGCCACCGCAGCACTTTTGGCGTGTGGAATGGCTATTCCTTCTTCAAACCCTGTATTTCCGATCTCTTCTCGTCGCCAAATGTCGTTTAAAAATTGCTGCTTATCGGTCAACTTTCCTGCGTTATCGAGCAACTCAACCAGCTCAATCAGAACATCTTCTTTGTTATTGGCTTTTAGATCTAAACAGATGATTTCAGGTTCGATCAGATGGGTAATATCCACAATTGTTTTACCTTACTGTTGTTTGAATTGGCATTGCCATACCGATGCGCCTCGCTAGAGTAACGAGCGATACTCTTTCAAGACACAGGACAAAAGATGCAATAACTGGATTAATGTAACATTCGATTTGAACTGTGAACTGGGTCTTGGCCGAAAACGGAGTATTTGCCAAGCGCTATGTTACTATCGCCGCAAAAATAACAATGAGGGATTTCCATGAAAATTGTTGCGGTCACCGCCTGCCCAACGGGCATTGCTCATACTTATATGGCGGCCGATGCTTTGACCAAAGCCGCACCAAAGTACAATGTGCAGATCAAAGTGGAAACTCAAGGTGCGATGGGTATCGAGAATCCTCTCACACCTTATGACCTCTCCCATGCCGATAAGGTGTTGATCGTCTCCGATATCGACATCGAACAGCCTGCACGATTTGAAGGGATGAAGGTGGTGAAGCTCTCGATCGAAGAAGTGCTACTCAATGTCGATAAAGTCTTTCTCGTCCACTGTCGCTGATCCTTGGCATGATGCATGAATTCCAAGTCACCTTCTTGGTGAATGATGTGAATGCCAGCGTCCATGTTGCCCAACCGCTGTCTCGCGTTGCGCGTAAGTTCAAAAGCACCCTGCATATCATCAACATCACCAGAAACCGCAGTGCTGAACTCACCAAATCTCTCGCGGTATTGCAGGTGGGATTACAAGAAGGTGATTTATGCCAAATCACCGCCATCGGTATTGATGCTGAACTCGCCTGTTTCGTGATTAAAGACATGCTTTCTGCGCATTACACTGTCGTGGGCTCCAAAATCAACTATGAGTTCTCTAGCCTGCTCGCCGAACGCCTGCCACAAATATGCCCGCCGAGTGAGGTCAAATGGCACTATGCCAAAGCCCACACTGAACTCACCAAATTTGAGTGTTTGAAAGGGTTAGCGCAACTGATCTACCCCGTTTCACCCGATGAGTTGATTTTGGCTTTTATCAAACGTGAAGAACGCTCTTCCACCTGCGTAGCTCCTGGGATTGCTATTCCCCATGTGATGTTTGCAGACATAGAACACATTGCGGTTGCCGTTATTAAGAATGATGAGGCGATGGATTGGGCCTCTCAAATGGGAGAGGTGCATTTAGCGATTGCTTTGGTGATGCCGAGTAAGCCCAATCGAGATCAAATCATTACCGCAACCAACCTGACCCGAAATTTACTGTGCGATCAAATGGTAGAACGTTTACTACTGACACGCAGCGGCGTTGATTTACAAGCTCTACTGATGTACGCGATGTCACGCCTGTTAAATTGAAGCACGATAATCCGTTGGTGTACGGCCTGTACGATTTTTGAAAACGCGGCAGAAGTAATTCACATCTTTAAACCCACAACGTAGCGACACTTCATTGAGCTTAAAATTGTACTTTTTCAGCATAAATTTTGCTCTATCAACCCTGACCCACGTAATGTAATCGGCCAAGGTCATATGCCCTTGCTGGCGAAACAGCCTCGATAAATGGTTGGCAGAGATACTAAAACGCGAAGCAATACTTTCTCGCGTGATCGGGCGGTGAAAATTCTCTTGGATATAGATACAGATCCCTTGGTAGAGATCCTGCACTCGGTTTTGTGGCTGCTCTGTCGGCGCATTCAACATCGTCTGGGTATATTGAAGGAGAGCTTGCAGCAACAGCTCATCCATCGGTTTTTTATAATTCTCACGCGCCAATGAGCTGAGCGCTTCTAAGATGTTATCAATAGCAAACCCTGAGCGCGTTTGGATACTGTGCTTTTGAATATCATAAAAGTTGGCTTCGCCTTTGCGCTTACTGACAAAACTCAGTCCTAGTTGGCGGCGTCCAAATAACATGCTCAACACTGAGCAATCGGTATCCCAGTTCGGTTTATTCCAACAGTTAGCGGGAATAAAAATCGCATCTCCGGCTTTGGCAATTATTTTCGTGACTTTACGGTCATGACTTTCCATTTCATTTATATACTCTCCACCTAAGACCAATTCTAAGCGTGGAAAATTCACCTGATAACTGAATTCAGGCGGTGTATGAAAATCACCCGCAAACCAAATATGATGAAATGATTCACGCTCATTAAGCACCGAGGAAATCAAATCATCAAATATCATATGTAAACCCTCACTTCGTCATCGCACTTTTATTAACGTCAGATATACCCCGAATGCCATTGAGTCTCTTTGAGCAACATCACACTCAAGACAGAATGATACAATAATCCAGTTTTAACACCAATTCTCTAGCACAAACCTCCACCATGAATAACAACAAACATAATATAACTAAATGAAAATTAATGAGTTAAACCTACAATCATTACTTAAAATTGGCCTCACTACCCCAATAGACGCTACGAGATCTAAATCACACCAAACCAATAGAGTTACAATCCTCTAGTGAATGTTTTATTTCTGCACTAATAAGAAAAATAAAAAAATTAAAGAATAACTCTGACATAAAAATAAAATGTACAGAGGTCTCTATGATCAACCAATTGATTAATGCCGATTTAATTCAGCTTGATCTGCAAGCGAATTCCAAACAAGCCGTATTTGAAGAACTGATAAATATTCTACATGCCCAAGGGCGAATTTCAGATAAAGCGGCATTCTTAAAAGATATTCAAGCTCGTGAAGAGTTAGGTAATACCGGATTTGAAGATGGTGTCGCTATTCCGCATGCTAAAAGTGCAGCGGTGACTCAACCAGCTGTTGCAATTGGTGTCAGCCGAGAGGGTATCGACTATGGCGCAGAAGATGGTTTGCCTTCCAAGCTTTTTTTCATGATCGCCTCCCCCGATGGCGGCGATAACCACCACATTGAAGTGCTGGCCGAACTCTCTTCCAAACTGATTGAAGAAGGTTTTATCGAGGCTTTTCTCAACACCAAAAACTCAGAGCAAGCACTAGAATTACTGCTGAAAAAATCCGCGCCTACACCTCTTGCAAACCAAGCAGAAAGCAAAGGGCTGATTATCGGTGTTACCGGTTGCCCGGCAGGTATTGCTCACACTTACCTTGCGGCTGAAGCACTGGAAAAAGGCGCGGCGGCTTTGGGTTTTGAGATCAAAGTGGAAACCAATGGCTCGATTGGGGTGAAAAATAGCCCAAGTGCGGAAGAAATTGAACGCGCTGAAGCGATTGTGGTCGCCTGTGATAAACAAGTCGACATGGCACGCTTTGCCGGCAAACGCCTCATCAAAACAAATGTGAAAGCGCCAATTCGTGATGCACAAAAGCTGATTAATGAAGCGCTAAGGGCGCCAACTTATCAAGCTGAAACGGTTAAGGCTCAATCGGTGGCAAACAAAGCCTCACAAGCTCGCTCGGATTTGTATCGCTTTTTGATGAATGGCGTTTCGCACATGATCCCATTTGTGGTAACTGGCGGGCTTTTAATTGCACTGGCTCTCGCGGTGGGTGGTGAGCCAACTGAAGCGGGTATGGCCATTCCAGCGGGCAGTATGTGGAACCAAATCCTTGAAGTGGGCGTAGTGGCCTTTACCTTGATGATTCCCATCCTTGCCGGCTACATCGCCTACGCCATTGCCGATCGCCCTGCGCTCTCTCCCGGTTTGATTGGTGGCTGGATTGCCAATAACGGCTCTTTTTATGGTGCTGACGCAGGTACAGGGTTTATCGGTGCCATCATTGCGGGTCTCTTGGTCGGTTATTTCGTGAAGTGGATTACTTCCATTAACTATCACAAGTTTATCCAACCCCTAGTGCCGATCATGATCGCGCCGATCACGGCATCGCTGTTCATCGCTGGTCTGTTCATTTTCGTTATTGGCGCTCCCATTGCGAGCCTGATGGATGGCCTCACTGCTCTACTGACTAGCATGAGTTCCGGCAACGTTATTCTGCTCGGCATCGTACTCGGTGGCATGGCAGGCTTTGATATGGGAGGCCCATTCAACAAAGTCGCTTTCCTATTCTCTGTAGGCATGATTGCCAGCGGCCAAACTCAATTTATGGGTGCGATGGCCTGTGCGATTCCCGTTGCACCACTTGGTATGGCACTCGCAACAGCGATGGGTCGTAAGCTCGAACTGTTTGAGTCTTCTGAGCTTGAAGCAGGTAAAGCCGCAGGCGCAATGGGCTTAGTCGGTATCTCTGAAGGCGCGATTCCTTTTGCGGCGCAAGACCCAATGTCAGTCATTCCAGCCAACGTGTTGGGCTCTATGGTTGCCGCTGTCATGGCATTCTCTTTTGGCATCACCAACAGTGTGGCTCACGGTGGCCCCGTAGTCGCCCTGCTTGGCGCAATGAACTACCCACTGCTTGCCCTACTTTGTATGGCGGCTGGTGCGGGTGTCACCGCCATCACCTGTGTGACGCTCAAAAAAATCCGCTCACAAAAGTTTGAAGCCGCTGCGGCTTAATTCTCCCTTCCTCGTTATGGCTTGAGGTTCCACTCAAGCCATCTTTCTAACGGTGACGACAATGACTCAGATTCCGACTCAGGATGCAGCCCTACCAGAGGCAGTATTCTTCCCGATGACCAACCCTATCCAAAACTACGCATGGGGCAGTAAAACCGCTTTGCAGCAGTTGTTTGAACTCGAAAACCCAAACGATGACCCCCAAGCAGAGCTATGGATGGGCGCTCATCCTAATGGCTGCTCCGGTATAGCCATTAACGGCAAAATCGTTCAACTTTCCGACTTTATTGCGCAAAATCCAAACTTGATTTTGGGTGAATATACCGCGCGGCAGTTCGGCGAACTCCCTTATTTGTTTAAAATTTTGGCGGCGGAAAAAGCCCTCTCCATTCAGGTCCATCCGAACAAACAGCAAGCGGAACGAGGTTTCGCCCAAGAGGAACAATTAGGCATTGCGCTCACGGCTGCTCAACGAAATTACAAAGACCCCAATCACAAACCCGAATTGGTTTATGCGCTCACCGAGTACCAAGCAATGAACGGCTTTCGTGCCAATCAGGAAATCCTTAACTACTTTATTGAGTTATCGATAGATGAGATCCAGCCTCTCGTTAACGTATTCCAATCAAATCCGACAGAACAAGGGCTCAGAGACTTTTTCTCAGGGTTACTCTCATTACAGGGAGAAGCCAAAAACCGTGCGCTTGAAGCTTTGATGGCTCAAGCTAAGCAGATTGATCTGCCTCTTTTCCAGCTGATCGTCGAATTGGAAAACCAATATCCCAATGACATTGGTTTATTCGCTCCTCTGATGCTCAATGTGATTACCTTACAACCAGGTGAAGCGATGTTTTTAGACGCAGAAACGCCGCACGCGTATTTACACGGAACAGGCCTTGAGATTATGGCCAACTCCGACAACGTGTTGCGCGCGGGTTTAACACCAAAATACATGGATATTGATGAATTGGTGGCATGTACTCAGTTCAAACATAAGCCACTTGAACAACTACGCCTTAAGCCTGAAGTCATTGAAGGGTGTGAACAATATCCGATCCCAGTTGCCGATTTTAAATTTGCCATCATCCCACCTACGACTCAGCAGACTATCGGCGTTAAGAGTGCAGAAGTTGTGCTGCCTCTCGATTCTTCAATGATATTGCGACATGCAAATGGTGAGCAATGCCTTGTACGAAAAGGACAATCTGTCTTTATTCCGGCTTATGCTGAGCAGTACACCATTGAGTGTAATGGTCGTGTGGCAAGAGCTTTTAGCGCCTAGCATTAGCCCAAAAGGCCAGTTTTACTTATTCCCAAGATTCGATTGCTCGATTTAGGGTAATAACTGAAATTGGCCAAATTAAATGGAGGGGCAGTTAACAGGGCAAATGTTTAACCGCATTAACCCTCAGATACTGTATAGCCCGGAACTTTAAACCAGCGGCGGCACATATCGAGGAAATAGCCGTACAACACCCCCATTCCACACGACACCAATGCATTGGTGGCCACAGCAGTAATGATTTGATCGGTAGAAGCACCTACGGTGAAGAGAATGGCGGCATAAACTGGCGATTGAAAGAGAACGTAAGCCACGAGATCGGAGAGATTTTTCATCCAACCGGTTGGGGAAATTTTGCGCCCTTGGCGAAGAACATAATCTCTAAACACACCATACGGCCAAGCAATCGCGATATTAACGGGAATGGAAAGGGTTCGGGAAGCGAGTGATTGCTGAAAGGTCATTCCTGACACAAAAATTTCAATAATCATGCCTGTTACAAAACAAAAGACGACCATCGCAAAAGTATCAGCCGCTGCATGACGAATACAAAACGGACCACGAGCTTTCATTTACATCCCCTATAAAATATATCACTACAATTTTGCAACCATGACCAAACATGTCACTGCCATAATTCCAAATTGGCAGTTTATGGAACTATTAAACCATACAAAATTCAGTTTTAGGCTTTGTTTTTAAACTCGCACGGTAAATAAAAAACCAAAAAAAGTAATTAAAATAGCATCTACAGCTACTTTTACGCGTTCTTAGTCAAAACATCGGTTTCTAAGTTTACGTTTGGTAATTTTATTACATCACGCTGAGCACGGTGAGACAGTTTCTTGCCAGCCGAACTTGGCCACACGCATAAGAAAGGAAAGAAAGAAGGAAGAAACAGAGTGATTTACTCTACCGATGGTAAAGATGGTTCGCGATGAAACTGGTACAAGCGCTCTGAGTGTTGTTCAAGCGCCATATCTAGCTCATGCTCTGCAATGGGTTTAGCGATAATGTCATCTGCCCCTGCAGAGAGCATTTTATCCCGGGTATCTTTGAAAACATCTGCGGTACAACCAAACAACAGTATCTTGGCTTGCGGCAGTGGCAACTGACGAATTTCTCTGGTGGCTTGGATGCCATCTTTTAACGGCATGTGGTTATCCATTAAAACGAGATCAAATGAGCTTTCCTGTAACGCGGTAATCGCTTGTACACCATCCATCACGCTATGGCACTCAAAACCTTTATTGCGCATAAAAGCTTCCAGAATCATGATGTTCGTACGGTTATCTTCGACAATCAGCACCCGTAAACCGGGATACGTTTTGGCTTTAGTAGGTTTCACATCTTCGGTTACTGGTTCGGTAATCGCTAATTTAACTCTCACCTTAAAACAAGAACCCTGCCCAACTTCACTTTGCACTAAAACAGTGCCATTCATTAATTCCGCAATCTGTTTAACAATAGCCAAGCCTAAGCCTGTACCACCAAAACGCCGTGTTGTGTGTGATTCCGCCTGTTCAAAGGGTCGAAAGATACGCCCTAACGACTCTTGCGCGATGCCGATCCCCGTATCCTGCACTTTGATGATCAAGTAATTCTCTTCGTCACAGCTTTCTTCACTTAACCCTATTGCGACAAAGCCTGCTTCGGTAAATTTCACCGCATTACTAAGCAGATTGAAGATAATTTGCCGCAAACGCGCCTTGTCTCCGTAGTACCATCGTCCATCGGTAATTTCTGAGTTCAGTTGGAATTTCAGTCCTTTTTCAACACAAAGACTGGAGTAGATACTTTTGATGCTGCCGATGATCGATTTGAGCGGAAATGCGCTGTGATCCAACTCGAATTTGCCTTGCTCTATTTTTGAATAATCTAAAATCTCATTGAGCAATGACATCATATGTTCGCCCGATTCGTAGAGACTGGTTAAGTGCTGTCGCTGCTTAGAGGTCAATTCATCTTTCAATAGGATTTGCGCGGTACCGAGCACGCCATTCATCGGCGTTCGAATTTCATGAGAGAGCGTGGCTAAAAATGCACTTTTTGCTTTGGTCGAGGCCTGAGCTTTGACTTTCTCTGCCTCTAAGTAAATCGTTTTTTGGTTAAACGTATCAATAAGATGGCGGATCTCATCCTGAGATTTGTACCGAATATCGATGATTTCACCTTCTCTCGACTCACTCACCTTTTTCGCAATTAAGACAATTGGGCGGATCCAATAATGGCTAATTAAAAAATACCCCACCATCACACAGAGCAGCAGGATCGGCATCAATCCTTTTTCGATGTTGATAATTAAGTCGAAGATGATTTCATCGACATGCTGATTAGCATTCACCACTTCAATCTGCCAATTGAACTCGCCAAAACTATAGTAACTGACCAACGCATTATCATAAGTGCGGAAGTTATGTGAGACGACCTCAACCCCAAAGGCATCTTTAAGATTCACACCTAAGTTGTACTGCTCTGCTGTCGCAGCAACGAATTGGATTAAGCTTTCAAGTGAGAGATCAACGGTAGCAACGCCCGCAAACTGACCGTTACGATAATAAGGGGTCGAGACCGTGATCATTTCCACACGGGTATAGGGGTCAACATAGACAGGTGACCAGAAATAGAGCCCTTCGGCTTCACGTTCTGCAGCCAAGTACCAGCTTTCTCGGTCATACCCCCCGGCTTTGGGGTTATTCCATGAGCTCAGTTGGTCAACCTGTCCATCGGTTGCTTTATTAAAAAACAAGCTGTCATATCGTAGTGAGGGGTCAGTTGCCGATAGATTGGGTTCCGGCCACAACCCGCCGCTAATGATCACTCCGCCAACAACAGAAAATAGTGAGCGCAGCATGCGCTCTTGCTCTTCCTTATCGGCTGCGCTTTTGCCAATGCTGGTAAGACTCTGCAGAACCCCTATCGAGTTATTCAATGGCTCACGAATTTGGGTAGCCAGTAACTCCGCTCTCAGGGCTAGATTATTTTTCAGCTCTTTTCTAAATGGGACTTCAAGCCCCCAATAACTCAGCGTTCCTACAATCGCAAGGAAGAAGGCCAAATAAATGGTCAGCGCTAGAATACTTTTCTTTTTAAGCGAGGAGCGAATAGCCATAACCAACTGAATTATTTTTTGTTTACAAAATTATAGCGAAATTATTCTGTCAGGCTTTCTTTTCTCATCGATTTTCCATGGCGCTGTGCACAAACTAACATTCTTAGGCAGGAAATTGAGCCTTAAACGCTGAACAGAGAGAACAAGCGGATGCCCTGAGCACGCTTTCCAGATAAAATAGGCGCACTGATATTTATTGAGCACTCACATCTCATGCAAACCTTACAAGAAATCCTGCAGCAGCCAGAATTAGAAAACAAACTCCTCAATCAAGCTAAAACCGTCGGTTTTGTTACCGCTATGGCTTGCTGTCCTAATGTCTTACCCCCTGAAGAATGGCTCCCCTTCTTATGGGGTGGAGAAGAGATTGCACCTTTTTCGGATCCTATCCAATTAGAAAACTATTTCGAGCACATCATCGCACTTTGGAATGAAACACGATCTCAGCTACTAGAAGGCAACTGGCAATGGCCAACTGGCTACTTGTTGGATGAGGCAGAAATCGTGAATCAAGAGGTACGTGATTTTTGCGAGGGGATGCTACAAGGTTGGCAATTAGCGCGTGATGATTGGGAGGTGTTGATGCCAGAAAATAGTTCCGATAATACCCTGCTTGGTGGCGTGCTTCTTTCATTAAGTATGCTCTACGATCCTGAAACATCGATCGCCACACTTTATGAGCAAGGCTTCACCGGTTTAGAGCAATTTGCTGAAATTTATCATGCGATTCCAGTGATGTTGTGTGGAATCACACAACGTGGTGTCACGTTAGCTGAAGCTCAGTAGCCATCATGTTTGCTAGACATGCCCGTTTTTTTTTCGATGGGCATGTCTATTTTCAGCACAACAGACAGCTTACTTACGCGTTGCCTTTCACTTTTAAATTCAGTTGTTCAGCGAAATCCAACATACGATTAAGCGGGATAAGTGATTTCACTCTCAGCGCTTCATCCACAAAAATTTCATGCTGTTTGCCACCTTCACGCAGTGCTTGTGCAATAGCCTGAAGGCCATTCATCGCCATCCAAGGACAATGCGCACAACTACGGCAAGTCGCTCCCGCACCTGCGGTTGGAGCTTCAATCAGCTCCTTCTCGGGAACCATTTGCTGCATTTTAAAGAAAATTCCTTTATCCGTAGCAACAATCATTTTCTGCTGTGGTAATGTCTTAGCCGCTTTAATGAGTTGGCTTGTTGAGCCTACCGCATCCGCCAATTCAACAACACTCGCAGGCGATTCAGGATGAACCAAAATCGCAGCATCAGGATAAAGTGCCTTCATCTTACGCAGAGCATCAGCAGAAAACTCATCATGCACGACACATTCGCCCTGCCATAACAGCATGTCTGCGCCCGTTTTCTTAGCAATATAAGCACCTAAGTGTCGATCTGGACCCCAAATAATAGGTTTACCCTCAGAATCTAAGTGCTCAACAATTTCCAGAGCAATGCTTGATGTCACTACCCAGTCGGCACGCGCTTTCACCGCCGCTGACGTATTGGCATACACGACTACCGTATGATCAGGGTGTGCATCGCAAAACTCAGTGAACTTGTCTGCTGGGCAACCAAGATCGAGGGAGCACTCCGCTTCGAGCGTCGGCATTAAGATGCGTTTTTCTGGGGTCAAAATCTTTGCTGACTCTCCCATGAAACGTACGCCCGCAATAATTAAGGTTGTGGCTGGATAGCGGTTGCCAAATTTTGCCATCTCTAGCGAGTCACCCACAAACCCACCTGTCGATTCAGCAAGCGCTTGAATTTCAGGATCCGTATAGTAATGAGCAATCAACACCGCATCTTTCTCAATTAAGAGTTGTTTGATCTCAGCGATATAAGCTTGCTTTTCCTCATCCCTAAGAGGGATAGGTTTTGGGGGAAAGGGATAAACTGTATTTATAGTATCGAGTATGTGGCTCATTGCTCTTGCTCTACACAACTTCCATAGACGGCGCATTGTACACCCTAGCCAGCAGCAAGCAAAATTGAATGCCCTAAACAAGGAGGGAGAAATAATGTGTAGCGATGAATGACCCTGTCCATAACAGAGTGAAAAGCTGAAACGAACAAGAGCTGCATTCGCAGCTCTTGTATTTATTTAAGGTTTTCTTTGGCAATTTTAGCAGAAGCACTATCGGGATATTCATCCACCGCTTGCTGGTAAAATTTACGTGCCTGCTCGGCGTTATTATTGCGTTTCGCAATATCGCCCAACTTAACTAATGCATCAGCCCGTTTGTTAGAGCCTTTATCCGAGACAACAGCTGCAAAACTTTTCGCGGCTTCTTTGTCTTCTTTCTTGGCAAAATAGAGCTGGCCTAGCCAGTAGTGAGCATTAGCAGAGAAGGTCGAATTAGGGTAGTCAGTCTGAAACTTCTGGAAAGCGGCAATCGCACCTGCGTAGTCACGCTTTTTAAGGATCAGATCAACAGCATTCTGATAAGCAGCCTGTTCATTAGCGTCGCTACTGAAGGTGCCTTGTGCAGCCTCATCATTGCTGCTTGTTGGTAGTTGGCCGGCTCCGGAGGAAGGTGACTTCATCTCGCCACGCACACGGTCAAGTTCTACAAACAACTCCCTTTGACGCTGCAACATTTGCTGCATGTCATAGTTGTTTTTTTCAATCTGGCCCCGTAATTCATTGACTTCAAGTGCCATATCATCGAGTTGCTTTTGCATTTGCAACTGCACAAGATTACGGCTTTCGAGGAGACGTTCGAGACGTTCAATTTCTGAACTCCGCGAACCACCGGATACGTTGCTACCTAAGTCAGATACTGGAGCGGGTGCAGCGAGCGCATAGCTCGCTGCACTTGCCAGTAACATCAGCATGACAACGTGCTTTAAGTTACTGAACATGAGGCATCACCTCAATTAGTAAACCAGAACTGCACGACGGTTTTTCGCGTACGCTTCTTCTGATTGACCTAGAACTAGAGGCTTCTCTTCACCGTAGCTAACGATAGACAGTTGGCCAGCTTGAACACCCAGAGCTTCTAGGTACTTAGCAACTGCTTGAGCACGACGCTCACCCAGTGCGATGTTGTACTCAGGAGTACCGCGCTCATCAGCGTGACCTTCGATAGTTACGCGTAGGCTTGGGTTTTTCACTAGGTAAGCAGCGTGTGCAGCTAGCATTGCTTCGTAGTCGCTCGCGATAGTTGCGTTGTCGAATGCGAAGTAGATAGTTTGGTTTTCACGCAGAGCTTGTTCTTTCAGTTCTTGCTCAGTCAGTTGACCTTGTGCATTCAGACCATTTGAGTCAACAGTAGACACTGCTGATTGGTTAGTTTGAGAACCTGAGTTCGCAGCATCATCACTTGAGCTACAAGCGGTAACAGCTAAAACTGGTAGCGCAATCAGCAGACTCTTAAGAACTTTGTTAAGTTGCATTTCCTATTCCTTTCTATTAAACAGTTACTTGTTATAAAAACGGTGACCATGCTGGAGCACGAACGCGCCCATTGGTTGCCGGTAATCTTGCTTTAAAGCGTCCATCAATGGATACCATCGACAAGACGTTGGCCTTATTGTAGATGGAGCTATAAATCACCATACCACCATTCGGCGCAATACTTGGGGACTCATCTAACAAGGTTTTTGTCAGAATCTGCATTGCCCCTGTTTCTAAATCCTGCTTCGCGAGATTGAAGCCGGAATCACTACGATTCACCATCACCAAGAATTTTCCATCCGGTGTAATTTGGCCACCCAAGTTTTGGCTACCTTGCCAAGTTAAACGCTTGGTTTCACCGCCGGATAAATTTACTTGATAAATCTGTGGTTTACCACCCCGATCTGAAGTGAAAATTAAAGATTTACCATCTGGATGCCAGAAAGGTTCGGTGTTGTTGGAACGGCCACTAGTCACCTCTGTTAAGCGACGTGTAGCCAAGTCCATCGTGTAGACCTGTAAATTACCAGTTTTTGATAAAACCAGCGCTAGCGTTTTACCATCTGGTGAGAATCTGGGTGCACCATTATGACGTGGGAATGACGTCAGCTTCTCTCGCTTCCCACTGTAGATGTTCATCATGTAAATTTCGGCTTGTCCGTTTTGGAAACTCACGTAAGCCAAAGTCTGACCATCAGGTGACCAAGCAGGTGACATAAGCGGCTGCTTAGAACGAAGTACAAGACGTTCGTTATAGCCGTCATAATCAGCAATTCTCAGTTGATAAGGATACGGATCCTTATCATTGACCACAACGTAAGCGATGCGCGTTAAGAAGGCGCCGCGTTCACCGGTCAATTCCTCATAAACCAAGTCCGCAATACGGTGGGCATATTCACGCATTCTTGATGCAGGAACGGTCGCCACTTTATTAAACAAAACATGATCTTTAGATAGCACCAATTGACCATCTTGAGACAGAGCTTTGCTTTGGCCTTGAGTCAGTTGTCCACGCACAATGTCAACCAGTTGATAACTAATTACATAGCTACCTTCCGCATTTTGCGTGATCGTACCCGTCAATAATGAATCGACCCCCATAGATGTCCATTTGCCAAAGTTAACCTGCTCTTCGCTATAAGGCGTCTGTGGCATTTTGCTGGTCGGAACTGGGCTAAATTTACCACTGCGCTGTAAGTCAGAGGCAATCACCGCAGAAACGTCTTCAGGCAACTTGGTTGCGCCTTCCCATTTGAAAGGAACTATCGCAATCGGACGTGCAGAATCAATACCGTCAGTAATAACTAGCTCCAATGCTGCATTCGCAATATTGGAAAAACCGGTACCGATGAGCATCAAAACAAAAACTAATCGCTTAAACACAAGCCTTCCCTTCCTTATTCAGGTGCTACGGTTAAATTAATATTCTTTAGTTTTTCCACAACGTCAGGTTGATCTTTCGGCAATGGAAAACTATTCACTTGGGCAACAGCGCGTTTGGTTGCTGCACATAAACGACTGTCACCATCCAAAACGGTTAAGCTACCCAGTAATGCGCCAGTCCCAGTAGGAATAAGCTTTAGGTTTACCCTACACTGCTTTCCTCGAAAACTGTCTTCCACTAACAGATTCTGCCGGATGAGCTGGGTGTAGATGGCTCCATAGCGCCCTACTTCCGAAGTAACAAACTGCTGACGTGCCGCATTATTTTGCTGACTTTCTTCACTCAAGCTGCCAAAAATATCATTCAAGGCCGCTTCTTGAGCTTTACGTTCAGCTTCTGCTTTTGCCGCGCGTTCTTTTTCTTTCTTGGCTTTATCTGCCGCCTCTTTGGCCGCTTTTTCCTTTGCTAAACGTTCTTGCTCAGCTTTCGCTGCCACTTCTTTTTCACGTTTGGCTTTTTCTTCCGCAAGCTTGGCTTCTTTTTCACGTTCAATACGTTGCTGTTCTGCCTTTGCTGCTGCGGCTTCTTTCGCCACGCGTTCTTGCTCAGCTTTTTTTGCGGCTTCTTCTTTCACTTTGCGTTCAGCCTCTGCTTTTGCAGCACGCTCTTTTTCTTCGCGAGCTTTCTGCTCAGCAGCTAAGCGCTCTTGTTCTTTCTGCTCACGCAACTTTTCCGCTTCACGAGCCGCTTTGGCTTCTTTAGCCTGTTGCTCTTTCAACTGGCGGATCCGCTCTTCTTCTGCTTGTCGATTTTTCTCTAGCTGTTCGCTTTCACGACGGAGTTTATCCAGTCGCTCTTGCTCTTTTTTCGCCGCCTCTTCACGCTGACTACGAATTTGCTGAGCTTGCTGACGAACGAGCTGAGGATCAATGACAACCGCCTCAATCATCTGTCCTGTCGGTTCAGGATCAGACATGGTGAAATCGGCTCCCCAGAGCAATATCGCGACCAAAGCACCGTGCATCGCCAGCGAAATAGTTATCGATTTAGCATCATTACTTTTTCTGGACTTATTCTCTTTCATGCTCAGTATTAAACCTATTATTTAAGGTCCGTGAGTAGCCCTACTTTAGGAATACCAGCTTGACCCAACTCATCCAATACCAAAACAATCTCTGCGTAAGGTGTAGCGGCATCGCCACCCACGGCCACAGGTGAATTAGGTTTAAGAGACAATTCTGCTTTCACTCGAACAATCACATCTTCGATGGATAGACCGCGTTGAACTTCTTCATCATTAACACTCAGGCCAAGATTACCTTCTTTATCAATCTCAACAATGATAAAGCTAGAATCGCTATCACCCGCTAGATCTTGTGCTGATTTAGCCGAATGAGTTTTCGGCAACTCCACATCCACACCTTGTGTTACAAACGGTGATGTCACCATAAAAATAATGAGGAGAACCAGCATAACGTCGATGTAAGGAACCACGTTAATCTCTGCTTTCATCTCACGTTTTTTGGTTTGATAGCCAGCCATAGTTATTCCCTGCCAGCCATCACTTGACGGTGGAGAATGGTATGAAACTCTTCCGAGAAGGTAGCGTAAGTATGTTCAAGCTTACTGACTTTATTGCTAAGACGGTTGTAAGCCATAACGGCTGGAATCGCAGCAAATAGACCAATCGCCGTTGCAATTAGAGCTTCTGCAATCCCCGGAGCCACCATCGCTAACGTAGCTTGCTTTACCTCTCCAAGAGCAATAAACGCATGCATGATACCCCACACCGTTCCAAATAGACCGATATATGGGCTGATGGAACCGACAGTTGCCAAGAAAGGTAAGCTGGTTTCGAGTGAATCAACTTCACGAGCCACAGCTACGCGCATGGCTCGCCCTGTGCCTTCCATCACAAAATCAGGTGCACCTGGGTTAGTCTTACGTAAACGAGCAAATTCAGTAAAGCCAGCATAAAAAATTTCCTCAATGCCATAGATGTCATCTTTACGTTTTTTGACGTCTTGGTATAGCGCACCGAGATCCATTCCAGACCAAAAGCGGTCTTCAAAGGTATCCGCTTCACGCTCGGCAGCAGAGATAACTTTACTACGTTTGATAATTGCCGCCCACGAGGCAACCGACATTCCCAAAAGGGTCAGCATTACCATTTTTACTAGGAAGCTAGCTTGTAAAAAAAGGTCAAGAAATGAAATATCAGCAGTCACTGCAGTTTAACTCCAAACTGATTAATTGAGGCAAAGCTCTCGGCCTCATGCTCTCATTGTCGATACATGCTACCTTAACCTTGGCTTTAGACAACACAGTGCCTTCAGGATTAACGAGTTCCTGACAGAAGGTTAAAGAAGCTTTTTTAATTCTGACACTCTGGTCACGACTTCCAAATGGTCATCTAACTTAGCGCCTTTAAGAAAATCGATCTCCATGTGTCTGACCACAAAGCCAATACCTTGTTCCAACAAACTCTGTTGATGAACACCAACAGCACGGAGCATTTCGGTACGGGCTCTTTCGAAGAATTTTAGATAATTTGCGTGATAAACCACTCCACCAGCGTCAGTATCTTCGTAATACACCGTGACCGGCCAATGAAAAGTGTTCATGGTTTTGATAAAAATCTCATACACCGAGGAATGGCTGCTACTATAGCGCAACTCGCTCACGATAGTACAAGCCCGTGCAATGTTTTCTTACCTAATGATAAAAAATTAGCGCTGTCTCAAAATGACAGCGCTAATCTGCATAAAAACTCATCAACAATACGAATTGAGCTAGCTTATTAGCTGCACCAACGTCAAATAACTCAGAATGGTCAATGATAGATATGGACTGAACACGATTTGCCATACCCAGTGGCGGGGCCTAAACCCTACCCCAAAGACCATACTGGCACATATTGCCCAAATCATCAGCGGCGCAATAACTGCGTTGAAGCCGCCGATTCGATCTGCGTAACTATTCGGATCCCACATCACCATCGCGGCATTGTAGAAGCCTAATAGTATCGATAAGGCCTTGAGCAAGGCCTTATCGGTGATGTCATGACAGCGAGCGATCTTTTCAGACCACTTTAATTGCCAATCACTCACTATCTTTATCCATCATCTCAGTGTGCTCTAACCAAAGAGCATTGATGATGCCGAATGCACAGGCGAGTAATACGCCAAGGATCCATGCGAAATACCACATAATGAGCGCTCCTTAGTACAGTGAATTCTTGTTATCTTCGATGAATTTATCATCGAGACGACCAAACATTTTGTAGTAACTCCAGATGGTGTAACCCAAAATGATAGGCACCATGACAACCGCAACCACAGTCATCAGTTCTAGCGTCAGCTTGCTTGAAGTTGCATCCCACATAGTCAAGCTATGGGCCGGATTCAAACTTGAAGGCATAACGAATGGGAACATAGCGAAACCTGCGGTGAAGATAACGCCAGCGTTACCTAAACTAGAGGTCAAAAATGCCAAGCCACCTTTATCTAGACGTGACGCCAAAACCGAGAGTAGAGGCATCAATACACCCAGTGCAGGAGCTAACCACAGTACTGGTACTTGTTCAAAGTTGTGTAACCAAGCACCCGCTTCACGAATCACTTCTTTGTTGAGCGGATTCGATGCGGCATTACCGTCAATCGCACCAACAATCATATAACCGTCGATGTGCTGGACCCAAAAGCCTGCGGCCACAAAACACACGGCGGTGAGCAAACCGGTCAGTTGTGCCACATTACGAGCACGTTGATGTACATGCGATGTCGTTTTCATTTGCAGCCATGCAGAGCCTTGTAGCAAAGTCATGAACAAGCTCACAAGACCACAGAGCAGAGCAAATGGATTGAGCAGACCAAAGAATGAACCATGGTAGGTCGGCATCAAGAAATCACTCAGTTGGAAAGGAACACCTTGTAGCAGGTTTCCGAATGCCACACCAAAGATAACCGGTGGAATGAATCCTGATGCTGAAATCGCTAAATCCCAGTTATTACGCCATTTTGTGCTCTCGATTTTTGAGCGATAGTCTAGACCGACAGGGCGTAACCACAGCGCAGCAAGTGTCACAATCATAGCCAGATAGAAACCTGAAAATGAAGTGGCGTAAACCAGCGGCCATGCGGCAAACAAAGCACCACCGGCTGTGATGAGCCAAACTTGGTTTCCATCCCAGTGTGGGGCAATAGAGTTAATCATCACTCGGCGTTCGTTATCATTTTTACCAATGATAGGGACTAGCGCCCCAACGCCCATATCAAAGCCATCTGTGATGGCAAAACCCACGAGGAGCACACCAATCAGTACCCACCAAATGAGTCGTAAGATCTCGTAATCAAACATGGTTGTTTCTCCTTGCCTTATGCTTCAACTTGGCGGTTGACTTGATCCTGAACAGACTCTGCGCCTTGTTCAAAATGGTACCGTCCGGTTTTCAGGCTGCTTGGGCCTTTACGAGTGAACTTAACCATTAAGTACACTTCTGCAATCAAGAAGATGGTGTACAGTGCCAAAATCGCCAGCATTGAAGTGATGATCTCTCCTGCACTCAATGCAGAAGCGGCAACGTTAACGGGAAGAATTTCACCGACAGCCCAAGGTTGACGGCCATATTCAGCGACAAACCAACCTGTCTCGACCGCAATCCAAGGCAATGGAATACTGAATAGCGCGGCTTTGAGAACCCATTTTTTCTGTTCAATCTTCTGACGACAGGTTTGGATAAAGGCGGCACCAAACACCACTAGCATAATAAAGCCACAAGCCACCATGATGCGGAAAGACCAGAATAGTGGCCATACTGTTGGGATAGAATCATCCGCTGCCGCTTGGATTTGCTCTTCTGTCGCATCCGTCACTTTATCCGTGTAACGCTTCAGAAGTAGGCCATAACCGAGATCATGTTTTACTTCATCAAAGGCGGCCATGTTTTCCGGCGTTTTTTCACCAGCGCGCAGACGCTCTAGCAGATCGTAAGCGTAAATACCGGTACGAATTCGCTCAACGTGTTCATCACGCAGATCACGCAGACCTACAACTTGTTCGTCAAGTGAACGTGTTGCAATGATCCCTAGTGCAAATGGAATTTTGATCGCGTAGTCGGTGCGCATTTCTTCTTGATTTGGAATACCAAACAAGGTGAACGCTGCGGGTGCTGGCTCGGTGTGCCATTCAGACTCAATCGCCGCCAGTTTCACGCGCTGAACTTCACCAAGCTCATAGCCTGATTCATCACCCAGTACGATAACGGACAGTACAGAAGCCATACCGAATGATGCCGCAATCGCAAATGAACGACGTGCAAAAGCAACATCACGACCTTTCAGTAGGTAGTACGCACTGATACCCAAAATGAACATTGCGCCTGTGGTATAACCTGCCGCAACGGTGTGAACAAACTTCACTTGGGCAACTGGGTTTAGTACCACATCAGCAAAGCTCACCATTTCCATACGCATGGTTTCAAAATTAAACTCTGAGCCTACTGGGTTTTGCATCCAGCCGTTTGCAACCAGAATCCACAGAGCAGAGAAGTTTGAGCCTAATGCGACTAACCAAGTCACGACTAAGTGTTGTCGTTTGGAAAGTCTGTCCCACCCAAAGAAGAATAAACCAACAAATGTAGATTCTAGGAAGAAGGCTACCAGCGCTTCAATCGCAAGTGGAGCACCAAAAATGTCACCTACATAATGAGAATAGTAAGACCAGTTGGTACCAAACTGGAACTCCATGGTAAGGCCTGTTGCCACACCTAGAGCAAAGTTAATCCCGAACAGCTTACCCCAGAATTTGGTCATGTCCTTGTAAATCTGCTTGTCGGTCATGACGTAGAGTGACTCCATGATAGCAAGTAAAAATGCCATCCCTAGAGTGAGGGGAACAAACAGGAAGTGATACATCGCAGTAAGTGCAAATTGCAACCGCGATAAATCAACGACATCGATCATGGTAACTCCTTTGTGTCGGCTGAATGACACGTTCGACATAGAACAACAATTACAATGTTAAAAAAACTATAACACTTTGCTACAAAAAAAATTTGTTGTTGCAACTATGTACCACTATGGTTAGTTAATTGTTAAGTTGTAGCTAATATAGCTATGGCTAATACTAATGCCAAAACCCGCTTGTTTCAAAAGGTTTATAGGAGAATTACGCCTTGATCTAAATCAAGTTTCGCACCAGCCATGTGGTTAATAAACAAACAAAATGATCTAAATCAAAAGAGGCAAGCAATTTGTGTTACCTACTCGTGAAAAAACCCATGTAATTCGCTTGAAAACAATCAACGGATTAACATCACACCCAAAAAATCCAACAATTGAGCGAGGAAAGGAAATACAAGAAATGAGAACTTTGTCAAAAAAGAGTATCTCGCTCGGTTTAACAAGCGAGATTTGTAACATTATTTTTCAATACCGAAATGCAAATAAGCGCGATCTGTCGCGATACGACCGCGTGGTGTACGTTGTAAATAACCCTGCTGAATGAGAAATGGCTCAAGAACATCTTCTATCGTATCTTTCTCTTCGCCAATAGCTGCCGCAAGGTTATCGATTCCGACTGGGCCACCTGAAAACTTTTCCATTATTGCTAACAGCAGCTTTCTATCCATGTAATCAAAGCCTTGATGGTCAACATCAAGCATATTGAGTGCCCTGTCAGCGGTTTGCGCACAAATGTGCCCATCCCCTTTTACTTCGGCATAATCTCGTACCCGGCGCAGCAGGCGATTGACAATCCGTGGGGTTCCACGTGCACGGCGAGCCACTTCAAGAGCGCCCTCACTATCCATCGAAAGACCGAGACACTGTGCACTACGTTGCACTATGTGTTGTAAATCGGCGACTTTGTAATACTCCAATCGTTGCACAATCCCAAATCGGTCACGCAGTGGTGAAGTCAGCGAGCCTGCACGTGTGGTGGCTCCAATTAAAGTAAAAGGAGGGAGATCGATTTTGATTGAGCGTGCAGCTGGGCCTTCACCAATCATGATATCGAGTTGGTAATCTTCCATAGCGGGATACAGTACTTCCTCAACCATTGGGCTCAGACGATGGATTTCATCAATAAACAGCACATCGTTTTCTTCAAGATTGGTTAGCAGTGCCGCTAAATCTCCCGCTTTTTCCAATACAGGACCTGAAGTAGTACGAATATTCACGCCCATTTCGTTAGCGACTATGTTGGCCAAGGTGGTTTTACCCAAGCCCGGAGGCCCGAAAATCAGCAGATGATCTAAGGCTTCTTGGCGCATTTGTGCCGCTTGAATGAAGATTTCCATCTGATCACGAACATGATCTTGACCTTGGTAATCGGCAAGCTTTTTGGGACGAATCGCTCGATCAATCACTTCCTCATCTTTGAAGTGGTTGCTGATTGGAGCAATTAAACGATCGGCTTCTATCATATTTTCTCTATTGGCTTAATGGCGACTGTTTTTAACGACGGCAAAACGTGAATCGTTACACCATAGATTTGAGCGCTTCACGAATCAACTCTTCACTGCTCATTCCTGCTTTAGCCACTTGCGATACCGCTTTGGAAGCTTGAGGGGGCTTGTAACCTAGCGCCAATAGCGCGCTCATGGCTTCTTCCTGAGCATTTTGAGCAATCACGGGCGTAGAATCGACAGGGGCCGCATCGGTTGCAGGTGTAAAGAGGTCACCCGCTCCCCATCCTTTCAGGCGATCTTTCATTTCCACCACCAATCGCTCAGCCGTCTTCTTCCCGACTCCCGGTAATTTAATGAGGGTAGAGATATCTTCTTTTTCCACACAAGTCACAAACTGATTGGCTGTCATGCCAGAGAGGATCGCAAGCCCCATTTTCGGCCCTACGCCATTGGCTTTGATTACTTCACGAAACAGAGCGCGTTCGCTAACGGTATTAAAGCCATAAAGTAGCTGTGCATCTTCTCGAACTACAAAGTGGGTATAAATGATGGCTTCTTCCCCAATATTCGGCAGTTCATAAATACAGCTCATCGGCATTTGCACTTCATAGCCAATACCACCGACCTCAATCAAAATTTGAGGAGGTAACTTTTCAATCAGCGTACCGCGAAGACGTCCAATCACTTGTGTTTCCTTATAATAGAGGGAGGAAAGATGCTCTGGATGATAATCAATAACTGGATGGATAGCCAGTAAAATGCTCGTAGCATCAAGCTACATTTAACGATAACGACCTCTACGCGCACTCGTTGCCTGCCCTGCCAATGCAATTAGAGTTTTGTTGGTATTAGCATGACAAATAGCAACACCTAAAGCATCTGCTGCATCGGCTTGGGGCTTACCGGGCAGTTTGAGCATCTGCTGCACCATATGTTGAACTTGGCTTTTATCAGCCGCTCCCGTACCAACGACCGCTTGTTTAATCAGTCTGGCAGCATATTCATAAACAGGAAGTTCTGCGTTCACCGCCGCCACAATCGCACTGCCGCGGGCTTGACCAAGTTTTAATGCTGAATCGGCATTCTTTGCCATAAACACCTGCTCAATGGCAAAGGCATCCGGCTGAAATTGGGTGATGATTTCACTCACGCCCGCATAGATTTGTTTCAGGCGTAACGGTAACTCGAGATCGGAAGTACGGATACAACCGCTACCGAGGTAGATAAGGTGTCGTCCTTGTTGACGAATCACACCATACCCCGTCACGCGCGATCCAGGATCAATCCCTAAGATGACAGACATAACTCACTTGCCTTGTTCGTTTAAAGATGGGCTACACGTGCCAGAAAAAGAGAGTGGGCTTACGCCCACCCTTTCATTTGTTGCTCGTTACTTACGACGCCAAGTTGTACCATTAGGTCCATCTTCAAGCACAATTCCCATTTCGTTTAACTTATCACGCGCCAAGTCAGCATTAGCCCAATCTTTCGTCGCACGAGAATCATTACGTAGCTTGATTAAAGCTTCAATTTGCGCCGCATCTTCATCTTCCGCACTACCTTGGAAGAAAGCCTCAGGCTCTTGGTAAAGAATACCGATCACATCTGCCAACTCACGCATTAAGCTGCCCAAAGCGCTCGCATTGGTCATATCTTCACTCTTGAGTCGGTTGATTTCACGAGCCATATCAAACAGCACCGAATACGCTTCTGGCGTATTGAAATCATCGTTCATAGCAGCAGTAAAGCGCGTCACGTACTCTTCGCCCCCCGCGGCTGGCACGCTACGATCTAAACCACGCAGTGCGTTATAGAGTCGCTCTAGTGAAGCACGTGCTTGATTGAGATTCTCTTCACTGTAGTTTAATTGGCTTCTGTAGTGGCCTGACATCAAGAAATAACGCACTGTTTCTGCATCATAATGGCCCAAAACATCGCGGATAGTGAAGAAGTTACCGAGTGATTTCGACATCTTCTCCTTATCTACCATCACCATACCACTGTGCATCCAAGTGTTGACGTACTGGGTATCATGGGCGCAGCAAGATTGCGCAATTTCGTTTTCATGATGTGGGAATTGCAAGTCAGAACCACCACCGTGGATATCGAAATGGGTACCCAAAATTGATGAGTTCATCGCTGAACACTCGATGTGCCAGCCCGGACGGCCAGAGCCCCAAGGGGATTCCCATGTTGGTTCACCCGGTTTCGACATTTTCCAGAGCACGAAATCCAGCGGACTGCGTTTTGCCGCTTCGATATCCACACGTGCTCCCGCTTGGAGTTGATCAAGATCTTGCTTGGAAAGTTTACCGTACTCGCTGTATTGGCTCACTTCAAACATCACATCACCGTTATCAGCAACATAAGCAAAACCACGCTCAATCAGGCGCTCAACCAGAGCAATGATCTCTTCGATATAAGCCGTCGCACGTGGTTCAACATCGGGACGTTTGATATTCAGGGCATCGAAATCCGCATACATTTCTTGAATCAAGCGTTCTGTCAATGATTCGCACGTTTCTGCGTTTTCTGCAGCACGCTTGATGATCTTGTCATCGATGTCGGTGATATTACGCACAAAGGTAAGATCGTAGCCAAGGTAACGAAGATAACGAGCTACTACGTCAAATGAAACAAATGTACGCCCATGTCCGATATGACAGAGATCATAAATAGTGACTCCACACACATACATGCCCACTTTGCCGGCAACGATTGGTTTAAATTCCTCTTTCTGTCTTGTGAGTGAGTTATAAATCTTCAACATGATCTCTATCTGATTACCATCAAAATTATAAATGGCGGACAGTATAACAACTCAAAGATTACTAGGTCATCCATTTGATGTTTTGAATGCACAAAAAGTTAGGCTAAACTCTGGCTCTCAATGGATAAATGCGAAGGTAAAACTCATGATCACCCTGCATACCAATTTTGGTGACATCAAAATTCAGCTCAACTTTGAAAAAGCGCCAGTAACCAGCGCAAACTTTGAGCAATATTGCCGTGAAGGTTTCTACGACAACACTCTCTTTCACCGTGTGATTGACGGCTTTATGATTCAAGGCGGCGGTATGACTTCGGGACTGCGTGAAAAAGAGACTCGCGATCCTATTCGTAACGAAGCAAATAATGGTCTGAGCAATAAAGTGGGTACGATTGCCATGGCGCGTACCATGGATCCTCACTCAGCGAGCTCACAATTCTTCATTAACGTGAATAACAACACTTTCCTCGATTTTCGTTCTGAAAGTCGTGATGGTTGGGGTTACTGCGTGTTTGGTGAAGTGGTTGAAGGCATGGACATCGTTAATAAGATCAAGGGCGTGAGCACCGGTTCTTATGGCATGCACCAAGATGTCCCTCTAGAGGAAGTGGTGATCACTGGCACCACTATCGAAGCTTAATTTTACTCGGAGCGCTTAGGCGCTCCTTTTGCTGTGAAACATGCATACACTATTTATTTCCGATCTTCATCTCTCCCCCAAGCATCCTGATATCACCGCTTCCTTCATTCAATTTATGCGCGAAGAAGCCATCAAAGCTGATGCACTTTATGTCCTTGGCGACCTTTTTGATTTTTGGATTGGGGATGATGACCCAACCACCTTTGCCGAGCAGATTAAATCCGAGTTTCGCCAACTGACTCAACAAGGTGTGCCATGCTATTTCACTAAAGGAAATCGCGATTTTCTGGTTGGGAAACGGTTTGCTCAACAAACAGGAGTGCAGTTGTTACCGGATGAAGCCGTGATCGACTTATATGGGCAAAAAGCCGTCGTACTGCATGGAGATACACTCTGCACCCAAGATACACGCTACCTTGAATTTCGAGCCAAAGTACATCAGCCTTGGTTACAGCGATTATTTGGACTTCTTCCTTTTGCACTTAAGCAAAAGCTTGTCCGCAAAATACAGTCAGACATACGAGATGACAAACAACATAAGTCCATGATGATCATGGATGTTACACCCAGCGAAGTCATCGCGGTTATGCATCGATATAACGTAGATTTAATGATTCACGGTCATACACACCGCCCTGCAATTCACTCCATTCAAACCGATGACCAGACTCTCAAAACACGGATTGTGTTAGGAGATTGGTATAGCCAAAGCTCGATCTTGGTCTATTCTAAACTAACTGGCTACTCATTATTGTCGAGACCACTCATAAATATTGAGTAATCAATTAGTAATAACCATGTTCTTGACCAATACTTATCTCGGTAAACCCTTAAAATACTGACAAAAGAAACAACAACCCGAAAATAGGTAAATCTTTGAAGTACTCGTATGTCGCTAGACAACCCATATTGGATCGTGAAAAAAGCACCATCGGTTACGAACTTCTCTTTCGTGATGGGCCTAAAAACACGTTTCCAGACATCGATCCCGAGGAAGCCACTAGCCGCCTCCTTTCCGATCATTTCTTGACCGCACACTACAGCACTCTGGGTGATCTTCTTGGATTCGTAAACTTCCCTTATCAAAGTTTACTCAATATGGTGCCCACGCTGTTTCCGGTTAAAAGTCTGGTTGTCGAAATTCTTGAAGATTGCCCACCAACCCCTGAACTGCTCAGTGCTATCAAAAAAATGGCTCAGCTCGGATACAAAATTGCACTGGATGATTTTATCCCAAGCAATGATTGGAAAGCATTTCTACCTTATATCTCGATTATCAAATTTGATATTCGTCTCGTGCCTATCCCGAAAGCCAAGCTCTTTATCAATAAACTGCGCTCCATGAAAATTGAGTTTCTGGCCGAAAAAGTTGAAACCTACGAAGAGTTTGAACAGGCCAAGCAAGCGGGTTTCCACTATTTTCAAGGTTACTTTTTTAGTAAGCCTGAAATTATTCAGCGCAAAGCCCTGCAACCCTCTTTTCTGACCATTGTGCAACTACTTAAAGAAGTCGCGAAACCCGAAGTTGATTTTCGTGAAATTGAAACGATTGTCGCCAAAGACATTTCTCTTTCATATAAGCTACTCACGTTCGTAAACTCTTCAGCAACAGTGAGTTCAAAAATCCAATCTTTCCGTCAAGCGCTGGTCTATCTAGGGCAACAGAAACTCCGTAAATTCATTTCGCTCGTTGCGATTGCTTCAACACAAGATTCCAAACCAGACTATCTTTATAATCTTGCCATTCTACGCGCCCGCTTTTGCGAAATGCTCAGTGAACGAGTGCCGACAAACATTGCCCCCGGAACCGGATTTCTAACCGGTATGTTTTCTGTGCTAGACAGCCTACTTGATCAATCCCTTGATTCCATTGTGAAAGAAATGCCCATCGAGGAAGAAGTCAAACAGGCCTTAACTCAAGGCAGTGGCACTTTAGGGCAAATATTGGCATTGAATAAAGCTTATGAAATGGCGGATTGGGGGCAAGTTGTGACTCTTGGGCAAGCACTTAACCTTCCAAACGAGGCACCAACAGAATGCTATATCGAAGCCGTCAAATGGACAGCCGATCTTCTTGGTGTACAAACCTAAACTGGTAATTACGCTTACGGGCCGATAAACTCCATCTACCTACTCAACGTTTATCTTTTCTATGTCCTGTTATTGCGGAAATACTCAACCTTACTCGCAGTGTTGCGAACCTATTCATCTCAATCCTCACAGTGCTCAAGTTCCTGAACAGCTGATGCGAGCACGTTTTAGTGCCCATATTTTAAAGAATGTTGAGTTTGTGATTGAAACATACCATCCCTCTTGCCAAGCCAGTAATGAGCGTGATGCGATTAGCGAATCGGTACATAGCCATTGGCTTCGCCTTGAGATCATTTCGACCCAAATGGGCGCAACCCCTAACGAAGGTTTTGTTCACTTTAAAGCGTTTCTTGATCAAGAGGGTAAAGTGTTTTGCCTTGAAGAGCGCTCTCGATTTCTAAAAGAAAATAACTGTTGGTTTTATATTGACGGTGAATTTCCAGCCGCCATCAAACAAGGCCGTAACGACCCTTGTGCTTGCGGTAGTGGCAAGAAATATAAAAAGTGCTGTGGATAATAGAGTAAAGCCTGCATGCGCAGGCTTTCGCTTATTCTTGATCGACCATCCATTTCTTAAACGCTTTGCGTTCTTCTTTTGAGGCTTTGCTATACCAAAGTTGAAGTTGAGTCAGGTTATTTGATGATCCGACTACTTCTAATGGTTGAGAAGCTTCGCTCATAATAACTTGTGTCGTATTTTCAGATAGCTGAGCCTCATTAGTAACTACTTTCAGGTATCCGATCGCAGCAACCCCTCCATTTTGGTTATATTCTGTAGCTTCTTGGCTGTAATTTCTGCCCCATTGAACACCTGGATTGAGTAGTTTGTCTTCTACTAGAGCGACAGATTGCCCTTTTTCGTCAACAAGTTGCCACTCCATTGTTTGAATTTTCTCATTTGCTTCTTTTATATTGCGATAACTAGGAATCTTAAAGTGAAGAGTGGCATTTTCACTCTCAAATTTTGCAATAATTGTATCGCTATATACCTTCTTAACATCGTCACCATCATCGAAAGTAGGAATATAACGAAACACAATCTGGTTCGTGCCATCTTTAAGCATAATCGTTTTATCACCAAATAATCCGCCTTCAGATTTTGGTTTTTGCATATTTACAGAAAGTAAATCAATATTTTCTGGCACTTTTAATACTACATCGGCTAATGAGTGACCTGCTGAAAATGACAACAGAAGACCTAAAATCAGTGGGTTAAGTTTCATTATCTAACTACCTTGTTTCGTATAAAAATAAACACAACAACAATAATCACTTATCTTGCACATCACAATAAAAAAGCCCGGCAGCAGCCGGGCTTTCTCAATAAACGTGTTCGAGATCTTACCAGTAGATACGAGCACCGATACCAAAGTTATTAGCGCTGTCGACTTTCGTTGCTTTAACTTCTGCGTCAGAACCCTTGTTGGTGTAACCCAGAGTTGTACCATCGCCGTAGCCATACTCAGCATATACACGAGCCCAGCTTGCAAATTTGTATTCAACACCTAGGTAAACAAGAGTACCATCTTCATCTGCGCCAGTGTTCGCTTCTTGCATTACATACTCATAGCCAGCATACAATTTTGTCTTGTCAGCAACTTTGTATGTACCAGCAACAGAAATAGCGTCTTCATCGATCACTAGTGGGTTATTTTCTACATCTAGTTCTGCGTTGTAGTAAGTAACACCAATCAGTGCATCACCAATAGTGTACTCACCTGTCACTTCAAAGTAACTATTTGTTACGTCAGCTTTAATATCTGTGGTTGTTGTGCCAACCGTATTACTACCAACTTTGAATGCTTTATCACGGTTTTGACCACCACCAGCGTGCACAGCCAAATCACCAAATGTTGCACCTACATACAGTTCTGCTAGCTCTTGCTTTGCATTATCTTCTGGAAAACCGTAACCAGCTTTAACCCAGAAGCTGTCAGCTTCGTAAACATACTTGACTTGAGAATCGTGTAGTGCATCAGACAGTGTGCCGTAACGAAGACCTGTACCACCAAAGAAATAAGAGTAGTCAGCACCGTATACATCGTCAGATGTAGTCCATTGTTTACCAAAGCTAAACTTACCAAAATTAGTTTTTACACCAAGAATGTGGTTACGAACATACATATCGCCACTGTCTTTTAGTGCGAATTCCACTTTACCTTGTAACGCTAAGCTATCGTTAACGGTGTAGTTTGCATCAACACCAGCGCGCGAAGAACCAGAACCAATTGTTGGATCTTTATCTTCTAAGAATTTCAATTCTGTACGTAGCTGACCGTAAAAATCAACTGTGCCAGCATCTGATTTTAGAATTTCAGCTGCGTTTACAGAGCCTGCGGCTGCAAGCACTGCGAGTGCTAATAGAGTTTTTTTCATGTTAATCCACTGCCTTTTCTTAATATGGGAATTCCTTGTCCGGTTCCCTGTTTTTTGAAGGTGGTTTTCCAACTCTTTGTTTGGTCACCACCGCCATTAGATTCGTGGTTAAGATTGCAAAAGAATATTCTGCATGTCAAATACCATAAAAAAAACAAAGAAAAAAACATAAAACCTTAAAATTCAATAAATTACATTTATTTCATGATTTTTTTCGGCTTAGTTCTTAACAAAAACAGACGAAATCACAGGATTACAACCCGACAGAAAACCAGAATAAAACTCCAAAAATTAACATTTAAATGGCGAAATTAGGATATTAATAAAAATCAAACCTAGGATTTGGAGCTATATATTTTTTATAAAACAAAATAAATTTAAGTCTCTGAAGGTTCAGTTTTTATTTGTGAACAAGATCTAGATTTCTATTAAAAGCATACGATTTCGTGAAGTAGGTATCACTCAGTGATCTGTGCTACCATCGCGCCATCGTACTTTGGACACCTCTATGCTGACAAAAAACATTCAAGATTCCATTCGCAACAGTTATCAAAATCTACAAAATCAATTGGAAAATTTCATTCCTCGTCGCGCTCAAAATTTCCTAGTTGCCGAGATGGCCAAAACCCTTTGTGGGGCTTATCACAAATCGACTCAAATGTTAGTGGCCGAAGCAGGAACAGGCATAGGAAAGTCTCTCTCCTATTTAATGGCGGTTATCCCTGTGGCGGTGGTGAATAAGCGGAAAGTCGTGATCTCCACAGCCACAGTGGCTCTTCAAGAGCAACTGCTCAATAAAGACTTACCGCTTTATCGCAGGATCAGTGATCAAAACTTCTCATTTATTCTTGCGAAAGGCCGTCAACGTTATTGTTGTAGCGAACGTTTAGCCGCAGCCTGTGGGATTGATGATGGGCAAATCGCGCTATTTGAAAGTAAACCCAAACCTCATGAGACAGAGCTGCTTGCAGAGCTGCATACTGCCCTAAGCCAAGGGAAATGGGATGGTGACCGTGATGGCTGGCCAAGTCCGATTAGTGATGAATTGTGGTCAGTCATTGTCAGCGATAAACATAGTTGTAATGGCAGCTTTAGTGTTCATCGCCACTGTCCGTTTCAGAAGGCACGTTCAGAACTGGATAAGGCCGATGTGATTATTGCTAACCATAGTCTAGTGATGGCCGACGCGGACTTAGGTGGGGGCGTTATCCTCCCCGCACCCGAAGAAACGATTTATGTTTTTGACGAAGCGCACCATCTCCCTACGGTCGCGCGCGAGCATGCATCGGCAGCCGCGACGTTAAAAGGAGCCGCAAGCTGGCTAGAAAAGCTCAATCAATCCTTATCCAAGTTCACCGCTCTAGGTGATGAAAAACGTGCCGAGCGATTCGCTGAAGAGGCGCGCACGGCGATACAGTACTTAATCCCGACTTTGAATCAGTTACCCAAACAGTTTATGGCTGAACAATTTGTTGAGGGAATTTACCGTTTTGAGCACGGCGAGTTACCACAATGGCTGGCTGATGAGTCACAAGCACTTAGTAAGTCATCACAAAAAGCGATGCAATCTGTGAGTAAAGTAGCTGATTTAATTGCTGAAAAAGTAAAAGAAGGCGAACTTGCAACACGCATCGCTGAACCTGCGTTGGGCGAATTGGGGTTTTACGTACAACGTCTAGAAAACTTGACCCAAGTATGGCAACTGATGGCAAAACCTAACAAAGATAAAGGGGCCCCTTTAGCACGCTGGCTTGAAGTCAGTCCTGAACGAGAAGGTGACTATTTAGTCAGTGTTTCGCCACTCGAAATCGGCTGGCAACTGGATCAGCAGCTTTGGAGCCGCTGTGTGGGCGCGATATTAGTTTCTGCAACCTTAAGAGCATTAAATTCATTCGGCTTCTTCTGTCGGCAAGCTGGGATCAGTGACAAAGCGGAAGATGGAGTGCAATTTTTAGCTTTAGCCTCGCCATTTGATTACCCTACGCAAGGTGAATTGCTGATCCCAAAAATGGAAATGGAGCCACAAGCCGAGGGCTATACTGCCTATTTAGCCAAAAAAGTATTGTGTTATCTGCAAGCTGACAAAGCCAATTTGGTCCTCTTTGCTTCTTATTGGCAAATGCGTGAAGTGGCAGAGTCTTTAAAAGTCGAGTTCACAAAACGTGGTTGGGCACTGCAGGTGCAAGGTGAGAAATCTCGATCAGAAATTCTAAATAAACATAAAAAGCTGATTGAAAAACAGAAAACCAGTGTTTTATTTGGCACTGGAAGTTTTTCGGAAGGTCTAGATTTGCCCGGTGAACTCCTCGAAAATCTGATCATCACCAAAATCCCCTTTGCCGTTCCAACCTCTCCGGTAGAACAAGCACATGCCGAATATATTCAAGAGCTGGGCGGTAACCCTTTCATGCAAATTACCGTTCCTGAAGCCAGCAAAAAGCTCATCCAGTCTGTTGGGCGTCTACTGCGCAAAGAGCGAGATTCTGGTAGAGTGGTCATCCTTGATCGGCGGGTAGTATCAAAGCGTTACGGAAAAGCGTTGTTGGATGCCTTACCGCCCTTTAAGCGCACGATTGAATACTGATAATAACGATTAACTCACCACAATTAGGATTGCGCTTTTGATGGAATGGATAGAACCCACCACGATAATGGTGCTGGCTCTTGTTGCTTTTATTGCCGGATTTATCGATGCGGTCGCAGGCGGCGGCGGAATGTTGACCGTACCAGCGCTACTTTCGCTAGGTTTACCGCCTCATTTGGCTTTGGGAACCAATAAATTAGCTGCGACGTTTGCTTCATCAACCGCGGCATGGACTTACTATCGTCAAAAACTCTTTGATCCTGCATGTTGGAAACGCGCTTTTATTGCAACCTTGATTGGCGCCATACTGGGCACTTTGGCCGTTGATGCGATCAGCACGGATTGGCTACGTAAAGTACTCCCGCTGATTATTCTGGCTGCGGCTTTATATACGGTTTTACATCGCCCCCATCAAACGGAACAAAGTGTCACGCCTGAACCATGCCCTAAATTGCATCGCAAGCAGATCCTGCAAGGCATAGGGCTAGGATTTTATGATGGCTTAGCGGGTCCTGGCACTGGCGCGTTCTGGACGGTCAGCTCAATGGCGTTGTATCGCTTCAATATCCTGCTGGCTTCGGGACTTGCCAAAGCTATGAATTTAACCAGTAATTTCACCTCACTGGTGACTTTTGCCCTACTCGGTCATATTGATTGGCTGTTGGGTTTGACGATGGGAGTCTGTTTGATGGCGGGAGCGTACGTCGGAGCTCACTCAGCCATTCGCTTTGGAGCTCCGTTTATCCGTCCCCTATTTATTTTAGTGGTCACGATTTTGGCGGGGAAATTGGCTTATGACGCATGGTGGGTGGGATGATGGAGAGCTACAGCAAATTTCATACGATTCTCAACGAGCTCAAGCATTCTGCCGCCCAGCTCGACCGTCAACGTGGTGAACATCATCGCCCATTATTTGATGAGGTGTTATTCCATTGCCACGGAAAGCTATTAACACCTTGTGTTGAAGAAGCTCATTCAACACTGCAAGCCTTAATCCGTGAAAAAGAGAGTGGACGTTTGACGGCATTGCGCGCGGAATATTTATCTGAACGGCTACTTGCACAAATCGCTGCACTGACTCGTGAGCTTTCAACTCAAAATGTGCGTCGTAACGAACCGAAACCGCACGCTTATTTTAAAAAACCCATTAATGAGCTTTATCAGGAGCTGGCTCAACATCAAGATTGGGAACGGCGTTTGATGGATTTGGTGCGTGATAAAGCCCTGTTGCTTGAGCAAGCCTCGGCAACAGAAAAAGCGGCGGCTCAGCAAGCTCTGTTGCAATCCGAGCAGCGACTCAACCGCTGCCGTGAAGCAAAAATAAAAATTGAGAAACGAATTACCACTCAAGAGAGAAAAGCGTAAATGTCGACTCCATCGATTCCACTGAATGAAGCCTCTGATGAGATCAAACTCGCGGTCGATCTTATCTTTTTATTAGAGTCTCATGCGATTGAACCCCAGATCGCGCTTGCTGCGCTTGAGATCGTCAAACGCGATTTTGAACAAAAACTGGCAGACGCTGCAGTATCACCCAGCATTCAACCAAAAACCATCGCCCCCCTGTCAGACGAGTAACTCTCGTCTGACAACGCTTGGCCTCAGTTCACTTTAAACTGCCCGACGAGAGTTTGTTGTTCAAACGACAACCGCGCAATTTGCTCTCCCACTTTTTCGGATGCTTCCGTTTCTGAAAGAATTTGCGCACTTAAATCGCGAATATTGACCACGCTTTGAGTCACTTGAGCCGATACCGTCTGCTGATCTTGCGCAGCTTGCACGATTTGATGACTCATCTCGTTGATGGCATGAATCGCCGAAAACACTCGGTTGAGCTGAGTAACTGCATCCGCGACTTGCTCTGCCGTAGCTTGTGCGGTTTCATTGCTGCCTTGAATCGCTTTCACGACATCTTGCGTACCCAATTCAACTTTGTTGATAACGGACCGAATTTCACCAACAGAAGCTTGAGTACGACTAGCAAGGCTGCGCACTTCATCGGCAACAACAGCAAAACCGCGGCCTTGCTCTCCAGCTCGAGCCGCTTCAATCGCCGCATTTAATGCAAGCAAGTTGGTTTGCTCTGAAATGCCTTCAATCACACTTAAGATTTCAATAATCCCAGTGTTGTTGCGTGCTAACTCTTCCACGACAGGAACGGCAAGATTCATTCTGTCCACCAACTGGTTCATCTGCATCTGTGAATGGCGGATCACTTCATCCCCTGTTTGGGCAGCTCGCTGAGCATCGCTCGCCGCATTCACCGCACGCTGAGCATTCTCGACAACATGTGCTGAGGTTTGAGTCATCTCCTCTGCGGCGGTTGCCACACTGTCGACTTCTTTAAATTGCGCTTCGCTGCTACGGCGCGTTGATTCAACCGTACTTTTGACCTGCTCGGTGGTACTCACGACTTGTCCCGTATTATCCACAACTCGGCGGATGATCGGCTGTAACTTATCCATAAAAAGGTTAAAGCCCTGTGCCAGTTGGCCAATTTCATCGGCAGAATTCACCTGCAAACGCTGAGTTAAATCCCCTTCACCAGAGGAAATATCTTGTAATCGTTCAGCAACCGCTCGAATTGGTCTCACCAAACGCATCGCCATAAGAGCGACCACCAATAGCCCCACGACGACCATAAGCGTACCCACCATCAATTCACTACGAATGCCGCGCTCAAGTTGTTCTGTAAGTAAAATGTCCAGTTGTTCGGCATCTTGCATGACACTTTGACGTGGCATTTCAAAAATGATACCCCAGTTTTGATTCGCCACTTTGATAGGAGCAAAAACCACTAACCATTGTCCATCTTCACTCCATTGAGTGTTGACTTGCCCAGCCTGCAACAATGAACTCACCGTTGAGCGGCTGAGGTTCTCGCTTTGAAAAGTTTCGCCAAGGGTTAAAAAAGCAGCATCACTCGCCACTAACGCATTGTTTTCACTGACAATCGACACTTTACCTTGTCCATCAAACAGGTTGTTATCGGATTTTTGAGTGATACCAATCAAAGGCGCGAGCGTCAGATCAATGCCATAAAAGCCGATGGCGACACCATCAATCAAAATCGGCACAGACAGCGACGTGGCCAGATAGCGTCCCGTTTCAAACTCCACCATGCGCGGCGATGTAATACAGGGCGATGCTTGCTCAATCGGGCAGACAAAACGCTCCTTATTCGATTCTTCTGTGAGTTGCGCTTGAGTTAATACGCGGGAAATCACGTTTTGCCCATTTGCCGCCTTGGTCCAGTAGGCGGCAAACTGACCAATATCGTTTGAGCCAACATAATCTGCATTAACATAATTGGAATCTTCACTGTCGAGCATATTGGGACGAAATACCAGATAAGCGCCTTCTATGGTGTCAAAGCCAAGTACGGATTTACGCACCATTTCATCAAGCGACGTGCGTAACACCTCACTTTCACCGAAGTTTTCTTCTGAATTATTTTTCAAAAACAGAGCATTCGCGGCCAACATTTCCGCACGATATATCGCTTCACTGAGGTACTCTGAAATCTCTGTCGCGTTCAATAAAGCACCGGTTTGCAGCAGTTGCTGTGATTTATCAATGACAGACTCCGAACTTTGCAGCTTGGCGGTTTGCTGGCTCGCACGCGCGTTGTAGATTGAAAAACCGATTAAAGCGAGAGAAGTAAAAACCAGACAAAGCCCCGCAAGTAGTGTGATTTTCCACTGAACAGAAATTTGGCGCATACAACATCCTTATGTTTGCGTTTTAGACATGTATATCGAGTGATAAGGCTAAAAATAAGTCTATTGATTCTTTTAAACAACAACTTTGTTACCTTTTGCTTACTTTGTTGGTTCACTATTGAACCAATAATTCGCCGGACTTGAGATCCCGAGCTTAGGTGATAACATCAGTCCCAAGTCAACCAAAAGGAATCGCAATGAAAGTTATCAGCTTCAACATAAATGGACTCAGAGCCAGATTGCATCAACTGCAAGCGTTGATCGACAAGCATCAACCTGATGTGATTGGCCTACAAGAGATCAAAGTCCATGATGAGGCGTTTCCTCGTCAAGAAGTCGAGGCCATGGGCTATCAAGTCTATTTTCACGGTCAAAAAGCGCACTACGGTGTGGCCATTTTATGCAAACAAACGCCTGTCGAAGTGATCAAAGGCTTTCCAACCGACAATGAAGAACACCAAAAGCGCATGATCATGGCGACATTCGCTGATCAGAATGGGCAGAAGACCACCATTCTCAATGGCTATTTCCCACAAGGTGATAACGTCGAACACGAAACCAAGTTTCCTTACAAACGTCAGTTTTATCGTGATTTGATGACCTATCTGCGTGAACACCGCAGTAATTCAGAGCGTCTGGTCGTGATGGGTGACATCAATATCAGCCCACTCGATCTGGATATTGGTATCGGCGAAGCCAACCGCAAACGCTGGTTACAAACAGGTAAATGTTCATTTCAACCAGAAGAGCGTGAGTGGTTACAAACGCTTTTAGATTGGGGATTGGTCGATACTTTCCGCCAATTGCATCCTGACGTCAGTGACCAATTTTCGTGGTTTGATTACCGCTCACGCGGCTTTGAAGACAACCGTGGACTTCGGATCGATGTGATTTTGGCAACACCAACACTGGCTGAAACTTGTCAAGAGGCTGGCATCGATTATGAGTTACGTGCGATCGATAAACCTTCCGATCATGCGCCTATCTGGACAACATTCAAGTAATCGAGTGCTCTGACGGCTTACTTAAAAATCCCCATCGACATTGATGGGGATTTTTTATTTAGCTGCGAGGTTTTAGGTAGGCAAGAAAACGTTGTTCCGCCTGTTTAAAACACCACAAAATGATGAAAGTCAGCGCCATATAAAACAGCCCTGCACTCAAAAAAGCTTCAAATGGCGCATAGTATCGAGAATTGACTAATCGTGCCGCGCCAGTCAAATCCATGATGGTGACGATCCCTGCCACGGCACTGCCATGCAGCATAAAAATCACTTCATTACTGTAAGCAGGTAAGGAACGACGCAGCGCACTAGGTAAAATAATTCTTTGGTAAGTTTGAAAACGGCTCATACCATAAGCTTTGGCGGCTTCCACCTCGCCTTTCGGAAGCCCGTTGATCGCCCCACGGATAATTTCCGCCGTATAGGCCGAGGTATTTAAGATAAAGGCCACCAAAGCACAGAACCAAGCATGCTCCCATAAAGTATCTTTGACCGGAAACCACTGATCCATACCGTAATAAATCAGATAAAGCTGCACTAAGAGTGGCGTTCCACGCAGAAAATAGATGTATCCCCATGCCGGAAGGCTAAACCATTTTTGCTTGCTATTTCGGGCAATCGCCAGCGGAATGGCGCACAGCAAGCCGATTACGAGTGAAAGGCTCACTAGCCAGACAGTGGTCCAAAGTCCACTTAGGTAAATAGGCAAACTGTCGATAATCAGAGAAAAGTCCATCTTTACCTCGTATGAATACTGAATTTACGTTCTAGCAGCTTGAGCAAACCGGTCGACACACTGGTAAAAAATAGAAAGATGATGGCCACCGCCATATAAAAGGTAAACGGCATCTTGGTCGAGCCAGCCGCCAGTGAACTGATGCGTACCATATCTTCAAGGCCGATGATTGAGACAAGAGCGGTCGTTTTCAGCAGCACCAGCCAGTTATTGCCAAAACCAGGAATAGCATGGCGAATCATCTGCGGTAATAAAATTCGCCGAAAGCTCATGGCAGCACTCATGCCGTAAGCTTTCGCCGCCTCGAGTTCACCTTTATCCACGGCAAGGATCGCGCCACGAAACGTTTCCGCCATATAAGCCCCAAAAATGAAGCCGATGGTTAACACGCCCGCGACAAAAGGGCTGATATCTACATAATCGGGCAGATAGGCTACCCATTCATGATTCGGATCTCGGGCTGTCAGCCATTGGTTGATGAACTCATTAAACCAACTGAGACCATTGTTGAGTAAAATCTGCCCACCAAAGAAAATCAGCATCATGAGTACTAAATCCGGAATACCGCGAATGATGGTGGTATAGAGTGTCGCAATGGCTCGAGCCCAGCGGTAGGGTGCCATTTTAGCGAGTGCGCCTAACATGCCTAGCAGCATCGCTAGCAAAAGTGACAGCACGGCAATTTCAATAGTCAGCAGCGCGCCTTTCAGAATAGAGGCTTCATAGCCTTGTAAATCCAGCATATGACTCGTTCCCTGAGTTGGATTACGGGTTGTTGGTGACATCAGGAACGAGTGCCAACAACCCGAAATACTGTGAGCTTTAATCGCGAATCCATGATTTCAAGCTACCGTCCTGTGGACGGCAACTCGAAGTGATAAGAAGCGCTTTTATTCACCGTAAACGTCATACTTGAAGTATTTAGCTTGTATTTGTTGATAAATCCCTTTTTCACGCAGTGCCGTAATCGCCGCATCGAGTTTTTCGGTTAGCTCTTTATCTTGCTTGCGCACCGCTATGCCCATACCTTCGCCAAACCATTTGGGGTCTGTCAGTGAAGGGCCAACAAATTCATAAGCATCACCACCGGGTTTGTTGAGCATGCCCTCTTCTAATGCGGAGGCATCCCCTAATACTGCGGCGATCCGGCCATTGGCAAGGTCTAAATACGCTTCATCAAACGAGCCATAACGCACGATATCGACCGTGTCACCATAATTGTCAGTGATGTATTTATCGTGAGTGGTCGCACGCTGCACACCAATTTTCACGCCCTTCAAACCTTCTTTAGTGAAGGCTAAATCCGCGCCTTTCTTAGCAATAAACTTGTTCGGGATCTGAGCGTACTTACCAGTGAAATCCACTTTCTTTTTACGCTCTTCAGTGATCGACATCGCTGCAATAATGGCATCGTACTTACGCGCTAACAGTGAAGGAATAATGCCATCCCAATCCTGTGGCACGATTTTGCACTCCACTTGCATCTCCGCACACAACGCATTGGCCATATCCACGTCAAACCCTTTCAAAGAGCCATCGGCTTCTGTCCAGCTAAACGGAGGATAAGCGCCCTCAATACCAAAACGCACCGTTTTCCATTCTTTGGCTTGCGTTACCCCACTGATTGTTGTGGCAATTAATGCTGTCGCAACTAACCACTTTTTCATATCCATACTCCTGTGATTGTTTGTCTTAATGTTGTGTTTACTATTTTTTTAATATCAATGTGTTACTTGAAATTCACTCTTTGAGACTCAGGTTCGACTGCGCACTATTCTTATCGGTAACCACCGTGTCCATAGCAACCGACGACCTCATCTTTCGAAACCATAGATGCCTCTATTTGCCCATCTAATAAATAGACGAAATAAACTGCTTCAACCGCTCAGAATCAGGGTTTTTAAACAGTTTTTCAGGCTTACCCTGCTCCTCTACTTTGCCTTGATGCAAGAACATCACATGATTTGAGACATCACGAGCAAACGCCATCTCATGTGTCACAACCAACATAGTGCGACCTTCTTCTGCCAGATCTCGCATTACGCCCAGTACTTCACCGACGAGTTCAGGATCGAGTGCTGAAGTCGGCTCATCAAACAACATGACTTCAGGCTCTACGGCAAGAGCCCGAGCGATCGCCGCACGCTGTTGTTGACCACCCGAAAGGTGTCCAGGGTAATAGTCTTTACGTTCGTATAAACCAACTTTGCGCAGTAGACGCTCCGCTTGCTCAATAGCTTGCGCTTTGGGCACGCCGAGAACGTGTACCGGAGCCTCAATGACATTTTCAAGCACGGTCATGTGTGACCAAAGATTAAAACTCTGAAACACCATGGCTAAACGCGAACGGATGCGCTGCACTTGTTTCTCTTTGGCGGGCTGCACTGTGCCTTGACGCGTGGTTTTCATCTGGATCAGTTCGCCCTTGACCCAGATTTCACCCGCAGTGGGAGTTTCTAATAAATTGATACAACGAAGAAAAGTACTTTTGCCAGAACCTGACGATCCAATGATGGAAATAACATCGCCTTTTTGTGCTTGAAGAGAGATGCCTTTCAGCACTTCATTCTGACCAAAAGTTTTGTGTAAATTCTTAATTTCAAGCGCGGGTACATCCGTCATGCGCTAACGCTCCCTGTCTATATCGATGAACTTCACTGTTCATTTTTGAAACAAGCTAACACTCAACCCAGAGCCGCGCAACAAATTATTAACCCATCAAATATGACTGAATAGCGATTTAATTTGCACACAAATGCAAATATAAGTGAATTCGTCTTGTTCTCTTTTTACTGAAAACAATGCCAGTATTGACTCTGACCTTGCACTCCCATCGCTTAATTTATCGATACTCACGCGGACTCGCTGATTTACCGTTTATCTGCAGTGCTAAATAACATGAATCCAAAAAGGTTAATAAATAGTCATTTTTGCCAAATAATTTTATTAATAAATTTTTAACAAAGTCACATTCGGTACACATTCTGACTTCTACTGTTAGCAAAGCGTGCATTTTTCTGAGCCTTTTTCAACGTTTTAAAGCGTAATAAAACTCGCAAGATGAAAAAATATTTCAAAGCAAATACCCCCTATGTGTCTGATATCACTAGGCATGTGTAGTTTTCTTTCATATTTATTCTTAAAGTGATCAAGATCAATCGCCCTTATTGATAAGCACGTTAAACTCGCCACAAATATAAGGTCATCATAATGATCAGTATTTGTGTTAGAAGTAGCCCATTTGACTCGTGTCAGAAACGCTTCAACACTTTCTTTATTCATGCAATTAAACAGTATTCACCACTGAATTACTTACTTTTACAAATATGAGGAATCATATGTCAGACGTTATGAACAAAGAGCGCTCAGACATTGAGACGAAAAGCTACCGGGAGCTTCACCGTCCTGCGTCTGAGTTTGCAACTCGCTCAGAATATCTGGATCATGAACTGCAAATCATGAAGCCACGCCGCTTTGGTCTCAATTTACCTGGGCGAGATTTCCGCTTTGAGCTGGAAGACTTAGTTCCTGCACTAGCGGGTACCATCGGCATTATCTCTATGTACTCCGCAGTAATGATGTCTTGGGCTGACGGCCTGACTCAAGCGTGGGACCATATTAACTTGGGCAAAGAATTTGCTATCGAAGTTGCTCGCGTAGAAATGCTTTTCCCTGCGCTGTTCTTCTGTGTGATTGCTTCAGGTTTCTTAAACCCTCGTGCCAACCTCGCTGGCAACCACGGTCCAATGATTCCTCTGATTGGCTCTATCGCTCTGGCCGGCGCACACCCTCTCGCACTTGCTATCCTCCTTGGCGTTTTCGGTCTTTTGCTCAGCTATTTCAAAGGTGGATCCAAACTGGTCAACCTCACCTCTGAGGGTACGGCAGGCGGTTTGCTGATCTTCCTCGGTTTTACCGGGACGATGAGCCAAATCACCTCGATACAAGAATGGGCCGTTGGCTTGCAATCTGCCGACGTTGCGGCAGGCAGCATGGGCTACATTGGTCTTGTCGTGCTCGGCGTGAACATCGTGATTTATGCTCTGCTCGCTAAGTTTAACTTGCGCTGGTTGGCGATTCCGGTGTGTGCCTTTACTGGCCTTGTGATTGCGCTTGCCTTGGGTGCGGGTTTTGACCTGAAATTTGAAACCCAAATGGGATTGCCAAACCTGAACCCAGTTTACTGGTGGGGCAGCACTGAGCAAGGTTGGATGTTGGGTATGCCAACACTACAACACTTCATCGCTTCATTGCCATTTGCGATTTTGGCGGTTGCCATGTGGTCACCCGATTTCCTAGGCCACCGTATCTTCCAAGAGCTGAACTATCCAAAACGTACTGAAAAAGTACTGATGGATGTGGATGACACCATGACTATGTGTTCTATCCGTCAAATGGTGGGTACAGCGCTGGGTGGCGGTAACATCACCTCTTCTTGGGGTACCTACATGATCCCAGCGGCGATTGCGAAACGCCCAATTCCAGGTGGTGCCATTATCCTTGGCTGTTTGGTGATGACGATTGCAATTCTTGGTTTCCCAATGGATGCAGCCGTATGGCCACCAGTTATGCGCTGTGCTCTGTTAGTCGGTGTATTCCTACCTCTGCTGGAAGCGGGTATGCAAATGATCAAAAACACCAAAGATTCACAAGCAGCAGGTATCTGTATTTTCGGTTCAGCGGTAGTAAACCCTGTACTGGCTTGGGCTTTGACTATGCTACTGGACAACAACGGTCTGATTGGTGACAAAGAGCGCGCAGCAAAATTGTCCTTCATCGATAAAGTTGTGATCCCGGGCGGTGTGCTAATCATCTGTTTGATTGCTATGCTTGCTGTTGGCATGTTGGAAAGCCAATACGGTCTGCAAGCTTGGTTGTAATCACCATTCTTGATTTGGGTAGCGCTGACCGCGCTACCCAAACTTTATTTTAATTTTTTAACTTTTATTGATTTAGTTTAAGGTTTACGAAAAATTTTTAGCGTAGAGTGGCTCCATTAAAGGAACTAATAGCGATATCCATATTCAAATAGTCACAGTGTGAATTTGGATATCGTTATTGAAGAGTGTACTGCTCCCTTCGGGGATAGCTGGCTCAACGGCGAAAACAGTACGTGTTTTTTCTACTCATAAAGGTAGGTATGTCATGGCAGAGCAATTTGCTAAAGCTTGGGAAGGTTTTGCGGCAGGTGACTGGCAAAACGAAGTTAACGTTCGTGATTTTATTCAAAAGAACTACACACCGTACGAAGGCGACGAATCTTTCCTAGTCTCAGAAGGTACTGAAGCGACCAACAAGCTTTGGGCTAAAGTAATGGAAGGTATCAGACAGGAAAACTCAACTCACGCTCCTGTTGACTTCGACACTTCTCTTATCTCTACCATCACAGCTCACGACGCTGGCTACATCAACAAAGATCTTGAAAAGATCGTTGGTCTACAAACCGATGCTCCACTGAAACGTGCAATCATCCCTAATGGTGGTATCCGTATGGTGGAAGGTTCATGCAAAGCATACGGTCGTGAACTGGATCCACAAGTTTCAAAAATCTACTCTGAATACCGCAAAACGCACAACGCCGGTGTATTCGACATCTACACTCCAGAAATTCTGGCTTGTCGTAAATCTGGCGTTCTGACTGGTCTTCCAGATGCTTACGGCCGTGGTCGTATCATCGGTGACTACCGTCGTGTAGCGTTGTACGGTATCGACTTCCTGATGAAAGACAAACTGGCTCAGTTCAAGTCTCTGCAGGAAAAATTTGAAAACGGCGAAGATCTGCAAATGACCATGCAACTGCGTGAAGAAATTGCAGAACAACACCGTGCGCTTGGCCAAATGAAACAGATGGCTGCGAAATACGGTTACGATATTTCTCGCCCTGCTGAAACGGCACAAGAAGCAATCCAATGGACTTACTTCGGCTACCTAGCGGCAGTGAAATCTCAAAACGGTGCTGCAATGTCTCTTGGCCGTACCTCTACTTTCTTGGACGTGTACATTGAGCGCGACATGAAAGCCGGCAAGATCACTGAAGTAGAAGCTCAGGAAATGATCGACCACTTCGTCATGAAGCTGCGTATGGTTCGTTTCCTACGTACTCCTGAGTACGATGAGCTGTTTTCTGGTGACCCAATTTGGGCAACCGAATCTATGGGTGGTATGGGTCTAGACGGTCGTACGCTGGTAACACGTACTAACTTCCGCTTCCTGAACTCACTGTACACCATGGGTCCATCTCCAGAGCCAAACATCACTGTCCTGTGGTCAGAGCAACTGCCTGAAGGCTTCAAGAAGTTCTGTGCGAAAGTGTCTATCGATACCTCGTCTATCCAGTACGAAAACGATGACTTGATGCGTCCTGACTTCAACAATGATGACTACGCTATCGCATGTTGTGTATCACCAATGGTTATTGGTAAACACATGCAGTTCTTCGGTGCTCGCGCTAACCTTGCTAAAACGCTGCTGTATGTAATCAACGGTGGTGTGGATGAGAAACTGAAAATCCAAGTGGGTCCAAAAATGCCTAAGATCACCGACGAAGTGCTCGACTTCGACGATGTATGGGGCAAGCTGGATCACTTCATGGGTTGGCTGGCAACACAATACGTCACTGCACTGAATGCCATCCACTACATGCATGACAAGTACAGCTACGAAGCGGCTCTAATGGCGCTGCATGACCGTGATGTACGTCGTACTATGGCGTGTGGTATCGCAGGTCTGTCTGTAGCGGCTGACTCACTGTCTGCTATCAAGTACGCGAAAGTAAAACCAATTCGTGACGAAGATGGTGTAGCTATCGATTTTGAAATTGAAGGCGACTATCCAAAATTCGGTAACAACGATTCACGCGTTGATGACATCGCCTGTGAACTGGTTGAGCGTTTCATGAACAAGATCCGTTCACTGAAAACTTACCGTAACGCAGTACCAACTCAGTCTATCCTGACTATCACGTCAAACGTGGTATACGGCAAGAAGACAGGTAACACGCCAGACGGTCGCCGTGCAGGTGCGCCATTTGCACCGGGTGCAAACCCAATGCACGGCCGTGACGAGAAAGGGGCGGTAGCGTCTCTGACTTCCGTCGGTAAACTGCCATTTGCTCACGCGAAAGACGGTATCTCTTATACCTTCTCTATCGTGCCAAATGCACTGGGTAAAGATGAGAACTCACAGCGTGCGAACCTAGCTGGCTTGATGGACGGTTACTTCCACCACGAAGCAGGCATCGAGGGTGGTCAACACCTGAACGTTAACGTTCTGAACCGTGACACTCTGCTTGATGCAGTTAAGCATCCAGAGAAGTACCCACAACTGACTATCCGTGTATCTGGATATGCAGTGCGCTTTAACTCTCTGACTGCTGAACAACAACAAGACGTTATTGCTCGTACTTTCACTGAATCTCTATAAGATTCAGTAAGCCTCTTCAAAGCCCCGTTTCGACGGGGCTTTTTGTTTTTCCGCGCAACAGGATTTATTTCTGTATCTCACGACACATTTGTGTTCTTCTCTACTAGGTTTATTCGCCACAATGGCTCATGATTAATGAGCTTTTGTTTTATTTCTCCGAGACATAGTTCGCTAACCATGAAATCGATTCGCTATTTACCTTTACTGTTCATCAGCACTTACGCGGCTGCGGCGCAGACTTCAACCTTCTCCCTGAGCATCGATAACGACGGTGTATTCGGGGTAGATCAAAACTACACTAATGGCCTTTTCCTAAGCTATACCTCTGGCGCCATTACCCCTTATTGGCTTGCAAAACCGCTCAGTTTATCCATTTGGGGCGCTCCCAGTCTGGACAAATGGGAATTCACCCTCGGGCATAAGATGTGGACGCCTTCTGATATTGAATTGACCAAACCACAGCCGAACGAACGCCCTTATGCAGGTTATCTACACACTGAGTTCAATTACTTAAGCCTACATCCACAACAAGCACAACGCTTCAATCTCACCTTAGGGATGACAGGGGAAAGCGCTTTGTCAGAAGAAGCGCAAAAATTGGTGCACAGCATTACGAAATCCGATGAGCCCAATGGCTGGGCATACCAAGTGGAAGATCAATTGGTGGGTAGCCTAGGTTATCGCTCCCATTTTAACTGGGGTCGTTACCATGCTTTAGCCGGTACAGAGTTAGAGCTGGCCAATATTTCTGAAGTGAATATCGGCAACTTTCGCAGTGACCTTTCCTCTGGACTCATGTTGCGCTGGGGAACCGATTTAGAAAACAACTTTGGCGCAGCCCAAATTTCGGTTGAGAATCCGTTTACCCCCGGCATGATTGGGGCATCCAACCAAGGCTGGTTTGTGTTCACCGGCATCGAGGGTCGCTATCGATTTAACGATGTGACGATTGAAGGTGACAGACCGCTGAATGGCTTAGATCAACCCGCCGAGTATTACCAAGTGCATATTGAGCCATGGCAAGCCACTGCTGTGGTCGGTTTTGCTATGTATGCTCGTAGTTTTGGGGCCAGTTTAACCTTCACCGCTAACACTCCTGAATTTAAAGAAGATAAAGAGTCGATTAGCGGTACCGGTAACGTGGCGCTGTACGCCTTCTTCTAGGGTGGACAATCGAGGCTCTACAACGTAAAGCATCGGCAATCATGCTCTAAACTCTCTGCGCGTGTCTCAACTTCACGGCTGGTCACACGCAGTTGAGTGTTATACGACTCCAACGCTTGCATCGCACTCGAAATTTGGCTCATGCTTTCGGCCATTGCTTGGCTGGTTGCGGACAGCTCTTTTATCGACGAAAAAATTCTTTCCGTTTGCGATGCGGCTTCATCCGTCCCTTGGGTAATTCGCTGTAACGCTTGCATGGCTTGATTGCCTTTGCTTTGCCCCTCTTCCATGGTCTGCTCGGATTGGTTCATAAACAAAATCACTTCCGCACTCTCTTTTTTCATAGTTTCTATCGTGCCGGAAATTTCGCTCACCGCATTCACCGTTCTGACGGCTAAACTACGCACCTCATCGGCGACAACCGCAAATCCGCGTCCTTGCTCACCCGCACGAGCAGCTTCAATCGCCGCATTGAGTGCCAATAAATTCGTTTGCTCTGCGATACCGTTAATGATGTCCATCACTGAGTCGACTTTGGCGGAAGCTTGTTCTAGCTGCTGAATATGGCTGGCGGCTGACTGCAAAATACTCCCGACCTCACGCAAAGAGCCAATCGCAGCACTAATAACTTTACTGCCTTCCGCAGCCGCTAAAGTCGAGGCTTTACTCACATTGGCGACCACTTCGAGAGAATGAGAGACTTGCTGCGTGGTTAAACTGACCTCTTCGGTTGCTGACGCGAGCCTTTGGGTTTGATCCATCACATCAGACTGACCGCGTACCAGATTATCAATCGCTTGATTGAGCGCCACAGCATCCCCTGACAATGCCACACTACGATCTTGCACGACATGCACTAGGCCGCCGAGGTTTTCACAACTCTTGTTCACCGCAAACGCTAACTGATTAAACTCATCTTTTTTATTGGATATCAGAGCTAAGCGCTGAGAGAGATCGCCAGAAGAGAGCTTTTCTAATACGCGGCCTATCTGTGTTAACGCTTTAGATAGCGAGAAACTCACCATCATAAACAGCAATACGGTCAACACTGCCAGAATCACGCAAGCGACTAAAATAGAGAGCAAGGTTTGCTCGCCCGCTTTCTCAGCTAACGATTGATAACGACTACTCACCTCTTCTAGACGCTGCGCGCTTGATTCAATCACACCTTGCGCTGTTGCTTCACTACTGAGTAAGTTTTTTTCGATATCTTTGACTTGCTGCGACAGCTCACTGACTCGCAAAAAAGTGGTTTTAAACTGCTCAATTTCCGCTTTATACAGATCGAGCATGGCATAGGATTGCGACATGCTGACAAAACCCGCTAACGCCCGATTAAATAAGCGCAAATTTTGTTCATTCGGTTGTAGTAAGTAATTTTGCTGGGCTTTGATCATAGCTTGAAAATCGGAATTGATGGTTACCATACCGGTTTCATCAATTTTCTTTTCTATAGTCACCGCCAGTTTTTTCAGCTCGGCCAACTTGCCATCATCGACGTTAAAACCAAGCTCGCCTTTAATCTCAAGCCACGGCTGCATATCGTCGTTAAAAGCCTGCACCGCTTGCTGTAAAGCGTTACCTTCATTAGCAAAGTTATTCTCGGCAAGAAAGCGCTTATCCCCTTCCACTTTCTGCATTAGCTGAGCCAAGCGCGTTTTAATCTCAGACACCTTGTTTGACGAGAGATGTTCACGCTCAGCGGCTAACTCAAACAGCTGTGCTTGAGTCGCAAATAAAGCCGCAGAGCCCGCGGTCACATCGCCACTTTGTTGATACTGCGAGTTCATCTTAGATAAACTTTGCGCGGTAAAAACCGCTAACCCGATGAAGCCCAAGCAAAGTACAAGGATAAATAAGGTGATTTTTTGCTTTTGTGAAAGTTGCGTTACATCCATCTTTTCACTTCCTTTTTAAATACTGCATCACTGCACTGTTCAGTTCGCCAGCTTGCCCACTGACAACAGATACTCTTTCTTATGGATAGCAAAAGTTTAGACCTAGGATGCCGAACTTACCCATTTTTCACTGAAATTGATTGTTCGTCTCCAAGAGAGTCGGATACATAAGAGCACAACTGAGCAGGATGAGAAGAAGGGAGAAAAGAGTCCAAATGCCCACCAGCCCTTGCTGTCACTGGTGATGCGACCAATTATCAGGGAGATAAACCTATTTAATCCCTGCTATTTGTAATAAAATAACGGCCAAACTACATAACTGAGAAGCGCTCATGTCTACCATTGGTCGAATTCACTCTTTCGAATCTTGTGGCACTGTTGATGGCCCAGGAATCCGCTTTATTGTCTTCCTGCAAGGGTGCCTGTTTCGCTGCAAGTATTGTCATAACCGAGACACTTGGGATACCCATACGGGTCGTGAAGTCACGGTTGAGGAAATCATCAAAGAAGCGAAATCTTATCGCCATTTTATGAACGCTTCTGGTGGCGGCATCACCTGCTCTGGTGGGGAAGCCATGCTGCAACCCGAATTTGTGCGTGACTTTTTCCGCGCAGCGAAAGCCGAAGGTATTCATACCTGTTTAGACACCAATGGCTACGTGCGTAAATTCACACCTGTGATTGACGAAGTGTTGGAAGTGACTGATTTGGTGATGCTCGATATCAAACAGATGGATGATGAGATCCACCAAGATTTGATTGGCGTGTCTAACAAACGCACCTTAGATTTTGCGCGCTACCTGCATCAAATTGGTCAAAAAACTTGGTTGCGTTACGTGGTGGTTCCAGGTTACACCGATGATGAAGCATCTGCTCATCAACTGGGTGAGTTTATTAAAGACATGGAAAACATCGAGAAAATTGAGCTGCTGCCTTACCACAAACTTGGCGCACACAAATGGGAAGCCATGGGCGAAGAATATCCACTGGAAGGCGTGAATCCGCCAAGCAAAGAAACCATGGATAAAATCGTAGCGATCCTTGAGCAGTATCACTCAAACGTAAAATATTGATTCATCCTCTCGACGTTATCGTAAAAAATACCAACCTCAGGTTGGTATTTTTTTAGGTAACGCAATTGGAACTCGCACAAATCGCTTCGACCATCATTCTCTTCATCGTGTTGTTTTGGGTCAGAAAAGATACCCAACACGCGCTGTGGCCGAAGTTTCGAGATGACAAATCCTTCCAACATCTCACCTACTTTGTGATGCTGGGTCTCTTTCTGCTTTGGTCGGCACAAGCCAGTGTCAAAGAAGGATTGAGCATTCATTTTCTCGCCTTAACCACACTGACCATGATGTATGGTTGGCGCAGCGCTTTTATTCTTACCCTGCCGGTCAGCGCCACCCTCGCACTGTTTGGCAAAATAAGTTTTGCCGCTTTACCAGAATATGTACTGCTGTCGAGTTTGCTGCCAATCTTGATCAGTTACTCGATTTTTGCCTTGAGCTATCACTACCTACCGAGAAACATCTTCGTGTTTATTTTTGTGGCTGGCTTTTTTAATGCCGGCGTTACCGGCAGTTTGCATCTGTTGCTTAACTCCCTTTATATCTGGCAGTTAGGCGCTTATGACTGGATCACAATCACCGACAACTATTTGATTTTTGTTCCGCTACTCGCCTTCCCCGAAGGCCTGCTGAATGGCATGGCACTCGCCATTTTGGCCGTATTCCGCCCTGAGTGGCTGCGCGTTTTTTCCGATCGCGATTATTTGTACAACCACTATCATCATTAAGCATGGTGTTTTTTTGTGCTTTCACTATTAAAACCGTGTTGAGATCATGTTTCACTCTGCACCAATGCTGTTAACCTTAAATCAGCAAAATAATAACTCTGATTTGAAGTGAGGCTTTACATGGAAATGACCAACGCTCAGCGTTTGATCCTATCGAACCAATATTTCCTTATGTCACAACTCGACCCTAATAACGCAAACAAATACAAGCGCTTACAAACGATTGTTGAGCGTGGCTATGAGCTACACATGCGTGAACTGAACCGCGAGTTTGGCTGCCTGCCTGAAACCGAGTGTCGTGAAATCATCGACATCATGGAGATGTATCATGCGATGCAAGAATCCAACAGAATGCTGGACGATGCCGCACGCAAAGATGTAGATCAACGCCGTTTGACATTCCTAGGCTTTGATATGGCGACCGAAGCACAGTTGGTCAATTACGTCCGTTTCTTAGTGGACTCTGAAGGTCTCTATCCTCAGTTTGATAAAGGCGAACACCATTTCAACAGCCAAATGCCGATGTTGGCCAAATACCGCCGCATGCTGACCACTTGGCGCAACTGCCCACGCCAATACCATCTGTCAGGTAATGAATTGCGTCAAATCATGAACGCCTAATTCCACTTTTCCATCTCTTTATTCTCTTAAGCTGGCTCTAGGCCAGCTTTTATTTTGCGATTTTCCCATCACACCGATTCCTCTTCGCCGCTTTGACTTATCGGCTTACTCGAAATCACGATTTTGAAATAAAACCATAATTTTTAAGCAAAAGAGTAGATTACAGACTAGGCTTAAATTGTTAGGGATTTGTATACAGCGGTTGTATGTCGTCATGACATTTTCAAAGGGGAAACAACTATGAGTATTTTTGAACACTTTCAGGCACGCTATGAAGCCGCCAAGGATGAAGAGCTGTCCATTCAGGACTTTCTGGCTCTGTGTAAAGAAAACAAAAGTGCTTATGCCAATGCCGCGGAGCGCTTGTTGCTGGCTATCGGCGAACCCGAGATGATTGATACATCCAAACACTCGCGCCTTAGCCGTATTTTTTCCAACCGAGTGATTGCTCGTTATAAAACTTTCGAAGATTTTTATGGCATGGAAGAAGCCATAGAACAGATCGTCGCTTACCTCAAGCATGCTGCGCAAGGCTTGGAAGAGCGCAAACAGATTCTCTATTTACTTGGCCCTGTGGGCGGCGGTAAATCATCACTGGCAGAAAAGCTCAAAGCCTTAATGCAACAAATGCCAATTTATGTGTTATCAGCCAATGGTCAACGCAGTCCTGTTAACGACCACCCCTTCTGTCTATTTGATGTGAATGAGGATGGTGAACTGCTCAAACAAGAATATGGCATTGATCGTCGTTACTTGCGTTCCATCATGTCACCTTGGGCAGCCAAGCGCCTGCATGAATTTGGCGGTGACATCACTAAGTTCAAAGTAGTGAAAGTACGCCCATCCATCTTGGATCAAATCGCGGTCGCTAAAACCGAGCCGGGTGATGAAAACAACCAAGATATTTCGTCTCTGGTCGGTAAAGTCGATATTCGTAAACTCGAACACTTTTCACAAGATGACCCAGATGCCTACAGCTACTCCGGTGCGCTATGCCGCGCCAACCAAGGTTTGATGGAATTCGTGGAAATGTTCAAAGCACCGATTAAAGTGCTACACCCACTGTTAACGGCCACCCAAGAGGGTAACTATAACGGTACTGAAGGGCTTTCTGCGTTACCATTTGATGGGATGATCCTCGCTCACTCCAACGAATCCGAGTGGCAAACTTTCCGTAACAACAAAAACAACGAAGCGTTCCTAGACCGGGTTTATATTGTCAAAGTGCCTTACTGTCTGCGCGTTTCAGAAGAAGTCAAAATCTACCAAAAACTGTTGGATCACAGTGAGCTCTCCAAGGCCCCTTGTGCCCCAAGCACACTCGATCTGCTGGCGCAATTTAGCGTATTGTCACGCCTGAAAGTGCCAGAGAACTCTTCCCTGTTCTCAAAAATGCGCGTCTATGATGGTGAAACGCTCAAAGATACCGATCCAAAAGCCAAAAGCTATCAAGAGTACCGTGATTACGCAGGCGTTGACGAAGGCATGTCTGGGCTTTCCACCCGTTTTGCGTTCAAAATTCTCTCTCGCGTGTTCAACTTCGATCACTCCGAAGTCGCCGCGAACCCAGTACATCTGTTCTACGTTATCGAACAGCAAGTCGAGCGTGAGCAGTTCCCACAAGAAACGGCGGATCGCTACAATGAGTTCCTCAAAGGCTATTTAATCCCGCGCTATGTCGAATTCATTGGCAAAGAGATCCAAACCGCTTACTTAGAGTCTTACTCTGAGTACGGTCAGAATATTTTTGACCGCTACGTCACCTACGCCGACTTCTGGATTCAAGATCAAGAGTATCGCGATCCAGAAACGGGCCAACTGTTTGACCGCTCTGCACTCAACAGTGAATTGGAGAAAATTGAGAAAACCGCGGGGATCAGCAATCCAAAAGATTTCCGTAATGAAATCGTTAACTTCGTACTGCGTGCCCGTGCCAACAACAATGGGCAAAACCCAGTGTGGACCAGCTACGAGAAATTGCGCACTGTGATTGAGAAAAAGATGTTCTCCAATACTGAAGATCTGCTTCCAGTCATCTCCTTTAACGCTAAGACCTCATCCGACGATCAGAAGAAACACGATGACTTCGTCGCTCGTATGATGGAAAAAGGGTACACCGAAAAACAAGTCCGCTTGCTGTCTGAGTGGTACTTGCGAGTACGTAAATCCTCATAGTGTGTATGCCGTGTAATGGTCGGCGGTAGTGTAACTACCGCCACCTACGGTGTTACCTACCCCACAGAATCGCTGTTGGGCTGTAGGTCACCCCCTCAACAAACTCGCGTTCGAGTTTGAGGTGATGTCATTAGGGAGAGGCTCATGGCGCAATTTATCGACAGAAGGCTAAACGGCAAAAATAAAAGTACCGTCAACCGACAACGCTTTTTACGCCGTTACAAAGAGCAGATTAAAGAGTCGGTTGCGGATGCCGTTAACCGCCGCTCAATCACTAATACCGAGTCTGGAGAAGATGTTTCTATTCCAACTCGTGACATTAAAGAGCCGATGTTTCATCAAGGCAAAGGCGGCGTGCGTGAACGTGTGCATCCGGGCAATGACCAATTTATTCGTGGCGATAAAATCGATCGCCCTAAAGGTGGCCAAGGCAGCGGCGGCTCAGGTGAAGGTGAGGCCAGTGCCGATGGTGAAGGCAGCGATGATTTCGTATTCCAAATTTCCAAAGATGAATACCTCGATATTCTGTTTGAAGATTTGGCGCTGCCGAATCTCAAGAAAAACCAAGTTAACAAAATCACCGAATGGAAAACCCATCGCGCAGGTTTTCAAACCTCGGGGGTTCCCTCCAATATTTCAGTGGTGCGTTCACTGCAACAATCTTTAGCGCGCCGTACGGCGATGACCGCTGGTAAACGCCGTTTGATGAGTGAGTTGGAAGAGGAACTCGAACGTATTCAGCGCAGCGAACCACCACAAATCATGGAAGAGATGCGCATCAAGCAAGAGATTGAGGAGCTACGCAATAAAATCGATAGCGTGCCCTTTATCGACACCTTTGATTTGCGCTTCAAAAACTACGAAAAGCGCCCGATTCCCTCCAGTCAGGCGGTAATGTTCTGTCTGATGGACGTGTCAGGCTCGATGGATCAAGCGACCAAGGATATTGCAAAACGCTTTTATGTACTGCTGTACCTGTTCTTAACTCGCACTTATGAAAACGTGGAAGTGGTATTTATTCGCCACCATACCCAAGCTAAAGAAGTGAATGAGCACGACTTCTTCTACTCGCAAGAAACCGGCGGCACCATAGTGTCCAGTGCACTCAAGCTGATGCATGAAATCATTGAAGCTCGCTACCCACTGGGTGAGTGGAACATCTATGGTGCACAAGCCTCTGATGGGGATAACTGGGCAGACGATTCACCACGCTGCAAAGAGTTACTCTCTAACAAGCTGCTGCCCTATTGCCAATACTATGCCTATATCGAAATCACGCGTCGCTCACACCAAACGTTGTGGCACGAATATGAAAAATTACAGGCCTCCTTCGATAACTTCGCGATGAAGAACATCCGCAGTGTTGAAGATATTTTCCCTGTGTTTAGGGAGCTGTTCCAAAAGGAAAATGCGTAGGGAGATTGTGAGATGACTACCAAAGCCAAAGCCGCACCTAAGCGTAAAGTAGCGAACAGTAAGCGACTGCCCGATGGCCCAGATTGGACGTTTGAACTGATCGAGCGCTACCATCAAGAAATCCGTCGCGTGGCAGAGCTTTATCGTTTGGACACTTACCCAAACCAGATTGAGATCATCACCTCAGAGCAGATGATGGATGCCTATTCCAGCATCGGCATGCCAATCAACTACAACCATTGGTCGTTTGGTAAAAAATTCATTCAAACCGAGCAAACCTACAAACATGGTCAGATGGGGTTGGCATACGAAATTGTGATTAACTCCGATCCTTGTATCGCCTATCTAATGGAAGAAAACACCGTAACCATGCAAGCGCTGGTGATGGCGCATGCCTGTTACGGCCACAACTCCTTCTTCAAAGGCAACTATCTATTCCAAACCTGGACAGATGCCAGCTCGATCATCGATTACCTGCTGTTTGCCAAAAACTACATTGCTGAGTGTGAGCAGAAATTTGGCGTGAACGAAGTGGAAAAGCTACTCGACTCTTGCCATGCGCTAATGAATTACGGGGTTGACCGTTATAAACGCCCCGAAAAAATCTCGATTGCCGAAGAAAAAGCGCGTCAAGAAGAGCGCGAAGCTTATCTGCAATCACAAGTGAATGCCTTATGGCGTACCGTACCGAAAAAAGCCGTAGAGCAAGAAAAGCAGCGCCGCTTCCCGAGTGAACCACAAGAAAACATTCTCTATTTTATTGAGAAACACGCCCCTTTGCTGGAGCCTTGGCAACGTGAAATCGTGCGTATTGTGCGTAAAGTCAGCCAGTATTTTTATCCACAAAAGCAGACGCAAGTCATGAACGAAGGATGGGCGACGTTTTGGCACTACACCATACTCAACCATCTTTATGATGAAGGCTTACTCAGCGACAAGTTCATGCTGGAGTTTTTGCACAGTCACACCAGCGTTGTGGCACAGCCGCCCTACAACAGCCGTTATTTCAGTGGCATTAACCCTTATGCACTCGGTTTTGCCATGTTCCGTGATATTAAGCGGATCTGCGAAGAGCCGACCGAGGAAGATAAAGAGTGGTTCCCAGAGTTGGCCGGCGCAAACTGGTTGGATGCGCTTCATTTTGCGATGCGCAACTTTAAAGATGAGAGCTTTATCAGCCAATATCTGTCACCTAAGCTGATCCGCGACTTTAAGTTCTTTGCGATTTGCGATGATGATAGAAAAAATCACATTGAAATCAGTGCTATTCACGATGATCTCGGATATCAACAAATCCGCGAGAAACTCGCGGCGCAATACAATCTCAGTAATCTTGAACCCAACATTCAAGTGTATAGCGTTGATGTTCGAGGCGACCGTTCGTTAACCTTGCAGTATGTACCACACGATCGTATTCCGTTAGATCCAAGCTACGAGGAGGTGCTAAAACACTTGCACCGTCTATGGGGTTTTGAAGTCAAACTGGAGGAGGTCAAAGACACAGGAAGAAGAGAGATCCTCGCAACCTGCCCCAAAAAGAACGACTCGGAAAGTCGAATCTAAGTACTGGGGCTGCAATACAACATCCCTAACACTTAATAAAAAAGCTCCTGCAAAGGAGCTTTTTTCTGCTTAGCTGAAAGATAACTACTGCGCACGCTCAGCCACGATGCGTCGCACCACTTCCAAATCTTCCGGCGTGTCCACCCCTGCTGGTGGAGCTTCTAACGCAACCGCAACATGGATTTTCTCACCATGCCACAACACACGAAGTTGCTCTAAACATTCAATCTTTTCAAGCTGGCTTGGCTGCCAATCCAGATAGGTATTGATAAAGCCTGCGCGGTAGGCATAGATGCCGATATGGCGCAGCAAAGGTTGAACGATAGCTTTATCCGCTTTAGCGAAGTTATCACGATCCCAAGGAATCGTGGCACGACTGAAGTACAGCGCATAACCGCTTTTATCGGTGATCACTTTCACCGCATTCGGGTTGAACACTTCCGCTTCATCTTCAATTTCCACCGCCAACGTTGCCATCGGCGCGCTGCATGCCGCTAAGTTATCCGCGACTTGGCGGATAATCGCCGGTGGAATCAAAGGCTCATCACCCTGCACATTCACCACAATGTGATCGGCGGGAATCGCCATTTTCGCCACCACTTCCGCCAGACGTTCTGTACCAGATTGATGATTCGGCGAAGTCATACACACCACACCACCGAAAGCTTGAACCGCTTGTTCAACACGCTCATCGTCGGTTGCAATGATCACGCGGTCGGCTCCCGCTTGCATGGCTTGCTCATATACCCACTGAATCATTGGCTTACCGCCAATATCGGCGAGAGGCTTACCCGGTAAGCGCGTGGATTGGTAACGCGCAGGGATCACGACAGTAAATGACATTAGCGTCCCTCATCCATGCTCATGCTGCGAGCTTCCGGCTCTAAAAGCACCGGAATGCCTTCTTTAATGGGATAAGCCAGACGATCCAGCTTACAAATCAGCTCTTGGCGATCTTTATCGTAAGTCAGCTTACCTTTACATACTGGGCAAGCGACGATTTCAAGCAGACGGTGATCCATACGGTTCCATTACCTCTTTAATTTTGTCCACAATACGCTGCTCCGCTTCTGGAGCAAACTGAGCCGAAACGGGCAGATACCACCAATTTGGCTGGGCAAACTCAGCGCATTTTACGGCATCTTTTTCTGTCATGATCAGATGATCGCCTTGCTGCGCCAGTTGATTTAACTGAGCAGCATCAAAGGCTTGATGATCGGCAAAACCTTGGCAATGAACTAAATCGGCATTGAGTTCACGCAAAGTATTAAAAAATCGGGAAGGATGGCCAATCCCAGCCATGGCGCACAAGCGAGTGAGCTTACTCACTGCACAGCGTTCACCCGTCTTAAGATTCACCGCATCCGTCGGTTGCAGACGCATTGCGATTTCATTGGCCTTTGCCACGCCACCATTAGTGATAATGAAATCGACTTCATCGAGTCGGCTGACAGGTTCACGCAGAGGACCTAAAGGGATCAATTCCTGGTTACCGAAACGGCGAACGCCGTCCACTACTGCAATTTCAATATCGCGCTGCAGCGCATAGTGCTGCAAGCCATCATCCGTAACGATGACATTGACCCCGTGCTCAAGCAGCGCTTTTACCGCTTGGCTGCGTACAGGATCGACCGCTACAGGCGCTTTGGTACGCTGAAAAATGAGTTTCGGCTCATCACCGCAATGCTGAGCTGGCGTTTGCTCATTCACCACGAGCGGATAGCTGGGCGCTTTAGCGCCATAACCACGTGAAACGACCCCCGGACGATAGCCAAGGTTTTGCAGCGTTTCCACCAGCCAAACCACAACAGGGGTTTTGCCATTACCACCGGCTGTAATGTTACCCACCACGACCACGGGTAAGGGTGCACGATAGGAGGGTTTGTCGCCCGTTTGATATGCTTTACGCCGTGAGCGGCTGATGACACCAAATAGTACGCTGAATGGCCACAACAGTGGCCATAACAAATAACCCAATGGATGGCGGTGAAACCAGATCTTTTCTATCACCACTATTCACCAAACTGGATGCGATGCAGCTGAGCGTATGCGCCATCTTGCGCCAACAGATCAGCATGGCGACCACGCTCAATGATTTCACCTTCATCAACCACAAGAATTTCATCTGCTTGTTCGATGGTAGATAAACGGTGCGCAATCACCAGCACGGTTTTGTTTTTCTGCAGCTCATCTAACGCCGCTTGAATGGCACGCTCCGATTCAGTATCCAGTGCCGACGTCGCTTCATCGAGGATCAGCACAGGTGCATCGCGCAGCAATGCGCGAGCAATCGCCACTCGCTGACGCTGACCGCCAGATAAACTGGTGCCATTCTCACCGATCACGGTATCCAAACCTTGCGGCATGTTTTCAATAAACTCCATCGCATGGGCTTGACGTGCGGCTTGCTCAATCTGCTCGCGGGTGTATTCACCTTCGGCAGCGTAAGCGATGTTATTGGCGATGGTGTCGTTAAACAGATGTACGTTTTGCGAAACCAAGGCAAAGTGACGACGCAGATTGGTCAGCTTGTAATCACGCACATCGTGCCCATCAAGACAGATCGATCCACTGTCGACATCATAGAAACGAGTAAACAGATTCGCGATGGTCGATTTACCTGAGCCAGAACGGCCAACCAGAGCGACCGTTTTCCCTTGCGGAATCGAGAACGAAACATGGGATAACGCAGGTTTTTCTTTGCCTTGGTAGGTGAAAGTTACGTCTTTCACATCCACTTCACCGTTGACACGCTCTGCCTCATATTTGCCATTATCGCGCTCGGTTTCGAGATCCATCAAACCAAACAAGGTCTGGCAAGCGGCCATACCACGCTGAAACTCCGACGTTACACTGGTCAGAGCTTTCAGAGGACGCATTAGGCCAAACATGGCTGAAAACACCACAGTAAATGTACCTGGAGTCAACTCAGCGCGAATCGAATCGACACTGGCTAAAAAGAGCACCGCAAACAGAGCAAGTGAGGCAATCATTTGAATCACTGGGTCTGCAATCGACTGTGCCGATACCAGCTTCATGGTTTGCTGGCGCATGCTGTTACTGACTTTGTCAAAGCGTTTGCGTTCGACCTCTTGACCGCCGTAGCTCAGTACCACTTTATGGCCCTTGAGCATCTGCTCTGCCGATGAAGTCACATGCCCCATAGCCGTTTGCATGTTGCGCGAAATCTTACGAAAACGCTTAGAAACAAAGCTAATCGCAAAGGCCACCACTGGTGCGACGACAATCAGTACCAAAGAGAGCTGCCAGCTATTCCAAAACATCAAGGTGAGCAAGCCAATAATGCTCGCCCCTTCACGCACAATACTGACTAACGCGCGGCTGGTTGCGCCAGCCACTTGTTCTGAGTCGTATGTGATGCGCGATAATAAGCCGCCCGTTGACTCTTGGTCGAAAAAACGAACTGGCATGTGCATAAAATGGTTAAACAGACGGCGACGCATCTGCATCACCACATTGCCGGACACCCAGCTCAAACAGTAAGAAGAGGCAAATCCACTTAAACCACGCACAAACATAAGCCCTAAAATCATAAACGGCAGAATGCGCAGGAAGTTGGATTCCGCATTACCAAAACCTTCATCCAATAAAGGTTTTAGTAAAGAAATCATATAAGTATCAGCAGCGGCATTAATAACTAAGGCTATAGTTGAAACCACCAAGCCCGCTTTGTATAAGCGGATATAAGTCCACAGACGCTTAAAGGTCTGCCAGTTAGATTCGTCAGAGTGCAATGACATAAAGAAGCTTTTCTGATTATAAAATTGCGCTCATTCTACTCCTTTACGCAGCATCTGCCTATACCAAGGCTGCCAGCCAAGGCTACGCTGGGTAAACCAATCCAGCTGATCTAGATAGAAAAAGAGGCTAATTTGCCCAGCGTGTCCAGTATCTAGCCACTCAACTTGCTGAGCTTGATAACGTGCCACGACTTGCGGATTAGGCAAATTCCAGCGGTTATCTTTCGCCACAGAAGCAATCGCAAGTTTGGGATTCACTTGGGCAATAAACTCTGCGGTGGACGATGTTTTACTGCCGTGGTGCGGCACGATCATCACCTCACTTTGCAGTTGCGCTCCGTCGCGAGCAAGCAGCCACTCCCCCATGGCTGTGACATCCCCGGAGAGCAGTACAGAATGGTTAGACTGAGTATCGGTCATACGAATCACACACGAATGCTGGTTGTACGCTCGGCTAACCGCTTGTGGTGGCCATAACACCGTAAAATGGAGAGATTGCCACTGCCAGCTTTCACCACGGATACAAGGCATAAACTCTGTCCCGAGTTGGCTGGCACGAATCCAATTGGGTTGCCAGCGCTCAGCTAAACCTTGCCAATCACCCGCATGATCATTATCAAGATGACTTAAAATCACTCCATCCACTTGGCGTAGCCCCCGCTGTTGGAGCATAGGCTCAATCACGCTTTGCACATAGCTGCCTCCCGGCCAACTGCTGCCTGTATCGTAGACAATTGCTCGCTCATCTTGCTCAATCACAATCGCCAAGCCATGTCCAACATCCAGCACATCCATTCGCCAAAGTGGAGTGAGAGAGGGAAACCACCACCATAAGCCAATCATACCCAATAATAAGCTGCAGGCTTTTAGGCTCATAAATCGATAAAGCAAGAGGATGGCCACACTCGCTGCGACCACACCTTGTACTTTGCTGGGGACCACCCACCAGCCTACATCGGCAAACTGCAAAGCCCAATCGAGCGGTAAAAACGTCCAATCCACCCAAGGCCAGTAAGCGGCGGCCACACTAGGCCATACCACCATGAGTAATAGACCCAAAAACAAAGCTGGGACAATCACCAACGAAAACCAAGGAATAAACACCAAATTGTACAGAACTGCCGTTACGCTTAAGCCACCGAAAAAATAGGCCGTGACCGGTGCCATTAAACAGACGAGGAACACCTGCGCCCAAAGAAGAGCTTTCCACCACACCTGACGCTGGCTTTGACTGGCTAATTGGTAGAGAACAATCGCGACCGCCAAAAACGACATCCAGAAACTGTTTGAAAGTGAGGCGAATGGCGACCAAAGCAAGACCGCGACTAAGGTGAGTAGAATCCGCTTGAGCGCGGAAAGAGGAAAAGCCAACATGATCAACGCCACATTGAGTAAGCACATAATCAATGCACGCTGAGTAGGCAACGTAAATCCGGCCAGCCAAGCGTAGAGCACCGCCAGTAAAGCCCCACACACAAAAGGGGACCACAATAACTGAGCATGAAAACGCATCATGCCGAGCCCGAGAAAATACCCCACGCTAAAAGCGATACCAATGTGCAGCCCCGAAATGGCCACTAAATGAATTAAGCCACTATTGCGTAAGGCTTGCCACTCTTGCTCATCAATACCTTTTCGCTCGCCAAACGTCAGGGCTAAGATCAATCCTTGGTATGGGCTGGTATGCGTTAATTGCTCTAGCTCAAAAAACAAACTTGACCTTATGCCACTCTCTTGCACAATTTGATAAGCAGTGTCAGGTTTTACGACCGCTCGTGCGACGACAGATTGCGCCATGTAATGCGCTTCTAAATCAAAGCCGGTTTGGTTGAGTCGACCCACTATCGGCTTGAGAGTTACCGAAAATTCGACGCGATCATTGGGTTGTAACAGTAAAGGGGCACTTAAACGTATGCGAGGGCGAGTCATTTTGTTTAAGGTTTGTCCATTCACTTCATGAATGAGGACAAAACCCTCATAAGCGTAACGAGTTTGCGTAAAAAAGCTGTCAACACGGCCTTTTATGATAATATCCGGCCCTGCTTGATAGAGCACATTGGATTGATCTCGTATAAGGTTGCCCTGTAGCACAATGGTTAGTATGGCAGCCACGAAGCCAAGGAATTGACGGCCAACTCGGTGATAACCGAGCAAAACCATAACAATAAGGCATAACCAAGCCCAACCCCAACTCGGCATCCAAGGCCAATAAGGGGCAGACAGCACGGTGATCGAAAAAGAAATGAGAGACCAGTAATTCGACAAGAGAGTCATAATCCCGTATGCCAAGAAAATTCATTAAACGGTTTATGCCTGACCACGATGTGATCAAACGCCAAAAAGCGCTGCGCGTGTTTGGTAATGTGCTGTATAACCCAAACCTATGGTGCTTAAACCGCCGCTCTGCCGCTGGCGCGTTTGCGGTAGGGCTGTTTATGGCCTTTGTACCACTGCCCAGCCAAATGATTATGGCTGCCGGTCTCGCCATCGTACTGGGGGTCAATCTGCCACTCTCCATCGCCTTAGTGTGGATCACCAACCCAATCACTATGCCTGTCATCTTTTATTTCACATACAAACTCGGCGCATGGTTGATGGGAACTCCCGCTCAATCCTTCCATTTTGAGCTGACTTGGGAATTTTTACTCAATCAGATGAGCACCATTGGGCCACCGTTCTTACTCGGCTGCGCAGTTTGCGCGGTATTGGCATCGTTAATTGGTTACTTTGGGATTCGCGGTTTGTGGCGCTACTCCGTTGTGCGCAGTTGGCAAAAACGTCGCACCAGTAAAATGCCGGAGAATCTGCCTTAACGCATCTTGTGCACTCACGATTGCAAGAGAGTTGCGAACAAGCGCAGCTTAAACAATGCAAACTCTGTTTACTCAGCATGAAAAAAGGACCCGAAGGTCCTTTTTTGTTTGATGTTATTTACTACTCAACACTTGCGCAGGATTGAGTCGGCTTGCGCGCCGCGCGGGGTACCAAGTCGCCAGCAAACTCAGCACAATCGCCGTCCCTGAAACCAGCACTACATCTGCCCACTCCACCTGTGAAGGAAGAAAATCAACGAAATAGATATCACCGGATAAAAACTGATGTCCGATCAGATGCTCTAACCCTTTGATCAAAGGCGTTAAATTAAAGGCGACAACCATACCCAATACACTGCCGACCACACTACCCAGAACCCCAGAAAACACGCCTTGCCAGACGAAAATACGTTTGATCAAGCCATCGGTCGCGCCCATAGTGCGCAATATAGCGATTTCGCCTGCGCGATCTTTTACCGCCATCATCAGAGTCGAGACGATGTTAAAGCTCGCGACCCCAATCACCAGTACCATTACTAAATACATAATGGTGCGCACCAACTGAATATCGCGATACAAAAAGCCGTACTTTTGCTGCCAACTATGCAGATAGACGTATTCGTTCAGTTGATTACCCACATCACGTACGATCTGCGTTGCTTGCAGCACATCGGCCACCTTAACAGAGATACCGGTAACACCACTACCTAAGTGAGCATAAGCTTGGGCATCTTCTAGCGGCAGTAGCGCTAAGCTGTGATCAATCTGCCCGTTCAGTGCCAATAAGCCGCTGACTTTCACACGGACCCGCTTCGGTGCTTGCACCTTGTCACCACTGTTGGCACTTGGGATCATCAAGGTAATGAAATCACCAACCTGCACGCCTAATTTCTCCGCAACACCTTGGCCTAAAATCACCTGCTGCTGACCGGGGCGAAAGTCTTGCCATGCCTGCGCGGTAATAAACTGCGACAAGCGAGATACGGCTTGCTCACGCTGCGGATCCACACCGCGCACTTCAATCGCTTTAAGCTGAGTGCCACTTTCGGCAAGTGCTGTGATCTTCACATACGGCGCTGCCGCAACAATTTGTGGGTGACGCGCGGCTTGCGCCATTAAATCAGGCCAGCGTTCGACAGGTCCGCGCACGCCCTCAAATTCCCCATGTGGGATAACGGATAGAACACGGGTTTGCAATTCACGCTCAAAACCATTCATCGCCGAAAGGCCGATGATGATCACCGCCACACCAACCGCAATCCCAATCGTGGACGACAACGAAATAAACGACACCATCTTGTTACGTTGTTTAGCGCGACTAAAGCGTCCGCCAATAAACAGAGCGAGAGAGGAAAACACTTAAGCCCCCGTGATATCGGTTAGCAGCCCATCTTTCATGTGCATGTGACGATCCATTTTCGCCGCCAACTCGCCATCGTGAGTGACCACCAAAAAGGCGGTACCGGATTCGCGGTTCAACTCACGCATCAAATCGTAAATAGACAGCGCCGTTTTATGGTCCAGATTGCCCGTCGGTTCATCGGCCAGCACCAAATCCGGCTTATTGACTAACGCGCGAGCAATGGCGACGCGTTGTCTTTCGCCACCAGATAATTCCGATGGACGATGCGCCACGCGATGGCCTAAACCCACTCGCTCAAGCAGGCTCTGCGCCTTCGCTTTGGCTTTCGCCACATTCATGCCACCAATCAAGAGTGGCATCGCCACATTTTCTAAAGCAGAAAAATCCGCCAGCAAATGGTGAAACTGATAAACAAATCCCAAGTGCTGATTGCGGATCTTCGCTTGCTTATTCGAACTTAACTGATGCAAAGACTGGCCAAGAAACTCCACTTGCCCTTCACTGGCGTCATCCAGTGCACCCAAAATATGCAGCAAGGTACTTTTGCCTGAGCCAGAAGAGCCGATGATTGAGACCAACTCACCGCGTTTTAGCTCAAAACTCACCCCTTTAAGAACCTGAGTTTGCAACTCCCCTTCTTGATAGGTTTTGCAAACCTGATGACAACGTAAAAGGTTATTCATAACGTAACGCCTCAGCGGGTTGAACAGAAGATGCGCGATAGGCTGGAAACAGCGTTGCCAACAGACTTAATACAATCGCAAGAACAATAACGAGGACAATCTGCAGCGGATCAATCGCCACTGGCAAACTGCCACCCACCGAAAAAAGGGCAACACCTAAGGCTTCCATCAGGCTATTTAAATTGGCCGCCAACAGCACGCCAAGTAAACCACCAACCAGCGCACCAATCACACCGCTGCTGGCGCCTTGTACCATGAAAATCGCCAGCACATGTTGTGACTGCATGCCTTGGGTTTTTAAAATCGCCACCTCAGCCTGCTTCTCCATCACTACCATGATCAGCGCAGAAATAATATTAAACGCAGCCACCCCAACGATAAGTCCGAGCATCAGCCCCATCATGTTCTTTTCCATACGTACCGCTTGAAACAGTTCACCGCGCTGCTCACGCCAGTCGCTCCATTGCCAATCTTGCGGCAATGGCTGTTCGGCAAGCTGACTGACCACAAACGGGTCATCAAAAAATAGCCGCCAACCTGAAATGGTCTGTGCATCATAGCGCAATAGCTTGGCCGCATCGCGCAGATGAGTCACCATGAGTTGCCCATCCACATCCGAACCGGTATTAAAAATTCCCGCTACCGTAAAGTTTCGCTGACTGGGCAAACGGCCCAACGGGGTAAATTGGCTCGCTTCTGTCACCATCAAACGCACTTTATCACCCACGGTGACATTCAAACTGCGCGCAAGAAGATGCCCAAGAAAGAGTTGATACTCGCCCGCTTGCAAAGCCGTTACCCGACCTGCAATCAGGTGTTGCTCAATCGGATCATTTTGTTGTGGCTCGATACCAATCAACAAACCCGCAGCCAGTTGCGAGGCACTTTGCACCACCGCGTCACTGCGCACTAACGGCTCTGGTGGGCGCTGAGTCGATAATGCCGTGACAAAATCTGGGGGCGTTGCGCTGAGGGTGGTTTTGCCTGCGGCTTCGGTGACAACCGCTTGAGGTAACACCCCAAGAATGCGTGACTTAAGCTGCGCCTCAAAACCGTTCATCACCGATAAAACAGTAACTAGCGACATCACACCGATCGTGATCCCCGCCGTCGACATATAAGAGACAAAGCGGCTAAAACGATCCCCTGAGCGGCCGCGCAAATAGCGCAAACCAATAAAAGCCGAAATCGGATGAAACATAAATCCAACCATAGGAAGAGAATGGCGTTAATGTAGCGAGAATCCCTGCGCGGTTGTAGTTTTTCTTTATCAAATCTGTGTAAGAGAACGTTTATTTCACACCCATAACAAGGACATACCTTGATTAGTTACTGCTTATGACGATAATCAACACAGATGTGAGAAGGAACCCTCTATGAATGACCAAGAATTCTTTACTGTTCACCACGCGCTAACCATCAATGTGGAACCGTTGGCGGAGCATTTCACCCTACCTTCTCATGAGATTTTTGAAGCGGAGATCCCCGCGCCATTTGTGGTCGCCAGCGAATTTAGCCAGTTGGAACAACTCAGTGATAGCGCACGCATGGAGCTGAAAAACAGTGACTTTAAAAGCGTATTGCAACTGCTTGAAGCGCAAAATGCCAAACTGAATCTACTGCTGACTTTTATGCTGTCACAACAAGATGATCCTCAATCACGCAGTGCGACCACTCGTTTTGGTGCCAGTCAACTGACCTATTTGGCCAAATCACCACTGCAGATTGGACAAAAAGTGCGGGTAAAACTGTTTTTGGAATACCCCGCCGCCGCGATTTATTGCTACGCCAGTGTGATGCAATGCCAGCAAGAACCTGAGCACACCTTAGTGACTCTCAAGTACGATCTGCTGCGCGATGTGGATCAAGATTTGCTGATCAAAGCCGCTCTCTACCAACAGCAGCGCCTGCTGCGTCAACGCTCACTAGACCGAGAAAAACCTCAAGCGTGACTATGACTACACACTCTTTACTCTCTCTGTTTTCGGCGCAAGGTGCCGGAGACAAAAAAGCCATCGGTAATTTACACGGCGCAAGTTTAGCGCTGGCCATTGCGGAACTCGCCAATGCTCATACGAGCCATACGTTGCTCGCCGTGCCCGATCCACAAACCGCGCTCAAATTGCTACACGAAGTGGAACAGTTTAGCCACAGCGAAGTGGCGCTCTTCCCCGATTGGGAAACGCTGCCCTACGATAATTTTTCACCCCATCAGGACATCATTTCTGATCGTATTTCGCGTTTGTATCAGCTCCCAAGCTTAACGCGCGGTATCACGATTGTCCCGGTCAGTACCTTGCTTCAGCGCCAGTCACCACGTGACTTTTTGTTGCAGCACACCTTAATTGTTAAACGTGGCGATCACTTTTCACTGGATAAACTGCGCTTGCAGTTAGAAAACAGCAGCTATCGCCATGTCGATCAGGTCTTTGGCCCCGGTGAATACGCCAGTCGCGGGTCGATTCTTGATCTCTTCCCTATGGGCAGTAGCGACCCATTCCGGATCGATTTCTTTGATGATGAAATCGACACCATTCGCACCTTTGATCCAGACAATCAGCGCTCAATCGCTGAAATGGATGAAATTCGCCTGCTGCCCGCCCATGAGTTTCCGACGACGGCCGCGGCGATCGAAGAGTTTCGTAACCGCTGGCGACAGCGTTTTGAAGCGCGCCGCGAGCCGGAATCGGTTTACAGCCAAGTCTCTAAAGGCACTTGGCCGGCAGGGATTGAGTATTGGCAGCCACTCTTTTTTGAGCACAGCGAGACTCTGTTTGATTACCTGCCCGCCAACAGCCAGCTTTTGGTGGTTGGCGAGCTGGAAAAAGCCATCGACCAGTTCTTAACTGATGTCGATTACCGCTACGACCAACGCAATATCGACCCACTGCGCCCACTGCTGCCGCCCAATGAGTTGTGGCTGCGTAAAGATGAGCTGTTTGCCCACTTTAAAACTCTGCCGCAAGTCCAACTGACAAGCTCACCTATCGAGCTGCGTGCCGGTCGAATGAATGCGCAAGTTCAACCACTACCCGTATTGGCCGTTGAACATCAAAACAAAGAGCCTTTGGCGGCACTGCGCCAATTTAGCGAACAATTTACCGGCAAAATCATTTTCTCAGTCGAGTCGGAAGGTCGCCGTGAAGCGCTACTGGAGTTGTTACAGCGCATTAAACTGCGCCCGCAAAGCCAAAATGATTTCAGCCTTGCGTGCCAACAAACGGAAAAATACTCACTGGTGCTCGGCTCAGCAGAGCGCGGATTTATCTATGGTGATAATCAAGTTGCCTTGATTTGTGAGAGCGATTTACTGGGCGATCGGGTGATTCAACGTCGCCGCAAAAAAGATCGCAAAAACGTCACCAACAGTGATGCGGTAATCCGCAACCTTGCCGAGCTCAAACCGGGGCAACCCGTTGTCCATATTGATCACGGGATCGGACGTTACTTAGGCTTACAAACCCTTGAAGCGGGTGGCATGGTCAGCGAATACGTGATGCTGGAGTACCAAAACGAAGCCAAGCTGTATGTGCCGGTTTCGTCACTGAACCTGATCAGCCGCTACTCCGGTGGCGCAGAAGAAGCCGCCCAATTGCATAAATTAGGGGGTGAAGCGTGGGTCAAAGCGCGCCGCAAAGCGGCGGAAAAAGTGCGCGATGTCGCGGCAGAACTTTTGGATGTGTATGCCAAGCGTGAAATCAAACCGGGCTTTAAATTTCATCTCGACCGTGAACAATACGCGACCTTCAAAGCCACCTTCCCGTTTGAAGAAACCGATGACCAAGCAATGGCGATCAACGCCGTGCTATCCGACATGTGTCAAGCCAAAGCCATGGATCGTTTGGTGTGTGGTGACGTCGGCTTTGGAAAAACAGAAGTAGCGATGCGCGCCGCGTTTGTCGCGACCGATAACGGCAAGCAAGTCGCCGTATTAGTTCCAACTACGCTGCTCGCCCAGCAGCATTTTGAAAACTTCCGCGACCGCTTTGCTAACTTGCCGATCCGCGTCGAAGTGCTCTCCCGCTTTAAATCAGCCAAAGAGCAAAAACAAATCCTACAAGACGTAGCGGACGGCAAAGTCGACATTCTGGTCGGTACCCATAAGTTGCTCTCTAGCGAAATTCGTTTTGCGGATCTTGGCTTGCTGATTGTTGACGAAGAACACCGTTTCGGAGTGCGCCAAAAAGAAAAAGTCAAAGCGATGCGTGCCGATGTGGATATTCTGACTCTCACTGCCACGCCAATCCCACGTACACTCAACATGGCCATGAGTGGTATGCGTGACCTGTCGATTATTGCCACACCTCCAGCGCGCCGTTTAGCCATCAAAACCTTTGTTCGTCAAAGTGAAGATAGTGTGATCCGTGAAGCGGTACTGCGTGAAATTATGCGCGGTGGTCAGGTGTACTTTCTGCATAATCAGGTTGAAACCATCGATAAAGTGGCCGCAGATTTAGAAAAACTGGTGCCTGAAGCGCGGATTACCGTCGCTCACGGGCAGATGCGTGAACGTGAGCTGGAAAAAGTGATGAACGATTTCTACCACCAGCGTTTCAATTTGCTGGTGTGTACCACGATCATCGAAACCGGTATCGACGTTCCGACCGCGAATACCATCATCATGGATCGCGCTGACAGCTTAGGTTTAGCCCAGTTGCACCAGTTACGTGGCCGCGTCGGTCGTTCGCATCACCAAGCCTATGCTTACCTGTTAACGCCACCGCCTAAAGCGATTACCAAAGATGCGGTCAAACGCCTAGAGGCGATTGCCTCTTTAGAAGATTTGGGGGCCGGCTTTACTCTCGCCACGCACGACCTAGAAATTCGCGGGGCCGGTGAATTGTTAGGCGAAGAGCAAAGTGGCCAGATTCAGTCGGTCGGTTTTACTCTGTATATGGAAATGCTCGAACAAGCGGTCGAAGCCCTAAAATCAGGCAAAGAACCTGCGCTGGATGATTTACTGCGTGAGCAGACCGAAGTCGAAATGCGCCTACCAGCCTTGCTGCCGGAAGAGTACATCCCCGATATCAATACGCGGTTATCCATGTACAAACAGATCGCCAGCGTAGCGAGTAAAGACGAATTGGCTGAACTCAAAGTCGAATTGATTGATCGCTTTGGTAAATTACCAGACGCCGCGTTAAACTTACTCGCCATTGCTGAACTGAAACTCAATGCTATGCGCCTAAAAGTGCGTAAAATTGAGGCGCATGAGCGTGGCGGATACGTAGAGTTCTATCCCAATGCTGACATTAACCCGGTGTTTTTGGTTAAACTGCTGCAATCGCAACCAAAGTTACTGGCGATGGATGGGCCAACCAAATTGAAATTTACCTTGCCTTTGGTTGAACGCAGTGCGCGCATTCAATTTGTCGCTGACATGTTGAAGAATTTCCAGCAAAATGTACTACCTGCTCGGTAAGATTCTCAAATTGATAGGACAGGTAAGCGGCAAATCAGTACGCCTTTAATCGCGAGATAACACTAAGATTAGGGCGAATGAACTAAGCCAATCTCTTCGCGGGATTCATTCGCAAGGGATATAGAAAAAATCACCAGTAATGACCCAGTGTGAAACACTGAACGATGGAGTGACAATGAAAAGATTGATCCCACTGCTGCTGTTGCTGATTGCAATGCCCAGCATGGCGGCTCGGCAGTTTGATATTGAAGTGATCATTTTTAAACGAGCAGTAGATGCGGAAAAAGTGAGTGAGTCTTGGCCTAACAGCTTACCTGCCATCAATGTTGATCGCGCAGGCAGTTTTGCCGATGTTAGCTTTCGCCAAAGTAAAGGCGTAACACTATTGCCAAGCTCCGCTTATCAACTCAATAGTGAAGCGCAGAAATTACGCAACCACGCAGGCTTCAATGTGTTACTGCATACCGCTTGGCGTCAAAATGATCAGGGTCGCCAATCCGCTCCTGTATTCCATATTCAAGCAGGTCGAGATTTTTCTGGGCAGTTTCAAGCCAATGGAAGCCCAGTTGGCAGCACAGTCACCGCCCCCGTAGATGGTGTCAGTGAAATGAGCATCGCCAACCCGCTGTATGAACTTGATGGCACTTTACAAATTTACGTTCAGCACTTTTTGTTTGCTGAAGCCGTGCTGGATTTGAAAAAGCCCTCGGTACGCGAAGTCGTATTGCAAGACTCGCCTTTAGAATTGGGCACTAATGAAGAACAAGGCGCAACGGTACAAGCCGGCATGCTTGAATCGGTCTCACCTAAAGTTCAGGAAGAAACCTTCCTGAAAAGTTATCGTCTCGATCAGAAACGCCGTATGCGCAGTGGTGAAACCCACTATCTGGATCACCCTCTCATGGGCGTGATCATTCAAGTCCGCCGCGTTGCTGAGTAAGACTCGATCGTGAGTTTGAATACGCGCTTTAAGCGGATTCAAACTCACCCCCTTCTAGAGAGCAAAGTTGTTAGTGCTACCTCCCGTCTGTTTCAAAAATGATCCACTCTCTCACATTTAATGAGTGGATTTGTCTATCAAACAAGAACTCGCCTTTATAAGCCTTTGAGTGGGTTGAACCCTCTAGTATTTGCCACTGATAATCTTATCGCTCTCAGCATATCGTTATTGATGCCACCATCTCTTCCACGTATTTGCGCATCAATCTAACGAGAGAGTAAGGAAACTCATTATACAACCCACTCGAACTGTCAAGAGAGATGAAGGTCAAGCCATGAAACAGACAAAAACGTTGACCGCGATAAGCGTTCTCGCGTTGAGCCATTTAATGACTCAAAGCACCGCATTCGCGTCAAGCAGCAGTGATATACAGACCAAATTGAAATGGTCTTGGTCTACCAGCGTTTTTCATCCTGAGTCCAATCAGGTGATGGCCGCGCCAATTGTCGTACAACTCAACGACGATAATGGCGATGGCAAAATTGATGAGAAAGATGTGGCTGACATTATTGTGGTCACCTTTGAAGGTAATAAGTACGCGAATGGTGGTTATATCCGCGCCCTGAGCGGTGTGGATGGCTCTGAATTGTGGAGTTATAGCAATGGAGGCGTGATTGCCGATGCTCGCTATGCACCAGCAGCCGCGGATCTCGATGGTGACGGACTGATTGAAATCGTCTCCACCAGCGCGTTGACACCTTATATCAATATTCTGGACCACCAAGGCAACATCAAAAAGCAACTGCTGAAATCTGCTTCAGGCTGGCGTTCTGTAGGTGATATTGCACTGGCAGACATTAATGGCGATGGCAACATTGAAATTCTGGCTGCCGATGGTGTTTATAGTTACGAATCAGGCTTGCTCTTTAGTCATGATTGGGCACCAAGTTCGATTGCGTTTGATAGCAATGGCGATGGCCAACGTGAAGTCTTTGCCAACGGTACACTCTATCAAAACAACGGCGCTTACCTATGGCAATACCAAGCCAATGACACCGTTTGGTTCTCTTCCGTAGCAAACCTTGATGGCGATGATAAGCCTGAACTGGTCGTGTCGGTTCCAGCGTCTTTGAGCACACCCGAGAACAGTGAAATCGCTGTGCTTGAGCATGATGGCTCAGTGAAATGGCGAGTCAACAACCTATCTAACCCAGGTGGTAGCGTACAAGCCGTCTCCAGTTTTCTGGGTAAACCAAGCTCCAGTGCAACCACTGTTGATGCTCAGTCTGCCGTTTATGGCTACACCGACTGGGCACATCAACAACGTGTTCTCGCAGAAAATCATCAGTTAGCGATTCGTTCTGGTGCTGTAGTCGATGCAATTGGTGCTAATAGCCAAAACATGATCGGCGGCAGCGGTGGCTCACTGAGCACAATTGATACCAGTAAAGTCCGTGCCATTGATGTGACTTACGGTAAAAACAAATACACCTGGAAGTATGGTGTCCTCGAGATGAGTTTTACTCTCGATAACGGCGCAAAAGTCACTGTGGGGTCAAAAGATTCTGCGTTTACTTATCTAGGATTAGAGTGGAAAACTAAAACGGTTCCTTATCTAGGTGTTGAGTGGCGTACCAAAACCGTCTCTTACTGGTTCTTTGGCTGGCACACTAAACAAGTGGCTTATTTAGCGCCAGTATGGAAAGAGAAAACCATCCCTTATGCCGTTCCTGTGACACTGTCGAAATCGACCACAGTACGCTATGACATTCCACAAGGCTCACAGCTCTTGGGTATGAATGTATGGAGTAAAGAGAAACACCTCTTTAAACACAAACAGCAAGTCAATGCGGTGCAGTTCCTAGTTGGTAAAGTGACTGCTGACCAATCACACATGGGCATTGTGTACGCGGGTTACTACGCGGTTGATATGTACGATGCGCAAGGCAACAAAGTGTGGTCTGTGGCTAACGATGACCTGAACAGCGGCAAAATTGGTGTCTCCGCTTACGACTTTACCGGTGATGGTATTGATGAAGTGTTGGTTCAAGATCGTTTGAGAATGCGTATTCTCGATGGCCAAACGGGCCGTGTGATGGGCATTATTGCGAACTCTTCTGGCACCTTGTGGGAATACCCAGTCGTGGCAGACTTAGAAGGCAACAATAACGCTTCACTGATCATGGTTGCCAATGACTACGATCGCGAAAGCCAAGTCAACCACGGTGTGTTTGTGTATGAGTCCGCCAATCCAAGCAAGCCTTGGCGAAATGCGACTCGTATCTGGAACCAGTACGCGTTTAATTTCTCAGATATTAACGCCAACGGTACTATCCCAACGAATGCACAACCAAGCTGGTTAACCCACAACAGCTTCCGTTCAGCGACCATTCGCGTTCCGCTGAAGTAAAGATACTTCTGCCAGCCGCTCCATCCGGAGCGGCTTTTTTATCGCTATGCTCACATCTTCTTCCACTCTTACGCCACAAAGCCACTGATTTTCCACAAATCTTACTTCGTTGCTTATAATCAAGAGTCGAGTGCATCGGATGATACCTTTCCTACTTGAAGCGCTGTGGTCTTGGCTAGGATCATTCCCCCAATCATAGAACTTTCTATGCTCATGGGGATGCTCCCACTTGCCTCCTAACTCCAAGTCGTTTGGGTATACATAAAAAGATAAAGGAATAAACCATGACTCCGGATTTTCAAATCGTCACTCAACGCTTGCAGCTTCGCCTCATCACTGCCGATGAAGCTGAAGAGTTGGTACAGTGTATTCGTCAGTCACAAACGCTTCATCAATGGGTGGATTGGTGTCATGCGTTGTTTAGCCAGCAAGAAGCAGAGCAGTTTATTCAAGCCACACGACTTAATTGGGTTAAAGCCGAAGCTTATGGATTTGGCGTATTTGAACGACAAACGCAAACCTTAGTCGGGATGGTGGCGATTAATGAGTTTTACCATACTTTCAATATGGCCAGTCTGGGGTATTGGATTGGGGATCGTTATCAAAGACAAGGCTATGGTAAGGAAGCACTCACTGCGCTGATTTTATTCTGTTTTGAGCGTTTGGAATTAACACGTTTGGAGATCGTTTGTGATCCGGAAAATGTACCCAGTCAGGCATTAGCGCTGCGCTGTGGCGCCAATCGAGAGCAGTTAGCACCCAACCGCTTTTTGTATGCTGGCGAGCCGAAAGCCGGCATTGTGTTCTCTTTAATTCCATAGCCTGTCTATGTTGATAGACATACACTGACTGACCGCCTAACGGCCCCCCTTTCGTTTGGGGACATATAAAAATCAAGCGGCTACGAGTGCCGCTTGATTCTATCTAACATGATTAGTGTAGCTTGAGGTTTGGACGCAGAACGCGGTTAATACGCCCCACCAACATCATCAAACCGGTTTTAATCATGCCGTGCAGCGCCATTTGGTGCATACGGTATAAAGAGATGTACACCACGCGAGCAATACGCCCTTCGACCATCATAGAGCCACGAGTTAAGTTACCCATTAGGCTACCGACCGTTGAGAAACGACTGAGGGAAACCAGTGAGCCATGATCTTTATAAACGTAAGCTTTGAGCTCGCGGCCATACATTTTGGCCACAATATTACGAAATGCCAGTGAAGCCATTTGGTGCGCCGCCTGTGCGCGAGGTGGTACAAATTTGCCATCCGCCTGTGTGCACTGGGCTAAGTCGCCAATGACAAAGATGTCATCATCACGTGTGGTTTGTAGTGTGCCTTTCACGACCAATTGGTTAATCCGGTTCGTTTCAAGGCCTGCGATGTCTTTCATGAAATCAGGTGCTTTGATCCCAGCAGCCCAAACCATGATGTGCGCAGAAATCTTTTCGCCATCTTTGGTCGTCAGGCCATCTTTCTCCGCTTTGGTCACCATGGTCATCGTGCGTACATTGACGCCTAACTTAGTCAACTCTTGGTGTGCTGCCGCCGAAATGCGTGGTGGCAGTGCTGGCAAAATACGCTCACCCGCTTCAATCAAGTTCACGTTCAGCTTGCTTGAATCGAGGTCACCAAATCCATAAGTGCGTAACTCTTTGACCGCATTATGTAATTCAGCCGATAGCTCAACACCTGTTGCGCCCGCGCCAACGATAGCGATATCCACAGAACCTTGACCGTTTTTCGCGTGCAGCTTCAAAAACTCGTTGTTCATTTCCGTACGGAAACGGTTTGCTTGCTCTGGGCTATCTAGGAAAATACAGTGCTCTTTCACGCCCGGAGTATTGAAATCATTAGACGTCGAGCCAATCGCTAATACCAGAATATCGTATTCTAAATCACGCTTTGGCATCAGCAGCTCACCATGCTCATCTTTCAGTTCACTGAGCGTGATCGTTTTACTTTCACGATCAATCGACGCTAAGCTACCGAGCTGGAAATCGAAGCTATGATTTTTCGCATGTGCGCGGTAACTCAGCGCATCTACGCCTTCATCCAATGAACCTGTTGCCACTTCATGCAACAAAGGTTTCCAGAGATGACTTGAATTGCGATCCACCAAGGTTACATTGGCTCGACCTTTGCGCCCGAGTGTGCGACCCAGTTTGGTCACCAGCTCTAAACCGCCAGCGCCACCACCTACAACGATAATTCGTGTCACAACAACAATCCTCAAATAAAGATGAATAATTATTATCCAGCCCGATTGCTCGTGCTGAGGGAATCTGTTATCGCCATGATGCGTTTAACATCCAGCAGACTTGGGTGAGGTTTGGTTACTCTCAGTGGCACGTTACTCGGCAGCAAAAAGCTGCGCTAACACAAATAATCGGCAAGTTTTCCACTCGCTCTCAATTTATTTTGATATTTATCAACAAATCTTAGTGCTGGTCATTATATAGGGCTGATTTCATCACGCAACCACAGATTAAGCCATTCTCATTAGATTTTTTGTGGGTTTGGATAAGTAAAAACAGCCTCTAAAAGAGGCTGTTCAAGATCGCATCGCTTAGGGAAACTAAGCCGCTTTGAAGGCTTTCATCGCTTGCAAATGATGAGAGATTTTTTTGAATTTATGCGTTTGAGTGTCATCCCAAACAATGTCGTAATAGTCTTGTAGCTCTTGCGCGGTTTTCTGGTTATCGTGAATTTCATCCTGACGGGATAGGATCACCAGACAACGACCTTGATTCTTCGCTCGGAATTTTTCAACGCATTTGGTGGAGATGTCTTCGTACTCTTCTGGGCGATCAATGCGCCCCTGCATCGTCAATTCAGGATGCAAGTTAGGGTTAAAGATAACCTGCTTTATTCCACACAAAAAACCAATCCGCTCAGACCAATAACCACCGAGCCCGACACCGCAAATCAGTGGATTTGGATCGCCAGACTGCTCGATCGCCTTATGCACCTCTTTCAGTAGATGTTGCATATCATGTTTGGGATGTAAGGTGCTGTAATTAATGAAACGCACATCGCTATCAATGAATTGCAATTGCAGCACTTTTTCATGGTTACCCGGGCTATTTGAATCGAATCCGTGTAAGTAAATAATCATAATGTCTCCCCCGTTCCTTGAGGTTTTAATCTACCACGAAGAGTATGGTTTTAAACAGCCTAGTAGACTATCAGTAAAGAGAATTTCACCGTAAAGAGAATTTGAACCGCATTTCTCCAAACAAGGTTACCGCTGACGGCAGCATCCGCTCATCACGTAATGCTTGGTTATGCTTTTGGCTAGCCTTGGTTCGACTGCAAAGTCTGTGCAAGTTGCTGCGCCTGATCTCGATAAAGTTCGTCAGCCCAAAGTTGATAAGCCAATAGATACCAGAGCATTGCCATCATAGTGGTACGCGGTCGCCAAGCTTGAACACCAGAGACCCAAGCATCGATATCGGATAATTCGCGCCGTTGGCAGTAACGGAATACCGCATCAAGTACGTTTTCACCAGCGACATCAATACTCAGCGCTAAATCAATGCGCGGATCGGCCAAGGCGGCGTATTCCCAATCGATGACTCTTTGTCCTTGCTCGGTTTTCACCATGTTATAGCCAGCCAGATCAAAGTGACAAAGCACTTGCCCCACATCGGTGAGATTGGGCACAGACCGCCACTGCTCATAGAGCGCTTTAACCTCATCGGTTTTCAGGTCATCTCGGATCTGTAGCCAGTAGTGGTCAACTCGACCAAGATAGTTAAAAGGCGCTACCGGAATGCGATGGATATCCAACTCATGAATGCGCGTTTGCGTTTTCAATACCACGTCAAAAGCGATACCATCACGCAGTGATTCGCCATCGATCCATTCCACAAGCAAGCCGTGTTCATTAACCAGTTCGGCTTTCGGGCCGATATGATCATGCTCAATCGCTTTGAGGATTTGATACTCTTGAAATCGAGAAATAGAGAAAGCTTTGGTAATAGGCGTTGCTGGACGCCACACGAAAGCACGATCGCCCGCAACGATTTTCCAGCAACGATTAGTGAGACCTCCGGTCAAGGTCTGCGCATATTCTGGCGGCACAGAGAAAAAGTGATTTAATGACAACAGCGATGGATCCAGTGCGCTTGCTTCTCGCCATGCAATCTTTGCCATAACCAACTCCTTCCCTGTGCTAGTGGATTACAAACCGAGTAAGCTCTTTGACTGTTGCTTACGGATTTCGGTTTCGTCAGCCCACTCAATTAAACCTGTTTGTAGATCCATCAAACGCATGGTCATCTTGTAGTAGACATCTTTATCACTACCCGCGTTTTTCACGATACTCGATAGATTGCCGTACAGCATGTATTGCGCGCCGACCATCTTACCAAACTGGATCGCTGTGCTTTGGTTGACGAGTTCGTCATTATTCTGGAAGTTCAACTGATCGCGAACCGCTTCAACACGATCCATATCGACGAAACGGAACTTGCCTGAATTAAGCATCTTGGTGCTTATGGTGTCCGTGATCGATTCGGTATCAATATGTTCACTGGTTTTGTTCTTAATACGTTCAACAAACACAATCGGGCGACCATCGCGAGTGATGGCAGAAACCGAGCCTGACATCATCATGCTATCCACCATTTCTGCAGCAATTTTTTGCAGGTCGGTCGAACCAAAGTCAACATTGACGGTTTCTACCGCTTGCGCATCACCGTAGCTCACTTTATTCGAACATCCCCCTAAGATAACCGCCAAACCTAGCAGGGCAATGACACTTTTTTTCATCGTGATTCCTCTTAAAAACGTATTTTTATCGATCGCTTATTCGACCGCTTTTTTATTGATCGCTTTCGCGGATCTGGACGCGAAACTGCTTACCGTTCGGGTTCACCGAAACCTCAGTCAGTGACACGGTTTCCATGCCTCGCAAAATGATGGTTTTCCATGGGCTTAACTTGGTATTCACTTCAAGCCCATCATTGTCATACCAATAAAAACGGTACTGCACATGCACATCGCTTTTTTGGTTACTCTGCAAACGAACCACGCCTCGAGTATGTCCATCCACTTCCGTGGTTGAAATGTCCTCAATACTTAAGCTTTTGCTTAAAGCGCTGTCGTTAAATAAGACTTGCTGTGATGCGCCATCCACTCGCAAACCCGCAGTGTTAGCACTGCATCCCACTAAGAGTAAAGCGGTTAATACTGCTAATAGCCACGTTCTCATTACCGTATCCCTAGTTGTTTATGCCAAATTGTCACATTGTTACCTTGGTGAGATAGCCAAACTAACACTGTGCCATTTTCTGGAACATGAAAGGTATAGTGAGTCCCTGCAATATCCAGCACTTGATCACCCGCTTTCACCACTTGGGTGGCCGTATTGACTGTGGCGGGCAAGGTTAACCAGCTGCGTGTATCAGGCTGCTCCGTTAACGTATTCCAAATATTAAACACTAAATTGGCGACATCCTCTTCCTGAGTCGTCTCTTTGCGTAATTGGTCTTTGGCGACCACACGCAGCGCTTGGCGCAGTACCAGCGCAGGCATTTGCTCCGTTAATGCCTGCTTAGCCATCAAATCCACATCAGTAACTGGCATAGAGGCCAAACTAGCGCCATTTAGACTGATCGGTACACGACTCTGCGCCACCGAAGATGAATAATAAGGCAGAGCCAAAGAATACAGCGCCGTATTGCCACGACTGTCAGACAAAGGTAAAGAGAGTCGCCACGCTTGCTTAGGTTGTACTATACCCTGCTCTTCTATGACGATGACTCGGCCTTGCGCAGAGGTTAAGCGTTTAGGCTCACCATATTGCTGTTTAAGAAGCTTGAGATCTTGTTGCATGCCAAGCCGAGACGCGACTCGAAGTGTTCCATCAATAACCGATGGATTATTGGGGGCAACCGCCAGTGCTCTGCGGTAGTCAACATAAGCCGAGTTCAAATCATTATCCGCTTCATAAAGCAGCGCCGAAAGATACAACAGATAACCATTTTGCACCGCTTGTAAGGTTTTTCCGGCATCTGGATATTGTGCAAGCACACTGCCTAAGTTCGGGGATAATCCTTGTGAGCGCATCTCTTGCTCCGCACTGGACAACGCTTGTTCACGGCGTTTTTTAGCGGCTTCCTGAACTTGGTTAGCGCGGCGCATTTCAACTAATGCACCATCCAGATCATTATTGCGCACATAATTCAGCCCTAAGTACAGGTGCAAAAAGCCCAGTTCATAATCGGCAGGTTCGTACTCATTCAAGTTATCGTTGACCGCCAGCGAACCCACACTGGTCGCGGTACTACTCACAGAGATGATCGCTCGGTCTTGCTGCTGTTTAACCGCCAAATCTGCAGCAGCCAAACTTTGCTGGCTTTCTGCGTATTGCTGGCTAAGAAAATAAACCCGACCTTTTTCAAGGTTGTCTAACACTTCACCGGCGACATAATCGGGCAATAACTGCGTAGCTTGTTGGTATTGCCCTGCCGCAACAGACTGATATAAATCACTGTTTTGCGCACTGTAATGGCTAAAAAGATTGCCCGCAGTGAGATTGGCACACCCCGCGAGCAGTAGTGAAGTAAGAGTGAGGCTACGTATAGGTCGTTTAATGTATTGAACCACGTGATTCGTCACCATCAACATCGGAGAATGAAGTTAACCCATCAAAAGCGGCCCAAGCGGACGACCACCCACCAAATGCATATGGATGTGATAGACCTCCTGACCCCCGTGTGAGTTGCAGTTCATGATCAAGCGGTAGCCGTTTTCGGCGATCCCTTCTTGCTCAGCGATTTTTTTGGCGACAGTAAACAGCCGACCGAGTGCTAATTCATCTTCAACTTCAACATCATTGACCGTTGGGATGAGCTTATTGGGGATGATCAAAATATGGCTTGGCGCGCGCGGATGAATGTCTCGAAATGCAGTGACCAACTCATCTTGATAAAGAATATCAGCGGGAATCTCTCTACGAACGATTTTGCTGAAAATGGTTTCTTCCGCCATGACGTACTCCATACAAAGGTTTTGATTAAGAATTTTTCTGGCTTGAGTATGCGTCAAGGCATAGTAAAGCTCAATAAAAAACACCGTACAGTTAAAAGAACCTGAGCAAGCTCACTGGTGAAAGGTTTTTTTTGCTGTATTGGTCATAAAACGCGTTTCCCAACCTCAATACAATAATGACTGTTTTGTTACTTTTTTAAGACAAATTTGTCTTTGATGAATTCTAATAACAATGAGTGATTTTCGAGGGAGAGAAATTATGCAGGGTTCCGTTATTCGGCGTATGTATGCCGGTTTTGCGCTGATCATCATAATGTTTGTGGTGACTGTCGCCATCATGCTTCGTGGCATGAATCAAATTCACAGCAATTTTGAAAGTGTTTCAACCGCTGCATTGCCTCTCGTCTCTCTCTCTAATCAGACGAGTGTTCAACTCTTGTCTGCCGATAAATCGTTTAAAGACTTTCTGACTACGCAAGATACTTCGCTCATGGACGGTATGCGTCAAGAGTTTGCTCAGTCTAAACAGCGCTTTCAATCTGTTTTGGCGGAACTGAGTCAAGCCAGTGTGAATCATCCCGAACTGGCACAGCCAATCACGGAATTAAAGCAGCTCGAAACCCGCTATTTTAGTGAAGCTGACCTCGCCATGGATAACTATCAAGCCATGTTTGCTGCTCAAGCTTCCGTGCAAAAGTCGACTCGTGAGTTCCAACGTCTTCATTCAGAACTGAGTGTCGGGATGAAAGAGTTTGTCGATGACAACGACAGCATTTCGGTCAAAGTGATGGCCAAAAGCTACTTCATCAAATTAAAAGATGCCGAAGTGATCACTTCTGATGCCTTAGCCAGTTCAGATGTCGCCTTTGTGGAAAAAGCGGTCAATCAAAACAAAAAAGCGGTTACCCACCTAAACTACGCGTACCGAGGCCTCACCACGCAGATGCCGCAGTTGAAAGAGCGCTTTGATGAGCCAGTCGCGAAATTCACCCAAGACATCGGCCAAAAAGGCGGCGTACTGGATCAACACAATGAATATCTGCAAGCTCGCGCTGCGCTCTATAACAATATTGCCAACCTCGCCAATGAAGTGGACAAAGCAATGACCATTTTAGGCGCGTTTAACCAAACGGCGACCGACGACCTGAACCAATCCCTTGCTGAAGCCGGCTCAGTTTACCAACAAGGTGCGATTAAAGCGGTAGTGATTGGTATTGCCGTCGTTCTATTGGCAACTGCGATTGGTTACCACATTGCGCACAGTGTGCGTGAACCCGTAACTCGGATCCTCAAAACCTTAGAAAGCCTCACCCAAGGCAATATGACGCAACGAATTGAGATTCGCTACAACAACGAATTCAGCCGCCTGAGCCGTCACATCAATAGTCTTGCCGATAACCTACACGACATTTTAGTCAAGCTCAACAGTGCCTCCGATGATTTGACCGCGACAGCATCGACAAACCAAACGACCTCACTGAGTGCACAAAACAAGCTCAACAGTCAACGTGAACAGACCTCTAGCGTCGCAGCCGCAATGACGGAAATGGCTCACTCGGTGCAAGAAGTCGCCAATAGTGCGCAAAATTCACTGGCGATGGTGCAACAAGTCGAAACCGCATCGGAGTCAGGCCGCCAGATCATGAGCACCAACATCAGCACAATCCGTCAACTTGAAACACGCTTAATCGAGTCAGTCGAGGCGGTCGGCGACTTACGCAAGATGAGCAGCCAAATCGGCTCTATCTTAGATGTCATCCGCAATATTGCTGAGCAGACCAACCTTTTGGCGCTCAATGCTGCGATTGAAGCGGCGCGTGCAGGAGAACAAGGCCGCGGCTTTGCGGTGGTGGCGGATGAAGTTCGCGTTCTTGCGCAGCGCACAACGCAATCGACGTCAGAAATCGAATCGATGATCAGCAATCTGCAATCCAGCTCTTCATTAGCCAGTAAGGTTATTGAGAGCTGTATGCAAGATATGGAACTCTCCGTCGAACAAGCTTCCCATGCCAACAGTGCCATGGAAGAAATTCAAGCATTGATCATCGAAATCAGCCATATGAGTACGCATATCTCTCAAGCGGCCGGTGAGCAAAACGAAACCACCACCTCGATCGCTCGCAGCATCGAAGATATCAACCATATCTCGGATGAAAGCTACCAAGCGATGTCACAAATTGCGCAAACCAGTGCGAATTTGACCGCACTCGCCAACCAACAGAGTGAGTTAGTCCATAGGTTTAAACTCTAATCCGATGAACGGCTAGCACTCTTGCTAGATACTCTTACTGTCAATTTTTCCACAAAGAGCGACTTTTCATCAGAGTCGCTCTTGTTTTTTCAACACCTCATCGTTATATGAGTAACAAGCTTGCGCCACTTTTCCCTCCACTCATGCAAGCAAATCATGAGGACACTTTATGGCTATTCACGTAGGGATTATCGATCAGGACCCGGTTCGCTTAGTGACACCGCTGCTCGATCATCGAACCGTTAGCCGCCACATTATTTTTATTGGCGACCATACCCAAACGGTAATTTATCAACGCCTTAGCGACGTTTTAAACAAGCGTAATATCTCAACAGACTTCTTTGAAATTCCCGCCGGCTCAAACACCTCTGCCATCAAAAGTGCGATTCGAGAACTTGCCGAAACACTTAAAGCGCGTGGTGAAGAGGTCAAATTCAACGCCAGTTGTGGGTTACGCCACCGCTTGCTGTCGGCTTACGAAGTGTTTCGCAGCTACCACTGGCCAATTTTTGTCGTAGAACCCAATAGTGACTGCTTATGCTGGCTGTATCCCGAAGGCAATAACGATACTCAAGTTCAAGACCGCATCACCATTGCCGACTATCTCACCATTTTTGGTGCGCGTGGCGAATTCAATGAGCATCAACTCTCTCCACAATTAGATCAGCAGTTGTATCAGCTTGGCGAACGCTGGGCGAGTAATGCATTGGAATTAGGCCCAGGCCTCGCCACCCTCAATTACCTCGCCACCACTTGCCGAAAAGAGCAGAAGCTGGATGTGGAATTATCTGACAAACAGCAAGGCTATCGCGAATTAAACTTGCTACTCAGCGATCTGGTTGAGGCCAAGATTGCCAGTTATGAAAACGGCATTCTCACGTTCATAAACGAAGAGGCTCGTCGCTTTGCCAATGGTGAGTGGTTAGAAACCCTAGTTCACAGCACTGTAAAACAGATCCAAGATGACATGCCAACCATTCAAGATCGCTCGCTGAACGTGCAAGTCTATCGCCAGCTTGGAGAGAGAGAAGTGCGTAACGAGTTGGATGTGGCGACCGTGGTGAACAACAAACTGCACATTATTGAGTGTAAAACCAAAGGGATGCGTGATGACGGTGACGATACCTTGTACAAACTCGAATCTCTGCGTGACCTTCTCGGCGGTCTACAGGCTCGAGCTATGTTGGTCAGCTTCCGCCCTCTACGCCATAACGATATTACGCGTGCCGAAGATTTGGGGCTGGCTTTGATTGGTCCAGATGAATTGAAAGATTTGAAAACCCATTTAACCCAATGGTTCAAAGCCGCAGGGGGAAATTAAGTCAATCTCTATACCCAAACAACTTGGAGTTGCAGGTAGGCGGCAAGTGAATTCATCCCCATGAGCATAGAGAGGCTATGTGATTGGGGTGAACGAACGTAGCCAACACCCCTGCAGCTTCAAGTAGAAAGGGGATAACCATCATCACTAAACTCAAGGGATTGGGATTAATTTCAATAGTAAAAAGCCCGCGTGACAATGCGGGCTTCTTTAACGAAAACGAACAGTGCTAGATTAGCAATCGTCTTCAGTAAAATTGGACGGCAGCGTCATTTTCATCTGATTCCAGATGTGTCCGCTAGCAATACCATACTGACGAATAACCTGAGGCAAATGCTCACGCTCGCCGCTTTGGCACACAGCTAACAACTGACGGTAGAATTCCATGGCCAATTCACGCGCTTGAGGATTGGAAAAATAGTAACTTCCCACACGGTCATACAGCTTTTTCAACCCGTTAAAGATCAAACCGTAAATCTGGTTACCAGAATGGAAAGCGAGACGCTGGAATAACATGTAATCGTAGAAATTAAATGTTTTCGCGATCAAGATTTCCTGCCTTTTGAGCTCATCTTTTTCGCTGTCTTCTTTCACGTGCTGCTGGATTTTTTCCGCATAGGGAGAAGCTGCGATAAACGCATCCCAAGAAGGGGCGTTAACCAAGGCTTCACAAGACTCAATCACATTGATCATGATCCGCTCTGCGCTCTCTTTATTTAGCTTAAAAGCGTAACGCATGAAAATGGGGCTGATATTGGTTCTTGCAGCTAGTAAGTCTTCAACAATGCTGGTGGCATTCTCTGCATCAAGAGTCATCAAGGTATCAAGAATATGCAAACCTGATGTTTCCATAAACTGATTCACCTTGGTGGGTTTACCGTGTTGAATCGTGAGCCAACCATCACGCGCTAAACGCTGTAACACCTCACGTAGTGTGGTACGCGTAACACCGATCAATTCAGAAAGCTCACGCTCTGCAGGTAAGATGGAACCTGGCGGAAAGCGGCCGTTCCAAATACTTTCAATAATATACTTCTCAGCGAAACCGGCTGGGCTTTTTGCCTTAATGACCATTAATGACTAATCCAATACTTGTTTTATTTGGGTCGAATGGCACTCATCATACCACTAGTTGGTGTACGTCGAAAACCAAGCATCGATAAACTTGTCACAAAGCAGACATAGTGCAATTACTCTAATTTAACTTGAGCGAATCATTGTGAACATTTTGCTTATAAGATGACTGGTAAACACTTTTCTTTTCATCGACTACATAAAACACCTGAAATTAAATGGACACAGCTCACACTATCCTATTTCTAATTAGCAAAATAAACTTACTCGAAAGAGGTATTTCTTTGGAGTAAAGATGTATTAAATTCAATTTCACCTAACTCACGGCTTCTAAATGAATTTTTCGTCAACTTTGTGTTATGCTTACACCACTTAGATCGCGTTTTTTAACGAAAGTTTAGTAACTTTTTATCATCATGATATTTGTTGTTGACTATTGTGTAACGACAAGTAGAGTTGCGGTCGAAGTACGGAGTGCTTGTTTTTCTCAGGGAGTGACTTAGCTGGAATTGAATCGGTGAACAACCTTATTTTCCTGCTAAATCACTGTTGAAAAGATTTTGTCTACACACTGAGTCTCATGCTTTGGTGAAAGCAGGTACGACACAAAGTCTATCTATAACAACAGTTAAAGAGTAATCATCATGCCGATGTCCCTCGGAAACGCGTTTATCAAGAATTTCCTTGGTAAAGCGCCTGATTGGTACAAAGTTGCCATCATTGCTTTTCTTATTATTAACCCAATAGTGTTCTTCTTTATTAATCCCTTCCTCGCGGGTTGGTTATTAGTGGTTGAGTTTATTTTTACTCTGGCCATGGCACTGAAATGCTACCCTCTACAACCGGGTGGTTTACTTGCGATTGAAGCGATTGCGATTGGGATGACAAGTCCGGGGCAAGTTAAGCATGAACTGGTTGCCAATATCGAGGTATTGCTACTGTTGGTGTTTATGGTGGCAGGCATCTATTTTATGAAGCAACTGCTGCTGTTTATTTTCACTAAAATTCTGCTTGGCATTCGCTCCAAAGTTCTCCTTTCGATAGCCTTTAGTGTTACGGCAGCGTTTCTCTCTGCCTTCCTAGATGCGCTGACAGTGATTGCGGTCATCATCAGTGTGGCGGTGGGTTTCTACTCGATTTATCACAAGGTTGCTTCGGGTCAAAGTGTTCACTCTTCTCACGATCACACCCATGATGAAGGTATTTCAGAATTAACTCGTGATGACTTAGAAAACTATCGTGCATTTTTACGTTCACTGCTGATGCACGCAGGTGTGGGTACAGCACTGGGTGGTGTCACCACTATGGTCGGTGAACCACAAAACCTGATCATTGCTGACCAAGCAGGCTGGCAATTTGGTGAGTTCCTACTCCGCATGGCCCCCGTTACCGTACCCGTGTTTATTGCAGGTATGCTGACCTGTATGTTGGTTGAGAAATTCCGCATTTTTGGCTACGGAGCTCGTCTTCCTGCCAATGTTCGTCAAATTCTGCTCGATTTTGACTCAGAAGAGCGCAAAAACCGCACAAACCAAGACGTTGCCAAACTCTGGGTGCAAGGTGCTATCGCGGTTTGGTTGATTGTGGGCTTAGCTCTTCACTTAGCCGCCGTTGGTCTTATTGGTTTGTCGGTGATTATTCTCGCCACAGCTTTTACTGGTGTGATTGAAGAACATTCGCTAGGTAAAGCGTTTGAAGAAGCGCTACCGTTTACCGCATTGCTGGCGGTTTTCTTCTCGATTGTTGCAGTTATTATCGACCAAGAGCTGTTCAAACCCGTGATTGATGCGGTACTAAATGTCGAAGACCATGGCACTCAGCTCGCACTCTTCTATGTGGCGAATGGTCTACTTTCCATGGTGTCAGACAACGTGTTTGTGGGGACGGTTTACATCACTGAAGTAAAAACCGCACTGATGGAAGGCATGATTTCACGTGACCAATTTGATTTGTTGGCCGTCGCCATCAATACCGGCACCAACTTACCTTCAGTAGCCACACCGAACGGTCAAGCGGCCTTCTTATTCTTGCTCACTTCGGCTTTGGCGCCACTAATCCGTCTCTCTTACGGTCGTATGGTCATCATGGCGTTTCCTTATACGCTGGCGCTTTCACTGGTTGGTTTTATTGGCATCATGTTCTTACTTGAGCCAATGACTGAAGTGTTCTATAGCCTAGGTTGGATCAGCCATCATGTCGCGCCAGCTGCAGATGCACTACTGCAAAGTGGCCACTAAATTTCAATTGAAACTGAAACTAATCCAAGATACAAAGCTCTGAGTATTCAGAGCTTTTCTTTTTAACAAGGATCTATCTGTGCGTATATTATCCTCCCTTAAAACCTTTTCTCAGTCGCGATTATCTTGGCTGTTGCTGCTGGCATTTGTCGTTTTCTTTACCTTGTGTGCCATGTACTTTCAACATGTGATGCTACTTGCACCTTGTGTCATGTGTATCTATGAACGTATCGCTATGCTGGGGATTGGTGTCGCCGCCTTGATTGGCGCAATTGCACCACAAAACCCTGTCGTACGTTGGCTCGGTTTTGCTGCTTGGGGTGCCAGCAGCTACAAAGGTTTGATGCTGGCGATCGAGCATGTCAACTACCAGTTTAACCCTTCGCCTTTTGGTACTTGCGATCTGTTTGTCACCTTCCCGGCTTGGGCTCCGCTCAACCAATGGGCTCCCAATCTGTTTGAAGCGTATGGTGACTGTAGCAAGGTGGTATGGCAGTTTTTGACGCTCTCTATGCCACAGTGGCTTGTCGTTATCTTCGCGGCAAACTTACTCGCATTAGCGATTTTTGTCGTCGCACAACTGGCTAAAACCTCACGCTAAGCCAATCGCATCGCTCAATCCGGTTGATAAAAAAGGCGCTTAAAGCGCCTTTTTTACTTTTGTTGTTTCTGCTGTTTAATCTCGTATAGGTGCAGGAGCCAATACATCACGATTACCGTTATGCCCTGGCGCACTCACAATGCCTTGAGCCTCAAGCTGCTCGACAATACGTGCTGCGCGGTTATAACCAATTTTAAAACGGCGTTGAACCCCAGAAACTGAGCCTCGGCGCGTTTCGACAACGTGCTCAACCACTTGATCAAACAGTGGGTCAAGTTCTTCGTCTGATTCAGACTGCTCTCCGGGCAATAAGGCTTCTGGGCCGTGATCGCCTTGGATAATCTCACTGATGTAATTCGGCTTGCCCCTTGCCTTCCAGTTATTGACCACAGCATGCACATCATCATCCGAGGCAAATGCACCATGTACACGAATCGTATGACTGGAACCGGCAGGTAAATAGAGCATATCCCCCATACCGAGCAACGACTCTGCGCCACTCTGATCCAAAATCGTCCGAGAGTCGGTTTTCGTAGAGACAGTAAAAGCAACACGGGTCGGGATGTTGGCTTTAATCAGACCCGTAATCACATCCACAGATGGGCGCTGCGTAGCCAAAATCAAGTGAATACCCGCCGCACGGGCTTTTTGTGCCAAACGCGCAATCAGCTCTTCGACTTTTTTACCGACTACCATCATCAGGTCAGCAAATTCATCGACCACGACCACAATATAAGGCAGTTTTTCTAATAGTGGCGGCTCACTCTCCATGCTATCTCCGTCTTTCCAAAGAGGATCGTAGATAGGATGTCCGGCTTCAGCAGCCATACGCAGTTTATCGTTAAAGCCTTTGATATTACGTACACCAAGTACCGACATCAGCTTATAACGACGCTCCATTTCTCCGACACACCAGCGCAGCGCGTTAGAGGCATCTTTCATGTCGGTCACCACTTCCGCCAACAGATGAGGAATGCCTTCATACACGGAAAGCTCTAACATTTTCGGGTCAATCATGATGAAGCGGACATCTTCTGGGGAAGCCTTATACAACATGCTCAGGATCATCACGTTGACCCCAACCGACTTACCTGAACCAGTGGTACCCGCCACCAACACATGAGGCATCTTAGACAGATCTGCTACCACGGCATCGCCGGCGATATCTTGGCCAAGCACGACGGTCGTCGGTGACTTCGACTCTTTAAATTGAGGACTGGCAATCACATCGGATAGGTACACAGTTTGACGTGACATGTTTGGCAGCTCAAGCCCGACATAAGGTTTACCGGGAATAACTTCCACGACACGCACAGCCATCGCCGAGAGTGAACGGGCTAAGTCCATCGACAGACTAGAAATTCGGCTCACTTTCACACCCGGCGCTAAATCTAGCTCAAAACGGGTGATCACAGGCCCCGGGAAAATATCCACGACTTGCGCTTGGATTTTGTAATCAGCCAGTTTGGACTCAACCAGACGCGCGATCTCTTCTAAAGCTTCACGATCGATAAAGTTTTCACGCTTTTCTGGATGATACAGCAGTTCTAGCGTTGGCATAGGCTCTGTTGGTTTCGGCAAGTTTACGGCCTTCTGCACTAAAAACGGGTTTTGCTGCGCAGCCGCATTCGCTTGTGCTTGCGAAACGATGTTTTGAAATGCCGCCACATCGCGATCGTCAGGCTCATCCTCGTCTTCCCAATCAGACTCTATTGCGGGCGATACCATAACCGAAGGCGTTTCTTCAAGCTCATCTTCATCATCTGACCAATGCAAGTTAGCAATGCTGGGCTCAACTTCTTCATCTTCTACCTCAATATTGAACGAGTGGTTAAAGTTTTCAGAGAGGCTCTCCTCTTCTTCATCCACCGAGATGGCAGTGGTCAAAATGGAATCTTCAACATCCGAAAGAGTGCTGGAGGTAAGAACGCTTGGCACTGCATCATCCTCGACAGCATAGTCATCGACTAGACGAGCCTGTTGCTCCAGTTCTTCTATCGTGGCATCCCATTGCTGAGTGCGCGCAGAGCTGACAGGCTCTACCTGTGTATTTTGAGCGGCTACCCGTGAGAAATGGGGAGCAGGTTCGCGCTGCCTTGGCGGCTCTGGTTTCAACTCGACTTTAGGCTCCACTTGGGGCTCAAAATGAATGTCAGGTACGTCGCGCTCTTCCGGCATATGAATATTGAAGCGACGTAAGCTCGGAGCTGGCTCATCAATCTCAGTATCCATTGACGCAGAAAATGTCGGTTCTAGCTCTTCAACTGGCAGCTCAGGCTTTACCAGTGCCGGTTTCACACGCTCCGCTTTTTCACCGCGTAAGCGGTTAAACAGCCCGACAAATGCCGCAATGCTACGCTCACCAATCCATTCCACAATCCGCAGCCAAGAGATCCCAGTCAACAAGGTAATGCCAGCCCCCCACAAAAAGAGCAACACAAGCGTTGTTCCAAGAATGTTCAAGGTCGGCAGTGCTAAGCTGGTCAACACATCGCCAATCACTCCACCTGATGAAAAATACCAAATGTCATCAAAGTTGATGTCGGCAAGACCACAACTGGTCAATAGCACTATGGTTAGACCAAGGAGTCGAGTTCCCCAAAGAGTGAAATCGATTTCGTCACCTTCATCACGTTTGCGCAACAGCACCCATGCTGCAAATGCAGTAATAAAAGGCAATGGATAGGCTAAAGAGCCAAAAACGAAGAACAGGGTGTCAGCTAACCAAGCGCCAACTAAACCACCCGCATTGTGAATGTCTGTCCCCCAAGCCGTTTGTGACCAAGATGGATCAGCGGGGTTAAAACTAAACAGAGCAACGGCAAGAAATATCGAAAACAAGAAAGCTAAGATCAATCCGCTTTCTTTAAGACGTTGTGAGCCATTGAGTCGAGAAGAAGGAGCCTCTTCACTCGTTTTAATAATGGTTTCGACTTTATTTTTGTTCTCTTTGAACATAAACCAACTTGACTATGATTAAGGCCATAATGCGCAACACTATACGCAGTTTCATGGCGGTGAAACAGTCCGAGCGGCCAACGCCGCTCGGTTTGTTTGGAGATTTAACCATATCAAGGGCAAAAACCCAATTCACGAAAGTCAGAATGTGGAAAGATCTCCAACATTCGCTTTAAGTTAGCGAGTTTTAATCACTAATTGGTTGGTTTGCTTCACTTCTTCCATGACCACGTAAGTACGAGTGTCATTGACTCCCGGCAAACGGAGCAAGGTATCACCTAACAAACGGCGATAAGCCCCCATATCCGATACACGGGTTTTCAGCAGATAGTCAAAATCACCAGAAACTAGGTGACACTCTTGAATATCATCCAACTTTTGTACCGCGGCATTAAACTGTTCAAATACATCGGGCGCGCCACGATTTAACGTAATTTCAACAAACACCAACAGTGAGGCGTCCAAATACTGAGGGTTCAATAATGCAGTATAACCAGTAATAAACCCTTGACGTTCTAGACGACGAACACGCTCAAGACAGGGTGTAGGTGAAAGCCCTACACGCTTTGATAACTCTACGTTTGAAATTCGACCGTCTTTTTGCAATTCATTCAATATATTGCGATCTATACGGTCTAAGTCCTTAGACGGCTTCTTATAACTATCCACCATTTTTTATTCCACCTTATTACTTCCTTGCAAAAAAATATACTACAACTTCTTAATATTTAGCATCAAATTTTTCACACTAGTCACTATACTAGCCACAAATTCGATAGAACAACCCTACATATAGTCAATACAACCAAATTAATCTAAGGAGTTAGGATGATCATTGGCGTTCCTAAAGAAATCAAGAACCACGAATATCGTGTGGGCATGATTCCAGCTAGCGTGCGGGAGCTTGTCTCACACGGACACCAAGTTTACGTAGAAACAAATGCCGGTTCCGGCATCGGCTTTTCAGACGATGATTACATCGCTGTAGGCGCATCCATTCTTCCTACCGCTGCAGACGTCTTTGCGAAAGCAGAGATGATTGTAAAGGTTAAAGAACCTCAAGCTATCGAGCGAGCCATGCTCAAAGAGGGGCAAATTTTATTTACTTATTTGCACCTAGCTCCAGATTTTCCACAAACTGAAGAGCTAATCAAGAGCAAAGCTGTCTGCATAGCCTATGAGACTGTAACAGATAATATGGGTCGCTTACCACTACTGGCACCGATGTCTGAAGTCGCAGGCCGTATGTCCATTCAGGCTGGCGCTCAAACCTTAGAAAAATCACGTGGCGGCAGTGGCTTATTACTCGGTGGCGTTCCCGGTGTTGCTCCTGCAAAAGTCGTAGTACTCGGCGGCGGTGTAGTCGGCGCTAACGCAGCCCGTATGGCTATTGGCCTACGTGCCGATGTCACTATTCTAGATCGCAACATCGATACTCTACGTAAACTCGATGAAGAGTTTCAAGGCCGAGCTAACGTCGTATATTCCACCGCAGATGCCATCGAAAAATACGTATTAGAAGCAGACTTAGTGATCGGTGCCGTTCTTATCCCTGGTGCTGCTGCGCCTAAACTGGTCACTCAGCAACACATCAAACGCATGAAACCCGGTTCAGCCGTAGTTGATGTCGCGATCGACCAAGGGGGTTGCTTCGAAACCTCTCACCCTACCACTCACGCAGAGCCCACTTATATTGTTGATGATGTGGTGCACTACTGTGTAGCCAATATACCCGGCGCTGTGGCGCGCACTTCTACCTTTGCTCTTAATAACGCCACGCTACCATATATCGTTAAACTCGCCAATAAAGGCTACCAAAAAGCCCTACTAGAAGATGCAGGATTTTTAAAAGGCCTCAACGTAATTCACGGAAAAGTGACTTACAAAGAGGTTGCAGAAAACTTTGGCCTCGATTATGTCGACCCCGCTAAAGCGATTGCGATGTTTAATTAATGATTCAGAGAGCCGATATTATCGGCTCTCCCCTCTTCAATTCAGCGCCAAGCATTGACCACTAAATTGCGCGGTGTTGCTTTACGATCGCAAAACTCACTCACCCTGACTTGATAGCCCTGCTCCTGCAAATAGAGCGCTTTATCCAACACCAACCATAGCTCTAGCAGCCGCCGAAACCCGTCTTGAACTAAACTTATCCGTTCCATCTGCCAGAATCTCTGATAGCCTAAACTTTCAAAATGAGCCAAATCGACGTGAGTGAAATCCATAGCGATATTTTTCTCTTGAGCCGCCCACTGGCAAAACTCGGCAAACCCTTGGTTGAGTTTTGATTTCTGAATACTAGGGATAGGTATATAACCCGCTTGATGGCCGACTTGACTCACCAGAGCATCAAATCCTAACCGATAAACCATCTCTTGCTGTCGCTGCCGTCTAACCCTTTCCCCTCCGGTCACGGTTTCTTGCAGTGGAAGTCGCAGTTCTCGACGGGTCAATTGCAAATCTGACTGAGCCGCCACTTTCGACATCGCGTGATATTCGTTATCTCGAATCAAATGGTAGCAGCAGGGAGAAAAGCTAATCGCCGCGGCATGCGAAGAGGTGGCGTAATGGAGCATCTTTACGTGTAAGTCACCACACGCATGTAAGGCAACAGCATGGGTACTGGAGTTAAACAGGGCAGCAGAACGCTCATCAAATGCATCCCCCTGCACAAACTGCATAGGGAGTTGCAACGCATCGACTTCTTGTTGTCCAGAGCAGCAAAGCTCGGCTTGATACTCAAAACTGACGACTGGTTGCTGAGTCACACCCGCCAAAATACGCCCCAAGTAACCTTTCCCAGCACACCACTCTAACCACTGAGTGCCTTGATGGTGCGCAACAAGCACTTTACTGATCGCTTCTATTTGTTGCCATTTACGTCCGGGGATCCCTTTGTCAAAAAACTTTGGTAATCGGAGTGAAAGCAAGGAAGAGTCTGAAATGTCGACTGGGAGTTTCATCTCCTCTAACCCGGGAAAAAAACCAGATAAGACGGAAGAGAGTTTCTCTGGATCGGTTTTGAACTCCACGACCTCATTCTGACTAAGAGCATAGAGCCAAGCGGTTAACTCGGGATACGCATCCCCCCAAGGCAACGCCGATAAACGGCAAGCATGAAAAGCCTCATAACGCCAAAAAGATTGGGTTTGAGTTAAGAATGAATCGAGTTGTATGAATAGAGCTTGCATGCTTCCTCCTATCGGTGAACCATTCTAGGAGGAAGCACAATGAAGTGAAAGTAAAAGCGCGTTAACGCACAGGCAGATCAATGTCCTTAAACATTTCTGCTATTTCAATATTCGATTTCAAAGAGATGGCTTGCTCTACTACGGGACGGGTAAGATGTGGAGCAAAGCGCTCCATAAAATCAAACATATAAGAGCGCAGGAAAGTACCACGGCGAAAACCAATACTGGTGGTACTCGCACTGAAGATATGGCTTGCATCAATCGCCACCAGATCCGTATCTTGCTTTTTGTCTACCGCCATACTAGCAATCACACCCACCCCAATACCCATGCGCACATACGTTTTTATCACATCTGCATCGGTGGCGGTAAAGACCACTTTAGGTGTCATGCCAACCCGATTGAATGCACTATCAAGCTCTGAACGCCCAGTAAAGCCGAAAACATAGGTCACTAATGGATAAGCCGCTAAATCTTCTATGGTCACCTGCTCTTTCTTGGTCAGCGGGTGATCTTTAGGCACCACTATCGAACGATTCCAGTGATAACAAGGCAACATGATTGCATCTTGGTACAAATGCAAAGCTTCTGTCGCAATCGCAAAATTTGCAGTGCCTTTGGCTATCGCTTCCGACATTTGAGTTGGCGTGCCTTGATGCATGTGCAAGGAAACTCTTGGATAACGCTTAGTAAAACCTTTAATCACCTCTGGCAGAGCATAGCGGGCTTGGGTATGGGTAGTGGAAATATTCAGCGTGCCCATTTCTGGATGCGTATGCTCGGCAGCAACCGCCTTGATGCTTTCGACGCGCGATAAAATTTCCGTCGCAATACGCACTATGTGCTCGCCCGCAGGCGTTACTTGCGTTAAATGCTTGCCGCTTCGCTCAAAAATCTGAATTCCAAGCTCATCTTCTAACAGCCTGACCTGTTTACTGATCCCCGGCTGAGAGGTATATAGGTTTTCCGCGGTCGCAGACACATTCAAATTATGATTGACCACTTCCACAATGTACTTTAACTGCTGCAGTTTCATCTTTTTCCCATAATCCCTTGCGGTGTTTTGCCACAGACACACATATTTTATAATTATTAGTTATAACGCTTCAGCGCGACAATTCCTAGCCTTTATCGAGAGAAGCGTGAAATGAATATTCAGCGCCTTGCTTATTCGGTGAAAAAATTGCCACGCAACGCTCAAACTCATCGTGGGAAAGCGGTTTTTGCATGATAAAACGGGAATAATCAACAGAGTAAATTGTCGGGATCACAACGAGCGTGTATCCTTAATCGTTAGCCATTGAAAACTGAAGATACGGATTTTATGAATATAGGTTTAATCATTGCTCTGGTGGCCATTTTGCTCATTTTGGTTCTTGGCTACAACATCATGTTGCAATATCGGGTGAAAGTCGAAAGCGCCAAGAAACAGGAATCCTCGCGCTATGTGGCCATTATTGATGCAACTGAAGATTTAATCGGCAATGCTCACCATCTGCCATTCAGTAAAGAGCTTTTAGTCTGCTTGAATAACCGTATTCTTGATGCACTACAAAGCATGTATGACCTTGATCCTAAAAATAAACAACTCGCTCAACGTATCGAAAATATGAAGGGACAGATCAACCACCTGCAAAATAACCATCCGGGTGGTGAAAGTACTTCATTTAAGGTTCCTAGCAGCGATAAACAAGCCATCATCATGCTAAAGCTAGTTAAACGTCTGCGTGACACCATTCGCAGTGAGCACAATAAAGGACGTTTTGAAACCCAAGCCTATGTGGCAGAAAATGCTCGCTTAGAGACCATTCAGATTCGAATCAACATCGAAAACGTGATTAAGCGCGCTAACGACTCGATTTTGCGTGGGCAACCCGGCACTGCAATCCAACTACTACGTAAAGGGATTGATGTCTTGTCCTCAAAAAATGACAGCTACTCAAATCAAGCCCGTGAAAAGTTACAGACTATGTATGATGAACTTGAGCAGAAACGTCAAAACAAAAGTGCTTCTGACCTCCAACAAATTGAAGAAAATGAACGCAAAAGTGACATGGATGTGCTCTTTGGCGAGAAGAAAAAGTGGTAAGATACCGCACGATAATGACTTGATTAACTTCAGGCCGCTTATGCGGCCTTTTTCTTAAATAGTGCCCATGATTCATCCATCTGCTATCCAACAACTTTTAGAACCGATTAACCATTTCCTGCAATGTCCTACACCCGACGAATGGGTTGAAGAAGCGCGCAAACCTGAAAACCTACGTGTTTTGTTGTTAGACCATTTACTATGTGAGCTGAAAGCTGGTCAATCCGCCATGTTTCTGATCCGTAAGTATGCGGTTGATAAAGAGAGTGAACTTTCGCTATTGGATTGGTTTAAACCTTATGAAGACTTTGCGTATCGCAAAATGGGAGATATCCAATCGCTCAAAGGCAAAAGCCAAATCTCCAAAGCGATCATTGCCAAATCGGATTCTCCTTATAGCCAAGATTTGATCGATAAAATGGTATTGCTGATCAAAGAAGAGCTACACCATTTCTATCAAGTGTTGGAAATTATGCAAGCGCGCAATGTGGAGTATGAGTCAATTCCGGCTAGCCGTTATGCCAAAAGCCTTCTAGCCCATATGAAGACTCATGAACCACAGACATTGATTGATAAGCTGATAGTAGGCGCTTATATTGAGGCTCGCTCTTGTGAGCGCTTTGCCAAACTCGCCCCCTACTTAGATGACGAGATAGCAAAATTTTATGTTTCTCTGCTTCGCTCTGAAGCTCGCCATTATCAAGACTACTTGCAACTGGCTGAACAAATTGCGGGCTACGATATCTCTGAACGTGTTGCGTATTTTGGCCGAGTCGAAGCGGAGTTAATTTCCACTCCCGATAGCGATTTCAAGTTTCACAGTGGTATTCCTAAATAGCCTTTTTAAAAAAGCCCAGTACTGTGACTGGGCTTGAGTTTATCCAATCTAGTAAAGCTAAACTAAAGAGCTGTTTATCTCTTCCAGAACCACTTCAGGATGTGCGGCTTGAGTGATAGGGCGACCGATCACGAGATAATCTGAACCAGAGGCAATGGCTTGGGCTGGAGTCATAATACGGCGTTGATCGCCTTGCTCTGAACCCGCTGGACGAATTCCTGGCGTCACCAATTTGAATTCACGCCCCAAATGTTGCTTCAATAGTGATGCCTCTTGTGCGGAGCATACCACACCATCAAGACCAGCATTTTTGGCGAGCGTTGCTAATCGCAGCACATGATCTTGTGGCGCACTCAAGATGCCAATACCTTGTAAATCGGCAGATTCCATACTGGTCAATACAGTGACACCAATCAGCAGTGGGCGCTCTTTACCATACGGCTCCAGAATCTCACGCGATGCTGCCATCATTCGCTCGCCACCACTCGCGTGCACATTCACCATCCAAACCCCAAGCTCAGCGGCAGCTTTCACCGCTTTTGAACAGGTATTCGGAATATCGTGAAATTTAAGATCCAGAAACACAGAAAAACCTCGTTTATGCAGCTCACGGACAAAATCAGGACCAAATAGAGTAAACATCTCTTTACCCACTTTGAGTCGACATGTGCTTGGGTCAATTTTGTCCACAAACGCGAGCGCATCCGCCAGATTGTCATAGTCCAGTGCAACAATCACTTTTGGGTCGTTCATCGTTTCTCCTATCTGTATATCGAGTTAAAAAAAAGCAGCCATAAATAGCTGCGTCATACTGTTGATTTTTAATTACTCACCATCTAAGCCTCTGATTGGCTTGATTGAACCCCAGTTTTTACATGATGGGCAATGCCAATAAAGTGAATGGGTCGAAAAGCCACATTTACGGCAACGGTAATGGGGTTTTACTTTAAGCTGTTCACCCACTAAGCGTTGTAACGTAGAGAGACTGGCTTTGGCTCTGCCCTCTTCCGCTTCGGCAATATGGTAATCAATCAACCGGTAAAAGCCTTTCATAGTAGGATTTTTAACCAACTGACGAGTTAAAATCTCTTGTGCAGCGGCAATACCTTCATGCTGTGCAACCAGCTGAGCGAGCATTAATTCGGCCGATACCCCCGCTTTATTGGCGATACAGCGACGTAAGAAGGTGATCAAATCTTGCTCTCGCCCCAAATGGTGGTAACACTCAGCCAACGTATTGAGCACTTCACCGATAAAATCGATATCTTGCTCAAGAACCATCTCTAGATGGTCAATAGTCTTCTGATAGTCTTCGTTTTGTAGGTAGAGTTTACCGAGTGAAATGGTTGCACGTACACATTTCGGATCTTCTTGTAATGCTTTTTTAAACAGTTGAATGGCTTTGTTATCGTTACTGTCCGCCTTTTCAAGCATGGCCAGCTCGCAGTAGAAATGCGCAATGTTCACCTTCATACGTTTGCGCCCAAGCTTAACCAAAGCGGTGGCACACTCAATCGCTTTGTGCCACTCACGAGTCTGTTGATAAATTGCCGTGAGCTGCTGGAGAGCAGATTCACGATGCTCAGGCTCATCAATCAGTTGTTCAAATATTTTCTCAGCACGATCAAGAAAACCGGACACCATATAGTCCTTAGCTAACTGCTGCAGCGCCAAGTTTTTCTGGTCTATGGTCAACCCAGAGCGAGAGATAAGGTTTTGGTGAATACGAATAGCGCGATCCACTTCGCCACGAGACCGGAAAAGGTTACCGAGTGCTAGATGGGTATCAATGGTTTCATTATCGACTTGCAGTAATTCGATAAAGTGATCAACCGCTTTATCCGATTGATCGGAGAGTAAGAGGTTCAAACCGGTCACGTATTGACGCGAAATTTGGTGTGATTGTTTCTGTTTATCTTGCTGGGCGCTACGATGCCCCATGTACCAGCCGTAGGCGGCAGCGATGGGCAATAACAGGAACAGTATTTCTAACATCGAAAACAGCCTTATCCGCTATGTACTTTCGTTTCAGGTGCGGATTGCTGATTGGCCAATTTTAACTGTTTGGTAAGTTTGCGAATTCTCAGTTGCGACTTGAAATGCATGCCACCGAAAAGAATCGCTGCACAAGCAAAGCCGACAATAAAAACCGTACCCAGTAAGGTCGATAAATGAAACTCACCTTGCGCTAGCAAGTAGTTAAATACCACAACCGATTGGTTTTGCGAGCCTAATGCTAATGCGATTAAGAAAAGAGCGAGTACGGCGACTATCTTTATAATTTTCATAAGTCATTACCTTTTCACAAATTGGCACACCGATTATGCAGGAAAACGGCGCGACAAACCACGGCTAATAGTCATGCTGATATAAAAAAGCGGCACGCTGGATTAGCATGCCGCTCGTGTGAACAAACTTTACTCAGATTACAAGTTAACGCGTTCGCGTAGTTCCTTACCTGGTTTGAAATGCGGAACGTACTTACCTTCCAACTCCACCTTATCGCCAGTCTTAGGATTACGCCCTACACGCGGCTCACGATAGTGTAAGGAAAAGCTACCGAAACCACGAATCTCGATGCGCTCCCCCGCTTCTAACGTTGAGGCCATATGCTCAAGGATATTTTTTACCGCATCTTCGATCTCTTTCGCAGACAAGTGCGTTTGTTCGGCACAGAGTCTTTCTATCAGTTCGGACTTAGTCATAGTTTCCCTCTTCGAGTTGTTACTGCTCAATTATAGTCAGTAATATCAATTCCAACAAACACTTGATTTACATTGTAGAAAAAGAACTCGACGTTGGGCGAGATCTTACATTAGGTTTACTGTTTTATTTCTAAGAGTGAACGTTATGCGGCTTTTTGGCAACTACTCATGTTTAATCTTAGGTGGCGATCATAAGATTACAACAAGCACCACCGCAAAAGCGGTGGTTTAGGGATGACAACAAAAAAGGAGCCTTGCGGCTCCTTTTGTCTATTAGCGTTTGGCTATTATTCGCCTTTCGCTGCTTTGAAAGCGTCAGCCATAGCATTACCGAACGCAGCTTCATCTTGCTTGTTCAGAGTTGCCATTACTTCTTGCTCTTCAGCTTCATCTTTCGCTTTGATAGACAGGTTGATTACGCGGTTTTTACGGTCAACACCAGTAAATTTCGCTTCAACTTTGTCACCAACGTTCAGGATCAGTGATGCATCTTCGATACGGTCACGTGATACTTCAGAAGCGCGATGTAACCTTCAACGCCGTCTTCTAGCTCGATGGTTGCGCCTTTCGCGTCAACTGCAGTTACAGTACCGTTAACCAGAGCACCTTTCTTGTTGTCTGAAACATAAGCGTTGAATGGATCGTTTTCCATTTGCTTGATGCCCAGAGAAATACGCTCACGCTCAGCGTCTACTGCTAGAACAACTGCAGAGATTTCGTCGCCTTTCTTGAATTCACGAACAGCTTCTTCTCCTGGTACGTTCCAAGAGATGTCAGACAGGTGAACCAGACCGTCGATACCGCCTTCTAGACCGATGAAGATACCAAAGTCAGTGATAGACTTGATCTTACCAGTTACTTTGTCGCCTTTAGCTTGCGCTTCAGCGAATGATTGCCATGGGTTAGCTTTACACTGTTTCAGGCCTAGAGAGATACGACGACGCTCTTCGTCGATATCCAGAACCATAACCTCAACTTCGTCGCCAACATTAACAACTTTAGATGGGTGGATGTTCTTGTTCGTCCAGTCCATTTCAGAAACGTGTACTAGACCTTCAACGCCTTCTTCGATTTCAACGAAGCAGCCGTAGTCAGTCAGGTTAGTTACACGGCCAGACAGTTTGTGACCTTCTGGGTAACGCTTAGCGATTGCTACCCATGGATCTTCGCCTAGCTGTTTCAGACCTAGAGATACGCGAGTACGATCACGATCGAACTTCAGTACTTTAACTAGGATCTCGTCACCAACGTTAACGATTTCTGATGGATGCTTAACGCGCTTCCAAGCCATGTCAGTGATGTGTAGCAGACCGTCAACGCCGCCCAGATCAACGAACGCACCGTAGTCAGTCAGGTTCTTAACGATACCTTTAACTTCAGTACCTTCTTGCAGAGTTTCAAGCAGTTCATCACGCTCTACGCTGCTTTCAGATTCGATAACTGCACGACGAGAAACAACAACGTTGTTACGCTTCTGGTCTAGCTTGATAACTTTGAACTCTAGCTCTTTGTTTTCTAGGTGAGCAGTGTCACGGATTGGACGTACGTCAACCAGAGAACCTGGCAGGAACGCACGGATACCGTTCAGTTCAACAGTGAAACCGCCTTTAACTTTACCGTTAATGATACCGATAACAGTTGCAGCTTCTTCGTAAGCTTTTTCAAGTACGATCCAAGCTTCATGGCGCTTCGCTTTCTCACGAGAAAGTTGAGTTTCGCCGAAACCATCTTCAACCGCGTCCAGAGCTACGTCTACTTGAGAACCTACTTGAACTTCTAGTTCGCCAGCAGCGTTCTTGAATTGTTCAGCAGGGATAGCAGACTCAGACTTCAGGCCAGCATCAACCAGAACGTAGCCGTTCTCGATTGCTACTACAGTACCTTTAACGATAGTACCTTGTTGGAATTGGGTCTCGTTCAGAAACTCTTCAAAGAGTTGAGCAAAAGATTCAGTCATTTATTTAATCTTCAATAATTAAACGGCCACGGGTGTCCTACCACGTGGGGTTATTAAATTCGCCAGTCATCATCCTTGCGACCGACGTTCTTACCTAGCGTGAACCATTCACACTAGCTTAGATTCAATATATTGTAGCGCTTGTTCCACCACTTCATCGATAGTCAATGTGGTTGAATCAAGCACTAATGCGTCTTCAGCAGGACGTAATGGAGCAACAGCACGATTTCTGTCGCGGTCGTCTCTTTCCTGAATTTCGCTTAAAAGGGCATCAAATTTAACATCAAGCCCCTTCAGTTGCAACTGCTTGAAGCGTCTACGGGCTCTTTCTTCCGCACTCGCATCAAGGAAAATTTTTGCTTCCGCCGCTGGAAAAACCACTGTGCCCATATCACGGCCATCTGCAACTAATCCAATACCACTAGCAAACGCGCGTTGACGGCGCAGCAGCGCTTCACGTACCCGAGGTAATGCCGCGACTTTTGACGCAGCCATCCCAGTTTCTTCTTTACGCAGCTCGCGGGACACATCTTCACCTTCGAGGATGACTTTCACTAAGTCGCCTTCCGCGATGAACTGCACATCAAGATGCGTAGCAAGAGGAACCAAAGCGTCTTCCGATTCAAGATCAACGCCATGATGAAGAGCCGCCAAGGCCAACACGCGATAAATCGCGCCAGAGTCCAATAGCTGAAAACCGAGTTTTTTAGCCAACAACATGCACAATGTGCCTTTACCTGCACCGCTAGGTCCATCAACGGTAACCACTGGCGTATGAGAAGACATGTATTTCTCCACTTTTTTGTTTTTAGGCGATTGGAATCGTCACGCCCGCGTTTTCGGCGAAGAATTATAAGTGCAAAGGCTCTCTGGTGCTAGGTAAGAGTCCTGATTAACCATAAAAAGGCTACTGAGTTAAAAAATTAACTCGGCCGAAGCCGAGTTATTACGAGACACATGATTGCAGCTTATAACAAGATCCTTGCGGCATTGTTGCGCACTGTCGCTTCACCAATCCCTTTCACATTCGTCAGATCATCGATATGAGTAAAAGGACCGTTGGCTTCTCGATAATCGACAATGGCCTGAGCTTTCTTAAGCCCGATGCCTTTGAGTAACGTCGCCAGCTCTTCTGCAGAAGCGGTATTAATATTGACAGTGATCACAATACCTTCTTCTACCTGCGCAGCGGGTGCCGTTTCCTCGGCATTGGCCAGTAACGGTAATGTCGGCAGGCAGAGAGAAAGAAACAGTGTCACTATTTTGGTTTTGATTTGCATGATAGACCCTCATTTTGGTTGTTGAGGGCTTATGATAGCGAGGGGAAAAATGATGGAAATTTCGACAATTTATAAATAGAACGGGCTACTGCTGTAGCCCGTTTCTTTAAACATATCAATTACACTAAGAATGCTTATTCTGTCGCAATGTGATACTCAATATCGGTGTTTTGACGCAACACACTGATCACACCCGCCAGATCTTGCTGAGAACCGATACGTTCTAACTGTGTAGCGATCTGTTCGTGATAAGCCGGTGTCAGTTTACTTTCCACTTTGCTCAACTCAATCACAACGATATTGCCGTCAAAATCTTTCGCTTGGGCATAAACCTTCTCGCCCTCTTGTGGTTTCACCATGGCGTAAACCGTGTTGGCAAGAGGTGAACTGCGATCGATCATTTGTAATTCGCCAAAAGACACACCTTTTTGCGCTAGCAGATCCGTTTCACCCGCTTTCAACGCAGTCACAAGCTGGTTACCCAGTTCAAGTGCTTGTTGTTCACCTTTCATACGAGATAGCTGCTCAACCACTTGCGATTTGACTTCATCAAGTGGCAGCACAGTTTCTGGACGAAACTCTTCAACACGCACCACCACGACATGCTCTGGAGCTACTTCAATCACTTCAGAGTTGAGACCATCTTCTTTCACTTCTGGTGATTTCAGCGCTTGCAGTACCGCAGGAGTGGTTAACACCTCAGGAGCTTGTTCGGCAGAGATAAAATCGGTGTGCACAACCGTAGCTGAGATAGCCTTGGCCGCTTCATCCAGAGAGTCTGAATGTTCAAATGCCATCTTTTCAAGTTCACTCTGCTTAGCATAGAAACTATCAAGGGCTTGCTGATCAATCAGTTCTTGTTTGATCGCCTGCTCAACTTCACTGTATGGCTTCACCACAGGTGCTTTGATGTCGTCTAAGCGAATGATGTGATAACCGAAATCAGACTTTACAAGACCCGAAACTTGACCCTTTTCAGTTAATGCAAATGCTGCCGCTTCGAAAGCTGGGTCCATAGTGTCAGGTTCAATCCAACCCAGTGAGCCGCCCTCTGCTGCACTGCCGAGATCTTGCGATTTTTCTTTCGCTAAAGTCGCAAAATCAGCACCAGCATTCAGTTCATCCAAAATCGCTTGTGCTTTTTGCTCATCATTACCTTCAATCAGGATATGGCTCACATTGCGCTGCTCTGCAGTAGAGTACTTATCCAAATGTTCTTGGTAGTACTGCTGCGCTGCCGCATCATCAACGCTCACTTGCGCTTTCAGTCCATCAGCAGAGAGCTCGACATAAGAGACTTTTACCTGCTCAGGGCGAGTAAAACGCTCGGTGTTAGTTTTGTAGTACTGATCGATCTCTTCATCGCTCAACGTCACTTTTTTTGCGAAGTCTTCTAGAGATAAGGTGATCGTACGAATATCACGCGTCTGAGAAATCAATTGGTCTTGCAAGTTTACTTCACCAGCAAGGCTGAATTCACTTCCCTGCAATGCACTCATCAATTGATTACGCACTAAATCTTTGCGTAAGTATTCAGCATACATCTCAGGAGTAAAGCCTGCGCGACGCAGAGTCGCTTGGTAAGCCGTAGAGTCAAATACGCCTTGAGATTGAAATTGTGGGATTTCTAAAATCAATTGACGAACTTGCTCATCACTCACACGTAGCCCTAGTGACGCTGCATGTTGCTCTAAGAGCAAATCGTTCACCATACGATCTAATACTGACTTACGGAAAGAGGCGACATAGGTCGGATCCGCCAGCAAGTTTGAAAAATAATCGCCCAGTTGAGCTTGCATACGGTTACGTTCGTTTTGATAGGCTTGCTCAAAATCACCACGACTGATTTCCGCATTGCCGACTTTAGCGGCCGCGTTATTACCGCCGCTGATCAGGTAGTTACCTACACCAGCAAAAATGAAAGACAGGATGATTAATCCAAGGATAATTTTAACCGCGATGCTGTTCACGCCTTCGCGTAATCGATCCATCATAGTGCTACTACTCTCCGGGGTTGATATCAGGCACGTAAGCCCAAAATGAATGGCGCGATAATATCAGAAAAAGAAATGCGCATCAGTAGGATGCGCATAATTTCAAAAGGTTCGAATTTATTTTGCAGAAAAGTGCAAAATCTTCATTCAAATTAGTTGCAAGCGTCTTTCAGAGCTTTACCTGCTTTGAATGAAGGCACTTTCGCTTCAGCGATTTTGATCTCTTCGCCAGTTTTTGGGTTACGACCAGTACGCGCTGCGCGAGTACGTACGCTGAACGTACCAAAACCAACCAGTGCCACTTGGTCACCTGATTGTAGTGTGCCGCTGACTGCTTCGATGAATGCGTCAAGAGCGCGACCTGCAGAGGCTTTAGAGATATCTGCGTTCGCTGCAATTTGTTCTACTAGTTGTGTCTTATTCACTGTGATTCCCCTTTGGTCACCCTTTATTATTTTATCGGTGCCGATTTCGTTCCATTAAAGTTTAAAACTAGCCTAAAGCCTTGTTGCATCAGGGCTAGAAGCTATTGACAGTAACGTTAGCCTTCAAAAAAAACGCTGACAAGCCTTTTTAGACCTATCAGCGTAAAGATTTACTTATTTTTGCTATGCATCACTCTTTTTGCTCTCAAAGCTAACCCCTGTCGGGTCTTGCTCCAAGGCAACTTTGAGCACCTCGTCAATCCACTGCACTGGAAGTACTTGCAGATCGGCGATCACGTTATCTGGGATCTCCTCCAGATCGCGCTCATTATCTTTCGGGATCAGCACCGTTTTGATGCCACCGCGATGTGCTGCCAGCAGTTTCTCTTTCAAACCACCAATCGGTAATACTTCACCACGCAGAGTGATTTCACCGGTCATGGCGACTTCCGCTTTGACTGGGTTACCGGTCAAACTAGAAACCAGCGCTGTACACATGGCGATACCCGCACTTGGGCCATCTTTAGGTGTCGCACCTTCTGGGACATGGACATGGATATCTTTTTTCTCATAGAAATCAGGGTTGATGCCCAATTTTTCTGCACGAGAGCGCACCACCGTCATCGCCGCTTGAATCGACTCTTGCATCACATCGCCCAGTGAACCGGTTTGGGTAAGTTTACCTTTACCCGGCATCGATTGGGTTTCGATGGTTAGTAAATCACCGCCCACTTCCGTCCACGCGAGGCCATTCACTTGACCAATACGGTTGCTCTCTTCCGCTTTACCGTAGTCAAAGCGTTGTACACCTAAAAACTCTTTTAAGTTTTGTTGGTTTACAACAACGGTTTTCACGCCTTTATCGAGCAGAATTTTCTTCACGGCTTTACGACAGATCTTTGAGATTTCGCGCTCCAGACCACGCACGCCCGCTTCACGAGTGTAATAGCGAATAATGCCGACAATCGCAGAATCTTCAATCACGATCTCGCTTGGCTTGAGGCCGTTACGCTCAACTTGCTTACTGACCAGATGGTCTTTGGCAATATTGAGTTTTTCATCTTCGGTGTACCCCGATAAACGAATCACTTCCATACGGTCTAGTAATGGGCCTGGAATGTTCATCGAGTTTGAAGTCGCAACGAACATCACGTCCGACAGGTCATAATCCACTTCTAGGTAGTGATCGTTAAACGAGTTGTTTTGCTCAGGGTCAAGCACCTCTAGCAGTGCAGAAGCCGGATCACCACGCATATCCGATGACATCTTGTCGATTTCATCGAGTAAGAAGAGTGGGTTTTTCACCCCGACTTTCGCCATCTTTTGAATAAGCTTACCCGGCATAGAGCCAATGTAGGTGCGGCGGTGACCACGAATTTCCGCTTCATCACGCACGCCCCCCAGCGCCATACGCACATACTGACGCCCAGTCGCAGCGGCAATCGAGCGACCCAGTGAGGTTTTACCCACACCCGGAGGCCCCACTAAGCATAGGATTGGACCTTTAAGCTTATTGATACGACTTTGCACGGCGAGATATTCCAAAATACGCTCTTTGACCCGCTCTAAGCCGTAGTGGTCAGCATTGAGGATCTCTTCTGCTTTAGAGAGATCTTTTTTCACCTTGCTGCGCTTAGTCCACGGAACATTGACCATCCAATCGATGTAGCTACGCACTACCGTTGCTTCTGCTGACATCGGCGACATCATTTTCAGCTTGTGCAGCTCTTGCTCTGCTTTGTCGCGTGCCTCTTTCGGCATCTTCGACTCTTCGATTTTCTTTTTCAGCGTTTCAAATTCGTCAGGCGCGTCATCCATCTCGCCTAATTCTTTCTGAATCGCTTTCATCTGTTCATTCAGATAGTACTCGCGCTGTGACTTTTCCATCTGCTTTTTAACGCGGGTGCGGATGCGCTTCTCAACCTGCAGCAGATCGATTTCAGACTCCATCTGCCCCATTAAGAATTCTAAACGTTCACTGACATCCAGCAGTTCAAGCACTTTCTGTTTATCGACCAATTTCAGCGGCATGTGCGCGGCAATCGTGTCTGCTAAACGTGCGGCCTCATCAATCCCGTTCAGTGAAGTGAGTACCTCAGGCGGGATTTTTTTGTTGAGTTTGATAAAGCCTTCAAACTGGTTAATCGCACTGCGAACCACCACTTCTTGCTCACGCTCATCCAATTCTGGTGTCACCAGATATTGTGCATCGGCAAAGAAATACTCTTCTTCATAGAATTGAGTGATTTTGGCACGCTGTTGACCTTCGACCAGTACTTTCACTGTGCCATCAGGCAATTTCAGCAACTGTAAGATGGTTGCGACGGTACCGACTTCAAATAAGTCGGCGACTTTCGGCTCATCGGTTTCCGCTTTCTTTTGCGCCACCAATAACACTTGCTTGTTGTTATCCATCGCCGCTTCTAGGCACTGGATCGATTTTTCTCGGCCAACAAACAAAGGAATGACCATGTGTGGATAGACAACCACGTCGCGCAGGGGTAGTACGGGGATCTCGATACGCTCGGAACGCTCCAAGTTCATATTTTTCTCTCTTCCGCTTTGCATTTGTTACGCAGTATATGGGGGCTAACTAACTGGATTCAATGACAGAATAAAAAAAAGGAGGTATTGAATACCTCCTCGTTATTTTTTGTTGCTTGAGATTACTCCGCACCAGCGGCTTGGCTCTCATTAGCGCTGTAAATCAGTAGCGGTGCGGACTCTCCGTTGATCACAGATTCGTCAATCACCACCTTGCTGACCTCTTCCATTGAAGGCAGTTCATACATGGTTTCCAGTAGAACTGCTTCAAGGATTGAACGTAGACCACGCGCACCGGTTTTACGCTTCATCGCTTTAGCGGCAATCGCTTTCAGCGCATCTTCACGAAACTCCAGATCAACGTTTTCCAGTTCAAACAACGCCGCATACTGTTTGGTCAGTGCATTCTTTGGTTCACACAGAATTTGAATCAATGCCGCTTCATCCAGTTCAGTCAGCGTTGCCGTAACAGGCAGACGACCAATGAACTCTGGGATCAAACCGTATTTCACCAAATCTTCAGGTTCAACCTGAGTAAACAGTTCGCTCAAGGTTTTGCTGTTGTCTTTAGAACGCACATCCGCGCCAAAACCGATACCAGTCCCTGTCGCAACACGCTGTTCAATCACTTTATCTAGGCCAGCAAACGCGCCACCACAGATAAATAGGATTTTTGAGGTGTCGACTTGCAGGAATTCCTGCTGAGGATGTTTACGGCCACCTTGTGGTGGAACCGAAGCAACTGTACCTTCAATCAGTTTTAACAGCGCTTGCTGAACCCCTTCACCCGACACGTCACGTGTGATGGATGGGTTTTCAGACTTACGAGAAATTTTGTCAATTTCATCGATATAGACGATACCACGCTCCGCTTTTGCAACATCGTAATCGCATTTTTGCAGCAGCTTTTGAATGATATTTTCTACATCTTCGCCCACATAACCCGCTTCGGTTAATGTGGTCGCATCCGCCATGGTAAATGGCACATCCAGCAAACGCGCCAGCGTTTCAGCCAGTAGTGTTTTACCGCTACCCGTTGGGCCAATCAGCAAAATGTTACTCTTGCCCAGCTCAACGCCTTCGCTAGTCGTATCACCATTACGTAAACGCTTGTAGTGGTTATATACCGCAACGGCTAGCACTTTTTTGGCGTGTTCTTGACCAATCACATAATCGTCGAGATGTTCACGAATCTTTCTTGGCGTCGGTAACGCCGCTGATTCCTTTTTTGGCAGAACATCTTTGATCTCTTCGCGGATGATGTCGTTGCATAAATCAACGCACTCATCACAAATATACACGGACGGACCTGCGATCAGTTTGCGAACTTCGTGCTGGCTTTTGCCACAGAAAGAGCAGTACAGCAGTTTACTACTACCGCCCTCTTTGCTTTTGTCTGTCATTCGCTAACCTCTTAGCCTTTACTCACTTTGGTTTGAGTGTATAACAATTCAATCAAAATTGCGTTATACAATTACGAGCTTACTCGCCACGGTGTTTCAGCACCGCATCCACCAAACCGTATTCCACTGCTTGATCTGCCGACATGAAGTTATCACGATCAGTATCGCGTTCAATCACTTCGATTGGCTGGCCTGTATGCTCTGCCAACAAACGGTTCAGTTTGTTTTTAATGGTCAGAATTTCTTGAGCATGAATTTGAATATCAGAGGCTTGGCCTTGGAATCCACCCAGTGGTTGGTGAATCATGACACGAGAATTCGGCAGTACATAACGCTTGCCCGGTGCACCACCAGCAAGCAAGAAAGCGCCCATTGAACAGGCTTGTCCCATACACACTGTGCTCACGTTTGGCTTGATGAACTGCATAGTATCGTAAATCGACATCCCTGCAGTGACACTGCCACCGGGTGAGTTGATGTAAAGGAAAATATCTTTATCAGGGTTTTCAGATTCTAAGAAAAGCAGTTGAGCCACGACAAGGTTTGCCATGTGATCTTCTACTTGCCCGGTTAAGAAAATCACTCGTTCTTTTAGTAAGCGAGAATAGATGTCGTATGAACGCTCACCACGAGAGGTTTGTTCAACCACCATAGGTACGAGTGCGTCAAAAATGGGCGACATTGCATTTTTTTCTTGGTAGCTCATAGTCTTATATCCCTAAAATAAATGGCCCGGATGATGGGTATCACACGGACCATTGTTAGCAGATGATTGCTTGTTTCGTCAACCTTCTACGCTACAGTTTGCTTATTAAGCAGCAACTGGGTTCATCAGCTCGCTGAAGCTGATCGCTTTTTCAGTTACTTTTGCTTTCGCAATGATCGCGTCTACCGCTTGCTCTTCAAGAGCAACGTTACGCATGTTGTTCATCAGCTGTTGGTTTTGCTCGTAGTAAGAAACCACTTCTGATGGATCTTCATACGCAGTCGCCATTTCAGTGATCAGTGCTTTCACTTTTTCTTCGTCCGCTTTCAGCTCGTGAGTACGGATCACTTCACCCAGCAGCAGACCTACCACTACGCGACGTTTCGCTTGCTCTTCGAACAGTTCACGAGGCAGTTGAGCCGCAGCTTCAACATTGCCACCGAAACGTTGTGCAGCTTGCTGACGCAGAACGTTGATCTCTTGATCGATCAGTGCAGAAGGAACTTGGATTTCGTTCTCTTTTACCAGACCTTCAATCGCTTGCTCTTTGATGCGCGCTTTGATCGCTTGCTTCAGTTCGCGTTCCATGTTCTTACGTACTTCTGCTTTCAGAGCGTCAACGCCGCCTTCAGCTACGCCAAAACGTGCAACGAACTCATCGTTCAATTCTGGCAGTTCACGCGCTTCTACTTTGTTCACTTTGATAGCAAACTTAGCCGCTTTACCTTTCAGGTTTTCAGCGTGGTAATCTTCTGGGAAAGTCACGTCGATAACGAATTCCATGCCCTTGGTTTTGCCAACGATACCGTCTTCAAAACCTGGGATCATGCGGCCTGCGCCCATTTCCAGAGGGAAGTTTTCTGCTTTACCGCCTTCAAACTCTACGCCATCGATAGAACCTACGAAATCGATAGAAACGCGTTTGCCGTTTTCTGCCGCTTCGTCAACTTCTTTCCAAGTCGCTTGTTGCTTGCGCAGAGTTTCCAGCATTTCTGCTACGTCAGCGTCAGTCACTTCTGCTGCTGGCTTCTCTACTGCGATGTTTTCTAGGCCTTTCAGTTCAACTTCTGGGTAAACTTCAAATGTTGCTGTGAAAACCAGATCTTTGCCTTCGCCAATTTCAACTGGAGCAAACGTTGGTGCGCCAGCTGGATTGATTTTCTCTTTTACGATCGCTTCGATGAAGTGGCGTTGCATCACTTCACCCAGCACGTCTTGACGTACTGCTTTGCCGTACATTTTCGCAACCATCTTCATTGGCACTTTGCCTTTACGGAAACCATCGAAACGACGGTTTTTCGCGATGTTGCGTAATTCAGCTGCTACAGCGTCTTCGATGTTTGCAGCTGGAACAGTAATATTCAGACGGCGCTGTAGGCCTTCTAGCGTTTCAACAGTAACTTGCATTATTTCTAAACCTCAAAACTGGCTCAGGGTTCCTGAGCGTCATGAGCCAACACGACGTGTGGCTGCATCCTTGTGTTGTGCCCGATTGAACACTGATATGTAAATATTGAGCATCGGCTTTCAAGCGAATCACCAGAAAACCAGACTAATGAGCGATATCTTTTGGCAAAGGTATCTCCGATTAGTCTCAGGACCAAATTTCAGACGCGACATTCTAACGACCACAGCCGGAGCTGTCGAGTTAATCCCCGGTCAGAGTCAAGCCAATCTCCTGAAAACCCAATCAAGTGCTAAAAATTCCACCAAAAGGAAACCGATAGCGACTCTGAAATGGGGACAATATAGGCTTTTTCAATGGAATCGAGGCTTTTTTTTATTGAAAAGCGTAAAAAGAGATCTTGCTCTTGTTTTGCAGACCGAGATTGCGATCTTTTTAGACGCTTCGGCTGTGCATTCTCAGTATGATGTAACGAAAGGATTTGTTGATAAGAGCCAAGGATGCCATCCATTCGTCGTCTCAGCTTGATGTTGTGGGTCATGTTTATTGTGCTGGTGAGCATGAGCACGCACTTATACTGGCGTTTCCAGTATCAAGCGCTGCTCAATGAGCATCAGTCGCAGCTTGATCGTTTTTCAAGCCATATCGTTGCGACTTTAGATAAATACGCCCACATTCCCCATCTGATTTCTAAAGATAAAGAGTTGGTGGATGCACTGCTCTCGGCACAAAATTCGGCGCAAATCGACATCACCAATCGCTATTTAGAGCAAGTCAATGAAGTCATCCAAGCCGCAGATACCTATTTGATCGACCGCTTTGGCAACACGATCGCATCCAGTAACTGGAATTTGGATCGCTCTTTTATCGGACGCAACTTTGCATGGCGACCTTATTTTTACCTCTCCATTGCGGGTCAAAAAAGCCAATATTTTGCGCTGGGGTCAACCTCAGGACAACGCGGCTACTATTACGCTTATCCAGTGATTTATGCGGCGGAAATCTTAGGGGTTATCGTGGTCAAAATGGATTTGTCGGCCATTGAGCAGGGCTGGCAAAGCAAGAGCAGCTATTTTGTGGCGACTGATGATCATCAAGTGGTGTTTATGTCGAGCCAACCTGCTTGGCTGTTTCATAGCGTTGCAGATTTATTTCCCGCACAGCTCAACGACATTCGCCAAAGCCAGCAATATTTAGACAGCCCTATTCCTTCCCTCGGCTGGCAGGGCGACTTGCAAGCGGAGCAAAGCGAATGGCGCAAGCCTGAAAAACATTGGCTGCAAGATGACTACATTGTTTCGAGTCGCCCGCTTCCTGAACTTGCCCTGACCATTCGCGTGCTTTCACCGAAAATCGAACTCTTTTGGTCGGCGTTTGGCTTAGTGATTATTCTCTGCATGTTGTTTGCGATTGTGTATTTGGGTTTTCAACTGTGGCATCACCGGCAGCTGCGTCAGCGGCAAATCGAGCAACTGCAGCAAGAGACCAAGCAGAAGCTTGAATTTGAGGTGATGGAGCGCACCGCCAAATTGCATGCGGAAATTGCTGAACGGATCAAAACCGAGCACGCGCTGCGCCAAACACAAGATGAGCTGATCCAAGCGGCGAAACTGGCAGTGCTCGGCCAAATGTCGGCCAGTATTAGCCACGAGCTGAACAATCCGCTGGCGGCGATCCGCAGTTTTGCCGATAACGGCCGCCGTTTCCTTGCCACCAACAAGCCTGAACGCGCTGAAGAAAATCTCTCGCGTATTTCCGCACTGACGGAGCGCATGGCGAAAATCAGTGAGCAGCTTAAATCTTTCGCCCGAAAATCCACTTCCAATGAGCAGCAAGACGTGCAGTTGTACCCGTTGATTTTGTCGGCCAAAGAGTTGATGACTGGGCAATTTAAAGCGCAGATGACTTTGTTAGAGCTGTGCGACCTCGAAACGCCCGTTTGGGTACGCGTCAATCCCATCCAGTTAGAACAAGTGCTGATTAATCTGCTCACCAATGCGCTGCAAGCGTTAGAGGGACAAGCGGAGCGCGTGGTTCAAATTCGTCTGCAAACCTCTGAACAGCAAATAGCCCTTTTCGTTGATGATAATGGCCCCAGTGTTGGCATTGAAACCTTGCCCCATCTGTTTGAACCCTTCCACACCACGAAAAAGAATGGTTTAGGGCTTGGACTTTCTATCTCACAACAAATTTTGCACAGCATGCAGGGAACATTGAGCGTGGCGACTTCACCACTAGGTGGAGCGCGCTTTACCATCACCCTGCCTCGTTTCACACCTCTCAATATGGACTAACCATGTGTGATGTATTTTTGATTGATGATGAGAGCGATATCCGCATTGCGCTCGCTCAAAGTTTCGAATTGGCCGACCTCAACGCGCAGTTTTTTGCCAGTGTCGAAGAGGCACTGCTGGCAATCAAGGCGCAAGGACTCCCATTGGTGATCGTCAGTGATATCTGCTTACCCGGTTTAAGTGGACAGAATTTACTGAGCTCCGTATTGCATCAAGACAGTGAACTGCCTGTCATTCTTATCACTGGACATGGCGATATTTCGATGGCGGTCAAAGCGATGCATGATGGTGCTTACGATTTTATTGAAAAGCCCTTTGCGCCTGAGAGGTTGATTGACACGGTGCACCGTGCCATCGAAAAACGTCGCCTTACTTTGGAAAACCGTCAGCTAAAACGCAGTTTAAAAGTCAGCCAAACCCTAGGCCCGCTAATTATTGGTGAAACCGCCGCCATTCAAACTCTGCGCGATACCATTGCCCAAGTGGCGGATACCCAAGCGGATATTTTATTGTTTGGTGAAACAGGAACCGGCAAGGAGTTGGTTGCCCGTTCACTGCATGAACAGAGCTCGCGCCGTGAACAGAATTTTGTTGCGATTAACTGTGGTGCGGTGCCGGAGAACTTGATTGAGAGCGAGCTGTACGGCCATGAAAAAGGCGCGTTTACGGGGGCAGACAGCCGTCGAGTGGGTAAGTTTGAGCATGCTCAAGGTGGCACTCTGTTTCTGGATGAGATTGAATCGATGCCGATGCAAGCGCAGATCCGTCTGCTGCGTGTGCTGCAAGAGCGAGTGATCGAACGGATTGGCTCGAATGAACTCATTCCCCTTGATATTCGGGTGATTGCCGCCACTAAAATCGATTTAAAACAAGCCGCTGCCGAAGGGAAATTTCGGCAAGATCTCTACTATCGGCTCAACATTGTCACCTTAACGATCCCACCGCTGCGTGAGCGCAGAGAGGACATTCCTGCCCTTTTCCACCATTTCTTACTGGTCGCTGCCGCACGTTATGGTAAAGCGGCTACAGCACTGACGGCCTCCGATGTGCAAAGCTTGCTTAGTCACGATTGGCCGGGCAACGTGCGGGAATTGCGTAATGCCGCAGAGCGCTACGTGTTACTCGGTAAGTTGGCGCAATTTGCTGAAAGCCATGAGCCAAAATCCAAATTACTCGGACTGAATGAACAAGTCGCGGAGTTTGAGAAGTCAATTTTGGAGCAGACGCTGATTGAGTGTGGTGGCAGCATTAAAGCCACCATGGAGCGTCTCCACCTTCCACGTAAAACCTTGTATGACAAAATGCAGAAATATCAGCTCGATAAAGAGAGTTACAAACCCTGAAACCATCCCGCGTTCTGGTTAAAAGTCTAGGTCTCAGATTAAAGGTCGGCATAAAAAAACCAAGCCCTTCGCATGCGAAGGGCTTGTCGTTATTTGGCAAACGTAAGCATTATCGAATTAAGCGCTAGCGAGTGATGATTTCCGGCCCCATCAAGAGTGTCGGTAACCAAGTGGATACCCAAGGCACATAAGTGACAATAATGAGGAAGAGGAACATGACGCCCACCCAAGGCAGTGCAGCTTTAACCACATTCATCATCGACATCTTGGCTACCCCAGAGGTCACAAACAGGTTTAAGCCGACGGGCGGCGTGATCATGCCAATCTCCATGTTCACTACCATCATGATGCCGAGATGGATAGGGTCGATGCCCAATGCAATCGCAATCGGGAATACCAAGGGAGCGACGATAACCAGAAGACCCGATGGCTCCATAAACTGACCACCCACCAACAAGATCAGGTTCACGACAATCAAGAAGGTAATTGGCCCAAGCCCAGCAGACAGCATGGATTCAGTGATCATCTGCGGGATGCGCTCTTCGGTGAGTACATGTTTTAAGATAAGCGCGTTAGCAATGATGAACATCAGCATGATGGTCAGCTTACCTGCATCATACAAGGTCGCTTTGGTGTCTTTGTGGACAAAGGTTTCCACTACTTTGACTAGTACCGGTTTGGTATTGGTCTTATCCGCAAACGGCCCCATGTCACGATAGATGAAGTTGGCGATAAAAAAGGAGTACACCGCCGCCACTGCTGCCGCTTCTGTTGGGGTAAAGATCCCACCGTAGATCCCACCGAGAATAATCACCACCAACAATAAGCCCCAGCTTGCCTCTTTGGCTGCTTTCAGCGCTTCTTTCCAGCCAACAAAGGGCTGCTTGGGTAGATTTTTTATCCGCGCGGTAATGTAAATCGCGATGATCAACATTAGACCAGCCAATAAGCCTGGGACAACACCACCTAAGAACATGCGGCCAACCGAAACGTTGGTCGCCGCTGAGTACACCACCATCACAATCGAAGGGGGGATCAAAATACCCAAGGTTCCTGCGTTACAAATCACCCCCGCCGCAAACTCTTTGCTGTAGCCGTTTTTGACCATGCCCGCAATCACGATACTGCCGATGGCAACCACCGTTGCCGGAGATGAGCCCGAGAGCGCCGCAAACATCATACAGGCGACCACAGAAGCAATCGCTAAACCGCCGCGGAACCAGCCAACCATAGCAATCGCAAAACGGATGATTCGTTTAGCCACACCGCCAGTAGACATAAACGTTGAGGCGAGAATAAAAAACGGGATCGCCAATAAAGTGTAGTGGCCAGCAAACGCGTTAAACAGGGTTTGTGCAACCGAAGCTAAAGAGGCATCCGAGTGCCACAATAGGAACAAAATACTGGATAAGCCCAGCGAGATAGCAATCGGCACGCCAACAATCATCATGCCGATAACCAGAATAAATAACAGTGCAACGGCCATGGCTTACTTCTCCTTGCCTTGAGTCTTAGGCATCATTGCCTCACCCGCTTCTGAAAGCTCCGCTTTCAGTGCTTCTAAATCTTCTTCGGCTTCATGACCGGCAATCATGCGATCCAGTTTGCCAGTGAGAATTTGCCAAGCGATCTGCAGAAACCGGAAAGTCAGCAGCGCCATACCTATCGGCAGAGCGGCATAAGGGATAAAGCGCGGCAGCTTTTCATAGCGCTCACCTTCATTGAACCAATCCGCCAGAAACTGCAGCATTTCAGGCATGGGAATATCATCGGTTTCATACCATGCACGTTCGCTAATAAAGGGGTACCAGTAGTTCCAAGAACCGATCAGTAAGAGGATTGAAAATGCCAAACAGCAGGCCACAGCAACCAATGCATACAGCTTACGCAATCGTGCTGGTGCGATATTGATCAGCACATCGACACCAATATGAAAGTGGCGTTTTACCCCAAATGAAGCCCCGATAAGCACCATCCAAGCGAACATAAATACTGTTCCCTCAAGCGCCCAGAGAATGTTGTCGTTGAATAGATAACGCATGATGACGTTTGCAAAGGTCAGTAGCGTCATCGCGCCCATAAAAAACGCGATCAGAAATTCTTCAATCGAGTCGGTAAACTGGCCGACTCTCGAAAACCATGACTGTTCCATGTGATACATCGCTCTAATAGTGTGACGAACAGACAAACGGCCCCACCGTGATGGGGCCAAATAAAGGTTACTTCTGGTTAGCTGCCAGAGCGGCTTCAATCAGATCAGCACCGATGTCTTTCTCAAACTTCTGCCATACCGGTTTGAGTGCATCGACCCATTGCTGACGCTGCTCTGGAGTCAGAGTGCGTACGACACCGCCCGCTTCAATGATGTACTGCTTATTGAGCTCTTCCACTTTGTTGGATTCTGCGTTGCGCTCAATCGTGACTTCATTGAGGATCTTGGCAAACTGATCTCGAACATCTGCAGGTAAGCCATCCCACCATTTACTTGAGGTCACCACGAGGTAATCCAGAATGCCGTGGTTGGTTTCGGTGGTGCCATCTTGTACTTCAAAGTACTTTTGTCCGTAGATGTTTGACCAAGTATTTTCTTGTCCATCAATGACTTTGGTTTGTAAACCGCCGTAGGTTTCCGCAAACGACATTTTCTGTGGGTTAGCACCGATCTGCTCAAACTGAGCCACCAACACATCGGACGCTTGTACACGGAATTTCAACCCTTTGGCATCCGCAGGCACCAGAATTGGCTTGTTGGCAGAGATCTGCTTCATCCCGTTGTGCCAGAACTCCAAGCCTTTTACACCACGGCGAGTCATGGCATTTTTCAGCTCTTCGCCCTTGGCGGAACTTTGGAAACGGTCAACGGCATCCACATCTTCAAAAAGGAAAGGCAGGTCAAAAATACGGTACTTTTTGGTGAATTTTTCAAATTTAGACAGCGAAGGTGCCGCCAGTTGTACGTCGCCGTTGAGCAAGGCTTCTAACACTTTGTCATCATCGTACAGCGTTGAGTTAGGGAACACCTGCATACAGGCTTTACCGTTCATCTCTTCGTTGACGCGTTTTTCCAGCAGTGATGCCGCAATCCCTTTCGGGTGTTTGTCGGTATTGGTCACATGGCTGAACTTGATCACGATTTCGCCTGGGTCACAATTAGCGGCAGCATTAAAGCTTGTGACAGCGAGGATAGAAGCGGCAATTAGGGTAAGCGGCTTGAACATTCTTATTCTCCTTGGTTGGATTTTTCAGCCCATCATTGGACTGCGTACCCATACCAAAGCAACTTGCGCGCCATTCATTACACAAAACTAACATTTATTTAAAATCAGTAACTTGTAAAACCAGTGATGGCATTCCTCTCTTGTGTTCGAGGTTTCTGCCATAAAAAATGGGTGGAAATCCACCCATCCAATTTCAGTAATGGGTCACTTTCCACCCATACATAACCGGCCTTAGGAAGAACAACTGATCTCCAGTTTTTTCCCCCATTCTGGCGGTAACTTTGCGTAACGTTCAAACTCGGGATGCTCGGCATAAGGGCTAGCCAACACAGTGGCTAAGCGTTGCATTTCCTCAAAATCGCCTCGTTCAGCAAACTCAATTGCTTGCTGCGCAAGGTAGTTACGCAAGATGTATTTCGGGTTCACTTGGCGCATGGCTTGGCAGCGCTCACGGATGCTGATGGGTCGCCCCTCTTGACCTAACTCACGAGCAGCGCGCTCAAGATAACGGGTTAACCAGGTCTTAGCCGCTTCGCGATCTAACACCAAATCGATCACCGCCTCGTTTCCTTGCCGATCCAGACAGGAGAGCTCGCGTAAAAAGCGCGTGTAATCGGTGTGATTGTTGGCCAGTAGCGCGAAGAAATCAGCAAACAACTCGCCATCCCCCTCTTGCTGAGTCGCTAAACCAAGTTTCGCGCGCATCAAACGGCTGAAATGCAGATTGAGGCGTTCTGAATAACTCCCCAGTGCGGCTTCTAAATCATCTTTGTCGATCAAAGGTGACAGCGCATGCGCTAATGCGGAGAGGTTCCAAAGGCCAATGCGTGGCTGCTGATCAAAGGCATATCGTCCCTGATAATCCGAGTGATTACAGATGAAGTTCGGATCGTAGTCATCCAAAAAGGCAAAGGGACCATAATCAAAGGTTTCCCCGAGAATCGACATATTATCGGTATTCATCACCCCGTGGTTAAAGCCGTACGCTTGCCACTGCGCAATCATCAGTGCAGTGCGCTCAACCACTTGCGAAAACCAAGCCGCATAAGGTTTCGATGTTTGCACGCAATCTGGGAAATGCCATTCGATGACTTTATCCGCCAGTAATTTCAGGTTCGCATGCTGATCGGTGTAAAAGAAATGCTCGAAATGGCCAAACCGCACATGGGTATGGGCTAAACGTACCAAGAGTGCGCCGCGCTCTTCACGCTCTCGATAAACTGGCGTTTCACTACTCATTAGCGCTAATGCGCGGGTCGTGGCAATGCCGAGTCCTGCCATCGCTTCACTGCACAAATATTCACGAAGGGATGAACGCAGCACCGCTCGCCCATCCCCCATTCGTGAATAAGGCGTAAGCCCTGCGCCCTTGAGATGAATATCAAACACTTCGCCCTGCTTGGTCGCCATTTCCGCCAATAATAAACCGCGCCCATCGCCTAAATCGGGGTTATACACCCCAAATTGATGTCCTGCGTATTTCATCGCGACGGGAGAAAAATCAGCAGGTAGCTGCTGCCCTGACAGCGATAACAATAACTCATCATTCGGTGCTTCAGGCAAACCAAATTGTTGCGCCAAACGACTATTCCACATCCCCCAACGTACATTTTGCAAAGGCTGAGGATGAACTGGGGTATAAAAAGCTTGGGGTAACGCCGCAAAACGTCGGCTAAGATGAACAGCATTCCACACTGACATAACTAGACTCGCGATCAATGGTTTGCTCGCACGGTAGCAAATACTTGACCTTTTCACTAGGTTTTATTGTGCTGACGTTGTGGAGAAAGATAACCCGAACCTCTCGCTCAACGTCCCCTTTCTTCCTATGCTTACCAAAGGTGTTAGAAGGCAGCTCAAGTGGATAAAAACCCGCGGATAAAAAAGCCGAAGCAATCTGCTTCGGCTTTGGTGAATCTTAGGTGTTGCTATAACAGCATAAAGGTGAAGCCTAATGCCAATAAGGAAAACACCAGCGTACGACCCACAACACCTAGCGCACTAGGTTGCACCATTTCAACGTGTTCCATATCGATCTCCTCACCTTTATGTTTATGACACGGTAATGACAATATGGTGAAACTTTGAAAAATCAGCAAGAGATTGAGACGTTAATTTTTTGTGACAAAAGTGGGATGCCGCCAGTTCTTCCAAGGGATGAGCGAAATCGACTTTAGTCTCAAACTAAAGATCGACCTTGCACGCGTGAAATGGGCTACCTATACCTATATAAACCTCACTCACGATAAAGGGACAACCAATGAGAACAATGAAGGTCATGTTATTGACGCTGTTGGCGTTAATCAGCAGCAAATTGTTTGCACAAGAACCGATCCTCACGATAACCCATCAAGGGCAAACCGTTTCGGCCACTTATCAAGAACTGTTAGCCCGCAGTGATTTAACTATCGTCACCGAAACACCGTGGACACAAGGTAATACGGAGTTTAAAGGCATTTCTGCTCAGGCATTATTAGCTTGGATGGGAGTAAAACAAGCCGACCTTAAAGTGATTGCCCTAAACAAATATTGGGCCGAAATCCCTTATTCTGATATTGAGAAGTACAACCCTGTTTTCGCGATTCAAAATAATGGCAAACCGATGCAGATCCGTGACCGTGGACCAATTTGGTCAATCTATCCACTCAGTAGTAGTGGCGAGTTAGACAATGAAATACTGCACAGCCGTATGGTTTGGCAGATCAGCAGTATAGAAATCATCACTCCTTAACGACGATGAAGAAGTCTCTACTTGCATTTTTCACGCTAGTATTCGTCATGGTCTTGCTGTCAATCTGGGCCATGGTTCGCTTTACTAATACTTATAATATGCTCACCAAGTACACCCAACTGGCGGCTTGGTCTTTGGCGCAATTGGAAGTAGAGACGCTCAATTTTACTCATAGATTGGAGACTTACTTATTAAATGGCAGCCGTGAAAATCATCAAGCGATGAGTCTTAATTACGATATTTTGTGGAATCGTTTCGATCTCTTTCTAACGAGTAAAGAAACCCAAGAACTCCGACAACAACACGATGCGCAAGCCATCATTCAAGAGGTGTTCACTCAACTCAAACGCTATGAACTGGCAGTAAGTCGAGGTGATCAACCCGTACTGCAAGAATTGCTGCAGCTCCTCGAGCCCTACAATGCCCAAATCCGCAATTTAGCGATTGTCAATTTTACGGGTGAAAGTGCCAACAGCAATATCCGTATGATTAACGAGAATAAACAGCAGTTACTCTATTTCTTCGCAGCGATTCTGCTGATGTTAATCTTGCTTTCCTATATGACTTATCGTTCTGCAGATTATCAACAATTTCTCGCATGGCATGACCCACTCACTCGGCTAAAAAACCGTAACTTTATCGTTAAAAAACTAAAGAAAAGACGCCGAAATCAACAAGAACCTATCGCGCTTATCCTGTTCGATCTTAATCGATTCAAAGAGTTGAATGATACGATGGGTTACGCTTTTGGCGACCAGTTGCTGATTAACATTGCGGAATTACTTACCCAACGCTGTCGCTCATTTGCTTATCAATGCGCCCGGATTGGTGCTGATGAATTTGCCGTTTTACTGCATCCTTGTACCGGAAATGCCGACTTTTTTATCCGTAACTTGTGGAATGACTTGACCAAATTAGTACAAGAGAATGATCCGACCAAACGTTTGAGTGTCGCGATGGGCGTTGTGACCTGCCAAACCCAAGACTTCACTGAGAGCAGCTCAAAATTACGAGCGAGCAGTTTATTAAACAATGCGGATTTAGCGCTCAATATCGCCAAAAAAGCACCTGAAGGTCAGGTGGTGTACTATACGCGCGACATTGAAAGTGCTTACAACAAGAAGCGTATCCTCGCTGAGCAGCTACAGCAGTTGCTGTTAGACCCAAACCAATCGAGCTTGTATTTATCCTATCAACCTATCTTGTCGCGCGATCCTGACCGACTAGGATGTGAGGCGCTGATCCGTTGGCAGCACAGTGAGTTTGGTTATATCAATCCGCAATATCTGATCGAGATTGCCGAAGAGTATGGACTTGGTAAAAAGCTCGGGGCATGGATCATGCAGCAGGTCTATTTGGCACTACAAAATGATTGGAAACCTCACAACCGCCGATTAGATGTCTCGATCAACCTTTCCAACTCTCTGTTTGATGAAACCTTGCCAACACTCGTTACCACGATTTTTGGCCATCATGAGAATTTCCTCAATGCGATCATATTAGAACTAACTGAAACCATGACCATTGATGATTTTCCGCAAAGTCTCGCCATCATCGAGTCACTAGAAAAAATGAAAGTTCGCTTTGCACTCGATGATTTCGGAACCGGATGGTCTTCGCTCTACCAACTCAACCACCTTAAATTCAGTAAATTGAAGATAGATAAATCCTTTGTCGACAATATGAATCAAAACCAGCAACAAGCGATTTTTATTGCTTCCATCGTTAATCTCTCCCATCAACTGGGGATGCAGGTGGTGGCCGAGGGAATCGAACAGTTGGCGCAATTAGAGCAGCTCAAACAATTGGGGGTAGATGAATTTCAAGGCTACTATTTCTCTCGTCCTATCACTAAAACCGAGTTCGCCACTTTTTGCGATCACTACTTTTCCTCAGAGAATACCTCGTTATCCACGCAAATTAATGAGTAATGCATTAGCAATACAATGCAACAAGATTGAGACGCGTGCCAAAAAACAGGTAACCCTACTTGGTATGACTTCTTTTCAGTGCGGATTGGTGGTACCACATCGCCTATTGCTAGCCACTCTTTCTATGTGGCAACAAGAGGTTATATGGACAAGACACAATCTGAAGAGAAAAATCGCCGCCCACTTGCGGTCAGAGATCTGAACTTCACCAAACGTATCGCCGTTTGGTTGAGCCAAAAGCAGATCACCCCTAACCAAATTTCACTCATGAGTATTGCCTTTGCGCTGCTTGGCTGTGCCATTTTGGCCGTATATCACTACTATCCTGCCCCGCTTTGGCTCATTCTGGCGGCCTTATCGATTCAAGCGCGTTTACTGTGTAACTTGTTTGATGGCATGGTTGCCGTAGAAGGCGGCAAGAAGACCCCTGCTGGCGAATTGTTTAATGATGTACCGGATCGGATCGCCGACCCTTTGTTGATTCTTGGTGCAGGTTTTGTCACGACTTCTGCGCTGGGAATGACCTTGGCATGGCTTTGTGCGCTTCTTGCGGTGCTGACCGCCTATATTCGTGTATTGGGAGTCAGCATAGGCGGTGAAGCTGATTTTCAAGGCCCGATGGCTAAACAGCATCGCATGGCGCTGCTTACCCTCAGTTTGCTCTTTATCGCGGCACTTTCACTGTTCGATGAGCTCCCAACCTTTTTCGCATACACCATGGATCTCACCTTAATCGTCATGCTGATTGGGCTGGTACTCACGGTTTGGCGACGCTTACAGCACATTTATCAATTCCATGCGGCGCGTGCATCCTCGTCCGATCATCAAGGTAACTAGTCATGCTCAACATTCCTCAACACTCACTGCACTTGATGTTGGTGATTTTGACCATTTTAGTGGTAGGTACACTCTGTTATTTGTGGCTGTCTCGCCGCTATCCTGAACGCGATTATCTCGAATTAAAGCTGCGTATTCGTTCATGGTGGTGGATGGTTGCGATTGTGTTTGTCGTATTGCAGCTTCCACTCAACTACACGCTCTTTTTTGTAGGTTTCCTCAGTTTCATGGCACTGAAAGAGTTTCTCTCGATTGTGCCCACACGAATGACCGATCGCCGAGTGATTTTCTGGGCTTATTTGTCCATTCCATTTCAGTACTACTGGCTCTCCATCGGCTGGTACGGCATGTTCATTATCTTTATTCCAGTCTATGTATTCCTATACCTGCCTATGGTGATGGTGCTGATTGGAGATACTAAAGGTTTTATTCGCTCGGCAGGCATTATTCACTGGGCAATGATGTTGACCGTATTTTGTATCAGCCATATGGCCTACCTATTGGTGTTACCAAGCTTAAACCCAGATGCAGGTTCACTGGGTATGTTGCTGTTTTTATTGGTAATGACTCAGTTCAATGATGTTGCACAATACGTGTGGGGAAAAAGTTTTGGTAAACATAAGATCGTTCCGAAAGTCAGCCCGAATAAAACTTGGCAAGGCTTTATCGGCGGCACATTGACCGTGGTTACCGTTTCATACTTTGCAGCGCCTTATTTAACGCCACTGACCGCAGCGCAAGGGTTGGTCGGCGGAGTCATCATTGCCTTGAGTGGATTTATTGGCGATTTGGTGATTTCTTCAGTCAAGCGCGATTTGCGTATCAAAGACACCAGCCAGTTTATTCCGGGCCACGGGGGCATTCTGGACAGGGTCGATAGCTTGATGTTTACTGCTCCGCTGTTTTTCCACTACCTCTATTACTGAGGATCATATGGCGCGTATTCTGAAAGTGCTGTTTTTCCTATTGATCGTTAAACCCTTAGTTTTTATTGGGTTAGGACTCAATATTTTGCAGCGCCAAAATCTCCCTACTCAAGGTCCAATGGTGATTGCCGCCAATCACAATAGTCATTTAGATACACTCGTACTCATGGCTCTGTTTCCGCTGCATTTAATTCACCGAGTGCGCCCTGTCGCTGCAGCAGATTACTTTCTGGTGAATCCCTTTGTGGCTTGGTTATCTCTGAATATTATTGGCATCATTCCGATCCGTCGCTCCCCCTCCAGCAGTGAACGTGACGCGGTACTGCAAGCTTGCCATGAAGCTTTAGATCAAGGCGATATTCTGATTATTTTCCCAGAAGGGAGTCGTGGTGAGCCGGAAATAATGAGTGGTTTGAAAAAAGGCATTTATCATTTAGTCAAAAATCACCCGGAGCGTGCGGTATTACCTGTGGTCATGCGTGGTTTAGGGCGCGCACTACCCAAAGGTACGGCGATGTTCGTACCTTTCAATTGCGATGTGGTGATCGGTGAACCGTTAACCGGTTTTAGTGATGCAGAACATTTCGTTCAGGTCATGCAAAAAAATTACCAGCAGTTGGCGACTCACTGTATCACTCAAACCCAAGCGACTCTGGATAGCGAAACCCTCGACAGCTGAGGAATTTAACGTTTTGCTAACAAGCTCAAGCTTACAATTGCCATTTACCGTTAGAATATTTGTTCTAATCACAACACGAGTAAAAAGGCATGGAATCGCTTTTAAAAGATTTCCCTGTGATCACGAAAATCGTGGTCGCATGGGGAGAGATGGATGCGCTGCAACACGTCAATAATGTGGTCTACTTTCGCTACTTTGAAACCGCGCGAATTGATTACTTCGCTCATCTTAAGCTGATGGAAGAGTTACAACGCACTCAAATTGGCCCTGTGTTATCGGAGACACAAGCGCGTTATAAAATTCCGGTCACTTTTCCCGATACGCTGCTGATTGGTTCACGCATTACCTCTGTTCAAGCAGATCGCTTTAGCATGGAATACCAAGTGGTGAGCCAAAAACTTGGTAAAGTGACTACCGTCGGTAGCGCTACGGTTGTGATGTTTAACTTTAAAACGGGTGAGAAAGCCTTGCTACCGCCTACGGTGCCCGAAGCCATTCACACTCTACAAGGTGAATCCGTCTCTATAAACAATGCATAGACAAACCCTGTGATTGAGGTGAAAGCACGTTCCCACTTCAGGTGATAAGGGCACGGTCACCAAGCGATCAAACCCGCTTGGTGACTATCTGCAAAACAGCAGTGTCCGATACGACGTACCCAACCCTCCGCTATTTTCAAATAGTTGCTCACCAACCCAAGTCATTACGTTACATTCTGCATCCTTCAAAGTGCCTCATTCAATTGAAGATTGCGCATTTCCCAATCGGCCTATATTGTGGAGTTGTTGTTAATGGAACTAACACGATAATCCTCAGGCTAGGGAGAGAATGGATGAATACGGCACTTTTGGGACTCTTTATTCCCACCTTCTTTTTTGTTTCGATTACCCCAGGTATGAATATGACCTTGGCCCTCACTCTGGGCATGAGCGTTGGCTATCGAAGAACACTATGGATGATGGTAGGCGAACTACTGGGTGTGGCTTTGGTCGCGGTCTCCGCAGTGGTAGGCATTGCGGCGGTCATGCTGCGTTATCCAGATATCTTCACTCTGTTTAAAATCGTGGGGGCAAGCTATTTGGTGTATTTAGGTGTGCAAATGTGGCGTTCACGGGGCAAGCTGGCGATCAATATCGAGCAAGAAAACACGTACCAAGGCAGTGACTGGGGTCTATTAGTACAAGGTTTTGTGACCGCAATTGCTAACCCTAAAGGCTGGGCGTTTATGGTATCCCTACTGCCCCCTTTTATTGATCAATCGTTAAGCCTTGCTCCACAACTGACTGTATTGGTTGCCATTATTCTGCTTTCCGAATTTATCAGCATGAGTTTGTATGCCACGGGTGGAAAAGGGTTAAAGCGCTTATTAAGCCAAGCTCACCATGTCCGTTTACTCAATCGGATTGCAGGTTCGCTAATGGCTGGGGTGGGTATCTGGCTCTACTTTAGTTAGCGAATTGGCCATCCGCCCACCGTAACACGGATGGATGGCCAAACACTTACACCGCCCAAGATAATATGGGCCAACCATGCTGCTCAGCCTGAGCTTTCAAGCGCGGGCAGGGATTGACCACATACGCGAAATCGGCATGCTGACATAACGGCAGATCATTGATGGAGTCAGTATAAAAATGAACGTCGTGATAGGTTTCATTCTGCTCCGCTAACCATTGTTGTAAACGCAGCACTTTACCTTCTCGGTAGCTAGCAACGCCCTCGATGTTACCGCTGTAGCAACCGTTTTGGCTCACAAGATCAATCCCTAACGCGTGTTCAATTCCGAAACGTTGAGCGACGGTTTTCACTAAAAACGAAACAGAAGCGGAAATAATTAAGCAGGTATTACCTTGCTGCTTTAACTGCGCAATCAACTCACGAGCTTGGGCAAATTGTTTTGGAACAATCCAGCGTGACACGCACTCTTCCACCCAATCTTGCACGGTTGTACTTGGCACTTGCGCTAATGGCTGCATCGCAAAAGCAATGTATTCCGCCATATCCATCTTGCCTTGCGCGTACAGCGCCATGCGTCTTCGATCTTCTTCCACAAAATTGCGCTCCGTCGCAATGCCTTTCTCAGCAAGAAACGCATTCCAAATCATTGCGCAGTCCCCATCAATCAGGGTGTCATCCAAATCAAACACATAAAGGGGCTTGCTCATTTCAGGCTCTCACAGGTTGTACTGGCTTCAAAAAATCGTGAATGATAAAAACTCACTGTAACGCGAGAATGTGACGGTTGATAGGCTGTCCAATAGACGTAGCCGCGATTTGAAATACCTCGTGAGTTACCAAAGCTGGTCTTAAGCTTCGGCATCAAAACGGTCTACCTCAGTAAGGTCTTGATGGCTATATAAAGAATTATCCGGCGAGGAAGGTAGTCAGAAAAAGTACGCAGGTATACCGACAACTGCGTTAGCCGATGCAGCTAAAAACGGCATCGGCATAACATACACGGGACAGTTTATTCTGGCTCAGTTCACGGGTGTCTCATCACTGTTCATCGGTTCACTCAGCAGCTCATGATTAGAAATCTCACTGCTGGGTAAAGCATCGGTGACGACCTCATCACTGCTCGCCACAATGTCACTTTTGGGTGGTTGAGGGAAGCTTGTAAAATTCGTCGTCATCACTAAAACCAGTGAAAGGCAAGCCACCACCGCAGATGACAAATTGATTGGCTTTTCTTTACGCTGTGTCTGTAGCCAAGCGGGAATCCACAATGTTGTACAGAGCAGCAGAATAATCGCTGTATGCCAAACCGAGTCGCGCGTGGTCAGAAGCCAAGGTGCAGTGATAAAAATCAGTACGGTTTGCCAAGTAAAAACTTGTAATGAATGGCGGCCGAGATAGCTCAGCGGTTCATACACTAATGCCGTTGGGAAAAAGCGGATCACAACAGAGATTAAGTAGATCCATACACTCAAACTCAGTACACGCAACCAGCCAAGCTCTGGCTTACTGGATGCCGCATACACCATCTGCTTAGTAATACCCAATGGCGTTAAAAGATCGCGGTAAGCCATAAAGATAACCAAAGCTATCGCCGCACATAACCAAACCAATTTAGGGTGGAACCACGCCAACTCGCCTTGACGCTTGCAATAACCTAATGCACCACCAAAGAAAAACAGCAGTTGCCAAGCAAAAGGGTCAAAGTAACCGAGTTCAGGAATGTATTCTGCAGAAAGCCACTTAAAGAGTGGCAAAAGCATAGCGCCTTGAATCCAACCACTGCTTGCCCAAATCAGCACGCTCAGCGCAAGTACCCATTTAAGATAACCGCGACGAAACCCGTACAGTGCCAAAGGAAACAGCAACATATACATGATATAGAGTGGCAAAATTTCCAGATAGGCGGGTTTATTGAGCAGCAGGAAGCTCATCAACATGGTCATAAAAGGCATAGTAGGCAGATTACTAAAGCTGCCACCAAACACGGTGACTTGTTCAGCAAAATAGTGGCTGCCCAGCCAAAACCACAGCATAGCAATAAAGAGTCCTGCAATGTGGTATTTGTAGATAATGAACGCACGATGCCACACTTTCCCAGCCGCTTGACGGTCAGTGTATTCACGGCGGCTATAGACCATACCAGCCAGTAGTCCAGACATAAAGATGAAACCTTCCGCGGCACCAAACACGCCGACAGGTTCATGAGTAATCATTTGCAGTATGGTTGTACCGCCGCTGTACCAGATAAGATGGTTGAAGGTGATCAGCACCAACAATAATCCTCGGATACTGTCCAATGCGGGGATGCGTTTCATGGGTATCTCCCTGCGTTTTCAGTCCAATAAATTGGTAGTCACAAAAATACCAAGTCGACTAAAAATGCGGATAAGCGGTTGAATATATTGGGTAATACGGCAGGATGGTGATATCTAGTTTGGACTTACCTTTCCCTGAGCACGCGGATCCTTGCACCACCTGATGGCTTTGTAAATAGGGGGCATAAAAAAAACCGAGAGGTCGCACAGCTTGTCGATGATACCGATGCAAAATCGCCACTTCTCAACTACCCAACGCAACAAAATTTAAAACCGTCACCGCTCAAAACAGTGATTTGAGGATGACAATAAAAAACCCCAGCAAATGAGCTTTGCTGGGGTCTGAAATAATGGCACGCCCTACAGGATTCGAACCTGTGACCACATGCTTAGAAGGCACGTGCTCTATCCAACTGAGCTAAGGGCGCGCTACAGGGTGAGGATTATACGAGTTAAACGGGCTAGATCAACGCCTTTGTCTAACTTTCTGTTTCGAATGAGCAATATTTTACCGATCTCATCTCAACTGCCGAAAAACAGAACAAAGCAAACGTTTGCCTGTGGATGTTATCAAAAATATCTGCGACAATGTGCGCAAAAATTTTCGCTCCAAACCTGTAAGGAAAGTCATGACTGCTCAAAATATTGATGGAACGCTGATTTCGCAAACGGTGCGCTCAGAAGTGGCAGCCCGTGTTAAAGCTCGTGTTCAAGCTGGGTTACGAGCCCCAGGACTGGCGGTTGTGTTGGTGGGCGAAGATCCTGCTTCACAAGTGTATGTCGGCAGTAAACGCCGTGCCTGTGAAGAAGTCGGTTTTGTCTCCAAATCTTTCGATTTACCCGCCACCGCTAGCGAAGAAGCCTTGCTGTCACTGGTTGAAGAACTCAATAACGATCCGCAAATCGATGGCATTTTGGTACAACTGCCGTTACCTGCGGGTATGGATACCACCAAAGTGTTGGAAAGTATTCACCCAGAGAAAGATGTGGATGGCTTCCACCCTTACAACGTCGGTCGCTTGGCGCAGCGCATTCCGAAACTACGCTCTTGCACACCCAAAGGCATTATTACTCTGCTTGAACGCTACAATATTCCACTACGCGGCAAACACGCGGTGATTGTGGGAGCTTCCAACATTGTCGGTCGTCCGATGACGTTAGAGCTACTCTTGGCAGGCTGCACCACCACCACTTGCCATCGCTTTACTCAAGATCTCGAAGGCCATATTCGCCAAGCAGATATCTTGGTGGTCGCGGTCGGTAAACCTAACTTTATTCCGGGAGCATGGATTAAAGAAGGTGCAGTTGTGGTCGATGTTGGCATTAACCGCTTAGATACTGGCAAGCTGGTTGGCGATGTGGAATACGATGTTGCCCGTACGCGTGCAAGTTTTATCACTCCAGTACCCGGTGGTGTAGGACCTATGACCGTCGCAAGCTTGATTGAAAACACTATGATGGCGTGTGAGCAGTTCCACACTCAAGGTTAGCCACAGTGGCTATCTGCATCGCGGTATTCACACTCACCTTGTGTTAACGCCTTGTGCTAACACCTGAGAAGCAGTAAGAGGTCAATACCATGCATGGATTGACCTCTTTCGTTCTGTTTGCGCTTTATACTCCCCCCTCTTTCTAAATAGGTATTCCCTTCTCTCTCAATAACGCAGAGACTGTTCCTGTATCGGTAACTCTCGGTTCTTCTTTTGTTATCTAGTCAATTCCAGCGGTTGTACAAATAATCGGACTAGATAAAGGAAAAACCTAAGCCCATTTTGGAGGCCATTGATATGCCGTACAAAATTACCGCTCTGCAACCGTTTGGAGTGATCGTAGAACCGAAACATGCTCCGATTCATGTCAATGAGTTAGATATTGATGAGTTACGCGAACTCTTTTTGCGTGAACAACTTGTGTTACTGCGTGGTTTTGAAACCTTTGAACATTCGGAGCAGTTTGCGGACTACTGCGAACGTTGGGGAGAAGTGAGTGTTTGGCCGTTTGGGCGCGTATTAGATCTGGTACAAAAAGAGGATCCTGGCGATCACATTTTTGACAGCAGCTACATGCCGATGCATTGGGATGGCATGTATCGCCCACAAGTCCCTGAATACCAAATCTTTCAGTGTGTAAAGGCTCCTTTACCGGGGCATGGCGGGCGTACGACCTTCAGTCATACCATGCTGGCTTTACAGCACGCCCCTCAGCCAGATCTTGAGCTTTGGCAGCAAGTCACCGGACACTACCAGCGTAAAATGGAGTTTTACCACAGTAAAACCGTCTCCCCGATTGTGATGCAGCATCCATACCGAGACTATCAAGTAATACGCTACAACGAGCCGCATTTTGAAGAAAATGGCGACCTGCTCAATCCACCTGATGTATCACTGTCTGGCATTACTCCTGAGCAAGCGATCGAGTTTCACAAAAGTTTACGCCGTGCACTGTACGACCCACGTAACTTCTACGCTCATGAGTGGCAAACGGGTGACATAGTGATCACCGATAACTTCTCCTTACTCCATGGCCGTGAAGCCTTTAACTCTCACACGCCGCGTCACATTCGTCGTGTGCAAGTGTTAAGTAATCCTCCTTATAACAATCCAAGCTTGGAGTCGTACCAATGTCCACAAAAATAACCGACATCGTCATTATCGGCGCAGGCCCAGTTGGGTTAATGAGTGCCTACTTAGCACAGCGCTGCGGTTTAAACGCGCTGATCATTGATAAGTCAGCCGAACCACTTCAAGTCGGACGCGCCGATGCGTTAAATGCCCGTACCTTACAACTGCTCGAAGTCGCGAAGCTTTTTGATGATCTTTACCCTTTAGGCAAGCCGTGTAATACCAGCTCGGTTTGGGCTAATGGCCATTTTATCTCGCGCCAATCGAGCTGGTGGGAAGCCTTGGAAGGCTGCTTGCACAAACACTTTTTGATGTTAGGTCAATCGTTTGTTGAGCAGCTATTGGACAAGAAATTACTTGAAGCGAATGCCCCCGTTTGGCGCAACACAAGCGTCGACAATATCGAGCTCAATCAAGCAGGCTGCCTAACTCATCTCAGCAATGGTGAGCGTATTCAATCGCGCTTTGTGATTGGTGCGGATGGGTCTCAATCTTTTGTGCGTCGCCATTTTAATGTGCCTTTTCACATTGTGCGCCCCGAAATTATCTGGGCGGTGATTGATGGTGTGATTGACAGTGACTTTCCTAAAGTCCCTGAAATTATTGTGTTCCAAGCAGAAACCTCAGATGTGGCATGGATCCCTCGCGAAGGTGAAATCGATCGCTTTTATGTCCGTATGGATACGCACGATTTCACCTTAGAGCAGGCTATCGCCAAAATTAACCGGGCAATGGCACCTCATCAATTGGGTTTTAAAGAAGTGGTCTGGTTCTCGCAATTTGCCGTGAAAGAATCAGTAGCAGAACATTACAGCGTCGATGACCGGGTTTTCCTTGCAGGGGATGCCTGCCACGTACACTCAGTCAACGGTGGACAAGGATTAAATACTGGGGTTGCTGACGCATTTAACCTGATCTGGAAACTGAGTATGGTGATTAAAGGTCAAGCCTCTCCTGCTTTATTGAAAAGTTATCACGCTGAACGTCAACCAGTGGCGCAGAGCGTGATAGACAGCTCCGGCGAACTGGTACGCTCAACGAAGTTTTCAGCCACCAACACCCATGCGCAAGACTACGTAAAAATCGTTGAAAAGCGTTCAGGTAATATCACGGGAATGGGCATTCGCTACTCCGAAGAAGGCTTAGCTGGCACTCGAATGTGGGATTTCGTGCTCAATCAAGGTACTGAGATCACTCGTGTGTACTCACTGCTTGACTACGCAAGATGGACACTGTTCTTGTTTAGTGATGACGAATGCGTGGTTGACGTGCCGCCGCATGTACATGTGATCCGCATCGGTACCCAATCCGAAAATGCTCAACACTGGACACGTCACGCACCTTATCCGGGACAAGCGGTATTGGTTCGCCCTGATGCTTACATCGAATGGGTCACTCCACTGCATCAGGTTCACAGTGTGTTGGCAGAAGGTGTGTTGGCAGAATTCAACTTACCTCACTAGTTCAATACCTGCGTTCACTCGATCTTCATCAAGCCCTAAACGGGCTTGGTGACTTTCCCCGGCACTAGAAGCCATCGACACCCATGCTGCTCATTGCGCGTTCTGTTTAAACACTCTCCATTAACCACACAATGTTCCCACCAGATAATCGATAAATAAACGCACCCTTGGCGGCAAATTTTTCCGACTGGGGTAGAGAATATTCATGGTAGTACTGATCTGATAGAAGTCCGGAAACAATCGCACTAGCGATGCATCAGGCAACTTATCAATCAAAAAACTGGCAATCGATCCCACACCCAAACCATTTTGCACCATGGTCATGACGCCAAGCGGAGAATTACTGCTGTGTTTGCTATGGAATTTGACCTGATGTTGTACGCCCTCTTGATTGGTTAAAGTTAGGGTTTGGTTAGGCAGATTTAAGCGTGTGAGATAGACCCAATCGTGCTGCTCTAAATCCTGAATCGTATTGATCGGCGGCGCGTTCTCTAAATAGGTTTGACTGGCATAAATACCTAACTCAAAAGGCGCTATAACACGGCCAACTAAAGAGGATGACGTCAGCTCACCAATTCGGATCACCATATCCAGATTAGAATCCACCAAATCTTGCAGTCCATCATCGAGCTGAATATCGAAATTCACCTTAGGGTACTGCTTATAAAACTCAGCCAGTAGCGGGTTGAGCAAAAAAGTGCCGACATCAATAGTGGTACCAATGCGGATCGTTCCGGAAACTTCTGACGCTAAGTGGTTAACGGAGCAAAGCGCCTCCTCCGCAATATTCAATAATCCGTGGCTGCGTTGATAAAATGTGTCCCCCTCTGTGGTTAAACTGATTTTACGGGTAGTTCGGTTTAGCAAGCGCACATTCAGTGTTTTTTCTAAAGCGGTGATCTGTTCACTGACCTTAGATTTGGTCATACCTAATGCTTCTGCTGCACAAGTAAAAGAACCACACTCAACCACTTTATTGAATATCACTATGCGTTTTAACTCATTTAGCATGACTGTTCCTTTATTAGTAACTTTGGGTTCTATTTTCATTATCTAGTCAGTACAAGGAATAGCAGAAATAATAATTCCGCCTGTTAGAGATGAGTAATTTTTATTGGTTTCAAGCAGATTTCATATAACCAAACGATTTTTTGAATTTGTGGCATTAATTCCAATTCCTATGTGCGGAATTAATTCACCTAGAGTAGATGTACGGGGAGATGAGTAGATACGTTATCCAATTACTGATGAATGGTTCAATAATGAGCCAAGATGTCATTCTCATTTGTGCACAAATTACTCAACAAGAAAACGACCGTATTGAATATGTTGAATTGCATTCAACCAATCCAACGAATGAGGAAAATTTATGCTCGATGCTCAACAAGAAACCTATGTGGAGAAGATCTCATTTATTCTTCTAAATCAACTAATTGCACAATGCAATGCCAGTTACAACGGGCTTGCTCACTTAAAAAGTCAAATTCGTAGATTTGTAAATAGCCAAGAGAAAATTAAATTACTCCTCCCCGCTTTCCCCTGTAAAACAAATAACTTAGATAAAGTACTTAGCCATACACCCGATCTCGGTGAATATGTCGTTTTAAGAAAGTTTGTTCAATGCATCCGTGACATTGAATCCGTTTATGAACCGGGTGTGACGTTTTATATCTTTTCTGACTATCATACATTCTCTGATTATATCTCTGTCGACTTAGACCACCATTATGATTACTCAGACAATCTGCGTAAAATGGTAGCAAACATGAATTGCAGCGATGCGTTAAAAATTGTCAATTTCGAACATTTTGATGAATTTTCCGATCTGAAAGACACGGAATATTTTGATGGATTACGTGAGAAGTTTGGTGATCCTGACTATGCAGAGAATTTCACTGAACTTAAATTAAAAAATAATAAGATGAATCAAACCTATCTGGGTTTGAAAAAATTCATGAATCAGGATCAGAAATTCGTTCTTGCTCCTCTCTCATACAAAGATCGCCGACGTCGCCTTGCGGATATCGCTAAGGGGATGATGGTGCAAGGCAAAGCGCTGGATAACTTCTTGCAGCAAAAATTTGCCGATTGCATTCGATTAAGCATTCATGAACATCCGATGATAGGTAAGAAATACTCGCTGTTTCTGTTCCATGAACGCCAATTCAAAACGCCTTGGCACAGTACTTTGCTGTTTGATGCCAGCCGCGGCGAATTCATTATTGATAGTAAAGAAAATCACTTAAAACGTTCTGGGGTGATCTTGCCTGTCACTCATGATGGTAAGCCTTGGTGTTACCTGCAATTGAGCGCAGCCGATGAAGTGCACGCCCATGCGCTGCGCCAAATACGGGCAGAATTACAACATGAAAAATCGGGGTTGTATTTAGAGTGCCCAGCCAATCGCGCTTCACTGGATATGCTACTTCCCAAAGAGCTCAGCCAACTGGTCAAAGAATTTGGCTCGGTTTTGCTGCGCGGTTTTGCACCACTGGCTGACGCTGAACAGCTACAAACTTGGTACCTCAATCACCGTTCTGCTGTCACTTGGGCTTATGAGGTTAGCGTACAAGCCTTCAAAGGCAGTGCTGGTGAGCAACCTTTACATTGGGAGCTCTCCTGCCCACCCGCTTATATGGCCGTACACCCACATCGCTATCAATATGAAGATTACACCCCCCATGAGTACGCCGTTTACAGCGTTGCATCACCAGACTCGAATACTTGGACCGTGGTTGACGCTGCACTCGCCGTCCTGACCATCAACGGTCAAGAGCGCGAACAGCTGCGTAACACCATCATGCACTACAGCAACTTTTCACCTGAACATGGCGGGAATACTTTACACCCCCTCGTCCGTTACTGTTCGACATCACGCCAAGATGTGCTGCGTTGGCAAGATTTTCAGCATGCGCAGGGCTACCTCACTCATTTAGAAGGGGTCAGCGAATTAACCGAGCAGTCGCGGGTCTATCAACGCCTCAACACGTTATGTCATGACCCAAGAGTTTGCTTTGAGTACAGGCTACAAACTGGCGATTTGCTGTTGGTGAATAATTTAACCACCTTGCAAGCGAGCCATACGAGTTCGATGCATAACGAATACTGGTCTATTCATCTACAACCAGACTCAATCAACTCACCTTGGCAGCCGCACAATCGTATTGTTGAACAAGCTGAACTCACCTCGGCTTAGGCTTCAGCCAAAGCAGCAAGTCGGTTAAGAACGCAAAAAGCCGAGGCACTCGCCTCGGCTTTCTATTAGTGTTTTCTTATCACTCGCGATTAGCCATTTTTCGGTGGCATAAACGCCGTCAGTTCCAACGCTGGCCCTGTGTACTTTTCAATACGCACCAGAGAAGAGTTCGCCGCACAGCCATTCGCCAAACGTGAAGTCGGAATGTCTGAAGTCAGCACATTCGCACCACCGTTTTTACATAAGCCGGTTTGCGGATCAAGATCTGGCCAGCCGCCTTCGTGAATACAGACTGAGCCTTGTTTGATGCGATCCGTCACCAAAGCGCCGACCAGTACTTGGCCACGCTGGTTATAGGCACGAACCAAATCGCCCGTTTGAATGCCGCGTGATGCCGCATCTTCTGGGTGGATCCAGATCGGCTCACGGTTAGCAATCGCATACTCTTCCCGCAATTGAGCGTAGTTGAATTGACTGTGCAAACGGTGCGCCGCGTGCGCCGTCATTAATTGCAACTCGCCCTGCTTCGCATTACCTGTAAATTCATCAGGAGCCAACCAGGTTGGATGGGCTGGACAATCAGGCAAATTAAAGCCCGCCAGAGTTTTAGAGTAAATCTCAATCTTGCCGCTCGGTGTACCTAATGGATTGAGGATCGGATCCGCGCGAAAATCGGCGTAACGCACAAACTGAGCATTTTTCGCGTTCCACTTCATTTCAATCAGCTGGTTATCTTCCCAGAACTTACTGAAATTCGGCATCGCCACTCGTGCTGCACGGCCGCTCTTCTGCGCGGTTTTGTAGAAACCGTACAACCATTCCATCTCGGTTTTGCCTTCGGTAAACACATCACGGCCTCCGGGACGGATCATTTCCGCCATATCGGCAAACACATCAAAGTCGTTACGCGCTTCGCCTTGTGGCTCCACCACCTGTTTCATCGGCACCAAGTGTTGGTTACTGTAGTCACCCGTCATGGTCAAGTCATTACGCTCAAACGTTGTGGTGATCGGCAGTACGATATCGGCATGCTTCGCCGCCGCTGTCCAATACGGCTCTGAAATTACAATCAGCTCAGGCTTTTGCCACGCTTTGATCAGACGATTGGTGTCTTGATGGTGGGTAAAGTTGGCACCACCCGCCCACCAGATCATCTTGATTTCAGGGAAGGTCAGCGTGTGACCATTGTGTTGATAGGCCCCGCCCGGATTCTCCAACGCTTCCACAATACGCGCGACCGGGAAACTTTGCGTCGCCCCTGAAATCGCCCAATCATTCCCCGCCGAAGAGCCACCACCAATAGCTGCCGAAATGGCAGGCAGAACTCCCGCGTCACGCGCTGGGTTCCCGCCATTCGAGTAATGGTAGGAGAAACCAAAACCACCGCCCGGCAAGCCAATTTGCCCCAACATCGCGGCTAAGGTGACCACCATCCAGTGACGCTGCTCACCATATTGTTGACGCTGCATACCCCAGCCTGCCATTAGCATAGTGCGATGGTTGCTGAAAATCTCAGCCAGCGTTTCTAGTTGCTTGGCTGGTACGCCACAAATGCCTTCTGCCCATTGCGCGGACTTTTCAACGCCATCTTCTTTACCCAGCAAATACGCTTCAAAGCGATCGTAGCCTACGGTGTATTTGTCCAAGAAGGCTTTATCGTGCTTACCTTGCTTGATCAGCGAGTGCGCGATGCCCATCATCATCGCCACATCTGTCATTGGGTGTGGGGCAATCCATTGGGCTTGCTCACCGAAAAACTCGATGGTTTCAGAGCGGATCGGGTCAATGCCGATAATGGTTTTGCCGGATTTTTTCAGTTGATGGAAGAATTCAAGGCCTGCACAGTCGGTCGAGCTCCACGCAATTTTCAATGTGTTGATCGGGTTTAACCCCCACAGAACCACCACATCACTGTGCTCTAGCACTACGGGGTAAGTGGTTTGCTGCTCATACACTTCAATCGAACCAACCACGTGCGGCATGATGATTTGCGCCGCGCCGGTTGAGTAATCTCCCAAGTGGCCTGAATAGCCGCCCGCCATACTCATATAGCGTTGCAATAAAGTTTGAGCTTTATGCAGCACGCCACTGGAGCGCCAACCATAAGAGCCAGCAAACACCGAAGCTGGACCATAGGTTTTGCGAATGCGCATATGCTGCTCATGGATTAAGCGATACGCGTCATCCCACGATACGCGCACAAACTCATCACTGCCACGCACTCCTTTCGGTGCGGCAGGGTTCGCTAAAAAGCCTTTACGAACCATAGGGTATTTAACCCGCGCTTGGGTATACACCTGATCGGGGCCTGTCGATTGCAAGCTGTTCGGTACAGTTTGCGCCAGCGCATTTTTGGTCGCCACCATTTTGCCATCTTGCACTTCACAGAGAAGTGGCCCCATACGTCCAGCCGTTAACACGCCTTTACCACGTGCGTTATCACTGGCAATCGAGAGTGGTGAAAATGAAGTGAAAGCCATTGCACCGGCAGCCATACCAGTGCCTTTTAAAAATCCACGGCGGGTGATTTTAGTCATAACGTTATCCCTCTACTTATACTCAGTGGCTAACCATATCTTTGGCATGGTGCTGGAAGAACTTGGTGAGAATCTCCAGATTCTCAGCGGAAATATCCGTCCGCTCTCCCATACTTTTCGCCACTGGCCCCCAAGCATTCACGGTAAAGTGACTGGCTGGAATTTTCGCATGGCAGGTCGCACAGTAAACGTTATCAAGCTGTTCGGCATAAGACCAAACCGGCTCTAAACTATCCACCACAGGCGATGTGATGGTGGCGGTTAAATTCACCGCGCGCCATTGGTTACCGTAAGCATCGGTTTTGTAGTCTTGTGCTTGCAGCGCTTTTTGGCCTTGTTCAGTTAAAGTCGCGACAACCGCACGTTGCCCCTCACCCATATACAGTACTTGTTCTGCGCCTTTCATTTGGTAAGCGTTGATTTGCACGGTACGTTCAGTGCCCTTGGTACTCACAACATCCAGAGCAGTCGTCGGGTTGATCGTACCCAATTCACCCATCGCAATCGTGGTGACGGGGTAAACTCGCTGCGCGTCAGCGGCCGTTTTTTCGGTAAAGGCCATCAAGGTTTCAAAGGCTTTGCTATCAAGCTCCGCTTCAGGTGCGAAGTGCGCGACACCTTTGTGGCAATCAATACAGGTTTGGTTATTGGCTTTGGCATACTCATGCATTTTCACCGCTTCGTGTGACTGCTCAAACGGCTCCATGGCATCAAAATCATGGCAAGAGCGACACGTTGCCGAATCGTTACCGCGCATCTGCTGCCATACCATCTCCGCTAACTCTTGTCGGTGCGCCTCATACTTCTCAGGCGTATCAATCTTACCTGTTACAAATTCGTGGTAGATGTCTTTGGTCGCTCGTACCTTAGTGACGAAATAACCGATGGGATCGCTCGGAATATGGCAATCGGCACATTCGGCGCGAATGCCTTTCGCATTGGAAAAGTGAACAGAGCCTTGATACTCCTTAAAAGGGATCTCCATAGAATGGCAGGAGAGACAAAACTCGGTGCTTGAGGTGTAATGCATCACTGCAGCACTGCCACCTAAAGTGACCCAGCCAATTGCCACCCCAATGGCAACAAGCAGTGCAACATACCTTTTTTTGATCGACATAAGCTTACACATCCTTTTACATTTATAAATATGCGATCATCCTACCCCTTTTGGGGTATGAGATATTGATCCGCATCATATACGTGCTACGAAAAGCGTGCTTATGTGATGTTGAGTCAAACCTATCGCGGACTATCTTCACTTACCCTCCACGGATTTCAACCAACCTCTTTACTTATTGGTAACTCTCTAGACAAGTGCCATAAAAAATTCACCCCAGCGTAACTGAGGTGAATTTGGCGATAAAAGAAACTCAACGAACGGATTTACTGAGCATTATTCATCTGGCTAAGTTTATCCCCAACCGGTTTGGAAAAATTAAAGCCGTCGTGCTTATCCCAGTTGATTGACCAGGTCATCACGCCTGCATAATTGGGGTAGGCAAAGGCTGGTTTGATGGTGCCGCAGCGGGTTCCTTTGGTTAAACAATCCAACGCATCAAGGATATTTTGGGTTGGAGCTTGACCCGAATTTGCCGAACTTGGACCTGATGGCAAACCAATGGCTACTTGGTCATCACGCAATGGTTCAAAGCGTGTCCCGTTGGCTAAAGTGAAGCCTTCAATCAACATTTTTGATTGGGCGACCATCATATCCACAGAGCCTTCTGGTGCCGCGCTCGGTGTGTATGGGTTAGGTAAACCACCGTTGTTGTAGAGCTGAACATGCAGAATATCAAGCGTATCGCGCACTTCGTTAATCACCGGAATGTAAGCGCCCCAAATTCCACTGTAGGCAACCATACCACCTTGCACATAAGGGTGTTCAGGCGCCATAGTGAGGAACATATCACCACCGATGTTTTTCTCGATTTGCTTCAATGCTCGGCCTAAGCGCGCTTGAATTTGTGAGCCATGAACAAGGTTTGAACCACTTTCGAGATCCACATCCAACCCATCAAAGCCCCATTCTTTGATCAACGCAGTCAGGCTGCTCACGAAGTTGGCTTCATCTTGATCAGTGTTAAGGGTAATAGTGCCTTCAGCGCCACCTAAGGAAAGGACAAATACTTTACCTTTCGCTTGCAGTGCTTTCATATCTTGCTTGAATTGCGCAGGATCGAGCGCAGGACAACTGCTGTAAATATCACCGGCATACAGGTTGAAATGTACCGTTCCGGTACTGTTGCGATCGTTTTCTGCAAAGGCAATATCAATCACATCCCACGCTTGTGACATATCCGCCAAACGAATTGGGCAACCCGCACCATTGACGAAGTTATGCCAGTAACCAATCAAGCGATGTTTCTTCTGCGCTTGCTCTACCACGCTGATTGCGGCAGCAGAAGAGGTCACGCTCGTTCCTGCTGCGTCAGTCGCTTTCGCGGCAACGGTATAGTTACCAATCGCACTTGGCGTCCAACTGTAAGCAAAAGGCTCTGTTGTATCCGTTGCAACTACCGCGCCGTTGACCACAAACTCCACTTTCGCCACATTATTGGTTAGTGACGTAGCATCGGCGGCAATATTGACCGGTTTACCTAGACCAACGGTTTGGCCGGATGTCGGTGAAGTCAGTGAAACCACCAGATCTTGATCGCTCACCGTCACGCTGACTGCGCTTTCACTGGTGTTACTGTCGTTGTCGGTTGCGACTGCTTTCAGGGTTTGATTTCCCGTAGTAGTGGCTAGCCAGTTAACCGCGTAAGGTGCTTGAGTCACCACGCCTAAGCTGTTGTTGCCCGCAAAAAACTCCACTTGCGTGACCGAGCCATCGGCATCACTGGCTTGCGCCGCCACACTGACGGTTGAGCCAGCAAGAATCACTTGGTTCGCCGTTGGGTTGGTTAATGTCACGACAGGTGGCGTTGAACAAGCGCCTAAACCACTCCATGCTTCTTTCCAATAACTTCCAACCCCTGGCTCATACGCCCAACCGGAGCTGGAAGAACACCAACCGGCGATATCACAGCGATATTTTTGGTTCTTATTTTGTACCAACTGCCCTGCCGAATACGCGGTTCCCACCGAATACACAGGTAAACCCGCGCAACCTGCATTCGAGCCACTGCCGACCGTTAAAGTCACTTCTTGGCTCAGGGTAGACAGGTTGTCGTTATCAATCGCTTTGGCTTTAAAGGTATGGCTGCCGACAGCGGCATTCCAATTAAACTGATAAGGCTCAGAGCTATCGATCACAACAAGTTGGCCATCAACATAAAATTCAACAGCGTTGACAGTGCCATCACTGTCAGTGGCATTTGCGGCCACGGCTAGAACATCGCCCACGGTTAGCTGTTCACTGCCCGTTGGGCTAGTCAACGTCACAGTTGGCGGAACTGGGTTACCAGTAGGCGTTACGCTGATATTTACGGTGCTGCTGGTGGTTGCACCTTGGTTATCGGTCGCAATCGCGGTCACTGAAGTGGCTCCTAGCGTTGCCGTCCAATCCACTTGGTATGGGGCTTGTTGGTCAATCGCGATACGCTGTGTGCCGACTAAAAACTCCACCTGAGTAATGCTGCCATCACTATCTGAGGCATTGGCTTGTAATCCGACGACGGAGCCTTGTGGGATCTTGGCGTTATTGAGTGGTGATTGAATGGACACTTGAGGTGGGTTATTCGCCCCTCCGTCACACTGTCCAAGAATTTGCCATGCGTCCCATTGACCAGAATGGGTTACCGGATCGTTACCCTGAGTCCAGTAACGCGCTTGGTAAGCGGTGTTGGTTTTTTGAACTTTATCACTGCCAACATACACTGTACTGCTGTCCCACACTGGCACTCCGGCACAGTTATAGGCTTGTGCTGAGTAACTTACCCCCAAACTGGCGGTAATCACGGCGGCTAAACAATAGCGCTTCATGTTTCTCTCCTGTATTAGATGATGTCGCTTATAACTAATACTCCAGAGTGAAAGATTTGCATGTTAATCAATGGAATAGTTTACCGTTCTCGGCACAGTGTCACTGCTTCTTCTGCGGTTAATCATCGCTTTCAATTCTTTTTCGGCGCGATTCACGAAATAAAAAGGAGATCTTTAAAACAATCACCACTACTAAAAGCGGTGATTTAGGAATAACAAAAAAAGGCCAGCATACTCGCTGGCCTCAATCCATCAATCTGTGATCACAAAGACAAAATCACTCCAGCGATCGATGCACTCATTAGGTTAGCTAATACGCCTGCGCCAATCGCACGGAAGCCGTATTGGGAGATAAAAGAGCGACGTTCAGGTACAAGGCTACCCAAACCACCAATCAAAATCGCCATGGTAGAAATATTCGCAAAACCGCACAGCGCGAAAGTCACGATCGCTTGTGAATGCGCACTCAATTGCTCTTTCACTTCAATCAGTTGAATGAAAGCGACAAACTCGTTCACCACCACTTTGTTACCAATCAGCGAGCCTGCCGTGATCGCCTCATGCCATGGAATACCAATCAGCCAAGCTACCGGAGCGAAAACATACCCCATGATCAGTTCAAAGCTTAGCTCGATGCCAAACCAGCCACCAAACCAACCGAGCAAGCCGTTTAACAGAGCAATCACACTCACGAAAGCGAGCAAAGTCGCCCCTACCGCAACAGCAATTTTCACACCCGACATCGCGCCATCCGCAATCGCTTCGACGACGTTAGTGGATTTCGGCAGATCCAACTCATCTTGCGCAATCGCGGCATCGACGTGTTCGGTTTCTGGCAACATGATTTTTGCCATCAAAAGACCCGCAGGGGCAGACATGAAAGCCGCCGCGATCAGATAGTTCAATTCCACACCTAAAGAGGCATAACCAACCAAAGTACCGCCAGCAACCGACGCTAAGCCGCCCGTCATCACTGCAAAGAATTGCGAATCGGTCATTTTATGAAGATAAGGTTTCACCACCAGCGGCGCTTCAATCATACCCACGAAAATGTTTGCGGTAGCAGAAAGGGATTCTGCACGGCCTGTGCCAAGCAATTTCTGTAAACCACCACCGATGAGGTTAATCACTTTCGGCATGATGCCTAAATGGTAAAGGCCAGAAATCAGTGCAGAGAAGAAAATGATGATGCCAAGGACATTAATCGCAAACACAAAACCTACGCTGCCATTGGCGAGGCCACCAAACACAAAACCGATACCATCTTGCCCATAGTTGATCAGTTGTGACACCGCGCCCGTCACACGATTGAGTGCCTCTTTACCCGCAGGTACATACAGCACCAGTAAGGCGAAGAAGATTTGCAGCAGTAACGCTAAAGAAACTGTACGCAAGTTGATATTTTTTCTATTGGTAGAAAATAGCCACGCAACCAGCAAAATTGCGCCCATACCGAGGAGTGATGACATAACGCCGCCCAAATTGTGAGTAGAACAGGAAAGGCGGCGATTTTAGTGAAGGAAATCGTATGCGCAAGGTGAGTTTGTTAATCACTCATTACCAAACCGGTAATCAAAATACGTCTTTTCATAACTTGCTGATTTTATTAAACCTAAACGTTTGCTTTTGAGTTATCTTTTCCATTGGGAAAATATCTTTTTAAAAACAGCAATAATCCTCATGGAATATACCCCCAGCGATCTCCTGTTGCACTAGCAAGCCAGTGAGCTAATCTCACCGAGTATCGAAAGGCGGCGTCATTAAGGAGAGCAAACATGATCCACACGGCTACGGCGTTAAGTCGCCAGAAGCTATTCTGCTGCAAAACGAACATAAGGTTGTAAACGAGTATCCCAGTAACAAGGCGTACCGAGCCGCTGTTTGATAAATTCAATCACCGCCGATGTTTTTTTCGGCATATGTTGACGACTGGGATACACCGCATAAAACGGCATCTGTTGATTGGCGGACCACTCCGGCAGCAGCTGAATAAGCTGCCCTGTGCGAAATTCATCTCGCAGCAAATAGGTCGCCAAATAAGCGATTCCCCATCCTGCCACGGCAGCATCGCGTACCGCCTCCGCCAGATCGACCGAGTAGTTTCCGGCCACTTTAATGGTTTGATTGTGTCCATCTCGGCTGAATGACCAACGGGTGTAATCGCGCTCCCAGCTTCGATAAATCAAGCAGTTATGCTCCATTAAGGCCATAGGTTCTGTGGGTGATCCATAACGCAGCAGGTAGTCTGGCGATGCGGCCACCACAAAACGGCAATCGGCAATGCGCTGCGCCACATAACCCTCTGGTAGCTGCTCGTTACTGGTGATCCATAAATCCAACCCTTCCTTGAGCATATCGACTTTATGATCAAACAGATGCACTTCGACGTTCAACTCAGGATATTGTTGGCGAAGCTGCTCCAAAGCAGGCAACACATGCAAGGTGCCAAAAGATTGCGATAAACCAAGTCTAATCAGCCCTACCACTTCATCACGCTGATCTTCCATTTCACTTTGTGCATTGGTCACAATCGTTAAAAGTTCACGGCACTGGGCATAAAACAGATTCCCAGCATCCGTCAGAGTAAAGCTGCGCGTGGTGCGCTGCACCAGTTTAACGCCCAGCGAGGCCTCTAACGCGGCGAGCTGTTTACTGACATGAGACACCGACACGCCTAGCGCGTGCGCAGCAGCAGTAAAACTTTGATGTTGGATTAACACCGCAAATAAAGCCATTTGGCTCGCGCGTTCAGCAAACAAATCGCATCTCCATCAGCAAACTCTCCCCATCACAGCCTTCTTCATCAACACATCCCGATTACCGAAATGCCTAAAAACCCGTTGCTCACAAACAGAAAAAACAGAGGGCTCAATGAGAGCCCTCTGTTCGCTAATTGCCAATCCGTTGCGCCAATCCAACAGGTTAGAACGCAATCCGATCCGCCAGATGGCTGACCGCCAACGCAAAGTAATGAGAGCGATTCCACTTCATCAATACATTGTAGTTGTTATACACAAGATAAATTCGCCCTGCTTCATCATCAGGCATGATGAGCCACGCTTTAATATCATCAGAAAGCGCTGGCAGCGGTTTACCATCATAACGAGTGACCCCAAGCTTACTCCACTCTTGTAACGTTTTGCCTTTTTCAGGCTGACGTCCTTCTAGAGCATGGTCAAACCCTTTGGGGATTTTCACTTGGCGTCCCCAAGTGTACTTATCATCCCAGCCTGATTGGCTGAGATAGTTAGCCGTAGAAGCAAATACGTCTGAACGTGTTCCCCAAATGTCTTTTTTGCCATCACCGTTGCCATCAGCGGCAAAATTCAAAAACGAGCTTGGCATAAATTGACACTGCCCCATCGCGCCCGCCCAAGAGCCTTTCATGGCTTCAGGGGCAATGTGACCTTGTTCGAGGATCTGCAAGGCGGCCATGGTTTCTTTGCGGAAAAACTCTTCACGGCGGCCTTCATAGGCCAGCGTCGATAACGCATCAATCACCCGAAAGTTACCCGTGAACGCACCGAAATTACTTTCAACCCCCCACAAGGCAACAATAAATCTCGGTTGTACTCCATACTGCTTACCAATGCGTTGCAGCTCAGTGTAGTGTTTTTCATACAGAGATTGCGCTTGCTTTACTTTCCACTCTGGTACAGCGCGCGGGATGTATTCATCCAGCGTCAACTTTTTCTCTGGCTGATTTTTATCCGCAACGACGGAACGAGGCTTGTATTCCACATCACGAAACGCTTCGTTGAGGATACGTTCGGAAATACCTTCTTCACGCGCTTGCTGCTTTAGCCTTTCGACATATTGTTCAAAACTGACTTCATTGGCGAGTACGGGTGCCGATAACGCTAGGCCCAGTACTATCGATAATAATTTTTTCAAGATGCCCTCCTTGAGCCATCTTCATCAGGGAGTTTGGCGCGCTTTGCGCTCCTTATGTTGTTCCAGCAAATTTTCTGGTGGCGGCGGTAACTGCAAAAAGAAACCTTGTTCCTGCATGGATTGTTTCACCTTCTCCACATTCACTTGCGCCAACTGACGCTGCTCAAGATTGACCAGCATGACAAAAATAGGTTTACCAAACATCTGTTTTAAGGTGTCAGGGACCTGTGAAAAATCGTCCCGTTTCGGAATATAGAGATAAGTGCCTTCTTTTTTAGGACTTTTGTAAATAGAGCAAAGCATGACAAGCCTTTTATTTCGATTATTGACCACTTAGGGCATTTTGTCTTAATTCAGTTAACTTTGATCAAAATTGATGCCAAATCACTTATTTCACCGCAAGAGAACTTGCTGTGCTTTGGCGCTGAATATAACATGACAGCCCTGTTCTCAGCCAATGCTCTCTCCGTAAGGCATAGAGTTTATTGAGGTCAACGTTACCATGTCGAAAAACCCTGACCTGAAAGGTAGTAGTTTTACTTTGTCGGTATTACACCTTTCTGACAACCAAATTGCGCATACTGTTCAATTTCTTCAAGAAAAGATCGCGCAAGCCCCGGCCTTTTTTGCCAATGCGCCAGTGGTGATCAATGTGGCGAAAGTCGAGGGCGATATTGATTATCCTGCGTTAAAACAAGGGATCAGCCAAGCGGGTTTAATCCCCGTCGGTGTCACAGGATGTAAAGACAAACGTAGCCAAAACCTTGCCGTCGAAGCCGGTTTTGCAGTAATGACCGCCACAAACTCCCCAGCCCAAGCCCCAGCGCAAATGGCTCCGACCAAAGTGATTCGTACCCCAGTACGTTCGGGTCAACAGATTTATGCCAAAGACGGCGATCTGGTGATCTTAAGTCACGTCAGTGCGGGGGCTGAAGTGATCGCCGATGGTTCAATCCATATTTATGGCACGTTACGTGGCCGTGCGATTGCCGGAGCGAGTGGTCAACGAGAAGCACGAATTATTTGTCATGATTTGCAAGCGGAATTGATTTCCATCGCTGGCCGCTATTGGTTAAGTGATCAAATTGAAAGTCAGTTCTGGCAACAGAGGGTGATGCTCAGTATGACTGACGAATCGCTCTATCTCGAAACGCTCACGATTTAAGATTGAAAGGAAAAAATAACATGTCGCGCATTATTGTCGTCACGTCAGGAAAAGGCGGGGTTGGCAAAACCACCTCCAGTGCTGCAATTGCTTCAGGTCTCGCGCTGCGAGGCAAAAAAACCGCTGTGATCGATTTTGATATCGGTCTGCGTAATCTCGATTTAATCATGGGCTGTGAGCGCCGCGTGGTGTACGATTTTGTCAATGTCATCAACGGTGAAGCAACGCTCAACCAAGCCTTGATTAAAGACAAACGCAACGAAAACCTGTTCATCCTGCCTGCCTCTCAAACTCGTGATAAAGATGCGCTAACCAAAGATGGTGTACAGCGCGTGCTCAATGATCTCAAAGAGATGGGTTTTGACTTCATCATTTGTGACTCACCAGCTGGGATTGAGCAAGGCGCGCTGATGGCGTTGTACTACGCCGACGAAGCGATTGTCACCACCAACCCTGAAGTATCGTCAGTGCGCGACTCTGACCGTATTCTAGGCATTCTCGATTCTAAATCGATGCGGGCGGAACAAGGCCAAGCGCCGATCAAACAGCATCTGCTGCTCACTCGCTACAACCCTGCACGCGTCACTCAAGGTGAAATGCTCAGTGTGCAAGACGTCGAAGAAATCCTACATGTGCCGCTGCTCGGTGTGATTCCAGAAAGCCAAGCCGTATTGAACGCCTCGAACAAAGGGGTTCCAGTAATTTTTGACGATCAATCCGATGCAGGCCAAGCTTATCAAGATACGGTGGCACGTCTACTTGGTGAACAAGTTGAGTTTCGTTTCCTGACTGAAGCGAAGAAAGGTATTTTCAAACGCTTATTCGGAGGTTAACGCTATGTCATTGCTGGAATTTTTCCGCCCACAGAAGAAGACTTCCGCGAGCGTTGCCAAAGAGCGTCTGCAGATCATTGTGGCTGAGCGTCGTAGCCAAAACGATCCTGCACCCAGCTATTTGCCACAACTCAAAGAAGACATTCTGAAAGTGATTGCCAAATACGTCGCGATTGACCCATCCATGGTCGAACTCTCTTTTGAGCATAAAGGCGATGATATCTCGGTGCTTGAGCTCAACGTCAAACTGCCGGATGACGAAAAATAACCGCTTCAAGACCCTCATCGATGAGGGTCTTTTATTATCTCCCTCTGGTCTCTGCTCAACAGGCTCTCTCCAAACGATTTGGCGTTGTCGTCTGTAGGCGGCAAGTAGGAAAGGGGTATCCTTCTCCACAAGCAAATGACTATTTATTATCTGTTGGGAAATATCGCTTTTATTGAGCTAGATCACACACAACTTGTCGCTAAAATGACGCGCGTTTGACTAGGACTTAACGGCATGAGTTCATATTAGTCGTGTTTGTGATGGTCAACCTTTCTTAACCAAGGATCTATGATGAAAAAAAGTATTTTTGCCCTGAGCGCGCTGACTCTCATTCTTGTCGGTTGCGACAACCAACAAGACGCAAAAGTGGAAGTAGAAAAAGTCGTTGATGTTGCGGCAGCACCTGCTGAGCAATCTGCGGCTCAACCATCAACAGCAAGCGTTGATGCAGCGCACAATGCTCAAAACAGCCTAGATTGGGCTGGCATCTATCAAGGCACTCTGCCTTGTGCTGATTGCGGTGGCATTGAAACAGAGCTGACGCTGAACGCGGATGGCACCTACGCGCTAACAGAAAAATACCTCGATAAAGAAGGTGAACCTTTTGCCTCTCAAGGTACTTTCGTTTGGAATGAAGCTGGCAACATCGTAACACTGCAAACAGGCGACCAAACTGGCAGACAATTCATGGTGGGTGAAAACACGCTGTCCCATCTGGATATGGAAGGTAAGGTTATCGAAGGTGAGCTGGCTGAGTTTTACGTGCTAAGCAAGCAATAAACCGAGCCGCTTATACGGTTTACGAAAAACGCGCCATCCATTGGGCGCGTTTTTTATTGCCTACATTTAAGCTTTGCTTTTCGTTTTCGCTTCAAAGGCGGCGAGTTGCTCTGGCGTCGCAGGCGGCTGGTGGTTTGCCTTCCACTCATCGTAAGTCATACCGTAAACGCGCTCACGCGCATCATCAATATTCAAATCCAACCCCTGTTTTTCCGCTTCAGCAGCGTACCATTTACACAAGCAGTTGCGGCAAAAATCCGCCAAAATCATCAGGTCGATGTTCTGAACTTCTTTATGTTGATCAAGATGTTGTAGCAGTTGACGAAACACTGCGGCATCGAGTTTATCTTGCTCGGCTTGGCTGAGTTGTTGATGTTTGAATTGCGCCACGTCACTTTCCTTTTGTGCCATATTGAAGGCGACCAGTATATACCCAAAAATCGGCAGATTGCAGTTGAGGCAGGCTTCGGATTTTCGTGATAAAAAACACCCAGCTTTCGCTGGGTGTTGAATACAATGACTAAATTGGGCGTTGGTCTGTTTTTTAACCTTGGATACCAACAATCAACCAAGGAGCATTGGGGACTGTCAGATCACGTTCTAAGTGCCATACGTCCTCGATGTTTTCTTCAATACCTTCGACAGCGTCACGATAACGACCGCTGAACTGCAAGCTGAGCTGAGCGCGGTTTGCATCGTAGTCTGCACGAACAATCTCTGCATCCACGTACATGACGTCCGTATGTTGATCGCCTTCGTAATTCGCACGCTCGGCTTTAAGATCTTCAAACAAGCTTGGAGAGACATACTCACGAATCGTTTCGAGTTGGTTATGGTTCCACGCCCCTTGCAAGATGCGATAGTGTTCACGTGCACCATTCACAAACGCCACGCGGTCAAAACCGGCTGGGTAATTGTGGGGTACATCGCTCTGAGCGGCACTACCAAAACCACCACCCATAGATTGTGGCTGTTCAAAGTTGTGTACATTAGGTTGCTCAAACGGCGTACGGTTCATGCCGCTGTAGGCCGGTTGCTGCTGAGATTGGTTTATGCTGCCTTGCTTCGATGCCAGAAAAGCACGCATCAGCTTGAAGATCACAAACGCAATCAGACCCATGATCAGGATATCCATAAATTGGATACCTTCAAATGCACCGCCAAAGAAGGCAGCAAGCAGACCACCTGCCAGTAGACCGCCGAGCAAACCGCCCATTAAGCCTTTCTTCGCAGAGCTGGCTGGATTCGCCGCATCATTTTTCACGGTGTCATTTTTTTGTTGTTGCTGTTTAGGTGCCGGAGCCGTTTTGTAACTGTTATTACCAAACGACTTACCACCTCCGAATTTTTTGGCCTCAGCAATCGGAGTTACCGCAACCGAAACCATGATTAACGCGATAAGCGAAAACAAACGTTTCATACACTTCCTTAGGGTTCGATGTTATGGGGCTTTGCAGCCGATCTATCTTCTCAAAGTCACTATAGCCAGTTCATCTCGCAATGGAAACGTTTTGCATTTATCGACATGTATCAGAATATTGCAAATCGATTCGTTGACGCTCCTATAGGGGATGTTTAGACTATCGAACGTTGTTCATTATTGAATCCAGATCATGGCTAGACGAAACGATCATACCCGAGAAGAGCTGGTGGCTCTCACCTTAGATAGAGTCAAACAGTTCCTCGATACTCACTCCTATCATGAGCTGAGCTTACGTAAAGTCGCCACTATGATTGGCTACGTGCCCAGCACCTTAGTCAACGTGTTTGGCAATTACAATTTGTTGCTATTGCATGTAGTGGCGCAAACCCTTGATGAATTGGCGCAAGAAGCCCAGCAAGCTGTGAAATCCACCACTTATCCGAAAGATGCACTCTATCAACTGGCTTATTGCTACCATGATTTTGCGAAAAGAAATCCTTATCGCTGGCAGTTAATTTTTGAACACAATATGAATGGGGAGATGCTGCCCGAGTGGCAAGCTCAACGCATTAATAACATGACCAGCATGTTAGAAGATCTGCTGAAAGTGATTGCGCCTTTGCGTTCAGAGCAAGAAGTGTTGCAGGCGAGCCGCGTATTGTGGTCTGGCGTGCATGGCATCACTATCTTGAGTGTCGATGATAAATTTTTTGCCAATGAACCGATTGATGGTAATGCTTTGATTAATAATCTGCTGAATCACTATCTGGCTAACTGGTAATGGATGAACAAGATGGCAAACCCAACTACGGCTCTCTTAACTGAGCGCCGCTTTTTACCCTATTTCATCACTCAGTTTCTTGGTGCCTTTAACGACAACATTTTTAAAAATGTCTTGTTACTCTTTGTTGCGTTTGCAGGCCCTCAAGCGTTACCTATCTCAAGCAATTTATTCATCAATCTCGCTGCTGGGCTGTTTATTCTGCCTTTTTTCCTCTTCTCTGCGACCGCGGGAGTCTTAGCGGATAAGCTAGAAAAGTCTCGGTATATTCGTTGGGTTAAATTGCTTGAAATCGCCATCATGCTGTGTGGTGCGATAGGTTTTATCACTCAAAGCTACGGAATCTCACTGTTTTTATTGTTCTTGATGGGTACACAATCGGCCTTTTTTGGCCCAGTGAAATACGCATTGCTACCACAACAACTGAAATCGGAAGAGCTCGTCCCCGGTAATGCCTTAGTAGAAACCGGTACTTTTCTGGCGATCTTATTAGGCACCTTAGGGGCTGGACTGATTGCTTCCGCTGATAACGCGCACTACTTCGCCGCGGCTGCGGTAGTGATTTTCGCCGTGCTTGGTTATCTCTCTAGCCGCGCTATCCCACTCGCACCTGCGAGTGCTCCTCATCTCGAATTTCGTTGGCAGCCAATTACGCAAACCAAGCAGACGCTCCGCATAGCCAAACGTGATCGCGCCATTTTCCAGTCCATTATGGCGATCAGTTGGTTCTGGTTTCTCGGCGCGGGGTACCTTACTCAGTTTCCTAACTTCACTAAACTGCACCTCAACGGTAATGAAGCCGCGGTCTCTTTCTTACTGGCGCTATTTTCCGTCGGCATTGCCGTCGGCTCACTGGCGTGTGACAAGCTTTCCGGACACCGGATTGAGGTCGGCATTGTGCCCTTGGGCAGTGTGGGGATCAGCTTCTTCGGGTATCTGATGGCGACCAGCATTCCCGCCGATCTCCCCATTTTCAGTACTTTTGCGGATTTTGTTACTTACTCCGCGCTATGGCCACTATTTGCTTATTTATTATTGATTGGCGTGTTTGGTGGCGTATTCATCGTTCCGCTTTACGCCATGTTGCAGCAACGCGCTAAAGTCACTGAACGTGCGCAAGTGATCGCGGCTCTCAATATCTACAATTCGCTGTTTATGGTCGGCAGTGCCGCACTTGGCATTGTGTGCCTCAGTGTATTGGAGATGAGTATTCCGCAGTTATTTGCACTACTGGCTGTGCTTAACGTCTTGGTGGCTTTGTATATTTTCCTACAAGTGCCGATTTTTGCCGTTCGCTTTCTGGTGTGGATCCTCACTCATACGCTGTACCGAGTGCGCCATAAAAACTTGCACCATATTCCAGAGCAAGGTGGCGCACTGCTGGTGTGTAACCATGTCAGTTATATGGATGCCCTATTGCTCAGTGCGGTTTGTCCGCGCTTAATTCACTTTGTGATGGAAGAAGAGTACGCCAACCTGCCACTGCTGAAACGTTTCTTGAAACGCGCTGGGGTGATCCCGATTTCTGCCAACAACCGAGCCTCTCTTCGCCGCGCATTTGCGGATATTGAACACTCACTCAACGAAGGGAATTTGGTGTGCATTTTCCCAGAAGGTCGACTTACCGCCGATGGTGAAATGAATCCGTTTATGCGTGGCTTAGATTTAATCCTACACCGCAGCCCTGTTCCTGTGGTTCCTCTGGCACTCAAAGGGTTATGGGGCAGTTATTTCAGCCGTTACAAAGGCCGAGCTTGCCAAGGTGTGCCACGCCGTTTTCGCTCACAGTTAGAGATTGAAGCGGGAATGCCAGTTGCCCCGGAGCAAGCCAACTCGGCGGTGATGCACGAAAAAGTGGCACAATTGCGTGGCGATTGGCGTTAATCCCACACCTTCTTCCTCTATTATTCATGATGTTTTGAAGTTGCAGTCAATCGCGCTGCAACTTCTCCTCATAACCCCATTATTTATCCTCCCAATTAACCAATAACATCACCAAAACTGTTCTAGACTCAAAGTCACATTACCGACTTTTTCAGCCTTTCGTTTAGCACCAACAGTGTCATCCGGTAAATATGATGGGTTAGAGGACTCTTTCATGAGAGTAAAAACAAAAATATTAGTCACATTCAGCGTCGTAGGTATTTTAGTTACTGCTTTAGGCATTTGGACAATAAAAACCATGTACTCAAGCTCCTCGGGGTTGAGCTACATTGTTGGCCCCGCTTGGGATACGGCAGATGGGGCGATGGAAACCACCATACAGATTGAAGCTCAGATGCTTGCCGTCAATAGGCTCATCCTAGGCGAAGATAGCCAACGGGTTGAACAAATACTCAATACTGCCATTACAGATGTCGATACGTCCTCTTCCCGCATGATCGAAGCGGGTCTATTAAGTGCGGCTCAGACACAACAATTTTCTCAATTCAACTCACAGTATCAACAATCAAGAAACGCACTGATTACTAGCTACAAGAACTATATCGAGACCAAAAAATCCTACGATAAAGCAACGCAAGTCCTTGTCGATTTTGGTGAAAAACTAGAGACATTAGGTGATAGTGCCGTTGAGGAATTAGAACGAGAACCTAATCGGAACATCACTTGGCAAAGTGATGTTATGGAACGCTGGCAAGCCGCAGATGGCGGTATGGAATCCAATATAGGCTTGCTATGGAAGCTCTACTACACACAACGTTTGCTGGATGGTCAAGATGATGCCACTCAAATTAAAGCCATTGAACAAGCGATTGGATTTCAAAAACAAGCCAACAGCGAAATGTTCTCGACTGGCCGATTTACTATATCGGCAGGAGAGGAATGGAAAAATGCAAGTTATGAAGAAGTATTCTCCCAATTAAACTCGCAGCATGAACAGGCGATGATGGCGGTCATTGAAAGCTATCGGAACTATCGTCAAATCTACCAAGAGTACACAGTAACATCACTGGCATTACTGGATTTCATTGCCGAATTAGAAGAACTCGCAGACAGTAAAGTAGAGCAGCAAGCCGTGCTTATTTTAGATGGACAAGCATGGGCGATATCTTCATTTAAGGTATTGATCATTATCGCTTTGCTTGTATTACTGTTGTTAGGTTGGATCCTTGTGAACCAAATTCTATCGCCTATACAACGTTTGCAGGAGAGAGTAACCGATATCTCTGAAGGTAATGGTGACTTAACCCTGCGAGTGAACATCACCACCCAAGATGAGTTTGGAGAATTGGGCAAATCATTCGATAAATTTATCGAAAAAATACAGAATCTTATTGCTGACATCACTCAATCTACCAATCTCGCTAAGACCGCGGCGGTAGACCTGTCTGCCACGTTTAAAGTGACCGCAGAAGCCGTCAATAAACAGACATTCGAAGTGAATACTATTTCGAACGCGACCACGGCGATGACCGCCATTTCTTCGCAAGTGATCAGTGGCGCGCGAGAGATAAGCCAATCGGTACTTAACATAGATAAAAACGCGCAAAGTACACTCAGCAACGTTCGACAAGCCGCTCAATCGGTCAATGAACTGGTTGCAGAGGTGACACAAGGAACTGAAACCATCAACTCCTTAAAAAATCATGTCACAAGTATCGAGCCAGTTTTAGCCGACATTAATGGCATTGCAGAACAAACTAATTTGCTCGCACTTAATGCAGCGATTGAAGCCGCTCGTGCGGGAGAACAAGGGCGAGGCTTTGCGGTGGTTGCCGATGAAGTGCGTTCACTTGCTACACGAACACAAGGCAGTACCAACACCATCCAGCAGAGCATTACTCAATTGCGTAGCAGCGCCGATGAATCGGTAAGAGTTATTAACAACAGCATGTTAAAAGGTACTCAAACCACAGAGATCACATCACAGGCTGAAGAGTCCTTACATCAAGTCGCGATTGAAATCTCTCGACTAACGCAGATGAACCAGCAGACCTCTGAGGCGATTACTCATCAAGAGCAATCGGTGACCAGTATTGCTTCTAGCCTTTCTCACTTACAAGCACTTTGCCAAAGTGCCCAAGAAAAAATCCAACAGAGTGAGCACACCATTTCAGCACTCAAGCTAAAACAAGAAGATTTGGCGCTAAAGATGAGTAAATTCAAAATTTAGTATCCTCTGGCAGTGGGTGACTTACCTATGCCAAAACCGCCCACTGCACCTGTTAGCCGCGCCTTGGGTACGCAACAATATTTTGAAACACTGCTTTTTCTGTCACCGCCGCATACCCGTGAGGTTGGTCGCTAAAAAAACGAATATGCTCTCCCTGTTGCAACTCATGCCACTGTTCATCAAAGAACACCTTCATAATCCCTTCCAAAACATGAATGTATTCAATGACCCCTAAAGCATGAGGTGATGACATCTGCTGATGGTGATCGAGCAGTGTAATTTCAAATATTTCCAATCCTGTATCTGCGGCATAAGGAAATAAGGTGTGGATTTTCATGTTGAGATCGTCAGGGAAAGAACGCTCACTCGACAAAAGTTGCGGATCATTGGCAAAGAAAGCGGAAAATGAAGCCTCAAGGCCGCTAGCAATTTTCCAAAGTGTCGCAATGGTGGGACTGGATTCACCACGTTCAATTTGACCTAACATGGCTTTAGATACCCCAGTAAGTTGAGCAGTGGCATCCAAACTCAACCCTCTGCTTTTGCGCAGATTTTTTAATTGATTAGCAATTTGTGACTTAAACATCACGTCAGTCATGCGAAAACCCCTTATTGTGCGCTATAACGCACAGAGCTATACTCGGAACGTGCGCTATTACGCACGACTTTACCTGAAAAGGAAATCATGATGAAAGGATTCTTCAATCTTAGTCACCTCTCTGCGGGATTTACCACGGTTTTGGTGGGATACACCAGTTCGGTGGTGATCGTGATCCAAGCCGCCACAGCCTCAGGTGCCAATCCAACTCAAATCGAAAGTTGGTTGCTGACTCTAGGCGTGGTGATGGGGCTAACGTCAATCCTCTACTCTTGGTTTTACAAAACGCCAATTGTCACGGCGTGGTCAACACCTGCGGCAGTCATGCTGGCGGCATCGGCGGGACAATATTCATTACCCGTGGTGATTGGCGCGTTTATGTTCTCTGGCGCACTGTTTACTTTGACGGGCATGCTCGCACCTTTGACACGAGCACTGAGTAAAATCCCAGTTCCTCTAGGTACGGCTATGCTTGGTGCTATTTTGCTGCCCTTTTGTGCCAAAGCCTTCACCCCGCTGACCGATACTCCCGCACTCTTTGCGCTTTTATTTACTAGCTACTTACTGGCTAAGCACCTTGTTCCTCGATACACCATGTTGGTGCTCTTGCTGGTCAGTCTTGGCAGTGCTCTCGCCTTGGGAAGCTTTCAGCATGCGGATCTGGCGCTGCGGATCGCCACGCCAATCTGGGTGACGCCGGAGTTTGATTGGCTCGCCATGCTTAACCTTGCCCTGCCGCTCTACCTCATCACTATGCTTTCACAAAATTTACCGGGGATTGCGATGCTCAAAAGCTATCAGTATGACGCACCAATCAAACCGATTTTGGTGGGCACGGGATTGGCAACCCTGATGAGCGCGCCTTTTGGCGGCTTTAGCGTCAACTTAGCCGCCATTTCTGCCGCCATCTGTATGAATGAGGATGTCGATCAAGACAAAGCACAACGCTACCGTGCGGTACTTTGGGCTGGAGGATTTTATTTATTGGCAGGGATTTTTGCGGCCCTTGTCGTCAATCTCTTCCTCGCGCTACCCAAACCTATTTCAGCCATGCTCGCTGGTTTAGCGCTGCTCGGTACATTGATGATGTGTTTGCAGAGCGCGTTTAAAATCGATGAGTACCGCGAGCCTGCGCTACTCACTTTTGTGATCACGCTTTCTGGTGCAACCTTGTTTGGAATGAGCGCGACGCTGATTGGCCTTGTGATCGGATTGGCGTACTTACGGTTGACGACTCGCCCGCGACCATAAACTCAACCAGCAGCGGATAGGTTTAATCTTATAGCGGAGTGAACTGCGTTTGGTTGGCGGCCAACCACGCTTTCACCGCCGCACGAGAGACTTTAATTCCCCCATCCAGCAAAGCATCGGGGAGTAAAAAGTACATGATAGGCCATTTGAATTTTTCGAGTTTAGCTTGGCACCAAGTATCACCGATGGCTTGACACCACTCGGCCTCACTACGAATCACGGCGACGGGTCGCGCACCAAACTCACTATCTTGAACGGGTATTACGATCGCCACTTGCACATGAGGGTGCTGGTTTAACACCGCTTCTATTTCTTCACAGTGAACATTTTCACCGCCAGAGATAAAAAGATTATCCGCTCGGCCATCAATCAACAGGTTATTGCCCTGCCAGCGACCGAGATCTTTGCTGTCAAACCAACCCTGCTCATTAGTGAGCGGAACTAGCTGCCCTTGCCAATAATAGCCTTGTGCCAACGTCTTCCCAGCAATGAAAATCCGCCCATCAACAAGGCGCAGCTCACGATGATCCAAAAGCTCACCATTACCTGCAAGTCCATCGACCCGCTTTGCCGTCACGGTGGAGGCGGCTTCGGTCATGCCATAGCCGAGCCAAGTATCAATACCACGCGTTGCCGCCATTTGAGCGAGTTCAACAGGGATATGGCTGCCGCCGAGCAGAACACGTTTGAGCGTCAATGGAGAGCTGCTGTCCAACAGACGTTTAAGCTGAGTAGGCACCAATGAAGCATGAGTGACGCCAGCAATATCGTTTTGCAGATCGCCAGTGCCGATCTTGAGTGTCGCTCCGACAGCAAGCCAACGATAAAGAATGGCCACACCAGAAATATGATACAGCGGCAAGCTCAGTAACCAACTGTCTGACTCGGTAAAAGCAAACTTGTTCAGTAAACCGCGCGCCGAAGCCAAATGTTGCTGATGAGTGTGAGTCACCGCTTTAGGTGTCCCCGTCGAACCCGAGGTGAAAATTAACGTCGCCAGTTGTTCACAAGAAAACTGGCTAGAGACTTTCTCGCCACCAACGGATTCATCCCGCTCATCGGGCAAACTCAGGCGATGAGCATTAAGCTCCGCAATCTCTTCTTCACTCAGCGCGCAAGAAGGCGCTAGCCAAAGGTGCTTCGGGCTTTGCTCGGCATAGAGTGTGGCGAGCTTTTCCTGCAAAAGAGCTAAAGGTTGTGGTGCGACAAAGGTGCACAGCGCGCCCACTTGAGTACAAGCCAAAAACCACAGCACAGTGTGCAGATGATTTTTCCCGACCAGCGTCACCACTTCCCCCGACCGAACCCCTTGCTCACGCAGCGCTTTAGCGTAGTGCGCTACTTGGCTATCTAATACTTGCCAAGTCAGGGTTTGCCCAGCATGACTCAGCGCAACCTGCTTGGGGTCACGCTCAAGCCAAGGCTGCCAAAGGCTCACAGGGAAGATTCCGAGCGCCATACGATTGACTGCTCTTGCAGGGCAACCACAGGCAGTGAGCTATTTGGCCAAGGCGTTTCGAGCTGAGTTCGGAATAATCCCATCGTATCCAGTCCCGGTACTTCATTAGGCAGCAGTTTATGCGCTAAACGTGCTAACTGGTTCAAGCCCAAGCTCGACTCTAAGCTAGAGCTGATCACAGCTTGTAGCCCAAGTGCTTTGGCTTTCTCGATCAAAGCCTCTACACGATACACCGAGCCAATTAGGGTTGGTTTGATGACAATGGTTTTGACACCTAACAGATTCTCTAAAGCAAAATCCGCATCGCGAACCGCTTCTTGTAAGGTTTCGTCCCACGCAATCGCAATCCCTGTATCAATCGAAAATGCGATGCTTTCGCTTGGCGACTGGCACGGCTCTTCCAGAAAGGCGATACGGCTGCGTAAAGACGGCGCGACGTATTGAGCAAACTTGAGCGCTTTGGCAGGAGTCCACGCGCGGTTGGCATCCAAACGCAGCGTTAAATCCGGCATCGATTCCAAGAACAGATTGACGAGCATGCCATCACGGATCGGTTCATACAGTCCAACTTTAACTTTAGCGACTTTCTGCCCCGGTAAGTTGTTCAACACCGGCAGCAGCTCATCAGGATCGCCCGTACACAGCGGCGCAACATAGTAGTTGCCTTGCGCGGGCAACGCTTGTTCTAGCTCGTAGTGCGCCATCGAAATACCAAAAGCCACCGAAGGATGCTGTGCATCCCAATCGATAACCTGACTATTGACCCAAAGCTCAAGCAGCGCTTGTGCTTGTACGCCCGCTTCTTCCAGCGTTTCGCGGCTAAAGCCGGGCAGTGGAGCAATCTCGCCGCGTGCAGTACGGCCGTTTTCGGTCAGTTCGACAATAAAGCCTTCACGCTGAGTCAGTTTCTCATTGCGAAGGATGACACCGCTATCCATCGGCAGTTGGTAGCGATAGAGGGTTGCATGACGCATGCTGATCTCTTCCTATATCCAATACATCCACATAAACGGGGTTTATGCTCAAAGAGAAAGAGCGGCAGGACGCCGCTCTGAGAAGAATTATGGGTTACGCGGGAACTTGTTGAAGTCCGGGCGGCGTTTTTCATTAAACGCGTTACGGCCTTCCTGACCTTCTTCAGTCATGTAGAACAGCATGGTCGCGTTGCCAGCCAGCTCTTGCAGTCCTGCTTGACCATCACAGTCCGCATTCAGTGCCGCTTTCAAGCAGCGAATCGCCATTGGGCTGTGTTGCAGCACTTCACGACACCAGCGCACGGTTTCTCTTTCCAGCTCTTCCACTGGCACAACCGTGTTCACCAGCCCCATGTCCAAGGCTTCTTGGGCATTGTAGAAGCGGCATAGGAACCAAATTTCGCGCGCTTTCTTCTGGCCGACAATACGCGCCATGTAAGAAGCTCCCCAGCCGCCATCGAATGAGCCGACTTTCGGGCCCGTTTGACCAAATTGTGCATTTTCTGCTGCGATGGTCAGGTCACACATCATGTGCAGTACATGACCGCCGCCCACCGCCCAACCAGCCACAGCCGCAATCACTGGCTTTGGACAAGTACGGATCTGGCGTTGGAAATCGAGCACGTTCAGGTGGTGAGTACCGGAATCATCGCGGTAACCGCCGTAGTCACCACGAATTTTCTGATCGCCACCGGAGCAGAAGGCATCTTCACCTAAACCGGTCAGGATAATCACACCCACTTTGTCGTCATAACGCGCATCCGCCAGTGCATGGATCATCTCTTTGACGGTCAATGGACGAAACGCATTGCGTACTTGTGGTCTGGCGATGGTGATTTTGGCAATCCCATCGTCGGATTTGTGGTAGTGGATATCTTGATAGTCACCGGTGCAGTCTTGCCAAATCACTGGTGCGTAGAGTTCTTGCTCAGAAATGCCTGTAGTTTTAGCCATGGTGGTTCCCATTGTCGTTATCACTCAATCGATTATTGAGTGGATCATCGCTTGTACAATCTTGGCAAACGCTTGCGGCTGTTCGTGGTGGACATTGTGTCCCGCCTGCGCAACCTGACTGTAACTTAACCCGCTACTCTCGGCGAGTTGCTGAAATTTACTGTCTTGCTCACCACACACGTAATGGATGGGGAGCTTAAGAGCCTGCAGCGCTGGCAATAAATAGGGCTGCTTAGCCAGACTTGTTGCCAGTAACATATGTGCTACTGATGAACCAAGATTAGCACTACGTTGCGCAATCAAAGTTTGTCTTTGCTCATGATTTAGTGAACTAAATACCGCTTGTTGATACCAATCGCTCAACACATGCTCAATCGGTTGCTGACTAAAGCGCTGCGCCCACTGCTGATCATGTTGCCAACGCGCTGCTTTTTCCTCATTCTCTTGCAGCCCGAAGTGACCACCTTCGATGATCGCCCCTCGCAGATTAAGACGCGAAAAAGCCCCCTGCGCTAATCCATGCATGATTAATCGCCCGCCGAGCGAATAGCCAACCAAAATGACTGGCACCTCAGAAGTAACATGGGCTTGTACGGTTTGCTCGATCATTTCGACCGCTTCGGCAAAATTATCACAATGCCGTTCTGGATTTGTGCCGTGGCCGGGAAGATCCAGCGTCAATGCTGCGCACTGAGTGCGCGCTAAATGAGAGAGAACCGGTTGCCAATCCGCACCACTGCCAAGCAAACCGTGCACCAACACCACCAAGGGTGTTCGCGCAGTAGGCTTGGCAAAGTGCAGTTGGTTAGAGAGCATGGAGTTGCGATGTCAGTTGTTTGATGTGCATGGAAGCTTGCTGCGGCGGGGTTTTCACCTCGATAAGCAAAGTACCTGCACCGTGTGCAAAATGCTCTTCCACCAAGGTTTGGTAGTGCTCTAAGGTTTGCGCCGCACAATACGCTAAACCAAATTGTGATGCGGCGTGAGCAAAGTCCATTCCATGCGGCATTTGATAGAGCGCTTCGCGCTGCTCACTCGGCACAGGCAGGAGATCGAAAATCGCTCCGCCGTCGTTATTGGTCACGACTATCACGGTCGGCTGCGCAGGATTGCGCATCAACGCGAGCGAGTTGAGATCGTACAGTAGCGAGGTATCTCCCAGCAGCATCAGTAATGGCTTTTGCCGCGCACGTTGCACCCCTGACGCTGTGGCGACTAAGCCATCAATGCCAGATGCGCCACGATTGGAGAACACTTCACGCCCATCAAGCGCGCTGAATATATCCACCAAACGCACAATCAGGCTGTTGCCCAAAAACAGATCCGCTTGCGTAGCGCGCTCCGTCAAATCTAGCGCCAGTGCGACTTCACTCAGGGAAGAAGAGGAGAAATGCAGTTGCGCCAGTTGGCGAACCGACTGCGCATAATGGGTTAACTCATCGGCCCAACCTTGCTGGGTATGTTGACCCGCTAAGCGTTTGCTGAGCACAGCGTCTACCCAGTGGCTAATCTCACACACCCACTGCTGCTGCATGGCGTGCCAAGGGTTATTGCGTGCGCTGTGCGGCGCAATGTAATGATACTCGCCAAGACCCGTGGCGCACCACGCTTCTAACCACTGCAACAGACGTTTGGAGACAATCCGCGAACCAAATTGCACCACACATTGAGCTTGATTGAGCTGTTCACGTGCTTTGGGATGCTGCAGCCAGAGATCAAAATGTGCCCATTGGCTACTGATGCCCGATTGTGGATCGCACAGTAACGGCCAGCCCATCGCTTTGGCAAAACGCTTTGCCGCTTGAGCCTCTTGCAAGCTCAGCGAGCCAACTATCACCACCCCTTTAGTCAGCAAGCCATCGATTGCAGCGGGAACACTCTGCACTAATCCTTGATGAACTTGGGTATAAGGCCGAGCTTGCTCACGCCAACGCTGAACAGGTTGTAAATAGGGTTGATAAATCGCCTCATCCCCAGCCGAATACAAGGGCTCAGGAAATGGGCAATTGATGTGTACACTGCCACCGAGTAGGGCTTGACGCGCCATCACTTCATCAATCGACGTGAGTAGCCAAGAAAGTGGATGATGGATGGCAGGACTAGGCAGCTCCAGCGATGCCGTGACATGAGATGAAAAAATCCCCGATTGCACAATGGCTTGATTGGCACCACACCCCACTAGCTCAAGCGGACGATCCGCCGTGAGTACCACTAAACGTTCACCGGTGAGTTTGGATTCAGCAATGGCTGGTAATAAGTTCGCCACTGCAGTGCCCGAGGTTACAATCACCGCGACAGGCTGTTGGCTAGCTTTCGCTAAACCAAGCGCCATAAACCCTAAGCCGCGCTCGTCATAGTGAGTATGTAACGTGAAAGCCGTATTCGCATTAGCCTCAAGCGTCAACGGGGTTGAACGAGAGCCCGGAGCCACACACACTTGTGTCACTCCCAAACGGCTTAACTCTTCGAGTAACACTCGCGACCAAAGACGGTTCAATAAAGCTTGATCGCGGTTCATGATGCCACTCCCAGCGGTAAGCGGTCGGTTATCAAGCTCAATAAGGTAGAGAGCTTTTTATCCAGCTCCTGCCATTCATGCTCAGCAATCGAGCCCGGCACAATGCCAGCGCCTGCATAGAGCTGAACTTGTTTATCCACCACTAAAGCACTGCGGATCGCCACACAAAACTCGGCTTGCGCATGGCTAAAGTAACCCATGGAGCCTGCGTACCAGCCGCGTGCAAAAGGCTCATTTTCCGCGATGAAAGCCAGTGCCGCTTGACGAGGTAAACCCGCAACCGCGGCGGTAGGTTGTAATACGCCCAGTAACTGCACGCCATTGACCCCAGATTTAAGCTGCGCATCAATGCGTTTTTTCAGATGCTGCACTTTACGCAATCGCACCAGCTGCGCTTCTCGCTGGGTATGGATCTGCTCGGCGTGCGGCGCGAGGCTTTCGATGATGTCCTCTACCACCAACTGATTTTCATTGAGGTTTTTACTGTCATGCGTCAGCCAGTGAGCCAGTTCCATATCTTGCGTCGCATTAGCTCCCCGACCAATCGTGCCCGCTAAAGCTTCGGTTTCCAGATTCTGCCCATGGCGTAGGTAGAGCCGCTCTGGGGTTGACCCCATAAAGCTGTGGCGAGAATCGAGAGCCAAAAGAAAGTGAAAGCTGTGGTGATTTTGGGCATGGCTAGCTTTGAGCAGTTGCGCCGCACTGAGCGGTGCATCCAATGTCAGCGTTGTTTTACGCGCTAACACCACTTTTTTAAACTGTTTTTCGGTGATCCCCGCCAGCACTTTTTCCACCAAATCATGCCAGTTAGCCGCCGTTGGCGTGTGTTCGACACGAGTGACGTGCGCTGTCATCGAACGCAAAGTGGGCACTTCCACCAGCAGTTTTTGCAGTGCGGTCAGCGTGCGCTGCGGCTCATTGTTGATATTGACCGCGAGTAACCACTGTTCATCCCGTCGAATCAGTTCAATCTGTGGTAGAAAGAAGAAGGAAGACATACAACGCGGATTTTTGGCGGTATGCCCATCAAAGGAGCGTCCACCCCATACTCGCTGCTCATCGCCTAAAATCGCATACGCCGGAGCAGGATCGGTAAACGTGTACACCTGACCGAGCGCGACCACTTCTTCACGAGTATCACGCGATTGCCAGTAAAATTTGGGGAAAATCGGTTGGGCATCAAGCCAGTCAATCAGCGCAAAGGGAGGCTTATCGGCCAACGGCTGAGTAAAACGAACATCATGAGCCTTCGCGCCACGGATGTGCTCCATCAATTGAGCAACGGCCTGATAAAAATGCAACAAAGCGACCTCGTACGGGGAGAGATTCGGTAAACTGCGGCTACTCTATTGAGAGAGCCTTATGAAATCAAGGTTATGGGGTATCTTTTACTTCGGCAAGTGATCGAGGCAACATGTCTTCTGATTTTAAAACCAGGTTGTCTTAGATTTTTATTCTAAAAAATGGCAAGTTAGTGTAGTTTGATCAAGAAAACAGATTATTTTCAGGAATATTACAATGCAAAATATCGGGATGTCGTCAAAACTCGATAATGTCTGCTATGACATTCGAGGACCAGTGCTTAAACATGCTAAACGCATGGAAGAAGAAGGGCATAAAATACTGAAGCTTAACATCGGTAACCCTGCCCCGTTTGGTTTCGACGCCCCAGACGAGATCCTAGTCGATGTGATCCGTAACCTACCTACTTCACAAGGTTACTGTGACTCGAAAGGCATTTATTCCGCTCGTAAAGCGGTGGTGCAGTACTACCAGAAAAAAGGTATCCGCAGTCTGGACGTCGAAGATGTGTACATCGGCAACGGTGCATCAGAGCTTATCGTGATGGCGATGCAAGCCCTGCTCAACAATGGCGATGAAATGCTGGTACCTGCCCCTGATTACCCACTGTGGACAGCCGCGGTAGCACTTTCTGGCGGCAAAGCCGTGCACTACATCTGTGATGAAGAAGCCGATTGGTATCCTGACCTCGACGATATTCGCAGCAAAATCACCCCGAAAACCCGTGGCATTGTGCTGATCAACCCCAATAACCCAACCGGTGCGGTTTACAGTCGTGATTTCTTGCTGGAAATCATCGAGATTGCTCGCAAGCACAAGCTGATGATTTTCGCCGATGAGATTTACGACAAAGTGCTGTACGACGGCGCGGTGCATACCTCAATCGCCACCTTAGCGGATGATGTATTAGTCGTCACCTTCAACGGCTTATCCAAAGCTTACCGTGTTTGTGGTTTCCGTGGTGGCTGGATGTTCCTGACTGGCCCCAAACAGCAAGCACAAGGCTATATTGCAGGGCTCGATATGCTGGCCTCGATGCGCTTGTGTGCCAACGTGCCAATGCAACATGCCATTCAAACCGCACTCGGCGGCTATCAAAGTATCAATGAGCTGATTTTGCCGGGCGGCCGACTGCTGGAACAGCGTGATCGCGCATGGGAGCTGATTAACCAGATCCCGGGGATTTCTTGCGTGAAGCCAAAAGGCGCGATGTACCTGTTCCCGAAAATTGATACCAAAATGTATCCGATCAAAGATGACCAGAAAATGGTGCTTGATTTCCTAGTGCAAGAAAAAGTGCTGCTAGTACAAGGCAGCGGCTTTAACTGGCCAAAACCGGATCACTTCCGCATTGTGACTCTGCCTCATGTGGAAGATCTGGAAATCGCCATCAGTCGCTTTGAACGCTTTATCACGACTTACAGCCAATAATAGATTGGCAGCAAGTCGCAAAATGACTTGCTGTCGTGGGTAGGCGAAGCAGGCTCTCTTTCGGTACACTGAAGAGAGCCTGTTTTTTTATCTTCTTTTCAGCGTCATCGGCCGTTGAAAAGCCAATCCATCAGCAAGGAAGTGAGAGTGCTATGCAAGAGAGCCATTTTTTCGCCCACCTCGCGCGCATGAAACTGATTCAGCGCTGGCCATTAATGCGTTCCATCTCCAGTGAAAATATTTCTGAGCACAGCCTGCAAGTCGCCTTTGTCGCTCATGCACTGGCGGTGATCAAAAACAAAAAATTTGGTGGAACGCTCAACCCTGAGCGCATTGCGCTGCTTGCCATGTATCACGATACCAGTGAAGTGCTGACCGGTGATTTGCCAACGCCCATCAAGTATTTCAATCCCGAGATCGCTAAAGAGTACAAAAAAATCGAAGCGGCGGCCGAGCGGCGTTTATTGGATATGCTCCCAGAAGAACTGCGCGACGATTTTCGCCCGTTTCTTATCTCCAATACGGCCGATCCCGATGAAAGCGCCATCGTTAAGCAAGCCGATGCGATTTGCGCGTATTTGAAATGTTTGGAAGAGCTCAGCGCAGGTAACCACGAATACGCTCAAGCGAAAAAACGCCTCGATGTGACGTTGCGTGAACGGCACAGTGAGGAGATGGCGTATTTTCTACAAACCTTTGCCCCGAGTTTTGAATTAACACTGGACGAAATCAGCTAAGTCGCTATAACTTAAGACATTGTAAGTTAAAACAAAACTGTGCAAGGAGTAACGCGATGCAAGTATCCCTAAACCCTGAGTGGTTAGCTCGTAACAACGATGAGCACAAAATTCGCCGCAACGATCATCGCAGCCCATTTCAGCGCGATCGCGCGCGTATCCTCCATTCGGCGGCTTTTCGGCGCTTGCAAGCCAAAACCCAAGTCCACGGAACAAGCTTGAATGACTTTCATCGCACTCGCCTCACCCATTCACTGGAAGCAGCGCAAATCGGTACCGGCATCGTCGCGCAAATTAAACTCAAACAACCGGAGTTTCGTGAGCTATTACCTTCTGATAGCCTAATTGATTCACTCTGCCTTGCGCACGATATTGGTCATCCCCCTTACGGGCATGGCGGTGAAATTGCGCTCAATTATATGATGCGCGATCACGGTGGCTTTGAAGGCAATGCGCAGACTTTTCGGATCGTCACCAGCTTAGAGCCTTACACTGAGCATCACGGCATGAACCTGTCGCGCCGCACGCTACTCGGGCTTTTGAAATACCCTGCGCTGCTGAGTGCCACGCGCGCTGCAATACCACCGCCAGCGGTCGCCCACCAACGCCAACTGAAAGCTAAAGATTGGTCGCCTGCAAAAGGCATCTACGATTGTGATCTCGCGAGCTTGGACTGGGTGCTGGAGCCGCTGTGTGAAAGTGATCGTGAATTGTTGGGACAAATGCGCGCAGAACCAAGCTCCCCCAAAGAGCACCGTAAAACTCGCTTTAAATCGCTCGATTGCTCGATCATGGAACTGGCGGATGACATCGCTTACGGCGTGCATGATCTGGAAGATGCGATTGTGCTGGGTATGGTAACCCGCGCGCAGTGGCAAGAAGCCGCAGCGGCGCAGCTTGCCGAGTGCGGCGATCCTTGGTTTGAAGAACATATTGCCGAGCTCAGTGAGATGCTGTTTTCTGGTAAACACTATGTGCGCAAAGATGCGATTGGCGGCATTGTAAATGCCCTTTTAACCAGTATCAGCGTGAAGCCAGTTGAAGCGCCATTTCATAATGAACTGTTGGCGTTCAATGCTTATATCGAGCCGCACATGGGCAATGCGCTTGAAGTGCTCAAACACTTTGTGAGCCAATACGTGATTCAAATTCCGCAGGTACAGCGCTTTGAATACAAAGGCCAGCAACTGATCATGGATTTGTTTGAAGCGTTAAGTGCTGACCCAGAACGTCTACTGCCACAAGCCACCGGCGAAAAGTGGCGTAAAGCCCAAGAACAAGACGAAGGCATGCGCGTGATCTGCGATTACATTGCCGCGATGACCGATGCTTACGCGCAGCGACTGCATCAGCAGCTCTTCTCAGCGCAGAGTCATTACTGACGGTAATTTCGCTCGAAAACGCCTTCCGGCATCTGATCGATCTGATATTGAATCATGGCATCAAACACCTTGAGCAGTGGCGAGAAGTCACGCTCAGGTTGCCACTGCTGGAGCAGATGATAACCCGCCTCCACTGTGGAGAGCGCGGTATCATCCGGCGCTTTACGAATTCGGTAATGCCCAACACACTCGTCCGGCAAATGTAGGCTCGGTAAGTCATGCAGTTGAGTGTTGATTTGCCACATCTTGTAGGCTTTTTTCCACGTCCCATCGAGCAAAATCACCCGCGTTTTGCGCGCTGTCGTGAGGCTTATCTTTGTGCACTCTTGCGCGTGTTCATTCGGATAAAGCACATAGTAGTCCACATCCGGCTCTGCCAGCAGTTGGTTTAACTCGTCATGCTCACGAAAATCTTCGCCCACCAATAGCCGACAATTGGCCAATGACAAGCTGAGAATGCGCGCGGTACCGAGTGGGCGCTTTTGTTCCGTTGGGTGCTGAAGAATGATAAGCTCAACCGCACTTTCCAGCGCGACAATGGACGGACACAAGCACGCTTTACGCGCTTTACCACACTCGGAACAATAACGGGACATGACGTGAATCTTTACCTGCTGTTATTGGCAATAAGCCTGTTGAGTTTAAGTCTGCAGTGGCCACCACTGCATGAGCTGACTCTGTGGCACTTCAGCGCCATAGAACAAGGTCAATGGTGGCGCATCCTAACAGGAAACTTCGCACACACCAACTTTGCCCACTGGGCGATGAACCTTGCCGCATTATGGATCATCAGCTTTGTGTTTAAACCCACGGCTCGTCAGCTTCTGATCCCTCTGCTACTGATCAGCCTTGCGGTGGGAGTGATGATTCTCGCCTCCGACATGCAGTCTTATGTTGGGCTCTCCGGCACCTTGCATGGTCTGTTTGCTTACTACGCGCTGAATGAAGCACTGAATGGACGACGCAGCAGTTGGCTGTTAGTGCTTGGCGTTATCGGAAAAGTCGCATGGGAGCAGTGGTTTGGCGCATCCGCTAGCACCGCAGAGCTGATTGGCGCACGAGTAGCGACGGAAGCCCATTTGGCCGGTTTAGTCGGCGGTTTGTTGCTTGCTGCTGGGCATTGCTTCTTGCAGCGTAAACTATCGCAATAAACAGGATAAAAAAGGCCGAACGCTATGCGTTCAGCCTTTTTATTTTTCAGTACGTGTGTTTCATTAACAGCCTAATTAGCAACCGTAATGTTTGGCAATGTACGCCTCAAATTGGCGGCACATCTCTTCATCCGAATCACGGTTAGAAGCCAGCTCAGTGGCACCATCAATCACTCGAATCTGCGCATTTAATGAAGCGGGTTTGGTTTGCTCACGCGTCGCCAATTGCGCCATTTTGTGCTGCTGCTTTTGCCATGCTTCATCCGGAGTTAAGTTACAGGCATCGGCAAGATAGCGAGCATTAAAGCCTTCACCAGTGAGGTTCACAATAGTGTCATTGTGAGAAAGTGCATTGCCTTGCTGCCAATAATGCTTCGCCAGTAGTGGCCCAATCGCTGGGTTATCGGTGAAATAACCAAACTGCCCAAGGAAATAAGCGCGAGTTTGGTACACCGCCATGTGCGCCAACAAGTAACCGTGATAAGCACACGCCGATTCATCGGATAACAGATGCGGGATCGCCATCAGCGGACGCGGACTGCATTCAAGGCCGATAATCCGCTTTTCAGTGGCTCTGGCCAGTTCAGTGACGCGCTCTGCAGTCAGCTCTTCCTCGCTCTGTTCATACAGTGCTCGCTCAAAATACGGCACGAGCAAAATACTGCGCTCTTCGTAAGCTTTAAACGGTTGGCGGCTAAATACCATGGCTTTGATGAGCTCATCTGGCACTGGGTTACCTTGTACATCTTTGGCATAGGTTTTCAACCAGTCAGCATCCATCAATAGACTATCGCAAAACATGGATTGCGTTTCAGCGTACGCCATCGAAGTGGGTGCAAATTCTTGTGAAAAACACGGCGCGTTCATCTTCACATTCGCAAAGTGCGCCGCGTGCCCACCTTCATGGAACAAGGTGTTGATGCCATCGTAACCACTGCCTACCTGATCTGGCTTAGCATTACTGGTGAAATTAACTTTCGCCGCGACCCACTGACCTTGGTCGTAAAACGCCGGAATTGGCCCATGGCAGAAACCGTTTGGATATTTACCTTTACGATCCAGCAAATCAAGGGTCAGCTCAGCGCCACTAAATTCAATATTGAGGCGACCAAAAGACTCCACCCAACGACGCAGCGATTGTGAAAATGGCACGTAAGGGTCCAGCTCACGCATCACATCGCCCGCAAACGAATAGATGAAGTTATGTCCTTGCAGCGCTTGCTCACCTTTACTTTGTGCAAGTTCCGCTAAGCTAGTGAAGTGACGATCACGCGTGCGCTGTTCAAAATCATCCAAAATGGTGAACAGTTGCTCAGTGGTCATCTTCTCTTTTTTGGCAACCGAGTAATCAAAAAAGGTTTTATAACCTAAGCTGCGCGCAAAATGGTTACGACGCTTCACCAGCTCTAACAATCCATTTTGTAATAACCACTGTTCTAAGCCTAAGAAAGCCTGATGGGCGCTGCGACGTACTGCTTCTTGATCATGAGTACGCACCGTGGAACCTAAAGTGACAATCGAGGCTTCTACCGCTTCGCCCTGTTCGTTGGTATAAGTCAGCACATGCTTCTGTTTTTTCTCAAACAGATCGGCCTCAAATTGGATTAATCCGGCTTTGAGTGACTGCGCTTGCTCTGATTCCAGCGCATGACTTTCAAACATCGCGAGCCAGCCTTGTAAGCCCGTTAAGGTTTGCGCTTTTTCTTCGCTATCGGTGATCTGTTCTGCCAATTCGATTTGCTGGCGAATTTCCTCAATCCGCGCACCATTGCTCAGAAACTGAGTCCACTCGGTTTGTGCTTGCGCGGAACCCACATGATCATAACTCAGCCCCATGTAGGTATCCCAGAAGAAATCTTCTTTGACACGATGGATGTTCAGATAACGGTGGTTAAGTTGATTGAGGTAATGTGTCGCAGACATAACAATCCTTATTGATGATTTTCCTTGCTCTTCTTGCCTAGATTAGAAGAGTCGATGAAGGCGCATTATCGCACGATGCTGCGCGATGCGAGTAGGCACTCCGAGAAATGCGATAGTGCCTACTGTTCATGGAATTTTACTGACAGAAAAATGCGTGAATAAAACACCTATCCTGAAACGACTTGGCGCTGCAGATCCAAGTCGGAAGGAGATTATTTCAAGACGAGCGTATTGAGCTTCTCGCCAAGTAATGGTAAACGCCACCCTTGCATTAAATCAGGCAAGCGGGCTGGGTCGCGGTCGCGCTTCCATACCCAACTCAGCAGTTGGTTAAGCTGTTTTTTCGACGCCAAAAATTCGGTCGCAAGGCCACTGGTGTTCGAAACGCTCTTTACTTCATCTTTCAAACGTTTGAACAACTGCTTATAACCTGGGTATTCCATGATCGGCACGATTTCTGGTGGATACGCATCGGCTGGCGTTTCTAGCGCCGTTTTCACCATAGCGATAATTTTGCTGCTGTGACGACGGATTGCGTGCGGATCAACCCCCTCCTCTTCCATGCGTTTCGGACTACGAAGTGCCAAACGCGAAATGGTCAGTAAGTCCGTTTCTTTAATCACGAAGTTCAGCGCCAAATCTCGATTTACCGCTTCATGGTAACGCCATGTTGCTAGGGGTTTGAGGATCGCCAGCTCTTTAGGTTTAAGCTGCCAAGCCCCTTTGATGTCTAAGTAAGCGAGCTCTGGGTTGCTGACTTTAGTGCGCTTGGCCACTTGCAGTTCACTTTCTTGCAATGCCGCGTCCCACCAGCCGGCTTGGGTCACTTGCTCGACCAGTTTTTCGTACATCGGTAGCAGATAGAACACATCGGCCGCGGCATATTCCAGTTGCTTGTCACTTAGAGGGCGCGCTAACCAATCGGTGCGCGATTCGCTTTTGTCTAGCTCAACTTGCAGTTGGTCTTGCACTAACGCCGCAAACCCAGTGGATAAACCGTAGCCCAAAAACGCGGCCATAATCTGAGTATCCACCATAGGGAAAGGCGTGCAGCCAAACGCATTCTGGAACACTTCCAAATCTTCGCCACAGGCGTGCAGCACTTTCAATACCGAAGTGTCTTGCAATAACTCGACAAACGGCGTCATTTCATCCAGCACGGTGGGATCAATCAGCGATAGGTTTTCCCCATCAAACATCTGGATCAACCCCAGTTGCGGAAAGAAGGTGCGGGTACGGACAAATTCGGTATCCAGCATCACCACATCCGCATCACGGGCAGCAAGACAGACTCGTTGTAGATCGCCTACTTGGCTAATAATTTGATAATTCACAGATAACTCGCAGTTGTTGCTCAAAAGAAGAGAGACTTCTTTTGAAAGAAAATGCCGGCAGCTAAGGCCGGCATTCTAACATTAAAAAACACTCGCAGCTGGGTACAGCTTATGCGCTTTGCTTCGCCTTTGCTGCCAACTGTGCGTCATTTTCTTCACGCAGCACACGACGCAGGATTTTGCCCACGTTGGTTTTTGGCAGGTCGTCACGAAATTCAACCAGTTTTGGCACTTTGTAGCCAGTCAGATGCTTACGACAGTGAGCAATCACTTCGTCTTTGGTCAAGCTTGGGTCGCGCTTCACCACATAAATCTTCACCAATTCGCCAGAAACATCGTTAGCCTGACCAATCGCTGCGACTTCTAGCACTTTGCCGTGCAGCGCCACCACATCTTCGATTTCATTCGGATAAACGTTAAAGCCTGAAACCAGAATCATGTCTTTCTTACGATCAACAATGTGGATCAAACCTTGATCATCGAATTTCACAATATCGCCAGTTGAAAGCCATCCCTCAGCATTGAGCACTTCTTTGGTCGCTTCAGGACGCTGCCAGTAACCTTGCATGACTTGTGGACCACGCACTTGCAGCTCACCAACTTGATCGTTAGGCACCACATTACCCGCATCATCCACAATCCGCACTTCGGTTGACGGTACTGGTAAACCAATCGCACCCGTGTAATCCGTCAAATCGTATGGGTTGCCGGTCACCAGTGGCGAACACTCGGTCAAACCATAGCCTTCGAGCAAATGGACACCGGTAGTCTTTTTCCAACGCTCGGCAACAGCGCGTTGTACCGCCATACCACCACCAACTGCTAGCTTCATATTTTTGAAGTCGAGCTCGTGGAAATCTTCGTTATTCACCAGCGCATTAAACAGGGTGTTTACACCGGTAATGGCTGTAAATGGGTACTTTTGCAGCTCTTTCACAAAGCCCGGTATATCACGCGGGTTAGTGATCAATAAGTTGCGGCCACCCATTTCAATAAACAGCAAGCAGTTTACGGTTAAGGCAAACACGTGGTACAGCGGCAGTGCGGTGACCACCAGCTCGCGACCCTCTTGCAGCACAGGGCCGTAAGCGCCTTTGGCTTGCAGCACGTTTGCGACCATGTTGCGGTGCGTCAGAATGGCGCCTTTCGCCACACCGGTTGTACCGCCAGTGTATTGCAGGAAGGCAATGTCTTCACCGGACATAAACGGCTTCACGTATTGCAGACGGCGGCCTTTGTGCAGCGCTTTACGCATCGAAATCGCGCCCGGTAGATCGTACTTAGGTACCATGCCTTTGACGTATTTCACCACGAAATCGACAATTGTGCCTTTGGCGCGTGGCAGCATCTGTCCAAGACTGGTCAGCACCACATGCTTGACCTGTGTATTGGCAACGATCTGCTCTAAGGTGTTAGCAAAGTTTGAGACGATCACAATCGCGCGCGCATCCGCATCATTTAATTGATGCTCCAGCTCTCGCGGAGTGTAAAGTGGGTTGACGTTCACTGCGATCATGCCAGCACGCAGAACACCAAACAGCGCCACAGGGTATTGCAGCAAGTTCGGCATCATCAGAGCGACACGGTCACCTTTTTTCAGCTTGAGATCGTTTTGTAAATAAGCCGCAAAGGCGCGGCTGCGCTCTTCCAGCTTACGGAATGTCATCACCGCGCCCATGTTCATGAAGGCTGGCTGATCCGCGTACTTATGTACCGATTGTTCAAACATTTCGACCAGTGATGGGTACTGATCAGGATTAATGGTTTCCGGTACGTCTTTCGGATAACGTGAAAGCCAAGGTTTATCCACGGTAATACTCCTCGTTATTGGCTGGCGCTATTCTTGTTGTTGTCATCATGCAGTAGTCATGCAAATGCTGACCGCTATTACAGCACAGCCGAGGTGCTTGAGCACGTAACTCTCAAACACTTGTTTAAATTTTGTTAACTAAGCCAAAAATCAATTCAGCGACCGCTTGAGGTTGCTCTAAATGGCAGTGATGCCCGCCCGCCACCGTTGCTATGGGGATGGTCGCAAACTCTGGGTTTTGTGCTTGTTGCTTGAGTGTGGCAAACCCCTGCGAGCCCAAAATCACCTGCTGCGGACAACGGATTGATTCGCGCACCTGCGCGGCGTGTTCCGGCGTCATGCGATATAAAGAGTCCGCTTTGAGCTTAAGATCATGCCGCCAGAACCACTGCTCGTCATGCTGATAAGTGCCACGTTCGACCAACGGACGCAGCAATTCAGCCGGTAACTGATTGGCCAAAGCACGGTGACGCAGTGCATGTTCAAAGCTGGCATACCCACGAGGTTTTGCGTTGCGTAACGCATGGCGCGAGCGTATCCCTTGCCGCAAACGCGTGACACTGTGCGTGGCAGGTTCAGAGAGTGGTCCGAAGCCTTCTATCTGCACTAAACCGCTGACTTGCTCGGGAAAGGCGGCACTATAACAACTTGCGATTAAAGCACCAAGCGAATGCCCCACTAGCACTGGTTTGTTTGGCGATAAGTTGAGCAACAGCTGATCGAGATCATCGATATAGTCGTGAAATGCAGAGTAACCCGCTTTGTGGCTAGAGAAACCGTGACCGGGCAGATCAACCGCGCACAGATGCAGCCTAGGATCCAACGCATGTAACGCAGGCATCAGTGACAAGAAACTCGCCGCGTTATCCAGCCAGCCGTGAATAAAAATGACCGAGACTTCGGCCATTTTTGCATTGCCCACTTCAATGGCCGCTAATTGGCCTTGTTCGAGCAGATAAGTGGTTGAAATAGAGTTCATTTAACTTCTTGAATGATCTTACCGTCCCGCTCAGGCATCGTCCTTGGCCAACAGTAGAAACCGCGACAAGGGAACATGTAAGGCCCAATATCATCGACTTCGACTCGCTCTTCCACTCGCCACAAATGGTAACCTTGCGCATTCATCACCGGATAAGTATGTTCATAGTCACCCACTTTGCCTTGTTCAGATGGCGCTGTCGTACCATAAAGCGTGAGCAAGCGACCTTCCCCATAAGTGATTGGATCTAGGAATCCCGGCACGTAAGCGACAAAGCGACCTTGCGGCTCTTGATGGATGTTGGGACGCCCTGCGCTATCAATCGGTAAGTTGACCAGCTCAACGCGGGTGCGATCTTTTTGGTTGCTGATGTTGGCAACAACGCCGCCCATTCGAACGGGTGATTGCGTAGCTGGATCGCGCTCAAGCCAAGCCGAATATTGAGTCACAACGCTTTTATCATCGGGATTGCCCAACTCAGGTGGCAAGCTCGCACAAGCAGACAGCAGCAGAGCCATGGTAGGTATGAGTAATTTCAGCACAGTCATCTTCATCGAATTCACCTCAGTTTTAGATGTAGATATCGACCCCAAGCAACTGCGCAAGTTCCTCTTTGCGCGCTTGATTCATCACATTCAGGTACTCTTCCATCGCTTTACGACCCCGCCCTTCAGGCAAATCGTACTGCACTTGCGCGCGATGGATGTCCGACTCATTGACCTGACGGATCGATTCCGCTACCGCTGTCGCGACTTTGCTGGTCGATGAAACGCTTTTGCCACTCTCGCTCTGACTGACCTCGCCCTTTTTCCCCGTTTTCGAGGTTTTATTGGTGCCAGGCAGTCGCGCCGGAGGTAATCCATTAATTGAAACCATACTGTTCCTATTCGTTTGCGAGTGAGTAAGCGCTCATCTTCTGCCTGACGGTTTTAGCCTTACTCGCGACCCGGCAGTTTTTTCCAAGCCACAGTATCGCGCAGATACACAGGGCTTGCCTGCTCCACACTCACTTGATTGCCTTGCGCTAATTCGAACTGAGCCAAATAAGCCATATCTTGCGCATCAGGGTAAAGCACTTCGCTGGTTTGCAGTTGCAACGGCAGATCCGCCAGTGCGGGATAAGCATCCCAACCCGTTCCGGCGGTCGCCCAAATCTGCTCATCTTGGGTTAAATCATCTTGGGTCAAGGTCTGCGCTAACAGCGCAGGTGCAATCACACACTCCGCTTCCGCGGCTTGCCAACTGCCATCTTCTTGACGCACATAGCGCCCCCAATACACCTCTTCCATGCGCGCATCAATCGCGCTGGCAACATGGGTTAACCCCTGCAAGCGATACGCCGCTTGCGCCATCGCCGCTAAGGTCGAAATGCCAATCATCGGCAGATCTGCCCCAAAGGCTAAACCTTGTGCAATTCCAATGCCAATCCGTACCCCAGTAAAACTTCCCGGGCCACGGCCAAAAGCCAAAGCATCCAATTCTTGTAGCGTTACGCCTGCTTCTTTTAAGACTTCGTCCACCATAGGCAATACTTTTTTGGTGTGATCACGCGGGGCGATTTCACTGCGTGAATAAACGGTATTGCCGACGAGTAGCGCGACGGAACAGCGCTCGGTGGCCGTATCTAAGGCGAGAATTTTTACGCTCATGAGTCTCTCTGATTGATTTCAGTTATAGCTAATTGTTGTAGAAAAGTGGTGACGACGTCCAGATCCCGCGTGCGTGGGATTGGCGGTAAACTGGCGAGAAACACGCCACCATAATCGCGCGTGACCAATCGATTGTCACAGATGATCAACGCGCCTTTATCATTTTTATCGCGGATCAGCCGCCCCACACCTTGCTTTAAGGTGATCACCGCTTCGGGCAGTTGCACCTGCGCAAATGGATCGCCACCGCGCAAACGACAATCTTCAATCCGCGCTTTGAGCAACGGGTCATCCGGTGCGGTAAACGGCAATTTGTCGATGATAACACAGCTTAAAGTGTCGCCTCGCACGTCGATCCCTTCCCAGAAAGCACCAGTTGCGACCAACAGGGCATTGCCCAGCTCCATAAATTCAGCCAACGTTTTCTGCTTACTGGTTTCTCCTTGCATCAACACTGGCAAGGTCAAACGTTCACGAAAACGCTCGCCTAGATCGCGCATCATGCTGTGCGAGGTACATAAAAAGAAACAGCGCCCTTGGTTATGTTCGATCACTGGCGCGAGCATGCGTACCAGTTTCTCAGCAAGGCCGGGACTGTTCGGCTCGGGTAAATAGCGCGGCACGCACAAGACCGCTTGCTGCTGATAATCAAATGGGCTGACCAGCGAAAACTGCGCACTCGGCGTCAGCCCTAGCCGCTCAGTAAAGTGGCTGAAATCTTCGTTGACCGCTAAAGTGGCGGAAGTGAATATCCACGCGCCCTCTTTTAGCGCAATCTGTTCACGAAATTTATCTGCTACCGACAGTGGGGTAATGTGCAAACTGAAATGGCGCGGCGTGGTGTCATACCAATAGGAATATCCAGTGACAGAAACATCACACACACGGCGAATGCGGCCTAAGATCAAAGTTGCACGTTCAAACGCGGTATCCAGAAGCTGACTGCGCCCCAAAGCCAGCTTGAGCACATCCAGCGCAAATTGCAGCGCTTCATTGAGCCGTTCCACTTCCCTTGCCACGGTCGGCACTTTCAGCACTTCACGCCAGTTACCGCGATAGCCCGGCTCACCAAGCACAATGCGTAAATCCATTGCCGCCTGTACCAGTTTGTCCGACACTTTTTGCAGTTGGCGCATATCTTTCGCTTCGGTGCGATAACCGAGTTCAATGTCTTTCGCCAGCTCTTGCACTTGTCGGCTCGATACCGACTGACCAAAATATTGGCTCGCGATGTCCGGCAGTTGGTGCGCTTCATCGAAAATAAACACTTCGGCTTCCGGAATTAACTCACCAAAGCCCGTCTCTTTGATCGCCAAATCGGCCAGAAACAAGTGATGGTTCACCACGACCACATCGGCATCCATCGCGCGACGACGCGCTTTGGAAACAAAGCAGTCTTGGTAGCTCGCGCACTCTTTGCCCAAGCAGTTGTCATTGGTCGAAGTTATGGTGGGAATAATCAGGCTATCTTCCGCCAAATCATCACATTCACCTAAATCGCCGCTCTGGGTACTGGATGCCCAGCTGCGTACTTTCACCAGCTGAGTGAGCAGCGTGGGATCAGATTCGGGGGTATGGCTTTCGACCATTTGCCGACTTAAGCGGTCAAGACAGAGATAGTTTGCACGCCCTTTGAGCAAAGCGACTTGGCCGAAAAAGCCTAATGCACTGACCATTAAAGGCAAATCGCGATGGAAAAGCTGCTCTTGCAGGTTTTTAGAACCGGTACTGATGATCACCTTTTTGCCACTGAGCAGCGCAGGCACTAAATACGCGAAGGTTTTGCCGGTTCCGGTACCCGCTTCAACCACTAATTGAGATTGGTTGGCGATAGCACTGGCGACCGCTTTCGCCATATCGACTTGTGCTTGTCTGGGTTGAAAGCCCGGAATGGCTTGGCCTAAAGCGCCTTGCTGGGAAAAGGTTTTTTCAATCATGCCAGTTCGTTGTGCAACGGAAATGGCGCGATTATGGCAGGTTTTCAGCAGCGGTGCGAATGACAATCTCATTCACACCGCAGAGAAAGATTTACTTGCGATTGAGATAACGGGCAAGCCAAGGTGGAGCATCATAACCCGATGTCGGGGTGATGGTCATGGCTTTGGCTGCTTCAGAAGGGGAGGCGCGGTTTTCCCACATCTCTTCCAAAATATGCTCATCCATAGGCTGATCCCCGAGCAGTGCCTCTACCCGCTCGACATACAATTTACGTGCGAGAAGTTCTTTATCCATATCCGACCCCTTACTACTCTCAACAATAAGAAACTACCTACTCAATGCACAATGAACCTAAGTATTACTTGGCTAAAGCGATTGAATCTGTCTTGATAATAGATTAATTATAGGTGCGTATTTGCGGGCTGGCTCACCGTTCAGCCGCCGCCGATTTGTTTTTTAGAATGAAAAAATTCGCTAGACCCAGACTGGCTGAAATGGCAAAAAATAGCCTTGTTATTTCAAAGAGAAAGGGGATTTTTATTTTTGCATGGAAGTTGTTATCAATGGAAAAAAAAACCCTGCTGACGCATTGTCCTGATGCGCCGGGACTGATCTCCAAGATCACCAATATTTGTTACAAGCATCAACTCAACATCATCCACAATAATGAATTCGTGGATAATGCCAGCGGTCATTTTTTCATGCGTACCGAATTGGAAGGTTATTTCAATGACGCAACGCTGCTGGCCGACCTCGACCATGCTCTACCTCAAGGTACTAGGCGTAAACTGATCAGTTCGAGCCGCAAACGCATCGTCATTCTGGTGACTAAAGAAGCGCACTGCTTAGGCGATATTTTGATGAAAAACTACGATGGTAGTCTGGATGTGGATATTGCTGCGGTAGTCGGCAACTATGACACACTGCAACGTTTGACTGAGCGTTTTGATATTCCTTACCACTGTGTGTCCCATGAAGGTTTGTCGCGTGAAGCTCACGAACAAGCACTGTTAGATGTGATTGACCAATATCAGCCAGATTATCTGGTTCTCGCCAAATATATGCGTGTGCTGACACCTGCGTTTGTGGAGCGTTTTCACCATAAAATCATCAATATCCACCACAGTTTCTTGCCCGCTTTTATCGGTGCGAAGCCGTATCAGCAAGCCTATGAGCGCGGTGTAAAAATCATTGGTGCAACAGCGCATTTTGTGACGAACGATCTCGATGAAGGGCCGATCATCAAGCAAGACGTGATTCCGGTCGATCATACCTTTAGCGCGCAAGATATGGCGCAAGCTGGGCGCGATGTAGAGAAGAATGTACTCAGTAAGGCTCTCAACAAAGTGCTGAATGATCATGTGTTTGTCTACGGCAACAAGACCGTCATTTTGTAACGAACCCTCAGCAGTAGACAATAACAAAGGGCACCGAAGTGCCCTTTGCCGTTCATGGTTTTCACTCAACAAGTTACAATCGAACTGCCAGCTCCACACCTTGACGAATCGCGCGCGCAGCATCCAGCTCTCCGGCGACATCCGCCCCACCAATCACATGCAGCTTATCGCCCAGCTCAGCCCACTGCGCCTCAAAAGGACGCACGGATTCTTGACCTGCACAAATCACCACACTATCAGCATCAATCAGCTCTGATTTTCCATCACGCTCAATATGCAGACCTTGCTCATCGATTTTCTGATACTGCACGCCACCAACCAAATGCACACCGCGTTTTTCTAACGTGCGTTTATGGATCCAGCCCGTGGTTTTACCCGGCCCTTTACCCACCGCGCCTTTGCGCCTTTGCAGCAGCCAGACTTCACGCTCACTGGTTGTCTCAGGATATGGGTACAAACCGCCGGGGTGCTCGATGGCTTTATCAATCCCCCATTCGTATAACCAATCATCTAAAGTTTGATCTTTCGGCTCGGTGAGCATGCTCGCCACATCCACCCCAATACCGCCAGCGCCGACAATCGCGACCTTTTGGCCTACGGGTGTCTTTTCGCGAATTAAGGTTTGGTAATCAACTACTTTTGATGATTCACTCAGCCCCGCTAGGGCGATTTTGCGAGGTGTCACGCCCGTGGCGATCACCACTTCATCGTAGCCACGCAGATCGCTAAATTGCACTTCACAACCCAGGTGCAACTTCACGCCAGTTTGATCAATCCGGTTAGCAAAATAGCGAATGGTTTCCCGAAACTCTTCTTTGCCGGGGATCTGCATCGCAAGACGGAATTGGCCACCGATTCTGTCATTGCGTTCAAACAGATCCACTTGATGACCACGCTCTGAAGCGGTCGTCGCAAACGCTAAACCGGCAGGGCCAGCACCGACAACCGCAATTTTTTTGCTCTGTGCGGGTTTAACCACAATCTCAGTTTCATAACAAGCGCGCGGGTTCACCAAGCAGCTGGCACGTTTGCCACGAAAGACGTTGTCCAAACAAGCTTGATTACAACCAATACAGGTATTGATGAGCGCGCTCTGCCCTTCTTGCGCTTTGCGTACAAAATCCGCATCGGCTAAAAACGGGCGCGCCATCGACACCATATCCGCCTGACCACTCGCCAAAATTTTCTCCGCTTGCTCCGGCGTGTTAATGCGGTTACAGGTCACGACAGGCACTTTTAAATAGGGTTTGATCTTCTCCGTCACCCAGCTAAAGGCGGCACGCGGCACTTGGGTCGCTATTGTGGGAATACGCGCTTCATGCCAGCCGATCCCGGTATTGATAATGGTGACCCCCGCCTCTTCTAAGGCTTTGGCAAGCACCACCACCTCTTCAAAAGTGCTGCCCTGCTCCACCAAATCGAGCATCGACAGACGAAAGATAATGATGAACTCTTTGCCAACCGCTTCACGGATAGCTTTAACAATTTCAACTGGAAAACGAATGCGGTTTTGATAACTGCCGCCCCACTCGTCGTAACGCATGTTGGTGCGCTTACAGATGAACTGGTTAATCAAATAACCTTCTGACCCCATCACTTCGACGCCATCATAGCCCGCCAGTTGTGCAAGCTCGGCGCTATTGGCGAAGTCTTGGATGGTATTGCGGATTTGGCGAGTGCTCATTTCACTCGGGGCAAACTTGGCAATCGGTGCACGAATCGCGGAAGCACTTTGTGAAAATGGATGCATCGCATAACGCCCCGCATGCAGCAGTTGCAAAGCGATTTTAGCGCCATGACGGTGCACCGCTTCTGTCACCACTTTATGGGCTTTGGCATGCTTAGTTTTGCTAAATTCAGCGCTGAATGGGTGCAGACGGCCGCGCAAGTTAGGCGAAAAGCCACCCGTCACAATCAAGCCTACGCCACCTTTGGCACGTTCTTCATAAAAGGCCGCCAGCTTGTGCAGCCCTTCCTTATTTTCTTCTAAGCCAGTATGCATAGAGCCCATCAACACACGATTTTTGAGCTGAGTAAAACCAAGATCGAGAGGCTGAAATAGATTTGGGTACATAGCGACTTCACTTTGCTTCTTATTGATATGGTCTGACCAGAATATTCTTGCCAATTACAAAAATCAAACAAGTGTTTACATTTGTGTAACAGCGATCAAGGTTACGCTGGTTTGCAAGATTGTTGTTTGCCCCGATCAGATAACGTAGGATGTGGTTCGTTGTGCGCTGATATGCACTAGACATCTGAAGCTTTGGAGTGTTGTGCCACTCCGTTGGTCTGGAGATACCATGAAATCACTATTTCGTTTTGTTGGGCTGATTTTGAAAGGGATTTGGAAAGCGATCACCTTCATCAGGCTGGCACTGACTAACCTTATTTTCTTACTCAGTATTGGCATTATTTACTTTATTTATGTCCACGCTGACGCCCCGCTACCCACCATGGATAAATCCTCGGCACTGGTGCTCAATCTGTCTGGCCCGATTGTTGAGCAGAGTACGCACATCAACCCGATGGACTCCTTTACGGGCTCCGTGTTTGGTGAAGAGCTCCCCCGCGAAAACGTGCTGTTTGATATTGTTGAAACCTTACGCCATGCGAAAAATGACAACAATGTCACCGGGCTTGTGTTGGCTTTAGGAGACATGCCAGAAACCAACTTGACTAAGCTGCGTTATATCGCCAAAGCGATCAACGAATTCAAAGCCTCTGGTAAGCCTGTGTTTGCGGTTGGGGATTTTTATAATCAGAGCCAATATTACTTGGCGAGTTATGCGGACAAAATCTACCTCGCTCCAGATGGTGCCGTACTGCTAAAAGGTTACAGCGCCTACTCCATGTACTACAAAACTCTGCTTGAGAAATTGGATGTCACCACTCACGTCTTTCGTGTCGGCACCTACAAATCGGCAATTGAGCCTTTTGTGCGTGATGATATGTCTGATGCGGCTCGTGAATCCGCTTCTCGCTGGCTCACTCAGTTGTGGAGCGCGTACGTCGATGATGTCGCGGCCAATCGCCAAATTGAGATCAAAACCCTTACTCCAAGCATGGAGCAGTTTGTCGCTCAGTTGAAAGAAGTGAATGGTGACTTAGCTGCACTGTCCAAAAAAGTCGGTCTCGTCGATGAACTGGCGACTCGTCAGCAAGTTCGCCAAACGTTAGCGGAAACTTTTGGTAGCGATGGAAAAGACAGTTATAACGCCATCGGTTACTACGAATACAAAACCACCATTAAGCCAACGACACTGACCGATGCCAACGATATTGCCGTTGTCGTCGCGAGCGGTGCGATTATGGATGGCTCACAGCCACGTGGTACCGTGGGTGGCGATACCGTAGCTGGATTACTGCGCGAAGCTCGTAACGACAGCAATGTAAAAGCGGTCGTACTGCGTGTCGATAGCCCAGGGGGTAGCGCGTTTGCTTCCGAAGTGATCCGCAATGAAATTGAAGCTCTGAAAGCGGCGGGGAAACCTGTGGTGGTGTCGATGTCAAGCCTTGCCGCTTCCGGTGGTTACTGGATTTCGATGAGCGCAGATAAGATTGTCGCCCAACCGACCACACTGACAGGTTCAATCGGTATTTTCAGCGTGATCACTACCTTCGAGAAAGGACTGAACAACCTTGGTATTTATACTGATGGTGTTGGTACAACGCCTTTTTCAGGACAAGGCCTGACCACGGGCCTCACCCAAGGTGCAAAAGATGCGATTCAACTGGGTATTGAACACGGTTATCAGCGCTTTATTTCTTTGGTTGCAGAGAAACGTGGCCTGACCTTAAAAGCAGTGGATGAACTGGCTCAGGGCCGAGTCTGGACTGCACAAGATGCACAAACCCTCGGTTTAGTCGATCAGTTGGGTGATTTTGATGATGCCGTACATTTGGCAGCGGATCTGGCACAGTTGGATCAATATAACCTGTACTGGGTTGAAGAGCCACTCACTCCAGCCCAGCAATTTTTACAAGATCTGCTCGGACAAGTACGTGTCAGCTTAGGTTTGGATGTCTCCACTCTCTTGCCAAAATCACTGCAACCCTTGGCAGTAGAGTGGCAACAACAAACGTCGCTGCTCAATCAATTGAATGATCCTAAAGGGCAATATGCGTTCTGTCTGCCCTGCCAAGTAGAATAGTCTACGCGGTCACAACCCTTGATATACCGAGGCGCTTTGCAAGAAGCGCCTCTTTTTATTGCAAGAGTTTTCGCTATAATCGCCGCTCTGTTCCCTACACTGAGTGATTTCTCGCTATGGCAAGAAAACATATTTATATCGCCTATACTGGCGGCACCATTGGCATGAAAAAATCGGATCACGGCTACGTTCCTGTTGCAGGGTTTATGGAAAAGCAATTAGCCAGCATGCCCGAGTTTCACCGTCCAGAAATGCCTCTGTTTACCATTCATGAATACGATCCTTTGATGGATTCATCTGACATGACGCCTGCTGATTGGCAGCTTATTGCTGACGATATTGCGGCCAACTACGACAAATACGACGGCTTTGTAATCCTCCACGGTACGGATACCATGGCTTACACAGCTTCAGCACTGTCGTTCATGTTCGAAAACTTAGGCAAACCTGTGATTGTCACAGGCTCACAAATTCCACTGGCGGATCTGCGTTCAGACGGCCAAGCCAACTTGCTCAATGCCTTGCACGTCGCAGCCAATTACCCTATCAATGAAGTGACTCTGTTCTTCAATAATCGTTTGATGCGTGGCAACCGCAGCCGCAAATCACACGCCGACGGTTTTAGTGCTTTCAGCTCGCCAAACCTACCACCTCTATTGGAAGCAGGCATCAATATTGAATTGAGCACCAACGTCAAAGTGGATGAAAAACCGAGTGGTGAGTTCAAAGTCAACCCGATCACGCCACAACCGATTGGTGTGATTACCATGTACCCCGGCATTTCTCATGAGGTGATCCGCAATACCCTATTGCAACCCGTGAATGCGATGATCCTGCTCACCTTCGGTGTCGGCAATGCACCGCAGAATCCTGAGTTACTAGCTCAGCTCAAAGCGGCCTCTGAACGTGGGGTGATTGTGGTGAACCTGACCCAATGTCTTGCGGGCAAAGTCAATATGGGCGGCTACGCCACAGGTTGTGCACTGGCTGATGCGGGCGTGATCAGTGGCTATGACATGACGCCTGAAGCGGCGCTCGCCAAACTGCATTATCTACTCAGCCAGAACCTTTCCTATGAAGAAGTGAAAGCCAAAATGCAGCAAGTGTTACGTGGTGAAATGACGCTGTAGTGGTTGAAGCAGAAGATCGAAAAGCGATCTCCCCCATTTAACATGGTTGCCAATGAGCCTCGCGTAATGCGAGGCTCATTATTAGATTGAGGATTATTTATGCCTCTTGGTTGGGGTTAACGCGCAGAATATCCTCTTCCCCTTCCGAAAAACGCTTTTTCAGTTCCGCTTTGGATTTAAAAACCACCTCGCCTCCCACGCCAACCGACATATGGTCTGCCTGTGTATTATGCTTAGATTGATACAACATCACAGCTTGCATACAGGAATCTCGCTGCTGTTGTGAAAGTGGTGTACCCTCAGGCCACTTGCCCGTTTCTACGGCGTACAGTAGGCGCTGATAAGCTTCAGGCGTAATCGCATTAATCAGTTGTTGGGTGTCCATGATCTCATCCTGCTCAAAAGTGATGTGGCGTCAACATAACGAGCTAGCGTAATGCGTCAAGAACAGCTAAATAAATAAGTGTATTTGATCACAAGCCGATATCATGAATTTGACTAAACCATTACTTATTCTCGCAAGCCTAGTGCTGTTAAGTGGCTGTTTCGAGAATCGCAAGAACACCGAAAAGCTCTGTGCCGACAACCCCAATCTGCGCTGTGAACAGCTCAATATGGATGATGGGCAATGCCGCATTCCCAGAACCGATCTGATATGGCACCGCTTTGAAATTTTGAAATCACCGAGCGATGAAAAAAGCATCAAAGAATACCATTTGGTCAGTGCTTATCGAAAATGTCTTGAGCTTGCTTCGCAAATCCAAGCGATTGATCAAACGAAGCTAAAAGAGAATCGCTTTAATGCTTTGGTCAATTCAGGCAAAGAGCAAGAACGTATCGTGGCTGAACTGAAACAATCCAATTCACCACAAGCACTCTATTTCTTGTGGAGTCAGATTGGTGATCACGCGGCGCGGCGTGCCTTTTTGCAGTTGGAAGGTAAGCCTGAATTAGAAACGGCCGAGATGCAGTACGCCCTCGCCACTTTTTACACTGACCGCGATAAACCGAAAACCATCGAGCTGCTGCATAAAACACTTGAGCTCAGCAATGGTCAACCCGTCAATATTGAGATATTGAAAGCCTTAGCCAGTAACTACCATGCTCTGCATGATAAAGAGCATGCTTATCTGTGGGCAATGATTGGCAAAGAGTTTGGGGTTTCGGTTGCGTCCACAACAGAAATGAAACGGCTTTACGGTTTTAGCCAAGAGAAGTTTGCCGCATTGGATGATACTGCCAGCACGATTGCTAAAACGATCCGTAACGGCAGTTACACCAAGACTACCCTGCCTAAACCTAACGAAGGGTGAAGTGCCTCGGAAATCAGCGGCGAATTTCTTGGCCGCTGATCCCTTCCGACTTAAAGATGCAGCGCTGTTGACGGCGGTTATTTCCCATCGCATAACCTATTGGTGCTCGGGGATGAACTCACTTGGCACCCACCTAACACTCCAAGTCGTCTGGCAATATTCACTTTTTGTTGAAAATTAACGACACCGAGTTAACACAAAATCTCAATCCTGTCGTCTTAGGACCGTCTTCAAAAACATGTCCAAGGTGGCTATCACAGGCTGCACAACGAATTTCGGTACGCACCATTCCGTGACTAAAGTCATCCAAAAAGCGTATCACCTGTTCATTAATCGGCGCATCAAAACTTGGCCAACCGCAGCCCGAATCGTATTTATTTTCAGAGCTAAACAGAGCGCTTTGGCAACAGGTACAGTGGTAAAGACCCGTGTCTTTATTGTGTAACAACTTACCTGAGTATGGTGCTTCTGTCCCCTGTTGGCGGCAGACATAAAACGCCTCTTCCGTCAGGTGCTCACGCCAGTATTCATCAGGCTTGTGCAGATCTTTTGATTCGAATTTCACCCTTTCTATTTCCTTTTTACTTATCGCTTCACTGACCATTTTTTGTGAAAAACTTGCCTAATTCAGAGTTTGTGGCACATACTTTTTCACTCTATTTTGAGCAAGATTTTTTAGTGTGTGCGGTACTTAACCATCGCCACATTCTACGTCAATTGGTAAGCATAAAAAGCAGGCTCAAGTTTAAAAGTTAATCAGTTGCAAACGATTGTGAAAAAAAGCGACGCTTTTTTTTGACTTTAAACAAGTTAAGTCCGATTATCTGTTGCAGCTTTTAACTGGATTCTGTAATTTTACTACCAGTTATCTTTAATCAGAAATTAAGTTGTGGAGCAACTATAATGACTATCAAAGTAGGTATTAACGGTTTTGGCCGTATCGGTCGTTTCGTTTTCCGTGCTGCGCAAGAGCGCAATGACATCGAAATTGTAGGTATCAACGACCTGATCGACGTTGATTACATGGCATACATGCTGAAGTACGACTCAACTCACGGTCGTTTCAACGGCACTGTTGAAGTGAAAGACGGTAACCTGATCGTTAACGGCAAAACTGTACGTGTAACTGCAGAACGTAACCCAGCTGACCTGAAATGGGGCGAAATCGGTGTTGACGTTGTTGCTGAAGCAACAGGTCTGTTCCTAACTGACGAAACTGCTCGTAAACACATCGAAGCAGGCGCGAAGAAAGTTGTTCTGACTGGTCCTTCAAAAGACAAGACTCCAATGTTCGTAATGGGTGTTAACCACAAGACTTACGCGGGTCAAGACATCGTTTCTAACGCTTCTTGTACAACTAACTGTCTAGCGCCTATCGCTAAAGTACTGAACGACAACTTCGGTATCGAGTCTGGCCTGATGACCACTGTTCACGCGACAACTGCAACTCAAAAAACAGTTGACGGTCCTTCAGCAAAAGACTGGCGCGGTGGCCGTGGTGCTTCTCAAAACATCATCCCATCTTCAACTGGCGCAGCGAAAGCAGTAGGCGTTGTTCTTCCAGAACTGAACGGCAAACTGACTGGTATGGCTTTCCGCGTACCAACTGCTAACGTTTCTGTAGTTGACCTGACTGTTAACCTGCAAAAAGCAGCGTCTTACGACGACATCAAAGCAGCTATGAAAGCAGCTTCTGAAGGCGAACTGGCTGGTATCCTAGGCTACACTGAAGATGCCGTAGTTTCTACTGACTTCAACGGTGACACTCGCACTTCTATCTTCGATGCTGACGCAGGTATCGCACTGACTGACAAATTCGTTAAAGTAGTATCTTGGTACGACAACGAAATCGGTTACTCAAACAAAGTTCTTGACCTGATCGCTCACATCTCTAAGTAATGTAGTGATTAGCGAAGAAATTCGTTAGACAAAAAGGCGACTCTAGAGTCGCCTTTTTGGTGTCTGAGTATTGGTGTTTCCGAGTCTTTTGCTCGCTATTTCACCAAATCTCAGAGCTAGCCAAAACGCAGACTCAAGGAAACTAAGATGGATTTACTCTCTTTGAAAACCGTCACAACATTGTCTGATTGCGTCACCATAGCTGAGCAAGATCAAGTCAAAATCGTACGCGTCATTCATGACAAAGCCAGCGCCGCTATCTCACTACACGGTGGCCATGTCCTCTCCTTTCAGCCAAAAGGTCAAGCTGACTTGCTGTGGATGAGCTCACAAGCTATTTACGATGGCAAAGCCGCACTACGCGGTGGTATTCCGGTTTGCTGGCCATGGTTTGGTCGTATTGCCGCCCCGGCACATGGTTTTGCACGGAACCAAGAATGGAAACTGATCGAACACAGGGAAAATGAGCAAGGCGTTATCGTCACTCTCGGCTTGCAAGCCACGCCAGAGAGCTTAGCCATTTGGCCATATCAATTTGACGTTCGATTGCACGTGGAAATCCGTGAGAGCTTGACTGTGACACTTGATGTGACTAACACGGATTCAAAAGCATGGACCTTCTCTGGGGCTCTGCACACTTATCTGCACGTGGGTGATATTCGTGAAACGCAAACCTCAGGTGTGGGAACGGAGTATATTGATAGCCTACAAAACAGTCGTCTATGTACTCAGCACGGTTTGCTCACTCTCACTGACGCGATAGACCGTGTTTACACGCAACCCGAACCCTTGATCACAGTGCAAGACCCCGCATTAGCTCGCACGCTAACCGTTGAAAATCAAGGTCATAACTCCGCGGTGTTGTGGAATCCTTGGCAACAAGGTGCTCAATCGATGGCCGACATGAATGATGAGGGTTACTTACACTTTTTGTGTGTGGAATCAACACTGCATGCGCCGTCTTTGGCAGAGGGTATCACCTTACAGCCGGGGCAAAATCATCAGCTAGTCACTCAAATCACTAGCCAAGCTCAATAGTCCTCTCGATATAAGCAGCACTTTATACCCAAACAACTTGAAGTTGCAGGTAGGCGGCAAATGAGTGAATCCCCATGAGCATAGATACGCTATGTGATTGGGGTGAACGAATGCAGCCAACACCGCTGCAGCTTCAAGTAGGAAGGGTATATCCATTCTGGATTGCAACGCGGGTGCTGCTTATTTCATTTTTGACAAATTTACTGAGCGATCCACATTCTGTTCATCTTTTCGTCATGGCATTCAGGACTTAGCTCGGTATAATTGTGCCTCTTGATATATACCCAAACGACTTAGAGTTGCTGGTAGGCGACAAGTGAGTGAATCCGCATGACCATAGATAAACTATGTGATTGGGGTGAACGAACGTAGCCCACACCGCTGCAGCTTCAAGTCGGAAGGGGATAACGCATACATTTGGTAAGGAAGCCTAATGAACATTATTTACCCCAGTCTACTCACTTTGCTTGTCGCCTCTTTGCCACCAGCGGCTTATGCTCAAGGCCCAACCGATAGAAATCAGCCTGGTTGGGATGTCACACTGAGTCTTAACAGCTTTTACGTGCGTGATAAATCGCAAATGAACACCAATGATGACAACGCGATCACCACGGATTTACAGCAATCAGGTACCTCCACTTCCGAGCTCCTGTTTGCACCACTCGGGAATGTGCAATACACCTTTGCCTCGGGAAATACTCAGCTTTTTGCCGGTCAAAGTACCGACCAAGTGATCGAGGGACAACTACAAGCGGAACTGGGTATCACCCACCGATTTGAGAGACTGGGTGAAATTACACTCGCTTATTTTCCTTCGCTGCCTGGGATTAATGAAACTTGGCGCGATCCCTATTTAACGCAGACGGCAAGAGCGGCGACCGACATCAGCGCACAAGGAGGACGCCTTGCTTATATTGCGCCTTTCGCGCTTCCAATTACTCTGCGTTATGCCTACTTAGATTACAAAGTCGATGAAGAGCAAAGCGGTGCGACATCCGGCCTCAATAATACGCAACGTGCGTTACTCAATCGCAACAGTGAGTATCAACAAGTATCGGCTGAAATCTCTTTAGCTCTGAGCCGCTCTTGGTCTTTAGTCCCGCAAATCACCTATACCCAGCGTGATGCTCAAGGGGATGCATTTGATTTTACGGCGCTGGACTATCAACTCGGTGTGAATACCTTTTTCGGCCCACAAGCGCTGTTTTTAACCCTCAGTTATGGACAAGAAGAGTACGATACCGCACACCCGATTTTTGCGAAAACCCGTGATGCCGACCGCTGGAGCGCCTTTGCGCTGTATGTCTATCGCGCGCCCTTTGGTTGGCAAAATGTCTCGATTAACGCGATGGCAGGACTGAGTGAAACCGATGATGCGGTGAACTTTTTTGATCAACAATCAACCTTCCTTTCAACGGGTGTCGCCTTCAATTTTTAATGTTGATCTCTTTAACTGTAAGGCCGTTCAAGCCTTTGAGCGGCCTTTATCCCTCGAGCAGTCAACATCAACCGCGTTAAGAGACTGGGTTGCGCTTTGTATTTCGCGCGGCTGCCGTTAAACTTACGCCTCTATTTTGTTGATTGAGACCACCATGACCTTTTTGTGCCCGCTGTGTGAGCATCCCCTAACGCTAAACCAAAATACTTACGCCTGTATCAATCGTCATCAATTTGATGTAGCGAAAGAGGGGTACGTCAATCTGATGCCTGTTCAGCATAAGCGCTCCAAAGATCCCGGTGATAACAAAGAGATGACACAGGCTCGTCGCCGTTTTTTACACACAGGCCACTACGCGCCCATGCGTGAAAAAGTTGCCACATTGTGCCAAACCTATTTAACGGACCGCCAGCAAACGCTGCTCGATATTGGTTGCGGTGAAGGCTACTACACCGATTTTTTTGCCAAGGCTTTGCGCCAGCAAGACAGTGAAGCACAAATTTTTGGGCTCGATATTTCCAAAATCGCCATACGCTACGCGGCCAAACGCTACCCAGAGTGCCAGTTTGCCGTAGCCTCTAGCCACCGCTTACCTTTTGCCAATCAGAGTCTGGATGGCGTGATCCGTATTTACGCACCATGCAAAGACACCGAATTGGAGCGTTGTATCAAAATAGGCGGCATCGTTATCACCGTCACGCCAGCGGCACGTCACCTGTATCAATTTAAACAAGGCATCTACGATCAGGTGCGTTTACATGAAGAGCAACCAGAAACTCTGTCGGGTTTTGAATTGGTTGAAGAGTGTAAACTCCACTACCCTATGGCACTCAATGGCTCAGAAGCGGCAGACTTGCTGCAAATGACTCCGTTTGCTTGGCGTGCCAGTGAGGATTTTAAACACCGTGTTAGTCAAAGTGATACTTTCGAATGTGAAGCCGATTTTATGCTCCGAGTGTATCGCAGAAAATAACTGATAACGATTCTCATTGATTGCATAAGTCAGTCGCCTCCATTACCATGAGCGCAATTTTTATGGAGGCCTTTCTTATGCGCACTATTGCGGCACTTTTCCTTTCTTTCAGCTTACTCGGCTGCTCAGCCACTCCAACGCAAGTTAGTACCTTTTATGACTATCAATTGGCGACGCCAACTGGTGAGCGGATCAGCCTACAGAGATTGCCTGCTGAAATCGAAAACGCTGACGTAATCCTGGTCGGTGAATGGCATACCCACGCAGGTATCCACCGTTTCCAGACTGATTTGCTTAAGCAGATGACGGAAAATGGCCATCCGATGGTACTGTCGATGGAACAGTTTACCCGTGATGCTCAACCCTTGATGGATGACTATCTCACTGGGAAAATTGGTGAGCAGTATCTGATCCAAAAGGCGAATGCTTGGCCTAATTACGAAAGTGATTACCGCCCTTTGGTCGAGTTTGCGAAAAGCCAACAGTTGCCCGTGATTGCTGCCAATGCCCCAAAACCTATCGTGCGTTGCATTGGCCGAGTAGGGATTGATTATCTTGACCGTTTAAGCCCCGAACAGCGCCAATGGGTCGCAACCGAAGTTAACATTCAAGATTCGCCATACAAGAGCACCTTTATGGCTTCAATGCACCATGGCAATCCAGCACAAAATGAGAACCAATATGCGGCGCAAGTCACTTGGGATGAGACCATGGCGGAAAGCATTGTGCGCTATCTTGCGGCCAATCCTGAACGCAAAGTTCTACACATCGCCGGCATGTTCCATACTCAGCAGGGTTTAGGCACGGCGGCATCGATTTTGCGTCGCAACCCAAATCTCAAAGTTGTCATCATCACTCCTGTCGGTGAAATCTCGCCACAAAGTGATGATTATCAACTGCAAGTACTCACGCCACCTGTGCGTTATGTGCAAAAAGCGCATCAAGCCGAAGCGATTAATGCATTGAAAAATCGCAACACAGATCTCGTTTGCGAATAAACATCTCCTCCTCGCCGTCAAACACTCAAAACAGGCACAGCATTTGCTTGCCTGTTTTTCACACATAAAGTGTAAAAATCACGCAAGTTTTTTAGTTTGTGGTCGATATAGTTTCAGAGTGATGACTTAGGAGAGATGTATGAACCCAATAGGCGCAGGATCCGTGCACACATTGCCATCCAACACTACGCTTAAATCTCAGACACCTACTAAGCCAGATACGGCTCCTGCTCCCCTCAAAGTAGAGCAGAACAAAGTCACCTTGTCTGAGGAAGGCAAAGCGCTGCTTGCCGCTTTACAGGAAATTGAAAAAGAAGGTAAAGCGCTAGAAAGCAAAGATAAAACTGTCGGCGATAAAGTTGAAGCTTTCACTTATGGTGCTTTGGGCATGGATCACCCCGAAAAAGTGAAAGAAGTTGAGGACACCTCCTACTCTGCTGGGCAATATCTTTCCGCTGCGGCAACCATAGGCGGCATTCTGTTAGCCGTATTGTAAACTCGCCAATCAACACCATTTAAAAAGGCACTCGATGAGTGCCTTTTTAATGCTATCGGTTCAACCTATATGCTTAGGAAAGCACTTCTCGCAATCTTTCCTGAGCAACTTGTACGAGCAAATCAGGTTGGAACTTAGAAATAAATCGGTTACAGCCTACCTTTTGCACCATGGCTTCATTAAAGCTGCCACTGAGCGAGGTATTGAGTGTGATAAAGAGATCCTTCATACGCGGATCATTACGAATTTCATAAGTCAGCTTATAACCATCCATTTCCGGCATTTCAGCATCCGTAATCATCATGAGTAATTCACTGTAGATGTCTTTACCTTCATCACACCAAGATTTCAATAAATTCAACGCCTGCAAGCCATCATGGCATTCGATGATATTTAAACCTAATTGGGACAGTGTATCTTTCACTTGATTTCGTGCTGTTGAAGAATCATCGACAATCAATATGGTTCGACCATCCATATGGTTGAGTAGGCTCTCATCCAATACTTCTTTGGATATTGAGGCATCATAATGGACGATTTCTGCTAATACCTTCTCCACGTCAATGATCTCAACAATATGTGTCTTGTCTTGTTCTTTGACATGCGTGAATGCCGTTAGATAGTTTGCCCTTCCGGCCGACTTAGGTGGCGGCTGGATTTCCGTCCATGCGGTATTGATGATGTTGCGCACCTGCCCCACCAAAAAGCCCTGTATTGTCCGGTTATACTCAGTAATGATTAGGTTTTGTTCCGTATCTTGAACACGGCGAGGAGGAAAACCGATGGCAGATCGTAAATCGATAACGGGCACTGGTTCACCACGTAATGACGCAACACCAGTGATATGAGGATGCGAGCCTGGCATTTTGGTCAGTAGAGGGACTTTGATCACCTCTCTAACTTTAAAAACGTTTATCGCAAAAATTTGACGACTATTGAGGCTAAACAGTAACAGCTCCAATCGGTTTTCGCCGACCAGATTAGTACGCTGGTCTACCGTGTTCAAAACACCTGACATACGAAATTCCGTTAAATGACTACCTAGGTAACAGTATAGCCGCTAGGTATAAATGTAAATGTAAGCAAAGCTGAAATTCTTACTTCTTGTATGGGAATGGCAGATTATCCTTCGACCACTTTCATTAAGAGTAGACCATCATAGAGCGCCTGCTTGATCAAAGCTGCACCGGGCATGGTCGCTTGTTTATAGAAACGCGACTCGACCAACTTCAAATCTTGATGGTAAACCGGCAAACTCTGCTCACGAATACACTGCTCAATAGAGGGATAAAGAATCGATTTCGCCTGATTAATGACACCGCCAATTAAGATTTTCTCTGGGTTGAATAAGTTAATCACAATTGCGATCGCAGCACCTAAATAACGCCCCAACTGTTGAATCACATCTACAGCAAGCGGATCCCCATCTGCGGCAGCAGCACAAATATCTTCTATCGAAATTTCTTCCACTGTCGCGAGGCAACTAGGCTCTCCGGCTTGAATGCGCGCCGTGACCTGATCGCGAATCGCTTGTGAAGACGCCACGGTCTCTAAGCAGCCGTAGTTTCCGCAATGGCAACGTTTACCTTGCGGATCAATTTGAATATGCCCTAGCTCACCGATATTGCCATGGCGACCTTGCAATACACGTCCATCGAGCACAATACCTGCACCAAGTCCGTGGTGAATGGAGATCAACACAGAATTATCGACATCTTGTGAATGACCAAACAATTTCTCTGCTAAAGCCCAAGCCCGCGTGTCATTTGCAACAAACACAGGCAATCCAGTGGCTTTATAAATTTCTGGCCCTAAAGCTAAATTTTTGACATTGTAGTGCGGCATTTGCAGCACTATACCCTGCTCAGAATTGACCAATCCCGGCAACGTAATAGCAATACTGGTTACACGATCTAACTGCGCGGCGTAGGTTTGAAAAAACTCTTCAATTTCAAACAATAACCGGGCTAACACATCATCTTGATCGATTTCATGGATATCAATTTTGGTATCAATCAACACTTCTCCACCCAACTCGTGGAGAGCAATGGTGAGATAACCTCGACCGAGCCGCATTGAGAGAAACTGCCAACCAAGATTATTGGTCTGAAGGCCAACAGCAGGTCGACCTCGACTGATCGCCTCTTGAACCGTCGTTTCATGAATCAAGTGCGCATCAATCAATTCACGGGTAATTTTGGTAATACTGGCTGGCGCAAGCTCACTCTCTTTCGATAAATCGATGCGAGAGATTGGCCCTTTTTGGTCTATTAGTTTGTATACGCGGCCCGCATTGATCTGCTTAATATGATCAATATGGCCGGGTTGAGCCATGTACATGCGGCGCTCCGGAATTCAACGACAGACCAATTTTTTTACTTTGCGAAGTAATTGTGAAGTTCTTTGTCAGATAGCCGTGACAAATATCACGCATATACCTAGAAGTTTGTGTTTTATATCCAAATATTGGCCTTTATTGCTGCCATTTATTGATGGGTACGATATACCCAAACAGAACAAACACCATCAGCAGCATCAAACAGAACAGGTATAAACAGGATAATAATTTCCCTAAGCCACTATACTTATATCCAAACTACTTGAAGTTGCAGGCTGGCGGCACATTTGCGCAGCCGCCAGAGGCCTTGGCTGAGAACCAAAGCTGACTTTCTTCGCCCCATGAGCATAGACATTCCATGTGATTAGGTGGACAAAGGCAGCCAACACCGCAGCAACGTTAAGTAGGAAGGGTATACCTTACTGTCACATCGAAGGAACAATGATATGAGCTCAACTTTGCGTAGAACAAAAATCGTCGCCACCTTAGGTCCTTCCACAGAAAGCCCTGAAATTCTCGAAGCCATTATCCGAGCCGGAGCCAATGTCGTTCGGATGAATTTTTCACACGGCACCGCGGAAGACCATAAAAACCGTGCGCAGAAAGTTCGCGAAATTGCCGCCAAACTCGGTCGCCACGTCGCCTTATTAGGTGATTTACAAGGTCCAAAAATTCGTGTTTCTACTTTCAAAGAAGGCAAAATTATCCTTAATGAAGGGGAACACTTCATTCTTGATGCGGAATTAGCCAAAGGGGAAGGTACGCAAGAAAGCGTGGGGATTGATTACAAAAAGCTACCGCAAGATGTTTGTAACGACGATATTTTGCTGCTTGATGATGGCCGTGTGCAGTTACAAGTTATGCGAGTTGAAGGCAATAAAATCCACACCAAAGTCTTGGTCGGCGGTCCTCTCTCCAACAATAAAGGGATTAACAAAAAAGGCGGCGGTTTGTCGGCAGATGCTTTGACTGAGAAAGACAAAAATGACATTCGACTTGCGGCAGAAATTCAAGTTGAGTACCTCGCGGTGTCTTTCCCTCGCAATGGTGAAGACATGAAATTCGCGCGCCGCCTTGCCCAAGAATCTGGGCTTTATGCGCGTATGGTCGCCAAAGTTGAACGCGCAGAAACCGTCTCTTGTGATGAAAACATTGATGATATTGTTCGTGCCTCGGATGTCATCATGGTCGCACGGGGTGATCTCGGGGTGGAAATCGGTGACCCCGAACTCATCGCCGTACAGAAAAAGCTGATTTCACGCGCGAAAAAACTCAACCGTGTGGTGATTACCGCAACGCAAATGATGGAATCGATGATCAGTAACCCTATGCCAACCCGCGCCGAAGTCATGGATGTGGCGAATGCGGTGCTCGATGGCACTGACGCTGTGATGCTGTCGGGAGAAACGGCTGCGGGCAAATATCCGGTTGAAACCGTCAAAGCGATGGCTGAAGTCTGCATTGGTGCAGAAAAGATGATTGAGTCGAATGAGCAAAACTATCGCATTAAAAGTGTGTTCCGCACGGAAGAAGAAGCGATTGCTATGTCGACTATCTATGCAGCCAACCACTTAGAAGGCGTTAAAGCCATGGTCACGCTCACCGAATCAGGACGCACCGCATTAATGACCTCAAGGCTCAATTCCGTATTCCCGATTTTTGCGATGTCTGCCAACCAAGCAACCCTCAATCGCTGCGCGTTATTGCGCGGGGTGATCCCTTTCTACTTCGATACCAAACAAGCCAGCGGTCTGGAAGCAGCCATTGCAGCATTAGATGCCCTCAAAGAGCGAAACCTACTCGAAGAAGGGGATCTCGTGATCATTACCCAAGGCGATATTATGGGAGTCGAAGGCTCCACCAACTGTATGCGCATCTTACCTGTCTATTAGTCATCGCAAGAAGAAGGCTGCATAGCCTTCTTCTCTTTACCTCACATCAGATTGCGGGGGAGTTCCTTGCGGAAAGTCTCAGCTTCACTATACGCTTTTAAAAAGCGGTAACCCGCTTTCAGTCCTAGCTCATAGTCATATTGCAGCGCCTCTGGTGAACTCAATAACGAATTCGAGTGCAAAGGCTCACTTGGCATAATTTGCGCGATAAATGTATCGTCATGATGTGCGTCAAGAAACTCAGAAGTCAGCGTATAGGTTTGATAGTGGACCATTAATAAATCCGCCAGCCCCGCATCAAACTTGCTACCCAATAAATGACTGAGCCGATAAATATCATCAGCCCCAAATAACCAGCGCCCACCATTCAGGGCATCCAGATGTTTCTGCTCTTTTTTCTGCTCTTTTGCACGCAGCTTTTGTTGTTGCAGGAATTCATTCCACTCTTGACGCCATCCTGACCACTTATGCTGTAGCTGGTGTTGAAGATGGTTCAGTGGCTCACGCAACCACAGTGGTAATTCCGTCGCTGAGGGAGATGGCGTTTCTTCCTCCTTCGACATAAATTCAGTGCGGATCACCGTGATAAAGCGAGCCTCTTTACGCCACGCTTCTTGCACCGGAATTGATGCTGAAACACCCCCATCAATATATTGCTTACCCGCAAGCGTAACAGGCTCAGGATAAAGGCCAGGGATCGCACAGGTCGCTAAAAGTACTTGCTGCCAATCTGCGCCTAACATAGGAAAATAAGCATCTTTTAAGTCATCCGCAGATGTGACTGCCGCATAAGCCTTGCGCTTACCTAAAGCCTGACGTGCCATGTCCAAATCTAAGCGATAAGGGTATTCACCGATCCGATCCAGCGCCCACTGCATATTCATATATTGTTTACGTCGGATGTAGCTAAATAGATGGAAAAACTCTGCGCGAGTGGTCAGCTCTAAAATAAAGGCTTTACTTAACCCGGTTTGGCGAGATAAAAAGGCGCACAAATTCAAGGCACCTGCTGAAGTGCCATAAAACTCATGGTAAGGGTCAAAATTAGATAATAGAAAAGCGTCCAGTACACCAGCCGTAAAAATACCTCTTTGGCCGCCCCCTTGGGCAACCAGTGCATGTTTACCACCAATGTATTTGGCTAGACGCTGAGTATCGAGCTCAGTCCTTGCATCAGAAACAACTCCACCACTCTTCATTTGCAGGACCACCCAAGACTAGTGTGTAATTGCAATCACTCCAAAGCCGATCAGCACAGTGAAGGTGATCGCAACAATTGCTAGCGCAAACTTCAGATCTTGTTCCATAGAAACCTCCTTGGTTATACAACAAAGTAATAACATCGGTGTGAAGTATCTTCAAGATTTGCTGATTTTTCGTGCACGATTATGCAGTTACTATCACAATACCTTGGTCGTCAAACACTTGGCTAGGATCTGCATATGCGTCAAATAAATCTATTTATTCTCAACACGTTATTTCTGCTTTTTGCGCCACTTTCTGCTGCTGAGTGGATGGTGACGCCTTCCGTCGGTTACACTTTGGGAGGCAAAGTTCTCGATCAAGCTGGCCGTCAATATGATCTTGAGAACTCCAGCAGCTACGCTTTAGCTATTGAAACTACCTACGACAACGGCCGAATTGGCTTGTTTTATTCTACGGAACCTACCGAAGTCCAAACTTTAGTCAATCAAGATGCCTCTATTCATTATCTGCATTTTCAAAGCAGCATTTACTATCCAGTAGCAGAAAAGCTCTCTTCCTTCATTGGCCTAGGTATTGGCGGAGCTTATACCGATGTAGCATGGGCAGATAAGAAATTCGGTTTTTCTGCTAGTGCATTTGGTGGTGTTGAATACCGCATTGCCTCCAACGTCGCACTGAATGCTCAATTACGCTGGTTGGGCACCATGGTTGATAATGATTCAAGCGCGATATGCACCCTGCCTTCGTCAGAAAGCTGCGTGGTGAAATTTAAGTCCGATTGGCTAAACCAAGCCACAGCCTATGTCGGGTTTACCATTCGCTTCTGATGACCGCTTTTTAGTCCCAATTTTTAACAAACTCGCAAAACTGGGCATATCCTCTAAAGGGTGGCTGTTTTTTAGACAGACACTCTTTCTTTTATATTAGATAGTTCTATCAGTTCAATTTACCGATCTCAGTGAGATTCACTAACTCTCACCAATCAGACACCATAATCCTCGATAAAGTCACCCAAACCCAAAGAATACAACCTACAATTAACAAACGAGCAACCTATATAATCTATTGCCACCTACAAAATAAAACGGTAGTCTCGAACCATTGCGTAGCTGATTATTTCAGATTTCGCAAACACACATCGCGTAACTAAGAATTAAATTCTAGGTTTTCGGACAGCAACCAATATATATAACTAACTTTTTGCGGAATCATGGATGATAGAGCAAAAGTTGGCCGCGCAAATATTGTACGGATAACTTTGCCTCCTTTTCCCCCAGATTCAGCGACTGCTGACGAAAAGCTTCATACCCTAGGATATTACAAGGAGTTGTTTATGAAGCGAGAACAATGGGGATCCCGTGTTGGATTCGTATTAGCCGCCGTAGGGTCAGCAATTGGCCTTGGTAACATCTGGCGTTTCCCTTATATGGCCTATGAAAATGGTGGGGGTGCATTTTTCATCCCTTATCTTTTCGCCATGGTCACTGCAGGCATTCCGTTTATGATCCTAGAGTTCAGTATGGGTCAGAAACATCGGGGTTCAGCGCCAACGACACTCGCCAAAATTCACTCAAAATTTGAGTGGTTAGGCTGGTTCCAAGTTGGGATCGCAGCCGTCATTGCTGTTTATTATGTCGCAGTGATTGGTTGGGCTATTTCCTACTTTGGTATGTCGTTTACCCAGAGTTGGGGCAGCGACACTAACGCTTATTTCTTCAGCGAATACCTGAAGTTAGGAGATAACTCGCCCACAAATTTAGGCAGCATTCAATGGCACATTGCATTTGCTATGTTGATTGCTTGGGTCATCACTTATGTAGCCATTGTGGGTGGGGTTAAAAAAGGCATTGAACGTGCATCAAAAATCATGATGCCGATTCTATTTATCATGGTGCTGATTCTGATCGCTCGCATGATCTTCCTACCCGGTGCATTGGATGGCGTGAACTATATGTTCCAGCCCGATTTCAGCAAAATCTGGGATGTAAAAGTTTGGGCAGCCGCTTATGGGCAGATTTTCTTTACTCTGAGTATCGGCTTCGCAATCATGCTAGCGTATTCAAGCTACTTACCTGAGAAATCCGATATTACCAACAACGCCTTTATGACCGTGTTGATCAACTGTGGTTTCTCCGTACTGGCTGGGATCATGATCTTTTCGGTATTGGGCTATATGGCTCAAGAACAAGGAAAACCATTGACGGAAGTCGTTTCAGCCGGTGTTGGTCTTGCTTTTGTTACCTTACCAGCGGCGATCAACTTGTTGCCAATCCCATACATCTTAGGTCCTTTGTTCTTCTTAGCCTTGGTTGTTGCAGGTTTGAGCTCACACATTTCCATCATGGAAGCCGTCACCTCTGCGCTGATTGATAAGCTCGGTTGGAGCCGTAAGAAAGCCGCAAACATCGTTATTGGTATTGGCTTTTTAGTTTCCATGGCTTTTGCAACCAATGGGGGCTTGCTACTACTGGATTTGGTTGACCACTTTGCGAACAACGTGGGCATCATGGCCAGCTGTTTGGTGGAACTGGTATTGATGACTTGGCTATTGAAGATTTCTGATGTTCGTAAATACGTCAACAGCATCTCTGATTTTAGCGTTGGGGTTTGGTTTGATATCTGCCTGCGCTTTGTTTCACCCGTTATCTTAGCGATTATCGTCGCTACTAAACTGCAAGCTCTCTTCACCGAAGGTTACGGTGGCTACGATTTAACACTTGGCTGGGCGATTATCGCTGCGCTATTGGTGATCGGGATTCTGATCAATGCAAGCTCACGTAAGGAAGCATACTAATGACATTCAGTGCAATTATCATGATGATTATCGGTCTTGGGATCACATGGGGTGGCGCAGCCATCTGCATAAAGAAAGCGATGGACAAGGCTTCATCCTAACCACGTAAAGACGGATACAGAACGACGAGGAATCTGTGGATCAATGGCAGATTCCTCAAAACATAAAAAAGGAGACCTAAGGTCTCCTTTTCTCTAGGGGGAAGAATGAGATTAACCGTTGTTACGGATCCACTCATCCATTTCAGTTTTCAGGTTGTCTGATTTAGTACCGAAGATAGCTTGTACACCACCAGAAACCATAACCACACCTGCTGCACCAAGCTTTTTCAGCTTATCCTGATCAACCAGAGCAGTATCGGCTACCGATACACGCAAACGAGTGATACACGCATCTAGGTTAGTAATGTTCGCTTTACCACCGAATGCGGCAACCAGATCACCAGCCAGCTCATTACCGCTTGATGCCGATTTATCAGCGCTCTCGTCTTCACGACCTGGTGTTTTTAGGTTAAGAGCACGGATAACGAATGTGAATACTACGTAGTACAGCACAGCGTAGCCAATGCCTAAGCCAACCAGCAGTAACATGTTATCTGCACGTGGTGATTGAACAACAAAGTCAATGAAACCGTTAGAGAAGGTATGACCGTGAACCACGCCCAGCGCGTTAGTCAGAACGTAAGCCAGACCTGCTAATACAGCGTGGATAGCGTACAGTACTGGAGCTACGAACAAGAATGCGAATTCGATTGGCTCAGTAATACCGGTTAGGAATGAAGTCAGAGCAGCAGAAGCCATGATACCCATTACTTTTGCACGGTTTTCAGGCTTAGCACAGTGAGCGATAGCAAATGCAGCGGCTGGAAGACCGAACATTTTGAACAAATAGCCACCTGCCAATTGACCGAAGCCATTGCCTGCCGCACGAGAAGCATCGTCAGCCGTTAGGAAGCAAGTCATGATGCCGTTAACGGTTTCACCCGCACCATTCACACAAGTACCAGCTTGGTAGAAGAAAGGTACGTTCCAAATATGATGCAGACCAAATGGGATCAGTGAACGCTCAACGATACCGTAGATACCAAATGCGGTTACAGGATCTTGGTTTGCCGCCCAGTCAGAGAAAGTGGCGATCGCAGAACCGATTGGTGGCCAAATGAATGACAGAACCACACCCAGTGCAATCGAAATAAAACCCGTGATGATTGGAACAGCACGTTTACCTGCAAAGAAACCCAGATATTCAGGCAGTTGAATTTTGTAGAAACGGTTGAATGACCAAGCTGCAACACCACCGGCTAGGATACCACCCAGAACACCAGTATCGATGCCGCTCACACCCATCACAGTTGCCATGACTTTTAAAGTCGCAACCATAATGCCGTAACCGACGATAGCAGACAGACCAGATACACCGTCGTTGTTAGTAAAGCCTAGGGCAACACCGACCGCAAATAGCAATGGCATTTGACCAAAGACTGAACCACCCGCCTGTTCCATGAGATGTGATACCACTTCTGGTAGCCAGCTAAAATTAGCGGCACCCACGCCTAGCAAAATACCGGCGACAGGCAAAACTGATACTGGCAGCATCAGCGCCTTACCGACCTTTTGCAGATTCGCAAAAGCGTTCTTAAACATGTTTATGCTCCTGATTAAGTTATTAGAATTGCTGGGACTAACGGCATACCCCCGTAGCCTAAATGTTAGCACCCAGTGAAAATGTAACCACTTTTTGCATTATATTTTCCGGCTCTAAATATATCTTGATACCCCTCAAATTTTCTAGTTTGCGACGAAATTAAGTTTCAAATTACTAATTAGATCACAATCGGCAACCTTTCATTTTCAACTCAAAAATCAACCTAAACATATGTTTTGTATAAAACTAATTATTGATAGCATTAATTTTACTGGGTAAATAAAATAGATATGCATGTTATTTTTAGTAACAAAATTACAATTTGAGGAATTCCGCTCTATTTTTCAACAAATACAGTAAACACCTGCTTATTTAGAATTTCTTATTTATTTGACGAATAAAAAAGCGAGCAAACGCTCGCTTTTTTATCTAAATATGATTTTCATCGCAAAAAAAGATTTTGAAAATTTTGTGTTGTTTTTTGCGCAACTTCTGTCAAAGAAACGCCTTTTAGAGCGGCAATATAGGCAGCGACTTCGACCACATAAGCAGGTTGGTTCTCTTTACCACGATGCGGTACTGGGGCGAGATAAGGTGAATCCGTTTCAATCAAAAGACGATCCAGAGGTAAGGCTTTCACGACCTCTTTAAGATCGGTTGCTTGTCGGAAAGTCACAATCCCTGAAATAGAGATGTAGAATCCCAGCTCCATCGCAGCTTGAGCAAAAGCAAGATCCTCTGTGAAACAGTGAATCACACCACCACACTGCTGCGCTTTTCCTTCTCTCAGTAATTGAAGAGTATCTTGTTGAGCATTACGAGTATGAATGATCAGCGGTTTATTCAGAGCCACTGCAGTCTCAATCTGCTGCCGAAAACGCAGTTTTTGTAAATCGGCGGTTTCAGGTTGGTAATGATAATCCAACCCCGTTTCGCCAATCGCAACCACTCGAGGATGCTGTGCATATTGGTGGAAAAGGTCGAGCGAGAAATCACTCTGCACATCCAGTGGATGCACACCACAAGAAGCATACACTTGCGAGAAAGGCTCGATCATCGCGAGCATCTTAGGGAAAGAATCAAGCGTAACGCCAACCGAGAGTAAATATTCCACTTTGGCTTGGTGCGCTTTGTCGAGCACATCGCTGACATCCGCGTGTAAGTCTTGGTAATCCAACTTGTCGAGATGACAATGAGAATCTACAAACATGTTTCCTCATCACTAAATTGATATAACCATTGCAGCAACAGCAGTTCTGTATTCAATCCACTGAACTGGTTCAATTGTTCCATCAGCCTTTCCAAGCTCGCTGTCTGCACATGAAGTTTAGAATAGGTAAAACGGCCAGCTAATGCGGCACTTGCTGGGGGATAATAGTCTTGCTGCACACCAAAGTGAATTTTTTGCGCATCGGTCAAAACACACCAAACCCAATACAAATGCGTGGTCAGATCGGCATCGATGAGTGCGATACATTTAAGTTGCGCATTCACATCGCCACTCAGCGCATTCATCAGTTGGCTTTCAAGCTCATGATATTTTTCCGCGCCCCCTTCTAGCATAAAGGCACGGGTTTTGAGCGGTGAATCTGCGCAAAGATGTAAGGCGTAAGCAGGCGTCGTGATCCCCTGCCCTTTTAGCCACTCAACCACCAACGCAGTGGTTGGCGCAGGGAGCACTAATCTTTGGCAACGGCTAACTATCGTCGGCAAAAGATGCTTAATCCGAGAGGTAACCAAAATAAATAGACAGTTTGGTGCAGGCTCTTCGAGCGTTTTCAGTAGCGCGTTGGCGGAAGATTCATTCATCGCATCGGCAGGCTCAATCACAATCAAGCGATAACCGGAGAGCTGGGACGACTCTTGGGCGATACGATTCATCTGGCGAATTTGCTCCACCGTGATCGATTTCCCGATCTTTTCAGGCTTAACAACATGAAAGTCGGGATGATTTCCCGATTGCATTAGACCGCAACTATGGCAAAAACCGCATGGCTCACTTTGGCTACTCGTACACATCAAGGTGCGGGCCATGAGTTCAACCAAACTCTCAACGCCTACTCCTTCTGATGCCTGAATTAACGTCGCTGACGAGATTTTTCCTGCAGCTAATCCCGCTTGCCAAGGCTGCCAAACGGGAACTAACCAAGGGTAAAGAGAATTGAGATTAGACACGGTTAACTTGACTCAACCAATCTTGTAAAGCACGACGAATATCGGCCGTGACCTGTTCAATCGACTGTGCTGCATCAATCATAACCACAGAATCATCGCTATTGGCTAATTCAAGGTAACGCTCACGAGCACGCTCAAAAAAGCTGATGTCCATTTTTTCAATGCGATCCAACTCACCACGGCCGCGAGCACGTTCCAAACCAAGCTTAGGGTCGATATCCAAATATAAGGTTAAGTCGGGTTTGAAATCCCCAAGCGCGGTCTGTTTGAGGCTTTGCATCGTGCTTGGTGCAATTTGTCGGCCACCACCTTGATAAGCTTGAGAAGACATATCATGGCGATCACCGACCACCCACTCACCTCTTGCTAACGCGGGTTTAATAACATTTTCCACCAGTTGTACTCGCGCGGCATACACCAAGAGTAACTCAGTAATATCTTGAAGCTCTTCGCCCGGGTGCTCTTCTTTCACTAACGCGCGCAGCTTCTCAGCCAGCAGCGTACCGCCGGGTTCACGAGTGCGAGTGATGTGATCAATCCCATTTTGCTGTAAGGTTTCTACCACCACTTGAATCGCCGTGCTTTTGCCCGCCCCTTCAAGACCTTCAATTACGATAAATTTTGCGTTCATTGTTTTGTTCTAAGTTTTTTGAGATAAGCACGCACAGCACGGTTATGATCTGCGAGTGTCTTAGAGAAATTGTGTCCACCCTCACCGCTTGCCACAAAGTAAAGATAATCACTCTGTTCAGGATTGAGTGCGGCATAAATTGACGCTTCTCCGGGCATTGCGATAGGCGTTGGAGGTAACCCATTGATCACATAAGTGTTATATGGTGTACGGGCACGCAAATCTTTCTTACGGATATTGCCATCGTAGGTCTCTCCCATCCCGTAAATCACCGTTGGATCCGTTTGTAAGCGCATGCGCTTATTCAAACGATTAATGAAAACGGCCGCAATGCGTTCGCGTTCCTCGGCAATTGAGGTTTCTTTTTCAATGATCGAGGCAAGGATTAAGGCCTCATAAGGCGTCTGGATCGGCAGTCCCTCTTGGCGATGCTCCCAAGTCACTTGTAGAAACTTTTCCAATTTCTGATTAGCTCGTTTGAGGATCTCTACATCGCTGGTTCCTTTCGTAAAATGATACGTTTCGGCAAGAAACAAACCTTCCAGCTTTTCATGCTCAATGCCTAAAGCCTTCGCAATATCGATTTCAGTCAGACCCGTCAGTTGCTGGGTGATGTTTTCGTTGCTTGCGAGGATATCCCGCCACTCTTGAAAACGACTGCCCTCCACGAAGGTGATGGAAAATTGATGCTCTTTACCAGAAACCAATAGCGCCAAAGCCTGCTCTAAAGACATATCAGGTTGTAGCTTGTAAGTTCCTGCCTTAATTTTGGAGAGTTCAGGATGAAAACGACGTACCCATTCGGCAACAAAGCTATCTTGGATCCAAGCTTGTTCGGTTAACTGGGCCAGCTCTCGACTGAGAGTGGTCCCTGAGGCGATCGTGACGAGCTGAGCCTCTTGGATCATCAAAGGCTGAGCCAGATACTGATCCATCTGCTTAACAACATAAAAGTAGCTGCCTGCCACAATACCGATCAGAGCAACCAACACCAATACCCGCTTTTTAATCACGAATTACTACTCTCCTGAAATCGTCGCGTCATGCTACCTATCGTCAATCGTTGTTGACCAATTTGTGTGACTGGAGCAACCTCAAGTAAGGCATTGGTAATAAACACTTCCTCAGCACTCAATAGGTCTTCCAGCGTAAATTCATCAATCACAATAGGAATCTCTTGTTGCTGCGCGAGTTCGAGTATCTGTCGACGCGCAACACCGGCGACTCCGGCATGTCTTAAACAAGGTGTAAACATCGTCCCATCTCTACACCAAAATATATTAGCTGCGGTGGTTTCAATCACCTTGCCATTGATGTCTAAACAGACCCCATCATCCCATCCCGCGTTATCCATCTCGCGTTTGAGTAGGATCTGCTCCAGTCGATTATTATGTTTGTGCCCCGCCAACAGAGGATTTAATCCCATTCGCTGCTGACAAATCCCCACAGCCAATCCCTTATCACGCCATGCTTGATAGTGGGCAGGAAAAGCAAAGGCGCTAATAGTAACAATGCTTTCACTCACTTGAGTAGGACTGTAACCTCGCCCTCCCAAACCTCGGCTGATGTGTATTTTCAGTCCAGCTTTCTCCTGCGGCAGGATCATGCTTTGCAGTCCCTGCCATACCCGATCCCAATTGGGCTCGGGTATGTGCAAGATATCAAGACAGGCCTGTAATCGCGCCTTATGTGAGGACCATTGCTGCACCTGACCTTCTTTGGTCAGTATAGTCGTGAAGCAACCATCGCCATACTGAAATGATCGATCATGAATAGGCACTTCATTACGCCGTTGACCATTGACCCAGTACATGCTCTCACTCCATAAAAAGAAACGGCTCAATGCTATGCATCAAGCCGTCTTAACTCAAGTAAAGAGTGATGAAGTTTTTACATGCGCTTGAAAATCAAGCTACCGTTAGTACCACCAAAGCCAAACGAGTTACACATGGCGTATTCCATACTCTCAACTTTACGGGCAACATGCGGTACTAAATCGACACCCAAACCTTCTTCAGGATTATCCAGATTGATGGTCGGTGGAACCATTTGATCCACCAAAGACATCACAGTGATGATCGCTTCGACAGAACCTGCAGCACCTAATAAGTGACCCGTCATGGACTTGGTAGAAGAAACCAGAACTTGCTTAGTCCCTGCTTCACCCAACGCACGTTTAATGCCTTTCACTTCAGCCACATCGCCCGCAGGGGTAGATGTACCGTGAGCATTAACATAACCAATCTGCTCACCAGTCACGCCTGCATCACGCATGGCCGCTTCCATCGCCAGCGCACCGCCAGAGCCGTCTTCACTCGGTGAAGTCATATGATAAGCATCACCTGACATACCGAAGCCAACCACTTCTGCGTAAATTTTCGCGCCACGCGCTTTCGCGTGTTCGTACTCTTCAAGCACCATGATGCCGGCACCGTCACCGAGCACGAAACCATCACGGTCTTTATCCCAAGGACGAGACGCTTTTTGCGGTTCATCATTACGAGTTGAGAGTGCTTTCGCCGCACCAAAACCCGCCATGCCCAGTGGCGTTGACGCTTTTTCTGCACCACCTGCAACCATCGCATCCGCATCACCGTAAGCAATCATACGTGCTGCATGGCCGATATTGTGCAAGCCCGTGGTACAGGCGGTAGAGATCGCAATATTGGGACCACGTAAGCCACGCATGATAGACAAGTTACCGGCAATCATGTTGACAATAGTTGAGGGAACGAAGAAAGGGCTAACCTTACGTGGGCCTTTCTCGATTAAAGCTTGATGTCCGGTTTCAATCAGCTCAAGGCCGCCGATACCCGAACCAATCGCAACGCCAATACGCGCAGCATTTTCTTCATTAACTTCTAGGCCTGAATCTTCCAAAGCCTGAATGCCCGCAGCGATACCATACTGGATAAACAAATCCATTTTGCGAGCATCTTTTTTTGACATGTACTGTTCGCAGTCAAAACCTTTTACCAGGCCTGCGAAACGAGTAGAAAAATTGGTAGTGTCGAAGTGCTCAATGTTGACGATGCCGCTTTGGCCGGCCAACAAGGCTTTCCAAGATGACTCTACAGTGTTGCCTACCGGTGACAACATACCCATGCCAGTGACAACAACGCGACGCTTGGACACGATAATATTCTCCGGAATTGAAATTGAAATGAGAGAGGGTTGAGAACTAAGAAAAATTCAGGCGGCCAGTGAGCCGCCTGAGGAGAGATTACTGAGCGTTGCTGGTTACGTAATCGATCGCAGCTTGAACAGTAGTGATCTTCTCTGCTTCTTCATCAGGAATCTCAGTATCGAATTCCTCTTCCAGAGCCATTACCAGCTCAACAGTGTCCAGAGAATCAGCACCCAGGTCTTCAACGAAAGAAGATTCATTCTTTACTTCTGCTTCGTCTACACCTAGCTGTTCAACAATGATTTTCTTTACGCGTTCTTCGATGTTGCTCATTTTTTCTTTTCCTTTACAGATTTCGCCTAATGCGATGATTCCGTAGTTTATTCGAACTAGGGAAAGTTGCAAGCGTGAGGTTTCTGGTCTAACCACAAATTAGGCGATTTTAACCGAAATTCACACCATTTTTGATATAAATCATGCATAAATATTGTGCATGTTACTTACATTTTTCACACAAATTTGCCTCACGAGCGCTGAATTTGCTCAATCGCTCAATAAGGCAAAATTGTTAGATCATGTACATACCGCCGTTGACATGCAGTGTCTCGCCGGTGATGTATGCCGCTTCTGGTGATGCAAGGAAAGCAACCGCAGACGCAATTTCACGAGGATCCCCCAGTCGACCTGCTGGAACCTGCGCTAGTGTAGCAGTACGTTGCTCGTCATTCAGCGCTTTTGTCATATCAGTTTCGATAAAACCTGGTGCAACTGTGTTGACGGTCACACCGCGCGATGCAACTTCACGCGCCATTGACTTAGTAAAGCCAATTACGCCCGCTTTTGCTGCCGCGTAGTTGGCTTGACCTGCGTTACCCATAGTGCCAACAACAGAGCCAACATTGATGATACGACCTTGACGTTTTTTCATCATGCCACGCAAAACGGCTTTAGACAGACGGAAAATCGACGTCAGATTGGTCTCCATAATGTCTGACCACTCTTCTTCTTTCATGCGCATCAGCAGATTATCGCGAGTGATACCAGCATTGTTCACCAGAATGTCGACGCCGCCGAACTCGTCGGTAATGGCTTTCAGAACCGCTTCAATCGACTCAGGATTGGTCACATTCAATGCCATACCTTTGCCGTTGTCACCCAAGTAATCGCTGATCGCCTGCGCACCGCTTTCGCTGGTTGCCGTACCAATCACTTTGGCACCACGTTCAGCTAAGAGTTCAGCAATCGCTTTACCAATGCCGCGGCTTGCGCCAGTCACAAGAGCAACTTTGCCCTCTAGATTCATGAATTGACTCATGTTTTCTTCCTGTTGTTATTTCACCGCATCCAAAGAAGCCACGTCATTGACTGCGACACCTTCTAGGGTTTTTACAATACGTTTTGTTAGACCAGTCAATACTTTACCCGGCCCCATTTCAATCAGCTTTTCGACACCTTGTGCGCTCATTTGTTCAACGCATTCAGTCCAACGAACTGGGCTATAGAGTTGACGAATCAACGCATCTTTAATTTTTACCGGATCCGTTTCAGCCACAACATCAACGTTATTGATGACCGGAATTTGTGGTGCATTGAATTCAAGCTCTGCTAGAGTTTTTGCCAATTCATCGGCAGCAGGCTTCATCAACGCGCAGTGTGATGGTACGGAAACTGGCAGAGGCAGCGCACGTTTCGCGCCCGCTTCTTTACACAGAACGCCCGCACGCTCAACCGCATCTTTTTGACCAGCAATAACCACTTGGCCTGGTGAGTTAAAGTTTACAGGAGAAACCACTTCACCTTGCGCCGCGTCAGCACAGGCTTTAGCAATCGCTTCATCTTCTAGACCGATGATCGCGTACATTGCACCCGTACCGGCAGGCACCGCTTGTTGCATCAATTGACCACGCAGCTCAACCAGCTTGATCGCTTGTTTAAAATCAATCACGCCCGCACATACCAGTGCTGAATATTCACCCAAGCTGTGACCAGCTAAAACCGCAGGTTGCTCAAGACCCAGTTGCTGCCATACACGCCAAATCGCAACAGAGGCGGCAAGCAACGCAGGTTGAGTACGGAAAGTTTGGTTGAGATCTTCCACAGGGCCATCTTGAACCAGCGCCCACAGATCGTAACCAAGCACTTCTGAAGCTTCGGCGAATGTTTGTTTTACCACAGCATACTGCTCGGCAAGGTCAGCCAGCATACCTACTGCTTGCGAGCCCTGACCTGGAAATACGATAGCAAACTTACTCATAAATCTTTCCTTCATCTAAGAATGGATAAGGAGTCCTAGGACTCCTTAAAGTCAAAATTCATTGTGCGTTTAGAACTTCACCAGAGCAGAGCCCCATGTGAAACCACCACCAAAAGCTTCGAGCAGTAGCATCTGCCCACGCTGAATACGACCATCACGCACGGCTTCATCCAACGCTGTAGGCACAGTCGCCGCAGAGGTGTTGCCATGACGGTCTAAGGTAATCACCACCTGATCGAGCGACATCGAAAGTTTTTTCGCGGTTGCTGAGATAATCCGGTAGTTCGCTTGATGTGGTACCAACCAATCGAGCTCAGACTTGTGCATGTTGTTGGCTTTCAGCGTATCAACTACCAGTTTAGATAGTTGAGTTACTGCGACTTTGAACACTTCGTTCCCCGCCATGTGCAGCCATTTATCGCTATCACCACCACGAACAGGCACTTCAAGGCTCAGTAAATCACCAAACTCGCCATCCGCGTGGATGTGAGTAGAAAGAATGCCCGGCTCGTTACTTGCGCCCACCACTACCGCGCCAGCACCATCCCCAAATAAGATAATGGTCGAACGATCTGTGGGGTCACAGGTTTTGGACAACGCATCCGCACCAATCACCAAAACATGTTTGCACATGCCAGATTTGACATGCTGATCAGCAATAGAGAGCGCGTACATAAAACCAGAACACGCTGCGGCCAAATCAAACGCTGGACATCCTTTAATTCCCAGTTTGCCTTGCACTTGGCAAGCGGCTGATGGGAAAGTGTGGCTCGCACTGGTGGTCGCCACAATAATCATATCGATGTCGTGTTTATCAATACCGGCCATGTTTATGGCATTTTGTGCAGCGAAGAATGCCATATCGGCAACGGTTTCATTGTCAGCCGCAATACGACGCTCGCGAATACCAGTACGAGCAACAATCCACTCATCACTGGTCTCTACCATTTTCTCTAAGTCTGCGTTAGTACGCACCTGAGATGGCAAGTAGCTGCCAGTACCTAAAATTTTGCTATACATGAAGACTAATAATGCCTCTCGAGTAAAACCGCTTCCAAACGATCGCTTATACGGCTGGGTACTTGTCGTTTCACCTCATGCACCGCTTCAGAAATCGCATTCACGACCGCGGATACATCAGCACTTCCATGGCTCTTAATGACAATGCCGCGCAATCCTAGCAAACTTGCGCCGTTATACTGGTCGGGGTTCAGGGTTTTTAATTCAGTAAAGAGCTCAGAAAACAGTTTTCTTGCAATCCAACCCTTTATGGATGAGGCTAAAAGCGATTTTTTTAACTTATCGATAAAGAGTTGCGCTGTTCCTTCACACGCTTTAAGGCAGACATTCCCGACAAAGCCATCGCACACTATCACATCTGCCGCATCAGTTAACAGTTGATTACCCTCAATATAACCAATGAAATTGATCGCCTGAGTTTGGGTCAGCATTTCCGCACAGCGCTTAACCAGATCATTGCCTTTAATCTCTTCTGCACCGATGTTTAAAATTGCCACTCGTGGAGCTTGCTGCAGATGCTGCTCAGCAAGCGCGGCGCCCATCACCGCAAATTGAAACAGAGAATCGGCATCACTTGAGACATTCGCGCCCAGATCGAGCATCCAGGTTTTGCGGCCAGAAATAGTGGGCAGAGCAGAAACCAGCGCCGGACGATCAATACCCGGTAGCAATTTGAGACGAAAACGCGACAGCGCCATCAAAGCGCCGGTATTTCCGCCACTGACACACGCATCCGCTTGATTTTCAGCAACAAGATCAATCGCCATGCCCATAGAACTGCCAGCACTATGACGTAAAGCAAGCGAAGGTTTTTCGGAGTTGGAGATGACACGGTCACTGTGCACAATACTTAAACGCGTATCGGCCGAATAACCAAGAAGAGAGAGTTGTTGAGTGATCTGATGTTGATCACCCACTAAGATCACTTTTAGCTCTGGGAAATGTGACAGTGCCTGCACGGCGGCAGGCACTGTTACGCGTGGACCGAAATCCCCGCCCATTGCATCAAGTGCAACGGTTAAATTTTGCAAAGGTCAACCTTACTTGTTGATAACCTTTTTACCACGGTAGTAACCTTCAGCGGTTACGTTGTGGCGCAGGTGAGTTTCACCTGAAGTTGCGTCTACAGATAGCGCTGCAGCAGTTAGCGCATCGTGTGAACGACGCATGCCACGTCTTGAACGTGTTTTACGGTTTTGTTGTACGGCCATGGACCCTACTCCTATGTTAAGAATGCTTAGCGAATTACTTCTTCAAGCTTTTTAAAACATCGAATGGATTCGGCTTCTCTTCCAAAACTTCTTCTGGAAGTTCACCAAACACCAAATTGTCTGAATCAACGCTACAATCCGCTTCGTCATGCATCGCAACTTGAGGCAAATTCAAGATGAACTCGTCTTCAACTAACTGAACTAGGTCAACCTCACCAAACTCGTTTAGATCTACCAAATCATACTCGTCTGGGGCGTCTTCTTCACTTTTACGACCTAAGTAAGGGGTATAAGTAAATTCAACTTCACACTCGTGTGCGAAAACCTCGTTACAGCGCTGACACTCTAAATCAACTTCGATGTTAGCTTTACCAGAGATAACAACCAGTTGCTGTTCATCAATCTCAAATGACAATGAAACTTCAGCGTCGCGTTTAACGCCTGCGACTGACTCCTCTAAGCGCTTGAACAAATTAACTTGGATGATGCCATCAAAGTCTAATCTTTTCTGAGCGGCTTTAGCCGGATCAACCGTTCGCGGTATTTTTACCTTTTGCATAGGGCGCGAATATTATCTTCCAAAACAGATTTAGTCAAAGAAAAAGGCAAAAAACTTGGTTTTTTTTCCCTTTCCACAGAGAGCATTATGAACAGCGCATTAGGATACGTTATGCTGCTGTCAAACACGCGATGATTGTAAAGTAAAATGCAAAATTACCAACTAGTTTTAGCTTCTACCTCTCCATTTCGCCAACAAATTCTGGCGAAATTAAAGCTGCCTTTCGTCACTGCAAAACCTGATTGCGACGAAACGCCGTTAATCGGAGAAACACCCGAACACTTAGTGATGCGCTTGGCTGAAAACAAAGCGCGTAGCTGCTTTTTAGCAGACCCGAGCTTAGTGATTGGGTCAGATCAAGTCTGCGTGATCGATGACCAAATCATCGGTAAACCCTTAACTACTGAAAAAGCCGTTGAACAACTTTTACGCCAAAGTGGTCAAGCGATTACCTTTTATACTGGCTTAGCGCTTTTTAACAACCAAACTCAGCAAACACAGGTGCTTTGCGATACCTTTACGGTACATTTTCGAACCTTATCCGAGAGTATGGCTAGACGTTATGTCGAGGCTGAGCAACCACTGCACTGTGCAGGTAGCTTTAAAAGTGAGGGATTAGGCATTGCCTTGTTTGAGCGCTTGGAAGGCGACGACCCCAATTCGCTCATCGGCTTACCCCTGATTAAGCTCATTCAGTTGTTAGAAAATGAAGGGCTCAATGTGATTTGACTTTAGCGTTGACATTGCACAACGGACACCGCAAGGCTTTATCACGAAAAACTAACAGAAAAGGGCGAATTATCGCCCTTTTCTTGTTTAGGCATCCGGTTTAAGCCTGACGCATTTTTGTCAGAGCTTGCTCCAAATGCGCTTCGAGTGGCGCATGGATTTCCAACTTTTTCTCGCTGGCAGGATGCACAAATTGGATGTTTGCCGCATGCAAAAACAGGCGCTCAATCCCAAATTGCGCTGTATAAGCATCAAAGCGGCGATCACCATAACGATCATCCCACGCGATTGGATGCCCCATGTACTGAGTGTGTACACGAATTTGGTGCGTACGCCCAGTCACAGGGCTCGCTTGAACTAACGTCGCTTCAGCAAACTTCTCAAGAATACGGAATCGGGTTTCCGACGGCTTACCGTTGGGGTTCACGCGCACTATGCTGTTGACTTCATTTTTCAGCAACGGCGCATTGACCACTTTACACTCTGCATCCCAATGTCCCATGACTAAAGCGTAGTAGTACTTCTGCACCGTTTTCTCGCGAAACTGAGCTTGTAAGTGGCGCAGTGCCGAGCGTTTTTTGGCCACCAGCAAAATCCCTGAGGTATCACGGTCAATACGGTGTACTAACTCAAGAAAACGCGCTTGGGGGCGCAGGGCGCGCAAGGCTTCAATGGCACCAAAGTGTAAACCGCTCCCACCATGCACTGCCGTACCTGACGGTTTATTGAGGATGAGTAAATGATCGTCTTCATAGACAATACAGTGTTCTAATTCCGCCACTTTACTGAGTTTGGTACTCGGTGGAGCAGGCTCGTTCTCTTTGACTTCCACGGTGACGGGAGGCACACGCACCACATCGCCCGCTTCGAGCTTGTATTCTGCTTTTACGCGTTTTTTGTTCACGCGCACTTCTCCCTTACGTAGAATTCGATAAACCACGCTTTTGGGAATATTTTTTAATTGGTTGCGCAAAAAATTATCAATGCGCTGACCAGCCATGTCTTCATCAATGTCGATGAACTGGACTTGAGTTCTGATTTCGTTCATGGCGCTATTCTATCTGGAATCGAGTTAAAGTCACATTTTCTTAGCAACAAAAAAAGCCATTTTTCATTAGCATCAACCCCATTTGCCGACAATTTAACCAAGTTAACCTTGGGCTCACTACCTAATTTGGTCGCACGGATGCTCCAAGCCTAACATTTCAATCATCTTATCTTTATTTAACAATAAGTTAGATTGTTGGTTTTTTGTAATCTCCCGCAAATAATTTGCGCTACATTGGAAAGCTGATTGCTGACTTTGGCAGTCACTGCTATAGTTCACAGCTGCAAGAGCTGAACCGGTGGCATTTTGTTCTTTACCGTTCAATTTCTGGCAAATTAATGAGTAGTCAGTCGAAAACAAGGTGCAGCACACGGCGTAAGACACACTGTTTGAGGCTTTTTGTTGCTCTACTCGTCGCCTTTTCATGTTGAGTACCCACCGCCTTTATAGCGGATCACAGGCAATCGTTGGCTTGTGAATACTGATGTGCCCCAGAGCATCCCCTCCAGCCGGGAGGCTGTATCGAATAAGCCATGGGATCTGGCACCGTGAAAACGAAACTCGGCAACAAAAACAAGAATCAAAACTATATAAGAAAATGAGATTTTTAAATGAAAAGAATGTTAATTAACGCAACTCAAAAAGAAGAGTTGCGTGTCGCGTTGGTCGATGGCCAACGTCTGTTCGATCTGGATATTGAAAGTCCGGGGCACGAATCGAAAAAAGCAAATATCTACAAAGGCCGCATTACCCGCATTGAACCCAGTCTTGAAGCTGCATTCGTTGACTACGGTGCTGAAAGACACGGTTTCCTCCCTCTCAAAGAAATCGCTCGTGAATACTTCCCTGATGGTTATAGCTACCAAGGTCGTCCAAACATCAAAGATGTGCTGAACGAAGGTCAGGAAGTGATCGTGCAAATCGAGAAAGAGGAGCGCGGTAGCAAAGGTGCAGCCCTAACCGCCTTTATCTCTCTAGCGGGCAGCTACTTAGTTCTGATGCCAAATAACCCTCGTGCTGGCGGTATTTCTCGTCGTATCGAAGGCGATGAGCGCACTGAACTGAAATCAGCACTCAGCTCACTAGAATTGCCACAAGGTATGGGCTTAATTGTTCGTACCGCAGGCGTAGGTAAAAGCGCTGAAGAGCTAGAGTGGGACTTAAATGTACTGCTTAAGCACTGGAGTGCGATTAAACAAGCGTCTGATTCAAACCCTGCACCTTTCCTTATCCACCAAGAAAGTAACGTGATTGTTCGTGCGATCCGTGATTACTTGCGTCGTGATATTGGTGAAATTCTTATCGACAGCAACAGCATTTACGAGCGTGCTCTTGAGCATATCCGTTTAGTGCGCCCAGATTTCGTCAATCGTGTGAAAAAATACGAAGGCGAAGTACCGCTGTTCAGCCATTTCCAAATCGAAAGCCAGATTGAATCGGCTTTCCAACGTGAAGTTCGCCTGCCTTCTGGTGGTTCAATCGTTATTGACCCAACCGAAGCCTTGACTTCCATCGACATCAACTCTGCTCGCGCAACCAAAGGTGGCGATATTGAAGAGACCGCTCTCAATACCAACCTAGAAGCTGCAGATGAAATCGCACGCCAATTGCGTCTGCGTGACCTCGGTGGTCTTGTGGTGATCGACTTCATCGATATGACCCCTGTTCGCCACCAGCGTGAAGTGGAAAACCGTCTACGTGAAGCGGTGCGTGTTGACCGTGCTCGCGTTCAAATTGGCCGTATTTCTCGCTTTGGTTTGCTGGAGATGTCGCGTCAACGTTTGAGCCCTTCTCTGGCAGAAGCAAGCCATCACATCTGTCCTCGTTGTAAAGGAACCGGCGTGATTCGTGACAACGAATCTTTGGCACTTTCTGTTCTGCGCTTAATTGAAGAAGAAGCACTCAAAGACAACACATCGCAAGTGCTTGCGGTGGTACCTGTCTCTATCGCGTCTTATCTGTTAAACGAGAAGCGTCGCTCAATCAATCACATTGAAAAAGCGCAGCAAGTTCGCATTACTATCGTGCCAAATTCCGATATGGAAACACCGCACTTTGAAGTGATCCGCGTGCGTGAAGGTGAAGAGCAAGATGTTCTCTCTTACCTGATTCCGAAAAAGCTGGAAGCGATGAAAGAAGCGGAAGGCAAAGAAGTGGTCGATGTTGAGCTCAAACCAAAACGTATTGAAGAGCCAGTACTGAAAGGTTTTGCAGCGCCTGCGGAAGCGGTTCCTGCTCCAACACCAAAACCTAAAGCAGAACCTCAACCTGTTGCAGAGGTACAGCAACCTGCGCAGCCTGGTTTCTTTAGCCGTGTGTTTAAAGCGATTGCGAGCCTATTCTCTGCGACACCGGAAGCGGCCAAAGTAGAAGCGCCTGTAACGCAGAATAGTGAACAAGACAAACCTCGTCGTGAACGTAACGATCGTAATAATGATCGTCGTCGTAACCCTCGTGACAAAAACCGTCGCCGCGGTAATGAGGAAAACAACGAGCGTAACGATAAAGAGACATCAAACAGCAACCGTAAGCCACAAGAGCGCAAGCCAAAGCAAGAGCGTGGTGAGCGTAACGAACGTAATGACCGCAATGAACGTCCAGAAACCGAGCGTCCAGAACGTCAAGATCGTCGTAATAAACGAGATGAAAGTAAAACGGCTAAATTGCTTGAGCAAGGTCGCCAATTAGCGGCTGAAGCACAACAAGAAGTTAAAGCCGTTGAGCCTAAAGAAGAGAAAGCCGCGGTTGTTAAAGAACGTCGTCAACGTCGTAAGCTCTCGAAGCAAATTCGAGTCAAAGATCAGCTTGCCGCAGAAGAGTTAGACAACCTGTCTACAGCTCCTGTTGACAATGCGTTCGACGCTCCAGCGCCAGTTAATCTGCCTGTAACCGATGATTTTGCGGATTCGGCTCAAGAGGATAACGAGCAAGATGATCAGAAGCAGCGTCGTAATCGCCGCTCGCCACGTCATCTGCGCGCCAGCGGCCAGCGCCGCCGTCGTGGTCGTGATCGTCGCCCTAACCCATTCCGCCTGCGTAAAGGTGGGGTTGCCTCTCCTGAGATGGCCATGGGTAAAGTGATGCCTCGCTACGACTTAGCGCCGCGTCCACAGTCACGCCATGAAACTGCTGAAGGTGCTCAACATGTGACTCATGTAACACCGACTGCGGCAACTGCAGTAGTAGAAAGCGAAAAAGTGGCAGCGCCACGTGTACTCGGAGGCGTTGCCTTCCCAGAAATGGCGATGGGTAAAGTCATCGTACGTCGTGAAACTGCTGCGGTTCAACCTGAGCCAGTAGTGCAAGAGCCAGTGATTACTGACGTGATCGCAGAGACACTCATCGCACCCGTTGAGCCGGTCGTGGTTGAAGCTACAGTGATTGAAGCTCCGGTAATTGAAGAGTCAGCAACAGAAACTGCTGCGCTAGAAACCGTAGTGGCGAAAGTCGCTGAAGTCGAAGAGCCAGCCACAATCAGTGACGAGGTTGTCGCACAAACGACGGTTGAAGTGATCGCAGACAAAATGGCAGAACCAATTAAGGTTGTTAAGCCAGTGACAGTGAGTGCAACATCACTCACCGCGAAAGCGGTCATCCAACAGCCGTACGCCTCATCGCCGATGACTAAAGCACCTGGCTCAGATGACATCCGTGAAGTGCAGGTTAACGCCGCGCCTTTACGTGCTGAACGTTACCAAGCGCGTGGTGCGGGTAGTCAAGTCGTGCGTAATCAAGCCAGTGCGGGCATGAGTAAGCCGCAAAGCTTCTAAATAGCGAAACCATACGATAAGGGCTGCCAACGCAGCCCTTTCTTTTACCCGTGATTCTTAAATTTCCCAACAGCCTTGCATCATCTCTTGCCTAGATGCCTTGTGTACATACTACTTGGCGTTGCAGCCAATAGCGCTAAAGCTCAAGTAGCAAGGGGATGACCTTATTCATGCTGGTGATATGGGCTAACACTGTAATTGATGATTGCACCCTACCGTTCAATTCTGTAGCATCCGCAGTTCAAAATTAACCCGCTTAGTCACACCTTGATCTTTCACTTTATGTTAAGCGGCTCGGTTCACTTCATGCTCATCATTCATGAGCAGCACAAATACGGAACACGGTTTTGCCCATGTTTGAATTCCCTTCTTTCTCGCAGCACTCAATAAAAAATGATGTGTTATCTGGGTTGACGGTCGCACTGGCTCTGGTACCAGAAGCGGTGGCTTTTGCATTTGTCGCGGGGGTCGATCCTATGGTTGGCCTTTATGCCGCGTTTATTGTCGGCCTGATTACCTCCATTTTTGGCGGTCGGCCCGGTATGATTTCTGGTGCAACCGGAGCAATGGCAGTAGTGATGGTGAGCTTAGTCGCAAGCCATGGTGTGCAGTATTTATTTGCCGCGATTCTTCTCACGGGTTTACTGCAAGTCGCAGCAGGCTTGTTTAAGTTAGGCAAATTTATTCGCATGGTACCGCATCCAGTGATGATTGGTTTTGTGAATGGGCTAGCGATTGTGATTTTTCTAGCTCAACTCGGCCAATTTAAAGCTCCCGATCTCAACGGAGTCATGACTTGGCTACCACAAAAGGAATTGCTCCTCATGTTAGGGCTGGTTGCCTTAACGATGGCGATCATCCATTTCCTACCCAAACTCACCACCGCGATACCTTCTTCATTGGCGGCGATAGTCACTGTCACTCTGCTGGTTCAAGGTTTAGGCTTGGAAACTCGTACCGTCGTGGATTTTCTGCGGGCTATGTCGGGGAATGATGCGGCAACTCTTGCGGGCTCTCTTCCCTCTTTTTCGATTCCCGCGGTACCTCTGACTTGGGAAACCCTAAAGATCATTTTCCCTTATGCTTTAATTCTCGCTGCGATTGGCTTGATAGAGTCACTGCTGACGCTGACGGTTTTAGATGAAATGACTGGCACTCGCGGCCAATCCAACCGTGAATGTATGGGGCAAGGCTTAGCCAATATCACGTGCTCCATGTTTGGTGCCATGGGTGGCTGCGCCATGATTGGGCAATCGATGATCAACGTTAACTCTGGTGGACGTGGTCGTCTATCGGGGATAGTCGCAGCCGTATTGCTGCTGTGCTTTATCCTGTTTACCGCTTCTTTGATTGAGATGATCCCGCTTGCGGCATTAGTCGGCGTCATGTTTATGGTGGTGATTGGCACTTTTGAATGGGCTACCTTCAAATTAGCGCGCCGAGTTCCGAAACAAGATTTCTTCGTCATTGTGTTGGTGACAGTGGTCACCGTGTTTACCGATTTAGCGATTGCGGTCGCAGTCGGTGTGATTGCCTCTGCGTTGATGTTTGCATGGGAGCACGCCAAGCATATTTACGCAGCCAGCCATATCAATCCTGATGGGCATAAGGAATATCATATTCATGGCCCCATTTTCTTTGGGTCGGCCGCGAACTTCCTTGAATTGTTTGATGCGCACCATGATCCTAAAGAAGTGATTGTCGATTTCGCTCGCTCGCGCGTGGCCGATCATTCAGCGATTGATGCGATAGAAACCTTAGCGGAACGTTATGCCGCCGTTGGTAAAACCTTGCACTTGCGCCATTTAAGCCAAGACTGTCGCGCTCTACTACAGAAAGCAGGCAGCTTAGTGGAAATCAACCTTAAAGAAGATCCAACCTACAAAGTCGCTAGTGATGTTTTGGCGGGATAATATCACCAAGGCAGCCTCGCGCTGCCTTGTTCACGACGGCCAGCCATCGATGATTTAACTTGCTGATAATTTAGCCTTTCTCTAGCATGGTGCTTCCACTTTCTTCCGGAGCACACCATGACATGGATTTTTCTCACCCTGTTTGCTGCCTTTATGCAAGCATGGCGCAACGCATTCCAGAGCCGTTTATCTGGCGATGTGACAACAGCAGGTGTGACCCTCGCACGCTTTCTCTGGGCAAGCCCGATTGCTGGCGTGTATCTGATCGCACTCTATCAATGGCAACCTGCCGCATTACCCACCTTCTCCAGTGCATTTTGGCATTATGTGGTCGGCGCATCGTTCATGCAGATCCTGGCTACCGCGTTAATGGTCAAGCTTTTTAAATACAACAACTACGCGGTTGGTGCTGGGCTGGCTAAAAGCGAAGCTTTGGTGGCTGCAATCTTGGGTATGCTGTTTTTCGGCACTCAACTCACGGTATTAGGCTGGCTTGGTGTAGTGATTGGCGGGGTTGGAGTCTTTATGCTGAGCAGTCACGGCGGTTTTAAACAGCTTTCACTCCCGACCGTACTTCTTGGCTTGAGCAGCGGTAGTGCATTTGCTCTCACTTCACTCTGGGTTCGTGAAGCCAGTCTCGCCTCACAACTCCCCTTCCCTTACAGCGCAGCTTGGGTATTGTTGTTGGTCATCTCGCTGCAAACACTCTGTTTGGTCGGATACTTGCTCATTAAAGAGAGATCGACCTTGTACAAGCTTTGGCAACGCCCGAAGTTAGTCATGCTGACCAGTGTGAGCAGTTGCTTAGGCTCGATAGGTTGGTTTAGCGCCATGTCACTGCAAGCCGTGCCTTATGTGAAAACGCTTGGCCAAGTGGAGATCTTTTTCACTATGTTGATCTCCATCTTCTGGCTAGGTCAAAAAGTGCGAATTAAAGATGGATTCGGGCTTATCTTAGTGGCTCTGGCCGCTATCTTGGTGATGTGGACCTAACTCAAGTGGCCATCTTACTGACTCTTCCCAAAGTCATGGCATAAAAAAACCCTCCTTATGGAGGGTTTGAATTTCCCGATTTGTTTCGTGCTAGCGAAAACCAATCACATTACTTTTTCGCTTTTGGCGCTTTCGCCGCTTCTTGATCTGCTTTCTTTACGATAACAGTGGTGCCTTCGAAAGTTTGACCTTCAACGAATGGCTTACCGTAGTAAGAAGCCAGCAGAACTTCTTTCAGCTCAGCGATCAGTGGGTAGCGTGGGTTTGCACCAGTACATTGGTCATCAAACGCTTCAACCGCTAGCTCATCCACTTTTGCAAGGAAGTCTGCTTCTGCTACACCTGCAGCTTGGATTGATTTTGGAATGTCTAGGTTAACTTTCAGTTCATCCAACCAAGTCAGCAGACGCTCAATCTTCTGTGCAGTACGGTCACCCGGTTGGCTCAGACCTAAGTGGTCCGCCACTTCTGCGTAACGACGACGTGCTTGTGGACGGTCGTATTGAGAGAATGCCGTTTGTTTGGTTGGGTTGTCGTTCGCGTTGTAACGTACTACGTTAGCAATCAGCAGAGCGTTCGCCAAACCGTGTGGTAGGTGGAACTCAGCACCGATTTTGTGCGCCATTGAGTGACATACACCCAAGAACGCGTTCGCGAATGCGATACCAGCGATAGTGGCTGCGTTGTGTACTTTCTCACGAGCGATTGGATCTTTCGCACCATTCGCGTAGCTAGAAGGTAGGTACTCTTTCAGCATCTTCAGCGCTTGTAGTGCTTGACCGTCTGAGTATTCGTTCGCAAGAACGGATACATAAGCTTCGAGTGCGTGAGTTACCGCATCGTAACCACCGAAAGCGGTCAGAGACTTAGGCATGTTCATCACAAGGTTCGCATCTACGATCGCCATTTGTGGTGTCAGTTCGTAGTCTGCCAGTGGGTACTTAGCGCCAGTCTTGTCGTCAGTCACAACCGCGAATGGTGTAACTTCTGACCCCGTACCTGAAGTGGTAGTGATACAAACAAGCTCTGCTTTTTTACCCATTTTAGGGAACTTGTAGATACGCTTACGGATGTCCATAAAGCGCATAGCCAGTTCTTCAAAGTGAGTATCTGGGTGCTCGTACATTACCCACATGATCTTCGCCGCATCCATTGGTGAACCACCACCTAGCGCAAGAATCACATCTGGTTGGAAGCTTTGCATTGCTGCAGCGCCTTTTTCTACGACAGACAGTGTTGGATCCGCTTCTACTTCGAAGAATGTCTGAACTTCCATGCCTTGTGCTTTCAGCAGGGCAACCACATCGTCTGCATAACCGTTGTTGAATAGGAAACGGTCAGTAACTAGGAATGCGCGTTTTTTACCTTCTAGGTCGCTCAGGGCGATTGGAAGGCTACCACGGCGGAAGTAGATAGACTTAGGTAGTTTGTGCCACAACATGTTTTCAGCTCGCTTCGCAACAGTTTTCTTGTTGATTAGGTGCTTAGGACCTACGTTCTCAGAGATTGAGTTACCACCCCAAGAACCACAACCCAGAGTCAGAGACGGTGCAACGTTGAAGTTGTACAGATCACCGATACCACCGTGAGTGGTCGGGATGTTGACAAGAATACGGGCAGTTTTCAGTTTATCACCAAAGTAACGGATACGGTCTGCGTTAACGTCTTGGTTGGTGTACAGACCTGAGGTGTGACCGATACCGCCGATCTCAACCATAGTCACCGCTTGAGCAACCGCGTCTTCGAAGTTGTCAGCACGGAACAGGCCAAGTGTTGGAGACAGTTTCTCGTGAGCGAATTCATCGTCATAAGAGACTTTGCCCAGACCTTCACCCACCAGCACTTTAGTATCTGCAGGTACTTTTACGCCTGCCATTTCAGCGATAGCAGCAGCAGGTTGACCTACGATCTTCGCGTTCAGAGCGCCATCAATCAGCAGCACTTTACGCACTTTGTCTGCATCCGCTTTGCTCAGGACGTGCGCTTTGTGCGTTGCGAAACGCTCTTTCACTTCGTCGTAAACTTCGCTCACTACGATAGCCGCTTGCTCAGAAGCACACACTACACCGTTGTCGAACGTTTTAGACATCAGGATAGAAGCAACCGCACGTTTGATATCTGCAGTTTCATCGATAACAACTGGAACGTTACCTGCACCTACACCGATGGCTGGTTTACCAGAAGAGTAAGCCGCTTTCACCATCCCAGGACCACCCGTCGCAAGGATCAGTGCGATACCATCGTGTTTCATCAGAGCATTTGACAGCTCAACTGAAGGTTGGTCAATCCAACCGATGATGTCTTTTGGTGCACCCGCTGCGATTGCGGCATCCAGAACCAGTTTCGCTGCTGCGTTGGTTGAGTTTTTCGCACGTGGGTGTGGAGAGAAGATGATACCGTTACGAGTCTTCAGAGAAATCAGTGATTTGAAGATCGCGGTTGAGGTTGGGTTAGTCGTTGGGACGATACCACAGATGATGCCAACAGGCTCAGCGATAGTCATAGTACCTAGGTTGTCATCTTCTTCGAGGATGCCACAGGTTTTTTCGTCCTTGTACTTGTTGTAGATAAACTCAGAAGCAAAGTGGTTTTTGATTACTTTATCTTCAACAATACCCATACCTGATTCTTCTACCGCCATTTGTGCTAACGGGATACGTGCTTGGTTTGCTGCTAGAGAGGCTGCGCGGAAGATTTTGTCTACTTGTTCTTGAGAGAAAGTAGCAAATTCAGCTTGAGCTGCTTTAACGCGAGCAACCAGAGCATCAAGTTCAGCCAGATTAGTAACAGGCATAATGAATCTCCTAAAATAAAAAAATGTTAAAAACTCTTTAGTAAGTGTGCTGCAGTTCGTTTTTACTGTGGTTCAAAGACTTAACTTACAACCGACTTAGTAAATTGCTTTCACGACTGAGTATAATATTTCAGACTGTGAAAAAAATTGACTCAGATCAGTTATGAAAAACTAATTACCTAACAAGTGGTACCCAAGAGTAAAAACATAAATTAAACAATTGAAATTAAACGATTTAAACAAAAAACCACTCGTGATTAAAAAAACCGCACTTAGCTTTCAAAAACTAAAAAAACTACAACAGCCTGTAAAAAAGTTTCATTTTTAAACACAACCACCACTTTTAAGAGGGGGTTAACGTGCTACTGAGAGTATATCGGTTATGCTTACGACCACCAGCCATTGCCTAAGTTTTTACAAAAAATGTGCGAATGTTAACAGGCGACATTATGAGCAAACAAACTTGACACAAGAATGACACTTACTCTTTGCATAATTCTTCATCAATTAGTTTTTCTCACATAATAATCAATAGCGACTCAATTTTTTTCATTCGTGCTTTTGCTATCTTTAACTTACATTACGCACGCTTCTTTACGTCCCAATGATGGTTACGAGACTTCATCATGCAAAGCTTTGAAATTGCTATATTCCTCCAATTTTTTCTCGGCCTTGTCGCTGCAGTAAACCCTGTAGGCATTATGCCGGTATTTGTTTCTCTTACTGGCCACATGACGCTGGAAGAGAAAAATAAAACCGCAGCGACCGCGAATATCGCCGTGGCCATCATCTTGATCATCGCCTTACTGGCGGGTCAAATGCTGCTCGACCTCTTCAGTATTTCTCTCGATTCATTCCGTGTTGCAGGCGGTTTACTGCTGCTTAGCATCGCCTTTTCGATGATGAGCGGTAAGCTCGGTGAGGATAAGCAGAATAAACAGGAAAAATCCGAATACATCAGCCGTGAGCAAATTGCGGTTGTCCCACTGGCGATGCCACTCATGGCCGGCCCCGGAGCCATCAGTTCAACGATTGTTTATGGCTCACGTTATCCAAATATGCTGGATACCTTGGGGATCATTTTGACCGTTGTCGCCTTCAGTTTTTGCTCTTGGCTGCTTTTCCGTTCAGCACCGTATATCGTCCGCTTGCTCGGACAAACCGGTATCAACGTAATCACCCGTATCATGGGTCTGATCCTTGGTGCGCTCGGTATTGAATTTATTGCCAATGGGCTACGTAACTTGTTTCCCGGCTTAGCGTAAATCGTGAATAACTCGATTTAAGACGTCGATAAAAAAAGCGCCAAACGGCGCTTTTTTGTTAGGAGATGTGGCTTCGCCAAGGGAGACGATTATTTCTCGGCCAAAATGATGCGCAGCGTACGGCGCAACGGCTCAGCAGCCCCCCACAAGAGCTGGTCGCCAACCGTGAAGGCATTGAGGAAATCATCGCCCATCGCCATTTTGCGTAAGCGGCCGACGGGGACAGACAGCGTGCCGGTTACTTTAGCGGGTGTCAGTTCACGTGCGGTAATGTCACGCTCATTCGGGATCACTTTGACCCAATCGTTATGAGTAGCAATCATCTCCTCGATTTCATCGAGAGGAATGTTCTGCTTCAGTTTGATGGTCAATGCCTGAGAGTGGCAACGCATTGCGCCGATACGCACACACGTACCATCAATCGGTACTGGAGAATCTTGCAAACCCAGAATTTTGTTGGCTTCTACACCCGCTTTCCACTCTTCTTTGCTTTGGCCATTATCGCGTTTCACGTCAATCCAAGGGATCAGTGAACCTGCCAGCGGAACCCCAAAGTTATCGGTTGGGAAAGAACCCGAACGCATGGTTTCAGCCACTTTCTTATCAATATCCAAAATGGAGCTGGCAGGATTGGCAAGCTCTGAGCTGACGGCATCATTAATCACACCCATTTGTGAAATCAGCTCACGCATATTTTGTGCGCCCGCTCCGGATGCTGCTTGGTAAGTCATAGCGCTCATCCATTCCACCAAGCCACGCTCATACAGGCCACCAAGTGCCATTAACATCAAGCTCACAGTACAGTTACCACCGACAAAGGTTTTTGTACCATGATGAATACCATGCAGAATTTGTTTAAGGTTAACGGGATCCAGAGTGATGATCGCCTCTTTATCCATACGCAATGTCGATGCAGCATCGATCCAGTAACCTTTCCAACCCGCTTGACGCAGTGCTGGGTAGACCTTTTCGGTATAACTACCGCCTTGGCAGGTAATGACAGCATCAAGCTGCTTGAGGCTCTCAATGTCGAACGCATCGTGCAACATGCCTGCATCTTTACCAAAATTAGGGGCAGGAACACCAATTTGCGATGTACTGAAGAAAACCGGTTCAATCAGATCAAAATCGCGCTCTTCTACCATGCGTTGCATGAGGACAGAACCGACCATGCCACGCCAACCTACTAAACCTACTCTCATTTCCCTTACTCTCCGTGTAGATCCAATGTCAAATCACTGGCTCCATCTATAAGTGGTTCAGCCTGAAATCTCAAGCCTTTCTTAGCAAATCTGACAACTTTTTCTTATCCTTCTCTCGGGGTTATTCGCTTTTTTACGGCAAGCATCTTAAAACTCTCACTTTTTAACCAAGTTAGAGTATTGACGTCAGATTTTTACCAAAAAACTTATTTCTTGTAACACAAAAAACTCACCTCACAAAAGATTTGCTTTCATTTATTACTCAAAAAATAAACAGCAAATGCTACAAATTAACCACTTGAACGATATAAATCACAACAAAGAGCTTTAATGTCGATATATTATTTTAACTACGGTAAAGTGCACCTCGACTCAATAAGGATATCCTGACTCCTTACTAACGATTGGATAAGAGGCTCTTAGTATGTTACAAGCCCAACAACGCCTGCCAAGTTTGACTCAAGTAATCGTCTCGCTTGGCCTATTTTTGCTGTTAGCGTTTTCATTTACCGCAAAACTGGATTTACCGATCCAACTGGCTCTGTATATTGGCTGGTTCGTGATCATGACGTTAGGTATTCGCCTAGGACATAAATACAAAGACTTAGAAAATGCTGCCCTGAATGGCATTTCAAATGGTTTAGGCGCAGTGCTGATCTTATTGGCGGTCGGTGCTCTTGTCGGAACGTGGATTTCCGGCGGTATTGTGCCAACCATCATCTATTACGGTCTAAAAGCAATTCACCCTTCTATCTTTTTATTAGCCACTATGGTGATTTGTTCATTGACTGCTCTGGCAACGGGAACCTCTTGGGGTGCGGCAGGTACTGCCGGTATTGCCATGATGGGGATTGGACAAGGCCTTGGTATTCCAGCGCCTATCACTGCTGGTGCTGTGCTGTCAGGCTGTTACTTCGGCGATAAGATGTCTCCCCTGTCTGACTCTGTGATCTTAGCCTCTTCGATGTCTAACGTTGAAGTGATGGAACACATTAAAGGCATGTTACCGATTGCTCTGATCAGCTATGTGATCACTGGCATTCTGTTTACTCTGTTTGGTTTCCATTACGCTGGCAACGTCGATATGTCACAAGTAGAGACGGTCATTGCCGCGATGGAACAGCAGTTCTACATCACGCCTTATTCTTTCGTGCCTGTGTTGATTGTGCTTGGTTTGTTGGCAATGCGTATGCCTTCTTTCCCAGTGATCAGCTTTGGTTCATTGCTCGGTATCGTTTGGGCTGTGATGATCCAAGATGTCGATTTCCTTCAAGCGTTCAACACCGCATGGGCACCTTACAATATTGAATCTGGCGTAAGCTTTATTGATGCAATTCTTAACCGTGGCGGTATGTCATCCATGCTCGGATCGGTTGCGGTTATCGTCTTCGGTCTTGGTTTTGGTGGTCTGCTCGATAGAGTCGGCGTGCTAGAAACCATCGCCAAACTGTTCGAGCGCCGAGTCACTAGCCCAGGTTCGCTAGCGACCAGCACTATCGGTACCGCCTTTATGGGGAACGTTTTTGGTTCTGCGATGTATGTATCACTGATCCTGACCCCAAAAATCTGTGCCAAGAACTACGATCGTTTAGGCTATCAACGTAAGAACTTGTCTCGTAACGCAGAATTCGGCGGTACACTGACCTCTGGCATGGTGCCTTGGAGTGATAACGGCATCTATATGGCGAGCATTTTGGGTGTGGCGACTCTCTCTTATGCACCGTTTATGTGGCTAAGCTTCGTGTGTATTCTCGTCACTATCATCACATCTTACTGTGGTTGGTTTGTCGATAAATGTGAACCCACACAGGCCATGAATGAACAAGAAGTGACGGCAGAGGAAATCCAGAAAGCACCGGCTTCTGCATAACAACGTTCCATCACTTGTTATCTTTTAAAGAGCGCTAAGGCGCTCTTTTTATTGATAATTCATCCGAAGGCAATCGCGATACATGCCACTCTGCCTCACGCACAGTTTCAGCCAGATAAGCAGAAAGATTATCCAAGGCTCTTTCACTTGGGAGCTGCCCCGCTCGTAAATGACTCTCTATTTCAGCAGCGACCTGCTTTAATCGCTCAGCACCAAGGCTTGCCGCAACACTTTTTAGGCTATGACAATGTCGCTGCGCGGCTTCAGGATTACTGAGTAACAGCGAACGGATCTGCTCATCATCATTTTTATGATCTTCCAAAAAAACTTTGAGTAGCTGCCGAACGGCTTCAAAGTCGCCATTCAGCGTTTGCTCTACCAGCGCGATATTGACTTGATGACTCATGCCACCTAGCTTGTGAAATTTTGTATTTTCTTGGTTTGAAGCAGATCGAGGCAAAAACTGGGGACGGGATGGCAATACGATAAAACAGAGCATCGCTATCGAGCTAGCCCCAACCAGAATCACCATCATGATCCAGAGCTGATGGTGATACTCCTCTTCAAGCATACTCGCCTCTTCATAGACAGCATGATTGAGCAATTTTCCGACGAGGTTATCGCCTTCGGCGTATTGCGTCAGTAAGCGAGAAACTTGTGCCAAAGCAACTTGCAGCGATTCTTGTTCACGACTGGGCAAGGTTAAAGAATCTTGCAAAATACGATCTAAACTTCGATAGATTTCAGGACTGTTTCTATTATCCGCAAACAACGCTTCAAAGCTAAACGCGCCTAACTGGAAATACGCTGACAATAACTGAGGATCGGCATGCACACGCTGACGACTTTCACGAAAGCGCTCAGCCAACTCCGTTGGATGCAGCTCAATGGTTAAAAACGCCCGCGCTTGTTCAACAAATCGATCGGTTTGGTACAAGAGCTGCTGCACATCTCGCCGAATCCATATCCTCGACTGTTCAGCTTCAATCTGCATGCGTAAAGCTAAGACTAATGACAGCTCAAGCTCCAAATTAGGAGCTTGATTGGCTCGATAGGGCTGCGCAAAATAGAGCGTCTCACGAAAATGCATCAAACGATTGGTGAGTTCATCGAGACTGCGTGAGGAGGAAGAGATCAAGGAGAATTGCCACAACACCAAAGCGGCGACCAAACTCCAAGCCGCGAAAATAGCCATCACGACTTTCTTCCTAACACCTTGATTCAATAAAGTCTGTGCCATGCCTAACCATCCTGTTTAGAACTTCAGATCAAGCATATACCCTATTTTGACTCTTGATGGTGCACGCAATAAATTGCGTACAAAAAAGAGAGCGTGATCGCTCTCTTTTTCAATGAACTCAATGAAACCTACCTACTTATCTCATGATCGTCGGGCTGATGTTTAACGTAGGCGAGTTAACTGATCACGCAAATTAGGTGGAGTGCCTTTAATCGTCAGCGTATCGGTTTCTGGATCGTAAAACACTCGCTCGCCGAGCAACAAACTATCAAAACTCAAGTTTAAACCGCCACCCGCACCTACGTATTTGGTTAGCTTACGAACCGTTGAACGATCGGCAGGAAAACTCTCTTCTAACTGATAGCCTTGTTCACGAGTGAAATCGAAGAAGTTGACGCCCTCATTACTCGGAGGCAGCTCGCCGGAGAGCTCTTGCACTCTGACTTCATCACCCGCTTTGATTTGATCGTTACAGTACTCATACACCTGCTTTTTGTAACTGATCACTTCCTCTTTTTCGAATTTCGCGTCAGCACAGAAGTCTTCCACCGCCTGCATCAACACTTGGTTTTGCTGTTTGGTGTCTAAGCCAATATCCGCCTGTAGAAAGTCCAAAAAGAAGTCTGCCACTTTACGACCAACACGACCTTTGATGTAACTCAGGTAACGTTTGGACTCTTTGTCGGTTTCATAGCTCGAAAGATCAATACGCGCCACGATATCCATTTTGTTGATGTCTAGATAGTCGGTAGCGCTGATGTCGAGCCCTTCTGTCACTTTCAAACTTTGATTGAGAGGCAGTAGACCAATAAAGAGATAATCCGTCGCCAAAGATTGATATTCGGCCATCACTAAGATCCCTTCATCAGCAAAAGGATACTTGGCTAACTCATTTTTTAGGCGTTGAGCGCTTTGCTGTGAAAACTCATAGAATGGCAGGGTTCCACGACGCATCTCTTGCAACCAAAGCTGGAATTCACTGTCTGACTTAAAGCAACCGAAACCTTTCCCGGCTTTTGCATTAAAAACACGATGTAACTCAGCGACTAAGTTTTCAGTTGACGTATCATTGCGAAGAGATTCGGCGCGATAATTCACCACCAATTCATCGTTATCATTTTTACGGAGTTGGTGCAAAATCACGTTAGAAAGGAATAGGCTCATAGTGAAATAATCATCGTTCTGGTTTCAGTTGTCAGGCATAGTAGGTTATCATAAGCCGCTTTTACTATCATCATCAGAGTCAATATGCCTATTACATCTAAATACAGTGACGAACACGTTGAATCCATTCTGACTGAAATTGCTGCGGTACTAAATAAACATAATGCTTCGCCAGAGCTCACCTTAATGGTGGTTGGCAACATCGCAACGAATGTCATCAATCAAAATGTTGCTGCTGCACAACGTAAAGTGATTGCTGAAAAATTCGCGCAAGCATTAGTGTCGTCTTTGCAAAGCTAAATTGCCCCATTTAACCCATAAATAGAAAAAGCACATGGTAGATAGCGGAAATACATACGGCGATCGGGTATCTCGTTTAGTAGGTTGGGGGCACTGGTTTGCCTTCTTTAATATCATCGCTGCCATGTTGATTGGCACACGATATATCTCTCAATCACCTTGGCCAGAAACCTTGCTTGGGCAGCTCTACCTTGCGCTGTCTTGGGTTGGACATTTCGGCTTTTTGGTTTTCGCACTCTACCTGTTAGTGCTTTTTCCACTTACTTTCATTATTCCATCGAGAAGCTTATTCCGCTTTTTGGCCGTATGCTTCTCGACGTTAGGCCTCACTGTTTTACTGATTGATACTCAGGCCTACCAAATTATTAATCTGCACCTCAACCCTGTGGTGTGGGAACTGCTATTCAGCGATGAAACCAGCAGTGTCAGTGCGGATTTGCAGCATTTGTTTGTGGTACTGCCCCTCATCTTTCTCCTTGAGCTCGGTTTATCAGAATGGGTTTGGCGCAAGCAGCGTAAACTGTCACACAAACGCATCGGGCGACCTCTAGCGGCCGTCTTTTTCTTCAGTTTCATCGCCAGCCATCTGATTTATGTGTGGTCGGATGCATATCTCTATTCCCCGGTCACCAGTCAGCGAGCGAATTTCCCGCTCTCTTATCCAATGACGGCAAAATCCTTTATGGAAAAGCACGGCTTGCTCGATAAAGAAGAGTACAGCAAGCGCCTTGCCGAACAGAATAGTGATATTGACGGTCTGATTTACCCACTCGAACCGTTAGAGTTCAGTCGTAGAGCCAATAATTTGAACGTGCTGATAGTCAGCATCAATAATTTGCGTGCAGATGCCCTGACCCCTGAACTCATGCCCAATACTTATCAGTTTGCGAATGAGAATCTCAATTTCACCAATCATTACAGTTCAAGTAACGATATGTTTGGCTTATTTGGTCTGTTTTACGGCTTACCGAGTACCTACGCCAGCAGTGTGCGAGTGCAAGGCAATGCGCCGCTACTGATTGATGTGATGAAGAAAAATGACTATCAGTTTGGCTTATTTAGCGGCAACAACTTTGCAGACCCACTCTATAAAGAAACCATGTTCCGCTCTTTACCGATAGAGGCGATTGCTGTTACGAACGATGAGAGCAGCCCAGATGAACAAGCGGTACAACGCTGGGCAGAATGGCTAAATGTCGGTCAAAAACAGCCTTGGTTTAGTTATTTAGAACTGACGACCGTAGAAGAGTTTTCAGAACTCAGCAGTGCTCAAGAGTCAGCGGAGGATCGTTTACGCAGTGCATACAACCTGTCCGTGACCCAAGCCGACCAAGTCATCAACACCGTTCTTGAACAACTGAACTCGTTGAAACTTATGGATAACACTGTGGTAGTGATCACCTCCAATCATGGCACGGAGTTTAATGAAACCAAAACCAATACTTGGGGTTCAAACACCAACTACAGTCGCTACCAACTGCAAGTCCCTATGGTGATTCATTGGCCTGGCAAAGTGGCAGGAACCTATGCTCATCGCTCTAGTCATCTCGATTTCTCGGTAACACTCATGCAAGATTTGCTCGGTGTTTCCTCTAATCCGGTTGACTACAGCAGCGGTAAAAATCTGTTTAACGAAAGTAAGCGCAAATGGATTTTGGCGGGCGATGCTCGTGAGCTCGCCTTGATTACCGATACACAAACTACAGTGTTGGATAAGTTTGGTAATTTCAAAGTCTACGATGGCGATTACCAACGTCTTAAAGAAACCAACCCAACACTGCCTGTATTAATGCAAGGTTTGACCGAATTGCAGCGTTTTTACGCAAAAGATAATTAAATTCATTATTTTAAGTCGGTTCAGGGTTGACGCATCTAGTAAAAGTCATTAGATTACGCGCATCGGACTGTAGCGCAGCTTGGTAGCGCACCGTCATGGGGTGTCGGGGGTCGGAGGTTCAAATCCTCTCAGTCCGACCATACACCTAAAGGGGAGTTTCTTAGAAACTCCCCTTTTCCGTTTTATTTAATGTGTAAAATAGCACTTAGTCATAAAAATAGCGGCCAAGTGTACATAATTGAAGCAAACAGTATTTTCAGGGCTTTACAATCGAACTTAGGGTCGATATTATGCGCCCCATAACGGAGAGATGGCTGAGTGGTTGAAAGCACCGGTCTTGAAAACCGGCGATGGTTAATAGCTATCCTAGGGTTCAAATCCCTATCTCTCCGCCACATTAGAAAAGCCGCTGATAATTCAGCGGCTTTTTGCTTTTACGCACGGCCATCATTTCGCTTCAATACCCTGCGCTTAACGCCGCTTTCAGTAACTCAAGATGCAATGGCACGAGTGCCGTATGGTCTTCGCGATACCCACCGCCTATGACACAAGCGATTGGAATGCTCTCCTGCTTTGCCAAACCCAACATAAAACGATCTCGTTGCGCGATAGCGGCCTGTGAAATGGATAAATAACCTAGCTCATCATCGTTATGAATATCCACACCGGCGTCATAGAGGATCAGATCAGGTCGATGGAGATTGACCGCCATTTCCACCGCTTGGATGAAAGTGGACAAAAACTCTTCATCGCCCGTCTGGTTAGCATATCCGACATCCATACTAGAAGCAGGCTTACGCGCCGGAAAATTCTTATCACAGTGAAAAGAGAGCGTAATGATCTCGTCACGTTCCGCGCACAAGGTTGCCGTGCCGTCACCATGATGTACATCACTGTCAATGATCAGAACTTTATCAACACTAGGCAAAGAGAGTGCGAAGTGCGCGGCTATCGCCAGATCATTGAACAGACAGAAACCGCTACCAAAATCGGCGTGAGCATGGTGATAACCCCCACTGAGATGAATTGCCACCCCTGATTGCAACGCTTGCTCAACCGTGAGGCAGGTTCCTCCCACCGAGTACAAAGTACGCTCAATCAGTGGTTTGCTCCAAGGAAATCCGATTCGACGCATCTTGGCCGCGGATAGCGTCCCCTCGAGCAAAGCTTGCACATAATCTGGGTCATGCAATCGCGTGATGCGTGAAAGCTCGGCCGCAATGGGGGTATGAAACTCGAAGCTCGCTTGCCATGCTTCACTTTGCTCTCTTTGACGCACAATCTCTTCGTAAAGCAGGCGATACTTATTGATCGGATAACGATGCCCCACAGGCAAATCCAGTTGTGAATAAATAGGATGGTAAATCAGTGGGATCATTTTGCTCTGCTCTGGGTTTATTAAGCTTTATACGTTCTGGCTTTACTCTTTGGTGCACGGCGTGTGCGCTTAAAGGCAGGTTTACTCACCGCTGGCAAAGCTTGCAATGATACAGGAACCGGTGCGACCTGAACTTGCTCAATTAACTGCTCGAGGCGGCCTTGTAGTGTCTGCATAAAGGGTTGATAAGCTTGCCCCTTTTCCGCGATCGCTTGCAGTTGATGTTCCCAATGTGCCGTCATATCGGGATAGGTGGCTTCACTGGGTAACGCATGAATCAAACCTCGGCCAGCTGGCGTGCTTTTAATGAGCTTGTTATCACGCTGCAGTAATCCACGCTTAAACAAGGTATCCAAGATCCCAGCTCGTGTGGCTTCAGTGCCTAAACCATCCGTCTCACGCAGAATTTTTTTCAGCTCTTTATCGGCCACGAAACGGGCAATCCCCGTCATCGCCTGCAGTAATGTAGCTTCCGTAAAATGGCGTGGCGGCTCGGTTTGTCTCTGTTTTATTTCCCCTTCTCGACACTGCAGCACAATGCCAACAGGCAAAGGGGGGACTTTATCCACGCACTCTTCTTGCTCATCTTGCTGACCGGTCAACACTTTCCATCCAGCACTGAGCAGTTGACGCCCTTTGGCAATAAAAATGCCGCCAGCGATGTTAAAAACCAGTTTGGCTTCTGCATAAATCGCCGCAGGATAAAATTGCATAAGGTACTGACGCGCAATCAGTTGATAGACTTTCATTTCATGCCCTGACAGCGCATTAACCGACGCTTTCTTCGGCGTTGGAATGATGGCGTGGTGCGCGTCGACTTTACTGTCATTCCACGCTTTGGAGCGTAGTGATAAATCCGCATCATTCACTGCGGTGACCATCTCTTGCGCATTGTTGGCTATTGCCGCTACCACGTCGGGAGCCTGAGCTAAATGCTCTTTCGGTAAGTATCGGCAATCAGATCGCGGATAAGTGATCAATTTATGCTTTTCATAAAGAGACTGGCACAGATCCAACACTTGTTGTGCGCTGAAGTTATACCGTTTTGCCGCATCAATTTGCAGCGCTGAAAGTGAATAGGGCAAAGGGGCCGCTTGCTTGGTTTGATCTTGCTCTGATTCAGTCACAGTCGCGGGCTGATTCGCAATGCGACTGGCAACATTGTCCACCAATTTACGGTTAGTGACCCGCCCTTCTTCATCTTGCCAAGGTAAGCAGGCCTCACTTGGTTTCCAACGGGCACGTATGTCGAAGTATTCGGTGCCATTTTGGTATGGAATTAAAGCATCAAGAGTAAAATAATCATGCGGGATAAAATGTTCGATCTCTTCATCCCGTCGCACCACTAAACCCAGTACTGGCGTCTGTACTCGCCCTACGGAGAGCACGCCTTGATAACCGGCTTTTTTCCCAAGCAGGGTATAAGCTCGAGACATATTCATACCATACAGCCAGTCAGCGCGTGAACGCGCTAAAGCCGAAACAGAGAGTGGAATAAACTCTCGATTACTGCGCAAGCCTTGTAAGGCACGCTTGACTGCAGAAAGGTTTAAATCACTGATCAAAAGGCGCTGCACGGTTTCTTTTTTGCTCTTCGGCACTTTGCAATAATCGATCACCTCATCCACCAACAGTTGCCCTTCGCGATCGGGGTCACCGGCATGGATAATCTGCGTTGCTTCTTTGAGTAGCTTACGAACGACGGTGAGCTGTTGAGAGGAGGATTTTCTTGGGCGCAGTTGCCACTGCTCTGGAATGATAGGCAAATCCGCCATATTCCACTTTTTGTATCGCTCATCATAAGCGTCTGGCTCGACTTGTTCGAGAAGGTGACCAATGCACCAAGTCACGATATCGCCATTAGCGCAGCGAATACACCCTTGTTCTTTTTTATGAGGCTTGGGTAGTGCATCGGCAATCGCTCGCGCAAGGCTAGGTTTTTCTGCAATAAATAACCGGGTCATGGAAATCGCTGACGAGATAAAATTAAGGCCACATTACTCAATGTGGCCTTATGAAATCAAGGAAAACTGTAAATTTAACCAGTATTACTCTTGGCTTGCTGAGCGAGCAGCCGCTTCTTTTACCAGAGTTTGCAGTTCACCCTTTTGGAACATTTCCAGCATGATGTCACAACCGCCAATCAGCTCGCCTTCAATCCACAGTTGTGGAAACGTTGGCCACTGCGCGTAAACCGGCAACTCTGCACGGATGTCTGGGTTTTGTAGGATATCTACATAAGCAAACTTCTCACCACAAGCCATCAGAGCTTGTGCGGCTTGCGAAGAGAAACCACAGCTTGGCAGTTTCGGTGAGCCTTTCATATAAAGCAGAATCGGGTTCTCGGCGATTTGCTGTTTGATTTTGTCAATAGTTTCCATCGCTTCCTCGTTAATGGATGTCATCAAATATGGGCACATTCTAAAGGAATAACCGAGAATAAAAAGCATATTCTCAATATGGATATACGCTCGACTTGGCGTTGCTGGATCTTTTTCTGCCTTCAGGCTTTTAATAAAGTAAAAAGTTGCTAAAATACTTGGCAAGTCAGTCGTAACGACGAAGAAAATAATACACTGGAAGCAATGACATAAAGAGAATCCACTCTTTACACTCAACGGAGAATCGAGCAATGGCATTTGAATTACCCGCTCTTCCTTATGCGAAAGACGCACTGGAACCACACATCTCAGCAGAAACTCTGGATTTCCACCACGGTAAGCACCACAACACTTATGTGGTAAAACTGAACGGTCTGATCCCAGGTACTGAGTTTGAAAACAAATCACTAGAAGAGATCATCAAGACCTCAACTGGCGGTATTTTCAACAACGCTGCGCAGGTTTGGAACCACACTTTCTACTGGCACTGCCTATCACCAAACGGTGGTGGCGAGCCAACTGGCGCAGTTGCTGAAGCAATCAATGCAGCATTCGGTTCTTTTGCTGACTTCAAAGCAAAATTTACTGATTCAGCCATCAACAACTTCGGTTCATCTTGGACTTGGTTGGTGAAAAAAGCTGACGGCACTCTGGCGATCACTAACACTTCAAACGCAGCAACACCGCTGACTGAAGAAGGTGTAACCCCTCTGCTGACGGTTGACCTGTGGGAACACGCGTACTACATCGACTACCGTAACGTACGTCCAGATTACATGAATGGTTTCTGGGCTCTGGTTAACTGGGACTTCGTTGCTCAGAACCTAGCAAAATAAGCTAATACTGCTTAATAAATCGTCATAAGCCTGCAATTTTGCAGGCTTTTTTCATTTGTTCGCCTCAAGTTTTCTGCTCTTGTGCCGTTATATGGACATCAAGGGGAGAGTGTCATGCAAGTCCATACATTAGATAAAGCCGGTGTCATTAGCGAACTGCATTTTGGCCAAGGAATTAGCCAAGCAGTGACGCATGGGCGTCGTGCCGACTTTGCCTTACTCTTGGCCCTGTTCTCTAATGATGTCCGTGATAATACACCAGTAGATAAAATTGAGGTTCCACCGACAACGGAACAAGTATTGCGTCAGCGTTTTGAACTCGCAGAGCCTCAACGCCTAGAAAATGATGAGAGCTCCTATCAAATCTCCGCCAGACAAGCCGCACTCTTTCATCAAGGTGGCATGGCCAGTGCAAAGCTCAGCCACTATCTCACACCGGAAGTGCTTACTTATCGTCCACAGGATACTCAAGGTTTGCCTGAAGAGGTGTACTTGAACCTCTCAGGGCACGAACGGCGTCACCTCGCGGATAAACAACCCTCTACGCTATTGGCAAAAGACTTTTATCATCGTCTCGCCACCGCCTATCGCCAAGATCAACTACGTACTGCTAGTTAATCTTGACCTTCTGTTCTCGCCTTTCTTCTCCTCTGCAAGAAAGCCATTCGCTCTATGTCCAAACTACTGTGAGTTGCAGGTAAGCGGCCACTGGGTAGCACTATGTGTATAGAGTGACTCTACACTTGGGAACCAACCTAGCGCTCTGAGGCCCTGAGTTTCAAGTAAGAAGGGGATATACATAAGGCATACTGCAAACAAGAATTCTGTTTAATATTTTTTGTGAATGGATGCAAAGTATTAAGTTTCAGTTTGGTTAATCCAAAGTTATTTGAACTTATTCACACTGTATACACATGTAATCAACCATGCTGTCCAAACCCCCTGCGAAACCTCACGGTTAAAAAGGCAGATAAAAATAAGGTAAGGTGGCACTCATGGACATAAAAAGTGCAATAATATTAATTACTTCTGCAAGCTCAGCCTTGGGTAGCACACTGGCAACACATTTTGTGAGGTTAGGAGCCAAAGTGATCCTCTGCGATCGCGATCAACAAGGATTAGTCGATACCTATTGGCGCTGTCATGCACTCTCAGATCAAGTTGCCTACTTTCATATCAAGGATTTTTCCCCAGAAAGTATTGAGACGCTGCTTGATATGGTCGAGCAAAAATTTGAGCGTGCGCCCGATGTGCTGATCAACAACTTACCGTCTGCGCGATTGCCGTCACTGGTCGATGAAAAACCTAGCGAGCAGTTTATTCAGCAGCTCGCGGCTATTGCGTCTTCACTGTTTAACTTCAGTCATGCTTGCTCTGTTAGGATGCGCCAACGGCAAACCAAAGGGGTCATCGTCAATGTGGTGTGTTACAACACAGTACAAGATAGATCCGGTATTGTGAGTGCCAATTCGATGGTATCGGGGTTTACTCAGAGCTGGGCTCAAGAGCTTACCCCATTTAATATTCGAGTGGGGGGAGTTGTCCCTCAAATCGCTAGCGCCAACGATGAAATCGTACACTGGTCAGAAATGCGGGAAGAGCTGATCCGTAATACAGAGTATATTGTTTCCAATGAATACTTTAGCGGCAGGGTTATGTCAGCCTGATTTCAGAGACCATCATAACCCTTCATTTAAATACTCATCGAGATACTCTTCTTCCTCAGGGTCATAGTCATCCACTTGGATCTCCGCTTTGAAAGCTTGCCGTTGGAGATAAGCATCGCGAGCCAAACTGTAAGGATCAGGTGAGTCTTGTAATAAGGCCTCTTGCGAAACTAACGCAGCGCGCGTTTCCATGCCTTCAAGTGCCCATTTGCCGACCCCAGCCCAGATATTGAGATAGGCAAGCGGGAAATACATGCCATCCACCACATCGGTCACTTCGCGTACCGTATAGGGACCATAACCTGGGACCATTAAATAGGGGCCATTGCCCACACCGTAATGGCCTACCGCATCACTGAACGCCTTATCATCGTATTTTTTGATGCCTGCTTCAGAAGCGATATCAATCAAACCGAGTAAACCAAAGCTGGTATTAATCCAAAAACGATTAAAGTGATCGACCGCTTTTGTCCCATTGCCCATCAGCAGGTTATTCACCATGCTGGCAGGCTCGTCTAAGTTAGAGAGGAAGTTGGCAATGCCACTGCGTACAGGCTTAGGTACATAACCGACATAAAATAGAGAGACCGGACGCACCACATAAGGGTCTAGGTAGTCATAGTTAATTGTCCACATTTGCCGGTTGAAACTTTCCAGAGGATCGTTCACCTGCGAATGAGGGGAGGAGTCATCAGGTGCACTGCTGCACCCAACTAAAAAAAGTGTGAATAGCGTAATCCAAGATAAGCGGCCAACCATACGTAATTCCATGTGCAAAGGCCGATGATCCCATCGGCCTTATTGTTATATTATTTTTCAGCTTGTGATTTTATTCATACTGCTTATCAAGCACAACGTCAACAGGCTCACCTGTTTTCATTGTGGGACTTTCGGCATACCAGTCACCGCTTTTCGTCGCCACATTACCATCGCTGTCGATACGCACACGTACCACATACGACTCAAGACTGGACAATTTTGATCCTTCCATCATGCTGTTATTGTCATCCAACACCACGGTTCTTGGAAACTCACCTAGCGGATAACGGGCTGCAGCAACAGGCATTGGCGAACCGGGAGCATGGATAGATACGATCAACACTGCGTTAGGATCAACCTTAACCTGCTCGCCTAGATTAATGGTGACTTTCACCGATTGACCCTCTGCCATGCCCTCGCCCATTCTCTTACGAGCGCTTTCAATACTGCGGCTGAGCATCTCATAACGAGCATCGTCAGGACCAATCGCTTGTTGCATCAAACTCCAGTACTTGATTGCAGCAGGAAAATCTCCACTTTCAAAAGCATCAAACGCCAATAATGAATAGACGCGTAAATCAGCATAACCACGTTGGGCTAACTTGAGCAGAATCGACTTCGCTTCTTGCTGGTCGACAGGATCATTCGAAAGCATCAAAGCTTGTGCGTAACCAAATTTCACATCCGGATCTTCATTATCCAGAGCAAAAGCTTTCTTCATCGCGCCAATCGCGGTTTCCAGATCGCGATTAGCAAGGCCAATCCGACCCAGCAACAACCAACCGGTAACATCATCAGGCTGATAATGCAGTCGAGTGCGCAGTGCCAACGTCAAATCATTCATCTCTTCGTCACTGAGTTCCGCTTGTGGCGACATGAGTTTTTTTGACAATTCAGGCAGTTGTGCTGACACTTGCTGCCAAGCCTGAACATGCTGATAGTGACCAAACTTGGCGTACAGCGCATAACTCAATCCGACTACCAACAATACTGAAGGCAGGGCAACCATCCACAGTGAAACACGATTTTCCTGCTGATGTTTTTGCTGGGTTGGAATGTCGTCAAGCAGAGTCTGTTTTAAGTCGGCAATCAAATCTTGTTGATCGGCAACAATGCCTTCTTCGGTTTCCTCTTCAAGCTCTTTCAAGCGGTCTTTGTAAAACGCTTTATTCAGCTCATCGCGCAAAGCCTGATCGTTATTCGCACGCTTTTGAATAAACGGAATGATGACGAAAACCACCGCAATCGCCACCAGTAATAGGGTCGAGATCCAAAACATCCACATGATTACTTCTCTCCCTCTTGCTCTTCTTTTAGCAATGCTTTCAAACGGGCTTCTTGCTCTTCATTCCACTCGGCATTATTCGCAGCATCACGCGCTTTACGACGACTGCGTAACACAATCACAGTGAAACCAATCACTAACACTGAAATAGGCCCAAGCCAAAGAACAGCGGTACCTAAGGTAAATGGCGGATTGTAGGTCACAAAGTTGCCATAACGCGCAATCATGTAGTCGACGATTTCCGATTTCGATTTACCCTCTTTGGTCATCTCATACACTTTTTGGCGCAGATCTTGTGCCAACTCAGCGTTTGAGTCGGCAATCGTGTTGTTTTGACATTTCGGGCAGCGCAAGGTCGCCCCCAATTCTTGAAATTGTTTCTCCTGCTCTGGAGTATCAAAGTCATACACTTCAATCGTTGCAAACGCCGAGAGAGAAATCAGCATGGCGGCACAGACCGCAAACAACCACTTTTTCATTGTTTCGCCTCCGCCAGCATTTTTTCATACAGTGGCGCGAGTGTTTCTTGCCAGTTGCGCGAATTAACATCCCCAACATGACGATAGCGAATCACGCCATTGGCATCGATTAAGAAGGTTTCTGGAGCACCGTACACCCCAAGATCCAGTCCCAACATACCATTGCCATCAAACAAGCTGATCAGGTAAGGATTGCCTAAATCATTTAGCCATTGAGTTGCTTTATCTCGCTGATCTTTATAATTAAGGCCGATGATTTTTACCCCTTGTTTGGCCAACTCATTGAGATATTGATGCTCGGCATAACAAGTTGGACACCAGGTTGCCCATACATTAAGCAGTAAAGGCTCGCCTTTGAAAATCGACTGATCGTATAACTTACCGGGCTCTGCCAGATCTTCGAGACGAAACTCAGGAACGGTTTTTCCCACCAAAACCGATTCCAACTTGGTTGGGTCATCCCCTGCGGAGTTTTTCATTAACTGGGTAGCAAACACACCAGCCAACAGCAAAAATGCCACTAGCGGGATAAATAAAATCTTCTTATTCACTTAAGCCTCCTGATGTGCGTTTTTTCTAAAGCGGTAACGCTTGTCACTGATGGCTAAGGCACCACCGATGGCCATCAGCAAGCCGCCTGCCCAAATCCAGCGCACATAAGGTTTGTAATAAATACGCACAGCCCAAGAGCGGTTATCATCCAAACGCTCACCCATCGCAATGTAAAGGTCACGCGTAATGCCACGGTCGATCGCCGCTTCGGTCATCATTGACTTTGCGGTGCGATAGAAACGTTTCTCGGCATGCAATGTATTGACATATTGGCCTTGGCTAGTGATTTCAAAATCAGCAATGTAGCCATCGTAGTTCGGTCCATCTTTATCACGCACACCTTGGAAGTAAAAGTTGTACTCATTGAGTTGGAAGTTATCTCCCGGAGCCAAACGCACATCACGTTCAATGCTGTAGTTTTGCACCATAGCAATACCAATGATGCTCACCGCTAAACCAACATGACCAAGCATCATCGCCCAGTGGCTACGTTGCAGTTTCTTCACCCCAACTATGAAGCGGTGACGATGAGTCGCTCGCGTGTGCAGTTCATAAGCGTGTAACAGTAAGATCCACCACGCCATGACCCAACCAAGATAAGCCATTGGGCTAAACGTCGGAGCATTCAGCCACATCATCAACGCTGCCAATACTAACGATGCCATCGCTGTGATGAGCATAGGTTTAAAGAGTGTGGAGATTTGATCGCGCTTCCAGCGGATCAGTGGACCAATTCCCATAAAAAATGCAAAAGGAATCATCAACCAGGCAAACAGCATGTTAAAGAAAGGCGCACCGATAGAGACGGAACCAAGACCCAGTTGTTTGTGCACTAAAGGCAACAAGGTACCAATCAGTACCACCGCGAGTGCGGTCATCAGCAGCACGTTGTTTACCAACAAGCTGTTTTCACGAGATACCAGCTCAAAATTACCACGCACTCGTACTGAAGCGCCTTTGATCGCAAATAGCAGTAGTGAACCACCAATCACCGCAATCAAGAAGCCGAGAATGAACATACCGCGCGCCGGATCGGAGGCGAAAGCATGCACCGAAACCAAGATGCCTGAGCGCACTAAGAAGGTGCCCAATAGGCTCAACGAGAATGCAGAAATCGCCAGCAGTACCGTCCACGCTTTGAACGTGCCGCGTTTTTCAGTCACCGCTAATGAGTGCATCAGCGCTGTTCCGGCAAGCCAAGGCATGAAAGAGGCGTTTTCCACTGGATCCCAGAACCACCAACCGCCCCAGCCAAGTTCGTAGTAAGCCCACCATGAACCCAGTACGATACCCAGCGTCAAAAAGAGCCAAGCGGCCGTTGTCCAAGGTCGTGACCAACGTGCCCATGCCGTGTCGAGACGGCCTGTCATCAAAGAAGCAATCGCAAACGAGAAGGCCACGGAGAATCCCACATATCCCATGTACAACATAGGCGGGTGAATGATTAACCCGGGGTCTTGCAGCAGCGGATTTAAATCACGGCCGTCAATCGGAAAATAAGGCAAGGTGCGTAAAAACGGGTTAGACGTTAGAATGATGAAGAGTAAGAACCCAACAGTAATCATCCCCATCACCGCAAGCACACGCGCTACCGATTCTTGTGGCATACCGCGGCTAAAACTCGCGACAGCCACAGTCCAAGCCGCTTGGATAAGCACCCAAAGCAGTAATGAACCTTCATGCGCGCCCCATACAGCAGTGAGGCGATAGTACCAAGGCAGCTCACTATTGGAGTTACTTGCCACATATTGCACTGTAAAATCATTGATATAGAATGCCCACAGCAAAACCGCAAACGAGATCGACAGCAAAAAGAACATACCCCATGCCAAAGGGCGAGCCGTGTTCATCAATAGTGTGTTGTTGCGTGACGCCCCAACTAATGGCAGCACACTGAGTAATATCGCTAAGCTGAGCGATACAATCAGTGCAAAGTGGCCAATTTCAGCAATCATTGGTCGCTTCCTTGTTTCTGTTCTTGCGAGTATTGCAGTGGAGCGTGGGTCTTTTTCATCGCCTCTGCAATTTCTGGTGGCATATAGTTTTCATCATGCTTTGCCAGCACTTCAAACGCTTCAATTTTGGTCGGCTCCACTAACACCCCTTGTGCTACGATACCCTGACCTTCTCGGAACAGATCGGGCAAAATACCGTCATAGGTCACGGTAATACTTGGTCCCACATCGTGTAGATCAAAGCTGACTTTCAATGAGTTCGGATCACGTTTTACCGAACCTTCCACCACCATACCGCCAATACGTAAACGCTGGCCGATTTCCGGCTTTTTCCCCTCTTTGCCATACACGAGCTCAGTCGGGGTATAGAAGAGATCCATATTCTGATTCAAGGCATAGATGATGAGCCCAATGGTCGCGCTAAGGCCAAATAGAATGGCCAAAACAACACCGAGCCGCTTTTTACGTCTTGGGTTCATAGTGTGTTCTCCATATGTTTCGCAGCATCAATACGCGCCTGACGCGCCAATTTATCGCGCACTTGGTTGAGTAACTTGGTTTTGCGTCGAACGCTGACGATCCACAACATCGCCATGGAAAGATAAGTCAAACCGAAAGCACTCCAAACGTAAGCGGCATAACCGCCCATCGCTAAAAAATCACTGAAAGAGTCAAAATGCATTACCGATTTCCTCGCACGGTTTGGTTGGCAAGCTCACTCACCCAAGGACGGTGGCTTTCTCGGCTCAAAATTTCATTGCGTAAGCGGATCATGGTCAATGCAGCAAAAAAGAACGCAAAACCCAAGATACAAGCGAGCAGTGGCCATAACATTTCTGGTGCGATCGATGGTTTGGCAAACTTAGTGATCGTGGCACCTTGGTGCAAGGTGTTCCACCACTCAACGGAGAAGTGAATGATAGGCAGGTTAATCACTCCGACGATGGCTAATATACCCGCCGCTTTTGCCGCAGTTTTTTGGTCATCAAACGCATGATAAAGCGCAATAACCCCTAAATAGAGAAACAGCAGAACAAGCTCAGAGGTGAGACGCGCATCCCACACCCACCAGGCTCCCCACATCGGTTTGCCCCAAATAGCACCAGTGATAAGGGCAATAAAGGTGTACACCGCGCCGATGGGTGCCATGGCTAACGCGGCCATATCCGAAATACGCAGTTGCCAGACTATCCCGATAAATGCGGCGATGGCCATCGACATGTAAACCCCCATCGACCATATCGCTGCGGGAACATGGATATAGATGATTCGAAAACTGTCCCCTTGTTGGTAATCCGCAGGTGCATAGGCCAAACCGAGCACCGTTCCTACCGCAAGAAACAGGAATCCTAAACTGGCAAACCAAGGCAACAACTTACCACACAGCTGGTAAGCGGCATCAGGTTTGGCATAGGGATGAAGCCATTTCCACATGTTTATCTCACTTTGCTTTCAAATTATTGAGTTTTAACTAAGTTGTTATAATTTATCTAACGCAGTATTTTCGTGCTTGATCGAAAACAATCAATGCACACTTACTCGTAACGCCGCGCTGATCGCAAATGGCGTTAGAGTCATCGAACCCATGAGCATAGCCGCTAAAATCGCAAGCTGGCCGTTATACGGCATTCCCAATGCCGCCGCATCAATCGCCGAGGTCGCAAATATCAAAACAGGGATGAAGAGCGGCAAAACCAATAAGCTCAATAGCACCCCACCCTTTTGCAAACCCACGGTGAGTGCCACCCCAATTGCCCCAATAAAACTCAGTGTTGGAGTCCCCAGCAACAGAGTCAGCACTACCGCAAGCCAGGCTGAGCTATCAAATGAAAGCAAGATCGCCAGTAGTGGGCTAATTAAAATCAGCGGTAAGCCTGTCAGTAGCCAATGAGCCGTCACCTTAGCCAGTACCACCACTGAGAGCGGTAATGGTGTCAGCATCGCTTGCTCTAATGCACCATCTTGAAAATCATCACGAAATAAACGCTCCAATGAGAGCAATGCCGCTAATAAAGCGGCCACCCAAACAATCCCCGGCGCAATTCGTGCCAACAAGGCAGGTTCTGGTCCCACACTGAGCGGAAACAGGGTAATCACGATGATAAAAAACCACAGAGGGTTAAACACATCCGCCTGACGGCGAAAAGCAATTAAAAGTTCACGATGAATAAACTGAATAAAAGCAGGCATCATTTCGGATCACCCAAGCGAATTTTGCGCAGTTTAGGGTTATCGGCAAACATGTCTTGGTGAGTCGTCAGTATCACTATCCCCCCTTGCTGCGCATGGCTTAAAAAGAGCGCCTCAAGCACACTCACTCCTTGCTTATCGATGGCGGTGAGCGGTTCATCCAAAATCCACAGTGGCTTTTTACTTAACCATAATCTTGCCAAGGCAACTCGACGCTGTTGCCCTGCCGACAACTGTGCAACCGGCACATCTTCACGCCCAGCTAAACCAACTTTGGCTAGCGCTTCAAAAATCGCGGGGTCATCCACCGTTTGTTGATGAACCGCCAGATAAAAACGTAAATTTTCCAGTGCGGTGAGTTCTCGCTTGATGCCGGTTTGATGACCTAAAAACAGCAAGTCTTGATGATAACTTTCGCGGTCACTTTGAATTTTGCTCCGTTGCCAGAGGATTTCCCCACACTCACACTCTCCAAGACCCGCAATAATACGTAACAAGGTCGTTTTGCCTGTGCCATTACGACCTTCGATTTGAACGAGTTCGCCAGCATGGATCTCAAAAGAGAGTGATTCGAATAAAATCCGTTCATCACGTATGGCGGTGAGATTTTTAACTTCTAACATGCTTATCTACTAAGAGCGTTGGGACGGCTATATTAACACAGCGAGGGGGAGACTAAAGACGCGAACTCTATTACTAATCACGAAACTAAGTAAGAATCTATTAAAAATTCACGCGTTTTGTTCGCATCTAACCCTTTGTAGTTACAACTATAATCCATCCATAACGAGAAACATGCGTGATATCACAATATCAAACGCGCTAAACCCTCATCTCAACGATTCATCCGTTCCTGTCGATGAAGAATAAAAAAAGGAAGCCTACGCTTCCTTCAAAAACTCATTCAGTCATGAGCCATATCCAAATGAATATCTTTTTCCTAATTGAAGCTGTAGTCATGTTGGCTACCAGTAGGCTTCAAGGAAATAAGCCATACTATGATTTGGCTTTGTTGGCTCGAACTTCGGGATGACTTTCCAGCGGAGGAATCGATTCCTTACCCGCCAGTTTATTTTGCAAAGACATCATCAATTCCGCTTCGGCTTTGGGCAGCTCGCACTCTTGGATCAGTTCATTGAGATCGGCACCAAGTTGCACCATCTTACTGGCACGAGTGTACAAACGCGCATCCGCGTCAGTATTTTCCAGCTCAAGTAAACGCTCATTGAGATGGCGAATGATATCTTGTTGCTCACTGACTTTTTGTCCGAGCCCGACCATCACCGAACGCACTTCAAGCAGTTGTTTGTTGGATTTCTGCAGCTCACGATCCAGATTGCGAATTTGTTGGCGCAAGGTTTCACTTTGACGATGCTGACCACGTTTAAGACGCCACAATGCCAGCATGATGCACAAAACAACAAAAACCGACCCTCCTGCGATTACAGGAGGGGTTAACCAAATCAAATCAACCATTACATATGAGCCATTTCGTCCCATTCTTCATCGGTCAGGAACTTGTTCAGATCCACCAGAATCAGTAGTTTGCCATCACGATTGCTCACACCTTGGATAAATTTCGAGCTTTCATCGGTGCCCACACTTGGGGTTGAGTCAATTTCTGATGAACGTAGGTAAACCACTTCGGCCACGCTATCTACCAGAATTCCGATGACTTGGCGTTCTGACTCAATCACAATGATGCGGGTATTGTCAGTAATTTCGCCTTGCATCAAACCAAAACGTGAACGAGTGTCGATAACAGTCACGACGTTACCACGCAGGTTGATAATACCTAATACATAGTCAGGCGCTCCCGGTACAGGAGCAATTTCGGTGTAGCGCAGTACTTCACGTACCTGCATTACGTTGATGCCGTACGTTTCTTCTTCCAATTGGAACGTCACCCATTGAAGTACTTCATCGTTCGACTTTTCTTTTCTGACTTTCACTTCATTCGCCTGAGACATACCTTTCCCTCTCTGAGTCGTTTCCGACACCCAATGTTTTAATTTTCCAGTGCTTTTACATCAAGCCCTGCATTAAGCATAGCTATCAATGCTTGAACATGGATCAAAGCGCACATTTTTTCTTTCACCATGCCCGCGAGCCAAGGCCGTTTACCGACTTGCTCACGCCATCGCACTTTTTCTGTACTGAGTAACTCTGTGCCCATGAGTTGAGTGCTGGCAAGTCCCCACGCACTTTCTCCCAACATCACAATATACTGATAAGCTTGCTTATAACTCTCATCACGCAGCTTCTCAGCCATTACCCATTTTGCTGTATCAACCACATCAAGTTGTGAATCTCGATTGGTTTGTAAGCCTAAATACCAAGCCGGACGACCAATTAAATGGTTAAGTGTGGTCATACGATGAATCCCACCTAACTCATCGAGTGGCACTGCGAAAGTGACACCATTGACATCAAAATAGAGGACTTGGAAATCTTTTTCACGGATCGTGTTGGTCCAAGTGCCCAGTTTATTGCGCCCAGCTTGTGTTTCTGGAACGGCTTGCGCCTCAACAACCGGTACCTCAGCGACAGGTTCCTCGATGCTGGTTTCTATCGCAATTTCACGCTCTGCCTCAGTATCCACAGACTCTGGTTCGAGATCGTCTTCAATAACACTCTCTGGCGTCTCGATGTCCGGCTCAACATAGCTGGTTTCGATTTCCCACTCTTGGATCTCTTCAACAACGCTGCAGGGCTGAACAACGGGGTCGATTTTAGCGATTTTTGCCGTGTTTTCTTCGAGAATCTGTTCCAGATCCAGATCGGCTACTGGATTACTCGATTCCAACTGACTGAGCAAACGCTGCACATCTTCAAGATTAGGCAGCTCAAGCTCTTCAATTTCTGCATCAAAATAACTTTTATTTGGCACAGACTGGATGGCAGGAGCCATCTCCCACACCGGTTCAGGCTTGAGAGTGGACTCAAATTCGGCCGTTTCTTCATCCAGTAGCGCCGTAAAATAATCGTTCAGCGCTTGTTCGCTGGATATCAATGCACTACTCATCGATAGCGAGCCTCTCTAAGAAAAGCAGAAGCTGCTTATAAGCGAAAACGCCACGGCTCCCCTCTGCAAAATGCGAAGCGGGGAGTCGCTGTAAACTGGCATCACGAAATTTGGTATCAATCGGTACTGCAGAGGTCCAAACTTTGTCTGGATAGTCCTTTTTCAGTTGATTCAATGTCTGCAACGAAGCGCGCGTTCTCTTATCGTACATGGTTGGCACTATAGTCACTTTAAACTCACGGCTGCGCGATTTCTGCATAATTGCCAAAGTGCGAACCATACGCTCTAGACCTTTCATCGCCAGAAATTCGGTTTGCACAGGAATAAGAATACGATCGCTGGCCGCCAACGCATTAACCATCATTACCCCCAAAATAGGTGGGCAATCAATCAGTACATAGTCATAAACATGACGCAGCGCGAGCAGTGCACGCTTTAAAATCAGCCCCATCCCACTGCGATTTCCCATGACACGATCCAGTGTCGCAAGAGACATATGGGCAGGGATCAGATCAATACCTTGAATATCAGTATTTAAAATCAGAGGTTTAACAGAAGCTTCGTTATATTCACGTAACTGGAACAAGTCGAATAAACTGGCTGGTACACCATCAGAATCGTACCCCAAATAAGTAGTCAGTGAGGCATGTGGATCGGTATCAACCAGCAGGACACGCTTACCCTGCTGGCTTAATAAGCCTGCCAATGTAATCGTTGTGGTGGTTTTTCCTACCCCACCTTTTTGGTTTGCTACACTCCAAACGATCATTGAGGTTCCTTAGGCGAGCCCGACTTCTACCAACATACGCTCTGCGATTCTCTCCAGCGGTAGATCTTCCGTTGAAATTCCTGCTTTAGCGACAGCTTGTGGCATGCCATACACGACACAACTTTCTTCATCTTGTGCCCAAATGGTGGCTCCTGCTTGTTTCAGCATCCGTGCACCTTCACGTCCATCCGCACCCATTCCGGTCAAAATCATGGACAGTACTTTGTCACCAAAGATTTTCGCTGCGGAGCCAAAAGTAACATCCACACACGGTTTATAGTTCATGCGGTCGCCACCATCGATAATACGTAGGCGAGCCGCACCGGGTCGACCATCCAGCATCATCTGCTTACCACCCGGTGCTAAATAAGCAACACCCGGACGCAGCATATCTCCATCTTCCGCTTCTTTAACTTCAATTTTGCATAGCGAATTGAGACGGCTAGCAAAAGCAGCCGTAAATGTTGCTGGCATATGCTGAATCAACACTATGGGGTGTGGATAATTTACGGGGAGCTTAGTTAATATTTTTTGCAAGGCTACAGGTCCACCTGTTGAGGTTCCTATTGCGGTCAACTGGTATTTTTTACCCGAAGCTTTAAAACGAGTGGCTGCTGAAACCGCCGTCGAGGGTCGGTTTCCCAAAGGTGAGGTAGCTGCCGCTCGTTCTTGGCTGAGTGACGAACTCGCTGCTATTGATGTTGTAGGCGCAGGGCGTGGAGCTGCAGGGCGACGTAGAAACATCTTTTTCGATGCAATAGAAAGCACACGCTGCTGTAACAGTGTGACGGCTTCATCCCGGTTGCGCGCGATATCTTCAAACTTCTTAGGTAAAAAGTCTAACGCGCCAGCATCCAGTGCATCCAATGTGGCTTTTGCGCCATCATGGGTCAATGAAGAGAACATCAAAATGGGCACGGGATTGTTTGCCATGATTTCTCGGACAGCGGAAATACCGTCCATGACGGGCATTTCTATATCCATAGTGATCACATCTGGCTTGAGTCGAGCGGCCTTTTCTACGGCCTCTTTCCCATTTACAGCAACATCAATGACTTCTAAGCGCGATTCGGAGTTGATGATTTCACTCACGCGACGACGGAAAAAACTCGAATCATCAACAACTAATACTTTAATCGCCATGTTTATCCTTATCGTTGTGCAGCTAATCAGACGCGAGAAGCAGCTGCATACTGCTTGAGCAGATCCGGCACATCCAAAATCAGAGCAATATGACCATCGCTAGTGATAGTCGCACCAGACATACCTGGGGTGCCCTGTAGCAATTTATCCAGTGGCTTAATCACCACTTCTTCTTGACCAATTAAGGTATCCACAACCAGACCTACGCGCTGACTGCCGATTTGTACAATCACCACATGGCCATGACCTTGGCGAAGCTGTACTTTGCCTTTCTTCGGTGCTAACCAGTTTTGTAAGTAGAACAAGGGAATTGATTTTTCGCGCACTATGATAGTCAACTGACCATCAACCACATTGGTACGACGTAAATCCAGATGGAAAATCTCATTCACACTAGCCAGAGGCAGTGCAAACGGATGCCCCGCGACGCCAACCATCAAGGTAGGAAGAATAGCCAGAGTCAAAGGCACTTTGATGGTGATCTTTGTCCCTTTACCCATGGTAGAGTCAATATCGATCGAGCCGTTCAGTGTATTGATAGCGGTTTTTACTACGTCCATCCCCACACCACGCCCTGAAATATCGGTGATCTTCTCTTTACTAGAAAAACCAGGCATAAAAATGAGGTTAAAGCATTCTTTATTGGTAAGTCGGTTCGCGGCATCTTCATCCATTATTCCCCGTTTAACGGCGATACCACGCAGCTTATCGGGATCCATACCTGCACCGTCATCTACGATAGCTAACTGTATGTGATCTCCCTCTTGTGAAGCAGACAAAATCACTTTACCTGTACGAGACTTGCCATTTTTAGCACGCTCGTCCGGCATTTCGATACCATGGTCAACCGAGTTACGCACCAAGTGGATCAAAGGATCGGCTAGCGCTTCAACAAGGTTTTTATCGAGATCGGTTTCTTCACCACGTAACTCAAGGTCAATTTCTTTATTTAAGCTACGCGCCAAGTCACGAACCACGCGAGGGAAACGCCCGAACACTTTTTTGATCGGTTGCATACGCGTTTTCATCACCGCGCCTTGCAAGTCGGCAGTAACCACATCTAGGTTAGCCACCGCTTTAGACATCTCTTCGTCATTACTATTCAGGCCAAGGCTCAAGAGTCGGTTACGTACCAGAACCAACTCACCCACCATGTTCATGATGGTATCAAGTGTTGAGGTATCGACCCGAACAGTAGATTCAGTTTGTGCTTTCTTAGCACCACCAGCAGCGGCCACTTCGCGAGATTCATCAGAATCCTTCACCGCAGCAGGAGCCGGAGCTTTTGCTGGTTCCTCTTTAGCCACAGCAGGTTTTGCCGCTGCAGGCTTCGCAACAGGTTTCGCTGCTGGCTTAGTAGAAGGCGCGCTCGCCTCGGCGGAAGCTTTCGCATCACTAGAAACAGGGCTAGACGCCACTGGACGAGTAGCCATCTCTAGCTCTTCTACTGATGGGCCTTTGCCTGAACCATGTAGCTCATCCAGTAGTTTTTCAAACTCTTCGTCGGTCATTAAGTCATCGCCACCGGGCGCTGATTTTGCAGCTGCAGGTTTCGGTGTCTCAGTCGCTTTAGGCGTCGATGGTGTTACAGGAGCAGCAGGCGCTGCTGTCTCAATCGATGGGCCTTTGCCTTTGCCATGCAGTTGATCAAGTAGCTTTTCAAACTCATCGTCCGTGATATCACCGTTGAGATCAGAATTGGTTACTGATGCGGCTTTCGCTGGCGCAGAAGCGGGAGCTTGCGGAGACTGAGCTCCCGGAGCCTTGCCTTTACCATGCAGTTCATCAAGCAACTTTTCGAACTCATCTTCGTTGATATCGTCAATAGAGCCTTTATCAATCACACCACTGGATGCGCTTGCTGTAACCTCCGTCTCGACGTTGGGCACTGCCTCTTCAACAACGTCTTCAACGACTTCTTCGATAATCTCTTCAACCAGTTCTTCTTCTGGCTCATCGAAGTGCGCTTCTGCAGCCTCATCCTCGTCTTCTGAGGCTGGCTTACTTAAACGGTGCAATTCATCGAGTAATTCAGGGTCGGCAGGTTGCAGTGGTTCACGCTCTTGTACAGCACGAAATTGTTCATTAACAGTATCCAATGCTTTAAGCATGGTATCCATCAAGCTAGGAGAAACGTGTCGCTGACCATTTCGTAAAATGTCGAACACGTTTTCTGCACCGTGGCAGGTCTCCACTAGCTCGGATAACGCCAAGAAACCAGCACCGCCTTTTACGGTATGAAAACCACGGAATATGGCGTTCAACAGATCTCGGTCTTCTGGATTGTTTTCCAGTTCAACGAGCTGCTCGGAAAGCAACTCCAATATTTCGCCGGCTTCTACCAGAAAGTCCTGCAGGATGTCTTCGTCTAATTCGTAGCTCATACGTTACCCCTAAAATCCAAGACTCGATAACAGATCGTCAACTTCGTCTTGAGATGAGACAGCATCAATTCGTTCATGAGGATTGAGAATCGGCCCCTCTGGTTCTATTGATGCCACTGTCGCCTTGTCTGCTTTTTGTTCTTTTTGCGCTGCGCCAAAAACCGTCAGTATTTCGACTAAACGTTTTTCAACCTCATTGACCAGATTAATCACACGTTTGATGATTTGTCCTGTCAGGTCTTGAAAGTCTTGAGCCATCAGGATCTCAGTCAATTCACCACGCAATTCACTGCTGTCGCCTTCTACTTGCGAGAGCAAGTCATCAATCCGGTGGCATAGTGACTTGAAGTGCATCAGTTCAATCCGACCATTCATCAAGCCATTCCATTCAGGGCGAATCAGCAGCAAGCTTTCATGTAGTTTGTCGGCTATCGGCATACACCGATCCACTGCATCCATGGTTTTGTTCGCTGCGACTTCCGTTTTCTGTATAACGTAATGCAGTCTTTCCCGTGCGTCTGGAATTTCATCCGTCGCGATTTCACTGAAGCGCTCATCAATCTGAAAGTTTTTCAGCGCTTCGTGTAAGTCTCGCGTCAGCATCCCTATCTCTTTAAACATAGGGTTATTGGCAGACTCGTAGACATAGGTGAAAAGGCGATTAGCGTCGTCTTGACGTCCTTGTTCCAAAAGTTGCACGAGTTCTTTAGCCTGTTCTAATGAAATCATCCTGAATCAGCCTTTTGCGCGTGTGAATAGAGCACCTTTTGCCGCAGCAAAAGCCTTATAAACGCTCAAAAATTTTGTCTAATTTTTCTTTAAGCGTAGCAGCGGTAAATGGTTTTACGATGTAACCATTCACGCCTGCTTGAGCGGCTTCGATGATTTGCTCACGTTTGGCTTCTGCTGTGATCATTAGTACAGGCAGGTGCTTCAGTTCTTCGTCGGCACGGATATTTTTAAGCAAGTCAATACCTTGCATACCGGGCATATTCCAGTCTGTGACTACAAAGTCAAAATCACCTTTCTTGAGCATAGGCAATGCCGTTAGGCCATCGTCCGCTTCCTGCGTGTTATTGAACCCCAGATCTCGAAGTAGGTTTTTAACGATTCGGCGCATTGTTGAAAAGTCATCAACAATAAGGATCTTCATGTTTTTATTCAAAATTGCCTCCACTGAGTTTGAGATCAGTGATATTTAGTCATTCCGAGTCCAAGAACTTAACTTTGTTCTTAGCCGCTGCATAGATTGGCTGAGTATCTGGCTGACGCGAGATTCACTAACTCCAAGTACCTCACCAATTTCTTTTAAGTTTAGCTCTTCATCATAATAGAGCGAAAGTACCAAAGCTTCACGCTCCGGGAGCGATTTTATTGATTCAACGAGTGCTTTACGGAAAGATTCTTCAGCGACACCGTGAAAAGGCGAGTTATCTTCCCCCTCTTCAAACGGTGAAATCGCGTCGTCAGAAACACCGAGATCCTCTATCCCAACAATACGTGAACAGTTAATGTCCATCAGCACGCTGTGATACTGCTCTAGTGACATGTTTAAAAACTTCGCCACTTCAGCATCCGTTGGATCGCGATTGAGTTCTCCCTCGAGCACTGCAATCGCTTGACTGATTTCCCGATTATGTTTGTGCACAGATCGCGGAACCCAGTCACCACGTCGGATATCGTCGAGCATAGCCCCACGAATCCGAATTCCGGCATAGGTTTCAAAGCTCGCGCCTTTACTTCCATCATAATTTTTTTGTGCCTCAAGCAAACCAACCATGCCAGCTTGAATGAGGTCTTCGATCAGAACACTGGGCGGAAGACGACCAATCAAATGATGAGCGATACGCTTAACCAATACAGAGTACTTCTCAAGAAATAGCTGCTGGCTATTAAGATTTCCGTATTGATCGTATGTAAGCGCTTTATTCACCGAAAGGTTCCCCTACTGTTTCTGACCGATTAAGTAAGCGTTCAACGAAAAACTCCAAATGTCCACTTGGTGTTCTCGGTATCGGCCAAGTCAACGCTTTGTTTGCCAATGAGCTTATCGCCAATGCGGCTGGTGAGCGTGGATACGCATCCACCACGATTTTTTGTCGCTTCACCGCTTGGCGTACATTGTCGTCGAGTGGGATGCAGGCGACAAGTTCTAAGCTCACATTTAAAAACCGTTCTGTCACTAATGTTAATTTAGCAAATAATTCACGGCCTTCACGATAACTTCTCACCATATTAGCAACAATTTTAAATCGTTGAACTTGATGTTCTTTGCTCAGTAGCTTGATCAGGGCATACGCATCCGTGATTGAGGTCGGTTCATCACACACCACAACCACTACATCTTGCGCTGCGCGTGAGAAGCTCACCACCATATCTGAGATACCTGCCGCGGTGTCGATGAGCAAAATATCCATCTCATCTTCTAACGTGCCAAATGCACGAATCAGTCCCACGTGCTGAGCATGAGAGAGCTCGGTCATGGATTGCGTTCCGGACGTAGCGGGAATGATGCGAATACCATGTGGGCCTTCCACAATAGCATCTTTGAGCTCGCACTCTCCGGCTAAAACATGGCCTAGGTTACGTTTAGGGCGAATGCCGAGCATTACGTCAACATTAGCGAGGCCCAAGTCGGCGTCAAGTACCATGACTTTTTTGCCCTGTTTTGCCATACAGATAGCCATGCCTAAGGTGACATTCGATTTCCCTACACCACCTTTACCCCCAGTGACCGAAATTACTTTGGTCACTGACGGTTGGGTTAAGCGACGTAGGCCGCTTGCTTGGTCATATATCATTTTGTTTGTCATACCTGTCCGCCGCCTAGAATCTCTCTGAATCACTGGTCCAGTAATGAGGTTCATCTTCAGTCGACTTCTCTAGCAATTCGTTTGCCTTTGCGACCATGTATTTGGGTTGCGCGATTACGATATCTTCGGGCACTCGTTGTCCATTCGCGATGTAAGCGACGGGCAACGCATTTTGTACAACCACACTGACGAATTCGCCTAGGCTCAAACATTCGTCGAGTTTGGTCATAATGCATCCAGAAAGCGGTATCCTTCTGAAATGCTCAATGGTTTCTTGTAATACTTTGCGCTGCGCGGTCGCAGGCAAAACAAGGTAACTATGGATAGTCTCTCCGCTCTCTTGCATCAAGGTATCCAGCTGTTCTGACAACCGAACATCGCGTTGTCCCATCCCTGCGGTATCGACTAAAATCAGGCGACGATTACGCAGCTGATAGATTACATCGGCTAACTCGTTGGAATCTTTAGCAACTCTTACAGGACATCCCATAATTCTGCCATAAATCGACAATTGCTCATGGGCGCCAATACGGTAAGTGTCTGTGGTCACCAATGCGACGTTGTCAGAGCCGTATTCCATCGCTGCACGAGCCGCCAATTTAGCCACGGTTGTGGTTTTCCCTACCCCCGTTGGCCCAAGTAAGGCAACCACGCCACCACGCTTTAGGATGTCGTGTTTGACGACTGGAATTTGGTCGGAGACTAAACCTAACAATGCTTTCCATGCTTTGGGAGGAGGCGTTTCCTCTGGGATATAGCAAGCCAATTGGTCCGCCATTTCCAAAGAGACACCCATGCGCTCTAAGCGTTTGATCAACATGGCACGCAGAGGCTCACGACGCTCGACTTCTTGCCACATTAATCCGGAAACTTGATGCTCAAGCAAACGGCGAATCGAGGTCATCTCTTCACGCATCGATTCTAATTCACTGACGGCGACCATCGGCTCTTCAGGCACTTTTCGATCATAACGAGTCGGATCGAGTCTAGGCTTACGGCGTGCATCGGCATCTTCTTGCAGCAACTTACCGAGCGGAGAGTCAGGACGTTGACGCTCTGAACTACTCTGACTACGTTGTGTCTGATTACGTTGTGGCGCACGATTTTCTGACTGGCGCTTGAGCAGCGCAGAGAGCGAATCTTCGTTTTCCGCACGATGCTCTTGCTCATCTGCCGAGCTGTATTGCTTGAGCATATTAGCAAAGCGTTGAGTCATAGAACGGCCAGAGTCGGCGCTCGATTGCAAACTGACACGGTCATCCGCCAGCTCTCTGCTCTTGGTCGGAGCGACCGAGGGTGAGACTTGGTTATAACCATGTCTAGGCTGCGAGTTGTAACGCTTGGCTGGTGCGGGCGCAGTATCGCCATCAACCGCTGCCACAATTTCGACCCCACCCGCGACTTTTTTATTCGACATGATCACAGCATCCACGCCCAGCTCTTCTTTGACCTGAAGCAGCGCAGTTTTCATATCCTTGGCAAAAAATCGTTTTATTTTCAAAGCAGATTTCCGTCTTTAAAAAACGTGCGGACGATTAATTACCCACGGCCTGCACAATTCGAATTTGTTTCTCATCGGGGATCTCCTGATAGGAGAGCACGCGAAGGTTGGGAATGGTGTTTTTCACAAACTTCGCTAGCGTTGAACGCAATACGCCAGATGTCAGCAATACTGCGGGTTCCCCTTTCAACTCCTGCTCTTGAGTGGCGTGGCTTAGCGCCATTTGCAGTCTTTCCGCCAGTCCCGGCTCAATACCTGCTGATTCACCACCCGAAGCTTGCATAGTTTGATGCAAAATTTGTTCCAGCTCCGGAATTAAGGTAATTACAGGCAATTCAGGCTCTACCCCATTGATTTCTTGGACAATAAGTCGTTTGAGTGAGATGCGCACCGCTGCAGTTAAAATGTCGGGTTCTTGACTCTTACTCGCGTATTCCGAAAGGGTTTGCACTATGGTGCGAATATCGCGGATCGGGATCGCTTCATGCAGCAAATTCTGTAGAACTTTGACCACGACCCCCAGCGAAAGCTGATCTGGTACAAAGTTTTCCACCAGTTTGGGCGCGGAGCGCGAGAGCATTTCCAGCAGATTCTGAACTTCTTCATGGCCAATCAGCTGTGCCGCATTGTTGGTGAGCAGTTGACTAAGATGAGTGGCGAGCACAGTGGAAGAATCGACCACGGTATAGCCCAAAGCCTGCGCATGCTCACGCTGATCTTCCCGTATCCACACTGCATCCAGACCAAAAGCCGGGTCGCGAGTGCGCTCACCATCAATCATGCCGTACACTTGTCCCGGGTTAATCGCCAACTCTTGATCTGGCCGAATTTCTGCTTCACCCACGGCTACGCCCATCAAGGTGATGCGGTAACTATTGGGCGTTAATTCTAGGTTGTCACGAATATGTACCGGTGGAATAAGGAAACCAAAGTCCTGCGACAGTTTTTTACGCACCCCTTTAACGCGTTCAAGCAGCTCGCCACCTTGATCTTTATCCACCAAGGGGATCAAGCGATAACCCACTTCCAAACCAATCACGTCAACCGGCTGTACATCATCCCATGACAGTTCACGTTGGGTCGGGGTTTCCACATCGCTCTTGGCGGGCAGATTTTTATTCTCCGCTTTGGTTTTCTGTTTACGGTGCAGCCAATACGCCGCACCACTGGCCAGTAGCGCTAAAAACAGGAAGGCAAAATGTGGCATCCCGGGGACAATCCCCATAACAAACAGGATACCTGCGGTAATGGTGAGAGCTTTCGGGTTATCAAACAGTTGGAAGATAACCTGCTGTCCCATGTCCTCATCGGTATTTTGACGCGTAACCATAATCGCAGCGCCAATCGATAAGAGCAGTGATGGAATTTGAGCAACTAAGCCATCACCGATGGTCAACAGGGTGTAGATTTCGATCGCTTCTTTGAAACCCAAATCATACTGGATCATTCCGATACTCAGGCCACCGATGATGTTGATAAAAAGAATCAAAATACCGGCGATCGCATCACCCTTTACAAATTTTGACGCACCATCCATCGAACCGTAGAAGTCCGCTTCTTTGGTGACTTCAAAACGGCGCACACGTGCTTGTTCTTGGTCAATCAAGCCCGCGTTTAAGTCAGCATCAATCGCCATCTGCTTGCCGGGCAAGGCATCTAAGGTAAAGCGGGCACTAACTTCGGAAATTCGTCCCGCACCTTTGGTTACCACCATAAAGTTGATGATCATCAGGATAAGGAACACCACCAAACCGACCGCGTAATTCCCACCAATCACCACGTTACCAAACGCTTCGATAACGTTACCCGCCGCACCTGGACCTTCATGACCGTACAGCAAAACGACTCGCGTTGACGCAACGTTCAGTGCCAAGCGTAGCAAGGTCGCGATCAGCAGTACCGTTGGAAACGCCGCAAAATCTAATGGCCTACGGGTATAGACGGTGACTAGAAGCACCACTAACGACAGAGCGATGTTGAAAGTGAAGAACAAGTCGAGCAGAAAGGCTGGCATTGGGAGGACAACCATCGCCAATGCGGCCAATACCATGACCGGAGCACCGATCGCAGGCATGCTACGCTGTGGAATTGAAGGCAATTTGTCCGCAAATGGCAGTGTAAATTTCATAAATTTCTGGCTGTCACTGAAGGGTTAATCGGAACATCAAGGCTGCGCCGTAGCGATGCTATAACCAAACGACTTGGAGTTGCAGTTCGGCCGCCGTAGGAAAAACCCCATGAGTATAGACTCACTCTATGCTTGGGTGAACGAGCGTAACCAGCGCAGTTGCAGCTTCAAGTAGAAAACGTATATCGCGTTGATGCAATTTTCAGTCCATTCCCTACGTCAATTTTATGGCAATTTCAGTTAAGGCATCTTGCCTGAAAAAACAAAGCCTTAAAAACAACGAGAGCTGCTGGAGGCTCTCGATATACACGATAAATGATGGGAAATAGGGTTACGGATGCACATTCCATAAAGGCTGTCCATTCTGCGCTATGGGGTCGTAATCGATACAAATCATTCCTGAAGTCGGGAACATGGGTGGAATCATATCGGCCACAAATTCAGATACCAGATACCCCACTAGCGGTAAATGTGAAACCAGCAACAAGGATTCGAGCTGTTCAACCTCAATCAAGGCCGATAGGTAATCAAATACTCGATCCGACTGGCCGTAGGGCGTGATGCCATCGCAAGTTTCCACTCTTTTGGCGGAAAAATGATCCGTGAGCAGTTCCCACGTCTGTTGAGCCCGTAAGTAAGGACTAACCAACACAAGATCGAAACCCTTCACGCCCCGTTGATTGACGCATGCGCGCGCGACAGCTTCGGATTCATGACGGCCTCGGTCGGTTAATGCTCTTTGTGCATCACTAGGGGCAAACTGCTGCGCTTCACCGTGACGCATAATATAAATCTTCATGTACACTACCTACGCTATGCAGTCTCTGGCTGCTTGGTTTTTTGATTATAACAGCAGTCTGAGCAAAGACTTCGACTTCGTTAACAGTCTATTAAAAAGCCAAGCGACAGACTAAACTGACAGGAATAATAATAGTACGATGTGTCAGTTTGGTGTTCTGTGACTCGTCTTTGACCCTACCAATCCGGAGAAATGCTGTGCATATCAGCCCCAATGATACTCATCAGTACCGATATATTACGCTGAGCAATGGCTTACGGACGTTACTCATCCAAAGCCCTGATGTTCAAAAGTGCGCCGCGGCGTTAGCGGTCAACGTCGGGCACTTTGACGATCCTATCGAACGCCAAGGTTTGGCTCACTATCTCGAACACATGCTGTTTTTGGGCACAGAAAAATACCCGAAAGTTGGCGATTTTCAAACTTTTATCAGTCAGCATGGCGGTTCTAATAATGCATGGACTGGCACAGAACATACCTGTTTCTTCTTTGATGTTTTGCCGAACGCTTTTGCTAAAGCGCTTGACCGTTTCAGTCAGTTTTTTATCGCACCGCTGTTTAATGCCGAGGCTTTGGATAAAGAGCGTCAAGCCGTCGACTCAGAATACAAACTGAAAATTAAAGATGAGTCACGCCGTCTCTACCAAGTACAAAAAGAAACCATTAATCCGCAGCACCCGTTTAGCAAGTTCTCAGTCGGCAATCAGCACACCTTAGGCGATCGCGAAAACAGCTCTATTCGAGATGAAATTATTGAGTTTTATCAGTCCCATTATTCAGCCAAGTTGATGACGTTGTCCCTGATTGGCTCGCAAAGTTTTGACGAACTCGAAGCATGGGCTGAGCGTTATTTTGCCGCGATCCCAAACCCGCAACGCGATATCAAACCGCTCCCTCCTTTTGTTGATCGCGAACATACGGGAATTTTGATTCAGATTGAGCCTCTCAAAGAGATTCGTAAGCTGATCCTCGCTTTTCCTATGCCCAGCACTGAAAGCTACTATCAGAAAAAACCGCTCTCTTATTTTGCGCATTTAATTGGCTATGAGGGTGAAGGCAGCTTGCTGGAAGCGTTGAAAGAGAAAGGTTGGATCACTACTCTTTCTGCTGGCGGAGGGGTAAGTGGCAGTAACTACCGCGAGTTTGCCGTCAGTTGTGTGCTGACTCAGGAAGGATTGGATCATGTTGATGAGATTATTCAAAGTCTATTCCAAACGCTGAATTTGATTGCGACTCAAGGCTTACAGGCGTGGCGTTATCAAGAAAAACGGGCTGTACTTGAGTCGGCTTTCCGCTTTCAAGAAACCCAGCGCCCACTGGATATGGTCAGCCATTTGGTGGTCAACATGCAGCATTATGCCCCCGAAGATACGGCTTACGGGGACTATATGATGTCAGGCTACGATGAAGCCTTGTTGCTGCATATTTTAAGTTATCTCACCCCAGAGAACCTGCGTGCCACCTTGATTGCAAAAGGGGGTGAGTACGATAAAAAAGCGCAATGGTACTTTACCCCTTATTCAGTTCGCCCTTTCACTACTGAACAACTGCACAGATTCCGCCAGCCGTTGGATTTACCCATCTCCCTGCCTGAACCCAACCCATTTATCTGTTATGACCTCGACCCGTCAGAGGTCAAGGAGAGCCACACTCTGCCGCAAGTGTTGCAGGACTTACCCGGATTCAAACTTTGGCATCAGCAAGACACCGAATTCAGAGTACCTAAAGGCGTGATTTATGTTGCGATCGACAGCCCGCATGCCGTGGCTAACTGTCGTAATATCGTGATGACCCGTTTGTGTGTGGAGATGTTTTTGGATGCGTTAGCCAAAGAAACATACCAAGCCGAAATAGCGGGGATGGGCTACAACCTCTATGCCCACCAAGGTGGCGTGACGCTCACGTTGTCAGGTTTTAGCCAAAAATTACCGCAATTGATGGAAGTGATTTTACGTAAATTTGCGCAGCGCGATTTCCAGCCGAAGCGCTTTGCCACCATCAAGCAGCAAATGACTCGTAATTGGCGCAATGCCGCCCACGATAAACCCATTTCTCAACTGTTTAATGCGATGACTGGGTTATTGCAACCCAATAACCCACCTTATGCCGAGTTACTAGCCGCGATTGATGATGTACAAGTGGAAGAGTTAGCCCATTTTGTCGACACAATTCTGTCGCAGTTACACGTCGAAATGTTTGTCTATGGTGACTGGCCTGCCGCCGAAGCCCACAAGATGGCGGAAGTGCTCAAAGACGCGCTACGCGTTCAAGGACAAACTTATGAAGAGTCGCTTCGCCCATTGGTTATGCTCGGAAAGAGTGGAACGTTTCAACGTGAAGTACAGTGCCAACAAGATGATTCCGCGATTGTGGTGTATTACCAATCTCATGAAGTCAGCCCACGCAGTATTGCGCTTTACTCGCTGGCCAATCATCTGATGTCGGCCACCTTCTTCCACGAAATTCGCACCAAACAGCAACTCGGTTATATGGTTGGTACGGGCAATATGCCATTAAACCGCCATCCGGGTTTAATCTTATACGTTCAATCACCATCGGCTCCGCCAAGTGAATTGATCCGCTCTATTGATGAGTTTTTAAATGCCTTGTATATGGTTCTGCTTGAACTCAATGAATATCAATGGCATAGCAGTAAACGGGGATTGTGGAACCAAATTTCCGCGCCCGACCCGACACTCCGGATTCGAGCCCAGCGTTTATGGGTTGCGATTGGCAATAAAGATCTCAGTTTCGATCAGCGAGAAAAAGTGCTGGAAGAGCTTAAAAATCTCAGCCGTGCTGACATGATACGCTTCGTTGTCAATGAACTGAAACCACGTACGGCACATCGCTTAATTATGCATACTCAAGGCCGAGCCCATCACGAGGCTCCTGCCTTACAACTCGGCCAAGAAATTGGCTCAGTGGAAGAGTTCCAACTGCGCCCTAAAGCTTATGATGTGGGTTAGGCCCTTTCGGATTCCACAATGGTTTGCAACGGGTGTGGATGCAGCTTAATACACCCCCCTTGCCACTGGAACGCAATGGTTGGGTTCGCCAAACGCTCCCCTTCACCTTGTGGGCTCGACAGTTTCACTTTGATGCCGAGTTCATTAAGCTGATGCCATTTTTCCGCCAGTGAGGGGTAACCGCCTTTCAACTCCTCACAAAAAGCCTCTGCACTCAGAGCTTGTGAAGGGATCACAAATTCTACATGCTCCCAACTCTGCTCAGGATAGGTTTTCCCTTGCGCAGGATACGGCAGTTCAAGACACTCAATTTGCCAATGGCTCACTTGCAGTGGCTGGTTAAAACGAATCACGATGATCGGGCGGCCATTAATCTGCGCACAAGAGATCTCTTCACCATAAGCGAGCCAAGCTTGATGAGCGACTTGCGCCAATTGCGGATCGTTGATTCGCAGCGCAATATGGTCTAGCTGATTGGCTCGCAGATCTAAGCCTAAAAGATCAAGCAACTGCTCAATTTTGGCAATGAATACGTCGAGTTTTTCGAGCAGTTGTTGTGGAGCAAGCCCTGTCGCATAAAGTTGTTGTTGCATCTGTTCGCCTCAAAATGCCAGTTTGGACGCGATACTACCAAGATTGACGGAAAAAGGTGAAAATTTCCTGTGTTTCACCCTAGGTGGTTAGGCTGAATATTGTTATCATGACCGCCAATTAAACCATATTATTGTGATATGCCTCACTTCAAAAATGATGGCATTCCTCCCCTATTTCCTTGAATTGAAGGGTAAACGTGTGAATATCCAAGCACTGATCAATGATCGAGTTTCTCAGGCTATTGAAGCCGCAGGCGCACCAGCAGGCACTCCGGCACTGGTTCGCCAATCAGCAAAAGCACAATTTGGTGACTACCAAGCCAACGGCATTATGGGCGCTGCCAAGCAGTTAGGTACCAATCCTCGAGAATTTGCACAAAAAGTCTTGGATGTTCTCAATCTTGAAGGTATCGCGAGCAAAACCGAAATCGCAGGTCCGGGTTTTATCAATATTTTCTTAAGCGAAGAGTTTTTGGCTGCGCAAGCCGAAGCGGCTCTGGCGGATGCACGCCTTGGCGTGGCACAAGAAGCCCCAAAAAACATCGTGGCTGACTACTCAGCGCCTAACGTTGCCAAAGAGATGCACGTAGGCCATCTGCGTTCAACCATCATCGGTGATGCAGTCGTACGCACTCTGGAATTCTTAGGCCATAAAGTGATCCGAGCTAACCACATCGGTGACTGGGGCACTCAGTTCGGTATGTTGATTGCTAACCTTGAGCGCGTACAAAAAGCATCGGGTGAGGTTTCGATGGAGCTTTCGGATCTTGAAGCTTTCTATCGTGAATCGAAAAAACTGTATGACGAAGATGAGCAGTTTGCAGAAACAGCACGTAACTACGTCGTGAAACTGCAAGGTGGCGACCCATTCTGTCTAGAGATGTGGAAGAAGTTGGTTGACGTGACCATGATTCAAAACCAACGTAACTACGACCGCCTGAATGTCTCCCTCACTCGCGAAAACGTGATGGGCGAAAGCATGTACAACGACATGCTGCCACAAATTGTCAGCGACCTGAAAGCCAAAGGCTTGGCAGTGGAAGATGATGGCGCGCAAGTGGTGTTCTTGGAGGAATTCAAGAATAAAGACGGCGAGCCTATGGGCGTTATCATTCAAAAGCGTGATGGCGGCTTCCTGTACACAACAACGGATATCGCCTGTGCTAAATACCGCTATGAAACACTGGGCGCAGATCGTGTGTTGTACTTCATCGACTCACGTCAACATCAACACTTGATGCAAGCATGGACTATCGTACGCAAAGCGGGTTATATCCCAGAAAACGTCAGCTTAGAGCACCACGCATTCGGCATGATGCTGGGTAAAGATGGTCGCCCATTCAAGACTCGTGCAGGCGGCACTGTACGTTTGGCGGATTTGCTGGATGAAGCACAAGAGCGTGCCAAGGCCCTGATCGAATCGAAAAATCCAGAGTTATCCGCAGAAGAAAAAGCCAACATCGCCAATACGGTTGCGATGGCGGCCGTGAAGTACGCGGATCTTTCTAAACACCGCACTACAGATTATGTGTTCGATTGGGACAACATGCTGGCATTTGAAGGCAATACCGCGCCTTACATGCAGTATGCTTATACTCGTGTTGCTTCTGTTTTTGCGAAAGCGGGTGTGGATATGAATGAGCTAACAGGCCATATCCAAATTACTGAAGAGAAAGAGAAAGCCTTGATCGCCAAACTGCTGCAGTTTGAAGAAGCGGTACAATCGGTCGCGCGTGAAGGTCAACCGCACATCATGTGTAGCTACCTGTTTGAACTGGCTGGCATTTTCTCTAGCTTCTACGAAGCTTGTCCAATTTTGGTCGCAGAGCAAGAAAGCATTAAGCAGAGTCGTTTGAAACTCGCTGCACTGACAGCGAAAACCATCAAGCAAGGTCTTGCTCTACTGGGTATTGACACTCTAGAGAGAATGTAATTGAAGTAGAGAAAAGGTTGGCCAATCGCCAACCTTTTCTTTATCACTTATCTGGCTTCAACCAGTCTTCAACCAAGAATAAAAATCGATTTGGAGGCGTATCTGATGGCGCATTTTGAACTGCATCCCCAATTGCAAAAAGACACCGATGTGATCGGCCATTTCCCGCTCTGTGTTGCTCTGTTACATAAAGATTCTGCCGTGCCTTGGGTTATTTTAGTCCCGCAAAGAGCGGATTTACGTGAACTACACCATCTGCCAATGGATGAGCAGCAGCAGTTTTTAATCGAATCGCAGCTGGTTTGCCAAACTCTGGAAACTCTATTTTCCCCAGACAAACTCAACTTAGGTGCTCTAGGCAATATGGTGCCACAACTGCACATCCATCATATTGCGCGCTTTACCCATGATATGGCATGGCCGGGCCCGGTTTGGGGCAGAACACAAGGCGTGTTTCGTACTCAGCAAGAGCAAGCGGCATTACTGACCCAGTTAAGAGATGCCCTCGCAAAACATGCCCTGTTTACGGCATAGCGTCTGCGTCATCACCGCCAGCTTAGATGAAGCACTGGGCATCAAGCATCGCTGCTAAAAGCAGAGTGGTTTAGGAATGACCATAAAAAAACCGCATTACGCGGCTTTTTTATGAGTCGGTGATACCACAAGCAACTATACCCAAACTACTTGGCGTTGCAGGTAGGCAGCAAGAGAATTCATCCCCACGAGCATAGATACACTATGCGATTGGGATGAACAAACGTTGCCAACACCGCGGCACCTTCAAGTTGGAAGGTTTTACATAGTCACATTCACAGCAAGCGATCCTACCTGATTCATGACGTAGCGCACTCGCACCACCTCATCCTCAGCGTTGATGTACTGTTGACGCGATAGGACACCTTTTTTAATCCATACCGCGAGCATCGCATCGATGCCATCTTCGCTCAGAGCAAAACGTCGCGCGAGCTCTTGTCTCGTAGCGCCATTTTTTGACTCAATCGCCGCTTTGAGTTCATTTAAAATCACGCGACAGATACCTCTATCATCTTTTGCTTACGCCCTGTCTGTTTAAGTGCCCAGTAGGTAGCGAATCCGATGCCCACAATCACACCAATCCAAATTAAGCTATACATTGGGTGCTCAGCAATATGGGTAGCTTGGTAGTAGAGCACCGCAGAACCGTAGGCCAGCCCCATCGTCCATACCGCAATAAAGCGCGCGTAAGCTGCACCAAATTCGCGCACATAAGCGCCCATCGCGGCTACACAAGGGGTATAAAGCAAAATAAAGATCAGATAAGCAAAAGCTACATGAGCATTGGCAAAATAGGTGTGTAAATTACCAAAGATCGAGCCGTCTACTTCTTGCTCTTGCGCAACAGCCTCGGTATCCGTCAAATCCCCGACTTCAATTCCTAGTGGATCGCTGAAACTGAGCCCTGCAAGGTTGTCAGGAATCGTCATTAAGGCTTCTTGCAAACTCGCCAGCAAATCGTATTCCGCAGCCTCTTCTGCATCAGGTGTGCTGGTGTAAAGACTATTTAAGGTCCCCACAACCGCTTCTTTGGCAAAAATACCTGTAATGATGCCAACCGTTGCAGGCCAGTTTTCCTGAGTAACCCCCATCGGTGAAAAAACAGGAGTGACAAATTGAGCTGCTTTAGAAAGCACGGACTTATCACTGTTTTCGTTACCAAATGAACCATCGGTACCGACTGAGTTTAAAAAGCTCAAAATCGTCACAACAACAACAATGGTTTTACCGGCTCCCAATACAAAACGCTTCAGCTTCTGCCATGTTTTGATCACCACGTTTTGTAAGGTTGGGATTTCATAGTCCGGCATATCCATGATTAAGCTCTCGCTGACACCAGGATAGAGGGTCTTTTTCAGTACCAAACCAGTCAATACCGCAGCAACAATCCCTAATAAGTAGAGGGCAAACACCACATTTTGGCCACTTTGCGGGAAAAATGCCGCCGCAAACAACGCATAAACCGGTAAACGAGCACCACAAGACATAAACGGAGCCATGGAGGCCGCCAGCTTACGTTCACGCTCTTGATCCAGCGTGCGCGTTGCCATAATAGAAGGTACGTTACACCCGAAGCCAAGGACCAGCGGGACAAACGCTTTACCGGGCAAACCGATTTTCTGCATCACTTTATCCAGAACAAATGCAGCACGAGACATGTAACCGGAGCTTTCTAATACCGCTAAGAATAAATACAGGCAAGCAATGACAGGAATAAAGGTTGCAACGGTTTGAATACCGCCACCAACACCATCAGCGATTAAGGTCACTAACCAAACGGGGAGATGGTCATCCAGTAAATGGTGTCCGCCATCAACCAACAATGCACCGACGCCAATATCAAAGAAATCGATAAAAGCACTGCCGATGTTGATTGAAAACATGAACATCAGGTACATCACAGCAAAAAAGAACGGGATGCCAACCCACTTATTGAGGATAACGCGATCGGCTTTTTCGGTGAATTTATGGCTCAGTTTACCCTCGGTGCGTCGCACGTGGGTGCACAGCTCATGTAAATAGGTATAACGTACGTTGGCAACGAGAAGATCAATATCAACCTGGCACTCATGTTGACGTTGCTCTACATTTTGGCGCTCCGCCTCTTTTAATCCGTTAATCACTAAACGATCGTTTTCTAAGGCTCGAATCGCCAGCGCGCGCGCAGAAACCGCTTGCTCAGCAAACATTGGTTCTAGCTCATGAATCAATGACTCAAATTCAGCACCGTAGTGAAGTTCAATCTGCTTTAACGCAATCCCTTGTACCAGCAGCTTATGCAATTTTTCTTTAAAGCGGCGAACTTGCTCTTTATTGTTGGCAGAAAGCGCCAACACAGGGCACCCCAAAAACGCTTCTAGTTGTTTGAGGTCGAGATGAACACGTTCGCGCTTAAGCGCATCCATTTTGTTAAGTACGACAATCATTGGACGGCGCAATTCACGCAGTTGCAGCGTCATATATAAGCTGCGCTCAAGGCACGTCGCATCAACCACATTAATGATCACATCCGCAGGATGCGTCAACACTGCACGCGATGCGATCGATTCATCAATACTGTTACTGTCATTACCGCTGTCTAAAGCATAAATTCCGGGCAGATCGGTGAGTGAAAATTCATCGCCTGCATGCACAAAACTACCCGTTTTTTTCTCAACAGTGACCCCCGCCCAGTTACCGACTTGCTGTTTTGCCCCAGTGAGACCATTGAATAAGGTTGTTTTTCCACTATTCGGGTTGCCTACGGTGAGTACTTGATACTTCATTGTGCTCTCTCCACATCAATATTTGCCGCAATATTTTCGCGCAACGCGATCGACACACCGCGTACTTCAACTTGAAGCGGATCACCCATTGGAGCTCGGCGAATTAATACGACTTCGGTATTGGGGAGAACGCCCATCACCATCAGTTTCTTTCTGACCGTATCAGAAAGTCCATCCAATGCGAGGATGATTCCACGCTCGCCTGCTTGCATTTGTGACAATTTCATAGAGGTAACTTTGAAAAGGAAGTGTTAATAAGAAATATTACTATTAATATTAAACGAACTTACCATACGCAGGGTAAGGTTTTCTTGCGCGAAAACAATGTTTGCTTAGGTAATAGTCAACGTCAATTCTGTCAAAAACTTTTCGTCAAAAACGTCAAAGACCAAGTCAGAAAAGTCTCCTGCATAAAATCAACATGATAGAAAAAACGACAAATTACATTTACATATTTAAAATCAACACCTTAAAAACATGATTAAGCTGCTGTCGTTTTTCTATGTAAAGTTGTCGTTAATTTTATAAGTAAAATAAGTCTATAGGATTATAGTGATTTCGTTGAAAGGACATCCCTCCTAGAGACAAGAATTCCAGAGGTGGTATGACCATGTCATACCACTCCGGCAGCAAGCGAAGGTGTCGTTGACACCCGTGGTATAGTCCCCCCGGCTATACCACGATATTTTTTTCCTACTGTTTTACCTCTATTACCATCACTCACTTCAATAGCATTTGTTTCTTGAGCCGATTCAGCGACAAGCTTGTTAGCTTCTGTTTGTCTGAACAAAATTCATCACATTTGTAGCGCACTGTTATCGACTACCGAGCTAAGTTCTCACGGGTACCTTTGCTATTTATTAAAACTGAAGGAGCATTGGTGGGTTCATTTTCTAATCACACAAATCCGCCTATGCTCACTTTGATCAATACCGTTGCTGGCTTACTGCAATACTAGGCGATTTGAGAACAACAAGATGAAATAGAGATGGGCTCTATTAGTTTTCTTGATCTTCGATGAATTGGCTTGGTGATAATCCAAAATGATGTTTGAAACGCTGACTGAAATAAGAGGGATCATTAAATCCGCAATCAAAGGCAACTTGTGCGATTTTCGCCCCACTCAATAAGCTTTGACACGCTTTTTCTAAGCGAACCTCATTTAACGACTCTTTGAAGGTTTTTCCTGTCGCGGCTTTAAAGCGACGCTGTAAACTGCGTTCAGAGACATAAAGCGCCTGCGCTGCAGTGGATGTGGTGAAATTGGGGTCGCTATAATGCAGCTCAATCAGTTTCTCGACTTTGCTTAGCCACTCCTTCTCCACCTCATCGATCCCAACCTTAGCCGCCTGTTCCCCTTCTTCTGGTTTATGAATGGTTTCTAACTCGGGTAAGGTTGCCAATGGCCAAGCTAACTCAATCACATTACGCTCTTTCAACGCGAGCACATGCAATACACCACCACTGCGAATGACTAACTCTTCAAGCGGATAACTACTACCAGATAACGTCACCATGGTTTTGTCTATGTTTTGGATTGGGGCACCAAAATCAGAAAATACGATAACCGCCTGCGCATTTCTCACTTCAAGTTGTATGGTTAATTCTTGATGCTTATACAAACGTTTGATCGCATCCGTTAATACAGCATTAAATAACACATCAAGGTTGAATTGTCGGACTTCCACAAAGCGAGGCTCACCGCTGTAAGTTAGCTTAATCAAGGCTTTACTGTACTCTTCCTGCCAACTCTTCAATGCAGACTCAATCAAAAGATGCAAATCATGATATTTGCTTTCATCCTCATCGCCGCGATGCATAAAATGCAGTTGAGCCAACTCTTGCTTCACCTTGTTGAACGGTGCTTCAAATTCACTCCATGCTCGTACTTTGGCGTAGGAAGATAAGTGCCGCAATGAAGCATCAATATTGTCTAACACGTTACCAAGAATTGTATGGTGGAGCTGCAGTTGCTTTCGAAGTTGGTGGTTGTTGCTCAGCACAATTTTACTTTGATGACGTAACTGACTGGTTTTGAGCTCCACTTGCGCTTTGAGTTTGCGGTTAGCTGCCAATATCATTCTTGTTCGCCACCATAAAGCGAGTGCTAATAACCCCAACACGCTCAGCACATATCCGACAAGCGCGATGGAGGTCATATACCAAGGCTGTAAGACTTCAAAATCAAACAGGGCCTCAGTTCGGTATCGCTGTGTCGGATTAGCGCTACGGACTTTCAAACGATACTTACCAGGTAAAAGTTGATCAAAATTGAGCAGCGCCCAATCAAAGCGCTGCCACTGCTGTTCATCGTTGAGTTTGTATTCTAAAGATTGGCTGCGTGAAGAGGGTAAAGCGCCAAACTGAAAGCTGATCGAATCACCATAAGCAATTTTCAGTGGCTCGGACATACGATACCCCAAAAGCTTGGTCGTATGATTTACGCTGACTTGGCTAAACGTCACCTGAATATTGGGCAAATTAGACACCGCTAATTCTTCTGTATTGGTTTTCACTACACCAAATTGCGATCCTATGATCAACGATGAGTTATCTTGCTCCTCACCCACCGCACACGATGCAGACAAGAACTCATTACTGATCAGTCCATAAGGAGCCCCAAAATGCTTAGTGAGCTCTTGATTACGGTAATAACTGATCCCTTTGGTGGAGATAAGCCACATCCCCTGCTTAGACTCAGCAATACACAAAGGCTGTATATTCTCTTCAATTAACTCGACAGTGACAGCTTCGGGCTGATCTTTACGCCACTGAAAAACCCCATAAGAGCCAACAAGCCAAATGTGGCCTGAAGAATCTTCAGCAACTTGTAAAATCTCACCATAGCGATGACTCGAAAAATCAAAGCGGATCTGTTTTTCAAGCAGGGAATAAGCGCCATGTTCCGTCCCAATCACTATGCCGTCTTTTACTGCGGCAAGCAGAGTGATCCTTGATGGAGAAAAAGCCTTCACCATCCATTCAGAACCATAATCTCGATAATTTTTTTCAGAGAGTGAGTATGACCATATTTGGTAATCACTTGTCCCCCATAAGTTACCGTCACTATCTAAGCTCAGATGCTGAATAGCCGTTTGTAGCAAAGGGAGCGGTAAATTGGGCGTATCAATACTACGACGACTGAGATTGTAACGAACCAGACCTTTCTCTGTCGCGATCCAGAGATGCTCTTGGGCAATCACAAAATCATTTACTTTACCTGGATAGATAAGATGCTTACGTAGCTCATCTGAAAAATTAAAGTTATACAGGCCTTGTGCGGTTATCGCCAGATAGTCTCCATCCGAGTTAAGAGCGGCTATTTTACCGATCGGTGTTTTACTTCCGTCGTTAGATAATGCTTGCGCCGGATACCGAGTAAACTGCTGACCAAATAGGGAGTAATAAAAAATCCCCTTGTCAGTTCCTATCCACATCCCACCTTGAAAGTCATTCACCATGGCGTAGATTTTCTTGCCCAGTAAGGCATAGCCATCTTGGTTGTTACTCTCAAGTTGCACGATTTTCCCGGTGATAAAAGAGTAAACAAAGAGCCCATCTTCTGTACCGATCCAGTACTCTTTCTCGGTTTCCGCAATAGAGAGGACATGGGAGGAACCAATTCTATCCAGTGGTGGACGTTTATTTTCAATATCAATGACTAACGCGCCACGTTTAGACCCAACTAACAGCTCTCGCCGCTTATGGGAAAAATAGAGCTTTTGGATAAAGTGCTTGCCAGAATTTTTTACATGGGCAAAACCTTGTTCATCAGATAAATACACCCCAACATTAGTCGCTAAAGCCCATTTCGAGACTAAAAACTGCGCATCGTTAATCACGACCTTGCTGGCACTATTGAGCTGATAAAGTTCATGTAACGAGAGGGATTCGACGCGGCCACTTCGGATCTCATAACTATAGAAGTTTTCCCCATCAACCATCCAGATCATGCCATTTGAGGCCCCCATCTGAATAATCTGCGTTCCCGGAGTTAAGCTCAACATCAGCTCTCTTTCTCCCCCGGGATAGGTTCTGAACAACTCGTGTTGCTCAAAAGCCCAAAATGCACTGTTCGCATAAACAATATGACTGGACAACTGCGGCAGAACAGAACCACGACGAGGCAAGACGTTTTGTCCATCAAAGTACATCACTTTGCCATGAACATCATGTACCCAAATCCCCCCATCACTACCGAGGTAGAGATTTTGCGCAACAATAACTTTCCCCTGCTCTTGAATGGGCAAAGGATAGAAAATAGACATAGATTTATCTAATGCCAATACCAAGGATGGGATCAGGATATTGAGCAAGCAGCCATACAACAATGTGCGAAACACGAGTTCCCCTGTCAGCGACAATTCAAGAATTCGTGCTTTATTGGTTTCGGTATTCTAGAGGAGCACAAATTCTCATGCATTCTAACGAATCCCTAGCGGGTATGCAGTTTGAAAGGTTTAGAAAGACCACTTTTTTAGGTTTTGGATACAAAAAAATGCGGCTTAAGCCGCATTTAGAACAATGTTAGAGAAGTTGGTCGACTTAAGATTGGGACAAACACGCGTAGTAACTCTCCGCCAAACTATTTAGGAAGGCGAAATAGCTACCCGCTTGGAGTTCAATAGAGATGCCGAGTGGATCGAGCACACCAATTTTCGCCGACGTGCCTCTAACAACGGTTTCGATAATCGCTGGCTCAAATTGCGGTTCTGAAAATACACACTTGGCGAGTTGATCATTTAGCGTCTTTTTAATGGCGATCAGCGTCTTGGCTCCCGGCTTTCGCTCAGGACTCACCGTGAAGTGGCCTAGATTATTTAATGCAAAGTGCTGTTCGAAATAACCATAAGCATCATGAAAAACGTAATAAGGTACGGTCGTGACAGGTTTGAGCTTTTCACCTATCGTGTTGTCTTGCTCGGCAAGGTTCGCTAAAAAGCGAACAAGATTATCTTGATACTGCTGCTGCTGATCCGCATCGAGCTCAATCAGTTTTGCCGTAATTGCACTTGCAACTTGTCCTACAGGCCCAATCCCTAACCAGAAATGAGGATCATAATGCCCGTGATGGTGCCCATCATGCTCATGCTGCTCCTCCTCGCCATATTCTCGCAGTGCTAAATTAGGGACTTGGCTTAATGTTAGTGCTGACGTACGGCCTTCCAGCAGTTTACTCATGAAGGGTTCAAGATCCTGACCAAACCAAATAACCAAATCTGCTTGTTGAATCCGCTTTACATCTGAAGGGCGTAGCGCATAATCGTGCGGCGATGCTCCAGAAGGTAAAAGTACATCGGGAGTCCCCGTCCCCAGCATCAACTCGTAAGTGATCATCTGTATCGGCTTGATGCTGGTCAGAACTTCGATTGCGCTGGCTGATTGAGCAAACAGTGCTGCGACAGTAAGTAAAAAATATCTCGATAACATGGTCGCCAAACTCCAGTTAGTGGCTTTTATTGGGCATGAATGTTACTTTATAACATAACCATTTTGCAAATGAGTTCTATTCCATGGCTATTCTGATTGAATTGCAAGACATATGCGTCGACTTTGAACAAAGACGTGTGCTTGACAATATCCGGTTAACTCTCACCAAAGGCAATATTACAACGCTTATCGGCCCCAACGGTGCAGGAAAATCAACCTTAGTGAAAGTCATTTTAGGATTACAATCATTGAGTTCAGGAAAAATCATTCGCCAATCGGGAATTCGTATCGGCTATGTTCCACAAAAACTCAAACTCAATGACACATTACCGCTGACGGTGAACCGCTTTTTAAAACTGGCTGGCCGTTTTAGTACCCAAGAGCTATCGGAAGCCTTACGCCTAGTGGGAGGTGAGCATCTTCAAAGTAGTGATATGCATAAACTCTCCGGCGGTGAAACACAGCGTGTATTGCTCGCCAGAGCTTTATTACAAAGACCCGACTTGCTTGTGCTCGATGAGCCTGCTCAAGGGGTTGATGTACAAGGACAAATTGACTTATACGACCTGATCCACACCTTGCGTAACCGCTTTGGCTGCGCTGTGTTGATGGTTTCTCACGATTTACATTTGGTGATGGCCAAAACCGACGAAGTGATCTGCTTACAACACCATGTCTGTTGCTCTGGCTCGCCGGAGAGCATCGCCAAACACCCGAGTTATTTAGCGATGTTTGGCCATCGAAGCCGAGACACGCTGGCTTTTTATCAACACCACCACGAGCACCACCACCACGATTTATCTGGCTTACCAGTCAAAGGAAAAGCGAGTGTTTGCTCACATCATTCACATGGTCACCACAAACATGATTGAACTTCTTCTACCTTCTCTTCTTGCTGGCCTCGGAATTGCCATTATTGCTGGCCCTCTCGGATCTTTCGTGGTTTGGCGCAGAATGGCTTATTTTGGTGATACCCTTGCTCACGCCTCACTACTGGGTCTGGCGCTCGGTTTTTTACTCGACATCAATCTGTATCTGGCACTATTGGTCTGCTGTTTGGGGATGGCGGCCATTTTAGTGGCGATGCAAAAGCAAAAACTCATCGCGACCGATACCCTACTTGGGATTATGGCGCACAGCGCGCTATCGCTCGGTATGATTGCGGTGAGCTTTCTTGATAATGTCCGCATCGATTTGATGAGCTATCTGTTTGGTGATTTGCTCGCGATTAGCCCATCCGATCTTACCTTTATCTGGTTCGGTGTCGTCACTGTCAGTTTGATTGTCTATCTCCTCTGGCAACCCCTTCTCTCGACTAGCGTGAATGAAGAGTTGGCCTTTGTTGAAGGAACCAACACTGACCTGATGCGTTTAATCTTGATGCTACTTATCGGTTTGGTGATTGCCGTCGGGATGAAATTTGTCGGGGCTTTGATTATGGGCTCGCTGTTAATCATCCCCGCGGCTACTGCTCGCCGTCTTTCACGCACCCCAGAAGCCATGGCGTTTTGGGCAATTGGACTGGGTGTATTAAGTGTGATCGGTGGGTTGGCGCTATCTTGGCACTTTGACACACCTGCAGGTCCGTCGGTGGTGGTTTCTGCTGCGGTATTGTTTGTACTCACCCAGTTTAAACGGGTCGCTTAACGCTGTATCAGATTAGCTTTTAGTAAAAAGAAATGGCATTTAGTAAAAAGAAACCCCGAAGCTGTGTTCGGGGTTTCTTATTATCTGAGTAAGTAATCGCGGTAGATTACCAGCCAGTCACTTCACGCAGCGCTTTGCCAATATCGGCAAGACTTTTTACTGTCTTCACGCCCGCAGACTCAAGTGCTGCAAATTTCTCTTCAGCGGTACCTTTACCACCAGAGATGATCGCACCAGCATGACCCATGCGTTTGCCCGGAGGAGCCGTTACACCTGCGATATAAGAAACGACAGGTTTTGTGACGTTGGCTTTGATGAAAGCAGCTGCTTCTTCTTCCGCGGTACCGCCGATTTCACCGATCATCACAATCGCTTCAGTCGCTGGATCTTCTTGGAACATCTTCAGGATGTCGATGAAGTTTGACCCCGGAATTGGGTCGCCACCGATGCCCACACAGGTAGACTGGCCGAAACCTTCGTCTGTGGTTTGTTTAACCGCTTCATAAGTCAAAGTACCAGAGCGAGAAACGATACCCACTTTACCTTTCTTGTGAATGTGTCCTGGCATGATGCCAATCTTACACTCATCCGGTGTAATCACACCTGGGCAGTTAGGGCCAATCATACGAACGCCAGTCTGTTCCAGTTTCACTTTGACATCAATCATGTCAGTGGTAGGAATGCCTTCAGTGATGGTCACAATAAGCTTGATGCCAGCATCGATCGCTTCCAGAATCGCATCTTTACAAAATGGTGCTGGTACGTAGATAACAGTTGCGGTTGCGCCAGTCACTTCAACGGCTTCACGAACGGTATTAAATACCGGTAGACCTAGATGCGTGGTACCGCCTTTACCTGGCGATACACCACCAACCATTTGTGTGCCATAAGTAATCGCCTGTTCAGAGTGGAAAGTACCTTGACCACCGGTGAAACCCTGACAAATGACTTTAGTGTCTTTATTGATAAGAATCGACATTATTTGCCCTCCGCCGCGGCAACTACTTTTTGCGCTGCGTCTGTCAAAGATACAGCTGCAATAATATCTAGACCTGATTCTGCCAGTACTTTACGTCCAAGTTCTGCGTTTGTACCTTCAAGACGCACAACCACTGGAACGCTTACACCAACTTCCTTCACTGCACCGATAATGCCTTCTGCAATCATGTCGCAGCGCACAATGCCACCAAAGATGTTCACCAGTACGGCTTTTACATTGGTATCAGACAAGATGATTTTGAAGGCTTCTGCAACACGCTCTTTGGTCGCGCCGCCACCAACATCAAGGAAGTTTGCGGGTTTTCCGCCGTGCAAGTTAACAATGTCCATCGTACCCATCGCAAGGCCAGCACCGTTAACCATACAGCCTACGTTACCATCCAGCGCAACGTAGTTAAGCTCCCATTTCGCTGCGTGTGCTTCGCGCGCATCTTCTTGAGAAGCATCGTGCATTTGACGCAGTTTGGGTTGACGGTACATAGCATTGGAGTCGATGTTGATTTTGCCATCAAGGCACAGCAAGTTACCTTCCGCAGTAATCACCAGCGGGTTGATTTCCAGCAGTGCGAGATCATATTGAGCAAACATTTCACCCAAGCCCATGAAGATTTTCACGAACTGTTTGATTTGATCACCTTGCAGGCCTAGCTTGAACGCCAATTCACGACCTTGGTAGGCTTGTGGGCCAACCAGTGGATCAATCGCCGCTTTGTGGATCAGTTCTGGAGTTTCTTCTGCCACTTTCTCAATTTCCACGCCACCTTCAGTCGATGCCATGAAAACGATACGACGTGTAGAACGGTCAACTACCGCACCAAGATAAAGCTCATTAGCGATATTTGATGCTTCTTCAACCAAAATTTTTGAAACCGGTTGGCCATTTGCATCCGTTTGATAAGTTACTAGGTTCTTACCTAGCCATTTTTGTGCAAACGCTTTTACGCCTTCTTTAGTGTCATGCAGTTCAACGCCACCTGCTTTACCACGTCCACCTGCGTGAACTTGGCATTTTACGACTTTCTTGGCTGTGCTGATGCGTCCTGCAGCTTCAAACGCTTCTTGTGGCGTATCACAAGCATAACCTTCCGGTACAGGCAAACCGAATTCTGCAAACAGCTGTTTAGCTTGATATTCATGCAAATTCATTGTGTTGTTCCATTTGTTTATTGTTCTTCCATAGAGTCCATTGAGCTGAACTTTACGTTTGTAGGGTCACTCTTGAGCGAGTAGCCAATCTTTGGCCAAAGCCAGGTCGGACGTTGAGCATGTCCGACCCTTTTCTCCATTACTCAGAAATCTGAGCAAAAGACAGTTTAAACATCGAGCAGCAGACGGGCTGGATCTTCTAGCAACTCTTTAACGGTCACTAGGAAACCAACCGACTCACGACCATCGATTGAACGGTGGTCATAAGACAGCGCTAGATACATCATTGGCAGGATTTCAATCTTGCCATCCACCACCATGGCGCGGTCTTGGATCTTATGCATACCCAGAATCGCCGCTTGTGGCGGGTTAATGATAGGCGTTGACATCAGTGAACCAAACACACCACCGTTGGTGATGGTAAAGTTACCGCCAGTCAGTTCGTCTACGGTCAATTTACCGTCACGACCTTTTTCTGCTAGCTCTTTGATGCCTTTTTCAATTTGCGCCAAACTCAAGGTATCGCAGTTTTTCAGTACTGGAGTAACCAGACCACGTGGGGTTGATACGGCAATGCTCACATCAAAGTAGTTGTGGTAAACCAGATCATCACCATCGATAGACGCGTTCACTTCTGGGTAACGCTTCAGCGCTTCAGTGACAGCTTTCACGTAGAACGACATAAAGCCCAGACGAATGCCATGACGTTTTTCGAACACATCTTGGTATTGCTTACGCATGTCCATGATAGGTTTCATGTTCACTTCATTAAACGTCGTCAGCATAGCCGTGTTATTTTTCGCTTCCAACAGACGCTCAGCGATACGCTTACGCAGACGTGTCATTGGCACGCGCTTTTCACTGCGGCCGACGACAGGAGCCAGCGCTGCGATAGGGGCTTCAGCTTTCGCAGCTGGTTTGGCTTTGTTCGCGGCTAAGTGAGCTTCGATGTCTTCGCGGGTAATACGACCACCCACACCAGAACCTTTAACTTGGTTTGCTTCCAAGTTATGTTCAGCAAGCAGGCGACGAACCGCAGGGCTTAGCGCATCATTGCTTTCTTCAGTTAGTGATGCTTTATGGCGTTTATCTGGTGATGGCTCAGTAGCATCTGGAGTATCTTGGGTTGGTTCACCCGCTACAGCGCCTGGCTTCAAACGTGCCAGCAGTTGTTTAGAAAGCACTGTCGCACCTTCTTGTTCCAAAATAGCTTCCAGAACACCGGCATCGGGTGCTGGAACTTCCAGCACCACTTTGTCAGTTTCAATTTCAACGATCACTTCATCGCGAGCAACCATGTCACCCGGCTTTTTATGCCACGTCGCAACCGTGGCATCCGCAACTGATTCAGGCAAATCTGGAACCAGAATTTCAATGGTCATAATGGTATCTTCCTTATACTTCTCGTTCTTACGCTAGGGTCAGAGCGTCTTCAATCAACGCTTTTTGTTGTTTCATGTGCACCGACATATAGCCGACCGCAGGAGATGCCGAAGCGGGACGACCTGCGTATTTCAGATCAGCACCCGCTGGAATCGCAGCGCGGAAGTTATGTTGGCTACTGTACCAAGCACCTTGGTTTTGCGGTTCTTCCTGACACCAGACGTAATCCACCACATTGGTGTAATTTGCAATGGCCGCTTGTACTTCTTCCAGAGGGAATGGGTACAACTGTTCGATACGAACAATCGCCACGTCTTGCTGTTCATTGGCTCGGCGCTGTTCAAGGAGATCGTAATAAACCTTACCAGAACAGAACACAACGCGTTTTACTTGCGACGGATTCAGCGCATCAATTTCACCAATCGCCGGCTGGAAAGTACCGTGGGCAAGATCTTCCATACTGGAGACACACAGTGGATGACGCAGCAGCGATTTAGGAGACATCACCACCAGAGGGCGGCGCATTGGGCGAACCACTTGACGACGAATCATGTGGTAAACCTGAGCAGGGGTAGACGGAACAACCACCTGCATGTTTTGCTCAGCACACAGCTGCAAGTAACGCTCTAAACGTGCAGAGGAGTGCTCAGGGCCTTGGCCTTCATAACCGTGTGGCAGCAACATAGTCAGGCCACATAGACGACCCCACTTCTGTTCACCAGAGGAGATAAACTGGTCAATAACCACCTGCGCACCGTTAGCAAAATCACCAAACTGTGCTTCCCACAACGTCAAACCGCTAGGCTCCGCTGTCGCATAGCCGTATTCGAATGCCAATACCGCCTCTTCTGACAATACTGAGTCAAAGACTTCAAACGGGCCTTGGCCAGCATGGATCTGTGAGAGTGGAATATAAGTACTCGCATCGTTTTGGTTATGCAGAACGGCGTGACGGTGGAAGAAGGTTCCACGACCAGAGTCCTGACCCGAGATACGGATGCGCTTACCGTCATCAAGCAATGTGGCATACGCAAGCGTTTCAGCCATACCCCAATCCAGCATCTTCTCGCCAGAGATCATAGAGAGACGATCTTGATAGATTTTTTCTACACGGCTATGCAACACATGGCTTTCCGGATATTGGCAAACACGACGACCAAGATCTTGCAATCGCTCCATCGCATATTCGCTATTCCAAGGGATATGCCAGTCGTGACCTAAATACGGTGACCAGTCCACAGAGTGCATCGCCATTGGACGCCATTCTTTGACCACCACTTCACCGTGATCTAGGGCATCGCGATATTCATTCACCAGTTGAGTCGCGGTTTCGAGATCGCACTCACCACGCTCAGTTAACACATCTGCATACAGCTTGCGAGGTGTTGGATGCTTCTTGATTTTTTGGTACATCAATGGCTGAGTTGCGTTTGGCTCATCCGCTTCGTTATGACCATGACGGCGATAACACACCAGATCAATCACCACATCGCGTTTGAATTCATTACGGTAATCAAGCGCTAGACGAGTGACAAAGGCTACAGCTTCAGGATCGTCTGAATTCACGTGGAAAATCGGTGCCTGTACCATCTTGGCAATATCGGTACAGTACATGGTTGAGCGAGTATCGCGTGGGTTTGATGTCGTGAAGCCCACTTGGTTATTGACCACGATACGTACTGTACCACCGACGCAGAAACCACGCGCTTGAGACATGTTGAAGGTTTCAGCCACCACACCTTGTCCTGCAATCGCAGAGTCACCATGGATAGTGATAGGTAGCACTTTACTGCCATCTTCATCACCTAGGCGGTCTTGACGCGCGCGCACTGAACCCATCACAACAGGGTTCACAATCTCAAGATGCGATGGGTTGAAAGCCAGTGCTAAGTGAACATCACCGCCCGGTGTCGCAAAGTCAGCGGAGAAACCTTGGTGATATTTCACATCACCTGTGCCCCAGCCTTCGCCATGTTTACCGGCAAACTCATCAAACAGATCTTGCGGTTTTTTACCCAGAACGTTGACCAGCATGTTCAAGCGACCGCGGTGCGCCATCCCAATCACCACTTCACGCATGCCACTGGCACCCGCGTGACGGATCATCTCTTTGGTCATCGGAACTAAGGCATCCCCCCCTTCGAGAGAGAAACGTTTAGCACCAGGGAATTTCGCACCAAGATAGCGCTCTAAACCTTCAGCTGCAGTCAGCTCTTCAAGGAAAGTACGCTTTTCTTCTTTACTGAATACAGGGGTACCCACAACTGGTTCGAGACGCTGTTGAATCCAACGCTTCTGCTCAGTGTCGGTGATGTGCATGTATTCTGCACCGACAGAGCCACAGTAGATTTTTTGTAGGGATTGATAGATATCTTTCAGCTTCATCGTGTCTTTGCCAATCGCAAAGGAGCCCACGTTGAAGGTCTCTTCCATATCTTCTTGGGTCAAATTATGGAATGAGGGATTCAGTTCCGCCACTTCAGGGCGGTTCCATAAACCGAGAGGGTCAAGCTTGGCAGCTTCATGACCGCGGAAACGGTATGCGTTAATTAGCTGCAGTACTTTTACTTGTTTTGCATCGACTTCAGGATCACTAACTTGGACATTGTAATGCTTAGTCTCTTGAGCGAGTCGTCGGAAGTAGTCACGGACGCGTGAGTGCGGTTGTTCAACCACATTCGTTGGGTGCGCAGGCAACCCATCAAAAACACGTTTCCACTCCTCACTTACCAGATCGGGATCACTTAGATACAGTTCGTAGAGATCTTCTACGTAAGTTGCATTGGCGCCAGCCAAGTGTGAAGACTCGAGCCATGCCTTCATCACGCCGTTGTGCATTTTTTTCCCTTAACCAGTAGTTTTCACGTTTGCTGCGGTCTTATCGCCGAGCTATAAAAGGCAGGCCCGAAGGCCTGCAATTTTCAATTTAAACTGAACGATTGATCAACATGGACTTAATATGTCCAATGGCTTTCGTTGGGTTTAATCCTTTCGGACAAACACTGACACAGTTCATGATGCCGTGGCAACGAAAAACGCTAAACGCATCATCAAGATTCGATAAGCGTTCATCTGTCGCGGTATCACGGCTATCAATCAACCAACGATAAGCAGCCAACAAACCTGCAGGTCCGATAAATTTATCCGGATTCCACCAGAATGAAGGGCAGGAAGTGGTACAGCAAGCGCACATAATACACTCGTACAGACCATCCAAATGCGCCCGTTCTTCTGGGGATTGCAAGTTCTCTCTTGAAGGGGGTAATGCATCATCTGCAATCAAGAAAGGCTTAACTTTCGCATAGTTATCGTAAAACTGAGTCATGTCGACAATCAAGTCACGAACCACAGGTAATCCTGGCAGCGGACGAATCACAATTTTGTCACCTTTTAACGCAGACAAAGGTGTGATACATGCTAAGCCATTCTTACCATTCATATTCAGACCGTCCGAGCCACAAACCCCTTCACGGCATGAGCGGCGGAAAGCAATACTTGGATCTTGCTCTTTAAGCAGAATCAAAGCATCCAACACCATCATGTCAGACCCTTCCTCTACCTCAAGAATGTAGTCTTTCATGTAGGGTTTGTTATCGACATCCGGATTATAGCGATATAAGGAGAAGTTGAGTTTCATATTGAGTACCTCCCTTAATATGTACGCACTTTAGGCGGGAACGGGTCACGGTAAACCGGTGTCATATTGACCTCACGCTTACTCATCTGTTCCGTTTCCGGATTGTAGATTGAGTGGCACAACCAGTTCTCATCATCACGCTCTGGATAGTCAAAACGCGCATGTGCACCACGGCTTTCAGTACGGTAGTTTGCCGCTACTGCAGTCGAAAATGCCGTTTCCATCAGGTTGTCCAACTCTAAACACTCAATACGTTGAGTGTTAAATTCGGTTGATTTGTCCGCCAGATGGGCATTTTTCAAACGTTCGCGGATGACTTTGAGCTCTTCCAGCCCCTCAGCCATCGCCTTACCTTCACGGAATACCGAGAAGTTGTTTTGCATGCAGCGCTGCAGATCTTTACGAATCACGACAGGATCTTCGCCACCTTTGCTGTTTTCCCAACGCATAGTACGAGCCAGAGAAGCTTCGATATCCGATGCAGTCGCAGGGCGAGCCTCAGCTTGAGCACGCAGAGTTTCACCAAGATGTAGACCCGTTGCGCGGCCAAATACCACCAGATCAAGCAGTGAGTTGCCGCCTAAACGGTTGGCACCATGTACCGATACAGAAGCGATTTCACCACAAGCAAACAAGCCTTGGACTTCAACATCTTTACCATGGCTGTCTTGTTTGATCGCTTGACCAGACACTTGTGTTGGTACGCCACCCATCATGTAGTGACAGGTTGGGATAACAGGAATAGGTTCTTTCACTGGGTCCACGTGAGCAAAGGTACGTGATAGTTCACAGATACCCGGTAGGCGAGATTCCAATACATCACGACCTAAATGATCCAGTTTCAGTTTGATGTGTGGACCCCATGGGCCATCACAACCACGACCTTCACGGATTTCGATCATCATTGAACGTGCAACCACGTCGCGACCTGCTAGATCTTTAGCGTTAGGCGCGTAACGTTCCATGAAACGCTCACCATCTTTATTCAGCAGATAGCCACCTTCGCCACGACAGCCTTCTGTAACCAGAACGCCAGCACCCGCGATACCCGTTGGGTGGAATTGCCACATTTCCATATCTTGCATTGGTACGCCAGCACGCAAAGCCATACCGACACCATCGCCCGTGTTAATGTGTGCATTGGTGGTTGAAGCGTAAATACGACCTGCACCGCCTGTCGCAAGCACTGTTGCTTTGGCTTTGAAGTAGCAAATTTCGCCTGTTTCCATGCAGATTGCAGTACAACCGAGCACAGCACCATCTTGGTTTTTCACCAGATCCAGTGCATACCATTCCGAGAAAATGGTGGTTTTATGTTTAACGTTTTGTTGGTAAAGCGTGTGCAGTAGAGCATGACCAGTACGGTCTGCTGCTGCTGCCGTACGAGCAGCTTGTTCACCACCGAACTCTTTTGACTGACCGCCAAAAGGACGCTGATAAATCGTGCCGTTCTCAAAACGAGAAAAAGGTAGCCCCATGCGCTCAAGTTCAATCACGGATTCCGGGCCGTTTTTACACATGTATTCGATGGCATTTTGGTCGCCGATATAGTCGGAACCTTTTACCGTGTCATACATATGCCACTGCCAATCATCTTTATGTGAGTTACCCAAAGCCACGGTAATGCCGCCTTGAGCGGATACCGTATGAGAACGAGTTGGAAACACTTTTGAAAGCAGTGCGCAAGTTAGGCCTTGCTCAGAAATTTGTAGTGCAGCACGCATACCTGCACCACCTGCGCCGATTACTACGGCGTCAAAAGAACGAACTGGAATAGTCACTTAGGCACCCCACAATACAAATAGGCCAGAGAAGAAGTATCCAAGTAGAACGGCGATGACCACAAGTTGCAGTCCTGCACGCAATTTGGAGCACTTAATGTAATCCGTCAGTACTTGCCATAGGCCAATCCAGCCATGAATCAATACTGAAACTAATGCCAACATTGTGAAGACTTTGGTGAACGTGCTACCAAAGAATTGAGTCCACGCGACATAAGAGATGTCCGTGAACGCGCAAAAACTCACGATATAAATAGTGTACAAAACTAAGATGATCGCTGAAGCGCGGATCAATAAGTAATCGTGAACACCATTACGACCAAAGGAAGAGACATGCTTTACCATACCAGAACCCCCGCCAGTAGAGACAATACAACCGTAGCGGCAAAAGCTACTTTGGCGCTCGCGGCACCGGATTCCAGCTCTTCAAAGTGACCAAGATCCATCAATAAATGACGAATCCCACCAGCAATGTGGTAGGCCAGAGCAGTTAGAATTCCCCACAACACGAATTTCACGAAAAAGCTGTCAACAATGTTGCTCGCTTCCATAAATCCGACAGGTGAGGAGAGAGAGAGGGATAACAACCAAAGCAAAATCCCAACCGCAACAAACGTAATCACCCCCGACACACGGTGGAGGATGGATGCGATTGCTGAGATCGGAAAGCTAATGGTCTGCAAATCTAAATTAACAGGTCTTGACTTTCTTTCTTTCACGGGCTTGCTCACTCAGCTCCATTGAGCATTTATAGTTATGGATGAATTCTGGTCGAAAATGCGCATAATTTAACATTTATTCAACATTTCAACCGCCAAATCGGCGACTTAATTGTAGTTTAAATGTTACACCCAAGTCTAAAATCTATAAGTTAAATTTCTTTCTAGCCTTGAATTTATAAGGTCTCTCACAGAATTTTCTGTGTCACTATACGGACTGCAACATTCTAATACAATTGCTGTAACAATTTTTGCTACACAGAACAGATTTTTAACTTTATACGTATAAAAAATCAAAGTGAGTGCACACATCAGAGGAGAATAATTGACTTTGATTAAGATCGGACGTACAAGAATCACACACAAAACATCCTGGACGGATTAAATAATAAACAAAGGAGATGGTTATGGCGGATAAGAAAGCGACCCTTCACATCGAAGGTAAAGCGCCAATCGAATTACCAATTATGGATGGATCGCTTGGTCCACAAGTGATTGACGTTCGTACTTTAGGCTCAAACGGTTACTTTACTTTTGACCCGGGTTTTCTTGCCACTGCATCCTGTGAATCTCAAATTACTTATATCGATGGCGCTAAGGGCATTCTGTTGCACCGCGGCTACCCTATCGATCAGTTAGCCAATAACGCTGATTACTTGGAAGTGTGTTACATCCTTCTTTACGGTGAAGCCCCTAATCGTAAGCAATATGAAGAGTTCAAGAAAATCGTTACTCGTCACACTATGGTTCATGAACAGATCGCGAGCTTTTTCCACGGTTTCCGCCGTGATGCTCACCCGATGGCTGTGATGTGTGGTGTGGTGGGTGCGTTAGCTGCTTTCTATCATGATTCACTCGATATCAATAACGACACCCACCGAGAAATTGCGGCTTATCGTCTGCTTTCCAAAATGCCGACCTTGGCTGCGATGTGTTACAAATACTCAGTTGGTCAACCGTTTATCTACCCACGTAACGATTTGAGCTATGCAGAAAACTTCCTGCACATGATGTTTGCCACACCTTGTGAGGAGTATGAAGTGAATCCTATCGTGGCTCGTGCCATGGACAAGATTTTCACTCTACATGCGGATCATGAACAAAACGCATCGACATCGACTGTACGTCTGGCAGGTTCATCGGGTGCTAACCCATTTGCGTGTATCGCAGCAGGTATCGCTTCTCTTTGGGGCCCTGCACATGGTGGCGCAAACGAAGCTTGTCTACGTATGCTTGAAGAGATCGGCTCTGTTGATAAGATTCCTGAATACGTAAGACGTGCAAAAGACAAAGATGACCCATTCCGTCTAATGGGCTTTGGTCACCGAGTGTACAAAAACTACGATCCACGTGCCACTGTAATGCGTGAAGCGTGTCATGAAGTGCTGAAAGAGCTAAGCATTCAAGATCCACTGCTCGACGTCGCGATGGAACTTGAGCGTATTGCGCTGTCTGATGAGTACTTTATTGAGAAGAAACTCTATCCTAACGTCGATTTCTACTCAGGCATCATTCTCAAAGCCATTGGTATTCCTGTGTCTATGTTCACGGTGATCTTTGCGATGTCTCGTACTATCGGTTGGATTGCTCACTGGAATGAAATGCACAGCGATCCGGACAACCGTATCGGTCGTCCACGTCAGTTGTACACAGGTCAAAAACTGCGCGATTTCACACCCTTGCATGAACGCAGTTAATCATTGATTCAAAAGCAAAAGAGCGAGATTTTCTCGCTCTTTTTTATTGTTCTAAACTGGATTATCAATATCAATGAAGGTCACATCAAAGCCGTGATTTTCCGCGAGCCATTCCCCTAGTGCTTTAATTCCGTAGCGCTCGGTAGCATGGTGACCTGCGGAAAAGTAATGGATCGACTGTTCACGTGCCGAATAGGTTGTACGCTCCGAGATTTCTCCAGAAATAAAGGCATCTAAACCTCGGCTAGCCGCGAGTTCAATATAGTCTTGCCCACCACCCGTACACCAACCGACAGTTTCAATCAGCTTATCGGCTTGATCGGGAGCAATATGCAAAGGAGTACGATTCAGGACTTGGCCAATCCGATGAGCTAATTCTTCTCCGGTTAACGGTTGTAAAAAGTGCCCAAACATCGCAACTGATTGAGGATGCCCTTCCAACCCACCATCAACGCAAATCCCGAGTCGCTGCGCAAGCTGAGCATTGTTGCCCAACTGTGGATGAATATCCAAAGGTAGATGGTAGGCATACAGATTAAGATCATTTTGGATAAGCGTACGTATCCGGCGACCTTTCATACCTCGAATGGCCTCGGGTTCATTTTTCCAAAAATAGCCGTGGTGAACCAGAAGAGCATCAGCTTTCAACTCAATCGCAGCTTCAATTAAAGCCATGCTAGCGGTCACACCGGTGACAATTCGTTTGACTTCCACTTTACCTTCGACTTGTAAACCATTAGGACAATAATCTTTAATTAACTGTGGGGACAATGTCTCATTTAGCAACGCTTCTAGCTGTAAATTGTTCATCTTGTAATCCATTGAGCAACAGAGGTGGCGTGGTTATAACAATTTCAGGCTAGAATGTCGAAATATGTCAAAAAGTGGTGGTGATCAGATGGAGTTAAAACACTTAATGGATTGGGTGATTCGCACCCCTGCCCTATTTCAAGCCAAAGCGCCTTTGGTCAGCAAAGCGCCATTTAGCAAAACAACACGAGAGCAGTGGCCAGACTATCAGGGCAATCCACGATTAGGCTTTCTCTATCAACATCTTTGCGCTCAATTATTCACCGAAACGCCATTTTACAATGCGGTTTCAGAAGAAATTCAGCTCATTAATGAAGGAAAAACCGTCGGTTCATTGGATTTTTTAGCTAAAAACCGTAAAACTGAACACTATGAACATTGGGAAGTGGCAGTCAAATTTTATCTGCTCCACCAAGGATGTTGGTACGGCCCCAATGCCGAAGATCGTTTGGATATCAAACTTGACCATATGCTCAACCACCAACTGCCGCTATCACAACATCCGCTTTTTATTGAACAACATCCACTCTGGGCTGGTGCATCACAACATTTATTAATGCAGGGTCGTCTTTATACCAATCCATTTTCTGATGAGCCAATCCCGACCGATTGTCTTGGCTACCCGCTCAATACTAGCCAGATTCAAGGCTATTGGTGTTTCCAGCGTGAGCAGCACTTAATCGATGAACCTTTATATCAGCTTGAAAAGTCAGATTGGTTGACGGGACGGAAAGCAGACTCTGAACCTTATACAGAACACGCAGATGGGTTTGTGCATTGCCAATCTGAATCTGGGAAATTCTGGTTTATTGTGCCAAACCAGTGGCCACAGCGTTAAGAGACATAAAAAAGGGGCGATCTCATCGCCCCTGATTCATTTCATCACATTATAAACCCGCGTCTTTAAACACTTGGTTTACGATCTGCTGCGCTTCAGATTCAATTTGTTTTAAGTGCTCAGCCCCTTTGAAGCTCTCACAATAAATCTTATAGATATCTTCTGTGCCAGATGGACGAGCCGCAAACCAACCATAATCCGTAGTCACTTTGAGGCCGCCAATGGCTGCGCCATTACCCGGAGCATGAGTCAAGCGAGCCGTAATTGCATCTCCCGCTAGCGTTTGAGCCGACACCATTTCAGGAGACAGTTTCTTTAGCACATTCTTCTGTGGACCATTCGCCACGGCTTGAATACGGCTGTAATAAGAATCACCGTGTTTAGCTGCCAATTCATCATAATACTGTTGCGGATTTTTGCCGGTCACAGCGGTAATTTCCGCTGCCAGTAAGCACAAAATGATCCCATCTTTGTCGGTAGACCAAGGCGTGCCATCTTGACGCAGGAAAGAAGCCCCCGCACTCTCTTCACCGCCAAAACCAAAGCGACCAGAGTAGAGCCCATCAACAAACCATTTGAAGCCTACTGGAACTTCACACAGTTCGCGGCCAAGATCGGCAACCACTTTATCAATCATCGCACTGGAAACCAGCGTTTTACCGACGGCAACATGGCCCGCCCAACCTTGACGATGACGGTACAGATAATCAATGCACACCGCGAGGAAGTGATTCGGATTCATCAAGCCTTTAGGGGTCACAATGCCGTGACGGTCGTAGTCAGGATCGTTACCAAAAGCCAAGTCGTATTCATCTTTCAGGGCCAGCAAACCCGCCATGGCATATGGAGAAGAGCAATCCATACGGATCACGCCATCTTTATCTAATGACATGAATTGGAAGCTTGGATCAATGGCTTCGCTGACCAGCGTTAAATCGAGTTGGTAAGCGTTGCCAATTTGACGCCAGTAATCAATGCCACTGCCACCCAGAGGATCGACCCCAATTTTGAGCTTGGCCTTTTGGATTGCCGCCATATCAACCACATTGACCAGATCATCAACGTAAGGCTTAACCAAATCGACTTGCTTGAGCAACTCGGATTGTTTAGCCAACGCAATCGGCATGCGTTTTACACCAGCAAGCTGCTGACTGATGTAAGCATTGGCACGATCTTCAATCGCTTGGGTTAACTCCCCTTCCGCCGGGCCACCGTGTGGTGGGTTGTATTTGATGCCACCATCTTGTGGCGGGTTGTGCGAAGGGGTAATCACAATGCCGTCCGCTTTATCTGCATGCTTCAGGTTGTACGTTAAAATAGCGTGTGAAATGCCCGGCGTTGGTGTGTAACCGTTGTTTTCTTGCACAATCACTTCAATGCCATTGGCAATCAACACTTCCAGAACACTACTGAATGCAGGTTCAGACAGCGCATGAGTATCTTTGCCAATAAAGATTGGGCCAGTCACACCATGTTCATGGCGCACATCCGCTACCGCTTGCGCAATCGCAAGAATATGATGCTCATTAAAGGTAGTTTTATCGGCCGTACCTCGGTGTCCCGACGTACCAAATTCAACTTTATGCGCCGTATTGCCAGCTTCAGGCTGGAGTAGGTAGTAATTTGCAACTAGCGCAGGGATATTATGGAGATCCTCTTGTCGCGCCTTTTGTCCAGCACGAGGGTGCATAGCCATAGTGACATCCTTTCTTTAAATTTCACATAAAATAAAACCTCATAATAGCGGTGTAGCACTACGCATTATGAGGCTTGAATCAGAATTTTGGGCTGTAATCAGCAAAATTCAAATGGAATGGGTAACTTTCTCAATAATGTCGCTTGGGAAGCCCATGCGCACCATCACCTGTTCAACCATCTGTTGCTTGCGGCTAGTGTTGTTGTTGGTGATCACCCAAAACGGCGTATTTGGGATCGCCTTAGGTTTGGTTGTTTGCCCGCTGGCAAGCAACGTCTGTTCGTTATCAGCAAAGTAAACGCGCTTGCGACCTTTGAACATAGTCGCTTCAGAAAAGCTCGCAGAGTCGATGCGATGAAGAGTAGACAGAATCAGCATGAAGCGATCGATCGCATTTTTTAGCCCGGCAAATTCATCGGAAATCAGCAGTGAACGCATCGCTTTAACACCATCAATTTTGGTATCGAAAGCGGCATCTTTGCTTACGACTATCCCTTTCGGCTCAGCAGCAGGCGCAGCAGTGGCTAATTCACCATCTACATTGAGAAGACGACGCAAAATATCGGAGGCACTTTCACCAATATGCAAAGTCTGACTCGCAATGTAACGGTATAGATCCTCATCAACCTCAATTGTTTTCATTCGCTTTTCACAATCTCTATGTTTAAACTTTCGGGGATTATAGCGAGATCTTGACTGAGACTCTACGTTAAACCAATCACTAATAAGATAAAATGTCAGCACTTCTTAACTACAAACTTGAAGGCAGCGGTGAGACCGTTGTTTTGATCCATGGCTTATTTGGTAGCTTGGATAATCTTGGCTTGCTTGCGCGCGATCTGAAAAACGATCACCAAGTACTGAGCTTGGATCTGCGTAACCACGGGCTATCCTTCCACAGTGATGAGCACAATTACGCGTTGATGGCACAAGACGTAAACCAGTTGCTTGAACACCTCAACCTCACTTCGGTAGTGGTGATCGGTCACTCGATGGGCGGAAAAGTGGCCATGAAATTAGCCGATATTGCCGCAGAAAAAGTCCGTCAATTAGTGGTGCTGGACATGTCACCTGTCGCGTATAGCCAACGGCGTCACGACAATGTGTTTGCTGGACTCGAAGCGGTGTTAGTGCAAAAGCCCACGTCACGCAGTGAAGTGATGGCAATTTTAGCGCAACATATTGAGCAAGAAGGCGTTAGACAATTTCTCGGCAAATCTTTAATGTCGGAACAGAACGTGATGACATGGCGCTTCAATGTTGCGGCACTCAAAGCACATTATGCAGAGATTTTAGGCTGGGATATCATCGCCAAATGCCGGATTCCAACCTTATTTATTAAAGGGGCAGATTCGGATTATCTGACCACACAACATCAGCCCATGGTGCAAGCCCAGTTTAGCCAAGCCAAAGCTCATGTGATCGCAAACACGGGACACTGGCTGCACGCGGAAAAACCCGCTGAAGTTATACGTGCAATCCGTAAATTTATTGATGTGCCCGTTTAAGGCAATCAAGTGTGAATTGAGAAACACTACGCGCATTAACTTTGTCAGATAACAGTGGTATAGTGCGCGCAAGCAATTTGGCATAAAGGAATATCATGCTTTACGACTACATGAACATGTTGGAGTCTGTAGGACTCGATCTGCTGTTTGCCTCAATCTTCTTCTTGATTGGCATGGCGATTAAAGATGTGTTGAAACAAGGTAATGTTCCCCCTTTCGGGCGTCGTATTGTGTGGTTGGTTCTCTTTTTAGGGTGCGCAGGCTTTGTCGCCAAAGGCATAATTCAATTGACTTGGGAAGGCAGCGGACTAGGTTAAGCTCCGCAAGGCTTCGCGACTCTTTAACATTCTAAAGGTAATGATTCTATGGCAAGTGTAGGTATCTTCTTTGGCAGCGACACCGGCAACACCGAAGCTATTGCAAAGATGATTCAAAAACAACTCGGTAAAAAACTGGTTCACGTACAAGATATTGCCAAAAGCAGCAAAGAAGACATCAATAACTTCGACCTGCTGTTGCTGGGTATCCCGACTTGGTACTACGGTGAAGCACAGTGCGACTGGGACGACTTTTTCCCTGAGCTAGAAGCCATTGATTTTTCAACTAAGCTTGTTGCCATTTTTGGTTGTGGTGACCAAGAAGATTACGCAGAGTACTTCTGCGATGCGATGGGCACCGTACGTGACATCATTCAAGCGAAAGGCGCAACCATTGTCGGCCACTGGCCAACGGAAGGTTACGAATTTGAAGCTTCTAAAGCCCTAGTGGATGAAAATCACTTCGTCGGTCTGTGTATCGATGAAGATCGCCAGCCAGAGCTAACTGAGCAACGCGTGACCAAATGGGTTAACCAAGTTTATGAAGAGATGTGTCTCGCTGAACTTGAAGACTAATTTGCAGAGTCAAAATAAAAAATCCCCTGCCCAGCAGGGGATTTTTTATTAGGGGAGTTTCAATCTCTGCCTATCACCAAAACCAGCGCCCAATCCAAGGAGCGATCACCACAGTTACCATGCCCGCCAACATCATCACTACGCTGGACACCACACCCTCTGAATTACCGATTTGATAGGCTTTAGCCGTGCCGGCACCATGAGCTGAAGCCCCTAAACTTGCTCCTTTCCCTAAGCGAGAGCGAATAGAAAGCACGGTGAGGATTATCTCACCAACAGCCATGCCAATGACCCCTGTCAGTACCACAAACAGCGCGGTTAGATCACTTTGTCCACCAATCGATTTCGTCGCTTCTACCGCAAAAGGAGTGGTAATAGAACGCATAGCAAGGCTGCGTTGCAGCAAGTCAGGAAGGTTGAGCCAACGCGCCAACAACACCGTACTTGAAATAGCCACCAGCACCGATACCACGACACCAACGGATAAGGATAACCAGTGCTGACGCAATAACGCCCGGTTATCGTAAACCGGAACGGCAAAAGCGACGGTTGCTGGGCCCAGTAACCACAGTAGCCAATGGGCATCGGCCATGTAAGCTTGGTAAGGAATATGAAACATCATCACCACGATGACGAGCAGCAATGGCGCGAGTAACAGCGGCATCAGCAACAAACTGCGTTTACGTCGATAAAGAAATTTACTCGCATAGTAAAACAGTAACGTGAGCAGAAAACAGAAAAGGCTGAGTAATGAAGTCGACATATGTTCTACTTCTCCACACTGCGCGCCAGCGCTATCTGGCGACGTTTACGTCTCGCTAAAACCAGCTCAACTCGATGCATTTTATCGACGACCCAAGCCGTCGATGCGATCACCAAGATGGTGCTGGCCACTAAAACCACAGCAATTTTAATCCCCTCTTGGCGCATTAAGTCTTGGTAATTCACTACCGCCACGACAGCCGGAACAAAAAACAGCAACATTTCAGCCAGCAACCAGCTCGCCCCGCGCCGAAACCACTCAACATTCACTACTTTGAGCATAACCAGTAACAACAAAATCAGCATTCCCGTTAAATTGGCGGGTAACGGCAGTTGAAACTGATTGACCAACCAATCGGAGAAAAACCAAATCAGTGAAAGTGCCGCCACTTGAACGACAATCAGTAGGCTATGCTTGAACTGAAAAGTACGCGTAACGTTTTGCATTAAGGTTGCCTAGATAAAATGGGAACTGGGTCACATTGTATTCCGGGCGATTACCAGCATAAAATGACTTAAATTTATTTAATTCATGCCATTTAGGCATACAAAGAGACTTTTGATGGATATCCGCGCCCTACGCTACTTCGTTGAACTGGTTAACCAGCAGAGTTTTACCAAAGCCTCTGAGCGCCTGTTTGTGACTCAGCCAACCATCAGTAAGATGATCCGTAATTTGGAGCAGGAGTTAGAACAACCCCTTCTACATCGTGAAGGACGACGCTTCTGGCTGACTGAAGCCGGAGAGATTGTCTATCAAAGAGCGCAGCAGATCTTAACTCAAATGCAGCAACTGGACGCGGAACTCACGGATTTAAACCAACTGCATCGCGGCCATTTGCGTTTAGGCATCCCGCCCATGGTGGGGCATGTTTACGCACGGTTATTTCGTCAATATCGTCAAACGTACCCTAACGTCGAATTAACGGTGGTGGAGTATGGCGGACGTAAGATAGAACAAGCGATCTTAGACGGTGATATTGATGTGGCCGTGACCATGCTTTCCCCTAATCAGCATCCCGATCTCAATACGGTTGCCCTCGATCATTACCCTATTTTTGCCGTGGTCCCCGATATTCCTCTCTGGCGATCACTCACCACACTCACTTGGGCGCAGATCAGCCAAGAGCCTTTCTATCTGTTTACCCATGAATTTACTCTAAGTGACCACATTCATACCTGCTGCCAAGCAGCGGGCTATACGCCACAAGTCGCCGCGCGCAGTAGCCAGTGGGATTTTTTGGTGGCATTAGTCAAAAGCGGGGTTGGCGTGTGCTTTCTTCCAGCGCCGCTTTGTCAAAGGATTCAAGGGGATGGCGTATTAATCTACCCCATCACACCGGCTATAGATTGGCGTTTGGGCGTGGTTTGGCATCGCGAACGTTATGTTTCAAAAACCGCCGAAGCTTGGATTGCTTTGTGCCGACGCCAAAACCGATGACGGTTACTCAATACACTCGCTGACACTTTCGCGATATTGCGGTTTTTTACGCACGTAAAGCTTGCGCTGCACCTCCGAAACCACTTCGCCACGAGCGTTTTTGACATGCACAATAAATTCAGGGAAGCATTTATCGCCTTCCGCTGTGGACGCCAAGATCCAATCCAACATCTCTTGGGTGATACGAAATTCGGCGAAGAGATCCGTATCACCCGGTTTAATGAAGTTAATGCTCGCTTCTTTGTCCCATACGTAATAACGCTCCCCCAATATGCCCATCAGCATCAAGGCATAAACGGGATCCGTCAGTGAGAAAATGCTGCCGCCGTATTGAGTCCGGTTGGCGTTTTTATTCCACCAGCGTAATTTCAAGCGGATGCGAACTTCGCGAAAATCCGCACTGATCGATTCGATATGGATCCCAGCGCCCCAAAATGGAGGCCAAGAGTTTAGTGCCCACTTCACAATATTCGGTTGATAAAGCTTAGAGAGTGTTTTATTCATACCCTGAGTGCCCTAGACTTCGTGTAAGGCAGCAGTAATCAATGCATCATGGTTGCTGCCTAATAATGATGCTATCGTTGTTAAATTATTGTAACTGGTAAGAGCACTTTGTTCAGTGATTTGCCTCGACTTTGCAGGTTTCCCATTAACCTCTTGAAGTTCGTGGTTTATTGTTCGCGGTGACTCACCTATAATGCAAAGCAACATTGACTTCTGTTATACCCAAACGAATTGAGATGCAGGTAGACGGCAAGTGAGTGATCCCCACTACAGCAACGGTTGAGGTGGGTTTGACAACGCAGCCAATACGATTGCCATTTCATGTAGAACGGATGTATCACTGCAGAACATCAACAGGAAAGTATATGTCAGACAATAACCAAGCGCTAAAGGATGCTGGTCTTAAAGTTACCCTCCCACGGCTTAAGATTTTAGAAGTTTTACAACAGCCAGAGTGCCAACATATTAGTGCTGAAGAGCTGTACAAAAAGTTGATTGATCTCAGCGAAGAGATTGGTCTTGCCACAGTGTACCGTGTTCTCAACCAATTTGATGATGCTGGTATCGTCACTCGTCACCATTTTGAAGGCGGCAAGTCAGTATTTGAGCTTTCAACTCAGCATCACCATGACCACCTAGTCTGTTTAGATTGTGGCGAAGTCATCGAGTTTTCTGACGATGTGATTGAACAACGTCAAAAAGAGATCGCGGCGAAATACAATGTGCAACTGACTAACCACAGCCTCTATTTGTACGGCAAATGTGGCAGTGATGGTAGCTGCAAAGACAATCCTAACGCTCACAAGCCGAAGAAATAACCATAGGCTTTACGCTCTGTAAACCGAACCAGATAGTAAAAACCCACCGAATGGTGGGTTTTTTATAACTTGATGAAAAGCTTAGAAGTAATCGCGTACGAGCAGCTCTGCAATTTGCACCGCATTGGTGGCAGCACCTTTACGCACGTTATCCGCCACTACCCACAAGTTGATTCCACTATGGTGGCTAATGTCATTTCTTACACGCCCAACCAACACATGGTCTTTACCGCCAGCATCACGCACTTGCGTTGGAAAATCCGCACCGCGGAACAGCTCAATACCATCGGTTTGCTCTAGCATATCCATCACTTGCTCAGCATCAATTGGCGCGCGAGTTTCCACATGTACGGCTTCCGCATGACCGTAGAATACCGGTACACGTACGCACGTTGGGTTGACCATGATTGAAGGATCATTGAAGATTTTCTGGGTTTCCCACACCATCTTCATCTCTTCTTTGGTATAACCGTTGTCCATAAACTGATCGATTTGTGGAATACAGTTAAACGCGATCTGCTGACTAAATGCTTGTGTTTCCGCTGGATAGCCATTGAGCAGTTTAGCGGTTTGTCCTGCTAACTCATCAATCCCAGCTTTCCCAGCACCTGAGACCGATTGGTAAGTCGTCACGTTAATACGTTCAATCCCCACCGCATCGTAAATCGGCTTTAGCGCGACAAGCATCTGAATGGTTGAGCAGTTTGGGTTAGCAATAATATTGCGGTTACGAAATTCGGCAATCGCCTCTGGGTTCACTTCAGGTACTACAAGAGGAATGTCGTAGTCGTAACGGAAATGTGAAGTGTTGTCGATCACCACGACACCCGCTTCTGCGGCAATCGGAGCCCACTTGGCAGAAAGCTCACCACCGGCAGAAAACAGCGCAATATGCACTTGCGACCAGTCAAATTCTTCGACATTTTGCACACGCACGGTTTTACCGTTGAAGCGATAGGTTTTTCCCTCACTGCGCTCACTGGCCAGCAGGAAAAGTTCATCCACAGGAAACTCACGCTCCTGCAGTACTTCCAACATGGTTTCGCCTACAGCGCCGGTTGCGCCAAAAATGGCAACATTAAATTGTTGGCTCATCACATACCTCTACTTGAAAACCGAGTTTAGCCAAAGGAGCCAAATGACAATCAGCGCCTCCAGCTAGTGTCACCGCGCTGTATTCACGTCTATCCCAATAGTGTTTGCGCATTAAGTCAAACGCTCCGGGTTGGTGAATCTCGCGGCGAAACTGTGCGTCATCTTTACGCACATCATAAATAATTTGAGTTAGCGTACGCAGTGTTTCCTCGTCCCATGCTCGGTCTAGATAAACTTTGGGCACAGGCGCTTTGGGTAACAAGCTTGCTGGGTTTGCACAGTGTGCACTGCCAAGAAACTCGCAGTAGCTATTGAAAATCATGGTGGTACCACGCGCCTTACCTTCAAGGCCATAACCGGCAATATGCGGAGTGGCAAATGCGAGCAGCGGTAGCAATTCCATATCCACTTGCGGTTCAAACTCAAACACGTCTAATACAGCGGTAAAACCATCGCCTTTCTGTAAACGCGCTTTCAGCGCCGCGTTATCCACTACAGGGCCACGCGCCGCATTAATTAAAATCTGGTCACTGCGCAGTTGCTCAAGAATTGCCGCATCAATCAGATGATGGGTTGGCCACTCACCGTCGCGGGTAATCGGCGTATGCAGGGTGATCACATCTGCTTGTTTAAGTAAGGTTTCCAGCTCGGTAAATTCTCGCTCATCCCCTTGCGCTTGCTTAGGCGGATCATTGAGCAGCACTTTCATGCCAATGCCAGAGAGACACTTCGCAAGATAGCTACCCACTTGGCCAGCACCGATGATGCCTACCGTTTTATCGAAAACCGAGAACCCTTGCTGCTGCGCAAGCACCATGAGCACGCTGAACACGTATTCCGCAACACCGACTTTGTTACAGCCAGGAGCCGCCGTGAAGAAGATGCCACGCTCTCTTAACAGAGCTTGGTCAACATGGTCCATACCCGCGGTCGCGGTACCCACGAACTTCAAGCGATTCGCTTTAGCAAGGAGAGCTTCATTGACTTTGGTGACTGAGCGAATCATTAAGGCATCGACATCAATCAGATCATCGGCGGTTAAGGTACGGCCGGGTTTTAAGATCACTTCGCCAAGCTGACTAAACAGCGCTTGAGCGTAAGGCATGTTCTCATCAATCAGAATTTTCATAGTGGGAATTTGCGGCAATCAAAGTTGCAGGCATTGTGCAGAAAAGCACGGAGGCTGTCGAGAATAAAAATACCCGACGACCTAGGCCGCCGGGCAAACATCCAGAACAAAAGGATCCTATCCCGCTCTCCATGGGACAGAGTCTGCGTCTGTTCGATTAGCGAAACTAATCTGTTCTGGAAACTGTGTTGGATCTGGTGCGCTTAACCTTGGTATTTTTTGATAACCAAAGTTGCGTTTGTACCACCAAAACCAAAGCTGTTAGACATCACAGTAGTCAGCTCTTGCTCACGCAGTTCCGTCACAATATCCAGACCTTGCGCCGCTTCATCCAAGGTATCAATGTTAATACTTGGAGCGATAAAGCCGTGGTGCAGCATCAGTGTTGAGTAGATGGCTTCATGCACACCCGCAGCGCCCAATGCGTGACCGGTCATCGCTTTGGTTGCAGAAATCGCTGGGCTATTGCCGCCAAACACTTCTTGGATTGCACCCAGTTCTTTCACATCACCGACTGGGGTTGATGTGCCGTGGGTGTTGATGTAATCAATCTTATCCACGCCTTGCATCGCCATTTTCATACAACGGATAGCGCCTTCACCCGATGGAGCAACCATGTCGTAGCCATCGGAAGTCGCGCCGTAACCGACGATTTCACCGTAAATTTTTGCGCCGCGCGCCAGAGCGTGTTCCAACTCTTCAACCACCACCATGCCGCCGCCGCCAGAGATCACGAAACCATCACGATCGGCATCGTAAGTGCGCGACGCTTTTTCTGGTGTTTCGTTGTATTTGGTGGATAGTGCGCCCATCGCATCAAACATCATGGTTTGTGACCAGTACAGCTCTTCACCACCACCAGCAAACACGATGTCTTGCTTGCCCAGTTGGATAAGCTCAACCGCGTTACCAATACAGTGCGCCGAAGTCGCGCAAGCTGAGCTGATTGAGTAGTTCACACCGCGAATTTTGAATGGCGTAGCCAAACACGCAGAAACGGTAGAAGACATGGTACGAGGCACCATGTAAGGACCCACGCGTTTTACGCCTTTTTCACGCTGAGTATCGACTGCGATAACTTGGTTTTCAGAAGATGCGCCACCAGAGCCAGCAACGATACCAGTACGGTCGTTCGACACTTGCTCAGGGGTTAAACCCGCATCAGCAATCGCTTGTTCAAGAGATAGGTATGCATACGCAGCCGCATCACCCATAAAGCGCATTTGCTTACGATCGATATGTTCTTCTGGGTTGATTTTTAAATCGCCCCAAACCTGTGAACGCAAACCATGCTCTTTAAACTGTTCAGAGGCGGTGATGCCTGACTTGCCAGCTTTTAGTGAGGCCAAAACTTCTTCGACGTTGTTACCGATACTCGAAATAATACCCATACCGGTGATGACGACTCGTTTCATGTAACATTCCTATTATGTAAATTTGGCTAGATGATATCGAAGAAGGATAACAGAAGTGGTCAGCTTTCCCATAAATTCGTACAATCTCGAGCCATATTCAGCCTGATTTCATAGAATTTGTTCATTATGTCATCCATTTCACACGCCCAGCTTGGCTGGAACGACGCAGGAACCCCCGTCTCCGATCAATTTGACGATGTTTATTTCTCTAACGTCAATGGTCTGGCTGAGACGCGCTATGTGTTCCTTGAGCAGAATCATCTCCCACAAAGATGGCACAACGATGACCAAAGACGATTTGTGATTGCAGAAACTGGCTTCGGTACTGGCCTGAATTTTCTGGCGGTGTGGCAAGCGTTTGTCGCGTTTCGTGAAGCCAATCCCGATGCCAAACTCAAAGAGCTGCATTTCATCAGTTTTGAAAAATACCCGCTCAGTAAAAGCGATTTAATTCAAGCGCATCAAGCGTGGCCGGAGCTGGCGCAATTCGCACAAAAACTGCATAAGCACTACCCGTTAGCCATTCCAGAATGCCAACGGATTGTGTTGGATGATGGGCTCATCACGCTCGATCTCTGGTTTGGCGATATCAAAGACTGCCTGCCGAAAGTCGCAACACAAGAGCAAGGCTTAGTGGATGCATGGTTCCTCGATGGTTTTGCTCCCAGCAAAAACCCCGAGATGTGGAATCAAGGCCTGTTTGCAGGTATGGCGAAACTGGCGAAACATGGCTGTACCTGCGCCACCTTTACTTCGGCTGGCTTTGTCCGCCGCGGCTTGATTGACGCGGGTTTTGCGATGAAAAAGGTCAAAGGCTTTGGCACTAAGCGTGAAATGATCGCCGGCAGCCTGAGTGAAAAAGTACCTTACACCAATATCGCACCCGAATTTCGTTTTGAGGCCACTCACGGCCTACAAGAGGTGGCCATCATCGGCGGTGGTATCGCCAGTGCCACGCTAGCGACAACCTTAGCCAGACGCGGTGTTGCCGTCACGCTTTACTGCGCCGATGAGAAACCAGCGCAAGGTGCATCCGGTAACCGACAAGGCGCGGTCTATCCGCTACTCAGTGGCGATCACAACGCGGTTTCACGAGTGTTTGCGCCTGCCTTTCTGTTTGCCCGCCAATGGATTGAACAAGCGGCGGAGCAGATAAACTTTGACCACGATTGGTGCGGCGTGACTCAATTAATGTGGGATGAAAAAGCAACGGACAAACTCAAGAGCATGCTTGAGGGGGATTTCCCAACACAATTAGTGCGTGGTTTATCCGCAGAGCAAACCAATCAACAAGTCGGCGTGCCAGTGGATAAAGCCAGTGTGCATTATCCGCTCGGAGGCTGGCTCTGCCCAGCAGAGCTGACTCAAGGCTTAATCCATCTTTTAGCGCAGCAGGGCAAGCTCACTGCGCATTATCAGACTCCGATTGATGAATTGACTTGGCAGCCAGAGACTCAACTGTGGCAACTGCGCAGTGGCGACACACTCATGTCACATCAGTGTGTGGTGATTGCCAGTGGCCATCAATTTGACAGCCTGTCACAAACCGCAGAGTTACCACTTGGCAAAGTGAAAGGCCAAGTGAGCCACATCCCGACCACAGAGACGCTGAGCAAAATCAACAGCGTGCTCTGTTACGATGGTTATATGACTCCGGTCAGCCAACAAAATGGGTATCACTGTATTGGCGCAAGTTATGATCGCCAGCACCTTGATGCGACTTTTGATCCGCAAGCACAACGCGAAAATGCACAAAAGCTAATTCACTGCTTGCCTGAGCAAACTTGGCCATTGGAAGTGGATGTCGGCGGCAATCAATCACGCCAAGGCGTGCGCTGTGTGAGTCGCGATCATCTGCCTTTTGTCGGCAATGTCGGCGAATTTTCGAAAATCACCGAGCAATATCGCGATTTAGCTCAGCAGCAAGAAGCCGAGCCAATCGCGCTCTATCCGCAACTTTATGCGTTGGTCGGGCTTGGCTCACGCGGTTTAAGTAGCGCGCCGCTGATGGCAGAACTTCTTGCTTCGCAAATGTGTGGCGACCCCATGCCACTAGGCGTAGATTTGCTCGAACAGTTACACCCTAGTCGGATGTGGGTTCGAAAGCTGCGTAAAGGCAAAGCGCTCACACAAAAAGTCTGATAAAGGCAATCACCGCCGATCAAAAAAGCCTCGCAGTGCGAGGCTTTCGACATTTAGGACTTAATGGACAATTTTTCTTAGGCAGAGAGCTTAGCCACCGCCGCTTTCAGCTCAGCAACAATCTCAGGCTTGGTCACAACCCCTTGCTCGAGATCGAAGTTATCGTAGAAGCTAGGCACTGAAACCGATGCTTTTACGTTCCCCCCAAAGAAAGGCGCTGAAGCGGTAGCGGCAGCAAGCACGGACTTCGCACCACCAGGGCCTGGAGAAGTAGACAGGTACACCGCTGGCTTATCACCAAACAGAGCGCGATTGATACGAGTTGCCCAATCGAACAGGTTTTTGTACGCCGCAGGGTAGTGACCATTGTGTTCAGCAAACGAAATCACGAAAGCATCTGCTTGTGCAAGGTCGCGTAAAAAGGCTTGGGCTCCTTCCGCTTGACCGATCTCTTTTTCCAGATCTTCGCTGAACATAGGTACAGAATAATCGTTAATATTCAGCACTTGTACCTGTGCGCCATCGACAAGATTGGCGGTAAAAGTGGCAAGCGCTTTATTAATAGATGTTGAGCTGGTGCTGGCACCGAAGGCAATAATTTTCATGGTGGTTTCCCCTGACTAGTGTTAAAGCAAGATTAGTCGGGAAATGGATGCGCAACAATCCTGATTTTTTTACTTAGTTGTTCAGAAAGTTTGAACAACTCACTTTTAGCACTGGAGAGTGGAGCGAAAACGTGGGAAATCGCGAAAGCCTTGCCCTACTGCTTGCCCTAATGATAGTGGCTTTCGCGATCAAACTGGATGGTTTGGTTACGCCTGCGCGGCCAGCTGTTGCCAAAGCTCAGCCACAATCGCGCGGTCGGCAGGGCTCAACTCTGAGCGTGCCGCCTCTAAACTTTGCTCAATGCGTTGCTTGAGCACATCAAGTTCGGTGATCCCTTCCTCTTCACACTGCGCCGCAGAAAGTGAAATGTGTCCACGTAAATAGCCACCCGCAAACAGCTCATCACTGGACGCGTTAACGACTTGTGCATCAATCAGATCCAGCAGTTTCTCTTCAAATTCAATAATCATCAGCTTCTCGTTAATGGATAAATGGTTTTCACCTAGGGTTATTTAACCGCAAAGTGTTCAGGCAGTAAGGCGGGCGTTTGGTAAAAAGCGCGTAACGCCTCCGACAACATCTTCACTCGCTGCGGTAAACCTTGTTCAAGAATCTTGAGCACTTCACTGTGTACCTTGCTCATAAAAGCCAAACGGTCTGGCTCAAAATCACCGTTGAGGTTGTCACAACTTACGGTAAAGGGAAAGCCTGCGCTTATGGCTAAAATCCACTCATAAGCTTGCGGACGAATTTCCACTTTTTCAAATTCCGCCTGCACTTGTGCAGTACGACCATCCGGCTCATACCAGTAACCAAAATCTTCAAGCAGACGCCGTTGCGGCCCAGCCACACACCAGTGAGCGATTTCATGCAAAGCGGAAGCATAAAAGCCACGAGCAAAAATAATCCGGTGGTAACTGACTCGTTCATCCGCCGGTAAATAAATGGGCTCATCGCCGCCCAACTCCAGCTTGGTGTTGTAATCGGCGTAAAACGTCTGATTGAAAATATCAATGAGGTCTTGGTATTGATGGTTCATAGTACATAGTCAATATGGGTGACGGCGTGCATTCTGGAGATTTTTTCTCATCGGGTAAAGAGCTAAACCGCAAACCATCGGCTTCTATTAGGAATCAATTGGAATGAGAACTATCAGCAAGACATTAGTTTTACTAATTAAAGTCACCTTCACCTTATAAAAAATCATTGTTTATTGCCTAAGATAAAACCTAGAATTTCGCCTTAATTTTTCTATACCAAACTACTTGGCGTTGTAGGTAGACGGCCCATAAGTTCATCCCTAGGAACATAGATAAGCGATTAGGGAAAGTGAACGCCGCCAACACCGCTGCAGCTTCAAGTAGGAAGGGTATATATCCTCTGCTGTTGAATGAGGTGATGCATGCTGCTGAGTGTTTTGTATATCATTGGGATCACGGCGGAAGCCATGACCGGAGCCTTGAGTGCCGGCCGTCGCAAAATGGACTGGTTTGGCGTCATGCTGGTTGCCAGCGCTACTGCGATTGGCGGTGGTACAGTGCGCGATATTTTGCTGGGCCACTACCCACTCGGCTGGGTAAAGAATCCTGAATATCTGGCGATTACTTGTGTCGCGGGCGTACTGACCACTTGGGTCTATAAGTGGGTCATCAAGCTCAAAGGCCTGTTTATTCGTCTTGATGCGCTGGGGCTGATTGTGTTTTCGATCATCGGTACGCAAGTGGCGATGCGCATGGGACTGCACCCCGGCATCTGTTTAGTTTCTGCGGTAGTCACTGGCGTGTTTGGTGGTTTGCTGCGCGATTTAATTTGCCGTCAACCACCTTTGGTATTGCATGAAGAGTTGTACGCCTCGATTGCTCTGTTGGCATCGGGACTGTATCTCGCCTTGCTTGAATTTGGTGTCAGTGATGTGGTAAGCACAGTGGTCACTCTGGTGGTCGGTTACACTTTGCGGATGGCTGCGGTGCGTTTTAAATGGCGTCTGCCCTCTTTCCATTTAGAAACCGAGAACTCCATTCACTAGCCTGCCCCGGCGGTAAATTAAGCGGATATGACAACGCCCTCAATCGAGGGCGTTGGGCTCTTTACAGGGGTTAGCGCATCACTAAATTTTCGGTGTTGTCGTTACGACACCTTGGTTCTGACCACGATGACGCAGCAGATGATCCATCAGCACAATCGCCAACATGGCTTCTGCAATCGGTACAGCGCGAATCCCCACACAAGGGTCATGACGACCTTTGGTGATAAGCTCGGTTGGCTCACCGTTAACATCAATTGTTTCACCCGGCACGGTAATGCTGGACGTTGGCTTCAACGCAATATTAGCAACAATATCTTGCCCGCTAGAGATACCGCCTAAAATGCCACCGGAATGGTTAGAGCGGAAACCTTGTGGAGTGAGCGGGTCACGATGTTGGCTGCCTTTTTGGCGCACTACATCAAAGCCATCACCAATCTCGACTCCTTTCACGGCGTTGATGCTCATCAAGGCATGGGCAATATCCGCATCTAAGCGATCAAACACAGGCTCACCCAAGCCAACTGGAACGCCAGTAGCAACCACTTGGATTTTGGCGCCGATCGAATCGCCTTCTTTTTTCAGCTCGCGGATCAGCTCGTCAAACGCAGCCACTTTATCGACATCAGGGCAGAAGAAATCGTTGTTTTCAATCTCATTCCAATCCACTTTATCAATCGCGACCTCCCCCATTTGCGACAAGTAAGCACGCACTTCAATGCCAAACTCTTGCTGCAGGTATTTTTTGGCAATCGCTCCCGCCGCAACACGCATGGCGGTTTCACGTGCCGATGAACGGCCGCCGCCACGGTAATCTCGCACACCGTACTTTTGATGATAGGTGTAGTCCGCATGTCCGGGACGGAATTTGTCTTTAATATCCGAATAATCTTTAGAGCGTTGGTCAGTGTTTTCGATCAATAGCCCAATCGATGTGCCTGTGGTTTTGCCCTCAAACACACCAGAGAGAATTTTGACTTCATCCGGCTCGCGACGCTGGGTGGTATAACGCGATGTGCCGGGGCGACGACGGTCAAGATCCACTTGTAAATCCGCTTCGCTGATGGTGAGCCCCGGTGGGCAACCATCGACAATACATCCCAGTGCGATACCGTGACTTTCTCCGAATGTGGTGACTCGGAAATGTTGTCCGATACTGTTTCCTGCCATGACTTCCTCAATGCACAGTGAAACTCCAGTTTCACTGATTAACTGTTCTTCGTGGCTTCATAGTGGCGTTAATGCTTTGTGATGTAAAGTCCTAAAAATGACCAGATTCGACCGTTTTCATCGCCTAATGGTGCTATTCACCACCTTGTCCAAGGTCTTTCGGCTGTTTATATGCCATAAAAAACGCCGACTCAAAGGTCGGCGTTGGCATCCATTCAGCGTGTCATCATTAATCTTTGTACAGCGCAAAATCCGCCGCACAGTCGATAAGCTGTTCACGAGTCAGCAAAAATACGCCGTGACCGCCATTTTCAAACTCTAACCACGTAAATGGGATGTGCGGGTACTGTTCCATCATATGCACCATGGAGTTACCAACCTCACACACCAAAATCCCGTTCTCTTTTAGATACAGTGGGGCATTAGCCAGAATACGGCGAGCCAGTTTCAAGCCATCACTGCCCGCAGCAAGACCGAGCTCAGGTTCATGACGGAACTCACTTGGTAAGCTATCCATATCTTCCTGATCCACATAAGGTGGATTGGTCACAATCAGGTCATACTGCTCTTGTGGCAAATCACGGAAAAGATCGGAACGGATAGGGAAAACTTGCTGTTCTAGACCGTGATCTTGAATGTTTTGCTCGGCGACGTTCAGCGCATCGACTGAAATATCAATCGCATCGACTTCTGCTTCTGGGAAAGCATTGGCACAAGCAATCGCGATACAACCGCTGCCGGTACACAGATCCATGATGCGGGTTGGCTCTTCTGTCAACCAAGGTTCAAAGCGGTTTTGGATCAGCTCTCCGATCGGCGAACGCGGAACCAGTACTCGCGAGTCAACGAAAAACTCAAGGCCACAAAACCACGCTTTGTTGGTCAGATACGCCACGGGGGTACGATCGTTAATGCGTTTGATCACGCGTTCTACCACACGTAAACGCTCGCTGCTGGTTAAGCGCGAACTCAGCACATGCGGAGGCACATCAATCGGCAGATAGAGCGTTGGCAGAATGAGTTGTACCGCTTCATCCCAAGCGTTGTCCGTGCCTTGACCATAAAACAGGTTCGCAGCGTTAAATCGACTCACAGTCCAACGAATCATGTCTTGCAAGGTATGCAGTTCAGAAACCGCTTCCTCAACGAAAATCTTATCCAAAATTGCCTCCAAAAAGCGCTACAATACCGCGTCATCCATTTACAGTAACAAAAACACGTCACCCTAATGAGCAAAAACGATCACCGAATTACCCATAACAAGAGCGATAAAGATAATCTTGACGACGATTTCTCACTGTTTCGTGACGAAGTAAAGGGCGTAAAAAAGTTGCGTCAGGATACCATACTCCACGCACCAAACAGAAATCCCAAGCAAAAAGAAATCCGCCGTACCGAGCGTGAAGCCTCCGACAATGATTTCTATTTTTCTGACGAGTTTATGCCTCATCTGACCGATGAAGGGCCGACCCGCTATGCGCGCAGTGATGTCTCCAAGTACGAAGTGAAAAGGCTCCGCCGCGGTGTGTATGTGCCCGATGTGTTTTTGGATATGCACGGCATGACTCAGCAAGAAGCAAAACGCGAATTGGGAGCGATGATCGCCTACTGCCTAAAGGAGAATGTGCACTGTGCTTGTGTGCAGCACGGTATTGGCAAGCACATCTTGAAACAGAACGTCCCACTCTGGTTGGCGCAGCACCCCGATGTGCTGGCGTTCCACCAAGCCCCACTTGAGTTTGGCGGTGATGGCGCGCTACTGGTACTGCTGTCGATTCCTGAAAAATAGCGCATCTTTAGTAACGCATATCCGGTGGGATCGGCATATTCTCCTCATTGAGTTTCGGTCGCTGACCACCTTTGCGGCGATACTGTTTAAGCTGGAACACAAATGCCAACACTTGAGCGACGGCCACGAATAGGCCATCCGGAATTTGCTGCTCCAGCTCGGTCGTGTGGTACAAGGCGCGTGCTAAGGGCGGTGCAGGAACAATCGCAATGTCATATTCCCGCGCGATTTCACGGATCTTGAGTGCCATATGATCGACACCTTTAGCTATCACCACCGGCGCTTTATCGGTGTTTTGCTTATAACGCAGTGCTACCGAAAAGTGCTCAGGGTTAGTGATGATGACATCGGCCTGTGGCAGTGCAGCCATCATACGTCGCTGCGCCGCTTCACGTTGCAACATACGAATGCGCCCTTTCACCTCTGGTTTACCTTCGGTGTCTTTGTACTCGTCTTTGACTTCCTGTTTGGTCATTTTCAGTTGTTCAGCGTGCTGCCAAATCTGGAATGGAATATCAATCGCCACCACCACCAGTAACGAACAACTGATCAGCAACACAAAGTTGAGCAGAATATCCAGCGCATGAAAGATGTTTTGCGGATACACATCAAGACTGAGCTGGAACAGATCCTTTTGCGAAGCTTCAATCAGATAAAAAGCGACGCCAGACACCAGCAACACTTTCAAGATGGATTTGAGCAGCTCGACCCAGCTTTGCATACCAAACATTCGCTTTAAGCCACTGAGCGGATTCATTTTCGACAGCTTAGGCATCGCCGCTTCAGCGGAAAAACTGATCCCACCGACCCCCGCCGCACCGATTAAGGCAGCGATAAACAAGGTGCTCAGGATCATGAGCAAGGGCAACAGCAGGTTGACTAGTGAGCCACCAATGATGTCAAACAGCTTACCAAGATCGAAAATCTCTTCACGGCTTAGCTCAAAAAGGCGCTGCATGGCCACCATCAATCCTTTGGCCAAGATCTCGCCAAACCACATCAAGGAAACCGCACCTACTACCAATACCGAGACAGAAGCCAACTCCTTCGAACGCGCAACTTGGCCTTTTTCCTTGGCCTGCTGCAACCTTCGGGGCGTGGCTTCTTCAGTCCTTTCTTGTCCGTCGGATTCTGCCAAATCAGCCTCCTAACAGTTTAAGCGAATGAGACGGCAAACTTGCTCTTCCGCCTCTTGCCAATAAATATCGTAATGGGTGTACAAACCGTGGACGATGTACCAACAGAGCAATAACCCCACCAAGAGCGCAAACGAAAAACCGAGCGAGAAAATGTTGAGCTGAGGCGCCGCACGTGTCATTACCCCAAAGGAGAGGTTCACGGTTAACAGTGCAATAATGCCCGACAGTGAGACGGCCAATGATGCTTTAAACATGATACCGAGCCACAGCGCTAACTCACGAAAATCCACCGTCGTCAGTGAGCCGCTGCCAATCGGTAAACTTTTAAAACTGAAGACCACCAGTTGGATCATTTTCAAATGGCCATCACTGACAAGGAAAAACAGCGTGGCCAGTAACATAAAAAGCTGACCGAGCAGCGGAGTATTTTGTCCGTTAGCGGGGTCGACCATGGAGGCAAAACCTAAGCTCGATTGCATACCGAGGATTTGACCGAGCATGACAAAGATTTGCACCAAAAACTGGGTGACCATGCCCATCGCCACACCGATCACAATCTGTTCGAAGGTGATCATGAATCCTTGTAGCGAGAGCAAGGCAATATCGGAAGGAACCGCAGGAATTGCGGGCATCACCGCAAAAGTGAGCGCTAACCCTAAGTAGAGACGTACTCGAGCAGGCACAAAGCGCGCGCCAGTCACCGTCATCACCATCAACATGGCCGCAATTCGGGTATACGGCCAGAAATAGTTGGCGATGAAATCAAGGACGACACTGGCGGGATATTCCATAAGGACTCCTAGTACAGAACCTGCGGCATGCGTTCAATCATGCTGTAGAAAAAGTCCATCAGGATTTGTGTCATCCAGTGCCCAAAAAACATCAGTGCTAATAAGGTAATGATAAGACGAGGCAAAAAGCTCAGCGTCTGTTCGTTAATCGAGGTGGCCGCCTGAAAAATGGCGACGACCAAACCCACCAATAAGCTAGGAATGATGATGGCACACACCATGATCAGTACCAGCCAGAGTGACTCTTTAAACAGCTCAACAAATATCTCTGGTGTCATGTGCCCTCCCCGCTACAAGGCAAAACTGCCCGCCAAGGTCGACAGGATAAGGTTCCAACCATCCACCAACACGAACAACATCAATTTAAACGGTAAAGAGACAATCATGGGCGAAAGCATCATCATACCCATGGCCATGAGCACTGAGGCCACAACTAAGTCAATGATCAAAAAAGGCAAAAACAGCATAAAGCCGATTTGGAAGGCCGTTTTTAACTCAGAGGTAATAAAAGCAGGGATCAGTACCGCCATCGACACTTGCTCAGGCGCGGTCACTTGTGCACCGGACATTTCCACAAAAGTTTCGAGATCGTTGACTCGGGTCTGCTTGAGCATAAAGGCTTTGAGTGGCTCTTGCGCTAAATCAAACGCTTGGCGTGCGGTGATCTGCTCATTGAGATAAGGCTGCACCGCTTGTTCATTAATCTGGTTAAATACTGGCGCCATAATGAAAAAGGTCAGAAACAGCGCAATACCGATAATCACTTGGTTAGACGGCGTTTGTTGCAAACCCATTGCTTGACGCAGAATAGACATCACCACCACGATGCGGGTGAATGAGGTCATTAAAATCACCATGGCAGGCAAAAAGCCGAGCATGGTCATCAGTGCCAGAATCTGCAGGTTTATCGAGTAATCTTCGCTGCCATCGGAATTGGTGGTCATAGTAAATGCCGGAATTCCACCGCCACCACTGCTACTGCCTAACGCGATAGTTTTGGCATTCCCCTGCTCTTTTTCTAGCGCCGTCACAGTGACAGAGGAAGCTCCGGCAGCGGTGGATGGAATTGCGGTATTCAGTGGCTCTTCTGCAAAAGCGAGCGAGGTAAAACCAAGCAACCCCGAAAGCAGCCAAGTGAGTAATCCTGTCGTCAACCAAGAGGTTAAATTAAGTCTTTGAGTCCGTTTCATGTTTTTTCAGTAGCTGCATCAACTGGTTAGAAAAGGCGGTTGCCGGCAGCTCCTCCTGTATGAGTGGATTATCGAGTTTGGCCAGCAGTTGAATTGACTGAGTGGTCACCCCAATCAAATACTGCTCTTCGCCCACTTGGATGATCATCACCCGCTCTCGGGTGCCAACGGGTAACTGTTTGATGATACTCAGCCCTTTTTGCTGACCGAAAGCAGGCACACGCATGCGTTTGAGTAACCAAGCCAGTAGCAGTATCAGAGCGATAACGAACAAAAGCGACCCCAAGGTGGTCGCTAAATCCAGTTGGCTGCTGGTAGCAGCCAACCCGGGGACAGGGATGAGAAACAGAGCCGCCAATTTTCGCATTGGCTATCTCAATTTCTTGATACGTTCGGTTTGACTTATCACGTCGGTGAGGCGGATACCAAACTTATCGTTCACCACCACCACTTCGCCATGCGCAATCAGCGTGCCGTTAACCATCACATCGAGTGACTCATCGGCAATCCGATCCAACTCCACCACCGAACCTTGGTTCAATTGCAGCAGGTTACGAATGCTGATTTTAGAGCGCCCGACTTCCATCGAGATGGTCACCGGAATATCCATAATGGTATCGAGCTTACGGCGCTCGTCATCCGTAATTGGGGGCGCCGTGTTTTTCAGCTCTTCAAGTGGTGCGGCTAAGATTTCATCCACATCAATATCAGGCGCATTAGGGTCTTCCCCCAGTGCGGCAGCCCATTCTTCGGCCAGTCTTTCATCTTCGCTTTTTGCCATCTTCAACTACCTATTGGTTCTTTTCATTATCCGCCGCTATCGAGCGATCATCCCGACGTCGTAAAACGGATTATTCGATTTCATCTTCTTCTGCGTTTTCAAACTCAGCAATAATGTCTTTACCAAGGAACGCGAGATCCGTTTTCACTACATCTGGGCGTTTGATTTTCTCAGAAACTTGTACTGCGAGTTTTTCACCGGAGCGTCCCATTTTCACACGATACGTTGGCAGCTCTTCGACAAACATTACCGCATGTTCTGGCATTTTTATCGGGATGACATCCCCCACTTGCAACTCCATCAAATCCCGCAGCGCAATATCCATTTCCAGTAAGTTCACTCGGAAATTGACTGGTACATCCATGATCTCTTCGCGCAGAGCCGTACTCCAGCGCACGTCGGTTTCCATTTTGTCCGACTGTACACCCGCATCCAGCAGTTCACGGATCGGTTCTACCATCGAATACGGCATAACCATGTGGAAATCGCCACCGCCACCATCCACTTCAACGTGGAAGGAGCTGACGACAATCACTTCGGTTGGGCTGACGATGTTCGCCATGCTCGGGTTCACTTCGGAATCGAGGTATTCAAACTCGACCCCCATGACGGGCGACCACGCTTCTTTGTAGTCGGCAAACACGATTTTGAGCAGCAGTTGAATAACCCGCCGTTCAGTTGGGGTAAATTCACGTCCCTCAATTCGGGCATGATAACGGCCATCGCCGCCGAAGAAGTTTTCCACCAGAATGAACACCAAACGCGCTTCCATGGTCACCAAGGCCGTCCCCTTAAGTGGACGAAAACGCACCATGTTCAAACTGGTAGGAACATATAAGGTATTTTGGTATTCACCAAACTTCATCATCTGCACGCCGTTGATCGACACTTCTGCGGTTTTACGCAGCATGTTGAACAGACTGATGCGCAGATGGCGAGCAAAACGTTCATTGATAAGCTCCAGAGTCGGCATTCGACCCCGGACGATACGATCTTGGGAAGAAAAATCAAAATTCGTGGCACTGGGGCCAGATTTGGGTAATTCCTCTTCTTCCTCATCGACGCTGTCAACGCCATGAAGCAGCGCATCGATTTCGTCTTGGCTTAATAAATCAGTCACATTTCACCTATTGCATTACAAAGTCGGTAAACAGCACTTTTTCAATAACGGGTTTGCCTACCGCTTGGTTGAGCGCGGCTTTGATGTCATCGGTGGCTTTATCACGCAGCTCAATGCGGCCATTGGGGGTACGCAATTGCTCCACCGTTGCTGATGCAAAAGTCGCCAGCAGCGAGCTTTCCACTAAAGGCGAGTGGTAACGTGCAAGGTTTTCATTTTCGCTGCCACGCACCATTAATTGGACTTTGATTTGCACTAAGCGATCTTTGGCATCCCCAGTGACATTAAACACAAACGGCTGAGCAATATTGACGTAAGACACCGGATCGGTCGGAGCGGCGACCTGTTCGGTTTTCTGCTCTGCGTCCGCAGCCGCTTCGTCGCCACCTGACCCCATCATGAAAAATGCGGCACCACCACCGCCAGCCAGTAACACCACGGCGGCGATAATGATGATCAACAGTTTCTTTTTCCCTTTGGGAGCTTCTGTTCCTAGATCTTCTTCGGCCATAATTGCCTCTGTATGTGGTTAATTTTGTATAAGTTTAAGCGTAATAACTGATTCCATCACGCTTTGTTGCCACATTCAAATCAAGTTTGATGTCAGTATCAAGGTTTTCTTCGCTATTGAGCCTTTCATTGCGTGCGCTTTGACCAAAACCAGACTGCTCTTGTCCTGTATAACGCTGCTGTTGTCCCGCACTTTGCTGCTGAACCGAGGTATCGCCCAATTGGACGCCTTGCTGCGCCAACATTTCACGCAGCCTTGGCATGGTTTGTTCTAATGCCTCACGTGCGTGTTGGTTCGCGACGGTGAAATGCACGGTCGCGCCATCACCTTGCATGTTCATGCGAATATGCATCCGTCCCAATTCCGGTGGATCCAGCCGAATATCAATATTTTTCAAGTTCTTCGACATCATCATCTGCACACGTTCAGCCAACTGATCGGCAGCCATCTCTTTATTCAATGGAACAGGGGTAGCATTGGTTTGTACCAGTTGCGACTCAGCGCGGTTGAGAGCTTGGTTTTGCGCCGTACCTTGTCCTGCTGCCGCTGCGATTTGCTGGGCTAAGTCTTCTTGTCCTGATTCACTGACCGCACGACGTTCGTCACTGCCCGCTAAAGCTCGGCCACCTAATGCTGCCAGCATGGCAGAGCTGGCGGCAAGCTCAGGATTCACCGTCGCGGCAGGATTTAACATTGGATTGACCGCTACGGTTTGAGGCGCTAGTGCCGCTATATCGATAGGCGTCGCCGCCGTGGGATTCATTGGCAGCGCCGTGGTGCCCGTTTGCTGCGCCGCTAAATGGGCTGGCGTTAACCCTTGTGCGACTGACTGAGCCAGCGCATTAGGAACAGGCGCTTTCGCTTTACCCCCTTCTTCGAGCATGGCTTTCAGCTCTGGTGTCAGCGCAGCCAACTCATTGTCAGTCGGCATTTGTGTGCCCCAAGGAATCACCACTTTGCCCGTTTCTGTTGCAGAAGTTGACTGATTAAGCCCTTCATCAGCCATGATTGATGCAGGATTGAGCGCTGATTGAGTCAATGGCGTCGCTTTCAGCGCTTGACTTGAAGCCGCAAGAGCCTCACTCACTTCGGCGCTTGGGCTTGCCAAAGCCGCGGTATTAGCGAAAGTCTGTGTCAGCGGCATTCCCTCAAGCATTGCCCCCTCAACCGGTTCAGCGTGCACAGTGTTTGCCGCCGCCAATGAAGCACCTGACAATCCGCCTACTAATGCGCCGCCCATCAGAGCGCTCGCCATCCATTCATCTTGTGCTATTTCATCTTCAGTGGCAGCCGAGTCTGAGACGGCAGCATCAAGGTCAGCACTGGTAGAAAGAGCACGATTGGAGATTGCCGTGGCAGATTCAATCGGTAAAACCGCTTCAGGCGGCGTCGCGTTCCGTATTCTGTCGGGATGTTGTGAGTCCAATGCTTGACCATGCTGCGCTGGCAAAATTTTGCCGTTGGTTTTGATGAGCGCTTGGTTCGCCTCTTGCAAACGCCCCAATAATTCATCCCCCTCACTCATCGCCTGTGCAGTTTTGCGTTGTAACTCACCACTTACAGGCTGGTCATCGATGGACTCCGCATTCGTGACCCATTTGGCGAGCGAAGCCGGTATGGGCGCATTTGCACCTTGTTCATCTTGCTTGACTGGTGCCACTTTGGTGGAAATCGCTTCACCTTTTTCTAATGATGGCGCTTTCTGAGCGGATTTTATGACATCGACTGGCAAGCCTTCTTCACTGGCCGCCTCCACTTCGCTGGCGCTAAACAAGGCGTCATCCATCTCTGCCATTAAAGCGGCATCACTATCAGCCTCTAGGACTGCCTCTGTATTCACTGGCGCTTCGGTGTCACCTTCAGTCTGAGTCACACTGGTAGCGGGGGCATCTGAAGCGGTTTTGCTGCCGAAAATAAGAGCGTGTAACTGCGCAAAAAAACCACCAGAGGACTCCGTCGCAGCGGCATCCGTACTGACTGCGCTACTTTTTGCCGTTGGAGCTATTTTACTCGGTTCAACCGGAGGGGTGAGATTCACATTCATATTCGCTACTCGCACAGTGGAATTGAAGTCTGAGCATGACCTGCGCAGATCAACTCATCAGTAACAGCTTGGGGTTAACGCCCTTTTGCGAAAATCTAGCAAGAAGTAAGCCAAGTGAAGGTTTTATTGCATCCAAGGAGGAGAAGCTCGCGCCGTGATACGACGTTTAAACTACGCCTTATGAGGAGAGACGGCGGCGATTGAACATCAGGGTCGAAAATTCATCCATCTGTTTCTGTTCGCGTTTTTCTTGTAATAACTGACGTTCGGTTTGTTTTTTCTCCATCAGCCATTGATAGGATTTCCGTTTTTGACGCATGTTCATCCAGTGCTGTTCGCAGTTTTCAACTTGCAGACGAAAATGCTGCTCAGCGCTTTTTTGTTTGGCTAAGGTTTCATCGAGCTGAGTGAGAAATCGGTTGAGGTGGCCATATTGGCTGGCGGTTAACCCTGATTTGCCGCGTTCAACTAACTGCTGACAATACTCTAAGCGGTACTGTTCAATTTGACGCAGTTGGTGGTAGTAACTATCCAGCTCACTGCGTGCTTTACTGAGCGCCAACACCGCTTTGTCTTCGCTTTCCTGAGCTTGTTCGAGCAAGAAATCTAACGCGTTATCCATTTCAATGCTCCAAGTTATGAGCTGAGTACATGGCGCAGCATATTGACGCACATGTCATAAGGCACGGTTTCTTTCATGGCTTGCTGCAAGTACTGATCCAATTTCGGTTTGAGGGTGAAAGCCGCATCAATCGCTTTGTCGGTGCCCAGTTTGTAGGCACCAATCGAGACTAAGTCTTGATTTTTACGACACACGGAAAGGATCTGTCGAACCGCTTTCGACATCAGTAAATGCTCATCGGTGGTGATTTGTGGCATAACCCGGCTGACGGATTTTTCGACATCAATCGCCGGATAGTGCCCTGCATCGGCCATTTCCCGCGATAACACGATATGACCATCCAAGATCGCGCGCGAGGCATCCGCAATCGGATCTTGTAAGTCATCCCCTTCGGTCAATACGGTGAAAAATGCGGTGATCGAACCTTGGTGTGGGCCGCCATTACCAGCGCGCTCAACCAGTGCCGGCAGTTTGGCAAACACCGATGGTGGATAACCTTTGGTCGCCGGGGGCTCTCCAACGGACAGAGCTATCTCACGCTGCGCTTGCGCAAAACGCGTGAGTGAATCCATCAACAGCAGCACATCCAAACCTTGATCGCGAAAATACTCGGCAATAGTCAGAGCCGTTTGGCACCCTTTTAAACGCATCAGCGGCGAGGAATCAGCAGGAGCGGCAACCACCACGGAACGCTGGCGACCATCTACGCCGAGGATCTCCTCGATAAATTCTTTGACTTCACGTCCCCGCTCACCAATCAACCCAACCACCACGACTTGCGCTGTAGTGCCTCGGGTCATCATGCCGAGCGTGACCGATTTACCGACACCGGAACCGGCAAACAAGCCAATCCGTTGTCCTTTACCGACCGTCAGTAAACCGTTAATCGCCTTGATGCCAACATCCAAAGGTTCGTTGATCGGTTTACGTGCCAGTGGGTTAATCGGTATAGCGTTAAGTGAAGCGCGTTGATCGGTATAAATCGGACCTAAACCATCGAGCGGATTACCCACGCCATCAATCACGCGTCCCAGCAGTTCCATACCGACAGGCAGGCCTGATTCGGTCGTGATAGGAGTCACTTTGGCTCCGGGAAGGACACCGATGATCTGTTCACTAGGCATCAAAAAGAGGTTATCGCCAGAAAAGCCCACCACTTCGGCTTCCATCTCGCCGTTCATGGTTTCGACTTTACACAAACTTCCGACGGGTGCTTTACAACCTGTGGCTTCCAGCGTCAAACCCACAACACGCACCAACTTTCCCGAAGCCATGGGTCGGGTGGTGTGTCCTTCGACTTTGTATTGGGCAAGGCGATCAGCTAACGCTAACATCGGCTACTCTCCCGGATGGTGACGGTTGATACCGCAGAAGCTTTTCAGCACGCTGCGGATCCGCTCTTCCATCCGATAGCTGACGCTCGACTCGCCCGCTTCAATCTGTACATCGCCGCGACTTAAGGCTGGCTCGCTGAGTAGAGTCCAGTTACGGGTTTCGATTTCTTGCTCACCGTAGGCTTGGCGAATAATCTCCACATCTTCTGGATTGAGTTTGAGAGTAATCGCGTGCCCTGCAATCGGCAGCGCTTCGACTGAAGCTTTGACGGTATCGAGGATCACTTGTGGGTTGGTTTGCACTTCAACGTGCACCACTTCTTTGGTCAACGCGAGTACCATGTCCACCAGCTGCTTTTCGACCTGAGCATTAAGCAGATCAAGGGGCTGAGCAAACTGGTTCGCCAGCGCCATAAAGGTTTTGACTTGTTCTTGAATTAAGGCTTGCCCTTCGGCAACGCCATCTTGATAACCTTGCGTTTGCCCTTCTTGATGACCAGCTTGGAAACCTTCAGCCTTACCTTGTTCAAAGCCTTGCTGATAGCCTTCTGCTTGCCCCGCCTCAAAGCCCTCTTGTTGAGCGGCAGTGCGGATCAGTGCAATCTCTTCTTCACTGAATTCGTGCTCGACGACCTGCTCCGGTTCGTCAAAGTTTGGGATCCAGCCCGGATCGTAATTAAACGCAGTCTGTTTAGCCGCTTTGTTACTTTCCGCACCGTAATCCGGCAGCCCCCAACGTTGAGGTGTGACCGTCGCATCATCTGTACCCGGGCGAATAAAACCACGCTTTCTTTCACCAGACATTGTGATCCTCAATCATGCAGCAAGTTTTGTTTAACGTTCATCAAAATAATGCATCGAAGGAAATAGGATCGGCTTACACCGATCCTACTTGATTATAAGAATTCGTCGGCACCGCCGCCCAGCATGATCTCGCCGTTGTCGGCCATACGACGAGCGATAGACAAGATCTCTTTCTGAGCCGCTTCCACATCGGACACTTTGATCGGTGGCATCGCCTCCAAATCGTCTTTCATCATCTCAGCAGCACGTTTCGACATGTTCTTGAAGATCTTCTCGCGCAGTGTATCGTCTGCCCCTTTGAGGGCTTTTTGCAAGACATCTTGCGGAACATCACGCAGCAATTTTTGGATGCCTTGATCGTCGACTTCGACTAAGTTCTCGAACACAAACATCAAATCTTGGATCTGAGTTGCCAAGTCTTCGTCTTTTTCGCGCATTCCTTCCATCAATACGCTTTCGATGTTGTTGTCCAGATAGTTCATGATGTCGGCAGCAGCTTTCAAGCCACCAATTTTGGCCGCTTGTGCCCCCGCTTGACCCGCGAACTGTTTCTCCATGATTTCGTTCAACTCGGCCAGCGCTGAAGGCTGTACTTCTTCCAAGTTGGCGATACGCATCAACAAATCGAGAGCGTCACGCTGAGCAAACTGCGCCAAAATCTCGGCCGATTGATCCGGCTCAAGGTACGACAATACGATGGTTTGGATCTGCGGGTGCTCGTTGATAATAATGCTCGCTACTTGACGTGGATCCATCCATTTTAGTGAATCCAGACCTTTCGAGCCGGTACCAAGCAGAATTTGATCCACCAAGTTGTTGGCTTTATCCGCCCCCAACGCCGCAACCAGAGCATTACGTAGGAAGTCTTCACTGCCCATACCAATGTTGGTGTATTTTTGAATATCTTCCAAAAAGGCACGATGCACCGCTGACACTTTGGTTTGGCTTAAGTCTTTGGCGCGTGCCATGGCACTACCCACCCTCTGTACCTGTTTAGGCTCGAGGTGGCGAATGATGCCTGCGGCATCTTCTTCATTCAAACTGAGCAGCAAAATGGCTGCTTTTTCTTCACCGGGAATTTCACTGATATCAATGGTTGATTCGACCACTTCTCCACCATCTTTATTGTCTTTAGCCATTTTGCATCCAGTTCTTCACTACTTGAGCCGCGAGTTCTGGCTCGTTTGCCACCAAGGCACGTACTGCTTTCAGCACGTCCTCATCCTTGTGAAGATTCGGCAGATCAATGCCTGAACCAAATTCGAACAACTCACCGCCATCAATATCGCTGCCGATGAGGCTTGTCTCACCATCCGCGCCAATTGGCATACCGTCTGGGCCGTACATTTGGTCATCGTTATCCGCCGCTGGGTTGATAAGTTTCTTCATCGCTGGGCGTACTAGCACCAAAATGACGATGATGATAACCAAGGCACTGGCGAACCAACGAACCCAATCGTTGAAGTTTGGATGTTCCCAAATTGGGACATCAACAATTTGTTCCATTTCGGGTTCAGCAAACGGCATGCTGAGGACATTCAGTAAATCTCCACGATTTTCACTATAGCCTACGGTGCCGATCAGAACCTGACGAATTGAGTTGAGGTCCGCTTCACTGAGTGGCGTGTAAGTGACTTCGCCAGTATCAGGATTGACGCTGGAACGACTCTTGACGGCCACCGCTACAGTCTGACGGTTAATCACCCCTGATTGCTTACGCTCATGGCTGATGGTGGTATCAAGTTCATAGTTACGTGTCGCTTCTTTATGCACCGACCCTTGCCCCATGACCGAGCCATCTTTCATCTGTGCTACATCTTGCGGAATTGAGGCATCGGCGGGAGGTTGGTTGCTAAGAGCGCCCGGCACCCCTGCGACAACGTTACCGTTATTGTAATCTTCCAGTGTGTATTCACTGCGTGTGGCTGGCGTGTTGGGGTCAAACACTTTACGTGTCTGCTCTACTGCACTGAAATCGAGTTCGATATCCACCTGCGCGGTGTAATTACCTAAACCAAGGATCGGGATCAGCACAGAGTCAATTTTTCCACGCAGGGCTTCTTCTTGTTGTTTCTCCAGCTCTTGCTCTTTACGGCGAGCTGCAGAAACGGGATCTTGAGAGCCTGAGCTGAGCAAACGACCATGCTGATCGGTCACCGTAACCCGGCTCGGTTTCATGCCCGGCACAGCACTGGCCACCATATCGACCACGGCATCAATCTCTTCTTGTTTAAGATTGGCTCCCGTGCGTACCGTCAAGAACACAGACGCTGACGCTTCTTGGTTATGACGAACAAACACACTCTGCTTTGGCAATGCAAGCAATACGCGAGCTTTGTTAACTTGGCGCATCTCTTCAATCGCTTTCGCGAGTTGACGTTCACGGCTCAGCTTGAGGCGTTCTTGTTCAAGACGCTGTGATACCCCAAAGCCCATATCCTGCATCAGAATCTCGTCGCCAGCCTGACGGTTTTGGTTTAATCCCGCGCGTACCATGGAGAGTTTGAGGCTGTTGTAATCACTGACGGGCACCAAAATGGTATTGCCATCAAGTTTGTATTGCTGTTTCTGTTGATCGAGGTAATCCAAGACTGGGATCAGTTCTTCGGTTTCGTAAGCACCCAGCGGACGCATATCCGGCTCACGTACCCAGAAGAACAGCATGACGATAAGGGCAACGCAGATTGAAATAGACAGTACCAGTACCACTTGGCGCAATAAATCGAGATCACCAACGGTAAAGTCCATTTTGCTACTTTTTTCGTTGATGTCCGGATTCTGCGTGTCGTGGTCCATATCAGAGCCTGCCATCAAGGCATGCTCACCACCACTATTGGTCAACGCGAGATCGGTTGTTTGTTTATCATCGGCCACAGTCTATTACCCAAGTTATACTGGCATATTCATCAGTTCTTTGTACGCTTCGACGAGCTTATTGCGTACTTGAATGGTCGCTTCAAACGCCACACTCGATTTATTACGGGCGATCATCACATCAGAAAGAGAAATTCCTTCATCGCCACGATCAAAACGCGTCTGCATATCACTTGAGGTCTTTTGCAGGCCATTGACGTTGTTGATCGCTTTGGTCAACATGGCACCAAAGTCAGCGCCAACTTTCTGACCTGTCGATGCGGGCTGAGTATTCATTGCCTCAAACATCATCGCCTGCATTTCGTTATTTAAACCGTCAAGTCTCATTGCTACCTCTGATGCCAATTGTTTGACTCAAAAATTCCATTCCTAACTCTAAAGAGCAATTTGTATGCCATGCCCTCAACCGGGGATATCAATCCCTGCATCACGCATTTTGGCGAGTTTGTAACGTAAAGTGCGTGGGCTAATACCTAGCTTCTCCGCCATCTCTTTACGGCGTCCCTGACATTCGGCCAACGTATCAAGAATAATCGCAAACTCTTGGTCGCGCAGCTCACCACCCAAACCTGAACTTTGCGAACTACTGTTTTGCCCACCACCTTGCACTAAGGGCTTAAACACTTCGGGCTCTGCAACAGGTTTGATCTGCGGCGCAGCCATCGACTCTCCCGCCACCGCTTGCTGTAAGCTGCTGGCATCATGCCAATCAACCCCTTCCAGCAAAATGTGCTCACTTTGAATATGGCCGTTTTCACTTAAGATCAAAGCACGCTGCACGACGTTATCCAGCTCACGCACATTACCCGGCCATGGGTAATTCAGCAGTTTAGTAATGGCGTTAGGCGCAATGCTTGGTACAGGTAAACCTAACTTTTTGCAGTGACGCTCAATCAGATGGTTAGCCAGCGGCTCAATATCGTCTTTACGCTCACATAAGGCTGGCCAGGTTAATGGGAACACATTCAAACGGTAGTACAAGTCTTCACGGAAATGTCCGGCTTGCACATACTGTTTCAAGTCACGGTTACTGGTTGCGAGCACGCGAACATCGAGCTTGATGCTTTTGCGGCTCCCTAAGCGCTCTACTTCACGCTCTTGCAGTACCCGCAGCAGTTTCGCTTGCAGATTCAGATCCATTTCGCTGATCTCATCGAGCAAAATGGTGCCACCTTGGGCTTGTTCAAACTTACCGGGACACGCTTGTACGGCTCCGGTAAACGCGCCTTTTTCATAACCGAATAGGGTTGCTTCTAACATGTTGTCAGGAATTGCCGCGCAGTTAATCGCAATAAATGGCCCCTCTTTACGAGGAGAGGCATTGTGGATGTAACGTGACATCACTTCTTTACCTGAGCCGCTTGGCCCCAAAATCATCACGTTGGCATCGGTCTTCGCCACTTTATCGGCTAAGGCAAGCAGCTTGAGGCTTTTCGTATCCGCGACCACAGCATCGCCGTTGTCATCTGACTTTACTGGTGCGTAACGGCTGACCATATTCAGCAGCACTTCTGGTGCAAAAGGCTTAGCCATGTAGTCAATCGCGCCATCTTTCATGGCAGATACGGCATCTTGAATATTGGCGTAAGCGGTCATCAGCAGTACGGGTAAATTCGGCCAGTGCTGTTTGATACTGCGCAGCAGAGCGAGTCCCCCCATGCCTGCCATTTGCACATCAGACACCACAATATCGACACTGTGTGATTTGAGTTTGAGCAGGGCATCTTCTGCACAATCGGCTTCCAGCCACTCATAACCCGCTAAAGCTAAGGTGTCGATCAACGCTTCGCGAAGACCTTCGTCATCTTCTACGATTAAGACTTTGCTTTGAGCCATCTTCACTCTCCAGTCTCTGAGTTTGAGCTATCTGCCTGACGTTCAAGGGGAATGCACATGGTAAAACAAGCGCCCTCTCCCTCCTTGGATATCAGTTCCAATCGCCCACCGTGGGCGCGACACACCATCTGCACTACTGCTAAGCCAAGGCCTGTACCTTGTGAGCGAGTGGTGAAAAAGGGTTCCATGATTTTGTGCTGCAACGACTCTGGCACACCGGGGCCGTTATCTTGCACGGAAATTTTAAGTTCGCCATTCACTGGGCGGAAAAACACATCAATTTGTGAACCTTTCCCCGCAATTTGCAGCGCATTCATCACCAAATTACTCAGCGCGGAAGCCAAAGCATTGGCATTACCCAGCAACATGGTCTCTTCACTTTCGACTTCTTGACCGTAATCGATCTGATTATTTTTCAGCGCCGTTTCGACCATAGGCATAAATTCGGCGGCCAAATCGCCAATCGAGAAGGGCATCACCACCTTGTTATCGCCACCTTTGGCAAAAAGCAGCATGTCGTTTACTTGCTTTTCCAAATCGTGCAGTCGGTCAACCAACTTACTTTGAAAACGCTCACGAGTAGCAGGCGGTAAATTCGGTGCTGCGAGATTTGCGGCATACAGCATGGCACTGGACAGTGGCGTTCTCACTTGGTGAGCCAATGACGCCACCATGCGTCCCAAGGAAGAGAGACGTTGCAGATCACTGATCCGTGACTGCAATAGGCGAGTTTCCGTTAAGTCGGTAATCAAAATGAGCTGACCCGTTGTCGAGGCGGAGATCGCCAAGCGCACTTTGCGTCCATTGCGCAGCGAGATTTCATGACCATCATCGTCACGCGGGGCAAAAGCAATCTGGATCACGCTGTACCATTTTTCACCCACGAGTGGTACATCCAGTAAACGCTGCGCTTCTGGGTTGGCTTCACGCACTATGCCTTGGGTATCGAGCAAAATCACCCCGGCGGGCATCACATCCAATACCTGTTTATAGCGCTCAACTTGATCTTCTAACGAGTCCAAATGGGAATGCTGCTCTTGCACTGCGCTGCTCATCATTCACTCTCTGTTTTTAAATGCAACAATGGCTTGGCACGCAAGAGTCATGCCAAGCCATTCATGTTTAAAATCAACACGTTAATTAATGCCAATATATTGACTATGGTTTCCCTAGCGTTGCATGTTGTATTTGCGCATCTTCTCAACCAAGGTGGTGCGACGCATACCGAGCATGTCTGCCGCTCTCGCCACTACCCCCCCTTGCGCTTCTAACGCTTGGTTGATGAGGTTCACTTCTAAATCAGCGAGCAACTCTTTGAGATTCACCCCTTCAGGTGGCAGCGCTTGCGGCGCATCTATATCAGGGACAAACTCCTGCGGCTCTTCAAAATTAAAGTCTTCTGCAAAAATGCCTTCCAACACATCACGCTCTTGCTCTTCAACCGAGCTAAAACGGCTAGGCTCTGGCTGGAATTCCGGAATATCACTGTAACGGTATTTGGTCGGCAGGTGATTCACATCGACCAAACTGTTTGGATACAGGATGACCATACGCTCAACCAAGTTGGCAAGTTCACGCACATTACCCGGCCAGTCATGCTCCATCATCGAATTGATCGCACGCGGCGTGAAACAGATGGGCTGCGCCCCTTCCGCTTCCATACGAGTCATCAGCTCTTGTAACAGCAAAGGAATGTCATCAATCCGATCGCGCAGAGCGGGCATTTCAATCGGGAACACGTTTAAGCGGTAGTAGAGATCTTCACGAAATTTCTGTCCGTCAATCATCTCTTCCAAATTACGGTGCGTTGCGGCAATCACGCGCACATTCGCTTTGATGGTGCTGTTGCCTCCCACCCGTTCAAAACAGCGCTCTTGCAGCACGCGCAGCAGTTTAACCTGCATGCTCATCGGCATATCGCCAATTTCATCTAAAAAGAGTGTGCCGCCTTCAGCCAGTTCAAAACGGCCTTTACGTGCGGTAATCGCTCCGGTAAACGCCCCTTTTTCATGACCAAACAGTTCACTTTCCAGCAATTCAGCCGGGATTGCACCACAGTTGATGGGGACAAAAGGGCCATTACGGCGTCCTGAATGGTAGTGAATGTTACGCGCAACCACTTCTTTACCCGTGCCCGACTCACCGAGGATCAGCACGTTGGCTTCCGTGGTCGAGACTTGCTCAATCAAGTGGCGAACTTCTTGAATCCCCATGCTTTGCCCAACAAGGCTACGAAACAGGGTGTTTTTGCGTGCGGTCGCAAGGACTTGAAAACCTTTGCGCCCAAGAAATTCTTTACAGTGACGCAAAGCATCGCTCAGCTGCGGATAGTTGAGCGGAAAATCTAACTCACCCACATAGTTGGGGAATTCTTCTAAGGAATAAGGCTGCTTATTGGCAACCAGCAACGGGATATGGTTAGCCTTGGTTAAAGATTGGATTAATTGTTCAGAAAGCGCTTGACCACGTAGCGAGCCTAAAATGCACCCACCCCACACTGCCGACCAATTGATTTGGTCAATCTGAGTAGACTCAATGACCTCACACTGCTCTCCTACAAATTCTAAAATAACACTGAGATTGAGCCGGATCGCGGCATCGTCCTCAATCACAAGTAGTTTCGCTAAACTCTGCATAGGTGAGATTATTTGCCTTTATTATAAGAAGTTGTGGTTGCACCGTTTGAACATCATTTTCAGGTGTTAATTTTGATTCTGGATCCTGAATAAACGATAGACAATTTGTGGAAATCAGCAACAAAAAAAGCCACTTGGCTAGTTAGTGGCTTCTATTCTATTTAAATCAGCAAATAAGGCAACCAAGCATTTGCTGGGTGTGATATCTGTTAAAAGTTTCTCTGACAGAAATCAAATACCCACTTCAGCGGCAGTCAAGTTGTGATATTCCGGTGGAATTTGATCCCAAGCTGACTTTATTTCACGGATGATCTCAATCACATCATCGAGCATTTGCGGATCATTTTTATGGTTCGCTTGAGTAATTTGGTTGACCATAAAGTCATACAGTTGATCGAGATTTTTGGCGATGTCGCCACCGTCTTCCATCGACAAGCAGCTGCGTAGGCTAATGATGATATCCAAGGCTTTACCTAAACGTTCGCCTTTCACAGGGATGTTACCTTGCTGCATTGCCGCCTTACCTTGGATCAGGCGCTCAATCGCTCCGGCCATTAACATCTGGACGATTTTATGCGGTGAGGCCGCACTTAGCTGGCTATCCACTGATACTTTTTTGTACGCCTGTAAAGAACCACGCATAGTCTTCCTCTTATAAAAACTTTTTGTATTGCTGAACCGATTTATTTCCGTGACGATATTTGTGGAGTGTTTGCCCCATCGCCGCCGTTTTTAACTGCATCTGTTCCACAAGTTGTTGAGTATTACCAATTGCCTTGAGCCATAAATCGGACTTTGCCAATTCAGGGTGCTCGGCCAAATAGCCTAACAAGCTATGCAATAGCTGTTCCCTGTTATCGACCAACTGCAAAATATCTTCAGTATGAATGTCATCTTCCGCAAGAAGAGTTGCGATTTGTTGATCGAGATCACTCAAACGTTGCAGTTCTGCTTCCACATTAACCACCTAAAGCGTTCATCATGCCCGCTAACTGCGATTGCATCTTGCTGGTCGCATCTTGCATGGCACTGAATTTCGCATGGGTCCGTTTTTCCAAACTCTCCATCCGGCGGTCGAGAGAACGTTGGTCGTCATCCAATCGGTAAGTCTGTTCATTCAAGCTCTTTTCTCGGGTACGGATTGAACCCGTAACCCCAGTCATGCTCGAAATCGCATCTTCGACCCGCTTAGCAAAGCCTTGATTGCCGCCAAAAAACTCACCCAACTTAGTGAAGTTGTTATTCAATTGGCGGTCAAGCATAGCATAGTTGATTTCTAGCGTCCCTTGTCGGGTGGTGGTGATCCCAAACTCAGTCAGTGATTTGAGGTTTTCTGGCGCTTGCTCAATGCTCGATGAGAAGACCGTTTTTAATCGTGAGTCTGCGCTACGAACTATGCTGTCACCCGCTAAAGGACCGGCTTGTCCGGTTCGTGGATCAACACCCGCGAGCTCTTTACTGGTTTGGAAAAACTGATTATAGGCCGCGACAAACTGTTCAATGTCGTTACGCACTCGTTCGCGGTCATATTCAATGCCGATTTCCGCGGGAGGCTGATTGCGATCGGTTTTGCCTTTGAGGGTTAAGTTAACCCCTTCGATCGCATTTTCGATGATGTTGTTATTGCTCGATAAGGTCGCCACCCCATCCAGCACCACCATAGAGTCTTGCGCCGATTGCACTTCGGTCATGCCGCCGTAGCCATCAAAGGCACTTTGCGCCGCATTCAAGGCTGCTTGCGCTTTTTCGACCTGTTCAATGTAGGCACGCTCTTCTGGGCTAAGTTTCGCGCGCGCTTGGGCTTTGGCCTCTTCTGGCGTCATTTTTCCGCTGCGGATCGCCGCTTCAATCTGCGCCTTCTCTTGCGCTAATTTCTGTTCTAGCTTTTGCTGCGCTTCTTGCGGCGTGACGTAGGAATCAAGCAGTGTACCGGATGCGGTGTTGCTCCATCCGGGAACGTCAGCGGCCTTTTTTTGACCTTGAGCGTCGAGTTCTTCTTCCGGTTCCCAATAGGAATCGAGCAAGGTACCGGACGCGGTTTCTGTCCAGCCCGGAATTCGGTCTTCCGGCCTGATGTATTTTTTGGCTTCACTGGCGGCGTTAGCCGCGGCTTTTACCGCACTCTCGGTTAACTCACCAGCGTTGAGCGCCTCTCCGGCCGCACCTTGTGCACTTTGTGCGGCACTTCGAATTTCTTGTGCGACTTCTTGATCGACCAGCCGAGCAGCATCGCCAATTTTTTCCGCGACTTTGGCGGCGACTTTTTGCTGTTCAGGGGTGAGTGGGGCGATGAGTTGCTGAGCTTGCGCACGCGCTTTTTCTAAATCACGAACTCGCTGTTCGAGGGTTTTGTATTCGAGTTGCTTAAGTGGATTACCGGGTTCCGCTTGAGCGGACATTTTTACGCTGTGATCTTTGCCTGACACGTTAGAGGCAACGATCAGCCGCGGCCCTTCAACATCATTGATGATGGAGGCTCGCACGCCCGGATTGGATTTTTCACCATTGATTCCACGGACAATATCAACCAGCTTGGAGTTACCTTGCACATCCAGCGTAAAACTCTTATCGCCCAATGAAATATGCAGCTTGCCCGGACCAAATTTCGCGTCTTTGTCCAATACTTCAGACGCAATTTTATGGCTTTGAGCAAGCTGCAACACATCGACGGAGTAGTTGCCAGCAATAGCTTCCGTGGTGGCCGTCGCGGAGACAACCTGTTCGTTACTGGTGTCGACTTTGCGTACTGCAAAAGCCTTCTCCTGACGAAACTGGGTCATCAGATTTTTCATCGTATCCAGCGACTCTCTGAGCCGACCATAGGCGCTGATACTGGTGTCAATGTTGGTACGCTCATTGTCAATGCGTTGCTGCTTAGGTACGCGCTCCGCACTGACAATTTTGCTGACCATGCCATTGATGTCAAAGCCAGTATTCATCCCCATCGGGCCTAAACTCATTCAATCACCTCAAAAACCGTGTTACACCTTTGCCATCAGTAAACCGGATCGATGATCCTGTTCACGGGCAAGGCGGCGCAATACTTCAAGCATCTCTTCCTCGGGGATTTGGCGAATAATATCACCCGTCGAGGCTTCGTAGATAGTAACCACCTCGCGCCCGGATTCACGATCCAATCTGAAAGACAGGCCTTTGTTAATGGATTTCACAAACTCATTCATTTGCTCCACCATCTTGGCAAGTTGCTCCTCGTTAAGACGTTGGCGCTGTTTTGCTTGCGCCATGGCCGTCTCTGCCGATTCTTGCTGCCTTGCCCTGACCTGCTCAGAAAAGTGTTCAGATAATTTATCTGTACGCGAAACCGAGCGACTGTTATCCCCTGAAAGCGAAACGCTTTTTGCATTATCGTTTTCTGAAGCAATTTTAGTGCCACTTTGTGAGCCGTAAGGCTGGATGTTCGATGCGTAGGATGGTATTTCCATAACAATCTCCCTTCCACCTTATAAGTAACATTTAAACCACAAGTTACTTACTAGCTCAATACCGCTCAAAGGGTTATCCCAATAAGCTCAGAGCTGCAGATGGTGACTGCTTCGCTTGCGCCAACACAGAGGTACTCGCCTGCTGCAATATTTGCGCCTTCGTCATCGCCGTGGTTTCACGAGCATAATCGGTATCACGGATACGGCTACGAGACGCGTTGACGTTTTCGTTAACGTTATCCAAGTTACTGATCGCATGACCGAAACGGTTCTGGAATGCACCCAATGAAGCGCGTTGGCTATCCACCGCCTTCAGAGCCCCATCCAGAATAGATACCGCTTCTTGCGAACCGGCCACGGTTGAAACGTTCACATCCGCCACCGTCACATTACGGCCAGCATCAAAACCGATTTCACCACCCAGTCCACCACCAATGGTCACATCACCATTGACTTTTTGTGATGAAGCAAACAGTTGTAGCTTACCGTCTTCACCGACCGACGCTTTAACGTCTTCAGTTTGACCGTTGATGTAAGTCGCAAGCTCTTCTAAGTCGTCACCTTGTTTGGCATTAATGGTCACTTCACGTGCTTCACCCTGCTTATTAGTATAGCTCAGGGTCAAATCGGTTGCTGCGCCGACACGCCAGTCTGCGGCCTTGCCTTCTTGAGCTCGATAGCTTTTTCCGCCCATAGCTTGAGTATCCGAGCGCATACTGCCCATGCTAAGCATGACCGCTTCACCCGAATCCGCACCAATCTGGAACGATTTACTACCAAACGAACCATTCAGCAGTTTGTTGCCACCAAAAGAGGTGGTTTCTGCAATACGGTTCAACTCGTCATTGAGGGCAGACACTTCTTCTTGAATCGCGCGGCGTTCCGAAGAAGAGTTTGAGCCGTTAGAGGATTGCAACGCAAGATCGCGCATCCGTTGTAAGATGTTGGTCGTTTCGTTCATCGCCCCTTCTGCAGTTTGGGCGATGGAAATACCATCGTTGGCGTTTTTCACCGCCATGTCCAAACCACGACTTTGCGATGTCAAACGGTTAGAAATTTGCAGACCTGCGGCATCGTCTCGGGCACTGTTGATTTTGTAGCCGGACGACAAACGCTCCATCGATTTCTGCATACCATCAGCAGCACCATTTAAATAGCGCTGAGCGGTCATGGCAGACACGTTCGTGTTTACATTAATTGCCATATTGATCTCCTTAGGCGGATAAGTTGGTAAACCTTGGTGTCTCTCACCTCACCTCGGTTTACCTCATTTCTCTCGTATCTTGTAACGGCGAGAAATAAATATCCTTTAGAGAAATTTCAGGCTTTTTTTCAAAAAAAGAAAATCCTCTCCACTTTCGTGAAGTTAGGCACTCATTAATGAAACTGGCTGCAATAAAAAATCCAGCCGAAGCTGGATTTTTTTGGCGGTGTGGGGATTAACCCAACAGGCTGAGTGCGGCGTTTGGCGCTTGTTTGGCTTGAGCCAGCACAGAGCTTGATGCTTGAGACAGGATTTGCGATTTGGTGAGCGCTGTAGTCTCTTTCGCGAAATCGGTGTCTTTGATACGGCTCTTAGAAGCATTCACGTTTTCGTTAATGTTATCCAAGTTGCTGATAGCATGGTTGAAACGGTTCTGGAACGCACCCAGTTCAGCACGGTGACTATCTACATACTTCAGCGCAGAGTCGATAACTGCAACCGATTGTTGCGCGCCACCAACTGAAGTCACATCGATAGTGTCAACGGTTTCTGCTGTACCCGCTTGCATGTTCAGAGCACCCGCTAGACCACCAGAGAAGGCTACATCACCGGTGACTTTGTTGTTACCAGCAAAGATTTGTAGCTGACCTTTCTCGTTGACAGACGCTTTCACCATGTCGGTTTGACCGTTGATGTAAGTCGCCACTTCTTCGATATCATCGCCTTCTTTAGCGTTCACGGTAATGGTTTGGTCATTGCCGTCGATGTCTTTCAGCGTGAAAGTGATGTCGTTCGCGCCCGCTTGTACTTTCCAGTCTTTGTCTTTGCCTTCTGCCGCGACATAGCTGGTACCACCCATCATGCGGTTATCACTGCGCATGTCTTTCAAGGTCAGCATGACCGCCTCACCGTTGTCAGCACCGATTTGGAACGACTTGGTTGAGAAGGTACCGTTGAGCAACTTGTTACCACCGAATGACGTGGTTTCTGCAATACGGTTCAGCTCATCATTCAGTGCGGTGATCTCTTCTTGGATTGCCACACGCTCAGATTTGGAGTTCGAGCCGTTCGCAGATTGCAGTGACAAGTCACGCATACGTTGCAGAATGTTGGTAGTTTCATTCATCGCGCCTTCTGCGGTTTGAGCAATTGAAATACCATCATTCGCGTTGCGTACTGCCACATCCAGACCGCGGCTTTGTACGTTCAAGCGGTTAGAGATTTGTAGGCCGGCAGCATCATCTTTAGCACTATTGATTTTAAAGCCTGAAGATAGACGCTCCATTGAAGTTTGTTGTGCATTGGTTGCACCAGTCAAATAACGTTGAGCTGTCATTGCTGCTACGTTGGTATTTACATTCACTGCCATGGTGATTTCTCCAATTGATTTTCCGATGTATCCGGTTTCCGACGTCTCGGAAAACCAAAGTAGTTCTCTCAAAGTTACCTTTTATAACGGCGCGTTTTTTAAATCCTTTAGGAAAAATTTTCGATTTTTTTAAGAAAAAAGTTTGGTTGGCGATAAATTAGGCATCAAACACATAAAATGCACAAAAAGTGCACTTTGGCACTCAAGGTTTTTCTACCACGGACGATAAAGCGAGCTTGATCTTGAGTCAGATGAACAATGAGTTAGAGACGAAGTCGAGCAGGCAACGTTAATTACGCAGCAAAAACAGCACAAACTTCGGCTGGCGTTTCGCTTGAGCGAGCACAGAAGTGCTGACTTGCTGCAAAATTTGCTGCTTAATCATTTGCGTGGTTTCTTTGGCGTAATCCGCATCTTTAATCCGGCTGTTCGAGGCCGCTAGGTTTTCATGCACGTTATCGAGGTTACTGATCGCGTGTTGGAAACGATTTTGCATCGCCCCTAGCTCTGAGCGATGCCCATCGACATACTTGAGTGCCGTATCAATCACCGAGACGGCGCGCTGCGCTCCGCCAGCACTGCTGATATCAAGATTATCTACCGCTTCATAACCCAATAAGTTCATCTGTAATTCGTTGGCTAAACTGCCACTGAACGACAAGGTGCCTGACGTCTCTTTCCCCGCGATGTACAACTGGAGTTGTCCCTTTTCATTCACGGACGCAGAGACTTTATCGGTTTTGCCATTGATGTAAGTCGCCAACTCTTCAATATCGTCTCCCTCTTTGGCTTGGATCTGAATGTTCTCATTCTCCCCTTGCGCATTGACGTAGCTGATATTGAGCTGTTGTTTACCTTTTGTAACTTGCCACTGTTTATCGGCTAGCGCAGCCGCAACATAGCTAAACCCGCCCATCTCCAAACTGTCTGATCGCATATTGCGCAGTGAAAGCTGTACGGCTTCACCACTGCTGGCACCAATTTGGAAACTGGCTTTCATAAATTGGCCATTGAGCAGCTTGCGCCCTGCAAAAGAGGTGGTTTCAGCGATTCGATTCAATTCATCGTTTAAAGCAGCCATTTCCTCTTGTAATGCGACTCTTTCGGCTGCACTGTTTGAACCGTTGGCCGATTGCAAAGAGAGGTCGCGCATGCGTTGCAATAGCTGAGTGGTTTCCTGCATTGCCCCTTCAGCCGTCTGCATGATCGAAATCCCATCGTTGGCATTGCGCACAGCAATGCCGAGGCCACGCATTTGCGTTTCCAAACGATTGGAGATCTGCAGCCCTGCCGCATCATCTTTGGCACTGTTGATTCGATTGCCAGAAGAGAGCCGCTCCAGAGACTGATTGAGCATCTCGGACGCAGAATTAAGATGTCGCTGTGCTACCAGCGCAGACACATTGGTATTTACCGTCATGGCCATGGCTGCTGCACTCCTTACACGATTGCTTACTTGTTCTTTTATCGGTGTAAAGTGAGTTTTCTTTAATCAAAAAACCGAGCACTAGGCTCGGCTTTGGCATGAAACATATGCAACAGTGTTGCATTATTGATTCTTGAGTGTCAGTTCCTGCAACATCACTTGCGACGGTGCAAAGAAATAAGCCCCGGTCACGGCTTTGGTAAAGCGTAGCAGTTGGTCTGTTTTGCCATCAGTGACACCGTACATGCTTTCCAGCATAGTTTTGAAATTATGCAGCGTGTGACAGTACGCAATAAACAGTAGGCCGTGATCGCCGCTCACGCTGCCATACGGCAAGCTGTGGCGAACAATCTTCAATCCTTTACCTTCTTCTTTAATATCCACTCGACCTACATGCGAAGCGGCAGGAACATTTTCTAGCTCGACGGAATCAGGCTTAGTGCGACCAATCACTTTTTCTTGCGCCGCTAAGTTGAGACGATTCCACGCCGGCAAATTATGCACAAAGCGTTGTACCATCACATAACTGCCTCCCGCAAAGTCGCCATCAGCCACCAACGCGACTTCCGCACGTTTCTCAGCTTTCGGGTTTTCTGTGCCATCAATAAAGCCCGTCATGTCACGTGCGTCTAAATAACGGAAACCATAGGTTTCATCCACGATTTCAATATCTTGAGCTATGTCGCTAATCCCTTTACGTAGAGTATAAAACAGCAAATCGTGGCGCGTGGCGTGACAATGGATCAACACATCCACATCCGTGCTTGGCGCGTGAGTTTCGCCCTCACCCAGCTCAGGAAAATCAATCAGTTCTGGTGGCGACGCCATCTCAAAATGGCTCCAAAAACCTTTGCTGAACGCGACAGAAACCGTCAGCTCGGCTCCCGGCTGATTTTGATTGATTTCCTCAACTAACGCAGGCAAAGCCTTAAGCGCTTGCAAAACATGGGCGTGGTTCTGACGAACTTTCAGTAGTGTGTACAGGGCAAACGGGCCAGCTTCTGGCAAGATTGCGGTCTGTGACTTAAACATAACGAATCCTCACTTTTCGGTTTTGCTCAGTGTAATAAAAAGAAAAATCATCGCGTTGATGATGATCATGCCTTATCCAACGCGGGGGCTTTTAAACTGTCGCGTACATGGCGACTCTGCACAAGGTAAATGCCAAACCACAGTAATAAGAGTAGGGTCAATGCGTTGGCCCAGTGAAAAGCCCCCTGCTGCAAGTAAACGTGAAAAGCCGTTTGCACAAATTGGCCTATCACAACGAATAAAGAAATCGCACGACCTTGCGCGACAATCTGATTGACCCATTGCCGCTGCGAACTGCGTAATGTGATGAGCCACATTAAGGCAAGAGCCGGAGCCCCCATCGCAAGTCCAACATACAACAAAGAGTGATCGGGATAGATCAATGAGAGCAAATGGGAACCTTGTTCGCGGCTCACCCCCGCCATCACAAACATGACCCAAGCTCGATTAAGAAACAGCCATCCTAGCCATAGCCATATCGGTGCTTTTAAAAATCCTTGACTATCATACTGTTCAATCGAATAACGCACGGTTTTCTCAACTCATAAAACACAGGCTGTTCACTCTAGCGCAATTCCCCTAAATGACCACTGCTTATTCTTAGCTCGCCCCATTTTTTACCCTGCGCTCACATGCTAGTCTTAGTCCTAAGCTTTTTAAACCGTATAGATTAATGAAAAACACGACTCTCATTCCGTCAGAACAAACCCAGCAAGAGGCGTTAAAAATTGCGAAAGCGACTCAGCGCCCCGGACAAACCAAAGAGCAAACTAAGCTCATCACTCAAGGTATCGAAAAAGGGATTGCTTTATACAAAAAGCAGCAGAAAGAGAAACACCGGCAGGCAGATAAGCTGCGTAAAAAAGCGTTAAAAGCCAAGCAATCTTCGACAGAGGAAATCCACGAAGCGGATGACTATGCAGCCGAACTCGGCGATGACTCTCATACCAATCAAGCCAAACTCGCATGGGTATTATTAGCGCTAAGTTGGTTAGGTTTTATCAGTTACTGGTTGTGGCAAAACAGCTGACGCACCAAGCCGCATGATGTGCCAAGCCGCATAATGTGGAAAATGAAAAAGCCAGCGATGCTGGCTTTAAGCACAAAACCCTAAGCTTGCCGCAATGTCTTTTTTGCGTTCGGTGACCCATTGGCTGTCAAAGGGACCCCAGTCAGAAAGCTGGTAGTAGCCATCATTGTGTCGGCGGCCATCTTGCACGAAGTTCAGTTCAATACCGATACCCGGCATGGCTTTGATGACATCTTGGATAGTACGACGAGGCCAGCCCGTCTTTTCAATCAGTTTAGGGACATTGGGTCGCTCAAGGCTCTCCACAAGCAAAGCTAAATATAAGCGCCTTGCGAATACAGGACTCAGTTCCATTGATACCTCCTAAAGTATGCTGTGCTCATTATTTCCGTTTTACTGTGTGATGTGTTGCGTTTGATCAATAACTTGCCAATCGATTTACTTTAGTAGGCTATTTTTTCCGTGCGTGAAATATCTACATCACACTTTTGTCTCGGCCGAACCTTCCTGTTAGGATTGAACGCACAATAAGCAAGGTTGCCCTAAGCTCAACACCATGAAGCAACCCATTCAGGCCTTCAATAAAACCCATTTAAGGATAAACATGACGATCACTTTGTATGGCATTCCGAACTGCGACACCATGAAAAAAGCCCGTAAATGGCTAGAACAAGCGGGCGTCGCCTACCAGTTTCATGACTATCGCAAAGAGGGCATTACCCCAGAATTGGTGGCTGGATTTTGTAGCCAATTAGGTTGGGAACAAGTACTCAATAAGCGCGGCACAACCTTTCGCCAACTGAGTGATGAGCAAAAAGCCACTTTGAATGCCGACAATGCAGTGGCATTGTTAGTAGAACATCCGGCGATGATTAAGCGCCCTATTTTACAACGTCAAGATGAACTGCATCTTGGCTTTAGCGATGCCCAGTATCGCGCTCTTTTTTCTTAAGCGTTTTGATTAATAAAAGGAATTTCAAGGATGACAGATAGCCCTGTACTGGCTCTGGCAAAAGAGCTGATTAGCCGCCAATCCGTTACTCCTGCCGACGCAGGATGTCAGGATCTGATGATTGAGCGCTTAAAAGCGCTGGGTTTCGAAATTGAAAGCATGGTGTTTGAAGACACCACCAACTTCTGGGCTCGCCGCGGCACGCAATCTCCCCTGTTTGTTTTTGCAGGTCATACCGATGTGGTGCCTGCCGGCCCTTTGTCGCAGTGGCACACTCCTCCTTTTGAGCCGACTGTGATTGATGGTTTCCTGCATGGGCGTGGCGCAGCAGATATGAAAGGCTCGCTGGCTTGTATGATTGTGGCGGTAGAGCGTTTTATTGCCGAACATCCCGATCATCAAGGCTCAATCGGTTTTTTGATCACTTCTGATGAAGAAGGCCCCTTTATCAACGGTACCGTCCGTGTCGTAGAAACGCTAATGGCACGTAACGAACTGATCGATATGTGTATCGTCGGTGAGCCGTCCAGTACCCTAGCCGTAGGCGATGTGGTGAAAAATGGCCGTCGTGGCTCCATCACGGGGGATTTGAAGGTAAAAGGCACTCAAGGCCATGTTGCTTATCCGCATCTGGCTAATAATCCCGTGCATAAAGCGCTCCCCGCATTGGCCGAACTCGCCGCCACCCAATGGGATGAAGGTAACGCCTATTTCCCCCCCACCAGCTTTCAAATTCCTAACCTGCAAGCGGGTACTGGCGCATCGAATGTCATCCCCGGTGAATTTGATGTGCAGTTTAACTTCCGCTTTAGTACAGAGCTCACCGATGAAGAGATCAAACGCCGCGTACATTCGGTCTTGGATGCTCACGGGCTCGATTACGGTGTGAAATGGACTCTCAGCGGCCAACCCTTCCTGACCGATACGGGCGAACTACTGGCAGCAGTAGTCGCGGCCGTAGAGGAAGTAAACCATCAAGCTCCTGCGTTATTGACGACAGGCGGAACATCTGATGGTCGCTTCATTGCCCAAATGGGCGCACAAGTGGTTGAGCTCGGTCCCGTGAATGCCACCATTCACAAGGTAAACGAGTGTGTACGTATTGCGGATTTAGAGAAATTGACCGATATGTATCAAAAAACCTTAAATCATCTTTTAGGCTAACTATGACCCCAGAGCAGCTGACCGGGCAAACCGACACACATTTGATCTCCGTGATGGTCGGACAAAAAGCGTTTCAAGTGCATCCCCAAGTGAGTGCGGATCTTTTAGCACTCAAGCAAGCGGCGCAAGATGCAGGGTTTAATCTTTGTATCGCCAGTGGTTTTCGCTCCTTTGAACGCCAACTGGCGATCTGGAACCAGAAAATGCTCGGTCAAAAACCGCTGCTCGATGAACATAGCCAGCCATTGCATAGCAACACACTGAGTGAAGCTGAAAAAGTGTTAGCCATATTACGCTGGTCAGCCTTGCCGGGCGCAAGTCGTCACCATTGGGGAACGGATTTTGATGTGTATGACCGCGATGCTTTACCAGAGAACACCAGTCTGCTGCTTGAACCGTGGGAATATCTTGAAGGGCATCAAAGTGAGTTCTCTCAATGGCTAAACGCACATCTTGCTCAATTTGGTTTTTTCCTACCCTATCAGCATGGTGAAGGCATTGGCTTTGAACCTTGGCATATCAGTCATAAACAGACTGCGCAGCAATGCTTAGCAGCACTAAGTGAGCCCCTATTGCTTGAGCAGCTCTCTGCCGTAGCGATGGAAGGAAAAACGACAGTCCAAGCGCTGTTGCCGGAGATTTATCAGCGCTTCATCACGAATATTTGTGAGGCATAACATGGAGATACTGTTTAACCCTTGGGTGATCTCGTTGATTGTGGTCGCCGTGATTGTCGGGAATATTGCCGCGCTTAAATACACCGCCAACATGAAATTTGGGCAAATGGATAAAAAAAGCGAACTTGATCGGCTGAATGAACTGGATCAGAAGAGATATCCGCGCTCACCCAAAGGCACGGATACTCCCTCTGAACCTAAAGATAACGGGTAACGACAAATCGCAAAACAATGACTACCGCTAAAAGCGGTGGTTTAGGGGTGACCACAAAAACAAAGGGATGCCTTGGCATCCCTTCTTTTTTATTACTTCTTATCCACCACAGCTGAGAGCACTGGCACCATCTCTTTCAACAGCGCTTCGTTGACCGGTTTACCCGCTGAGTCAGTCACGTTAATCGACGTACGGTTACCCAAGTCACCAAAGAGGAAGGTGTAAGTCCCGGATTTAAGCTCAATCGGTTTAACCCCAACCTGTTGCCAGAATTCATCATCTGGTGCAGCGTATTTGGCTTTGACCGTGCCTTGTGACTGGTTACGCTCTTCAATAGTAAAGCCCATTTTGGGCAGTAACTCTGGCAAACGTTGCCACAGTACATCGTAAGGCGTACGCGCAATGATCACAGGGAATCCACTGCGATCTGAGCCCATGGTAATCGGAATTTGCTTAACCAGCTCTTGAGCACGGCGCGCCGCTTCCGCACGCACATCGGAGTCGTAACGAGTGGTGACCAAGTTGGTCATAAAGGCGTTGTAACGCTCTTTATTGGTGGTACTGACCGTTTGCACTTGACCATTTTCACGCCAACCAATCAGCGAAATTTTAAAGCCATAACGATTATTGGTTTCCACCATCGACATTAAGTAGCGGCTGCCAATCGTCACATCTTCATCTTCTGATACCCAATCGACCCAGTCCGTTTCCACCATAGAATCGGTTTGCTTACGAAGAGGGATTTTGCGCTCCGCAATCATTTTCAGTGCGGTATCCCACACTTTTTGCGCTTCATCTTGGCGCAACATCCATAAGGTCACTTCGCCATTTTGACGTTCTGCGCGAGCACCTGGGATGAGTTCCAACACTTGTTGTGGCGGGCGAATATCGACCACATTGCCCACGCCACCATGAAACGCCCCCTGCGGAATATCATAGTTAGGATAAAACTGCGGAGTGGCACCTTGTGGCAAAACCCAAGGCTTAAATTCTATGGTTTCGAGATAGTCGAAATCGTCTTTGGCTTGGCGTCGTTGCGTGGGGCTGCTGGAGCAAGCACTTAAAACCAAAACAGCCAGTGAACTGAGAACTAGCTGGCGAGAAAACTTCATTGAAACTCCTAAAAATTGCCGGGGTCATGATACCCCGGCATTGTAATGGATCGCGCCTTAATAAATACAGGCTTCAGACAGGGCTTGGGCAACGATTGGGCGTGCTGGTTCCGAAAGTTGCGTCAAAGGTAGACGCAGATCACCATTTGCAATCAATCCCATCTTATGGGCTGCCCATTTCACTGGAATTGGGCTCGATTCGATAAACAGATTTTTATGCAGTGTCATCAAGCGTTGGTTGATGCTCGCCGCTTCGTCAAACTTACCATCCAGCGCCAAATGCATCATCTTCGCCATGTCGGCAGCAGCGATATTGTTGGTCACTGAAATCACACCTTGCCCCCCGAGTTTGACGAACTCAAGGCCTGTGGCATCATCACCGCTGAGTAGGACAAAACCTTCTTTACACATCTCACGGTGCTTCGCAACACGGCTTAAATCACCGGTTGCATCTTTCAGTGCGACAATGTTCTTGATTTCAGATAAACGGGCAACGGTTTCTGGACGCATATCCACAGCGGTACGTCCCGGCACGTTGTACAAAATCACGGGAATATCGGTTTCTTGCGCAATCGCGTTGTAGTGCAGGAACAGACCTTCTTGGGTCGGCTTATTGTAATAAGGCGTGACACTCAAATACCCTGCAATACCTGTGTTGTTCAGCAGGCGGCTAAAAGTGACCGCTTCATGGGTCGCATTTGCGCCTGTTCCAGCAATAATAGGCAGACGACCTTCAGCGAACTCCACCGTTTTTGCTACTACTTTCACGTGTTCTTCGACCGTTAGCGTCGCGGATTCACCGGTGGTGCCAACGGAAACAATCGCATCGGTTCCTGCATCAACATGGAAATCGACCAGCTTTTTCAGGCTGATATAATCGACTTCACCGTCCGGAGTAAATGGGGTAATTAACGCAACGATACTTCCTGAAAACATGTCTATCTCCCTAATCTGATACTCTCAGCATGGTAATGCATGGCGCTAAAAAAAGACAAGCGGAGAAATGGGCTTAAATCACCATGCGGATGAATATTGATAAGATGCCCTCAATAAATGGCGGGCAAGACGAGTGACCTTTATACACGGCACTTCGTCGTGGGTGTCAAACTGTGGTCATTTTCAGGGTGAGCGCACGGAAAAACGCACTTGGTCACGCTTTTTCTCTAGTTTAACTGTGTTAACATGCCCGAAAAATCATCTCTAAAGTGACAGTATGACTCAGCATCTTGTGATCACCGCCGTGGGCACTGACAGACCCGGCATTTGTAACGAAGTGGTTCGATTAGTGACCCAAGCGGGTTGCAACATTATTGATAGCCGCATCGCTATGTTTGGAAAAGAATTTACACTTTTGATGTTAATTTCTGGCTCCCCAAGCAACATTACTCGCGTCGAAACCACGTTACCTTTGCTTGGCCAACAGCATGATCTGATCACCATGATGAAACGTACATCACCTCATGATCATCAAACCCACGCTTATACCGTGGAAGTGTACGTAGAGTCTGACGATAAACTGGGGCTGACCGAAAAGTTCACCCAATTTTTCGCACAGCGCCAAATCGGTATGGCATCACTAAGCGCACAAACCATCAGCAAAGACAAACTGCACAGTGAGCAAAATCAGTTCCACATCGCCATCAGCGCGCGAGTGGACTCAGGTTGTAACCTCATGCAGTTGCAAGAAGAGTTTGATGCCTTATGTACAGCACTTGATGTTCAGGGTTCACTTAACTTTATAAAAAACAGTCAGTAATCAAAGGGATCATTATGAATACGCTTACTGCTGGAACTCCAGCTCCGGCTTTCTCTTTACCAGATCAAAATGGCAATCCAGTGACGCTTGCGGATTTTGCAGGCAAAAAAGTTCTGCTCTACTTTTACCCCAAAGCCATGACGCCAGGCTGCACAGTGCAGGCACAAGGACTACGCGATATTCAAGCGGAGCTGCAAGGACACAATGTGGTAGTGCTGGGGGTGAGTACCGACCCCGTGAAGCGATTAGGCAAGTTCATTGAGCGTGATAATCTCAACTTCTCACTGTTATCAGATGAAGATCACCAAGTGGCTGAACAGTTTGGCGTATGGGGTGAGAAAAAGTTCATGGGTAAAATCTTTGATGGCTTACATCGCATCAGCTTTTTGATCAATGAACAAGGTGTGATTGAGCAAGTCTTTGATAAGTTTAAAACCAGCAACCACCATGAAGTGGTACTGGCTTATCTCAGCGGCAAATAATCGGTAGAAATGCCGATTTTAGTCCGTTTAAATACAGAAAAGATTAAGGCCAGTCATTGACTGGCCTTATTGTTGGCATTCGAAATGCGTAGGTCAAAACGCTACACGATAAAGGTGTTGAGGAGTTTGCCTTGCTCGCGCACGTTTTCGGTTTGTACTTCCATGGCCATACTCGCTGATTTAGCGGAGTCCGCCACCTGAGTCGAGAGGTCTTTAATCTTCACCGTATTGGTGTTGATCTCCTCGGCAACGAGACTTTGCTCTTCCGCTGCAGAAGCAATCTGCATGTTCATATCGCTGATCCGTTGGATAGCACCACGAATCCGTTGCAGAGATTCATTAGCAAGCTGCGCCTTCTGCACAGCATCATCCGCCGTGTACTTACTCTCATTCATCGCAGCAGAAACCGCACTCGCACCGCTTTGCAACTGTTCGATCATATTGCGAATTTCCGTGGTCGATTGTTGCGTACGCTGTGCCAACGTCCGAACTTCATCGGCAACCACCGCAAAACCTCGACCCGATTCCCCCGCGCGCGCGGCTTCAATCGCCGCATTAAGTGCCAGCAAGTTGGTTTGATCAGCAATATCGTTAATAACTTTCAAAATGGTTTCGATATTTCCGGTCGCCACTTCTAGTCCTTTGACCTCTTCTACCGCTTGTTCGATACGAGCAGAAAGCGCATCAATCGATCGCGTGGTATCACTCACCACTTTACTGCCATCTTGTGAAGCTTCATCAGCCTCGTGAGCCGCAGCCGCTGCTCCTTGCGCGTTATTCGCTACTTCTGTCGCCGTTACCGCCATCTCATGCATTGCCGTCGCGAGCTGCTCCAGCTCTTGCAACTGCTGCGCCATGGCACTGGCCGACTCATGCGCACCCAGTACCGTTTGCTCGGTACCATGCATGATTTCCGCGCCAATCCCTTTTAGGTGTTGGATACGTTTTTGCAACGTTTCGCAGAACACGTTGAAATCCTTCGCCAATATTGCAAATTCCATATCGGTGTTGGTGTCCAAACGTTTAGTTAAATCCCCTTGACCTGAAGCTACATCTTCAATGGCTCGACTCAGCGCACCCAGAGGCTTCATCAGCACTTTGATTAGGAAGCTTAAGCCAATGATACTGAGCAATACGCCAATAACGGTATAAATCAATGAGCTGTGGCGTAAATCATCCACCATCGCAAACGCGATCGATTCATCCACCACAGCGCCGATATACCAACTCTCAGATGGCACTTGGGCAAATTTAACCAGATAGTATTTACCGTCCAGCTCAATCCGTTGGGTTCCTTCTTTCAGATCGACATTCGGTAAAAACTGACTGAATTTTTCGCCATTGTTTTCCGCATTCGGGTGAGCAATGGTAACGCCGTCTTTCGTCGTGATGAATAAGTAACCCGCATCAAACAGATTCACAGAGTTAACCAATTGCGCCAACTGAGTCAGCTCTACGTCATAGAACATGGCACCAACAAAGTTACTCTGCTGATAAACTGGCGTACCGATAGAGATGATGATTTTCTTGGTCGAGATATCGACATAAGGCTCGGTGACCACTAGCTTTCTTTCACGCTTAGCATCCACATACCAAGGACGCTTACGTGGGTCGTAATCTGCGTTTGGCTCCCAACCATCATCATTTTCGACCACGGTCGCATCAGATTCATAGCCAAGACCAATCGCTAAAAAGCTCCCTTTTAGGTTGGGGGATTCTAAAACACTCTTAGCAAATGCTTTGTTGGTTGGATCAAGCTGTAAAATCTCAGTGGTCGACTGCGCTAATCCCTTTTTACTGGCAAGATCTGACTCAATTGTGTTTTTGACCCCTTTCACCATCTCCATCAAGCTATCTTGAACGAGTGACTCAATCTCCTCACGAACGGTGGAGAGCTGTTGGAATGACAGCAGTGCAATAACACAGAGTAGTAATGCCGATGAAGCGGCAACGATCTTCTGACTAAACCTCATAATGTCCGATCCTTCTGTTCTGGGTCCCTGATTTGCCCATTTGCGATAAATAGTGTTGATTAAATTGGTTTTGTTATAGGAGCTATATCGCCAACTCTCTCTACAAACTTTAGTCTGAAATTTTCGTTTTGGACTCAATGACAATAAAAAACCAGCAAAATGCTGGTTTTTTGTTCACCACTAGGCCTCTTTAGGAAGCGGGCTCTTCATCAATACTTGGTAAGGCTTTCCACACCGCCTTAACGAGAGTGGCTAATGGGATCGCAAAAAACACGCCCCAGAAGCCCCATAATCCGCCAAATACGAGTACCGCAATAATGATCGCAACCGGGTGTAGGTTCACCGCTTCAGAGAAAAGTACGGGCACTAAAACGTTACCGTCCAAAGCCTGAATAATGCCGTAAGCAATCAACAAGGTGTAAAACTGCGGGGTCAGCCCCCATTGGAACAAGGCCACAATCGCAACAGGTACGGTTACAGCTGCAGCGCCGATATAAGGGATCAATACCGAAAGCCCGACTGCGACTGCCAGCAATACGGAATAACGCAGATCTAAAATCGCGAACGTGATGTAACTGACTGTGCCGACGATAACAATCTCCAGCACTTTGCCACGAATGTAGTTGGAGATTTGTTGGTTCATCTCTTCCCAAACTTTATTCGCCAACTTGCGGTTACGCGGCAAAATGCCACTCGCCATCCGCAGCATCTCTTGTTTATCTTTCAACAAGAAGAACACTAATAGAGGCACCAAAATCAGATAAACCCCTAGCGTGGCTAAGCTGACCAGAGACGCAAGAGAACCTTTTACCACCGATTCGCCCATGCCTAGCACTTTGTTTTTCGCATTACCGATTACCGATTCGACAATCTCTAGATGTGCCAATTCCGGATAACGTTCAGGCAGACTGGTGATGAATTTCTGCGTACCATTGTACATATTCGGCACGTCGTTAATTAAATTCCCCACCTGCTTCCAAATCGTTGGCACCAAACCAAACACCGCCAAAATCATCAAGCCAGTGAACACCGTAATCACAATGATCACCGCTAAGGTGCGCGGAATTCGTAATCGACGCAGTTGAGTAACGGGCCACTCAAGCAGATAGGCGAGTACAATTGCCACCAATAAAGGGGCAATCAAATGACCAAAGAAGTAGATGGTGATAAAACCAAACAACAAAATCGCCACCAAGCTGGCAGCGTGTGGATCGGAGAAGCGTCGCTTATACCAACGACTGACCATTTCAAACATTAAACGAAGTCTCCTTACTAACCTTGAGCGAACAGTGATCGTGATTTAGAGTGCGCTGACAATCCAGCGGCTGTTGAGCAATATACTTTTCAATGTCACGTTGTGAGGCGGGATCGGCAATCAAAATGGTCAGCGATTCACCGGGCGATAGAGCTGCCGCGGCTCGTTTAACCAGTAGTAACGTCATAGGGCAACGCTGCTCCCGCAAATCGAGAATAATCGGTTCCATTCTGCCGCTTAATCCTTAATATAGGTGGCACATTGTATCGGCTTTCGTTCAGGGTTACACCTAATTGGCGTTAATGGGTGGTCGATTTTGACAGGAAATTCACTGCTCGAACGCCAAATCAAGAAACCAATAGACATCGGATATGTCTTACAGGCAGATAAACTCGGAGTATGCACCGCCATTATGAAATTCTTCCCGACACGTACCCTGTTATGTCTATGCATTGCAGCGCCATGTCTTCCTGCCATCGCACAAAATGATCCTATCGAATTGCCGGATATTGGCACGGTAGCGGGCTCGACGCTGACCATAGATCAAGAACTGATTTATGGCGATGCTTATATGCGTATGCTGCGCAATAACCAACCTGTGATTAACGATCCTGTGCTCAATGAGTACATTGATAATTTAGGACATCGTTTAGTCGCCAGCGCCAACGATGTCAAAACGCCGTTCACCTTTTTTATGATCCGCGATCGTAACATCAACGCTTTTGCCTTTTTTGGTGGTTACGTCGCCTTGCACTCTGGGTTGTTCCTTCATGCGCAAAGTGAAAGTGAGTTAGCGTCGGTCATGGCGCATGAAATTGCTCACGTCACCCAACGCCACCTTGCGCGCAGCATGGAAGAACAAGCACGCCGCTCTCCCGCGACAATCGCAGCGCTCGCCGGTTCATTACTGCTGGCGATTGCCGCCCCAGAAGCAGGAATTGCGGCGATCAACGCCACCATGGCGGGCAGCATCCAAGGCCAGATTAACTACACGCGTAGCAATGAAAAAGAAGCGGATCGATTTGGTATCGCGACCTTAGCCAAAGCCGGATTTGACGCCAACGCCATGCCGCAATTTTTCACTCGCCTTGCTGATGAATATCGCTACGCCAGTAAGCCGCCCCCTATGCTGCTGACTCACCCACTACCAGAAGACCGGATTACCGATAGCCGTGAGCGGGCCAGACAATATCCGCCACTCAAACTTGCTCCACACTTGGATTATCATTTGGCGCGCGCACGGATCATCGCTCGTTATGCAGGCATTGATGCCGACGCAGCGTTGGATTGGTTTGCTCGCAGTGAGAAAAAAATCGACGCCACCCTACAGCCGTCTATCCAGTACGGCAAAGCCTTGGTCTATCTCGATCTCAAACAGTTCGATAAAGCAGAGCCACTGTTGACCCAGCTAGTTAAAGAACAACCGGACAATCATTTTTATCTCGATGCGATCAGCGATTTGTATATTGAGCTCAAGCAAGCCGATAAAGCACAAAGCTTGTTAGAAAAGGCGCTCAAGCAGACGCCAAATAACTCAGTGTTGACCATTAACTATGCGAATGTGCTGCTTAAGCAAGATAAGTTCACCGATGCCATTCGAATCTTGCAACGTTACACCCATGACAATCCTAATGACATCAATGGTTGGCAACTACTGTCTGAAGCCAATAGCCGTTTAGGCAACAGTGCGGAAGACTTAGCGGCACGCGGTGAAATCATGGCGCTGCAAGCAAACTGGAACAAAGCGATTCAGTTTTATACCCAAGCCAGTCAGTTGGTGGAATTGGGTAGCTTGGCGCAAGCCCGTTACGATGCGCGGATTGACCAGTTAATGGTGCAACGCGAGCGCTTTTTATCCCTCCAATAATAAATCTGATACAGGAGAAGTTATGTCAGTCGTGATTTATCACAATCCTAAATGCTCCAAAAGCCGTGAAACGTTAGCCTTACTCGAAAACCAAGGCATTGCACCGCAAGTGATTAAGTATTTAGAAACCTCACCTTCGGTGGAAGAACTCAAGCGTCTCTACCAACAATTGGGGCTGAATGAAGTGCGTGCCATGATGCGCTGCAAAGAAGAGCTGTATAAAGAGCTCAATTTAGGGGATAGTCAATTGAGCGATGATGCGCTGTTTGCCGCGATGGCGGAACACCCGAAACTGATTGAGCGCCCGATTGTGGTGTGCAACGGTCAAGCTCGTCATGGCCGACCACCAGAACAAGTGCTTGAAATTCTATGATTTCGATAGTGGTGCTCTATTATAGCCGTCACGGTAGTACGCAAGCATTGGCACGCCAAATTGCCCGCGGCGTGGAATCCGTAGAAGGTTGCCAAGCCTTGCTGCGAACCGTCGCAGAGCTTGATGGCACGGCAAGCAACAGCGATCCTTACCTTAGCCTTGATGAGTTGAAACAGTGTGACGGCTTAGCGTTGGGCAGCCCAGTTTGGTTTGGCAATATGGCCGCGCCATTAAAACATTTTTGGGATCAAACCACGCCACTTTGGCTGAGTGGCGCGCTGATTGATAAACCAGCTTGCGTGTTCACGTCTTCATCAACCTTGCATGGTGGGCAGGAAACAACCCAGCAGAGTATGATGCTACCTTTGCTGCATCATGGCATGTTGATTTTAGGGATACCTTATTCCGAGCCAGCCTTGCACACCACCCAATCCGGCGGTACACCGTATGGTGCAAGCCATGTCCATCAACAAAAAACACTCTCTAGTGAAGAGGCGGAGCTGGCACGCCAGCTAGGAAAGCGCCTGGCTCATGTGGCCAAACAGTTAAAGGGATAACAATGACCACCTCCAGTATTGCAATGCAACCTCGGACCGCGTTTTATCGCTGGCTGGCACTGAGTGCCAACCTCGCTCTGTTGGTTTGGATCCTGTTATGGCAACTCACGTTGTCACCACATCCTCATCTTAATCCTACCGCGCTCGCGATAGGCTGGGTCATTCCACTGCTACTGCCTCTGTTTGGCATTCTCAAAGGCAAACCTTATACCCATGCTTGGGCAAACTTTGTTTTGATGCTCTATTTCTTGCATGCGTTGACCTTGCTGTATGTGGATGGCGGGGAGCGTTGGTTAGCCTTGGTAGAACTGCTACTGACTTTTGCGGCATTTATCGGCAATACCCTTTATGCGCGCTTACGTGGTAAGGAGTTAGGCTTAAAGCTGACCAAGCTTTCTGAAGTGGAAAAGCAAGAAAAAGCCCATTTTGACCACCAATGATCTTTTTGCCTATCGGTGACTCATTGCTTGGCTGAGTGCGCATAAAAACCACTTGGAAAGTAATAATCGAAAACAATCACCACCGCTAAAAGCGGTGGTTTAGGGATGACAATAAAAATAGCGCCTTTTTCGGCGCTATTTTTTGCTTTGGTTTATCCCCTACCTTCCTGACAATTCAAGTCATTTGGGGCTCTCTCCTCAAAGCATTAACCTTGCCAAGAGAAATAGAGAGTTTTAGGTTGAACAGGTTGTGGCTGAGCAGCAGCGTTATTTGGGTTGCTCGGGTCTACCGGCATTTCTGACGCACTATTTTCCAGTGAACTATTTTCCAGCAAATTATTGTCTGCAGAGACGGGCTCTTCTGGCGGCATATCCATCAATACTGCCTGCCCCATGCGCACCACTTCATTAGTGAACTCTTCCACACTGGCCAATAAATGCACGTTAAAGGTCACTTGAGTACCTTGAACCTTCAAAATATCTAGCGAAGCAACTGAGCTTAAGCGCTTGAGTTTATTCTCAACCACAAAGAAATCCTGCGCGCTATCGAGTGGGCTAAATTGCGCCAATACCGATTGCGAGGATTCACTGCTTACTACAACCGCGCTTTTACGCGCGTAGTAATCACTGATTTCATCAATCATCTCGGTGACCGCTTGCTCACCCGAGGCTTGACCTGAGATAGGCGCTTTCGGTTGACTCACCATGGTGTTAGCCAACTGATCAAACAGAGTCCAACGCAGTTCAGAGCCTTGAGCACGCACGACCAAAACCGCATCGGTCGGATAACGTTGACTTGCGATGCTGATCGGGTTGATAAAGCCGCCCCATAAATCGGAGACCTGCACACCGGTTACATCATCAAAATCACCAACCGGAACCGTTAAGGGTAAGCCGCGAATACGGGCGCGAACTTTCATTTGGTTCAGTAACGGCGTATCTGCATGTTCCCAACTCACGCTGCGATCGTAGTTGGCTTCTTCCACCAGCCATACCAGCAAATTACTGCGGCTTTCAGGCCAGAATGGCAACTGAGCTTGACTTAACAGTGAGCGAATGTGCTGCGCGCTGAATTGCAAACGCATCACCGACTGAGCACCCTCTTGTTGAGTGCTGATCTGGGTGATGTACTGGTTACTCTGACGCAAAGCTTTTTGCACAGCATCATTTTTGAGCGCATCTTGGCTACCAGTAGCGCGGACAATCACTTCTTCCATACCACGGACACGCGCCGCCGCATCAGCGTTACTTTGCTGCGGATCGACCGCAACTTCTGCCTGATACAAGTTGACTCGAGTGAGGGCGAAGGCGGGAAACGTGAGCAATCCCATCATCAACACAGCTAAATAGCGCATACCATACCTACATTCTGTTTACTGAACGACGATGATAAGCAACTATCTAAAGTTCAGCAAGGCGAGAGGTTACAGGAGTGCGTCAGAATTTGTGCGACGCGATCCACGTCGTTTTTAAACATAGCCAATAATCCTGTCAATTTTTGATCTTTTTCCGCTCGCAATCGATTGCAGAAGTGATAGAATCCCGCGAATTTTTATTTAGCTCAGGGAAAATACGATGAAAAATGCCATACAAGGCGCGCAAATGCTGTTTGTCGCATTCGGCGCGTTGGTTCTGGTCCCGCTTCTGACCGGACTCGATCCAAACGTTGCACTATTCGGTGCTGGTTTAGGAACACTGCTTTTCCAATTGATCACCCGCCGCTCTGTCCCCATTTTCCTCGCCTCTTCTTTTGCTTTTATCGCTCCTATTATGTTCGGCATCCAAACCTGGGGCATTCCTGCCACTATGGGTGGCTTGATGGCCGCTGGTGCGGTGTATATCGTACTCGGTGGCATTATTAAGGTGCGTGGTGTGGCCATCATCCACAAACTGCTGCCTCCTGTCGTAGTCGGTCCTGTGATTATGGTGATTGGTCTGGGACTTGCGCCAGCCGCCGTGAACATGGCACTGGGCAAAACCGGGGATGGCTCCGTACAACTCGTCGATCCACAAGCCGCACTCTGGATTTCTTGTATTTCACTTTTGGTCACAGTGGTATTCAGTGTCTTCGCTAAAGGCTTTTTTAAGCTAGTTCCTATCCTAGCGGGCATTGTCAGCGGCTATGCAGTCTCACTGGTAATGGGTGTCGTCAGCTTTGCGGCGGTGGAACAAGCCGCTTGGCTTGCGTTACCCAACTTCACTTTCCCTGAATTTAACATCAACGCCATCCTGTTTATGATCCCAGTCGCGATTGCTCCTGCGGTCGAACACGTGGGCGATATGCTGGCTATCTCAAATGTGACCAACAAAGATTACCTAAAAAAACCGGGCTTACACCGCACTATCGCTGGTGACGGGGTCGCGACCATGGCCGCAACCATGCTTGGTGCGCCACCCAACACCACATACAGTGAAGTGACTGGTGCCGTGATGCTGACTCGTGCATTTAACCCAGCGATCATGACTTGGGCGGCAATCACGGCCATCGTACTTGCTTTGGTGGGCAAACTCGGTGCACTGCTGCAAACCATTCCGGTTCCGGTCATGGGCGGCATCATGATTCTACTGTTTGGATCCATCGCCACCGTCGGTTTGAATACGCTGATCAAAAACCAAGTGGATCTGCACAAATCACGCAATCTGGTGATTGTGGCCGTCACTCTGGTCTTTGGTATTGGTGGTATGGCATTCGGCGTGGGTGACTTTAGCCTGCAAGGCGTGAGCTTGTGCGGTATCGTCGCCATTGTGCTCAACCTCGTTCTGCCAAACGACTTAGGTGAAAACCACGTAGTGGACAATGCACAAATGGAAGAAGAAGCACGCCATTAATCTTCGCTGATTTCTCACCACTTCTAGAATCAACGGCCTCCCTTTGAGGCCGTTTTTACAGGGGTATCGATTAATTCTCTTCTTGACACAAATCCGCAAACTGGCCACGGGTTAAGCGCGCGAGATCTTGCGGTGATAACTCAATTTCTAAACCACGTTTACCCGCACTGACACAAATCGTCGCTTGGCTTTGCGCACTTTGATGAATAAAGGTTGGCAGCGCTTTTTTCTGGCCGAGAGGACTTATCCCCCCCACCACATAACCTGTGGTTTTCTCAGCAATCTCTGGTTTGGCCATCTCGGCTTTTTTGGCTTTGGCCGCTTTGGCCGCGAGCTTTAAATTCAGTTTGAGATCGACAGGAATAATCGCTACCGCGAGATTTTTTTCCTCGCCATTCATACAAAACAGTAAGGTTTTGAATACGCGCTTCGGATCTTGACCGAGCGCCTGCGCCGCTTCTAGGCCATAACTGGCATGGCTCGGATCATGTTCATACTGATGGATGGTATGGGAGATTTTATTTTTCTTTGCAAGATTGATTGCAGGAGTCATGAATCACGTGTCCTCATTTACTCACACTGCTGATGGGCAGAGCTCGGGCCATATGGGTATGGCAAAACAAAAAAGGCGGTATTTGCACACCGCCTGTCAGTAAACGCAATTCAACTTTGCGAGTCAAACCTTATTAACGATAAACAATCTCGCCCGCTGGCGCGAAACGGTTCACATCGATTGGACTGTTCGCCTCAAGGTAATCTTTCAGTACTTCGGCATCCACAAAGCCAGTGTTGACATAGCCTGGGTGGTCAGTAATTTTTGGATAACCGTCACCACCCGCTGCGTTAAAACTTGGCACAGTGAAACGGTAGGTCGCATCGAGACGCAGTTGTTTGCCACCGATGACCACGTTAGAGACTTTGCCATCCGCAACCGTCATTGAAATCCCTGCGAACTGGGCATACGCACCTGAATCGACCGGCTTGGTAGCGACGACATTGAGATAATCCAGCACTTCCTGACCATTCATATCCACGTAGCTGACGATGTTGCCAAATGGCTGCACTTTCAGTACATCTTTATACGTAATGTCACCGGCTTGGATAGAATCACGTACGCCACCAGAGTTCATTACCGCAAAATCGGCTTTAGCACGTTGCATGTGCGCCATTGCAATCATGCGGCCCAAGTTGGTTTGCTCAAAACGCACCACGTTACGATCGCCTTCTAGCTTACCGTTACTGTGGGCAATTTTGATGCTCAGTTGCTCTTGGCCTTTCTCTTGGAATGGGCGCAGGAACTCTAGCATTGCGCTGTCTTCTTTAATTTCAGAAGTCGCAAACACACGCTGAGTTTCACCATTCACTTCAACTTTCTTCTTCAAGTTAACGGGAATGAGGTTATAGCTGACCATATTCAGCTCACCGTTACGGAATTCATAATCCGCACGACCGACGTATTTACCCCACTCGTAAGCTTGCACAATGTAAGTGCCGTTTTGAATATCAGGCTTACATTCGTCACCCGGCTTAAAGTTCTTTTTCACCAGATTAGGGCCTTCCATACACACAGGCTCTTGTGAGTGACCGCCGACAATCATATCCAACTCACCCGCTGGCAAGTAGCGCGCCAAAGCAACATCACCCGGAGCGTTCACACCATGCTCACCGTTTTGGTAGTGACCCATGTGCGTTACTGCGATGATAAGATCCGGCTTCTCTTTTTTCTTCAGCTCAGCGATCACTTTCTTCGCTTCTTCTTTCGGATCGCGGAAGTCGATACCACCGATGTATTCTGGGTTACCAATTTTCGCGGTGTCTTCGGTGGTTAAGCCAATAACCGCAATCTTAATCCCTTGCTTATCAAAGATATGGTACGGTTCAAACAGACGCTTACCGGTCGCTTTATCGTAAATGTTGGCCGACAGCATTGGGAAGTTCGCCCACTCTTTTTGCTTAAACAGCACTTCAAGTGGATTATCAAATTCGTGGTTACCCAGCGCCATAGCGTCGTAACCGATTTTGCTCATACCTTTGAAATCAGGCTCTGCATCTTGTAGGTCTGATTCTGGTACCCCAGTATTGATGTCACCCCCCGAGAGCAGTAATACACTGCCACCTTGAGATTCAATGTCGGCACGCAGTTGATCAATCAGCGTTTTACGTGCTGCCATGCCATATTCACCATACTGGTTTTGCCAGAAACGGCCATGGTGGTCGTTGGTGTGCAGAATAGTGAGTTTGTAGGTTTTGTCTGCTTCCCACTGCTGAGCGGGTGCAGTTGCACAACCTGCCAAAGAGGCAATAATGGCTGCACTGAGGACGGATTTTAGAATGAGGCCTTGTTTCATTGTCATACCTTTGAACTGATGAAAACCACTGCTTGAAATGTCGTTGGGCGCTCGCACGGCGCAGTCGTTTACCACAGCACATCGCTTGAGCACATTGCTTGGAGTGCGGATAAAACTTGACTTAGTTTAAAGTAACCGACTTGGTGAGACAGCTTGATTTCATATTTATGTAGAGTAGATCACCTAAAAGTAGCCAATATAATGTAATCAATAGAAAGAGTTAAAAAGATAACCTGCTCGGATCACAGGCAAACGTTTGACTAATGGGATGGGCTTTTAAGCCGTTTTGTGCGCGCAAGCGTTTAATCTACAGAAACCGTCGTTTGCTGAAACAGAGCCATATTGATAAGCGCTAGGCATGAAAAAAGCCATCCGAAGATGGCTTTACAATATAGAGTCAGGCTATCGCGCTTATCGAATATCGATGTGCGCAAAGCTTTTGATTAAATCATCCAGCGCTTTCATTTGCGCAAGGAATGGCTCTAATTTGTCGAGAGGTAATGCCGATGGGCCATCGCAACGCGCTTTATCTGGATTTGGGTGCGCCTCAATAAACAGACCTGCAATGCCCGTCGCCAAACCGGCTTTCGCCAGTTCAACGGTCTGCTCACGACGACCGCCCGATGCCGCACCTGATGGATCACGCATTTGCAGTGAGTGAGTCACATCAAAAATGATTGGACTGCCGTTAGAAGCTTGCTTCATCACACCAAAGCCGAGCATATCGACGACGAGGTTATCGTAGCCGTGGCAAGAGCCACGTTCACATAAGATCACTTTGTCATTGCCACACTCAGCAAACTTCTCAACGATGTTGCCAACTTGACCCGGGCTCATGAACTGCGGTTTTTTCACGTTAATGACCGCGCCGGTTTTCGCCATCGCTTCAACCAAGTCGGTTTGACGGGCCAAAAAGGCAGGTAGCTGAATCACATCCACCACATCCGCCACAGGCTGCGCTTGCGCTTCTGTGTGGACATCGGTGATGATCTTCACGCCAAAGGTCTCTTTCAGCTCTTGGAAAATTTTCATCCCTTCTTCCAAGCCTGGGCCACGGTAAGAGTGCACTGAACTGCGGTTCGCTTTATCAAACGATGCTTTGAACACATAAGGGATGCCGAGCTTGTCGGTCACTTTCACGTAGTGCTCACAAATTTGCATCGCCAAATCACGCGATTCCAGTACGTTCATCCCTGCAAATAGGGTAAACGGCTTATCGTTGGCAACCGGAATATCACCGACATGGACAATTTTGTGTTCCATCTTAATCTCTCTTGTTGGGTTAATGCAGCGTCACTTGACTGTCGTGACTGAGTGCATTGACTTGCGTTTTTAACAATTCAGCCGCCGGATCGTTCGGACAGTGCTCAATAAAATATTGATAGTCCGAAATAGCAATTTGATGGCACTGTAGCTGTTGGTAAATAAAGCCACGATCACGGATTTCGTATGGGTCATCGGGCACAAAAGTGAGTGCCAAATCGGTACATCTTAGCGCCAGAGTATAGCGCTCTTCACGCAGTAAGGCACTTTTGAGTAGCGCCAACCAACGCCCAATAATGGTCGGATTATCGACACTTTGTAAATGCTGTGGCTTAAGCTTGGCCAGTGGGCCTTTGTGCCCAACTAACCAAGCTTGCAGTGTATGTTGTGACACTATCTCGCCATTAAATGGATTGAGATAAATCGGCCGCTCTCCCGGCCAATTGAGCGACAGCAGAAACTGAGTCGGGAAACTTATCCCATTGAGTGGAAAGCCAAGTTTGTGTCCTAGGTAGAGCAGTAATGAGCCTAAACTGACGGGAATGCCTTTGCGCCGCTGCAATACTTGATCAATAAAGGCATTGCGAGAATCAAAGTAGGCTTCGCGATCGCCGCTAAAGCCCCACTCTTGATAAAACAGGCGCAAAAAAGCCTCGAAACGCGCTTTCTCATCACGCTCATGTACCAGTGCCAGTTCGGCTTCTTTTAGCAGACGTGCTAACTCGATGTGAGCCCATTCTAGCTGCGTTTCGGGATTAATGGCTTTGTTGAGCGCAAGCGCCCCTTCCACCAACTCCATCGCATCAAAATCTTCATCACATAAATTCAGCATGGTCGCACCTTAAGCTTAACCAAACAGAATCGGCGCTTTGGCGACCGCGATTTTTCCAGCCATCGCCAACCAGCCCAACGCGCCAAAAAACGCAAAGCTACGCAGCAATTTATTACGACCTAATTTCAGTGCAAAAAAGCCTAGCGCGATGTACGCCAGCACGCAGGTAAATTTTTCTGTCATCCACGGCGCGGCAGCGGTAAAAGGAATGAATCCAGTGATGAATATCAAACCGATACCGGAAAGCAGCAATAACGTGTCATTCACATGCGGGAAAATTTTGAAAAACTTACGCTCTAGGTGTGCTGAATTCATCATCATGAGCACATAGCGAATCGACAGCATGACTACACTGACGCCGATAGTGAACAGGTGAAAATGTTTTAATCCTTCGTACATTATGCTTCTCTTTCCGTTTTATATTGTCCCAGTGTAACTCGATCATGACCGGCGTAATCTTGCTCGGTCATGATGTTTTGATAGCCTAAATCACTCATAATCGTGCGCACCGCAACGCCTTGATCGTAACCATGCTCAAACAAAAGCCAGCCGTCATCGAGCAAAAAACGCGGCGCGTGCGTGCTGATGTGGCGAATGTCCGCCAAACCATTTTCTGCGGCAACCAGCGCGCTTTTCGGCTCAAAACGCACATCGCCCAGACTCAAATGCGGATCATTTTCTTCGATATAAGGCGGGTTGGAGACGATCAAAGCAAACTTCGTACCGTCTGCTAATGGGCTAAACCAACTGCCCTGAAAAAACTGCGCATTGTGGATCGCCAAGCGAGTCGCGTTTTCTCTTGCTAACTCTGCCGCCTCCGGACGTAAATCAATCCCCGTGACTTGCCGCGTGGGCAATTCCGAAGCCAAAGCCAACGCAATCGCCCCAGTTCCGGTGCCAAGATCCAGCAGTTCGCCATCAATCAACGCCGCTTTATCCAGCGCTAATTCAACCAAACGTTCCGTATCCGGACGTGGAATAAGTGTCGAAGGAGAGACTTTCAGCGGCAGCGACCAAAATTCGCGCTCACCAAGGATGTAGGCCATCGGCTCTCCCGCTCTGCGGCGAGCAAGGAGCAGCTCGAGAGAAGCCAAAGTAGGCTTCTCCAAGATTTTATCAGGCCAAGTCAACAAGTAAGAACGAGGCTTAGCCAGTACATGGCAAAGGAGTACTGCGGCATCTAGGGCTGGCGAATCACTGCCGCTTTGCTGCAGTTGCTCGGTTGCCGCTTTTAATGCCGCTTCAATGGTAACTGACATGGATTAGTTTTGATCCGCCAGTGCCGCCAATTGATCCGCTTGATGCTCGTGAATCACAGGGTCAATCAAGGATTGCATATCCCCTTCCATCACTTCGGTCAGGCGATATACCGTCAAATTGATACGGTGATCGGACACTCGACCTTGCGGGTAGTTATAAGTGCGAATGCGGTCACTACGATCGCCTGAACCCAGAAGGTTGCGGCGTGTATCGGAAATTTCCGCAGCGCGTTTTGACTCTTCAGCTTGAGCAATACGTGCAGCCAATACTGACATCGCTTTAGCTTTGTTCTTATGTTGCGAACGCTCATCCTGACACTCGACCACAATACCAGTCGGTAAGTGAGTGATACGGATAGCCGAATCGGTGGTGTTAACGTGCTGACCACCCGCGCCAGAAGAGCGGAACGTATCAATTTTCAGATCGCTGGCTTTGATTTCTGGAATTTCCGCTTCAGGAATTTCAGGCATCACCGCAACGGTACAAGCGGACGTGTGGATACGCCCTTGCGCTTCCGTAGCCGGAACACGTTGCACTCGGTGGCCGCCAGATTCAAACTTGAGCGTACCGTAAGCACCGTCACCGTTCACTTTCGCGATCATCTCTTTGTAGCCGCCGTGTTCCGCTTCACTCGATGACATCACTTCGATGCGCCAGCCTTTTTTCTCCGCAAAACGGCTGTACATACGGAACAAATCGCCGGCAAAAATACCCGCTTCGTCACCACCCGCACCCGCGCGAATTTCTAAGAAACAGTTGCGATCATCGTTTGGATCTTTTGGCAGCAACAGAATTTGCAGTTCATCGGTCAGGCGCTCAATTGCCGCTTTCGCCGCTTTGATCTCGTCCTGTGCCATTTCACGCATTTCTGCATCATCTTCTTGTGCCATCTCTTCGGCAGCAACCAGATCTTCCTTCGCTTGTTGGTAAGCTTGGAAACACTGAGTGATCTCTTCCAGTTGCGAATACTCTTTGGATAGAGCACGGAATTTATTTTGATCACCGATAACTGTTGGGTCGCCAAGGAGGTGCTGAACCTCTTCATAGCGCTCAACAAGGGATTCAAGCTTGCTTAAAATCGACGCTTTCATAGTTGCTTCTTTAAACTCTAAGTTGAGATTTAGTTCAGATCGTCAAGACCTAAACTTTGTCTGATCACGGCCAGTTTAGCCGGTTCCCCTTGTTCCGCCGCGGTTTGTAGCGCTCGGGTTGGGGTGTGAATTAGTTTGTTGGTCAGTTTGTTGCTTAATTCTATGAGCAGCTTTTCAGGATCGCCACCCGCTGCCAATGCTTGCAAACTTTTATTGAGTAGCTCTTCACGCGCTTCATTGGCTTGCTTACGATAATCACGAATACTGTCCACCGCTTGCAGTGAGCGCATCCAACTCATGAAGGTGGCGCTCTCTTCACTGACAATCGCTTCTGCCTGAATCGCTTCCACTTTGCGCTGCTCGATATTGCTATCGACAATCGACTGCAAGTCATCGACCGAATAGAGATAAGCATCGTTAAGCTTACCGACCTGCGGCTCAATATCGCGTGGCACGGCAATATCCACCAACAACATAGGCTGATGGCGACGGGCCTTTAGTGCACTTTCGACCATGCCTTTACCTATGATGGGCAAAGGGCTAGCGGTCGAGCTGATCACAATATCCGCTTGCGCTAAATAGTCTGGGATCTCATTTAATGCGATGACGTCGGCGCCAAACTGCTGCGCTAAGCTCAAAGCTCGCTCTCGCGTGCGGTTCGCCACTATCATCCGTTTACAGTGGTGTCCGGCCAAATGTTTTGCTACCAGTTCAATGGTTTCACCAGCCCCGACCAACAGTACCGTAGCGTCGGCCAGCGATTCAAAAATGTGTTTTGCTAAAGTGCAAGCGGCATAAGCGACCGAAACCGCGCTGCCGCCGATTTCGGTTTCTGTTCTTACCCGTTTCGCGACCGAAAAAGCCTTTTGAAACAGCTTTTCCGTCGCCGGATTGACGGCGTGATTCTCTCTCGCCTCTGCGTAAGCTTGCTTAACTTGTCCTAATATCTGCGGCTCGCCCAACACTAGAGAGTCCAAACCACAGGCGACACGCATCAAATGACGAATGGCGGCTTGCTCTTCATGAACGTATAGGCTGGGTTTTAACTCATCCAAGCTGACTTGGTGAAACTGGGACAACCATTCGATGACTTTGTTTTTACTTGCTGATCTCACATCACAATAAATTTCGGTGCGGTTACACGTTGAGAGGATCACGCCTCCTTTAACGTGTGAACTGGTGGAAAGCTGATTCAGCGCCAAAGAGAGCTTCTCTGGACCGAACGCCACTTTTTCCCGCAATTCTACCGACGCCGTATTGTGATTGATTCCAATGGCAAGCAAAGACATCTATAGAGGATTCTCAGATATGTGTGGTGGACTAGAGGCGGAATTTTACTTGATGCCCTCTTTGATTGAAAGGGCAGACCGGATTTGTTTTCCTGAGTTCGTGAGATCAATGATATAGTTAGCCCGTTTTCGCTCTCGCTTTGGATAAAAAACGCACTATGAATGCTCTCGTACGTCGCCTACTGCCAGGATTGGCGAGTCTGTTGCTTTTGGCAGGTTGTGCCACCGCACCGCTACAACCCGTCAATGTTCAATGGCAATCACACCAAGTCACTCTAGAACAAATTCAACATTATCAATTAACCGGAAAACTCGGCTATATCGCGCCCGATCAGCGACAATCGTTCAACTTTCAATGGCAAAAAAGCCCACAAAAACTCTCACTGCGTTTAAGCAATTTTCTTGGTCAAACCGTGCTGAACTTACAGGTCGATGAACAAGGTGCGCGGGTCGAAACTTATGATGATCAAATCTACCGCGACCAAGATGCACAAAGCCTGATCCGCAATTTAACAGGGTTAGATATTCCCGTTGAACAGCTTGAAGATTGGATTTTAGGCTTGCCGACCCAAGCAACCCATTACGAGTTGAATGAACAAAACACTCTTGCCACTCTCACCAAACTCGCCTCAACGGAGGAATGGCACGTAGAATACCAACGTTACCAAGCGATTGAGTGGCAACATCAGCCCATTCCGCTGCCTGATAAACTTAAACTCCAGCAAAATAAAACCTCGATTCAACTGGTGATCTCACAATGGACGCTGCTCCCATGATCCACGGCACAACCGTGTGGCCTTCACCGGCCAAACTCAACCTGTTCCTTTACATCACAGGTCGTCGAGCTAACGGCTATCACGATCTGCAGACCTTGTTTCAGTTTCTCGATCACGGTGATGAGTTAACCATTACCGCCAACAACAGCGGCAACATCACCCTCTCTCCTGCTCTGGCCGATGTCGCGTTAGAAGATAACCTGATTTACAAAGCCGCGATGGCACTCAAAAATGCGGCGCAATCACCACTCGGCGCAGACATTCAACTGCACAAGGTGTTGCCTATGGGCGGCGGAATTGGTGGCGGATCATCCAATGCGGCCACTACCTTAGTCGCACTCAATTACTTGTGGCAAACTGGGCTTAGCGATGATCAATTGGCTGAAATTGGGCTGGCACTCGGAGCGGATGTCCCTGTCTTTACTCGTGGTTTTGCGGCTTTTGCTGAAGGAGTTGGCGAAGAATTATCCGCAGTAGAGCCAGAGGAAAAATGGTATCTCGTGGTTCGCCCTGCGGTCAGCATCGCGACAAAAGATATTTTCACTCATCCACAGCTGATGAGAAACACGCCAAAGCGTGATCTGGCAAGCCTTCTTACCACCCCGTACGAAAACGATTGCGAAAAAATTGTCCGATCACTGTACCCCGAGGTTGATAAGCAACTTTCATGGCTGCTACAATACGCGCCGTCAAGATTGACCGGGACGGGATCTTGCGTTTTTGCTGAGTTTTCGAGCAGGAAAGATGCACAGGCCGTCTTTGCTCAATTATCTGACAACGTCTTAGCGTTTGTCGCCCAAGGGCGCAATGTTTCACCGCTCAGAAAGACGTTGGCTGACTACCAATCAGCTAAAATCCGACCTTACTAAAAAACTGGACGCAACCCTGAGGTTTCCACCGTGCCTGATATGAAGCTATTTGCTGGTAACGCAATACCCGAACTAGCCCAACGTATTGCAGATCGCCTGTACATTTCCCTTGGTGATGCTACTGTTTCTCGTTTCTCTGATGGTGAAGTAGCAGTACAAATCAACGAAAATGTGCGTGGTAGCGATGTATTTATCATTCAATCCACCTGTGCCCCAACCAATGACAACCTGATGGAACTGGTGGTAATGATTGACGCAATGCGCCGTGCTTCTGCAGGCCGTATTACGGCAGTTATCCCTTACTTCGGCTATGCCCGCCAAGACCGCCGTGTGCGCTCGGCTCGTGTACCTATCACTGCAAAAGTTGTTGCAGACTTCCTTTCTAACGTTGGTGTTGACCGCGTTCTGACTATCGACCTCCACGCAGAGCAGATCCAAGGCTTCTTCGATGTTCCAGTAGACAACATTTTCGGTACCCCTGTCCTGCTGGAAGATATGAAAGCACGTAACTTGGAAGATCCTGTTGTCGTATCGCCAGACCTTGGTGGTGTGGTGCGTGCTCGCGCAACCGCGAAAGCACTGGGTGACATCGATATCGCGATCGTAGATAAGCGTCGTCCACGCGCGAACGTTTCAGAAGTCATGAACCTGATCGGTGATGTTGAAGGCCGTGACTGTGTGATTGTCGATGACATGATCGACACTGGTGGCACACTGTGTAAAGCCGCGGAAGCGCTGAAAGAGCGTGGTGCGAAACGCGTATTTGCTTACGCCACTCACGCGGTATTCTCAGGCAATGCAGCGAAAAACATCAAAAACTCTGTGTTGGATCAAGTGATTGTGACTGACTCTATCACCCTATCAAAAGAGATGGCGGCGACAGGAAAAGTGACTCAGTTGACTCTATCAAGCATGCTGGCTGAAGCGATTCGTCGTATCAGCAACGAAGAGTCCATCTCTGCGATGTTTAACTAATCATTGAGTAACCCAGTCTATCTGCTGTCAGGTAAGCTCTGGAATCGATGATACGAAAGCGTTTCATCTCCGATGAAGCGCTTTTTTATTGCCTTTTGTGTGACTCGCACCTCGCGGCGGATGTGTGCTATCATACCGCGCTTTTGAGTTTCCGAAGAGATATTCGCCTTGAGTCAACCAATCAAACTCCTTGTCGGACTGGCCAATCCTGGGCCGGAATACGCGAAAACACGCCATAATGCAGGTGCTTGGGTTGTCGAAGAGTTAGCCCGTATCCATAACGTCACGCTCAAAAATGAGCCGAAGTTTTTTGGTCTGACCGGACGTTTGTTGATTAACAGCCAAGAGTTACGCGTGTTAATCCCCACCACTTTCATGAATCTCTCCGGCAAAGCGATTGCTGCACTGGCCAATTTCTATCAGATCAAGCCAGAAGAGATCATGGTTGCCCACGATGAGCTAGACTTACCACCCGGTGTGGCAAAATTTAAGCAAGGTGGCGGACATGGCGGGCATAATGGGCTCAAAGACACCATAAGCAAATTAGGCAACAACAAAGAATTCTATCGTCTACGGCTTGGCATCGGCCATCCGGGACATAAAGACAAAGTAGCCGGTTATGTACTAGGCAAAGCTCCCGCTAAAGAGCAAGAATGCCTTGATGCCGCAGTGGATGAATCCGTTCGCTGCCTTGAGATCCTCATGAAGGATGGCCTCACCAAAGCACAAAATCGTTTACACACTTTCAAAGCTGAATAAGGTTACAGTCATGGGTTTTAAATGTGGCATCGTCGGTTTGCCAAACGTAGGTAAATCAACTCTTTTTAATGCGCTGACCAAAGCGGGCATCGAAGCAGCTAACTTCCCGTTTTGTACTATCGAACCAAATACAGGCGTTGTGCCTGTACCAGATCCGCGTCTGGATGCCTTAGCCGCGATTGTCAAACCTGAACGCATTCTGCCAACGACGATGGAGTTTGTGGACATTGCAGGTCTAGTGGCGGGCGCATCAAAAGGAGAAGGTCTAGGTAACAAATTCCTCGCTAACATCCGTGAAACTGATGCAATTGGTCACGTAGTACGCTGCTTTGAAAACGAAAACATCATTCACGTGGCGGGTAAAGTGTCACCGCTGGAAGACATCGAAATCATCAATCTTGAATTAGCGCTGGCTGACTTAGACAGCTGCGAGCGCGCGATTCTGCGTCAAAGCAAACGCGCTAAAGGTGGCGATAAAGAAGCCAAATTTGAACTCGCGGTACTTGAAAAGCTGCAACCTGTTCTGAGCGAAGGCCAATCGGCTCGTTCCGTCAACCTAACCAAAGAAGAATTACTGGCCGTCGGTTATTTAAACCTGCTGACGCTAAAACCCACCATGTACATTGCGAACGTCAATGAAAATGGTTTTGAAAACAACCCATATCTGGATGCGGTGGTTGAGTTCGCAGCCAAAGAAAATGCTTCTGTGGTAGCGGTTTGTGCAGCGATCGAGGCGGAACTGTCTGAACTTGAAGAAGAAGAACGCGATGAGTTCTTAGCCGACCTCGGTATTGAAGAGCCAGGCCTCAACCGCGTGATTCGCTCAGGTTATGACCTACTCAATCTGCAAACTTACTTCACCGCAGGCGTGAAAGAAGTGCGCGCATGGACCATTCCTGTCGGTGCGACCGCACCACAAGCCGCGGGTAAGATCCACACAGACTTCGAGCGTGGTTTTATTCGTGCTGAAGTGATCGGTTACAATGACTACATCCAATTCAATGGTGAGTCAGGTGCCAAAGATGCCGGTAAATGGCGCTTGGAAGGTAAAGAGTACATCGTAAAAGATGGCGATGTAATCCACTTCCGCTTCAACGTTTAAATCTCGCTTTACTGCGAACCAAAAGCCAACCAAAGTGTTGGCTTTTGCCATTTATAAGCCTCTAAAAAATGATCTTTATGACTCTCCAAGCGTAATGAATTTGTTGTTTTGGTGATGGTTTTTGATCATAAACACGCCTCTTTGTTTAAAAAAAACCCGAACGGTTGGTTTCAAAGAATTTATTCAAAAAAACTGTTGACGCTCCTAACCCATATCCGCATAATGCGCTCCGTTCTCAGCGATAAGGCATCGCCTTCTCGTTAAGAAAATAAAATTTGGCTACGTAGCTCAGTTGGTTAGAGCACATCACTCATAATGATGGGGTCACAGGTTCGAATCCCGTCGTAGCCACCAAATTTTGACAATTTGATGCTTTTGACACGCGGTGGTGGCGGAATTGGTAGACGCGCTAGCTTCAGGTGTTAGTGTCCTTCGGACGTGAGGGTTCAAGTCCCTCCTTCCGCACCAAATGCATCGAGTTGTAACAAATTTGCGGAAGTGGCGAAATTGGTAGACGCACCAGATTTAGGTTCTGGCGCCGCAAGGTGTAAGAGTTCAAGTCTCTTCTTCCGCACCATATTTTGATGATATTAATCATCACAGCAGGTCTGTCGCCAAGCGGTAAGGCAACGGGTTTTGATCCCGTCATACCTAGGTTCGAATCCTAGCAGACCTGCCATTTTTCAAACTTTCAACGGGGCAAAAACCATTGGAAGTCAGAGCGAGATTGTATTATAGTCTCTCGCTCGAAAAGATGGCTACGTAGCTCAGTTGGTTAGAGCACATCACTCATAATGATGGGGTCACAGGTTCAAATCCCGTCGTAGCCACCATATTACAATTTGATGCATTTAACGCGGTGGTGGCGGAATTGGTAGACGCGCTAGCTTCAGGTGTTAGTGTCCTTAGGACGTGAGGGTTCAAGTCCCTCCTTCCGCACCAAATGTATCGAATTCTGTAGGTCTGTCGCCAAGCGGTAAGGCAACGGGTTTTGATCCCGTCATACCTAGGTTCGAATCCTAGCAGACCTGCCATTATTTCGATGATTTGAGCAATCAAGTTATCAACAAAATTTGCGGAAGTGGCGAAATTGGTAGACGCACCAGATTTAGGTTCTGGCGCCGCGAGGCGTAAGAGTTCAAGTCTCTTCTTCCGCACCATATTAAATCTGAAAAGATTTAGAGTGGCTACGTAGCTCAGTTGGTTAGAGCACATCACTCATAATGATGGGGTCACAGGTTCGAATCCCGTCGTAGCCACCAATTACAATTTGATGCATTTAACGCGGTGGTGGCGGAATTGGTAGACGCGCTAGCTTCAGGTGTTAGTGTCCTTAGGACGTGAGGGTTCAAGTCCCTCCTTCCGCACCAAATGTATCGAATTCTGTAGGTCTGTCGCCAAGCGGTAAGGCAACGGGTTTTGATCCCGTCATACCCAGGTTCGAATCCTGGCAGACCTGCCATTATTTCGATGACGTGAGTAATCAGGTTATCAACAAAATTTGTGCGGAAGTGGCGAAATTGGTAGACGCACCAGATTTAGGTTCTGGCGCCGCGAGGCGTAAGAGTTCAAGTCTCTTCTTCCGCACCATTATTGAGAGCAACGACGATCGTCGTGCAGAACACTGCAGGTCTGTCGCCAAGCGGTAAGGCAACGGGTTTTGATCCCGTCATACCTAGGTTCGAATCCTAGCAGACCTGCCATTACATCGATGATTTGAGCAATCAAGTTATCAATACAATTTGCGGAAGTGGCGAAATTGGTAGACGCACCAGATTTAGGTTCTGGCGCCGCGAGGCGTAAGAGTTCAAGTCTCTTCTTCCGCACCATATAAACAACCTAGCTTCGGCTAGGTTTTGTTTTATCTGGGCTTTATTGATAGCGACATCACATCCACATCCATAACTTAAGCCGCTTTCCGGCGGAAGCTAAGCTCCTTCAGATAAGACACAACGCCACCATTAGCTAACCATTTATACGCTCTTTTGCGTGATGGCCGCTGATGTTCTCTCTTTTACGTTCTTCTTTTTAGGTTTCTCTGCCACACAAAACCAATAAAAATCCGCCTTCTTAGAAGGCGGTTTTAATATAAGCCCCCTAAAAGGGGGCCACGACGCTGTTAGTCTCTCAATAACTCTAACTGCTGCTCTTGCTCAAGCTCTTTTTTGTCTTGATGCCGTACATACCGTCTAATGATTTCTTCATTTACACCTACCGTATCCACAAAATAGCCTCGCGCCCAAAAATGATTTCCCCATAACTTTTTCCTGATATGTGGAAACTTGTTGAATAGCCTAATTGCACTCCTACCCTTTAAAACTCCCATCAACGTCGAAATCGATACTTTGGGCGGAATTATCGCAACTAAGTGGACATGA